>CACCAP010000001.1 GCA_902544085.1 uncultured Bacteroidota bacterium
ATCGATTGTGGTAAAATCAACTTCGCTAGCTCCCTGGTTAACTAGTGAAAAGTCATCTATATAATAATCTATACCTTCAGAATTAGAGACTGGTGGACCTTTTACAAAAAAGAAACTATTGTTGTCCATTTCGGAATGTGTGTAATCAGCAGATAATCTAGTCCATTCGGAGCTACTAATTTCAATTGGACTTGTTAGGGAATTAGATGATCCTTCCCCATCAACAATCTTTCTAATCATCAATTGCGCAGTTCCCGATTGTCCCTCAGGGAGTTTAACGTAAATAAACATAGAGTACGAACTCCCAACTTCAAGTTGACTGATGTTATATTTAGCACTATGAAAATCTTTGGTTCTTCCATAAACCTTCAAACTTTGATTTCCGGTTTTTGAATCTTCACTAGTTAAAGAAACGTCATTATTATCATTTGCAGTTGACCATGCAGACCACCCGCCTAATGAACTCTCAAAACTTGAATAGGATAAAACATCAGCTGGTGGTACTGGTCTAAGATTTCCAAGTATATCTTTTTCTGGTGTATTAGTCTGTTCTCCAGCATTTATTGCAGGTGAATCACTTTGTAATTGAAAATTTGTTGATGCCATGTCTATTGGCCCATTGACACTACGTGGTGCATTAACAAAAGAAATAGGGTCCTTATAATTACTACTGCTAAAATCTACATCAGTAATTATCTGATTGTCATCTGTTACCCAGCTATGAGTGACATATTTTCCTGTTTGTTGACTTGTATATCCAGGCAATTTTCCATTTACAAAAATATTATTGTTGGCCTCTTTTACATTTCCATCACTTTGTTGATTTTGAATTTGCATTGCGAAAAAATCATACTCTCTGGTGACAACTATATTATTAACTACAGTTACATTTTTAAAGTAATTTGCTTTGATTCCAGCGACCTTTTGACCTCTATGAGCTGGATTACCTTCACTTACAGATATATCTTGAATAATCTCATGAACTCCATTAAAATAAATTGTATTATTTCTAATAAGAGCTGAACTACCCTCAGAGCGATCAAAATTTATCCCATTTTTTCCGTTATTAACACATAAATTATTTTCAAATAAAAAGGTACCATAATAGTCATCGTCGCTTCTAGTTACATAAAGGCCCTGTCCATCCAGGATAGTTGAATAATCAGCATTTCCATAACTTCCACTGGGGGGATTTCCATTGGGCGGGATTTTTCCACCTGTCATGTAAAAAGGAATCCTATTCCAATTATTGTAAACAACATTTCCCCTAATTATCATTTTAATGTCATCATTATTATCAGATTCATTCAGTGCTTTTGATTCAGCGAATACTATGGCGCTTGATGCATTAGATGTCCACCATGTTGTGTTGTAAACTGTATTATTCTCGATTGTTATGTGATCACTGTCATTAAATCTAATTCCGGAACCAGTTGTATGATGAACCACATTATTTCTAACTATTATGTGATGATGAAGAAAATTTTGGCTAAAACCTCCCCAGATACCAAAACTTGCAAAAAAACTGTGATTATAATTCAAACCCTCTTGGTCAGCTTTTACCTTCCATCTTCGGTCTGCAATTGCTTGATTGTAGTTTATCGACGCACCAGGGCCTTCAATTTCAAAACCTTCAATAATAATATAACTCTGCGGACCATTTATTAATATACCTCCTCTCCCATCAAATTTTATTTTGGGGCTATGTCCTGGAAGATTTCTTAATGTAATGTAATTTCCAGGGGTTCCAGATTTATTTATGATTACTGCTGGAGGATTATTCATATTGGTACTTTGAGATCCATCGGATGAATGAGGATTTGCTGTACCAAAATTTGGATTATTATATAAGCCATTCATAACATAAATTGTACCACCAGGCTCAACATTTTCTATAGCCTTGGCTATTGATGAAAATGGAAAATTCTCGGACTCACCATTGTTATTGTTATCTCCTTGGGAACTAGATACGTAAAAATTTTTTTGTGCTTGTGCTAATGAACTTAAAAAAAGAAAAAAGAAAAAAAATAATTTATACACATTTTAAAATTAAAAAAAAAGCCTGTAGAAACAGGCTTTTGATTAGTTTTTATATATGTATTATTGATTTCCCAGTATGAGAGGGAGCCCATCTTCACCAGATCCAACCACAACGACTTTAGAGTTTGGAGATTCAGCAAGTTTTAATGTTGCTTCAATTCCTTTGTCCCTCAAAATATTCGATGTAAGCGAACTGTTTAAGATTCTATTTGCATTTGCTTTACCTTCTGCATCAATTCTTAATTTTTCCGCCTCTTGTCTAGCTTTTTCTAAACGAAACACATACTCTAGCGCTTCTTGTTCCTGAGTTAATTTTCTCTCAATTGCGGCTTTGATGTTTGATGGTAGAGTTACATCACGAACTAAAACAGAGTTGATTTGTACAAACTGTTCTTCTACATCTCCTCTAAGTCTGTCAAAAATTTCATTTTGGATTGCATCTCTTTTGGTTGAATACAATTGCTCAGGTGTATATTGACCAACAACACTTCTAGCTACCGCTCTAAGGGATGGTATAATAACGACCTGCAAATAGTTTAATCCTTTTGTTTGATGTAATTTTCCTAAGTCAGAAATTTTGGGTTGATACAAAACTGAAATATCTAAAGAAATATCCAAACCGTTAGATGATAAAACCTGCATTTTACTTTCAAAAACTTCTTGTTGTTTTACATTGTAGACATATAAATCATTCCAAGGAGCAATTATGTGAAAACCTTCTCCCTTTGGGGGTTGATCTGTCACAACACCACCACCAAATGTTTTAAATAAAACCCCAGCTTCACCATAGCCAATATTTACAAATGATTTCATTGCAAAAATGAATAGTAATAATCCACCCACCAAAACGGGTAAACCTAATTTTGAATAACGTTCCATATTTTTTTTTTTAAGTTAAAAGTCCACCATCAACATTGATGACTTGACCTGTTACATATGATGACAAATCTGATGCCAAAAATATGCATACATTGGCAACATCAACAGGGTTTCCTGATCTCTTGAGGGGAATATTATTTATCCAGTCCTCTGTAACTGACTCGGACAACTTGTCAGTCATTTCGGTTGCAATAAAGCCAGGTGCGATAACATTGCATCTGATATTCCTTGAACCAAGCTCAAGTGCAATAGATTTTGAAAAACCTATTATTCCAGATTTTGAAGCTGCATAGTTTGATTGTCCTGCATTCCCTTTAACACCTACAACGGAGCTCATATTGATTATACTACCATTTCTATTTTTTAAAAAATGTCTTAGACAAGCTTTGGTCATATTAAAAACAGAATTCAAATTGACTTTTATTACTTTTTCAAAATCATCTTCCGACATCCTCATAAGAAGATTATCTTTAGTAATTCCAGCATTATTAATCAAAACATCTATAGAGCCCAAATCATTTAAAACATCGTCAACTAATTTTTCACATTCAACTAATATAGAGGCATCACTTTGATAAGCTTTACACTTGTTTTTCGATGAATTTAATTCTTTAACTATTTCGTTAGCCAAAGACGCAGATGATGAATAGGTAAATGCAACATTCGCACCTTGTTCTATAAGTGAACTAACAATTCCTTTTCCGATTCCTCTACTACCCCCTGTAATTAATATATTTTTTTTAGATAATAATTTCATTATTTTAAAACTTTTTTAACCATTTCTCCGATGTTTGCAGGCGAATCTACGACATGAATTCCACAACTTTTTAAAATCTCTTTTTTTGCTTCAGCAGTATCGTCTTTACCTCCAACTATGGCACCCGCGTGACCCATTGTTCTGCCCTTTGGTGCAGTTTGACCAGCAATAAAGCCAACAACTGGTTTCTTAATCTCTGAATCTTTAATCCAATTTGCAGCATCAGCTTCCAACTGACCACCTATTTCACCAATTAAAACAACACAATCGGTGGAATCATCCTCAAAAAATAACTCAACAGCATCACGAACAGTTGTTCCTATTATTGGATCTCCTCCAATCCCGATTGCTGTTGAAATACCATAACCTGCCTTTGTAATTTGATCGGCTGCCTCATATGTCAGTGTTCCTGATTTAGAGACTAAGCCAACTCGACCGCTTTTAAAAACAAATCCTGGCATAATACCAACTTTTGCTTCATCTGGTGTTATCAAACCTGGACAATTAGGACCTATCAATCTACAATCTCTATTCTTAATGTATGCAAAAACTTTTGACATATCACTAATTGGTATACCTTCAGTTATTGCAACTATCACCTTTATACCTGCATCACAAGCCTCCATAATGGCATCAGCAGCAAATCCTGCAGGAACAAAAATTATTGAGGTGTCAGCATCAGTTTGATGAACCGCTTGTTCAACGGTATTGAAGACTGGTTTTCCTAGATGTGTTTTTCCTCCTTTTCCCGGTGTTACACCTCCAACAATATTAGTTCCGTAACTGATCATCTGTTCGGAATGAAAGGTTCCTTCTGAACCGGTAAAACCCTGAACAATAATCTTTGAATATTTATTAACCAGAATGCTCATCTATTCCTTTATTCTTTCAATATAAATCCCTTTTTCAGTATCAACTTTTATTTTATCACCTTCATTTATAAAAAGTGGCACATTAATTTCAGCACCTGTCTCCAACTTTGCAGGTTTAGTTGCATTTGTTGCTGTATTTCCTTTAACTCCGGGTTCTGAACTTAATACCTCTAAAATTACGTTTTGAGGCATTTCAACTGAAAGAACATTGGAATTTTCAGTATTTATGATTATCGTAACCAGTAATCCTTCTTTCAAAAATTTAACACTATCAATCTGATTTCTACTTACCTCAATTTGATTGTAGTCTTCATTGTTCATAAAATGATAGGTATCTCCATCTGAGTATAAAAACTGATATTTTCTATTTTCAACTCTGATATCTTCAATTTTATGACCAGATGGAAAAGTTTTGTCAATTACTTTTCCAGTTGTTACACTCTTAATTTTTGTTCTTACAAAAGCGGGGCCCTTTCCTGGTTTGACATGGAGAAATTCTATAATCTTATATATATCAGAATTTAGTTTGATACAAAGCCCTTTTTTTATGTCAGATGTTGATGCCATTTAATTTTGAATGTATCCTTTCATTATACCCCTTTGAGAGTTTTTAATAAATAATAATATTTCATCTCTTTCTTTAGTAGCCTCAACTTCAGCCTCTATTATATTTATTGCCTGAGTGTTATTATATCTTTTTTGATAAAGAATTCTGTAAATATTTTGTATACTTTTTATCGTATCATTATCAAAACCTCTTCTTCTCAATCCCACTGAATTTATACCAACATAAGAAAGTGGTTCTCGTGCAGCTTTAACATATGGCGGAATATCCTTTCTGACAAGAGACCCACCAGCTACAAAAGAGTGTCTACCAATTGAGCAGAATTGATGAACAGCAACCATACCAGCAAGGGTTACATAATTGCCTACTGTTACGTGACCCGCTAATGTTGAATTATTTGAAAAAATACAATAATCCCCTAAAATGCAATCATGGGCAATGTGCGAATAAGCCATGATTAAGCAGTTTTTACCAATTTTAGTGCTATTTCGATATGATGTTCCTCTATTAATGGTAACGCACTCTCTGATGATAGTATTATCTCCAATTATTGCCGTGGTTTCCTCACCTTTAAATTTTAAATCTTGTGGAACTGCAGAGATAACTGCTCCTGGATATATTGAACAATTCTTTCCGATTCTTGCGCCTTCCATTATTGTAACATTGGATCCAATCCATGTACCTTCTCCAATAATAACATTATTACCAATAGTTGAATAAGGCTCAACAACTACTGTTTTTGCAATTTTAGCACCAGGATGTACATATGATAATGGTTGATTCATATTATTTTTTTAAAATTTTTGCTTTCATTTCGGCCTCAGTAACAAGCTCATCATTAACATACGCCTTTGCTATCATGTGACTAATTCCTCTTCTAATTGGTGAAATTAATTCTAATTTAAAAATAAGAACATCACCAGGTAAAACAGGACGTTTAAATTTTGCATTTTCAATTCTGCCAAAGAAAGTTAGATAATTCTCAGGATTCTCGAATGTGCTCAAAACTAAAACACCTCCAACTTGAGCCATTGCCTCAATTATTAAGACCCCTGGCATGACAGGTCTTCCAGGAAAATGTCCCTTAAAGTATGGTTCATTTGGAGACACATATTTCACACCAGTAATTGTATTTTCTGTCAAATCAAGAATATTATCAATAAATATGAAGGGAGGTCTGTGAGGAAGAATATTCATTATTTGTTCTTGGTTCATTAAAGCATTCTTCTTAAAAGTTTCTGTCTTGTTTTCTAACTCTTCTTGTTTTTTAATAATTCCTGATACTTTTTTTGCAAATTGTGTATTGATGTAATGACCTGGTTTTTTAGCGATAACCTTTCCTCTTATTCTTTTACCAATCAGAGCAAGATCTCCCAAAACGTCTAACAATTTGTGTCTAGCCGCTTCATTTTGATAGTGTAAATTTAAATTATCCAGAATACCATTTGATTTTACTGAAACTGACTTTCTGTTGAACGCCTTTTTTAATTTGTCCATTGTTTTGTCAGAAATCTTCTTGTCAACATATACAATTGCATTATTTAAATCACCACCTTTTATTAAATTATTTTCCAATAACATTTCAATTTCATGTAAAAAACTAAATGTCCTTGCATTAGCAAAATCTGTTTTGAAATCTTTGAGATCATTAAGTGTAGCATTCTGAGTTCCAAGTACTTTAGTTTCATAATCTACCATTGTTATGACCTGATAACTGTCAGATGGAATCAATGTTATTTCACTGCCGCTTTCTTCATCGTAATAATGTATTATTTCTTTAATGACAAATTCATTCCTTAACTTAGTTTGCTTCAAAATACCTACCTTCTCAAGTGCTTTTACAAAATATTTTGATGAACCATCCATAATTGGTGGTTCTTCAGCATCAATTTCGATTATCACATTATCAATCTCCAATCCAACCAAAGCGGCCAAAACGTGTTCTGTTGTTTTTAACTTTATACCATCTTTTTCCAATGTGGTCCCTCTTTTTGTCTCACATACATAATCTGAAAGAGCTCTTATTAGTGGTTTACCTGGAAGGTCAACTCTTGAAAAAACATAACCTGTGTCCTCCTTTGCTGGCTTAAAAGTGAGAGATACATCTTTTCCAGTATGAATACCAACACCATTTAACTTAATCGAGTCTTTTATTGTTGTTTGCAGGTTAGACATCTCTATTTTTTTAATAATTTGTCAATTACCTTCATGATATTCGGAAAGTTTTTAAAGTGCACATAAGACTTGTTGTAATCCATATAATTTATTGCAGGAAAACCCATTACTTTACTATCAGAATCAAGATTTTTCAAAACGCCTGTTTTTGCCTGAATCTGAACCCTATCTCCAATTTTTAAATGTCCAGCAATACCAGCTTGGCCACCAATTAGACAATCACTACCTACTACTGTTGAGCCCGCAACACCAACTTGTGCAGCAATACAGGTGTTTTTACCAATTATTACATTGTGTGCTATTTGAACTAGGTTATCAATTTTAACACCATTCATAATTTTAGTTGATCCTAAAGTTGCACGATCAATTGAACAGTTTGAACCGATTTCAACATTATCCTCTATTACGACATTGCCTGAGTGAATTACCTTTAAGTTTTTTCCATTTTTATCTTTATTAAATCCAAATCCGTCAGATCCGATGACAGTTCCCGAGTGTATTATGCAATTATTTCCAATTACGCTATTGTCGTAAATGTTAACATTTGAAAAAATTTTACAATTTTTTCCAATTTTGACATTTTTACCAATTGATACATTACAGCCAATTTTTGTGTTGTCATTAATCTCAACATTATCCTCAATGACAGTATATGAGCCAATGTAGATATCACTACCAATCTTAGATGATTTATTTACTTCAGCATTCTTTGAGATACCTTTTTCATCGTCCTTTTGGCTTTCAAAATATTCTAAGAGTTGTGAAAATGCTAGGTTGGGATCGTTAACTCTTATGAGTGTAGGATTAATTTCCTTTTTTTTCTCTAGATTTCTATTTACTATAATTATTGATGCTTTAGATGAGTATAGGTATCTATTATATTTTGGGTTACCTAAGAAGGAAAGTGAATTTTTATCACCGTTTTCTATCTTTGATAGCTTTGTAATTGTCGATTTTTTATCACCATCTACAACCCCACCTACAATACTTGCAACGTCTGATGCGCTTAATTTCATCTGGGCAAAAATAAAAAAATTAATTATGAAAAAAGGATAATGAAGAATTAGTAATTAATTTTGCTAATATGGAATTTATTTACAGTTATCTTGATATTCATGATTTCGCAAAAAAAATTGCACCACTTCTTAGGCATAAGTTGGTTTTTCTTGAGGGTGAATTGGGAAGTGGCAAAACAACTTTAATAAAACAAATTTGTAGGGAGTTGGGATTCAAAGATCAAGTTTCAAGCCCCACATTTCCCTTATTAAATATTTACAAGAACAATGAAAAAAACATCTATCATGCAGATCTATACAGATTAAAAAATATCGAAGAAATTAATGAATTGGGTTTTTATGAAATAATGGAAAATAACAATTGGTTTTTTGTTGAATGGCCAGAATTGTTGTATGGTTCAATCGATTTTCCATATACAAAAATAAAAATCAAAAATGTTGACGATATTAAAAGGATTGTAACTTTAACATACAATGAACTTTAATAAAAGGCTTAGACTTTACATGTTCGGATTTATCTTTGGATGCTTGTTTGTTATGTTTATATATAACAGAAAAGACTCTGAATTTAACTATCTACCAAATGACAGAGTGATTGGTGATTTTAAAAAGAAAAACATATATTTTGATAGTAGTTTTTACGGATTAGACACAATGAAATTATTAAACAGTTCTAAAGTTATTTTTTCAAAAAGTATTATTAAAAAAATGATTGTAATAATTATTTTCTTGAGACTTCAATTAATAAAATACAACACAATTTTATTGCAATAAGTTGTAACAAAGAAGTTAGATTTAAAAATTTAATTATTTCTCCTGAGTAACTCTTTTTTTAAATATTTGAGTTCTCGATTTGTTTGCCCTCCAACAGATGAGTTTTCCTGCGCTCTTCTAATTAAGTAGGGAATCAGATTTTTAACTGGTCCAAAAGGCAATATTTTGGCTACATTATAACCTTTTTTTGAAAGATTAAAGGTTATATTATCGCCCATTCCATATAGTTGACAAAACCATACATTATTGGATTTGTTCTCTATTGAATGTTTATTCATCATTTCTAAAACAAGATAATTAGAATGTTCATTGTGACTCGCTACAAAAATATCAACACCTTCAATATTATTAAATAACAACCTCAATGCTTCATTAAAATTATTATCAGTTGCCTCTTTAGTTTTACAAATTGGTGATTGGTAGTCATTTTCTTTTGCCTGTTGTCTCTCTTTTTCCATATAAGCTCCTCTCACTAACTTGAAGCCTAGCCTAAAATTACCTCTATCTACAATAAGTTTATTCAAATACTCAATTCTATCCCAGCGATATAATTGAACCGTATTATATATATATGCTTCATTCCCAGTATTGTATCTCTTCATCATTTTCAATACTAATTCATCAATTGCATTTTGAACCTCATACTCCTCTGCGTCAACTAAGATTTTGACTTTCATTTTTCTTGCATACTCAAATATTCTATCAAACCTTTTTTCAATGTTAAACCAATTAGATTTTTCATTATCATTTAAAATTTCATTGGATGACTTTTTTTTAAAGAGTTTATAACTACCAAGTGAAGTAGGCTTAAAAACTGAGAATGGCATATCATTTTCTTTGGAAAGCTTGATAATTGTTAACTTTTTTTCAAATGCGTTGTCGAAATCCTTTTCTGTTTCCAGTGATTCTATTGAATAATCTAAAATGGAGAAAACGTTTTTTTTCTTCATTCTTTTTATAATTCCTGAACATTCACTAATGCTTGCTCCACCACAAAACTGCTCATATATTGTTGCTTTCAAAAGCCATTTTATTGGTAAACCCAGTTTAAGAAAAAACAAAGTAGCATTTGAAAGTATTTTAACTAAAAAACCCTTTGTTATTAAGCTAAATAGAAAAATAGATTTTCTAATCTGTGAAGTTTTTTTTAAGCTGTAGGCAACTTCTGTATTCTGAAATAAATTTTGCATTAAATCAAATTTAAACTTAATTGTTCTTTTTTTAAAATGTTGTTTATTTGCATAATCAAAAATGGAAAAAATTCTAACAGATAATTATGCAATTGAATTTGAATCAGGTTATGAGTCTCTTATCAAAATTATAGATAAAAACAAATATTCAAAAATCTTTTTGTTGGTTGATGAAAACACTGAAAATTTTTGTTTGAACATTTTCAAAAATAAGACGACTTTAAACCCTAATTTAATTAAAATAAAGTCAGGAGAAGAAAATAAAAATATTCATACATGCATAAAAATTTGGAACTCACTCATCAATTCGAATGCCGACAGAAAAAGTTTATTAATAAACCTTGGAGGAGGTGTCATTACTGATATTGGGGGATTTTCAGCAAATACTTACAATAGAGGAATTGATTTTGTTAATATTCCTACAACTTTACTTTCAATTGTTGATGCCTCTGTCGGAAGTAAGACTGGCATAAACCAAAATGGCATAAAAAATAAGATCGGCACTTTTTATGATCCAAAAATGGTAATTATTGATACTGAATACCTAAAAACACTAGAACAAAGACAGATTAATAGTGGCTATTGTGAAATTTTTAAACACAGTTTAATATCCAAACAAAACTCAAAATTTGAATATTTAACAGATTCTAATAAAATTAATTTCTCCCTTGATATTATAATTAACTCCATAAATATTAAAAACAACTTTGTTTCCGAAGATAAATACGAAAAAAAACGAAGAAAAGGATTAAATTTTGGACATACGATAGGTCATGCAATTGAAACACACTTTATGTCTAGTGATAAAAAACTATTACACGGTGAAGCAATAGCAATTGGTATTATTATCGAATCATTTTTGTCTAAAGAAATCTGTGGTTTTGAGATTGATAAAGTTGATAAAATCAAAAATCATCTCCTAAGTATTTTTAATAAGATTAAATTCAATTCAAGTTCTATAAATAATATTATAAAAATGATGGAACACGATAAAAAAAACACAGATAAAGAGGTAAATTTTGTTCTTTTATCGGACATTGGAAAGTTAATTTTTGACGTTAAAGTTCCTGACTCAAATATTTTAGATGCTTTTGAATATTACAGTAAATAAATTTAAGCTGAATTTCTACTCGCATTAATATTTCCAAAAAGAGACCTGGTAACAATCTTTTCAAATACACCAATTTTATGTGTTTCATTAGGATGATTTTTCCTCAAAAAATTTATTTGTTGAAGAGCATATTGTTGAATAGTTACAAGTGGTAGTATTATTTTTTCTCTTACATCAACCGATGCTTTGTTTGCGGGTTCATTTTGCATTAATTCGGTATATCCTGTAAGTTTTAATACCATCTTTTTTGTTAGTAAATATTCTTTATAAATCAAATTCCAAAATTCTCCATAGGTTTTATTTTTGGACATGTAAGCAGTTAATTCAAAAAAAGATTTATTCAAACTCATCATACTATTTGAAATTAAAGCTCTGAAAAAGGGAACCTCTTTGTAAAGTTTTTTTACTAAACTGAAATTATTTTTTTCTTGAAAATTTGCGAGCGCTGATCCTAGACCATAAAAGCCTGGAACATTTTGTTTTAACTGTGCCCAACTACCAACAAAAGGAATAGCTCTTAAACTATCAAAATCAAACTTAGAATCATCGCCAGATCTTTTTGAGGGTCTACTTCCAATATTAGTTTTAGCATAATACTTAATCGTTGTCATATTTTCCAAATAACCCAAAAAACTAGGATGGTTTTTAAATTCCTGATATGCTTTATGGCTAATAGTTGATAGTTGTTCGATTACTTTTCTATTTTGTTTGCTGAGAGTATCTCCATTTCTATTTTTTTTGTTTTTAATTGCTGAACTTATAAGTTGCTCCAAGTTGTATTTGCATGAGTCAGGTGTACCAAAATTTGAACTAATTGTTTGTCCTTGAATTGTGACTTGAATATCATCTGACTCAATAATATTTCCGAGTGAACTGTAGAATTGATGTGTATTTCCTCCTCCTCTGGCAGGTGGACCTCCCCTTCCGTCAAAAAACTTAACTTTTATTTTATGCTTTCTGGAAATTCTAGTCAATTTTTCTTTAGCTATCAAAATTTTCCAATTTGCTGTCAAATATCCACCATCTTTGGTTCCGTCAGAGAATCCAAGCATAATTGTTTGCTCATTGTTTCTATAGGACAAATGATTTCTATAATCATCATTTGAATATATCTTATCCATAATATTTACTGCAATATCTAAATCTGAAATTGTTTCAAACAAAGGTATAATGTCAAAAGTATTCTTTTTCCAACCTGATATTTTAAACATTGTAAAAACCTCCAAAATATTAATTGCTGTTTGATTATTGCTAATTATATATCTGTGACAGCCTGATTCACCATTTGATTTTTGAATTTTTTGCATGGCCCTTATTGAACCTAATGTTGACGAAACCAACTCATCACTAAAAAAAGAAGGTTTAAAATCCCCCTGTAGTGAGGATAATAGGTCAGATTTCTCAATGAACTTAGAACTAATATACTTTTTGAATATATCTGGTTTAATTTTCTTAATAATTTTACTAAAGACATAAGAGTGAATTCTTGAATCTTGTCTAATATCAAGTGTGGCAAAATGATAACCAAAGATTTCAACCTTTAAGATTAAATCATCTAGCTGATCCAGGAATAAGGATTGATGATCACTGATTAAAATTTCTCGAATATTTTTAAGTTTAAATTTTAAATCATTCAGATCAAGTTCAACATTAACAGAATCTTGATTCATACTCATATATAATTTATTTTCAATTTCTGAGATTTCAGATTCAATATTTTTAAAGGTTAGTCTCCTCCTTAATTTTCTAACATCACGATAATAATTTTTAAGTATATCTGATCTAAGTTTTAAAGCTGTTTTTATGGTTGTTTTTGTTGTTACAAATGGATTACCATCCCGGTCTCCACCAGGCCAAAATCCCAGAGAAACAAGATTGAAATTTTTAAAATCATTTTCAAAAATATTTGATTTAACATATTTAAAAATATCAGCTATAGAATTATAAAAAACATTTTCTAAGTACCAGCATAAATTTACAGCCTCATCATAAGGGGTTGGTTTTTTTGATTTAAAAAAAGGAGTTTTTCCAAGTTGTGACAATAAATCTTTGATGTTTTTTAAATTATTGTCTTTGATTGCTTTTGAAAGGTCTGTGATTATTCCAAGAACAGATCCAGGGTAAAATTGGGTAGGATGGGCCGTTAATACAGGTCTTACACTTATATCACTTAAGTATTTATGTAGCTCCTCTTTGCTGTCATTAGTTTCAAATTCTTCTTTTATATTTCTAAGAGTACCTACTCCATCAAGATTGTTAATCTCATTGAATGACGCATCTTCAATTGCATCAAAAAGGACAACCTGACGTTCTATGTACTGTATAAACCTAAACAACAAAGAAATTCTTTCCTTGTTTGTGTAATCCTCACAATACTTTGAAAAAAAGTTTTCAATTATCTCTCTAGGCTCAGACCTGTTTTTAAACCCATTTTCACAAATAGTTGCTAAAATTGGCAAAAGTTGTCCGGTGTTGGAAATTAAATCATAAGGAAGGGTTGCAAAAACACTATTATAAACATGATATCTTGAAAGAACTTTTTCCTGAAACCGTTCCTTTTTTGTGAGCTTTTTCATCAAAATTAAGCTATTTCATTGAAAATTTTATGCATTAACCTTTTTTTATCGTTTATACTTTCCTCAAGGGAAATCATCGTTTCTGTTCTAGAAACTCCATCAATATCATCAATCATAAAAATAATCTCTTTAGCGTGATTTGTATTTTTAGATCTGATCTTACAGTAAATATTAAACCGCCCAGTTGTTATATGTGCTACAGTAACGAAGGGAATAGAGTTTAGTTTTTCTAATACTTCATTAGTAAGATGGGTCTTTTCAAGAAAAATACCAATATAAGCTATGAACGTATAACCCAATTTTTTATAATCCAGTTTAAGTGAAGATCCGCTAATTATACCCGCATCCTCCATTTTCTTAATACGGACATGCACAGTACCAGCAGAAATAAGCAATTTTTTAGCAATATCAGTATAGGGAATTCTTGAATTATCAATTAATAAATCAAGAACTTTATAATCAATTTCGTCTAATTTAAATTTCATAGTCGTTTTGTTGAGGTTTTAACATCAAAATTATACATTTTTAAAATAATTTTCAATAAAATCTGCATTTCATTGAAATATCTGTATAAATAAAAGTTTTTTTATAAAATATTTAAGCATTTCATATATTCAAATGTATACATTTCTAAACGCTCATTATCAAAAAAAAAGTAAATTTTTACAAAAAAATAAAAAAAACAATACAAAATATTTATTTACAGTATTTTAACGTATATTATTGAAAGCTTTAATTTAAATATATATACTATATATATTGAATTTTACAATGAATATTATTTCATCTTTCAAATAAATTTTACATTTGTAAACAAATGAAAATGAATGAACGTATACAAAAAGTATTAAAAAGCAGTGGTCTTTCTGCTTCAGAATTTTCAAAAAAATTAGACATTCAAAGATCAAGACTCTCCCACATATTGAGTGGAAGAAACAACGCAAGTCTAGATGTTATAAAAAAAATAAACTACAATTTTCCTGAACATACGCTTGAATGGCTAATTAATGGAGAGGAGAAGCCCCTCCTCTACTCAGAAACACAATTACCTGAAAAAAAAACTGTGAAAAAACACACAAAATCAATGATTAAAAAAATAAATAAGGTTATATTGTTTTACGACGATGACACTTTTGAAACATTTACAAACTAAATTTTTTTTAATATTTGTTGTTTTACTACTATTATCTTGTGGTATTCCTGAAAAAAATTGCTCTCAGTTTAAAAATGGAGAGTTCAGTTTTGAATCCAAAACAGAAAATGGAGTTTATAATTCCAGGTCAATAAGGAATGATTCAATTGAAATTGAGTTCTTCGGATCATCAATAGATACCTCAAGAATTACCTGGGTCTCTGAATGTGAATATCTTTTAAGAAAGTTAAGGCCTAAAAGCCTATCTGAGGAAAAAGCTGTTTCTGTTAAAATAATCAATACATCTGACAAAGGATATTTGTTTGAATATTCATTTGTTGGTGATAGAGAGAATCGAGCAAGAGGAAACGCCCTTAAGATTGATTAAAACCAATAGCCCTAAAAATCACTAAAACAAGGTTAAGAAGCACATAAATTATAATAGAGATACTAAAAAAACTTAATAAATCTATTTTAGCAATTATCAACCCAAGAGAAATTATTCCATACAGTATCAATAAAAAAAACAAAAACCTTCTGTTTTCTCTTATGTTTATCTTAATTGAATAAAATTTTATACTGCTTACCATCAAAAATGAAAAAATGATAATCAGTGTTATTATAATGGTATGCGTTAAATCAATTGGCAGTAATGGTAAACCCATGAAAAATAAACCTACAGCAGGTGTAGGTAATCCCTGAAAATTAATCATTGGAATACTATCATTAAATCTTGCCAATCTATACATTGCAAATGGAATTAGCAGAAACGAAAAATAAGGTGTCAATGACCCCTCCTCAATCATTGAACTCATAAATCTTTCACTATTTTGCATTACATCGAACATCAAAAAACTAGGGGCAATTGAGAATGATACTAAATCTGAGAAAGAATCAAGCTGTAATCCAATTTTTGATGAACTATTTGTCAGTCTAGCTACAAACCCGTCTAAAAAATCAAAAACACAAGCAACAACAATTAATAAAAATGCAATAAAGTAACTGACTTCTTTTGGGAAAGAGTGATCCAAATAATCTGCAATAAATACTATTGACAACACACCACAAACCGCATTAGATATGGTTAAAATATTTGGCAATAAGCTAACTAATTTCAAATGTTATTACTAGTTTTATTTAAGTTGCTAAATTAATCAGTTTTAATTGAATTACAGAAATTCCTTTTTTTTAAGCATTTTATCTGGTTTAATGCTTGGAATATCGTGGCCAACATATGGTTTTTATTTTTTGATATTTATTGCCTTTACACCATTAATTCACCTAATAAAATCAAATAAAACAGAAAATAATTTCAAATTAACATTCTTCTCATTCGTAACATTTTTGGTTTGGAATATCATTACTACACACTGGCTCTACCATGCTACATTGACAGGTATGTTATTTGCCATAATCGTAAATTCTTTTTTAATGAGCTCAATTGTTCTAATTTCTTTATTTATTTGGAAAAGATTAGGCAATAAATTATCCATTATTTTTTTTATTTCTCTCTGGATATGTTTTGAAAAATTTCATTTAAATTGGGATTTTTCATGGCCTTGGCTTAATCTAGGTAATGTTTTTTCTGAAAACATAAAAATTATACAATGGTATGAGTACACTGGTGTATTCGGTGGGAGTCTATGGATCTTAATATCGAATTTCGTTAGTTACAATTTGCAAAAAAAACTAATTGATAATAATAATTATAAATCAGACATCATTTATTTATCAGCTATTATTTTAATCCCCATAATTGTCTCTCTCATAATTTTCACAAACATTGAGATTGAGGAAAAAGAAATTAAATCAGTAATAATTCAGCCAAATATAGACCCATACAATGAAAAGTATAAAAGATCTGATGAGCAAAATGTAAAATACCTAGAATCCCTACTTCATGATGAAAAAAACAGAAATTCCTTAGTTATTTTACCGGAAACCTATTTTAGTGACGGCTCCCTGATTAGCTCACTTAACTATTCATCACTAATTAATAAACTTAATAGAATAAAAGATAAATATGACACCGAAATCTTGGCGGGAATTGAGCTGTATGAGGTTTTTAATGACCCAAATAAAGTCAAGAGCTATTCCAACAAAATTGAAAATAATAGATGGCTTGATTTATTCAATGCATCCATATTCATCTCTGATGAAATTGATATATATAAAAAATCCAAACTTGTTGTTGGAATAGAAAAAATGCCTTATAAGAGTTTTTTAGAACCATTATTGGGATCCCTTTTAATGGATTTTGGAGGGCTTTCATACTCCAGGGGATATCAGCAACACAGAACTGTATTCAAATCAAAAAAAGGAACAAATATTGCCCCCATAATTTGTTATGAATCCATCTATGGTGAATATGTGAGTGATTATGTAAGAAATGGGGCAAATTTACTGGCAATCGTCACAAATGATGGCTGGTGGAACAACACTGAGGGCCACAAACAACACCTCTCATATGCAAGGTTGAGATCCATAGAAACAAGAAAAAATATAGTAAGAAGTGCGAACACTGGCATATCCTCTGTAATAAATTACAGAGGGGAAATTGTTAAAACAATTGGATATGAAAAAGAGGGTCTGATAAATTATAATGTTGGAGTGAATAACACAATAACATTTTATTCCATGTATGGAGATTACATTTACCGACTGTGTTTATTTTTTTTAATTATAATATCTGCTTTTTACTGTGCTAACTACTTGAAAGAGAAAAAATAAATTTTTTGTTATTTTACGAACAAATTATTGCATAAAAAAATTATTTTTGCAAAAAAATTAATTCTTATGTATTGGACACTTGAACTAGCACAATATCTAAGCGATGCGCCCTGGCCTGCAAACAAAGACGAACTTATTGATTATGCAATTAGGACTGGTGCGCCACTAGAGGTAGTAGAAAATCTACAGGCAATTGAAGATGAAGAGGGCGAAACTTATGAATCGATTCAAGACATTTGGCCTGACTACCCAACACAAGAGGATTATCTTTGGAACGAGGAAGAATACTAATATCGTATTCTGCTATTCTACTAGACCTTTTTTCATTAAATTTATCATAATTAATTGATGAGTTTACTAAATTCTATTCTTAAAGTATTTATACCCAATAAATCAAAAAAAGATTTAAAGGAAGCTGAGCCTATAATAAAGCTAATTCATGAAAAGGAGTCTGACCTAGAAAAGCTTAGCAATGATCAATTAAGGTCAATCAAAACAGACTTAAAAAAACAAATTTCAGAATTAAAAAAACCATTTCAAGATAAAATAGATGAAATAAAAGATGTTATTTCTAAATCTAATAATATTGATGAAAATGAAAAAAATTACATTGAAATTGATAAAATTGAGAACAACTATCTAGATCAGCTAGATGTATTTCTTGATAAAATTTTACCTACTGCTTTTGCGCTTGTCAAAGAAACCGCAAAAAGATTTGCCACAAACGATTACGTTGAAGTTTCTTGCTCAGAAATGGATGCAAAACTTTCTAGCACTAAAAATTATGTTACGATTAAAGGTAAAAAGGCAATTTGGACTAATTCATGGGATGCTGCTGGAAAAAAGATTGTATGGGATATGGTCCATTACGATGTACAATTAATTGGGGGAATTGGTCTACACAAAGGAAAAATAGCAGAAATGCAAACCGGTGAAGGAAAAACACTAGTTGCAACACTACCCGTTTTTCTGAATGCATTAACTGGAAATGGCGTACACTTGGTTACGGTTAATGATTATTTAGCTAAAAGAGACTGTACTTGGATGGCTCCAATTTTTGAGTTTCATGGATTAACAATTGATTGTATTGATAAATATAAACCACATTCAAAGGAAAGAAAAGACGCTTATTTAGCTGATATAACTTATGGTACAAATAACGAATTTGGTTTTGATTATTTGCGAGATAACATGGCAAACAGAGAGCAAGATAGAGTGCAAAGAAAACACAGTTATGCCATTGTGGATGAAGTAGATTCTGTATTAATTGATGACGCCAGAACTCCATTAATTATTTCTGGCCCGGTACCAAAGGGTGATGATCATGAGTTTGATATTCTAAAACCAAAGATTTCCTCTCTTGTACAAATTCAAAAACAGCTTGTTACACAAATCTTGGCTAAGTCAAAAAAACTAATTTACTCGGGTGATAAAGAAAATGGAGGGTTTAAACTTTTGCAAGCTTATCGCGGATTACCGAAAAATAAAGCTCTAATAAAATTTTTGAGTGAAGAAGGTGTAAAACAAACACTTTTAAAAACAGAAAATTTCTATATGCAAGATAACAATAGGGAAATGCCAAAAGTTGATGCTGACCTATACTTCACCATTGACGAAAAGAACAACCAAATTGAATTAACAGATAAAGGAATTGATCATTTATCTGAAAATGTAAATGACTCTAATTTCTTCATTCTACCAGATTTATCATCTGAAATATCAAGAATCGAAAATGAAAATTTATCAAATGAGGAAGAGGCAAGTAAAAAAGATAGAGTTTTCAGTGATTTTAATGAAAAAAGTCAGAGAATTCATACAATGAATCAGCTTTTAAAAGCTTACACCCTGTTTGAAAAGGATATTGAATATGTTTTAATGGACAATAAAGTAATGATTGTTGATGAGCAAACCGGGAGAATTATGGAAGGTAGAAGATATTCTGACGGTCTACATCAAGCAATTGAGGCTAAAGAAAATGTAAAAATCGAGGATGCTACACAAACTTTTGCAACTATTACGTTACAAAATTATTTCAGGATGTATAGAAAACTGTCAGGAATGACAGGAACAGCAGTAACAGAAGAGGGTGAATTTTGGGATATTTACAAACTAGAAGTAACAGAAATACCAACAAATAAGCCAGTAATTCGTGATGACAGAAATGATTTGGTTTACAAAACTAAACGAGAGAAATACAACGCTGTTATTGAAAATGTAGCGAAATTATCTAACTCTGGAAGACCAGTCCTAATAGGTACGACCTCTGTTGAAATTTCAGAATTACTTTCAAGAATGTTAACAAGAAGAAAAATATACCACAATGTTTTAAACGCAAAACTTCATAAAAAAGAAGCTGATATTGTTGCCGAGGCTGGAAAAAGTGGAATAGTTACAATCGCTACTAATATGGCTGGGCGTGGAACCGACATAAAAATTTCTGAAGAAATTAAAAATAAGGGTGGTTTAGCGATTATTGGAACTGAAAGACATGATTCAAGAAGAGTTGATAGACAATTACGAGGAAGATCTGGTAGACAAGGTGACCCTGGAAGCTCACAATTTTTTGTTTCGCTTGAAGATAATTTAATGAGGTTATTTGGAACTGACAGAGTATCAAAAATGATGGATAGAATGGGACATAAAGAAGGGGATGTGCTTGAACATTCAATGATGAATTCAGTTATCGAAAGGGCACAAAAAAAAGTAGAAGAAAACAACTTTGGTATTAGAAAAAGACTTCTTGAATATGACGATGTAATGAACATGCAAAGAGAGGTTATCTACAAAAAGAGAAAGAATGCTCTTGATGTAAATAGGCTGAAAGTCGATGTTGCTAATATGATTTTTGAAACTGCTGAAAGCATATATCTGGATGCGAAAAATAAAAATGATTACAAAGAATTTGAATTTAATTTGATTCGATATTTCGGAATTACATCATCAATTGGAAAAACAGACTTTGAATCACAAGATGAGGTTAAGTTAGTTAACAAACTTTACAAAGAGATTTTGGATAACTATGAGAGAAAAAACCTAGAAAATGTAAACAAAGTTTTTCCAATAATAAAAAACGTATACGAAAATCCCAAAAACAAATACGAGAGAATTGTAGTTCCCTTCACTGATGGTAAGAAAACAATGAACATTGTTACCAATTTAAATAACGCATATGATTCTAAAGGAAAAGAGTTAATTGATGATTTTGAAAAAAATATTACTCTCGCAATCATTGATGAAACATGGAAAACACATTTGAGAAAAATGGATGAACTCAGACAATCTGTTCAGTTGGCTGTTCATGAACAAAAAGATCCACTTTTAATATATAAGTTTGAAGCTAAAGAACTTTTTTTCTCAATGATTGACAACTTAAATAAAGATATACTTACATTTTTGATGAAAGCTGATTTACCAAGCAGAGACCCGAATCAAATAAAAGAGGACAGACAAGCAAGAAGACAACAAAGCTATAAAACTAGTAAAGAAGATGTTTTGAATAGTGATGAGTTAGCTAGACGTAACAGAGAAATTGGAGCAAATATATCACAAGATAAAAGTACTGTTGAAACAATTATTCGTGAACAACGCAAAATAGGTAGAAATGAGCGTGTAACAGTCAAAAATGTTCAGAATGGTGAAAAAAAAGATTTAAAGTTTAAACAAGCCCAAAATCTTATTAACTCAGGTAACTGGATTTTAGTTGAAGAATAAACCAAGAATTTTAATTATAGGTCCTCATCCCCCAATCAGAGGTGGTATCTCTGAATTTAATTATAACACTTACAAACATTTAAAAGAAATTAGTAATGTATTTGTACTTTCAATTAAAAAAAGTTACCCCAGTTTTTTATTTCCAGGAAAATCACAATTTTACAAATCAAAAAATAATTATGAAAATTTTGAAAATTTCAACCTCTATAATCCTTTTGAGATTAGAAAGGTTTTCAAAATAATAAGAGAAAAAGAGATTAATACAATTATAACAACACACTGGAACCCTTTAGTTTCCTTTCTTTTCGCTATTGTTAACAGACTTAATGAAAAAACAGTTAAAAAAATTGGAGTTATTCACAATGTTTTACCGCATGAGAGATTTCCTCTAGACTACTTAATGCTAAAATTTTATTTAAACTCATTGGATGCAATGATTACTTTATCTAAAAATTCGACAAACTCTCTGAATAAAATTTATTTCAACAACGCAGTTATAAAGCAATTGTATCATCCGGTAGAAAACAAGAAAAATATAAATCGAAACAAATCCTTAAAGATTTTAAATTTAGACTCAAAGAATCAGTACCTACTACATTTTGGTTTAGTCAGAAAATACAAGGGGCTTGGTCTATTAATTGAATCCATGAATGAGTTAACAAAAACAAATAAAAATTTAATTTTATTAATTGTTGGTGAATTTTACAGTGAAAAAAACAAATATTTAAAGCAAATTAATCGGCTAGGACTTGAAAAAAACATAAAGATTGTTGATAAATATATTGAAGGAAGTATGATTAATCATTGGTTTTCTGTTGCCGACGTAGTGATTCAGCCAAACAAAATTTCATCACAAAGCGGAGTAACTGCTCTGTCAATCAGTTTTGAAAAGAAAATTGTTACTACGGGTACAGGTGGTATAGGTGAAATTATCAACTCTAGTAATGGATATATATGTGAATCAAATGTTCATAGTATGAGCAAAGCAATAAATTATGCACTAAATGATAAAAATTTTAATTTTGATAAACTTAAAGAGTTAAAACATAAATTTAACTGGAGCAGTTTTTCAAAAAATATAATGAGTATTGTTGATGAAATTTAAGCTACAAATTTTAATTTTTTTCTTAGTGTCAATTTCATATGGACAAAATGAAATTAAGCAAGCATATTTTGCATCTGGTTGTTTTTGGTGCGTTGAATCAATTTTTGAAAGTCTTGAGGGTGTTACTAATGTGGAATCAGGATATTCGGGGGGATGGCTTAAAAATCCTTCCTACAGCCAAGTTTTAACTGGAAAAACCGGTCATGCAGAAAGTGTAAAAGTATCTTACAAACCTAATCAAATAAGTTTTTCAAAGCTTGTTGAAGTTTTTTTTGCATCACATGATCCCACTACTTTAAACAGACAAGGTCCTGATGTTGGAACCCATTATAGATCAATTGCTTTTTATGAAGTTGATGAAGAAAAAAAAGTTATTGAACAAGAAATACAAAGGTTATTAGATAAACAGATATATCCTTTAATTGTCACTGAGGTTAAAAAATTTGAAAAGTTTTACCTAGCAGAAAGCTATCATCAGGATTACAAAATAAAAAACCCAAATAACCCATATATTTGGAATGTTTCGGTTCCTCGAATCGAAAAATTTAAATCAAATTATACTGATTTACTTAAAAAGAATTGATTTTTCAGTAAATAATTGTAAAAAATAAATGCTAAATACCCAGACGCTAATCCGTAAATACCACCAATAACAACATCTGATGGGAAGTGAACCCCAATGTAAACTCTACTAAATGCTATTATTGCTGCCCATAAAAAAAGAAATTTTCTCCATTTATAGTAATTGGTAATTGAAAAATAAAAAAAACCTGCGATAGCAAAAGAATTGGAAGCATGGGCTGAAAAAAATCCATATAAACCTCCACAACCTTCTTTAACAATTCTAATTAACCCAGAAATTGATTCATCGTGACACGGTCTTAAAATTTGAAAATAATGTTTGGAAATATTACTAGATTGATCTGTAAATAAAATCATTAATCCAATAATCAAAAAAAATGAAAAAATGGATTTAGGATTTAATTTTTTCAAATTAAAGTGTAAGTATATCAAATAAAAATAAAAGGGAATCCATGTATACTTATTAGTTAATACAAGCCATAAAAAATCAAATTGCTCACTTCCTAAATTGTTTAAGAAGATTAACAGATCAGCATCTAAGCTTTTTAATTTATCAAACATTAATTTTGAACACCATATTTATCAAACAAATAAACAAGTGAAGCTACAGCAGCTGATCCAAGTTCTAATTCTCTTTTATTAACATTTTCAAAAACATCAATTTCACTATGATGGTAATCAAAATATTTTTGTGAGTTTGGTCTCAAACCAGCTAAAATATTATTAGGTTTTCTTAGATTAGAAATATCTGCTCCACTCCCACCCTTAATGAATACATTAACATAATATGGGGCAAAAAGCTTTTTCCATTCTAAAATCTTTAAGAAATTAATATCACTACAGGTAAAAGAAAAACCAAGAGGTCTAAAACCACCAGCATCAGATTCAATTGCAAAAATGTGATTGATTCCATCTCTATCAGCTATTTCTTTATATTTATTTGAGCCTCTTCCTCCATTTTCTTCATTCATAAATAAAACAACTCTGATAGTTCGCTTAGGTTTGTAGGAAATTTTATTAAATATGTTAAGTAAATCCATGGAATGGACCACTCCTGCACCATCGTCATGTGCACCATCACCAATATCCCAAGAATCTAGATGTCCCCCAACAAGGATGACCTCATCAGGAAATTCAGAACCTTTAATTTCCGCTATCACATTATAGGATTGTGAATCTCTTAAGGTTTTACTTTGTTGTCTAAAAAGGAATTTTAAGTTGGGTTTTATTTTGAGTAAATCACTTAATTTATTGGCACCCTTGGTACTGATTGCTGCAGCAGGAATTCTTTTACTCAATGGTAAATTTCCATATGTTAGTCCCCCAGTGTGTGGATAATCATCAACCCTGAGTGTCATTGATCTAACAATTACTCCTATGGCACCATACTTGGACGCCTCGAGAGCGCCCAATGCTCTCTGATCAACAGCAGTACCATATGAGGTAAAAGTACTGATGTATTTAGGATCCATAGGTCTGTTAAAAAAAACAATTTTACCATCAATTTCATCTTTTCCCAAAGCTTCAAGTTCGTCTAGACCAAAAACCTCAATAACGTTTGCTTTTAAGCCAACCGAAGGAGTAGCCACAGAACCGCCTAAAGCAGTTATGTTAACATTAAAGGTTATGCCTGGTTCTGTCTCAATTAAGGCAAATTCTTTTGGGCCACGAATCCAAGTAGGTACCATAACAGGTTGAAGATAAACCTTATCAAATCCAAGTTTATCAAGTTCAGATTTTGACCATTCAACAGCTTTTTGAGCTCCAAGGGATCCCGAAAGCCTTCCACCAATTTGATTTGATAAGTGATCTAGCCAATTATAAGATTTACTTTCAGTGAGTGCTTTTGAAAATATTGAGGAAATAATTTCTTCATCGCTTTGGGAGAAAAGACTTAAAGACAGAAAAAAAAACAATATATATCTCATTACTTTTTTCCAGAAAATTTCTTTACATCATCTAATGTGATATCATTATTTTCAGAAAGAATGGTTAACCTTTCTACAACATTTCTAAGTTCTCTTACATTACCTTTCCATGAATATGTGGATAACAACTTAATCGCTTTAGAATCCATGGTAAAAATTCCATTTTCATTAGAGCTGGATAACTGATCAAGAAAGTGATCAACCAAAAAAACTATATCATCCTTCCTGTCATCTAACTTGGGTACATTCAGCTCAATAACAGCTATTCTGTGATATAAGTCTTCTCTGAATTTGTTTTCTTTAATTAAAATTTTTAAATCTTTATTTGTTGCAGCTATGATTCTTGAATCAACAAAGATGTCTTTCTCACTACCAACTTTTTGTATTTTACTTTCTTGTATAGCACGCAATACTTTTGATTGAGCCGACAAACTCATATCTCCAATTTCGTCCAGGAAAATTGTTCCATTATTAGCCGCCTCAAATTTACCAACCCTGTCTTTGTGAGCAGATGTGAAAGAACCTTTTAGATGTCCAAACAGTTCACTTTCAATTAACTCTGAGGGGATTGCGGCACAATTCACCTCAATAAATGGTCCATCGGATCTTAAACTATTATTGTGAATTTGTCTAGCAACCAACTCCTTACCAGACCCATTTGGACCCAAAATCATTACTCTTGCATTAGTAGGTGAAATCTTCTCAATGATATGCTTTAATTCTACTATTTTTTTGGATTTACCAATAATTTCATATTTGGATTGTTTTGGTGACTTTGTTAAGGTCTTTTTTACTTTTAACTTGTTTTTTAAGGACTCTCTAACCGAGGACAACAAACTGTTTAAATCTGGTGGTTTTTCAATATAATCAAATGCTCCTTTTCTCATAGCCATCACTGCAGTCTTCAAATCACCATGACCAGAAATCATTATAATTGGGATTTTATCATCAAAAGATTTTAAGAAATTTAAAACATCTATGCCATCTTTTTTAGGCATTTTAATATCACAAATTACAAGTTCAAGATTTTCAGATTTAATTTTAGATATTGCATCAGATCCATCTATGGCTTCAATGATATTATTTTTACTATCATCTTCCATGAGAACTTTCTTTAAGACTCTTCTGATGGCTTCCTCGTCTTCTACAATTAAGATATTTGGCATTGTTTTTTTTACAAACTTAAGAAAACATATCTTTCACCTTATCAAAAAAAGATTTTTGATTTATATCAGGGTTGGGTTTAAAATGTTCATCACCTCTCATATTTTCAAAAAATTCTTTTTGCTCTTTACTCATTGTTTTTGGTGTCCAAACATTGACATGAACCAATAAATCACCTGTGGGTCCGTTCAAAGATTTTAAGCCTTTATTTTTTAGCCTCAGAATTTTTCCAGATTGGATACCCGGTTCTAACTTAATTCTAACCTTGCCCCCAACAACATCAATTTCTTTACTAGAACCTAACACTGCATCAGGCATACTTATGAACAAATCATAATGAAGATTATTACCCTCTCTTTTCAGATTAGGGTCCTCTCTTTCGTCAATAAGTATCAGTAAGTCTCCACTAATTCCGTCAGAAACAGCTTCATTCCCCTTTCCAGAAACTCTCAATTGCATGCCATCTTCCACTCCAGCTGGAATTTTTACATCAACTGTTTCTTCTACTAGAATCTGCCCGTTCACATCACTGCCAGGGGGTTTTTTAGTAACTATCTTCCCAGTTCCACCGCAATTATCGCATATTGACGTTGATTGCATTCTACCCAAAATTGTATTTGTTATTTTGGTAACCTGCCCAGTACCATTGCAAACATGACATGAAGAATACTCAAGTCCAGGGGCCTGAACTTTTCTTTTAACTTTTATTTTTTTGTTTGTACCGTTAGCTATTTCATCAATTGTTAATGAAACTTTTATTCTAAGATTGGTTCCCTTTGAAGTTCTAGACCTACCTGAACCACCGAAGCCACCAAAACCACCAAAAGCACTTCCAAATATGTCACCAAATTGACTAAAAATATCTTCCATATCCATACCACCAGCACCAAATCCTCCACCCTGGAAAGCCGAATGACCAAATTGATCATATTTAGATCTTTTTTCGGGATTTCCTAAAATTTCATAAGCCTCAGCAGCTTCTTTGAATTTTTCTTCAGCTTTTTTATCGCCTGGATTCTTATCGGGATGATATTTTATTGCGCATTTTCTATAAGCTTTCTTGATTTCAGAGTCTGATGCGTTTTTATCGAGACCTAGTATTTTATAATAATCCTCTTTCATACTTAATTTCCAACTACGACTTTGGGATACCTCAAGATTTTATCTCCAATTAAATAACCATTTTCGACAACATCTATAATTTTACCAACCATTTTTTTTGTAGGAGCTTTTATTTGTGTAATAGCCTCATGTTTCTCCGCATCAAATATTGTTCCTGCACTCACTTCAATTTTTGATAATCCATTGCTAACAAGAGTATCATAAAATTTATTGTAAATCAACTTAAAACCAGTGTAATCAACGCTTTTATCTTTCTCGAACTCCTTCATGGCTCTGTCCATGTCATCGAGGACAGGCAACAATGCAGACATCAGCTCCTTTGATGCTGTTTTAAAAAGCTCGATTCTTTCCTTTGATGTTCTTTTTCTAAAATTCTCAAACTCTGCAAAAAGCCTTAAGTATTTATCCTTTTCTGATTCGAGATCATCATTTAATGTTTTTATTTGATCTTTTAGCGTTGGTTTTTTTGAAGTTGATTTTTTATTTTTTTGTGCCATAGGATTATCAATGTTCAAATTTACTGCCAACAAATCTAAATTGTCAAAATGTCATGGAAATTTTATAAATCTTTTAGACTAGTGTATTGCAAATTTGGATGTACTTTATTTATTCTTTCAGACACAACATTTTTATTAGAATTGGCTATATCCTCATAAAAATCATTAAGAAACAGTACTTTAAAAATTGATTTTAAAATTACATCAGGAATAAATACCTTAAGCTTAAACTTATATTTTTTTGTCAGATTTGTAATTAAATTTAACATAGTTGTTGGATTATTGTTCACCGCATGAATTAATCCGTAATAATTTTTTTGGGATATTGTGTAAAAAAGTTCTGTAAGATCGTTCAAATGAATCCATGAAATTTTTTGATTGCCATTTCCAATAAAGGATAAAAATCTGGACTTTGAAATCAATCTTAAAACTTTAATGATACCTCCTAGCTCACTGAAAACCATTCCAATTCTAACCGTAGTAACATTAACTTTGAATGCTCTTAAACTTTCAATTTCTCTCTCCCACTCTTTAACCACATTAGCCAAAAAGGTATTTCCTTTCTGAGTTGAATTTTCGTCAAAAATATTTTCTCGAGAGTTAGGAAAAATACCAATCGCAGAGGCAGAAATTACATGTTTGATTTTATTGGTTTTATTTTTTAATAATTTTTTAATTATCCGCAATGAGTTAAGCCTAGATTCCAATATCTTTTTTTTCTTTGATTTTGTCCATAAACCAAAAATATTTTCACCTGCTAGATTAATAACAACATCAACATCATCAACACAACTAAAATCAATTGTTTGATTTTTTGGATTCCATTGATAGTATCTTATTCGTTTTGTGTCCTCTCCCCTGCTTCTTGAAAGAATATTAATATCATGATTTTTTTTAATCAATAATTGAACTAAACTTTTACCAATTAGTCCAGTGCCTCCAGTTATTAGAAATTTCATTTCAAGATTGAATTGATACAAAGTTAATTTGTAATTTTACATCACAATATTTTTAGATGAAAATTAATCTTGTTGAGAAATCAAGAATTGACGCTGTAAATTTTGAAAATTTGTCATTCGGAAAAATATTTACTGATCATATGTTTATTTCTAAGTATAAAAATGGTGAATGGTCAGCTGGCGAAATAAAACCATATGAAAATATATCTATTAGTCCGTCTGCAAGGGTTCTTCACTACGGACAAGCAATTTTTGAAGGAATGAAGTGTTTTAAAAGTGAACAAGATGAATTATTTCTTTTTAGACCTGAGGAAAATTTTAAAAGGTTTAACAAATCATCAGTTCGGCTTGCTATCCCTGAAATTGATGAAAATATATTCTTCGATGGTTTAAAAAAATTAGTAAAGATTGACTCTGAATGGGTTAAAAAGGGAATTGGAAATGCTCTGTATATAAGACCTTTTGTATTTGCATCAGAACCATCCATTAATGCATCAGAAGCAAACGAATATACTTTTATGATTATATGCAGCCCCAGCAAATCTTATTATGGTGATATGGAAATTAGCGTAAAGGTTGAGGAGAAATACAGCAGAGCTGCCAAAGGTGGTGTTGGTTACGCCAAAGCTGCTGGAAATTACGCTGCCGCTTTCTACCCAACAAAACTTGCCTTAGACCAAGGATTTCAACAGATTATATGGACTGACTCAAACAATCACAATGCTATTGAAGAAGCGGGCACTATGAATTTGTTCTTTGTTATTGGAGATAAATTAATAACCTCTCCAACAAGTGATAGTATTTTGGACGGAATTACTAGAAAAAGTATTATAGAACTTGCTGAATTTCACAACATTGACGTATTGGAGAGAGAAATTACTATTGATGAAATAATAAAAGAACATAATTCAGGAAATTTAAAAGAAATATTTGGAAGTGGAACAGCAGTTGTGGTTTTGCCAATAAAATCGTTTGGTCACAGAGATCAATTGTATACGCTCAATTCTGAAAAAAATTCAATATCGAGTTTCCTTAAAGAAAAATTAAATAACATTCAGTATAATATTTCCAACGAGTTTGAAAATTGGAAATACAAAATCAATTAAAAAATTTCGTAAAGTTTGGTTTGAAGTAGTTTGGACCTTTCATTACTTTACCATCTTCTCGATAAATTGGTTTTCCATCTGCTCCTAATTTGCTCATATTGCTTTTTTGAATCTCATCAAAAACATCCTCAATGATATCAGACATTCCATGCTCAATTATCGTCCCACATAAAATGTAAAGCATATCCCCAAGGGCATCGGCGACCTCAATGATATCGTTATTTCTTGCAGCTTCAATATATTCTTCATTTTCCTCCTTCATTAAATTATATCTTAATTCAATAATTTTTTTTTCTAAAGCAACGGTAGGTGAATCATTGTAACTTAAACCAAATGTATCATGGAAATCTTTAACAGCATTCAATTGTTTTTTCATGTTAAATAATTTTTGATTAATTATAAATTTAAAATAATAGGGCGGAATATTTTGTTGATATTCTTAGATTTTTTGTTTAAAAATTAAAAATCCATAAAAGTGGATTAATTAAAGATTTATTAACACCATTGTTTGCAAAAAAAAAATATATTTAGTTAAAATAAAATTTAAGTAATGAAAAATCTATACTCTCTATTAATATTATCAATTTTTGTTTTTATTTCTTGCTCCAAAGATGAAAATGGAAACCCAACCGCTGAGGATGTGACTGGTTTAACTGACGGAGGAGCAATAATTAGTGTTAAATTATTGGGACAAGATCCTGATGGCGATTCCATAATTTATTCACTTAAATCATATGCAAGTTTAGGTACTGGTTCGGTTTCTGGCGATGTTTTAACTTACACGCCAAACGACAATACTAATGGCACGGATAGTTTTACATACAGAGTATACGATGAAGAAAATAATGTTAGTAACATAGCAAACATTACAATTACAATTACTGGAAATGTGAACAACCCTCCTACTGTTGATAATATATCAGCAACATCTGACGGTTCTGCGATAACAGTTACCTTAACAGGAACTGACCCAGAGGGAGATACCATCACATTTTCAATTGTTGGACAACCCTCCAAAGGTTCAGTAAGTTTAAGTGGGAGCACTGCTACCTACACGCCCAGTGCCAATGCATATGGGAACGATACATTTACCTACAAAGCCAACGATGGTGAATACGACAGCAACATAGGAACTGTATCCATTACTTTGCCAGATGCACCTGATCCAGTTGATGAAACAACAATATTCATCAGTGAATATGCAGAAGGTTCAAGCTATAATAAATATTTAGAAATTTACAATCCAACTGGTGCTGAAGTTGACTTGACTCAATATGCATTTCCAAGTGTTGCTAATGCACCAGCTACTACTGGACAATATGAATATTGGAATGAGTTCCCGGCAGGAGCAAAAATTGCTGCGGGAGGAGTTTACATCATTGCTGACGATCGCGCTGATGCCTCCATTACGGCCAAAGCAAATCACACACATCGTTATTTATCCAACGGTGACGATGGCTATAAACTCGTGAAAGGAACAAAATCTAATTTCACAGTTGTAGACGTTCTTGGAGATTGGCAAGGTGATCCTGGATCTGGTTGGGATGTTGCTGGAACTAACAATGCTACAAAAGACCACACGCTTGTAAGAAAGCCAAGCATAAAGAAGGGAAATTCAAATTGGGATAATTCAAGAGGAACTGATGCAACCAACTCAGAATGGATAGTATATGACAACAACACTTGGACATACCTTGGAACACACACGATTGATTAAAGTATCTTTTTGATGAAAAAAATATTCATTATTCTATTAATTATATCGTTTGTTTCTTGTAGTGATGGTGGTGATGATAGCTCAAACAATGGAGGCAACTCCAATAATGAGGTAGTCAACCTATATTTTTCTGAATATGCTGAAGGATCCAGCAACAACAAATATGTTGAAATATACAATGCAAGTTCAACATCTGTTGATTTATCCAATTACCTAATAAAAGGTACAAATAATGGTACTGCTTGGGGAGATAATGGAGAAAGAGAACTTTCTTTGACTGGAACTTTGGCGTCAAATTCTGTATATATTATTTCAACAGATGCTGCTGATCAATCGATATTAAATAAGGCTGATTTATCTCTTCCTTACGAAAGTCCTGTTCATTACAATGGAAACGATGCTATTGGAATATTTGGAAAAGACTCCTCAGGAAGTTTTACAGTTGTCTTAGATGTCATTGGTGTTGAAAGTTCTGACCCTGGTCCAGCCGGATGGAATGTTGCTGGAGTTTCAGGGGCAACGAAAGATCACACCCTAGTTAGAAAAGCCTCTGTCAATAAAGGAAACACCAATTGGGAAAATTCAGCAGGGACAAGCTCATCTGATTCTGAATGGGAAGTTAAGGATATAGATGATTGGACTAGCTTAGGTTCAAGATAAATATACATACAGTATAATGTTTTCTTCGGGTCAAATGATTTTTGCTATTTTTTTTGTAATAGCATTTTCAATCATAATTACTTACATGTATCGGAAAGATATAAAGTTCCTTAAAAATACATACAGAGGTGTTCATTGGGTCTTAATTGGTTTCATCGTTTTTTTTTCACTTCTTTTATTTTTAAAAAAAATGGTAAATGATTAAAAATATCCTTTTAATTTTTGTGGGTGGTGGATTTGGTTCAGTTTGCAGATACTTGATTTCTCAAATAGCTTATTTTAAAAAATTCAATTTCCCCTATCCTACCCTTGTAACAAATTTAATAGGCTGCTTATTAATTGGCTTGGCTCTTGGTTGGTCAATCAAAAACTCCAACTCTGACTCATCATTAGTAATAATGTTTACAATAGGTTTTTGTGGTGGCTTTACCACTTTTTCATCCTTTAGTCAAGAAAGTTTAGTGTTAATTAATAATAGTCATTACAACTACTTGTTTTTTTATGTTTTGTCTAGTGTTTTGATAGGTATTTTATCTGTTTTTATAGGGTTAAAAATCAGTAAATACTTGTAAAACAAGGTTTTAATCACAAACAAATACCATATTTAAAATTTAAAGCCCAGATTTTTATGAATTAGATAGATTTTCATCAATGAAAATATCGGATCCGTAAAAATATAGCAATCAAAGACTTATTAACATTACAGATTCGATAAAAAAAATACTTTTAACTAATTAAAATAATTATAATTATGAAAACACTTATTAAATACAATTTATTGCTGGTAAGTTTAATCTTTTGTTTTACTCCAGCACAAGAAGTTAAATCCCAAGACTTTGGGGCTGATGTTGTCAGTTCTTATGTTTGGAGAGGTACTCAATTTGGTACTGGTCCTCACGTTCAACCTTGGATGGAGTTAGGTGCTGGTAACCTTACTGGTGGAATCTGGGGAAGCTTTGGTCTTAATGATGATGCTAGTGGGAATGAATTAGACCTTTGGGTTTCTTATGATTTTGGTCCACTTGCTGTAACTGTTACAAATTACTCGTTTCCAGGTGCTGATGGAACATACGCAGCTGGCGGTGTGTTTGACGGAGACATTGAAGTTAGCGGTTCTGCCAGCCTAGGACCAATTGACTTGACTGTTGGATATTTCACAGACCTTGAGGCTCTATATGTTGAAGCAGGATTTCCTGTTGGTCCCGTTGGAGTTGCAGTAGGTTTTGGAAGTGATGGAGCTGATGCTTTCTACGCAGGGGGAGAGAGTGGACTCGTTAATTTATCATTCAGTGGTGAAAAAGATATTAAAATTTCAGAAGAGTATGCTTTACCAGTGTTTGGATCATTTATCTACAATCCTGATGCAGAAGCTGCATTTTTAGTCTTTGGTTTTAGTTTCTAATCACAAACAATAACTTATAAATAAATTATTATGGAATTATTAACTACAAACAACGTATGGATGATGGTATGTACGTTTCTTGTATTTTTCATGCACCTAGGATTCTCTTTCCTAGAAATTGGATTGACAAGACAAAAAAATACCGTCAACATATTGTTTAAAAACTTTTTTGTAATCACTGCAGGTATCCTTATATACTACCTGGTAGGATTCAATCTAATGTATCCTGGCGACTTTGTCATGGGTGGAACAGTTGGCTTTGCTGGGCCTTTCATTGATCCAGGTGAAGGTTACGATCAGTTAACCTATGCTGACGGAGGCTACACATACTGGACTGACTTTTTATTCCAAGCTATGTTCGCTGCTACTGCCGCTACAATCATCTCAGGTGCTGTTGCTGAAAGAATTAAGATATTCTCATTCATATTGATAGCCTCATTGTATGTTGCTATTATTTATCCAATTGTCGGTTCTTGGCAATGGGGAGGCGGATGGGCCTCTGAATTAGGTTTCTATGATTTCGCAGGCTCTACTTTGGTTCACTCTGTTGGTGGTTGGGGAGCTTTAATCATCATATACTTCTTGGGTGCTAGAAAAGGTAAATTTGATAAAGATGGAAATCCAGTAGCGATTCCTGGTTCAAACTTACCTCTCTCTGCAGCTGGTGTATTAATCCTTTGGTTAGGATGGTTTGGATTTAATGGAGGATCAGTATTATCTGCTGACCCAGCATTAACTTCCCTAACATTAGTAACTACATGCTTAGCAGCAGCAGCCGGTGGTATTGCTTGTGCTTTAACTGCTAAAGGAGTATACGGTACTTTAGACATCACAATGTTTATGAATGGAGTCCTTGGTGGATTGGTTGGAATTACAGCTGGTGCTGATCAAATGTCACCAGCAGAAGCAATCGCAATTGGAGCAATTGCTGGTCCTATCGTTCTAGGTGGAGTTGCATTGTTGGATAAGGCAAAATTGGATGACCCTGTTGGAGCCATCCCTGTTCACTTATTTTGTGGTATTTGGGGTACTTTAGCAGTTGGTATATTTGGTGGATTAGCTAGCGGAACACAAATCGCTATTCAAGCTGCCGTAATCGGATTAGCAGGTATATTCTGTTGCGTTGGAGCTGCTATAATTGTACTATTGATAAAAGCATTAGTTGGTCTTAGGGTATCTGAAGCTGAAGAAGCAGAAGGTCTTGACATTGCAGAACATGGTACAGGAGCATATGCTGATTTCAGCATAAAATAATTAGAAAATTTATAATTTTTAGTTAGTTGTTTTAATTTTTTCTAATTATAAAGGGCTGTTACTTCCCGGTAACAGTCCTTTTTATTTGAAATTAAACGAGTTATTAAGTTCATCAACTTTTTTCGCAGCCTCCAAAACAAAATTTTCATCGTTTCCTGCATAAATTATTGATCTCGATACATTGATCAATATTTTTTTATTTTCTGAATTTGTACAGCTGTTGATAACTTCCGATATATTTCCACCTTGAGCGCCAACTCCGGGTAACAGCAAAAAATTATCAGGCAAAATATTTCTCAGATGTTTCAGAAAATCAGATTTTGTTGCACCAACCACAAACATTATTTTTTTTGCTCTTTTTAGACTCATAGATTTAGTAATAACCGACTCGTAAAGATTGTTTGGTATTTGAAAATCTTCTGCTCCTTTATTTGATGTTAGAGCAAGAATTATTGGATATTTTTCATCATAATCCATAAACTCCAAGACTGTATCCATACCCATATAAGGCGATAAGGTTATTGAATCAAAGTTTAAATTCTCAAAAAAAGCCTTGGCATACATTTTTGATGTATTTCCAATATCTCCTCTTTTGGCATCTGCAATTGTAAACAATTCAGGATAATATTTATTAAGATAATTTATGGTCTTTTTCATTGATGTCCAACCTTCAGCACCCCTGCTCTCATAGAAAGCAGTATTGAGTTTAACTGCTACAATTTTTTTATTTAATTCATCAATTAAAACTTTATTGAATTCAAATACGGGGTCAGAATTATCGAACAAATGTTTTGGGATTTTGTCAATATCAGTATCAAGACCTAGACACAGAAATGACTTTTTATTTTTTATATTATTTTCAAGTTGACTTAATTTCATCGATTGTCATTATTCATTAATTGGATATTATTATGAAGTTTGAGTTCCTCAATAAGTTTATCTATATCTCCATTAACAATATTTTGTAAATCATATAAAGTTAAATTTATTCTGTGGTCTGTAACTCTTCCTTGTGGATAATTGTAAGTTCTTATCTTGGCGGAACGATCTCCAGAAGATACCATTAAATTCCTCTTTTGAGAATCCTCCTCTTTTCTTTTATTCATCTCCAATTCATACAATCTCGATCTTAGAACTTTAAGTGCTTTTTCAAGATTTTTATGTTGTGATTTTTGATCTTGGCAACTTACAATAATTCCTGTAGGTTCGTGATGCAGTTTAATTGCAGAATATGTTGTATTAACAGATTGCCCACCTGGACCTGTTGATGTTGTTCTTTCAATTCTAACATCTTGCATGTCCAAATCAACATCAAATTCCTCAGCTTCGGGTAGTACCATAACTGTAGATGCAGAGGTATGAACTCTACCTTGTGTTTCTGTTTGTGGAACTCTCTGAACCCTGTGTACACCAGACTCAAATTTCATAGTTCCATAAACGTTTTCACCATTAATTTCAAAAATTATCTCTTTGTAGCCGCCTGCAGTTCCTTCATTAAAATCAACAAGATTGACTTTCCAACCCTGTTTTTCAGCATACTTTGAGTACATTCTAAACAAATCACCTGCAAAGATACTTGCCTCATCTCCCCCAGTTCCAGCTCTCAATTCCATTACAATATTTTTTGCATCATCAGGGTCTTTGGGGATCAACAAAATTTTTAACTCTTCCTCCAGTACAACTAAATTTTCTTTGTAAACTACCATTTCAGAGTTAGCCAGTTCAAGCATTTCTTTATCAGTTTCATTTTTGATAATAAGATTTGCCTCATCTATATTTTTTAATACATTTTTATATTCATTTTTTTTATCAATGATTTCTTTCAAATCTTTATACTCTTTACTGATTTTGATGTATTTTTTTTGATCTGCTATTACATCAGGTTTAATAATTAAATCAGAGATTTCGTTAAATTTTTGTTCTAATATTTTTAATTTCTCTAACATCAATAAATAAATTCGCCCTCCTCAGTTAATATAGATAGTTTTTTTGTGTTACTTTTCTCAACTTTTCCGATTACTTTGGCATCAACATTAAAACTTTTTGAAATGGATATTATATTATTTGCAAATTTTTCATCAACATATATTTCCATGCGATGTCCCATGTTAAAGACTTGATACATTTCTCTCCACTTTGTCTTAGACTCTTTTTGAATCATTTTAAAAAGAGGTGGAACATCAAATAAATTATCCTTTATAATATGTAAATTTTCAACAAAATTTAAAACTTTGGTTTGTGCACCACCACTACAATGTATAATACCATTTATGCAATCTCTACCAACCTCATCAAAAATTTTATCAAGTACTGGTGCATAGGTTCTCGTTGGTGACAAAACTAATTTACCAGCATTCAATTCAACCCCATCAACAGTATCAGTAAATTTTTTCGATCCAGTATATATTAAATCTTCAGGCAAGTTCTCATCATATGTTTCTGGATATTTTTTTTTGTATACATTGCTAAAGACATCATGTCTGGCTGATGTTAACCCATTACTCCCCATTCCCCCATTATATTCTTTTTCATATGATGATTTACCATATGATGCAAGCCCAACAATTACATTACCACTCTTGATATTGTTCTCTATAACATCATCCCTTTTCATCCTTGTAAAAACTGTACTATCGACAATTATTGTTTTCACCAAATCCCCAACATCAGCTGTTTCTCCCCCTGATGAAATGATATTTAAATTAAAAGAGTTGAGTAATTTAATTATTTCTTCATTTCCTTCAATAATTTCTTTTAAAACATTACCAGGTATTAATTTTTTATTCCTTCCAATTGTTGAGGAGACAACTATATTTTTTGTCGCTCCTACGCATATAAGATCATCAATATTCATAATCAATGAATCTTGAGAAATTCCTTTCCAAACAGACAGATCATTTGTTTCTTTCCAATATGCATAGGCCAGTGAAGATTTTGTACCAGCACCATCTGCATGCATTATTAGACACATTTCATCATCATTATTGATTATATCAGGAATTATTTTACAAAATGAGTTCGGAAATAGACCCTTATCTATATTTTTGATAGCGTCATGGACATCTTTTTTGTTAAATGAAACACCCCTGCGATCATATTTGTTATTGATATCCAAAAGATTATTAATTATTCAAAGATAGTGGTTATTGTTTTTACTAAAAATTTACTTTAATTTTTTTGTTAATTACTATTGACAAAAAGACTTATTTTACACGAATTTTCTACTAAAAAAATAATTTTTAAGTACTTAAATTATGATGTTCATAAAAACAGAAAAATTTGATATTTAGTATCAATATTTTTTTAAAAATAACTATACATTTAGATATCTAAAAAATCTATTATGAGTAAATCTAAACTTGAATATTTGTGGTTGGATGGATACAAACCAACCCAAAGCCTCCGAGGTAAAACAAAAGTTGTATCTGATTTTAGCGGAAAATTAGAGGATTGCCCTATTTGGGCTTTTGACGGTAGTTCGACTCAGCAAGCACCAGGAGGATCTTCTGATTGTTTATTAAAACCTGTAGCTATATATCCTGATCCTGTTAGAAAAAATGCATTTATTGTCATGAATGAAGTCTTAAGTCCTGATGGTTCACCGCACGAATCGAACGGTAGAGCTACCATTGATGATGATGATGATGATTTTTGGTTTGGTTTTGAACAAGAGTATTTCTTGTGGGATCCAGAAACAAATCTGCCATTAGGCTTTCCAAAAGATCAGACACCACAGGGCCAATTTTATTGTTCCGTAGGTGGTAAAAATGCATTTGGTAGGGAAATAATGGATAGACATTTAGATATTTGCATTGATGCAGGAATCAATATTGAGGGTACTAATGCTGAAGTTGCTGCAGGTCAATGGGAGTTCCAAATTTTTGCAAAAGGAGCTGCAAAAGCTGGCGACGAAATTTGGGTAGCTCGTTATTTTCTTGAAAGATTAGCAGAAGAATATGGTCTTGCAATTGAATATCATCCAAAACCACTTGGTGCTACTGATTGGAATGGTTCGGGTATGCACGCAAACTTTTCAAACAGTACATTGAGAACTTGTGGTTCTAAAGAAACATATGAAAAAATTTGTGAAGCCTTTAGACCAGTTGTTGATGAGCATATTGCAGTTTATGGTGCATTTAATGACCAAAGGTTAACAGGTGATCACGAAACGCAGTCCATTACTGAGTTTAGTTATGGTGTTTCTGATCGAGGTGCTTCAATAAGAATTCCAATTATAACTGTTGAAAAAGGTTACAAAGGTTGGCTCGAAGACAGAAGGCCTGCGTCAAATGGTGATCCTTATAAAATTGCTGCTAGGATTATCAAAACTGTGAAATCAGCTAAAGTATAAGGTTCAACTCATATTTGTTTATAATAACACCCCTATTCGGGGTGTTTTTTTTAAAGTATCAGAATGTAATACATCAGAAATGACAATAGTAAAATAATGCCATTGGTTCTTCCTAAAATTTTAGTTTTTGATAATGAGTAAAAAAGAAATAGAAGCAACATAAAAACGAACATGACAGATATATCGAACTTAAGATTCTCCTTGCTAGTGATTTCCAATGGTTTAACGATTGATGTTAATCCAACAACAGCCAAAATATTAAAAATATTTGATCCAATAATGTTTCCGATAGAAATATCCAACTCTTTCTTAAATACTGCAACTAATGTTGTAACAACCTCTGGTAGACTAGTTCCAATTGCAACAATTGTTAATCCAATTATTCGTTCAGAAACACCAAAATAATCTGCAAAATAAATGGATGATTCTACAAAAAATTCAGAACCTAAATAAAGCATGATGCTTGATACAAATATTGTTAGTATTAGTTTTACATTTGATTTATGAATTATTTTCTTTTCGCTTTGATCGTCTTTTGATTTCTTAAAAACATATATAAGTGATAAAATCAATAGTGTGAATAGAATTCCTCCCTCTATCCTACCAACTTCAGATTTTGACAGAGCAAAAAAAGTAAATATTACACTCACTATCATAAGAAAATTCCAATCTTGATTAATTATATCCTTCGAGATTTTGATCTTTGAGAAGAAAAGCGCCAAACCAAGGACAAGTCCAAAATTTGCAATATTTGAACCTATTACATTAGATATGGCAATATCACTGGAGTTTTTTAAAACTGAACTAATGCTGATTAAAAGCTCTGGTGCAGAGGTGGCAATTGAAACAACTGTAAGACCAATAACTACTTTTGATATATTATATTTCAATGACAGGTCTACTGAAGATTTTAATAAATAATTACTGCCAAGAACAAGCATTATTAAGCCTAGTATCAAAAAAAACAGTTGAGTCAACATAAGTTTTGCTAAGATAATACATGAATTGTATATTGCGATGATAATGAAAAGCATATACCAATTATTGGCTAAATTGAATAAAATAATACTTCCGAGTTACTCAAAAAAAGGGCTTAACTTGAGCAAAGCATCCAAAATTCAGCTGCTAATTATTGGGTACAGGTATTTAGTAACAAAAAACTCTTTATGAAAAAGTACCTAAAATTAATACCTGTCATTCTTTTTTTTTCATGTGAAAAATCAATAAACGATTATGCAATTGTTATTCACGGAGGGGCTGGGACAGTCATTAGAGAGAATACACCAAAAGAATTACAAAAAAAATACGAAGATAAGTTAAGAGAAGCCCTCGAAGTCGGATATTCTATTTTAGAGAATGGAGGCAGTAGCATTGATGCTGTTGAAAAAACAATTAAAATTCTTGAAGATTCCGAATTATTCAACGCTGGCAAAGGCTCCGTGTTAACCAATGAGGAGACTGTAGAAATGGATGCATCTATAATGACAGGGAATGACCTGAACGCTGGTGCAGTTGCAACATTAAAAACAATTAAAAACCCTATTTCAGCCGCTCGTGCCGTAATGGAAAAATCAAATCATGTGTTTTTATCAGGTGAGGGTGCAGAAAATTTTGCAAAAGAGATTGGATTAGAAACAGTTAATAACAATTACTTTATCACCAAAAACCAATTAAATCAAATTAGAAAAATAAAAGAGAACAAATATGGAACGGTAGGATGTGTTGCTCTAGATAAATCAGGAAATATAACAGCTGGGACCTCTACAGGTGGGATGATGAATAAAAAATGGAATAGAATTGGGGATGTTCCAGTTATCGGAGCTGGTACTTATGCAAATAACAAAACATGTGGAGTTTCTGCTACCGGATGGGGAGAATTTTTTATTAGAAATGTAGTTGCATATGATATATCAGCGATGATGGAATATCAAAACAAAACTTTGGAAGAAGCTGCAAAAATTTCAATTTTCGATAAAGTTGGTAAAATGGGAGCTACTGGTGGCGTAATTGGCATTGATAAAAATGGTGGCGTTATGATGGAATTTAATTCGCCTGGAATGTATCGGGGTTATAAAACTGAGAATAGCGATTATGTTATCAAAATGTTTGGGGATTAACATTAAAAAAAAGGCTCTAAAAAACTAGAGCCTCAATCTAAAATCTATTATAATTATTTGTTTAAAGAGCAAATTTTACTCCTCTGTATACCCCAAAATTACTAGATGATTTTTGATTATCTCTAGAAATTTTATTTGGATTGTATTTAACACCTCTATAAGTTAGTTGTTTTTGAATAGTTAGGTCTGAAGTTTTCATACATTCATTTTAAAATTAAAATATATGTAACGATTTTTCAGGATGCGTTCTCTCCACCCGCGACTATATTATAAATCCCAGTCTACACGGGACCTGACATAAATATACTTAAAATTATTGAATTAATAAAATACGGTATTATTTTTTAATAAATTCACATTATATAATGCAAAAAATAAGGATATCGTAATTTTTATTTTTTTTAATGCTTAAATAAAGTTTTGAAAAAAGTCTTTGTGAATAGAAATTTTGGGAAAGATAAAGTGATTTTTAAATCATCAATTAAACTAGATTCATTATCAAGGAACTTGAAGATCTTTTCAATCTTATTATTTTTAAAAAGCCTTTCAAACAAGTGTGATCCAAGATGATTTTGATAATATAAAACATCCAAAAATATTCTGTCATAATACCAAAATCTTGTCTTCTTGTTAAACTTTCTAAAATCATCACTCTCTTCCATAAAGATTAACAGTTGACTTGATTTTTTATCAATAAATTTAAAAGTGTAACCTGTTGAGGGCTTGGTCCACCCCCCCGATGTACCAATATTTATTAGATTTTTGGTATTATATTTTGAGTAATCAAAGCAGGTCATCGGGATAACTCCTTTCTCGTTACTTGTTATCTTATAATCTGATATACCTTTACCTTTTAGGTAATTTGAGATTTCTTGATCATATTCAAAATCACTCAATTCTTTTTTTGAAAAAAGTGTGTATTCAATCAAAGCTTCATTTGAGCTAACAGGAAGAATATAAAAGAAACGAGTCTCATTTTTTTGATCGATGCTAAAATCCATTATTGTTGCCTTTTTATCATCAAAATATTTATTCTTTGTTTTTATTGTCCAGCCTTTAAAATGTTGTAATAACATTTTTAAGTCTGAATTCTTTTTGTAAGGTGTAAAATTTGGTATACTATTAAAAACTTTACTAGCTGTAAAAGAATGATTCTTTGTCTTTACTTTAACATTTTTTGGCTCATGATCAACAGATAAAACTTCGTCATACAATGTTTCAACATTCAATTTGGATTCGATAGATTTTTTTATAGTTTTAAAAAAATCCTTACTTTTTATCATATTATAAGTCATATTATCCAATTTAAAATCTAAACTGACGTTGGAGCTTTTAAAATTTATTTCTGACCACTTTTTAGATAAAAAGCTGTTCCATTTTGAGTCATTACTATCCCAAAAACACCATGTTTTATTGACATCCTCTTTAGTACTTTCAATTATTAAAATTTTCTTACTCAGATAATAATTAATTTTTGACATCTTATATAAAATTACAGAGGAGGAAAGACCATATCCGCAAAAAATAAAATCGTATTGTTTTTTCAAAAAAATTAATTAGTCAACAAATATATTATATTTTAAATTGAAAGAATTGCACTAATTTTGATATGATTAACTGATGGCAGTATCCATATCTTTTTTTCATTTTGAATCAAATAAATTTTGGGCATTCAAACAAATGGTTGAAGCGAAAAAATATTTTTCAAACAATGATAAAGTGTCATTCTATAAAATGCTTGGAACCGGCGGTAAAGGTGGATTTATTTATCCTGATCTTAGTGTTTATTCTTTATTGTGTGTATGGAAAAAATCAGAATTTTTAAATGAATTTATTGAGAGTAGTAATCATGCAAAAGAAATTAAGAAAAGAGCAAAAAAAAGGATAGATTACATAATGGAACCAATATTCTCGAACGGTTTATGGGACAACGAAAACCCGTTTAAAGTCAATGAAACCAGAGAAACCAAAAAAGAAAATAAAATTGGTGTAATAACCAGAGGAAAAATCAAGCTAAGTAAACAAATTGACTTTTGGCTAAATGTATCTTCTGCATCGGATGCAATAAAAAATGCTGACGGTGTTGAATTCTACAAGGGAATTGGCGAATTACCTTTATTGTCTCAAGCAACATTTAGTGTGTGGAAAAATCATAAATCTATTAGCGATTTTGCTTACAAAAATAGGGCACACTCAGAAATCATAAAAAAAACAAAAGAAAGGAAATGGTACAGTGAAGATCTTTTCGCAAGATTTGAGATAACAGAAATCAAAACGCAAAACTTTTAAATATGAAAGTAGCAATTATTGGATCCGGAATTGGGGGGATATGTTCAGCAATCAGGCTAAAAAGGAAGGGCTTTGATGTTGATGTGTTCGAGAAAAATGAATTTCCTGGTGGAAAGTTAAGTACTTTTAAATTAGGAGATTTTAGATTTGACGCAGGACCATCACTATTTACAATGCCTCATTTAGTTGATGAGCTGTTTAGCATTTGTGATGAAAATCCTAGAAATTTCTTCAACTATAAAAAGAAAAAAATTCACTGTAAATATTTTTGGAATGACGGAAAAAAATTTACAGCATATTCTGATAAGAATAAATTTTTTAATGAAGTTGAAAAAGAATTTAATATTTCAGGGCAGGTCGTTAAAAAATATCTTAACAAAGCTCAAATAAAATACAATCTCACAGAAAAAATATTCTTAAATAAATCACTACACAAACTTTCTACCTATTTGAATATAGATACGATTAAAGCACTTTTTAGAATTAATTTCTTTCAAATAAACAAAACACTTAATAAGGTCAATCAAGATGAGTTAAAAAATAAATATTTAGTACAAATCTTCAATAGGTACGCAACTTACAATGGTTCCTCCCCATACAAAACGCCTGGAATGATGAGTCTAATTCAACATCTAGAAAACCATTACGGTACATATATTCCTGTTGGTGGAATGCACGAAATAGCCAAAAGCCTATACAAGTTAGCAAATAAAATTGGTGTTAAATTTAATTTCAATAGTGAAATAACAAAACTTAAAGTAGATAATAAAAAGATTAAATACATAGAGATTAATAATAAAAAAAGAATTGAAGCAGATTATGTAATTTCTAATGTAGACACTCATCATTTTTATGATAAACTTTTGGGAAATGAGATCAGTCACTCATCTCTCAAGTCAGAAAGATCTAGCTCAGCAGTAATTTTTTATTGGTGTATGAAAAATACAAATACAGATTTAGACCTACATAACATCTTTTTTGCATCTGATTATAAAAGTGAGTTTAAATCAATTTTTGAAAAAAAAGAACTATATAATGACCCCACTATTTATGTAAATATTACATCAAAAGACGTAAAAAGTGATGCACCAAAGAATTCAGAAAACTGGTTTGTTATGGTTAATGCACCTCACAACGTAAATCAAAGCTGGGATTCTGAGATTAAAATTTTGAAAAAAAATATAATAGGAAAACTAGAAAAGATTTTAAAGATCAATATCAATGATAATTTGATCAAAGAGAAAATTTACAGCCCTCTTGACTTAGACAAAAACACAAACTCATATTTAGGATCTCTATATGGTACATCCAGCAATGATATGTTTTCATCATTTCTCAGACATCCGAATTTTTCAAGAAAATTAAAAAATGTATTCTTTTGTGGAGGAAGCGTTCATCCTGGGGGAGGAATTCCATTATGTATATTATCATCTAAAATTATATCAGAGCTAATTGAAAATTAATAAAACATATTTCTCCATATTTTTAATATGGCTTGTTCATATTTCAGGATTGCTTGGGCTATTATTTTATGATTTTATTTTTTTTGCCTCCTTTACGCCAATAAATTTATTTCTAACCAGCCTGCTTCTTATGGTGAACCAAATTAAACTTAAAAGAGTAGAACTATTATCTATAATTTTAATTTTTTGTACTGGGATATTAGTTGAGTTTCTTGGTGTAAACTATGGGTTATTGTTTGGTGAATATTCATACGGGAAAAACCTTGGACCCAAATTGTTTGGAGTTCCTATTTTAATTGGAATGAACTGGGTGATTTTAACAGTAATTTCAGGAAGTATTTCAAGCTACATTTCAAAAGGAAGTAAAATACTATCTATTCTTCTTGGCTCAATCTTAATGCTTTTTATCGACTTTTTTATTGAACCAGTTGCACCAATACTTGACTTTTGGGAGTTTAAAAACTCAATTGTGCCATTATCAAATTATACTGGATGGTTTATGACTGGATTGATCACTCAACTCCTATACCAATACTTATTTAAAGAAAAGGAATTGAAGTTTTCACTCAATTTATACCTAGCAATATTAGTTTTCTTTTTGTTTTTAAACTTTAAAATTTAACTACTTTTTCAGAAATTTATCATTTTACCAAATCATATCCTTGGTTAATGCCTTTTTCCATTGCAGGGACACCCCTAACCATCCAAACTGGCTTATTTTCACCCTTTAAATAATGATCAAAGAACTGTTGCATCCTGATATTAAAATCCTTTCTGTTTTTCATTTTTAGTGGCCAATGCCTTGCATCATTATAGTTTAACAACCAAGATGGTTTTGAAAGACGTCGTAGACTCATAAAAAACTCAATACCCTGATACCATGGGACATGCCCATCTTTATCATTATGCATGATCAATAGAGGTGTATTTATTTTATCAATGTTATAAATTGGTGAGTTTTCAAAATATCTTTGAGGGTATTCCCAAGGACTACCCCCTAACCTACTTTGCGTATGTTCATATTGAAATTGCCTACTCAGGCCAGTATCCCATCTAATTCCCCCATATGCACTTACCATGTTAACAACAGGTGCTCCTGACTCAGCTGCTTTAAAAATATCTGTTTTTGTAACCAAATATGCAACTTGATACCCCCCCCAGCTGTGACCTTGTACTCCAATATTATTTTTGTCTACAAATCCTTTTTCAATTAATGAAGTAATTCCAGGAATGACACAGTTAAAAGCACTTTCGCCTGGGTAACCTACTCTGTAATACACATCAGGGTTGAAAATCAAATAACCTCTGCTTGTATAAAAACTATAATTAATTGATGACCTGCCCGGATTTGGAGCTCTATGAGTGTGCAAACCATTAGAACTTTTTTCATAGAAGTTTACTATCATTGGATATTGTTTTGATGGATCAAAATTCTCTGGTTTTATCAATATTCCAGATAATTGCATGCCATCTAATGATGACCAAGTAACCAGTTCTGATGTTCCCCAATTATAATCAACTTGTTGTGGATTAGCATTACTAATTAACTTATCAGATTCAAACCCTAATTTTGACAATCTAATGTCTGGATATTCAATAAAAGATTGTCTGGTGTAAATTATGTCATCACTTGACCTAGCCTTTTTTGGGGAAGAATATCTGTAAGGGCCATCCATAAGCTGTTTACCTTCGCTTTTTTTATGATTAAATTCAAAATAACCTGAATTTTTTGTTGTTTCATTAAATGTGAGCATCAATAATTTTTCTGAGGTATCAATAAATTCAACATCATTATTTAATTTAAGAAGCCTGTAAGATGTTTTTGATTCACGACCATTAGTAAGACGTTTAATTTTTCTATTTTCTGGATTAATTTCCCATATGTCGTAACGGTCATAAACAAGAATAGTGTTGTCATTTTTGGTCCACCCTGCGGACCCATATGAACTTGGGTAATTTGGATAATCACTCAGTTCATTATAAAATAACTTACCTTTTGTTAATTCAATGTATTTTGATGTTTTGAGATTGTAAGTATACCATGTGCTATCAACTTGATTATAACCATATGCGTAATTTCCACTGGGGCTTAGTCTGGCAGCACTAGGATTGCCTTTAATTATAATTTTAGAATCACCATTATTTATATTCCTAACAGCCAAATCATGTTTTGAAAAGAGTGCGGTCCATTGAGAACTAAGCTGATATGGTTCAGGATTACTTATCAATGCATAATTATTGTTTCCATTTTCAGACGTTATTGAATTTGGAAATTCTTTGGTTGCTATTTGAATTACTTTTTCATCGTTTATATGATAAACGGATTTGAATGACTTTTTTCTGTCATTATTTAATTGCATCTCTTGAATTGTATACAATCTGGGCTCGTCATAAGTCCATACTTCAACATCAACAATTTCGTCCCTGAGCAGTAATGTATCTTGATAAATTTCTGGTAATGCTAAACCAAAATAAAGCTTGGTTTCATCATCTGAAAAATTGATTTGACCATCAGGTGAAACCTGATAGCCATCTGGTGAATTATTCCTGTCAAGAATTAATTTTAAATCATTTTTTTGATTCCAAGTATATAGTTCCTTATTTCTTTCATATGCTTTTGTAGAATCAGTATCAACAACAAATGCCAAATGTTTTCCGCTATCACTTAATTCAAGTTTATGATATTTTGTTTTAACATGTGATTCGTAAACATGTTTTGTGGTATTATTACTCAAATCTTTAATGTAGACTCCAGGTTTTGTTGAATTCTTTTCACCACTAGTTACATATGAAATAAATTTTTCTCCTTTTGAAAATGTGTAATCTAGCACGAATGGAATAGTATCCTCCTTTTCAGTCTCTAAGTTTCTAATAATGAGTGGGAATCCATTTTTTGAACTTGATTTTTTATTTATTTTCTTTTGTTTTATGGTGTCTTTTGTTTGTTCGTTTGTTAAATCATAAGTATATGCAAGATATCCTGACCACTTTTCTGGATTTTTATAAGATTTTATATTTGATATTTTAACCAGTGATTTAGTTTGTAAATTAAATATTCCGAGAGAATCCATTGGCATTTTATCCTTTTTGACTTTTCTTCTTTTCAACTCTGTGATTGTGTCATTCCACTCTTTAATTGTAAAAATTGCAAATTTAGAATTGTATGAAAAAACTCCATTTTCAGCACGATCATGTTCAAAAATTAAATTAGCATTTTTGTCTTTTATTTTTAAAAAACTATCCTTCTCACCTCTTTGCAGTGAATACATTATAAACTCACCACTTGAACTAATTTGTGAATTTTGAATTCTGTTCCAAATATCAAAGTCTTTGTGGTTTAAAACTTTTTTTTGTCCGTGAATATTTAAAGAGATGATTAATAATATTATTGCAAATTTTTTCATACGTATAAATGTAATAAATTCGCAAGAACAAAGGCCTCGTAGCATAACTGAATAGTGCATCTGATTACGGCTCAGAAGGTTGCAGGTTTGAATCCTGCCGAGGTCACAAAAAAAGGGAACAAACACGCTTTGTTTGATCCCTTTTTTATTAGAGTAAAAAGATATTATTGGTTTTGCTCAGCATACATAGCTGCTTCTTTATCAATATCTGTTGTATCAAAATAACATGCTGTAGAAATGATTTTATCACCTTCCCACTTCCACCAGCAATGGAAATTATTTGTTTGAACTTCACCCGTTATTTTTGATTTTCCAGTCCATTCAGCCCACTGATTTGTGTAAATACTACCATCGTTGTAATACATTGTAGTCACCCAAGGTGTCAAATGTTCCATTTCATCATATAGAAGCGAATGAAAATTATACCCTGCAATAATTTCATCATTATTGTACTCATCGTTGTTTACATAATGAACACCATCGTCTGAAAAGTAATCTTTAGCAATATCAAAGTTACCTTCTGTGTAGGCTTTTGCAAGTTTTTCGATAATTATTGTCTTTTCATCAGTTGCCATCATAAAACCTCCTCTTTCTGATGTATCAAAAGGGATGTCACCGCATGATGTAAAAAATAAAAAGACACTTAATATAAGTAGAATTGATTGTTTCATATCTTTAATTTATTCTGTTTCTTCAGGAATGTCTTGCCATGATCCAGCATACCTTTGCACTTTTCCGTCTTTGACAGCAAATCTTTCAAATTGTCTCCATCTATTTATATTACCTAAAGAATCAGTAAATGTGTAGACAACGTGTGACTTAACCTGCTCCCATCCATTATTAGGGTTTAAAACAAGAGAATAAACATGTTTAAGATCAGCATCAACAGACGATCCGTTAGCTGCCCTAACTGAGTCTTGAGTCATGGCTGAACTTTTTACGTATTCAAAATCTCTTTGGACTCCATTTCCAAAGTAAAATTTGATTGAGTCTGATGCCAACTGAGTCATTTTTTCAAAATCACGATCATTCCATGCTTTGTCAAAAGTCATGGCAATCTCTATACTTTCCTCGGAGCCCAGGGAATATTTGTAATCTTTACCCCACTCATATGTGTTGTACCCAACAGTTGGTGCTTCACATCCAACAATGAATAATATTATTAACACAGCAAAATATTTAATGTTTAGTTTTTTCATAATAAATTAATATTTTTTAAAAATAATGTAAATAATAAAGTCTTAGATTAAGAAAAATTTAATTTTTCTATTAATTAATGATTTAATAATAATGGATATTGAATAATGAGAATGTAATAACTAACTTCAATTATTAATTTAAAAATCAAAATATGAAGAATACAATAATGTTAATAATATTTACTTTGTTTCTCACTGTTTCATTTTCTCAAACACCATCATTTACTGTTTATTACTTCAATGCTGACAGAAGTAACGAAGGTGAAATCGCAGCTGCCTATGATGATTTTTTTGAAGGAGTTGAGTTTAAATCAGGAGGTGCTTACTTAGAAAGAATGGATAGAGGAAATGTTGATGGTTCACACAGACTAGTACGTTTTGGAGATACTGAAAACTGGGGTCTGGTTGAATCAAAAACCAGAGAACAATGGGCTAAACACATGAGTGATCTAGATCCACTTGTTGAAAGTCGAGGACCTATATACACAGGAAGAATATTAGGATCAAATGGTGTAAACCCTGTAACAAAACCTTACATTCAGATCTATGACCTTGAAGTTTCCAATCCAGTAAAATGGTTAGCTGCGTTTGCTAAACTTATCGAAGACACTGAAGATTCTTATAATGGAGGAATGGTTGTTTATGGGACTTATGATGTTGGTGCTCCAATGGGTGTTAACAGAGATGGTACAGCAACACACTGGGTTGCTCTTGGAGCAGATAATCTGGGTGAACTGATAATGGCAAAAGTGGAGGGTGAAAAAAAAATAGACGAATGGACAGAATATCATCAGACTAAAGGTGAGACTAAAATCCTAAATCACTACAGCTTAAGGATATTAAAAGATTATGGATCATTTAATTAAAAATAATTTTTTAATATAAACTAAAAGAGGCGAATCAAATTCGCCTCTTTTTTTTATCTTGAGACTTTGAAAAAGGTTTTTTTACTATTCTGTTTTATACTTATTTCTTGTGATAATGTAGTAGAAAATAAAAACTTCATTATTGTATTTGTTGATGATATGGGTTATGGTGATATTGCTAGTTATGGTCATCCTACCATAAGAACACCAAATCTTGACATTATGGCAAGTGAGGGTCAGAAATGGACTCAGTTTTATTCAGCCTCAAGTGTCTGTACGCCCAGCAGAGCTGCACTTTTGACAGGGAGGTTACCGATTAGAAATGGTATGATTGGAAAAGAACATAGAGTTTTGTTTCCAGACTCTGAATTTGGACTACCCGCAAATGAAATTACAATTGCCGAAAAATTAAGAGAAAATGGTTATAAAACAGCCGCAATTGGTAAGTGGCACTTGGGTCATAAGAAAGAATACTTGCCAACTAATCATGGTTTTGATTATTATTTTGGTATACCCTATTCCAACGACATGAATATGATTAATGGTGTTACTTGCTGTCCAGGAAAGAATTATTGGGAACAATATCAGTCTGATGATATAAATTCTGACAATTACAATGTACCAATTATTGAAAACACTCAGATTACTGAAAGACCTGCAAATCAAAAGACAATAACAAAAAGATTTACAGACAAGACAATTGATTTTATTGATAAAAATAAAAATGACAATTTCTTTATATACCTAGCTCATAGCATGCCTCATACCCCACTATACGCATCTGAAAATTTTTATGGAAAAAGTAAAGCAGGTCTGTACGGTGATGTTATTGAAGAAATAGATTTTAATATGGGTAGAATAATGAAAAAACTCATTGATGAAAATCTACATAAAAACACAATAGTTGTATTTACATCAGACAACGGTCCATGGCTTCCATATGATACTCATGGAGGATCGGCTGGACTTTTAAAGGAAGGGAAAGGGACAACATGGGAAGGTGGACAAAGAGTACCTGGACTTTTTTGGGGGGGCTCTATAAAGCCTGGTACCATTAGCGATTTAGGCTCAACACTGGACATATTCCCTACTTTTTTGGATTTTGCTGGAATAGATAATATTAATGATAGAATAATTGATGGGGTAAGCATGAAAAAGACCCTAACAAATCACGTCAGTAGCCAAAGGAAATCAATCCTATTTTATAGACAGAGGGAAATTTATGCAGCGAGACTTAATGATTTCAAAGCGCATTTTATTACACAAGGTGCGTATGATTACAATGGAAGTAATCACTACAATGCCAGAGGTTATGTGAGAAGAAATGAGAAGAAAATTTTAGACAAGCCCTTGTTATATAATTTAAACAATGATCCTTCAGAAAAATTTAACATTGCAAATCAATATCCTGAGGTTATTGAAAAAATAAAAGAGTTAATCGATGATCATAATAAAAATTTAAATGCACCCATTGACCTACTATTAAATAGAACTGGAATTGAATTCTAATTGTAATGTTTTTTAATCAATCATTTCTATGATTTTCATACATTTAGTATATTTATAACAGAATATGAAACTACTAATTCAAATCTTTTCTTTACTAATCATTACAAATATTTGTTATGGCCAGAAACAAGAAAACCCTGTTCTTAAAGAACTTAACGAAATAATTTTGAATACCAAGTTATATGGTGGTTTTTACAATGGGATGACTAGGGAAGACGCAACTAATGAATATGAAACCAATAAGTACAGCAAATATTACAACATCACATTTCCAGGTGTTAATCACAAATTTAGTTTACAAAACGATCCTAGAGGCTGGGATGGTGTCGGAGAAGGAAAATTAAATCAACAATTGGGCCCGGGAGATAGACTTGGTGATCCAAATCTGAGTAGTAAGTTTCAAACCGTTTCAATAATTGAAGTTGAGCTGTTTGGTAAACTTTACTACACACCCAAAGATGGATTGATTGGTGTAAAATTGTTTAGCTCAGAAGCTGGCAATTTGAATAACTATAAAGAAAGTCTTAAAGGTATTTTAGATTTTTTAAGTTCTGTCGGATACTCTGACCAAATTAGAGAGCCGATGTCCATAAATGATAAGAGAAGTAGTGAGCAAAACGATAGTCACAAAAAACTAATCAGGGGAGAATACACCATTAGTGAAGGTTTTTTTAGTGATGAAAAATCAATTGATTTGGTTTTCACACTGACAAAGGGTGATCTTAAAATTGATGTTTTACTTCACAATCCAAGCCAATCGAATGGTGGTCAAATTTCTATACTAATCTACAACAGTAAAGATTTTGATTATTTTAAACATTTGGAGGGTATAAAAGAAAATATATCCAGTGACTTTGGTTAAAATAATTTTATAATTTATCTTCCAATTATCAGTTTGTTAATTTTTTATAGTTATTTTTAGTAAAACAACTAATTTTTAAGCAAAATTTTATTAATTATGATTGACTAACTAGAATTCGTATCTATTGTTCACTTGAATTTTTTTTGAAATAAGGTGTTTATTATCTGATGAACCCCCAACCATGAATTCAAACTCACCCTCCTCGACACAATAGTTCATGTTGATATCGTAAAATGCCAAATCTTGTATTTCAACATCAAAATCAACAGATACTGATTCACCTGCTTTAATAAAAACTCTCTCATAACGAACCAATTCTTTTACCGGTCTGGTTACACTGCTGTATGAGTCTCTAAAGTAAAGCTGAACAACCTCCTCACCATCGATATCACTGTCATTTTTCACATTAACAGAAATGGAAATATTCTCATTGACAACCTCATTCACTTCAAACCCTGAATATTCAAAGTTTGAATAACTCAAGCCATGTCCAAAAGGATATAATGGGGTTACTTTTTCAAATGCATACTTGTGAAAATATTGTGATGGCTTGTGATTATAAATCATTTGTAATTGACCTACACTTCTTGGAAATGTCAGTGGTAATTTCCCGCCAGGGTTTACATCTCCAAAAAGAACCTCAGCAACAGCAGTACCAGCTGTACTGCCTGATTCCCATGATTCAATTACTCCCGAAATATTTTCATCAATCCATGGTTCAGCAATTGGTTTTCCATTAACATAAACTACGATAACATCTTTATTAATTTGTCTTAGTTTTTTGACAAGCTGAAGTTGTTTTCCTGCTAAATTTAAATTTGCTCTACCCATATTTTCTCCCGCAGTTCTCTTTGATTTGAGATTTCGCTGAGAATTATCTCCCACAACTACTACTATTTGATCATAATTTCTTGCATAATTTATAGTTCGATTAATGTCTCTATCTGTAATAGACCTTATGTCTTCATTGGAATCATAAAAATCAACATTGTAGCCCTTACTTTTACCAAGTTTACTAATACCCTCAAATATAGTAGTAACCTTATCTTCGGGTTGTGCCCAAACCCAGTCCCCCAAAACAGAGTGGTTATTCGCATTTGGACCTGTGACTAATATGTTTTTTCCTCTTTTCTTAGTAATTGGTAATATCCCATCATTTTTTAAAAGCACTACTGACTTTCTTGCAGCATTAAGTGCAGTTTTTAAATGTTCTTCTGTGAAAACTTTATTTTGAATATCGTTAGGATCAACAAATGGATTTTCAAAAAGCCCCAATTTAAATTTGGCATAAAGGATTTTTCTTGCAGAAAAGTCAATTCTTTCTTGACTGAGCTTTCCTTCTTCAACAAGTTTTATAACATTTTCCAAAAAGTTTGGTCCATGCATATTCATATCCATCCCAGCATCAACAGCAAAAAATATAGCTTCTTTAAAGTCTTTAGCTATTCTATGTAAACTATTGATCCTGTTGATATCTAGCCAGTCACTGACATAAAATCCATCAAATTTAAACTCATCTCTCATCACATCAGTTAATAATTCTTTGTGCATGTGAGATGGAATTCCATTTATTTCATTGTGTGCAGCCATCACAGAGTAAACACCTGCATCTACTGCTCTTTTAAATGGTTTTAAATATATTTCCCTTAAAGTTCTTTCAGAAATATCCATTGGTGAAACGTTTAATCCATTAACTGGCTCTGATCCAGCAGCAAAATGTTTTGCACAAGCAATGACATGATCAAATCCTGAAAAATCATCAGATTGTAAACCTTTTATCATCTCGACGCCAAAGTTTCCAACGAGATATGGATCTTCACCAAAGGTTTCACCCACTCTACCCCATCTTGGATCTCTCAAGACGTCAACGTTTGGTGTAAAAGACCAATGTGATCCATGAGCTCTGACCTCAATAGCTGTCTCTTTACCAATTTGATTTGCAATTTTTTCATCAAATGTAGAAGCCAATGAAATCGGAGAGGGATAAACTGTAGTCCCTGCGACCATACCATTACCATGTATTGCATCAATACCAATTAATAATGGTATTTTAAGCCTAGACTTTTGAGCTAATTCTTGGAGCCTATTTGCCTCTTTTAGTGTCAGGACGTGCAAAAAAGAACCTATTTTTCCTTCACTAACCATTTTAGCAATATCTCTTTTTAGTAGACCCGGATATGATGCACGACTATCACTGTTCAGGATTTCTTCAGCTGACATGTTTCTGTCTGCATCCGTTATGTAGTTCAAGCCAACAAACTGAGTCATCTGAGCAACTTTTTCTTCCAGTGTCATTCTTTTCATAAGATCATCTAATCTTTTCTCAACATCTAAATCTTTATTCAAGTATTTTAACTGATTATCATTTTCACATGCCATAAAAACAAGAAATGATATAGTAAATAGTAACAGTTTTTTCATAATTTATTTTTCTCCAATTATTTTTTTTATGACATGTATGGTTGTCATAAAAGTTATTTTATGAACAGAGTTTTTATAATCGCCCTTATCAATCCTATTTTCTAAGTAATTGATAAAATCATCTAGTGATGAATTTCTATCCATTCCCTCAAGTTAGAAAAAAGGGAGACAAATGTCTCCCAATATTTAAAAAATTAGTTGTTATTCACTCTGTTGGAACAGCAGCTCTTTGGTATACCCAAAAAGCACCAATTTTACCGTTTTCAATATAAACATCAGCTACATCATAAGTAGTCACTTCTTTTCCATCCACAGTCTTTTTGACCTCAGCTCCAGAAATTACCCATTCTCCATTTTGTCCCTCTAGTTTCATTGAATAAGAAAAATAGGTACGCCATGTTGGATTTTCAGCTTCAAACCATCCTTTTAGGAACTCAATTTGAGTATCTGATCCCCTTATAACTTGACCATTTGGTGCTAAGATTCTAAAATTTCCCATCTGTGTGGAATCAATATTCATACTTGCTATAAGGTCTAAATCACGATTGTTATGAGCATCAATATATTTGTCCCAAAGATCTAAATTTTCAGGACTAGCATCGGTTGCATTAATTTGCTCTCCACCAGCTCTTAAAAAACCTGGTGCTCTTTCCATTTCCGCCTCTTGCTTAGCAGGAACATCACAAGAAAACGTAAAAATGGAAACTACCACTAATAAAATAAAATTTCTCATCTTTTTAAATTTAATACGAATTTATAAAAAAAGAAGAGCAACTTAAAGTTGCTCTTCAAAAACTTAATATACTTGGTTGACTAAAACTTATATGTCAGTGTTGCCATGGTTTGAAAACCAATTTCAGGCAATGGTGCATACGTAAAGTATCTGTCATTAGTCAAATTTTGCAAGTCAACATCAACTGACACTTTTTGACTAAACTTGTATCCAATGTTAGCATCTACAATATTCTTTTTTCCTGATCCTTGTGAAACAAAAGAGTACGGTCCACTTAGGGAATTTTGTATATGATCATCAAACTTTATGGTTAAACCACCATAAAATCCTTCAGAGGGGTAATATTGTATTCCCGTTCTGATTCTATGTTTTGGTGTATTTAAGTTGAATGTTTTACCTGAACCAATCTCTTCACCCAAATCCAACTCATCCCAATAAGTTTTATCAAGCCAAGAATAATTTGCAAAAACTGATAAATCGCTATGAATATCATATTTGGCAGCAATGTCAGCTCCCCAATATTCGACTTCACCGTAATTTTTGAAACCCCAATTTAATCCTCCATACCATGCCTCTGGTGTTTGCTCAGTATTAATTACACCCAACTGAGGATTTAATGAAAATGGTGCCAAAGTACTTGAAACAACACTTGCTAGCAATGGTCCAATAAAAGGACCCCAGTCAGCTGAATATACAGAGGACAAATATCCTTGCATTTCCGCAACAATATTCGGTAAACCAGCCTCAGGACTAATTATTTGAAGTGCCTTGAAATTTTCTTTTTTTGTTTTGTAAATATCTACAGAAAATGAGAATTTTTTACCTGCTTTTCCACTGTAACCAAACTCATACGTTGTTTCAGTTGAAATTTTGGAAAGGTCACTTGAATCCAGATCCTGATTTCTATTTAGAACTGGTGTTGCTATAGGATTTAATGCAGCCAAAGCTTGGAATGTACTTGAACTTGTCAAATATGGCAAAAACAGCTGAAATGGTGTTCCAATGAAGGCATTGAATTGACCTCCCAACATAGCTCCCAAATACATGGTATCTAAATCAAGAAACATTCCTGAACTATGAAACGGATTGGCTGCTGATAATTGGGCATAACCCGGTATTCTCCAATTTACAACTGGATTATCACTAAAAGTTTGTTGAACTGAATTACCAACCAACCACGTAGGTCCAAAATTTCTATCGATAAACAGTGTTTGTGCATCGTCTGCAATGTTGGCTCTATTGTAAGTTAATCTCAAAGAAGAACTATCATTTGGTTTTAAAATCAAACCTGCAAGTGGTGAGAATGTACTTTCATCAAGTACAGAAAAAACATCATACCTTCCACCTAAAACCAAATCTAGCTTTTTAGAAAGTGAGGTGTTGGATCTCAAATATGTGCCATATGACCTGTATTCTGTTCCGTATTGATTTTCACCAGAGCTAATTAGATTCTCGTAAGCGCCTCCTACTAATCCAGAAACTGAATTGACACCCACTCCGCTATCAAAACGACCAAATAAACGACCTCCGCTATTAAAAACAGTGGATTTACTTTCAACACCGACCGAAAACAATGTAGAAAGTGACTCAACAGAGAAATCATAATTCAACTGGAGTTGAGATTGTTTACTTGATATACCGTAAGCCCTACCACTTCCATAATCAAAACCTAGCTCAGCTACATTATCTGGCACATCACTGTCTGTAGTGCTGTAAGCAAAAGAAAAATTATCTTTCTGAACTTTAATATTCAAAAATTTATCAGATGTATTTCGTAAACCAGCTCCTCTTTGCTTTGTTCCAAAAAGACCTTTGGAATTTGTTATACCCAACTGAGCTGTTAGTTCTAAATCACTTGATGGTCTCCAATAAAAAGTCGCATCAGCATTGAAAGTATGTGCTTTATCAATGATATCACCCCCGGTGTCATAACCAGTAGGTGAAAAACCAATGGGATCAAATATATCACTACTTTGACCTAGAGATTCATAAGCCTGATCAGTAAGTTTGAATTCGTTATTTTCACTATATCTTGCATTGATTTTATAACCAAAAGTTCCATCATCATTAGAAACGGCATGTCTCATGGCTACATTTAAAATATCCCAACTTCCTTTAGCTATAACAGATTCTTCATTATCAAGACCTCCAGAGGAAACTTGAACAGAAGTACCAGGAAAATCGAAGGGATTTTTTGAGATGAATTGAACAACACCTGATCCAGCACCAAGGCCATAAATAGAGCCAACAGACCCTCTAACAACCTCAATTCTTGCGAGATCAAGTCCTGAAAGACTGCTATTTTCTGAATTGAAATTATTTAAACCATGACCACTTAACTGAATACCATCTTTGTAAATCAGTGTTGAGGTTGTAAATAAATCGTTAGCACCTCTGAGGTTAATATTATATAGATTTGCACCATGTTTATCAACTGATACCCCAACTATATTTTCTAAAAGTCTAGATACGTTGTTGGTGGGTCTAGCCTCAATTTCTTTAAGAGTAATTATTGAAACGGAGGCAGGCACAGCATTTAATTTTTGCTCAGTTTTAGATGCGGTAACCATGGATTCAACCTCGGCTTCTTGAGAAAATGTAAACAAGAATGCCAATGTAAAAAAAATAGAATAGATAAATTTTTTCATAATTTTTAGTTAGTTTTTTTTTAAAGTTAATAATTTATAATAAAGTTGATTTATTCCCAGAGCACATTCTCTTTTTCTTTGAACCAAGATTCGTAGTTATCTGAAAACCTTTCATCAATTTTCGCACGTTTGATTTTGAGTGTAGGGGTGGTTAAGTTATTATCTGGTGTCCATTCCTCCTTTACAAAAACAATTTTTTCAATTCTTTTATAGTTATCCATTCCAGAATTAATTTTGTTTAAAAACTCATTTATTTTTATGGTTGTATCCTGCTTGTTTGAAAGTGCTAATTCGTTTGGTACACCTAATAAAATGGGTTGGGGTAAATTTAAACCAACCACACAAACTTGTTGAAATAAATTGGCTTTCTCAAACTCAGCTTCAATCACAGATGGCTCGATGTATTTGCCTTTTGATGTTTTGAAAATATCTTTTACCCTTCCAGTAATAAATAGATAACCTTTATCATCCAAATAACCCTTATCACCTGTGTTAAACCAGCCATCTTTCATTACTTCATCAGTAAGTTCTTTATTTTTATAATATTCCTTTAACAGATATGGGCTTTTAGTCCAGATTTCACCTTCCTCACCAATCTTTATATCAACTGCATCCCAGGGGATTCCGACAGAACCCTTCCCTTCTAAATTAATTGTATCTAAATAGGAACATACACAACAATTTTCAGTCATTCCATATCCATTGAGAATATTAACATCTAATGTTTTATACCAATCAATCAATACTTGCGGCAAAAATGCAGCACCACTCACTACTGCATTAGCTCTTGACCAACCCAATGATTTTTTAATTTTTTTCTTTATGATGCCTGATAAAAATGGTATTTTGAGTAGGATGTCTAACCTATTTTGTGGCATTTTTTCCAAAACCTTTTCTCTGAATTTGTTGTATATCCTTGGTACCCCAGCGAATGTAGTTGGTTGAACATCAGAAAGATTTTTTCCGAAGGTTTCTAGTGATTCAACAAATGATATGGTTCCACCGTATCTTAAACATGAAAATTCTATAACTACCCTTTCAAATATGTGATTCAAAGGCATATACGAAATGAATGTGTTGTTACCATTTTTATCAACAGCAAGAGGATTAACTTCACTTTCAATAATAATCTTTGTTAAAAAAACAGTTCGATAGTCCAATACAGCTCCCTTAGGATCACCAGTAGTTCCAGAGGTGAAAATTATTGTCCATATGTCGTCCATTTCAGGATAATAATCTTCATTCATAGGTTCATTTTCATTCATTATATCCTCCCACTTCACTGAATTTTTAACTTCAGAATGGTTTTCATAAGTTGGAAAAGATATCAATGGAACATTTTTAACACCATTTACTTGTTCATCCCAATTCTCTAATTTTCCAGCAAAAAGTAATTTAACTTCTCCAAAATCTATTAGATTATTGAGCTCATATGATTTTAAAGTTGGAAAGAAAGGGACAGAAATATGACCTGACATCATGATTGCAAGGTCTGCTATGACCCACTCACGACAATTTTTTGAAATCAAACCAATATGTGACTTTGCTGGAAAATTGTATTTTTTGATAGCTGTTGCTAATTTTCTAGCCATTATTCCAACCTCAGCCCATGTATACTCCTCCCAATTATCACCAAAAGGTTGTCTTAAAAATGGATCATTTGCTTTTTCTTTTTCCCATTTATAAAATGGAAAGTCATAAAATTTATCACTCATAAATTTAAATATAGTAATTTATTTTTGAGATAATTTATAACGCCTAGTTCATTCATAATTTACTGATATATTAGCTATCTTAGTAGATGTTTATGGATTCATTTAAATCATCGATTAACAACAGGAGTGCATCATTTAAGTCCAATAAAAAGGCAATGTTACAACTTGTTGATGAGCTAAATAATCACCTAAATAATACAAAGATTTTAGGTTCAGAAATTGCACTTGAAAGAGCAAAAAAAAGGGGTAAATCTCTGGCTAACGAAAAGATAAAGAAACTTATCGACCCAGATAGTCCATTTGTAGAACTGATGCCCCTGGCAGGACTAAATCATGAAAATGGTTTTGGTCCAGGTGGTACAACTATTTGTGGAATTGGTTTTGTCTCTAGAAAACTATGCATTATAAATGCAAATATTGGGACAAAGAAAGGTGGTGTAGTTGATTACGCAACAAGCCTAAAAAACCTTCGCTTATGCGAAATAGCTAAAGAAAATAAACTAACAACAATAAATCTAGTTGAAAGCGGGGGTGCTAATTTACCGGATCAGGATACTGTATTTAACAATTATGGTAAGATATTTAAAGAAATGTCATCTAGAAGTAAAAATGGTATTCAAACGATTTCAATAGTATTTGGAAATGCAACTGCAGGTGGTGCTTATTTTCCTGGCATGTCTGATTATACCATAATGCAAGATGATCAAGCAAAAGTTTTTTTAGCAGGCCCTCCCCTAGTTAAAATGGCAACAAATGAGGAATCCAATGAAGAAGAATTAGGTGGTGCAAAAATGCATAGTAACATTTCTGGCGTTTCAGATTTTCTAGCAGGGTCAGAAGATGAAGCTATTAAAATGGCTAGAAAAATTGTAGAGTTTAATATAAGGGATAAAAAACACAATAAATTTGAAGATGTTAATCCACCAAAATTTGATAAAAATGAAATTTTAGGGATTATACCATCCAACCTAAAAACACCATTTGATATTAGAGATTTAATTGTAAGATTTGTAGATAATTCTGAGTTTTTTGAGTTCAAGGAAAATTATGGTCCTACATTGGTTTGTGGTTGGTCAAAGATTAATAACAAAAAGATTGGAATTCTAGCCAGCAATGGGGTTATTTTCAGTGAATCTGCTAAGAAAGCTACTCAATTTATTCAACTTGCCAATAAGTCAGATATTCCATTGTTGTTTATCCAAAATACAACAGGATTCATGGTTGGCAAGAGACATGAACAAAATGGAATAATAAATCACGGATCCCAATTAATTCACGCTGTTGCTGGAAGTGAAGTCCCTCACATTACACTACTTGTTGGAAATTCTTACGGTGCTGGAAATTATGCAATGTGTGGAAGATCATTTAATCCTAGATTTTTGTTCTCTTATCCAAATGTAAAATCTGGTGTTATGGGTGCTGAACAACTAGCTGGTGTCATGGAAATTATAAAACTTAACTCAGCTTTAAAAGCGAACAAAAAAATTGATAAACGCAAGCTAAGCAGAGAAAAAAAAATATTGATTGCTGATTCAGAGAAAAAGGCATCAATTTGGCATACAACGTCAAACGTAATGGATGACTCAGTAATTGACCCAAGAAAAACAAGGGAATATCTGAGATTATGTATTGAGATTATTTATAAAGAAGATATAAAGGGAAGTGATTCATTTGGTACTTTTAGAATGTAAATTAATATGAGTGATTTTGAAAATTATAAATATTTAATTGTTAGAGAAAATAATTTTGTCCTTGAAATTATTTTAAATCGTCCAGACAAAAAAAACGCAATTAACTCTGAAATGTTAAAAGAATTAATGAGTTGTACTGATTATGCAAATGAGAACGATTCAGTAAGAGCTGTTGTATACAAGTCAACTGGGAATGTTTTCTGCGCAGGATTAGACTTGTATGATTTTAAAGAAAATAATATTACAAATGCACTTTCTAATGTTTTTAATCATCTTCACAAACCCAAACTTGCTGTAGTGGAAGGAGACGCCTACGGAGGAGGGGTTTTGCTGATACTGTGCTGTAATTATGTTCTTTCTAAATCAAACGTCAAACTTTGTCTTCCAGAGGTTGATAGAGGCTTATTTCCATTCCAGGTAATGGATGCACTAATAAAATTAATGCCAGCAAAAAAAGCATTGGACTGGTGTTTACGCGGCTTGTCAGTGGATGCTAAAGATTGTTTAAATATGAATGTGATTGATGAAATAAATGACAACAATATTGAAGAAAGTATACGCGATTGGATTAATACAATAATAAGTAAATCTCCCAATGCCATCGCTAGCGGGTTAAAATCTTTTGAAAAAATTTATGTGAATAAAAAAATCATTGGTAAATTAAATGATGAATTACAAAAATTAAAAGAATCTGATGATTTCATTGAAGGCATTGAATCCCTTCGGGAAAAAAGAAAACCAAGGTGGAAAAAACCATAATATGAGTAAACCAAGTTTTTACAATGATCTTTCGATCCCTATTATTGCTGCACCTCTTTTTTTAATTTCTGGTCCAAAATTGGTTATTGAGTGTTGTAAAAACGGAATTGTAGGAACTTTTCCAGCTCTAAACCACAGAACTACCGAGGGGTTTGAAAAATGGGTGATCCAAATAAAAGAGGAACTTTCTAATTTTGAGAAAGAAACAGGTAAGAAAGCCGCACCGTTTGGTGTGAATCTTATCGTTCACAATACAAATCCACGAATTCGTGCAGATTTAAAAATTTGTGTAAAGCATAAAGTACCAATTGTGATAACTTCACTTGGGGCTGTTTCACAACTTGTGGGGGCTGTTCATTCATATGGAGGATTGGTATATCATGATATTATTAAAAAAAGACATGCTGAAAAAGCATCCGAAGCTGGTGTGGATGGATTGATTCTTGTTTCAGCAGGGGCTGGTGGACATGGAGGAACACTTAACCCGATGTCATTAATTTCAGAAGTCAAGAAAGTTTTTAATAAAACAATAATATTATCAGGCTGTATTAGTACTGGTTTAGATGCTGCTGCTGCCTTGCAAATGGGGGCTGATTTTGCATATATGGGAACTCGATTTATAAATACTCAAGAGAGTCTAGCTGATGACGGTTACAAGGAAATGATTATAAATTCTGATGCCAATGATATTGTATATACTGCAGCTGTATCCGGAGTCAATGCTAATTTTTTAAAACCAAGCCTAGAAGCAATGGGAATTACCGAAGAAATGTGGAAAAACACCAAGAAAATTGATTTTGGTAAGGAATTAAGTGCTGCAGAGGCCGAGGCCAAAGCTTGGAAGACAATATGGTCTGCAGGTCAAGGTGTAACAAGTATTACTGACTGTCCAAGTGTTAAAGATTTGGTTAAAAATCTTAAAAGTGAGTTTGTCAAATCAATAAAAAAACAATCTGAACTTTTAGAAAAGTTTTAGAACTATTTTTTAACAATAATCAGAGTAGCAGTTGAACCAGTAGCTAAATTCCATTGGTTAGCAGATAATAAGTTTTCGGAATCATCATAAATTCGTAATTCAGCAGTATTTGGTCCAGATGAACCTTGATTTAATGCAACAAAATCAATTTTATTAAATCCCTCTTTCAATTTTAAATTTATACCACGAAACTCATATGTTAGGGTTAGATTTTCAACTATAACTTCATCATTAACTAGAATAGAGACACGATCGCCATCCATGTATTCAAAGTCTCTGCATACAATATTGGCTTTTTCAGAAACTGTTGATACATCGCCAAGGTAAGCATCACCTAAATATTCGTTTGGGTTTCTTTTGTCTTCTTCAACTTTTAATCTTTTCAGATATTTTTTTCCTGGATCCGCAAAGTATTCAGTGTCTTGTTCCATGATGGATTTTTGAGGATTGCTGGAATTTTTTGAAATAGTAAAAGAGTTAGGGTTCTGCTTGGTCACAGGTGGAATCAAGGTTTTCTTAGCAGGTGGTGGTAAGTCAATTTTTCTATTGCTACTTTCTACTTGCGAATAAGTATAATTGGTAAGGAAGAAAATCAAAATAAAAAATCTCATACTCATATTTATTGATCAAATATAATTCCAAAAATTATTTCTTGAGATATCTGACAAATTTGTATCTTGACATTACTGCTAGAACAAATACTATGAAAATACTCCAGTAAACGAAGTTTGGGGTTATTACTTTGTCTCCCGATGCATATGAATGCAATCCTACCAAATAAAAGTTTACCCCAAAGTATGTCATCACAATACTGGCGAATGCTAAAATTGTCATCAAGTTAAATAACCATTTACCACGAAGTTTAGGTATTAATCTCATGTGAAGAATAAAAGCATAAACTAAGATACTTATTAGAGCCCAGGTTTCTTTTGGGTCCCAACCCCAATATCTACCCCAACTCTCATTAGCCCACATTCCCCCCAGAAAGTTTCCGATTGTTAGCATTATCAAGCCAACCGTGACTGACAACTCATTTATCATAGTAAGTTCAGAGAGTTGGTTTTTGATTTTTTCTTTGTTCGAGCTTGTAATAAAAACTATTAAAAGCAGTGATACAAAACCCAAAATCATAGACAAAGCAAATGGACCATAACTCCCAACAATAACAGAGACGTGAATCATTAACCAATAACTGTTTAAAACAGGAACTAAATTTGCTATTGATGGATCCATCCAATTCCAATGTGCTATCATCAAAATCATGGACGTAACAAAGGAAGTTGACGCAAGTGTCAAATCTGATTTCTTAATAAAAAGAAGTCCAATACCCATAGTTGCCCATGCTACATAAATCATCGATTCGTATGCATCTCCCCAAGGGGCATGACCAGAAATATACCATCTCGCGATTAAACCTAGTGTGTGAGCTATAAATAAAATCACTATTGAAGATCTAAAAATTATGAAAATATATTTCATAATCTTGTGGATCAATTTATTCTCGGAAAAAATATTGAGGATAATAAATATGAAAAAAAGCAGACCTGCGAGAAAATAGTATAAGAACAGGTTTCTAAATATGTCATACTTATTATATAGTATTTCAGCCTCGATTTTTTCATCTGATGGAATAATATCAGAGGCATACTTAATTTGATAGCCTTTTATACTTTCAAGGAGCTGATTGGCATCAGCATAATTTTTGGTAGCAATTCCTGAGTCAAGTGATCTTAAGTATAGTGGAATAATATTATTTATAAATAATGAATCTTTAAACTCCTCGAAATAATATTCTTTGGATTCATTTGGAGCAATCCATTTATTATTGGAATCATAAGGAATTGGAAAAATCTTTAATATATCTCCTTCAAGAGCTGAAAACATGAGATTAACTTTTCTGTCAGATTCAATAAAATCTTTTTCAAACTGGTTGGGTAATGAGGATTTGTATGCATCCTCAAGATAGGGAGCCAACCTGTAATTTCCTCTCATGTCAAAAAAGTCCATAAATGCGGCATACTTTTGATTTTTTGGAATGTTAAGTATTGACCTCAGGCTATCATTACCTCTTTTTAAGTAAATAATAGGCTCTGAATACCAAGCTAATGGGTTTCTAAAAATCGATAATAAAACCTGATCTGAGTTCATTGACTGAAACTTATCAGATTTGCTAACTTTTCTAAGTAATTCCGATGAAAAAGTGTTTATTGGTTTCATTCTTCCTCCTGAATCTTGAATCAACAGTTGACCAAATTTATCTGAATGACTTACATCAACAATAAATTTTTTTGTCAATGAATCTGGAATTGAAGTATTCGGACTGTGATTGTTGTGTTGAGAGAAAATGAAAATTGGTAGCAGTAAAATGAGAGAAGTCGACAGTCTCTTATTTGTTAATTTATTCAATCTTTTTGCAACATCTTTAAATCTGGTTCTACCATAAAACATAATCGTCAACAAACTAATGTAAAGAATTATATAACCTACGTATGTTAGGAATGTACCGTAAAAGTCTTTGTTAACAGATAAAATTGTACCAAGTTCATCAGGATCAAATGAAGCTTGAAAAAATCGATATCCTTGATGGTTTAAGATATTATTCATGTAAATATCATAGTCAAAGGATGTATCGTTTTCTTGAACAGAAATTTTACTCATGAAACTACTGTAACTTTTTTCAGTTCCTGGGTATTTCTCTGCAATAAAATCATTGAGTTTTATTGAAAATGGCAATTCTGAAATTAAGGATCCATATTTTACTGAAAAATCTAACCCTCCTAACGAAAATCTCTCATAGTTGTCCGTTACACCTCTACCTCCTAATAAATTAATATCCTTTGAGCTATTTCTACTTGAGAATTTTAAACGTAGTAAGTTTTGGTTGGTTTCCTCCTCATCGTTTTTAACAATTTCATATGCTCCTCTAACTATTCCATCAGGCACAACAAATTGAAAACCTCCAATTTCATACAGAGATCTTAGCTGTAAATCCTGAACTTCACCTGTTTGCAGTTTACCTCTTTTTTGATCAATCATTCGCATGTATGATCCTTCAAATGGAGCTTGAATTTTTAAAATACCTTCATCTTCACTAAAGTTGATAGCACCGATTGTAAAATTGTCAAATGCCACCAAAGTACCATGTAAGTTGGTAACCTGACCCGATTCAATATAATGATCGTGCCTATCACCACTGGTTGCTTCCACCAACTTGATAAATTTTGAGCCTGAATCTGATTCAACAACTTGATAATCAACATTTTCAACATAATCTATGAAATCGATATTGAAAATTTGATCATCAAATTTAAAATTTTGACCTTTAAAAAATTTTGATTGAATGAGGCTTTTGTCGTTGTATTCAGAAAACAGAACTTTACTCTCGAATTCTTTCCTCTGTTGAGATCCATTCACCTCTCCGTCAACAAGAACAGTGAGATAGGTTTCAGAGGAAAGAAATTGATTCGTTGTTGTACCTTCCCTTATAGGCATTACTCCTTCGTAACCTATGTAACGCGTGACGCCTGCTCCTATTATTATTAATATCCATGATAAATGAAGAAGTAGAATTCCGAGCTTTTCACGTCTTAGAAGATTGTATCTTTTAATGTTGAAAATAAAATTTACTAAGAATATTAATATTATTAATTCAAACCACTTAGCGTTATATATTAAAATCTTGGCGGCATCTGTACCATGCTTACTTTCAACAAAAGTACCAATAGCCATAGCAGCTGAAAAAAATAAAAAAAGGAATGCAGTCAGTCTGGTTGAGACTAGGACTGATACTATTTTTTTAACCATTTATTGGAAAAATTACAATCTCTACTGTCTTGGTTTACGGAAATGTAAGTTTCTTCAATTTTTTCATTCATCCATTTTTGGATGGTACTAAGCTGTTTCTCTTTCAAGGCAAGGTCTTTTATCTTCAAAAAATCTTTTGAGTAATCAGCTACGTGCTCGTCAAATCTATTGCTAATTTTTATCAATTTATAACTCTTATTTCCTGTACGGTCTTCCTCCAATAATGGTGCCGAAATTTCGTTGTCTTTCAGTCTTTGAATTTGATTGTAAAGTACGGGGTCAATTTTGGTTAACTCAAACCGTGTATCACCAGTTGTTGGGTTAATTAGGACTCCACCGTTATTCTTTGTAGTTTTTTCGTCAGAAAATGATTTTGCAGCCTCTTCAAACGTGAGTTCTTTATCTTCAATTCTTTTTCTAATCAAATCAATTTTATTTTTGGCTTCAATCAGTGCATAATTTGAAACTTCTGGGATTAACAAAATATGTCTAACATCAATTTCTTGTCCTCTGATTTTTTCAATCTTTAAAATATGCCAGCCATATTCTGTTTCGAAAGGTTCAGAAACTTGCCCTTCTTTGAGTCTATATGCAACATCTCTGAATTCTTTTACTGTTCTAGGTTTTTTTCTATCTAGAGTTAATTTTCCACCCATTGGTCTTGTACCAGGGTCTTGAGAATACAAAATTGCCTTAGTGGCAAAACTTGAGCCGTTAACAACAACATCATTTCTGATAGATTCCAATCTGTCAACAATTTTTTTCTTATCATCATCGCTAACCTCTGGCTCAACCACAATCTGAGAGATTTCTAATTCCGCTCCAAAAATAGGCAAGTCATATCTAGGAATATTATCATAAAAACTTTTTACTTCTTCCGGGGTAATTTCAATTTCGTCTATGATTGTTGATTGCATTAGTTGAGCCAACTGATTAACCTTATTTATCTCAAACAGTTCTTGTCTAAATGCTTGTTCATCCTTTCTTTTGTAATATTCAAGAACCTTTTCTATACTCCCAAGTTGTGATGTAAAATATTCAATACTCTGATCAACATAGCTTTGAATTTGTTGATTATCAACCTCTAAACTGTCTTGCTCAGCATGATGAGCATACAACTTATCTTCCATTAATTTTCCTAATAAATTACACCTATCAAGATTTTCAGTGGAAACTCCTTGCGATTGAAGATCGATAAGAGTCTTATCAATATCTGAATCCAAAATAACAAAATCTCCAACTACTGCTGCAACACCATCTATTTTTATCTTCTTAAGATCAGAGTTTGAATCGCTCTGTCCGTGAAGGCATATAACAAAAAGGGTAAAAAATAATAAGCAGGTTTGCTTATAAAACAATAACATTTTATTCATTTTCTAGAACTTCTTTCTCAATTTTTTTTAAATAATTAACTTTTTTCTTGTTAAGTAAAATTTCTGATAATCGATCTTGAATGTATTCAATTGGAGAGATTTCGGAAACCATTTTTTTATCATTAACTTTTATCAAATATACATCCAAAGAGTCCTCTTTGACAAAATATAAATTGTTTTTAACAATTCTTTTAACTTCATCCTCGCTAAGTATTGGTATTTTTTGAAAAAATAACTCAGAATTAATCCAGGTTGAATCCGCTAAGAAGTAATTTGAGATTTGAATCGATATCGAGTCAAAAAATATTTTGTCCTGGTAATTAAATCTTCTGAACCTGCGCTTTATTTCTCGAAGGTTATAATTTTTATTATTTAATTTTACATATCTAGCCTTTAATATGTCATTAGAAAGAAGAAAATTACTAATATTTTCATTGTAATAATTTTGAATTTCATCATAAGTAACAATTGTGTCGTTATTGTTCATGAGCAATTTAGACCTGTATTTATCAATTATTAGTTCTTCATAATAATTATTAGTGCTATTCTTTATTTCATTAATTTCTAATTGTGTAAGATTTATTTCTGCTTTTTCGAATAAGGATTTTTTAACAATCCAATTATTAATGAAATTCTCTACAAATTCAATAGAATCAAATTCACTTATATTTAGTGGAACCACATCAGCTAAATCACTTTTTTTAAGTTCATATTCCCCAACCTTTGCAACAATAGAATCATCTTTAACTTCCATAATGTCACAAGCAATAAATAATATTAGAAAAAATAAAAATCTCAATTTATCTTGAATAGTTTGGAGACTCTTTAGTTATTGTGATATTGTGTGGGTGGCTTTCGTCGAGCCCAGCTTTGGATATTTTAACAAAACTAGATTTAGATTTTAAATCTTTTATATTTTTTGCTCCACAATAGCCCATGCCCGAACGTAAACCTCCAATGAATTGATACATACTTTCCATTAAATGTCCTTTGTAAGGTACTCTTCCAACTATACCTTCCGGAACGAGCTTATTTTTATCCTCAACTGATGATTGAAAATATCTTTCTTTACTTCCTTTTTCCATCGCTTCAACAGATCCCATCCCTCTGTATGTTTTAAACTTCCTACCTTCATATATGATAGTCTCGCCAGGAGATTCATGTGTACCAGCCAACAGTGAGCCAAGCATTACAGAATCAGCTCCAGCAGCTATAGCCTTTGTAATGTCACCAGTGTGTTTTATTCCTCCATCAGCAATAACCGTTACCCCACTGCCTTCAAGAGCTTTGCTAACATTATATATTGCAGATAATTGAGGATAGCCTACACCTGCAATTACTCTTGTTGTGCAAATTGATCCGGGACCAATACCTACTTTGACACCATCTACACCTGCTTTCATCAAAAATTTAGCTGCATCTCCGGTTACAATATTACCAGCGACTAAATCAATTTGAGGATAATTAGTTTTAATTTTTTTAACAATATTCTTGACAGATTTTGTGTGGGCATGAGCTGTGTCAACAACAATTGCATCAACTCCTGCTTTTACTAAAAGATCACACCTCTCAATCGTATCGTCAGAGGTTCCAACTGCTGCAGCAACTTTCAATCGACCATAATCATCTTTATTTGATGAGGGTTTGAGTGTTATTTTTTGAATGTCTCGAAATGTAATTAATCCTATTAATTTTTCAGTAGAGTCAACTATAGGTAATTTTTCAATTTTATTTCTTTGTAAAATTTTTTCTGCCTGTTTGAGAGTCAAATCCCTAGTTCCAGTGATGAGATTGTGAGATGTCATAACTTTCGAAATTGATTTTTCCATTTCATTTTCGAACCTCAAATCTCTGTTAGTCACTATACCTATTAGCTTCTGTTTTTTATCAACAATCGGTATTCCTCCAATGCTGTATTCCTTCATTAAATTTAATGCATCAAAAACTTTTGCATCTTTGGTTAAGGTTATAGGATCCAATATCATTCCTGATTCAGATCTTTTAACTTTTCTAACTTTTTCACTTTGAAACTCAGGTGATAAATTTTTGTGAATTACACCTAAACCACCTTCCTGTGCCATGGCAATTGCCATTTTACTTTCTGTAACAGTGTCCATTGCTGCTGAAACAATTGGCACTTTTATTTTTAAATTCTTAGAAAAATTTGATGAGAAATCAACGTCTGCAGGGAGAACATCAGAAAATGCTGGAACAAGCAAAACATCGTCAAATGTTAGACCCTCTGAAAATATTTCTGTGATTGATTTGTTCATCGCAATTAAGAATTAATTGCGCACAAATATAGTCTTTTTAAATTAAAAAAAAATTTAGTAAGAGTTCCAAGAAAAACACAACATTCCAGAAGCAGCACTACCTGAATTGGGGCATGATGGTTTTTTATAATTTGAACAATTTAGACAATCTGACATTTTTGAAAAAGCTTTCTTAATTGAGTGATCTTCACATACATTATCGATCTGAACAGACAGATTATGTTTAACACACTTTAACGACTCAACAAGATTTTTGCAATTTAAACAACTATTAACCGACTTAATCATAAAACTTAAATTTTTGATAAATGTAAGTAGTAAAACCTTTAGAATGAATTTAAATTAGGATTTGAAACTAATTTGTAAAAAATGTGCTGCAACTGGAATCAAACTCTAGGACATCCTTTTGATTAAAATCTAAATATATTTTGGAACCAATTTTTAGCGGTTTATCATTGAAAAAATACCATAAGAAATCATTTACTATGGCTCTTATTTTATATTCTTTTCCAAAAAATTGAGATTTAACAACACTGGCTTTATATGCAGATTTTTTTGAGATAAAAATATTTTCCGGTCTGATGTAATAAGTTTTATTTTTTAAATTTAACTGATTCAAGTCACCAAGAACTTCAGCACAATAACAATTGACTGGACTACAATACATTTTGACGGGCTCATCAAACTGTTGCAGAACACCCGCTTTAAAAATTAGAATTCGATCGGATATATTAAATGTATCAGATATATCGTGAGTAACAAAAATTGTAGTAATCCCAGATTCTTTTATAATTCTATAAATTTCATCCTTAATTTTAGTTTTAATATTTGAATCCAAGTTACTAAAAGGCTCATCTAGCAGTAATAGATCAGGTTTTCTGATTAGTGAACGTGCAATACACACCCTTTGTTTTTCACCCCCTGATAACTCATGAGGATATCTTTTTTCCAAACCATTTAGAGCTGTCAAATTCAATAACTTAGTTAGCTCATCATCGTCAATGTTATTTAAATTAAATTTAATATTTTCCAATACATTTAGATGTGGAAAGAGAGGATTGTCTTGAAAAACAAAACCAATTTTTCTTTGATTTGCCTCTACAAATTTATTATGATCATTCAATAACCTTCCATTAAGTTCAATTAGTCCGGAATCAATATTTTCTAAACCTGCTAAACATTTCAGAAAGGTGGTTTTACCTGAACCACTTTCACCAATAAAAGAAATAATTTCGCCTTTTTTGAGAGAAAAATTAAGTTTCTTTATAATCGTCTCATCAGTGTCATAAGACTTACTTAAGTTTTTTACATTAAGAAACATCAATATCCTTGTTTAAAGTGTTCTTTAAGATCATCAACATAACCGTACCCAAAAATACGATAGCAAATGAATATAGAGAAGATCTAGCTAACATTTCTTCAACTGCAAATTCATAAGTTTGGGTTGCTAGTGTATCAAAATTAAAAGGTCGTAATATTAGAGTAAGTGGCAAATCTTTCATGATATCTACAAAGCACAATAAGAATGCAATTATTATTGCTGGACGATTAATTGGAATGTAGATTTTATTTAAAATCTTCACGGTTTTTAAACCTAAACTTTTGGCTGTTTGATCAATAGATTCAGGTTGCTTTTCAAAGCTAGATTTAATTGGTGAAATGCCCACAGCCATGTACCTTACTACATATGCATATATTAGAACCAAAAATGATCCAATCATCAAAACATCTAACTTGGTGCCAACAACAGTAAAAAACATTATAAAAGCTATACCGATAACTGCACCAGGCATGGCATAACTTAAAGAAACTGCGTCACCTAATATTTTGTTTAAACGAGTTTTAGACATCCTGTTTATGAATTGAATTATTACAGATAAAACAATAATAAAAAAACTTGCTGTAAGGGCAACAAAAACAGTATTTCCTGTTAGATTTAAGACATCAAAGAAATCATGATTAAATGATTTATTAAAAATGTTTTTTAGCATGTGAAAAATTGGAACTACAAATCCAAAAACAATTGGAACCAAGCAAACAAAATTTAATATGATATATTTTATTGTTGAATTTGGAAAATATGTTCTTACGCCAGAATTTATTGCATAGTTGAATTTGTACTTACTATTAACGTATCTCTCTAAAATGAAAAATGATGCTACAATAATAAATAAAAAGACTGCAAGTAAAGATGCTGTTTTTATATCAACCATCGGTCCCCAAGCTCTAAATATCCCGCTTGTATATGTATTTACTCCAAAATAATTCACAGCTCCGTATTCATTTAAAACTTCCATTACAATTAAAAAAAGTCCTGAAAAAATTGCTGCTCTTGAAATTGGTATCACGATTTTAAAAAATGTCGAAAATTCAGATAAACCCAAAGTTTTAGATAAATTGATATAGGATGTTCCAATTCTAGCAAAAGCAATCCTACATGTTGTATAGACGTAAGGGTACAACGATAACGAGAGAAGAACAGAGAGGAACTCAATCTGTAAATAATCAACATTAATTATTTCAGCAAATTTTGGTGAATAGTTTCTAAAAAAAGTTTGAACCGGTCCTGTATAACTTACAATATCACTATAAGTAAAAGCCATAATGTAAGTAGGAATAGCTAAGGGCAAGTATAACAGAAGATCATATACTTTTCTCAACTTAAAATCTGTTGTACTAACAAACCAAGCTGGTAAAACCCCAAAAATCAATGAAAAAAAGATGGTCATTAAAACAAGTTTAATTGTATTTAATGAATAATCAATTAGTAGATAATCCCACAAATAATTGAAATTATCCAAATCGATTCCGCTGATACTAAATATGAGTGAAACTATAGGAATAGTTAAAAATATAGTAATCAGTGATAAGACAACTAATTTCTTTTTTGAACCCAATTTAAATTTAATTTATTTCCAGCCGGACTTATCAAATATACGAATTGCCTTGTCTCTTTCAGAGCCCAATATGTTCAGGTCTAAGTCATCCATTTTGAATTCACCCCATTCTTTAACAATATCGTTTGGACTAATTGAAGGATTAACTGAATACTCATATGTATTATTGACATATGTTTTTTGAGCTTCATCTGATTGCAAATATTTAATCAATTTGATTGCGTTTTCTTTATTTTTTGAATTTTTTGTTAATGCAACCCCAGAAACATTAATATGAGCTCCTCTTTGATCTTCTCCCTGATTAGGAAAAAAAACAGAAACAGATTTTCCAGCATTTAGTTCTTCTTCATTTTTTGATGACAATAAGAGTCCTATGTAGTATGAGTTCACGATTGCTACATCACCTTGTCCAGCAGCGATAGCTTTTACTTGATCTCTATCATTTCCTTTTGGATTTCTTGCAAAATTTTTAACAATTGCGTCTGACCATTTTTGAGTTTCCTCAGCACCAAGATTTGCAACGAGTGATGACATCAAAGCTTGATTGTAGGAATTTGACGATGATCTGACTAAAATTCTATTCTTCCATCTCTCATCAGCCAAATCTTCATAAGTTGATAACTCACTTTTATTTACCCTATCATTGCTGTAAACCAAAATTCTAGATCTGTATGTGACAGGGGTCCAAAAGTTATTTTTATCCAACATAGATGGATATATGTTTGGATTAATTATATCACTATTAATTTTTTGTAAAAGCCCCATGTTTCCGGCTTGCCATAATTTACCTACATCAACAGTTACAAATAGATCAGCTTGGGTTTTATCACCCTCGTTTTTGAGTCTTTGTATTAACTCGTCAGCATTTGCTTTTGTTACATTTACTTTTATACCTGTCAATTTTGTAAAGTTTTCATATTGTAATTCATCCACTGCATAGTGTCTTTGACTGTAAAGATTAACCTCTTCAACCTCCCTGCTAGATTCGCAAGAAAAAAAGATCGCTATAAATATTAGGTAGGTTATTTTTTTCATAAAAAAGTTTGGCACGAAATTAAAAAAATGAGTTAAAAAGAAAAAATTATTTTTATTTAGACTAAATCTAAATAATTTATTATGTTTGCATCGAATTAATGTAGAGCTAGAAAATTAATACATAAATTATGAAACACTACATTTACACCCTAGCCCTTATAATCTGCCTAAATTTAAATTCTCAAGAACCAAAACAAATTAACGACTCAATTATTCCACTTGATGAAGTTATAATCAAAGGAAATACTATTTTAGGAAATAAATTTGTTGCCAAGAATCGTACTGGAGCAGCATATTATCTCTCAACAGAAGAACTTGCTCAATTCGACTATACAGATATTAACAGAGCCTTAAGTAAAATTTCTGGTATTAACTTTTATGAAGAGGATGGTTTTGGTCTTCGACCTAATATCAGCATTAGAGGAACCTCCCCGGAAAGGAGCTCAAAAATAGCTATTATGGAAGATGGTATATTAATATCGCCAGCACCATACAGTGCATCATCAGCATATTATTTTCCATCAGTTGCCAGAATGCAAGCTATCGAAGTATTAAAAGGGAGTAGCCAAATACAATACGGACCTTACACAACAGGTGGTGCAATCAATTTTGTTTCTACTGAAATACCAGAAAAATTTCGAGGTAAGATTAGCACAAGTTTTGGAAGCTTCAAGACAGGTCAAACACATGCAACCATTGGAAATGACTCAGAAAAATTTGGATATATGTTTGAAATTTTAAATTATAATTCAGATGGATTTAAAAGCCTGAATGATGATTTGAACACAGGTTTCGATATTAATGAAATAACATCTAAAATTAAATTTGTTCCCAAAACCCCTAATATGGATCAAAGCTTCGAGCTTAAATTCCATACATATAATGAAATATCAAATGAAACATATTTGGGATTAACTGAAACTGACTTTCAAAAAAATCCTTATTTACGTTATCCTGGTTCGGAAAAAGATAAAATGAGTGCAGAACACAAACAGTATGTTCTCACGCACGAACTTTTTGTTAATGAAAAAATCAAAATTACTTCTAATTTCTATGAAAATAGGTTTAAAAGAAATTGGTACAAACTTGATGATGTAGTACATGACAACAATTCACAAAAAATTTCCAAAGTTATTTCAAATCCTTCCCAATTTTCAGAACATCTAAAAATTTTAAGTGGTGAACTAGATTATGAAAATGCACTGAAGGTTAAAGCAAACAACAGAGAATATATTTCTAGAGGAATTCAAACAAAAATTGATTATCACTGGTATGGTAAAAATGAGTCATTTAATGATTTAGAATTAGGCATAAGAATTCACTATGATGAGGAAGACAGGTTTCAGTGGGAAGATATTTACAACATTAATAATGGATTTATGGCACTAGAAAGTTATGGCGAAAAGGGATCTCAAGGTAATAGAATTAGTTTTGCTAATTCATTTGCATCTTATATCATGTATAAGTATAAATTTAAAGGCTTAACCATATCCCCTGGCTTAAGATATGAGTCAATCAAGCTGGGAAGAGATGACTTTGGTAAATCAAATCCTCTTAGAAACATTGAAAATCTTTCAACACGAGAAAATAAGGTTTCAGTACTTATTCCAGGTGTAGGTTTCAACTACACATTTAGCAATAATTTATCTGTTTTTGGTGGAATTCATAAAGGCTATTCGCCACCAGGTAGCTCTGATGGCCAAAAAGCAGAGGAAAGTGTTAATTCTGAATTAGGAATAAGGTTTTCTACAAAAAAATTAAATGGTGAGATTATAGCTTATAGAAATGATTATAGCAATTTGTTAGGCAATGACTTAGCAGCAACCGGTGGATTTGGTGAAATGGATCCCTTCAATGCTGGTAAAGCTTTAGTTAATGGTTTTGAAGTACTGTTAAATACCTCGATTTCAAAATATATTCCGATTTCCTTTTCATACACTCTAACAGATGCAAAATTTTTAACAAGCTTTGGCAGTACACAAGATATTTGGGGTGAGGTCAATAATGGTGATCAAATACCTTACATTCCTAAACATCAGTTCAGCTCTAGTTTAAGTTACAGGATTTCTAAACTTGATATTAACTTAAACGCAAGTTACAATGGAAAATTTTCCACACTGGCAAATGGAACAGAAGAAATAAGCTCATATTTAATATTGGATTTATCTATGAAATATAGAATCAAAAAAGACATATTCTTAAAATCAAAAATTCTTAATCTTTTAGATAAAAAATATGCAGTTTCAAAAGCTCCAGCAGGTTTAAGACCTGGTCATCCATTTGGAGTTTATACAGGGATTGAATATAAATTTTAAAAAATAGCTAAAAACTTTAATTTTGTCTCTATCATTTAGATAATGGGCAAAAAAGAGATTATAATTGTTGACGGTAAATGTGTATTATGTAATTCTATCACAAAATGGCTTATAAAAAAAGATAAAAATAAAATCTTTGAGATAGCCAGTTTAGAAAGTGAGTATATCAAAAAAAACTTTCAAAATATATATAATGTTGATTCCGTAGCAGTGGTAGATTCTTTTGGAAATGTTTTTCAAAAAAGCTTGGCGATATTGTATATTTTAAAAAAAATAAATAAACTATTTTGGATACAAATACTAATAAAACTCCTACCGTTATTTCTTACAAACTTTTTTTACGATCTAGTTGCTAAGACTAGACATAAAATATTTGGGAAGTATGATCAATGTATGATTAGTAATAATGATATTTAAATTTTGTTGTCAACATAAATTAAAGAAACCCAAAAAAAATATATATTTTTTGAGTTTCTTCGCTGTGAGCTAGAATAAAATTATAATAATTCGATATTTATTATTTAGAACTATTATAAATAAAGACAAAATTTATTTTTTTAAAAACAAAAAAAAATAAAATAGGTGTATTTTATTATTTAGAATGATTATATATTAGGTATTAATTCATATACCTATATTTTTAGAACCTCTTGCGTTATTTTTACAACTCATCAGTGAAGAAATTTGCCACGTAAATATTAGAATTGGTAGGTTTAATAAGCATCAATTACAAAATAGCTCCACTCAATATTAGAGAACGATTTTTCTTTGACAATTCTGAAAAATTAGTTTTTCATAACCACTTAAGAAAAGAGCTTGACATTGAGGGTCTTATGATTATTTCTACTTGTAATAGAACAGAAATTTATTTTGAATTTGAAAACCATATTGGACAAGAAAATAAGTTTCTTCATTCAGTTGTTAAAGAACTGGTAGTATTTAAAAAATACAAAGACAGCTTATCCCCTCACCTAAACAACTTAACCGGATCATATAAGGTTGCCAATCACTTATTCAGACTTGTTTCAGGGCTCGAATCCATGATAATCGGTGAATTTCAGATTGTTGAACAACTTAAAGACGCATATTATTTTTCAAAAAAACACAAAATGCTCGGTCCAATTTTGGGTAGAATGATACAAAAATCACTTGAAACAGGTAAGTACATTAGAACAAATACTGAAATTGGAAGAGGTGCAGTTTCGGTCAGTTATGCAGCTGTGGAACAAATCACTAATAATTATGACCTCAAAAATGCAAAATTTTTGTGTGTAGGTTTGGGAGAAACATCGAAACTTTCGATAAGACATCTTCACCAAAAAGGAATTAAAAAAATTAAAATTACGAATAGAACGAAAAGTAAATTAAATGCGTTTTGTAAAGAATTAAGTTATGAATCAATTCTGTTTGAAGACTATAAAAAAGAAATTTTAAATTCTGATGTTGTAATCTTTTCAACAGGCTCAAAAAGTCCACTATTGACTAAAAAAGACATAGAACAAAAAATTAAAAAAAGAAAGAACAAACTTTTGTTAGTTGATCTATCAGTTCCTAGAAATTTATCTCATGATTTGGAAGAGGTAAATAATATTGAAATAATTAATATTGATAACCTAAAAGATACTGTTAATGAGAATTACAAAAAAAGAAAAGCAGAGGTTATAAAAGCTGAACTTTACATTGAAGAGTTTCTAGTCGAATTTGATGATTGGACAAACACAAGATTACTTAGGCCATCGATTCTTTCTCTAAAAAAACAAGTCAGAGAATTATTTCTTAATGAAACTATTTCAAATATTAAAAGTTTGTCAGAAAATACTGCTAGCAAAGACTTAAGTTTAAAACTATCAAAAGCATATGATAAATTTTCTGACAATTTGGTTAAAAAAATAAAGAAAGCAAGTGATAACGGAAAAGATGAAAAAGCCATCGAGATAATTAATCAAATTTTTCTAGATGAAAAATAAATTTATTATAGGCACCAGAACAAGCAAACTTGCTCTCTTTCAAACAAACAAAGTTATTCTTGAGCTAAAAAAAAACTTTAAAAATTTCCATTTTGAAATAAAGGAAATTAAAACCAAAGGAGATATTTTACTAAATCAGACTCTTGACAGAAATTTGGATAAAGGATTTTTTGTTAATGAAATACAAAAACTCCTAATAGAACAAAAAATTGACATTGCAGTGCATAGCTTAAAGGATTTACCCGTCGAAAATGATGATAGTTTAAAAATTTCAGCAATTTTGAAACGAGACAACCCTCAAGATGTCTTTTTAAGTAAAAGCAAAAAAAAACTAAACTCATTTAGTAAAGATCAGGTTATTGGAACCACCTCACTTCGCAGAAAAGCACAACTTCTGAAAATCAATCCTAACCTCACAATAAAAGATGTCCGAGGGAATGTAGATACAAGAATAAAAAAAATGTTAAATGGTGAGTTTGACGGCTTGGTGATGGCTGCTGCAGGAATCGAAAGACTCAATTTGAATAATCATATCACAGAATATTTTAAGCATGATATTTTTTTAAATGCACCAGGTCAAGGTGCAATTGCTGTGGAACACTCTGTATATAATCACAAAGCAGAAGATATTGTTAAAAAAATAAATGACAGCAATTCCATGCTATGTGTCAATCATGAAAGAAACTTTATGAAGGCTATGGGAGGTGGTTGTAATTATCCAATTGGAGCATATTCATATTTTGAGGGTGAAAACCTAAATTTAGAAGGAATTATTTTATCTCTTGATGGAAAACAGTATGTAAGAGAACATGTATCTACTAAAAATTTCAACAATGACTTAAGTAAAGAACTTGCAGAAAAATTTTTCAAAAGGAATGTGGATCAAATTATTAATAAAATCGACAGTGAAATCAACAAATAATATAAATGTGGTATTAACTAATGAGCATGTTGAATCTGGATTTAAAAGTCTTGAAGACAATGGATTAAATATTTTTCATTTTCCGATGATTCGAACAAAACCTATCTTAAACATCACAAAAATAGATCTTGATCAAATTGATTGCATAATATTTGTATCAAAAAATGGCGTGAAGTATTTTTTTGAAGACAGCAACTCTAAAAAATTTAATTTATCAAAAAAGTTTTTTATCTGCATAGGTGAAAAAACTTCAAAAAAGTTAATTGAGATGGGATATGATCCAAGTTATACATGTTCGAGAAATTATGCCGCAGAAATGTCTAAGGAATTAAAAAAAAATAATATTCTAATCTCAAAAAATTCTCTTTTAATTCAAGGAAATTTATCTAATCCTTCATTGTATAATTCTTTATCAAAATTTTGCAAAATCCAGAGAAAGGTTTACTATGAAACCATTAAAACTGTTGATGAAAATAAAGAAATTAATGCGCTAGCAAGTAAATCCAAACCGTATGTTATTTTCACCAGTCCATCAGCTTTTGATGCATTCAGTGAAATATACGATCCAAATAATTTTTTTATAATAAGTATTGGAAAAACCACCTCTGCAACAATTTATGATAAAGGATACAAACCAGAACTTACCTCAAAAATGCAATCCTACGAGGGAATAAGTAAATCTTTTTTAAAATTTTTAAAAAGCTACAATTATGAAATTTCCTGAAACTAGACTTCGACGATTGAGATATAATAATAAAGTTAGAAACCTTGTAGAAAACGTTTCTCTTTCTATAAGTGACTTAATATATCCAATTTTTGTTTGTGAGGGAAATAATACAAAAAATGAAATTAAATCGCTTCCAGGACAATATCAATTATCGATCGATAATGTTTTGGTTCTTTGTGAAGATTTGAAAAAATCAGGAATTCAAAACATAATAATCTTTGGTATATCCTCCATAAAGGATGAAACCGGAGAAATTTCATGCAATCAAAAAAGTATTGTTCCTATGGCTATTAAAGAAATTAAAAAAAGTTTTAATGATGAATTCTTAGTAATAGCTGATGTTTGCAACTGCAGCTATACAACACACGGTCACTGCGGAACAATTGTTAATAATGAAGTTGATAATGATTTAACAATTGAAACACTTGCTAAGCAATCAATAGAATTGGCTAAAGCAGGTGTGGACATAATCGCACCCTCAGATATGATGGATGGTAGAGTACAACTCATACGAAAAAAACTTGACACAAATGGATTTGTTGATTTACCAATATTTCCTTATTCAGTCAAATACGCATCATCTTTTTACGGTCCATTTAGGGAAGCAGTAGATAGTTCACCTAAAAAAGGTAATAGAAAAAGCTATCAAATGAATTTCAAAAATTCCAATGAATTTATGAGAGAAATAGAACAGGATTTGAACGAAGGTGCAGATGCTATCATCATTAAGCCAGCACTTTCATATTTAGATATTATTAGCAGAGCAAAAAATAAATTTAATGTTCCCATAATAGCATATAATGTCAGTGGTGAATACTCTATGGTAAAAGCTGGTAATGAAAAAAAATATATAGAAGAAGAGCATGTTATGATGGAGATCATGTATTCAATAAAAAGAGCTGGTGCTGATGCAATAATAACTTACCATGCATTAGAAATTGCAAACGCCTTAAAAAAAGACCATGTTTGATAAAAGTATAAAAGCCTTTGAAAATGCTAATTTATTTATCCCTGGTGGAGTGAACTCCCCTGTTCGTGCCTTTAAGAGCGTTAATATGAATCCTGTTTTTTTTAAAAGTGGTAAGGGTAGTAAAATGATTGACATTGATGGAAATGAATATATCGATTGTGTTTCATCATGGGGACCTCTGATTTTTGGTCATGCAAACGATGAGGTTGTTGAAGCGATCTCTGTTGCTAGTAAAAACGGTACCACTTATGGTGCATCAACTGAAATTGAAACCTTAGTTGCCAAAAAAATTACTGAGATGGTTCCCTCGATTGAAAAAGTAAGAATGGTTAATTCAGGTACAGAAGCCACAATGAGTGCTATCAGGCTGGCACGAGGTTATACTAAAAAGGAAAAAATAATAAAATTTGCAGGAAATTACCACGGACACGGAGATAGTTTTTTAATTAAAGCAGGCTCAGGCGCAGTCACATTGGGCCTACCGGATAGCCCTGGAGTTACCAAAAATATTGCAAAAGATACTCTTATAGCAAATTTCAACAATCTAAGCTCCGTTGAACAACTGTTTAAAGAAAATAAAAGTGAGATAGCTGCAGTTATTGTTGAACCAATCGCTGGAAATATGGGGCTAGTCAAACCACGTGAGAACTTTTTAGACGGACTCAGAAAACTTTGTGACTCACACAATTCATTACTCATTTTTGATGAGGTTATGACCGGATTTCGAGTAGCTAAAGGAGGTGCACAAGAAATTTATGGAGTTATTCCTGATCTGACAACATTAGGCAAAATCATTGGTGGTGGATTACCTGTAGGAGCCTATGGAGGGAAACAAGAAATTATGGACATGCTAGCACCAAATGGACCTGTATACCAAGCAGGAACTTTATCTGGAAATCCACTTGCAATGACAGCAGGACTTACTGTTTTAAATATGCTTAATCAAAATGTTTATGATAAGCTTGAAATTATATCCAAGAAAATTGAGGATGGATGGAATAAAAATATTTTTGATACAAATACTAATGCTCACATTGCAAGGCAAGGTTCGATGCTTACACTATTTTTCTCAGATAAAAATGAAGTTATTAATTATGATGATGCTTTGAATTTAGATGTAGAGAAATATGCAATTTATTTTAAAAAAATGCTTGAAATGGGAGTTTATTTGCCGCCATCACAGTATGAATGTTTATTCTTATCATCTGTTATTGATCAGGATGATATTGAAAAGCTAATTATTTCAAACAGGATTGCACTTGAAAATATTAAAGATGAATAACATATTTCTAAACACTTTGAATGGTGAGGTAGAAAAAAGACCTCCAGTATGGTTCATGAGACAAGCAGGACGAATTTTACCTTCATACAGAAAGCTCAAAGAGAGTCATAAATTTTATGATATGATGAAAAATGCTGAGATGACATCAAAAGTTACCCTGTTGCCAATCGAAGATCTTGATGTTGATGCTGCGATTCTTTTTTCTGATATTTTGGTTATTCCCGATGCATTAGGAATGGATTTAATTTTCACTGAAAATGGTCCAAAATTTGCTAATGCAATTGAAGATGGGGTAAAACCCAGACTTAATTTCAAACCAGAAAAGTTGGAATACATATACAAAAACATCAATCAAACCATTAATGACAAGAAAAATACTCCATTAATTGGTTTTTGTGGAGGACCCTTAACAACATTTTTATTTATGTTTAGAGGAAATGAGCATCAAAAAAGTTTTAAAAATGCTATTAAATATTTTTATAAAAACAGAACAGAAAGCATTAAAATTATTGAGCAAATCACAGAGGCATCAATTGAATACGTTGAAAATCAAGTAAAAAACGGAATACAATGTTTTCAACTTTTTGAAACATACTGTGGAAGTATTCCATATGATCTATACACAGAATTAATCCTTCCTTTCTCAAAAAAAATACTGAATAGTGCAAAAAAACTAAACTGCCCAACAATTTTCTTTCCCAAGGACTATTCCCTTGGTTTGAAAAATATTAATGATAGCATATGCGACTTTGTTAGTGTCGACTGGCACATTTCTTTGCCAGAAGCTAGAAAATTAGTAGACAATAGAGTCGGTTTACAAGGGAATATGGACCCAAGAATATTTTATTATGAGTTTGATACAATTAAAAAATATCTTAATTCATTAAATGAGTTTGGTAGTAAAAATTCAAACTGGATTTTCAACCTTGGTCATGGTTTTTTACCTGATATTGATCACTTGAAAGTTAAAAAAACAGTTCAATGGATTAAAAAAAACAATTGGAATAGATGAGAGTTGATGAGAACTTAATAAAAAAATATAGTAAAACAGGTCCAAGATATACATCTTATCCACCTGCAACTTTCTTTGATGATAGTTTTTCAAATATTGATTTTGAGAAAAAAATTATTCAATCAAATGATGAAAATCCACAAAATATATCTGTTTACATTCATATCCCTTTTTGCCCTCAAATATGTCATTTTTGTGGCTGTACAACAGAGTCAGGGTTTACTAAACCTTTTTTGGAAAGGTATGTGGATGCTGTCATTAAGGAAATCAGTTACGTTTCAAAGTTAATTAACAAAAACAGGAAATTAACACAGATTCACTGGGGAGGAGGAACACCGAATGCAATATCATATAAATATATTGAAAGAATTACCAAAAAATTATTTGAGGTTTTTGATTTTTCCAAAAACTATGAAATGGCAATTGAATGCAATCCCGCTCACTTGGAATTCAAACACATTGAGTTATTAAAGAAATTTGGTTTTAATAGAATATCTGTTGGTATTCAAGACTTTAGAGACGATGTTTTAGACGCAATCAATAGAAAACCCTCGAAACATCCAATTGATGATATTATTAAAAAAATTAAAGATGAAGGTTTCACAGGGACGAATATAGATTTAGTTTATGGATTGCCTTTGCAAACAGTAGATAGTTTCAAGAAAACAGTTGAAAAAGCAATTCAATTAGATACTGATAGAATCGTAACTTTTTCCTATGCACATGTTCCATCTGTTCTGCCTAGGCAAAAAGTTTTAGAAAAAATTGGATTTCCAAGTTCAAAAGATAAAGCATTGATGTATGAAAATTCGTATGAAATGTTTACAAAATCTGGTTACATATCAATCGGTATGGATCATTTTTCTAAACCAGGTGATGAATTTGAAATTGCACTAAAAAACAAACAACTTCATCGAAACTTCCAAGGATATTGTACAAGAGAAACAACTGGTCAGGTCTATGCCTTCGGAGCATCTTCAATATCACAACTTGATTCTGCTTACAGTCAAAACTTTAAAAATGCTGCTAAATATATTGCTGAAATAGAAAAAAATAATTTAGCAGTTTACAGGGGATATTCAGTAAATAAAGAGCAAAAAATTGTCAGAGATGTCATAAATTCCATAATGTGTAATTATTATCTAGATATAGAGGAAATTGCTAGTATGAATAATTGTAATAGACAAGAAGTAATTCGAATTATTGATTTTGATTCTAAAAAGTTTGAAGACTTTATTTTTGATGGATTGCTTAAAATTGAAAAGTTTAAATTGAGTGTTTTTGAAAAAGGGAGGTTATTTACAAGAAATATCGCAATGAGATTTGACCCCCTGATAAATCAAAAAATAGGTACTTATTCAAATACAATATAAATGAAAGGATTTTTAATGATTAATCTTGGTTCGCCTGACAGCACCTCTGTAAAAGATGTCAAAAAATACTTAGATGAGTTTTTAATGGATGAAAGAGTGATTGGAAAAAGCTATTGGTTTAGGTGGTTTCTCGTCAAAGTTATAATACTAAATACCAGACCAAGAAAATCTGCAAAGGCATATAAAAAAATATGGTGGAAAGAAGGTTCGCCATTAATTGTTCTTTCAAGAAGACTGTTTAACAAGGTGTCTAATCTTGTTAACTTTCCAGTAGCTTTGGCGATGCGCTATGGTTCAATAAGCATCTATAATGGTTTGAAAGAACTGAATGATAAAGGCGTAAAAAAAATAACAGTACTCCCACTCTACCCACATTATGCCATGTCATCATACGAAACCGTTGTTGAAAAAGTTAAAGAACAGTCAGAGTTGCATTTTCCACATTTAAAAATCAAAACGATTAGGCCCTTTTACAACGACAAAGACTACATAAACTTATTGTCTAACAAAATAAACGATACAATTAAAAAAATTGATTACGACCATATTCTTTTTTCTTACCATGGAATTCCGGTAAGTCATTTAAAAATATCTGATCCAACAAAATCTCATTGTTACAAAGTCAAAGATTGTTGTAATAAAAAATCTGAAGCTCATGAATTCTGCTACAAACATCAGGTTCTTGAAACAACAAAAGAAGTAGTTAAAAAATTGAAAATTGATCCAAAAAAGGTAAGCGATGCTTTTCAGTCTAGATTACCAAATGAGGCTTGGTTAAAGCCATACACAGATGATGAATTAGTTAGACTTGCTAAGTCCGGAGTAAAAAAACTTGTGATTGTGACACCAGCATTTGTAACAGACTGTCTAGAAACATTGGAGGAGATTGCTATGGAGGGAAAAGAAGAATTTATCGATGCGGGTGGAGAAAGTTATCATTATGTACCTTGTTTGAATGATGACGATTCGTGGGCAAAACTAATTTCCAACTGGGCTAAAAAATGAGTTATTTAGTTTTAAAAACAATCCACTTAATAGCTGTTGTTTCCTGGTTTGCTGGACTTTTTTATATAGGAAGGATGTTTATATACTTTAAAGAAGCTGCGTTATATGAAGAGAAAAAAAAACAAATACTGCAAGATCAGTTTAAATTGATGACAAAAAGATGCATGTATATAATTACATGGCCATCTCTTGCAATAACAACCATTTTTGGATTTTACATGTTGCATGAAAACCAGATATTGATATATCTAGATTGGATGAAGGTCAAACTTGTCTTTGTAACCATTTTAATTGTATATACTGCTTATTGCCAAAAAATCCTCAATAATATGATAATGCAAAATACCATATCAATTAGCGACTTTAAGCTAAGATTATTCAATGAATTTGCCACCCTATTATTAATTTCACTGATTTCTTTGGCTGTCTTAAAAACTAGCTTATCTTGGTTGAAGGCAATTTTTGTTTTTGTTACGATTGCAATTACTTTATTAATTCTTATTAGACTGTATAGAAAGTACAATAGTTAAAGTATTATCCATATCGAAATAAAAAGATAAAAAACAAACTTAATTAGTTTAACTTTTTTGCTTCCAACAAACTCTTGAATGTTTTTGTTGAATCTACTAGAAATATAAACAACAATTAAAAAAATTAGATTTGCAATAGTCCAAAAAATAATACCCAGAATAGCAAACTGAATTTGAATGCTTATGTTATCATCAAAAATATAGTTTGGAAAAAAGGCAATAAAAAAAATAGTAACCTTAGGGTTTAACAAGTTCATCATCAACCCCGTTAAAAAATCATTTTGAAATATTCTTTTTTTTGTTTCTCGATTATTTTTAGAAAAGTATAATTCAATTGCTAAAAAGAGAAAATAAGAGGAACCAAAAATCTTTATAAAAAAAAATACAGATGGGCTTGATTCAATTATTGCAGAAATACCAAAAACTAAAAGAAGTGTATGAAATAAAAGACCACTAGTTAGACCGAGAACAGTTTTTACCCCTGCCCTAATACCATCAGAACCACTTTTAATGAATACATATATAATATCCGGACCTGGGCTTACAGTCAAAATAATTGATGAAAATAAAAAAACTAAAAGGGTGTCTATTTGCATAATTTTTGATTCAATCTAAGAATAATTTATTTTATTTTGCACCTATTATTTAAATATGAGTAACATTGATACACTTTTAAAAAAAATTTCTAGAACTAGAGAAGATTTACTAAATCATAAAATATACCTAAAGTTAAATTCTGAAGAGGCCATAGCAAAATTTATGGAAACACATGTCTTTGCAGTTTGGGATTTTATGTCACTTGTCAAGTCACTTCAAAAAGAATTGACATGTGTAAAAACACCATGGACACCAACCAAAGACAAAATATCCAGGAGATTAATTAATGAAATTGTTCTTGGAGAGGAAAGTGATATTGATCAAAACAACAACCCAATAAGTCATTTTGAATTATACTTGGATGCGATGAATAGAATTGGGGCAGAAACAAACTCCATTGGTGTTTTTATAAATAATCTTGTGGAACTAGGAGATATTGATCAGGCTATGGAGAAGTCTTCAATCCCCTCTGCTGCTAAAGATTTTATGAAATTTACATTTGATGTCATTAATAATAAAGAAGTACATGTAATTGCTAGCGTGTTTACTTTTGGAAGAGAGGATTTAATACCAGACATGTTCATTAATATTGTAAAGACGTTAAATGAAAAAGAGGAAAGTAAATCTGATGATCTTCTTTATTATCTCGAGAGACACATCGAGATGGATGGTGATGAACATGGACCGATGGCTTTGAAAATGATAAGTGAGCTATGTGGTAATGATAGCGGGAAATGGGATGAAGCTGCCAAATATTCAAAAATTGCACTAGAAAAAAGAATAAAGCTATGGGATTCAATTTTGAATGAAATATCAATGAATTAACACCCACAAGCTATCATATCCTAAAATTAATTTATATTTAAAATAATTATGAAAAATATTTACCCAGGCATTTGCTTATTTTTTTGTTTTGTTCTTGGTGCTCAATTACCCGGTGCCGAAAAATTTGCCAAGTTAATAACAGCTGAAACCCTAAAGGAACACCTTTACATATATGCCTCAGATGAGTTTGAGGGAAGAGAGACAGGAAGTGAAGGCCAAAAGAAAGCAGTAAACTATTTAAGAGATTTTTATATAAAACACAAAATTAATCCCGGTGATTTAGATAAAGATTACTTCCAACCCATGACTTTACAAATTAAAAGAGGAAATATGGGTAGCGTAGAAACTGAAAATGTTGTTGGAATTGTTAGGGGCTCTGAATTACCTGACGAATATCTTGTTATTACAGCTCATTTAGACCATGTGGGATATGGAAGAAATGGAGGTTCAAGAGGTGATATTACCGATCAAATTCACAACGGTGCGGACGATGACGGGTCTGGCTCAGTGGCATTGCTTGAAATAGCAAAAGCTTTTAAAAAGGCAGAAAAGAGAGGAAAGAGCCCTAAAAGATCTGTAGTTTTTCTACATGTTACAGGTGAAGAAAAAGGACTACTAGGCTCTAAATATTATTCTGAAAACCCAATATACCCACTCGAAAATACTGTAGCCAGTTTAAATATTGATATGATCGGAAGAATTGATCCTACAAGAAAAAGTGAGAACAGGAACTATGTTTACATTATTGGATCAGATCACGATAGTCAAGACTTGCATAATTTATCTGAAAAAACAAATGCTGAGACTATGAATATAGAATTGGACTACAGATTTAATGATAAAGATGATCCAAATAGATTTTACTACAGGAGCGATCATTATAATTTTGCTAAAAATGGTATTCCTATAATTTTTTATTTTTCAGGTACACATGAAGATTATCACATGCCAACCGATGATCCAGAAAAAATAGAATATGATTTACTGGAGAACAGAACCAGATTGATATTTCACACGGCGTGGAATATTGCAAATAGGGACGAAAGAATAGTTATTGATCCGAAAGAAAAGGAATTTGAAATTGAAGTTGATAAATTAGATAATTACTCAGGGACTTATGGTATCGAAAATTTTCCTCTTGAACTAGTTGTTTATACAAAAAACAATAAACTTTATATGGATGTTATGGGTCAGGAGTCATTTGAACTGAAAGCAGTTGGTGTAGACACCTTTAAACTTGAAGAAGCTGGAGTCGAATTGAAATTTAACACCAATGAAAAAAGTGTAAACTTCAAACAAGGTGTTTTTCAAAGGGTTTTAAAAAAGTTAAAATAAGTAATTATTGCTCTAAAGAGTTCGGTATAATCTCAACCAACTCGTTCTCACTTATATTTATGTGAAATTCTATTGGATTGCAACAAACTTCACAATCTTCGATATAAGTTTGCGATAATGAAGATGGATCGACCATTTTCATTTGGTTTTCCCAACAATATGGACAAGTAAAATAAGATTCTAACATCTAGGAAATTTGGGTGGAAGACCGGGCTCGAACCGGCGACCTCCTGAACCACAATCAGGCGCTCTAACCAACTGAGCTACAACCACCATAAATTTGGTTTTCAAATATAGATATATATGGAAAAAGAAAAAAATTATAATAAATCATTTAGAGTCTTAACACCAACAAGCTTGTTGGATATAAAACCTTCAGCATGTTCAACTCCTATGAGTCTACCAAAATCTGACGACCTTGCAGTAATAGAGTCTAAAAATTTTTCTGAACTAATAACTGTTTCTGGCTCTTCACTTTTGGGATTGTAGAATTGTGAATCATAACTTAAAATAGCTTCCATCTTTTTATCAATGTGCTTAGAAATGTCCACAACAAATGTTGGTTGTAAGTTTTTCCACTGTATATAATGATATACGTTTTTCGGTCTCCATTGATTTTGAATATTGTTATCAAGGTCTGTTCTAATTTTCACTAAACCGCTTAAAAAAGAAGCAGAAACAACTAATTTAGAGGCCTCAGCGTGATCTATATGTCTATCATCTGGGGCATTACAGATAATAATATCTGGTTGATATTTTCGAATAAGTTTGATGATTTCATGCTGACTATTTTCATCATTCTTGATAAAACCATCTTTCAAACCCAAATTGAGCCTGAAATCTACACCGAGAATTTTAGATGCTTTATCACTTTCTTGTTTTCTTTTTTCAACTGACCCCCTGGTTCCAAGCTCACCCGCTGTAAGATCGACAAGACCAACGGTTTTTCCTTTTTCAATTTCATTTAAAATAGTACCCCCACATCCAAGCTCGATATCATCTGGGTGAGCTCCAAAAATAAGAATATCAATTTTTGGGGTCATTAGCTCTTGATCCAATCTATAATTGATTGATCATCTGGTTTTGTTCTTGGTGAAACAGATCTTACGACAAAACCATCTTTGTCTATAAGAAATTTTTGAAAATTCCAACTGACAGAGGAATCCAACTTACCATTTTGACTCTTTTTGGTTAAGAATTTATACAATGGGTGCATTGATGAACCTTTGACAGAGACCTTGCTCATCATAGGAAAAGATACACCATAATTTTCTTTACAGAATTCAGCAATTTGATCATTAGTTCCTGGTTCTTGCCACAGAAAATTGTTGGAGGGAAAACCAATAACAATAAAGTTTTTGTCTTTATATTCTTTATATAATTTTTCTAATGCTTTATATTGTGGGGTTAGGCCACATTTTGAGGCTGTATTAACAACCATTATTTTCTTGCCCTTCAACTTATTAAAATCAAAATTCTTTCCATATATGTCTATTACAGAAAAGTCATGGATTGATTTGATCATTTTAGTGTCATTTTGGGACAATATAGTATTAAAAAAAAGAATCATGGTAAGTGGTATTATCTTGTGCATATCTAATAATTAAATGATTTCTGCAGTTAATTTTGCTTCTATCATCTTCTTTACTTTAGGCTTAAGGTCAAAAAGTGTACCAGACTTGACTGAACACTTACCTTTGTAATGAACAATTAATGCACATTGTTCAGCTTGTGTTGCTGAGTGATCACAAACTTTAATCAAAACATCTATAACATGATCAAAAGTATTAATGTCATCATTATAAAGTATAATTTCATGATGATCACTCTTGGATAAACTTTGCCCTTGGTCTTTTTTTGTTTTTTCTTTAACACTCATTACCAACTAGTTACGAGCAAATTTACAATTTTAAAACAACTATATAGAACTTATGATATCAAGGAATGCCTGGGAGTTTAGTGAGGCACCTCCAACTAATCCACCATCAACATCTGGGCAACTGAAAATATCCTTGGAATTATTAGGTTTAAGACTACCACCGTACACAATGGGTATACTTTCAGATAATTTTCCATATCGTAAATTTAAAAGACGTCTAATGTGATGATGAATTTCTTGTACTTGTTCTGAGCTGGCATTTTTTCCAGTGCCAATAGCCCAAACTGGCTCATAAGCGATTACTAATTTGTCTAGTTTGACATCTTTTAAATCAAACAAAGTATTACTTAACTGATTTTCAATGACTTCATTTTGTTTGCCTTTTTCTCTTACATCAAGAGTTTCTCCAATACAAAAAAATACTTCTACATCATTTTTCAAACAATTATCTAATTTCATCTTCAAAACTTCATCATTTTCACCGTAAATTTTTCTTCTCTCAGAATGACCAACAATAACACCATCTACTCCTACACTTTTTAACATATCGAGTGAAACTTCACCAGTGTAAGCTCCCTCATCTTTTTCTGATACGTTTTGTGCAATAACTTTAATAGGTGTTGATTCACAGATATTAGAAATTTCACTTAAAAAAGGGAAAGCTGGTGCGATACATACATCACACCCAAATAACTTATTTGATTGCAAAATTTCTTGAACCAATCCAACTGAACCATTCATGTCTTTATTCATTTTCCAATTACCGGCAACGATTTTTCTTCTCATGTTAATTAATTCTTGGATCTAAATATTTATAAATTTCATCTACAAATATATTAATCAAAATGAAAGAAAGACTGATTACTGTTACAGCTCCTATAATAACTGGAACGTCAAGATTATTTAATGAATTAACAATTTCTCTGCCCAGACCATTCCATCCAAAAATATATTCAACAAACACTGAGCCAGCTAATAAACTAGCAAACCATCCTGAAAGAGCGGTTACAACAGGATTAAGAGAGTTCTTTAAACAATGATTTACGATGACTTTATATTTGGACAATCCTTTTGAGTAAGCTGTCAAAATATAATTCTGATTTAATGTTTGTATCATTGAGTTTCTCATAAGCATACTTATTATTGAAATTGGTCTTATTCCTAACACGACTGATGGAAGTATTAAATTTCTAAGTTTTAGTTCATAATATTCACCTGAATCATTTAATTCATACAAACTTCCAGTCATATTTAGATTGGTAATATCACTTAAAACAAATCCAAAAATCCAAGCAAAAACTATTGCACTCAAAAAAGAAGGAACACTAATTCCAATCGTACTCACAAATTGTATAAAATTATCGGAAATTGTGTCCTTAAACAAAGCGCAATAAATACCTAAAATTAATCCAAAAATTGTTGCAAATAATGTTGAAGTAATTGCAAGAATTGCTGTGTTTGGAAATGTATTGGAAATGATACTTGAAACCTTCTCCCCTCTTCTTTGATATGACTCCCTGAAATATGGAAATTTTAACACAAATAATGAACCACCAACTTCCAAAATATTTATGTAAGAGTATTTATTTGAATCTAGGTAATTGAAATCAGAATTATCCTTGGAATGTATTGAAATAGGAGATATATCATTCAAATAAAAAAAATATTGATGCAATACAGGCTTATCAAAACCATATCTAGCATTAATTGCCTTTAACTGTTCATTATCTTCATTTTGACCCATCATCATTCTGCCCGGATCTACGGGAAGAACTTGAAATAGAAAAAAAATTAAGGTAATTACACCAAAAAGAGTAAATAAAATATTTAAGATTTTCATTTAGAATACTCAAGGTGAATTAAAGCAAAAACAGAATAATTGATTATGTCATGATAATTTGCATCAATTCCTTCGCTAATTAATGTTTTACCCTCATTATCCTCAATTTGTTTAATTCTAAAAATTTTTTGCAAAATCAAATCAGTCAATGAGCTCACTCTCATCTCTTTCCACGCCTCCCCATAATCATGATTTTTTTTTGATAATAGTTCTTTGACCAAAATCTTTTGTTTATCATATTCATTGAGTGCAGTTTCTAAATCAAAATCAGGTTCATCAGAAATCCCTTTTTCTATTTGAATTAGACACATGATTGAATAATTAATTAGACCTACAAACTCAACTTCTTGACCCTCTTTAATTTTAGATGTTTTGTTAATCTGAATACCTCTTATTCTTTGGGCTTTTATATATATCTGGTCAGTTAATGATGATAATCTTAAAATTCTCCAGGCAGCACCGTAATCGTGCATCTTAGAAATGAAAATATTTTTACATTTTTCAATTATATGATCAAAGTGATTTAGTGTATTTGACAATGAAGCTTATTTTTACGTAAATTTCGAAAAAATTATCTAATTATACATTCTGATTTGAAGATTAATATTAAAGGTGGCCTGCTTGATTTGACTAAACCTAGAATAATGGGAATTTTAAATTTAACCCCTGATTCATTTTATGATGGTGGACTATACAATTCAGAAAAAAAAGTCGATAATCGAGTAGCTAAAATGATTGATGAAGGTGTAGATATCGTAGATGTTGGAGGCTACAGTTCAAGACCTGGTGCGATAGATATTGGTATTGATGAAGAAATTAAAAGAGTTGTCCCAACTATTAAATTTTTAAAAAAAAAATACCCTGATTTAGTATTATCAATTGATACTTTCAGATCAGAGGTTGCTAAAAGCTGTCTTGATTTAGGTGTAGATATTGTTAATGATATTAGTGCTGGATGTATTGATGAAAAGATATTAGATGTCGTTTCTGAATATAATTGTCCATACGTAATGATGCATATGAGGGGAAATCCTCAAAATATGCAAAATAGGCCAGAATATAAAAGTTTAATTAAAGACCTCCTAAGTTTTTTTGCTAAAAGAATTTATTTAGCTCGTGAGAAAGGAATAATTGATATAATTATTGATCCAGGATTTGGTTTTGGAAAAACTTTGGATCATAATTATACCATTTTGAAAAAAATTGAAAACTTTAAATACTTAGATTTGCCCATTTTGGTTGGAATTTCAAGAAAATCTTTAATTACTAAACACTTAGTTATTGATAAAAAAGATTCATTAAATGCAACAACTGCACTAAATATGTATCTTCTTAATAAAAAAATAAACATCTTAAGAGTTCATGACGTCAAAGAAGCCAAAGAGTGTATAATGCTACACGAAAAAATAAAATCTTCATGATTTTGGTTAATTTTACACTTAGATGGAAATAATTGATTTAATAAAGTCTACAATATTACCAATCATTGATGTAATATTGGTTGCAGTAATGTTGTACTATGCCTACAAACTTGTTAGAGGCACTGCGGCAATAATTGTTTTTAGAGGTTTTGTTATTATTTATATCATATGGTGGATAACTGATGTGTTAAACATGAATATTTTAAGTAGTATTTTAGGCGGATTTATTGGTGTTGGAGTTTTTGCTGTAATTATTGTTTTTCAACAAGAAATAAGGAAATTTTTACTTCTGTTGGGTTCATCAAGAATTGCAAATAATAAATCTTTGTGGAGAAAATTTAGTTTGTTTTTTAAAATAAGTAAGGAGCAAGCCAAACTCAACATTGATGAATTTATAATTGCATGTAACAAACTCAAAAAGACAAAGACAGGTGCTATTTTTGTGTTCGAAAGAAATAATAGTTTAGATTTTATAAAAGATGATGGTGACAAGATAAACTCTGAAGTTTCATCTGCTATCATAGAAAGTATTTTTCACAAGAACGGTCCTCTACATGATGGTGCTGTTGTTGTTGTAGGGAATTTAATTGTCTCCTCAAGGGTGACTCTTCCTGTCTCAAAAAATAAAAAAATTAATAAATCGTTTGGACTAAGGCATAAAGCTGCTATTGGAATTTCTGAGGAGTCTGATGCATTATGTATTGTCATTTCTGAGGAATCAGGCAAAATATCATACATAAAAAATGGAGATTTTTGTAATTACAAAAATGATGATGAATTAAAATCCATGTTGTTAGAAGATCTCAGCGAATAATTCTTTTTTCTCAAATTGAACTTCGTAAAGCTTCTTATAATAACCATTTCTTGTAATCAGCTCATTGTGAGAACCGATCTCCATTATTTTTCCTGCTTTCATTACTACAATCTTGTCTGCACTAATTATTGTGGATAATCTATGAGCAATTATTATAGATGTTTTATCCTGAATTATTTTATTTGTGGCAAACTGTATTAATTCCTCAGTTTTTGAATCAATTGATGAAGTTGCCTCATCCAAAATCAATATGTTGGGCTTGGACACATAAGCTCTGAGAAATGAGATTATTTGTCTTTGCCCTTCAGAAAGCATAACCCCTCTCTCTTTTACATTATAGTTTAAGCCACCAGGTAACTTATTTATAAATTCTAAAACTCCAATATTTTTGGCAGCTTTCTCAACCTCTTTTTTAGATATTTTTTTATTAAAAAGGGTTATGTTTTTAAATATTGAGTCTGCAAATAAGAAAATGTCTTGATTGACTAAGGAGATTGACGAACGCAAGTCAATAAGCTTATAATTTTTTATGTTTTTGTTATTTATCTTAATTTCTCCACTTTCAAGGTCGTATAACCTTAAAATTAATTTAATAATTGTAGACTTACCGGAGCCTGTAGCACCGACAATAGCAACTTTCTCACCCTTTTTAATATTTATATTGATGTTTCTTAAAACTTTGTTTTCTTTCACATACGAAAAGTCAACATTTTCGAATTTGATATCACCATCTAAATTTTTTATTGATATGCATCCTTTATCATTGATGTAATGATCAGAATCTAAAATTTCAAAAACCCTATTTGCTGCAACCATTCCCATTTGTAAGGTGTTAAACTTGTCGGCAATTTGTCTCAATGGTCTGAAAAGCATCTGAGACAATTGGATAAATAAAAATATCGTACCCAGACTGACAAAACTATCTAATTGTAGAAGATTAGTTCCAGCGTACCAAACAATTAAACCAACACTAATTGAAATTGAAATTTCAGCAATTGGAAAAAAAATAGAGTTGTACCAAACAGTTTTTAGCCATGCCCTTTTGTGACGTTCATTAATTTTTTCAAATTTTCTACTTTCTATTATTTGTCGATTAAATATTTGAATCTCTTTTATACCTGAAAGTCTTTCCTGGACAAAAGAATTTAAATTTGCAACCTCATTTCTAACTTCATTGAAAGCAACTTTCATAGCTCTTTGAAACAATCTTGTGGCTATTGCGACAAAAGGTAAGATCGCAAATATTATTAATGAGAGTTCGATGCTTAATATGAACATGATAACAAGTACTGAAAGCATCAATATTATATCTGCAAAAATCATGAATAATCCTTGACTAAAAATACTCGCAATAGTTTCCATATCACTTACTGTTCTAGTAACTAATCTACCAACAGAGGATTTATCATAATATGACATTTTAAAATTTATAATGGTTTTAAAAAGTTTTGTTCTCAAATCATAAACAACTTTCTGACCGAGAAGATTGGTAAAGTATATGAAAAGAAATTGAAATGTAACCTGAAAACATAATATTAATATCATTACAATGATTAAATAAAGAAGACCTTTATAGTCTTTTGGTGTTATGTATTCATCGACTGCAATCTTCAAAAAGTATTGATTTAAGATTGAGAAAATTGAAATAATTATTGCAGAAAACGAAACGAAAATAAAATTTAATTTATAAGGTATGGTGAAACCTAATAATCTTTTAAAAAGTTTTAGATTAAAGTTTTTTTTCATCTATTTTATTTTATGCCAATCGTAATTAATTTCAGTTAAAAACAGGCCGTGAGCTGGGGCAGAAAAACCTGCATTCGATCTATTTTTTTCTAATATAATTTTTTCAAAATCTTTTAAAGAAATTCTTTTTCTTCCTACCTCAATTAATGTGCCGACAATTGCCCTTACCATATTTCTTAAAAATCTGTTCGCATTTATGGTAAAAATCATTAATCCATTATCCTCCTTTAACTCAGCATAATTAATCTTACAGAGAAATGTCTTAACATCCGTTTTTGATTTTGAAAAACATTCAAAATCATCAAACTTTAAAAGTATTTTGGCAGCCTCATTCATTAAGTTTAAATCCAAATCATATTTACAAAAATAGGACTGATCAATTTTAAAAGGATCTTTTTTCTGGCTTATAAAATATTTGTATGTTCTGCTAAGAGCATCAAACCTAGCATGAGACTTGTCCTTGACGGAAACTAATTCGAGAATCGAGATATCTTTGGGCAAATAGAGATTAATTCTTGCAAGAAAATCTTTTTTTTTAACGGAGTTTTTAGTATCAAAGTGTGCATACATTTTGGTAGCATGCACTCCAGAATCAGTTCTTCCCGCACCAACAATAGTTATTTTCTCTTTTAAAAGATTGCTAATGCATTTTTCAATAGTTTCTTGAACAGAAATTTGACCTGGTTGAATTTGCCATCCACAATAATTATTACCTAAAAAAGAAATACGTATAAAATACCTCAACAATAAATTTTTTTGTATTATAACACAAGTATAGAATAATATTTGATTTGAAAAAAATTTTACTTATTTCAGACACCCACGGTTACATTGATAATACCATATTGAAGTATGTGAAAGAGTCCGATATAACAATTCACGCTGGTGATGTTGGTAATGCTAAAATAATTGATACCATTGGAAATCACACAGTTTTTATCGGTGTCTACGGAAATATTGATGATCATAAAATAAGATCAATTTTGAAGGAAAATGAAATAGTTGAAATTGAGAATCACAAATTTCTAATCACCCACATTGCTGGTAAAAGTCCTTTTTACAACCAAAAAACAAAAAAATTGATAAATGAAGAAAATCCAAATATTATTATATATGGTCACTCACATTTACTAAAGGTTGAGTTTGATAAAAAAAATAATTTAACAGCTATTAACCCTGGAGCAGCTGGAAAGCATGGTTTTCATAAAAAAAGAACAATGATTAGATTTAAAATAAGTACTCAAGGATTAAAGGATATGCAAATAATTGATTTAGGTGATAGGGGAAAATTATCTAATTCGATTCGATGAACTAATCAGTTCAATATCTTTCTTTATGTATTTAGTGGCTAGGTAGGAAAAAATGCACGCACTAAAAATTCCAAAGACAATAAATGATGAATGCTCAACGTTGATAAAAAAAATAATACAACATCCAAATAAAAAATATAAAATACTAAAAACTCTGATAATCTTAATTTGTAAATTTTTCTTTTTATATAAAAAAATTGAAAATAAAAGAAGATTTCCTGAACCAGCTGTCACTCCTCTGCAAATGTCTATGAAATTGTCTTGGTAGTCGTTGTAAATTAAAAATGCCATGATACCGAAATTAACAGCTGATGAGATAAATAAATGCAGGGATTGTTTTCTAAACATTTTATTAAAATTAGCTAATTTCAAGAAAATTAAAAAAAGGTTGTATATTTACGCTGTTCTCAATGACTTCTAGAGAACAATTTATCTCAATTCTTATTAAAATATGTTAGAATTAAAAGACTTAACCAAAAAAAAAATTTCAGAAATCGTTGATATAGCAAATGAACTGGGAATAGATTCCTCTGGAAAAAAGAATGAAATAATTGAAAAAATTATTGACCATCATCTTGAAAAAACCAAGAAAAATGATGATAAAGAAAAAAAACAAACATTGAAAGCAGAAGAAAAAAGCCATAATAAAGACAATAGAAACAGATATAAAGAGCCCGATTTTGAATTCGATGGAATAATTGAATCAGAGGGTGTACTTGATATCATGCAAGAGGGATATGGGTTCTTAAGGTCCTCGGATTATAACTATTTAAGTTCACCCGATGATATTTATGTATCACAATCGCAGGTGAGGCTGTTTGGACTTAAAACAGGAGATACTGTTCTAGGTCAAGTAAGACCACCAAAAGACGGAGAAAAATATTTCCCATTAATAAAAGTGATTAAAATAAATGGTCTTGATCCTCAAGTTGTTAGAGATAGAGTTTCTTTTGAACATTTAACACCCCTTTTTCCTGATGAAAAGTTTAACCTTGCGGATAAATCAAGTAGTATTTCTACTAGAGTTATGGACCTTTTCTCACCAATTGGGAAAGGGCAAAGAGGTATGATTGTCTCCCAACCAAAAACTGGAAAAACAATGTTGTTAAAAGATGTTGCGAATGCAATTGCAGCGAATCACCCCGAGGTTTATCAAATTATTTTATTAATTGATGAAAGACCAGAGGAAGTTACCGATATGCAAAGAAATGTAAAAGGCGAGGTTGTTGCTTCCACATTCGATGAACCTGCAGATAGACATGTTAGGGTTGCCAATATTGTATTATCAAAAGCTAAAAGATTAGTTGAATGCGGTCACGATGTTGTTATATTATTGGATTCTATCACTAGATTGGCTAGGGCCTATAATACTGTTCAACCTGCTTCTGGAAAAATCTTAAGTGGTGGTGTTGATGCAAACGCACTTCATAAGCCAAAAAGATTTTTTGGTGCTGCTAGAAATATCGAAGGTGGAGGTTCTTTATCTATCATTGCGACAGCACTTACAGAGACTGGTTCCAAAATGGATGAAGTAATATTTGAGGAATTTAAGGGAACTGGAAATATGGAATTACAACTTGACAGAAGGATTTCCAACAGGAGAATATTTCCAGCAATTGATCTGGTGTCGTCAAGTACAAGAAGAGATGATCTATTATTGGACGAAAATACAATTCAAAGAATGTGGATAATGAGAAAATACTTGGCGGATATGAATCCAGTTGAAGCAATGGAATTCATTAGTGATAAAATTAAAAAGACATTGAATAACGAGGAGTTTCTAATTTCAATGAATTCTTAACTACAAGCCGTTCACGTGCTTTGACATTTTTGATTTAAGATTTGCTGATTTATTTTTGTGAATTATATTATTCTTAGCCAACTTATCAATCATTGACAAAACAGCCGGAAGCATTTTTTTTGCATCTTTTTTTGAAGATTCTTTTAGCTTCTTCATGGAATTCCTAGCTGTTTTGTGCTGTAATTTGTTTCTAAGTCTAGCTGTCTCAGTCTGTCTTATTCTTTTTATTGCTGATTTGTGATTTGCCATATTTTAATTAAAAGTAGCCCGTAGGGGAATCGAACCCCTCTTACCAGGATGAAAACCTGGCGTCCTAGCCGATAGACGAACGGGCCAAAATTTACCGTGCAAATTTATATAAAGATGGTAAACATGCAAAATTTAAAACTTAAATTAATAGGCTTTTGCGAAATAAACTAATTGTTTAGATTTTTTACCAGATATAATACAAATTCCTTCGTCGCTAAATGTGTCGTCAATGCATCTAATAGTAGCCTTGGTTTCTTTTTTTATCTTTTGTTCAGTATGATCTGTACCATCCCAGTGAGCTAAAACAAATCCACCATCTTCGATCATGGATTTAAATTCGTCATAATTATTTGCAATTTTTGTATTATTCTTTAGAAAGATTTTTGATTTTTTAAGAAGATTTTCTTGAATGTCAAACAATAATTTTTCTATTTGCATTGAGGCTTCATGGATTGGAATAATTAATTTTTTCATTTCATCTCTTCTGAACAGTTCAATGGTTTTTTTCTCAATGTCTCTAAGCCCCACGCACAGTCTAATGGGAACACCTTTCAGTTCATATTCATTGAATTTTTTTCCAGGTGAGACATTATCTCTTTCATCAATTTTATAATCAATTCCCAATTTATTGAACTGTTGTTTTAGATTCTCCAAGTATTGATTTATTAACACAAGATCATCAGGACTTTTAAAAACTGGAACAATGATTATTTGGTAGGGCGACAACTTTGGTGGTAGAACAAGACCTTGGTCATCTCCATGAGACATAATCAATGCCCCCATGAGTCTTGTAGAAACACCCCAAGATGTAGCCCAAACATAATCTAAACTACCGTCGTCTTTTGAAAATCTAACATCAAAAGCTTTTGCAAAATTTTGTCCTAGGAAATGTGATGTTCCCGCTTGCAAAGCCTTTCCATCTTGCATCAAGGCTTCGATACAATATGTTTCTTCAGCTCCCGCAAATTTTTCCGATTCAGATTTAGTTCCAGTTATTACAGAAATTGACATAAAATCCTCAACAAAAGATTTGTACAAATTATTTATTAGCTTGGTTTCTTCAATAGCTTCATCCTCATTTGAATGAGCTGTATGGCCTTCTTGCCATAAAAATTCAGTTGTTCTTAAGAATAAACGAGTCCTCATTTCCCATCTAACAACGTTTGCCCACTGATTTATTTTGATCGGAAGGTCTCTATATGACTGTATCCAGTTTTTGTAGGTATTCCAAATTATTGCTTCACTTGTAGGTCTTACTATCAATTCTTCCTCCAGTTTAGACTCTTCGTCAACAATTAGCTTTCCATTTTTTTTTGGATCATTCTTAAGTCTGTAATGGGTTACAACTGCACATTCTTTTGCAAAACCCTCTGCATTTTTTTCCTCAGCTTCGAAGAGTCTTTTAGGAACAAAGAGAGGAAAGTATGCATTCTCATGGCCGGTCTGTTTAAATTTTTTATCTAATTCCTTTTGAATTTTTTCCCAAATTGCGTAACCATAGGGTTTTATAACCATACAGCCTCTTACAGCAGAAACTTCAGCAAGTTCCGCCATAGATACAATTTCATTATACCATTTTGAATAATCTTCGCTTCTTTTAGTTAATTTTTTAGACATATTTTCCTGGCATAAAATTTGTTCTTATCTTTATGTAAAGATAATTCAATAGTATTCTTGAAAAGAAAAAAATTACATATAAATTTAAAATTTTTATCACCACTTATTTTACTGATTTTGTTTTCATGTGGCTCGTTCGAATCTTCATCGCTTGTTTCCTCAGATGGAATATATGATGGAAAAAAAAGTAATTTTGAGACTATAAAACCCAAGTCTGACTACTTCAAGAATTATTTTAGTGATGAAGCTGACAAATATAGTTTCGATTTGTCTCAAAACGATTCTTTAAATCTTGATTCTTACCTAATTAGTTCGGACGAAATTGCATATACTGAAAATAATCCCAGCTGGGGTGATATTCCCACAAGTGTTGATTACATAATTGATTACACTGGATATAACTACAGAAACCGCTTTTTCAGTCCATATTTTTCATATTACGACCCTTATTACAGATATAATTATCCTTTAAGCCTAATTCCTTATCCATACAGATATTCATTTTTTGGTTTTTATCCATACATAAATTATGGCTACTATTCACCTTATCATTTCTACGCGTTCAATTCACCCTACTTCTCAAATTATATTAGATGGGGAGCAAGAAATTGGTATGGAAATTATTATAATTACAGCATTTATGAAAAATACAATGATATGGATTCAAAGGTTTCATATAATAAAGGAAGAAGAGGAAGCTCATCCAACGTTGTAGTATATTCTAATGGAAGAAGCAGTATTGCAACTAATGAAAATAAACCAGATGTAAGAAATTATAATCAAACTAGACAAACCCTCGAAAAAATTGCCAATAACAGAAAATCAGGGGCTGAGAAAACCAGAAATTATTTTGATCCTAGACTTAATAACTTAAATGGATCTAAAAATTTAAGAAATTATGCAAAATCAGCTGGTGTAACTGAAAAGGGATCCAATAGAACAATAAAAACTCCCTCCAAAAGATATTATAATGATCCCTACAAATCTAATACGAGTTCAACTTGGGGTTTGAGCGGAAGAAGTAATAATTCTAATTACTCTAATAGTACATCCAGAAACTCTAGATCCAGTTCAAATTGGACCAATCCATCATCATCAACCAGGAGTTCAAATTCGTCTGTTGGTGGAAGATCATACAATTACAGTTCATCTTCATCATCCAGTGGATCGAGTACATCATCAAGTATAGGTAGATCTTCATCTAGCTCATCTAGAACAGGTGGTATAAGGAACTAGTATGATTTTCAGACTTCTTTTTTTATCACTCTGTATTAATTTACATTGTCAGAATATCGATGATGCTGTCTCTTTAATTTTTGAAAACAATAATGGAAATGCTAGGTTTTCTTCCATGGGTGGAGCATTTGGTTCCATTGGTGGGAATTTATCAGCAATATCAATTAACCCTGCCTCCAGTAGTGTTTTTGAATTGTCAAGAATGGGTTTTTCTTTGACCAGTGATAGTAAAGATGTTGAATCTAGTTTTGCTAACAGCACAAATACTGTTAGTTCAAATTACATTAATTTCCAAGGCGGTATAGTATATGTATTCAAAAATTATGGTAATGGGAAATTTAGAAAATTCTCCTTTGGTATTAATAATCAAAATACAAATGATTATAATTTTGATCAACAAATCAACTCACGATCTAACATTTCTGTTGATCAGTTCTTTGTTAATAATTCAATTGGTTTCAATGAAAACGATTTATCTGTTGGTACTGATGAAACAGTCAATGGCGTTTATAGATGGCTAGGACAAAACTACGGATACTCATCTCAACAGGCCTTTTTAGGATTTCAATCATATCTCTTGGATTATGATAATGAAAGCAACACATTTTATTCAATAGCAAAATATGTTAATGGCCTTGATATCAATAATTTTTATTTAAGTAGTGGAAGAAAAAATAAATCAAGTATAAATTTATCTGCTCAATATGGTGAAAATTTTTATTTTGGAATAAACTTTAACATCTACGATCTCTACAGTAAAAAAAGCTTTAGACATTTAGAAAACAACTTTGATAGTGATTCAGCAATTACTTTGATTGATTTCCGTAATGACTTGCTGACTAGAGGAAAAGGGTTTTCTGTTCAATTAGGGATGATTTACAAACTTAAATCATTCAGATTTGGTCTTAGTTATAATTCACCAACCAGCTTTAATGTTGAAGAGGAACTCATGCAATCTCTAGAAACCAACTCTGTAGATGTTGATGGTAACAATTATATTGATATTGTTGAACCTGATATTACAAATATTTATGAGTACGATTTTGTATCTCCCTCAAAAATAAAGTTTGGAGCTAGTAATATATTTGCAAATATGTTCATAATCAGCATTGATGTGGAATCAAATAATTACAGAAATGGAAATTTTAAAAATGATTATGGTAACTCTTATGATGTTCTTAACAGAAACATCAATCAAAATCTAAAAAAAACTTTGGATTATTCTATTGGATCTGAACTTAGACTGAAAAGTTTCAGTTTGAGAGCAGGAATTAAAAGAATCGAAAGTCCTTACAAATCATCAACTGAATATTTAAATTCTAAGTCAATGGGTTTGGGTTATGATTTTGGATCATCCACCCTAGATTTAGGCATTCAAATAATCGATAAAGATTATGATTATCAATTTTTTGATACTGGATTTACAGAAATGGCTCAAATCAAAAACAATAACTTTAGGACAACTTTAACTTATAATATTATCTTCTAAATCAATTTTTTATCTTTGCAACCTTATTAATAATATGAAATACAATAAATTTCTTGAAGATCTAGAGCTAATTGACTCAGATCATAAAAACTTTTCAATTGATACTCCATTAAGAAACGATGCTTTTGATCTTACTGATGATGAAAAAATTAAAGTTATTGAAAAGAATGTGGGTGAAATTCTTCACACTCTGGGAATGGATATGACTGATGATAGCCTCAAGGGTACACCGCTTAGAGTTGCAAAGGCCTATGTTAAGGAACTTTTTGGTGGTTTAAATCCTAAAAATTTACCAAAGGGTTCTACGTTCGAAAACAAATACAAATATGAGGAGATGTTAGTTGAAAAAAACATTACCGTGTTCTCTACTTGTGAACATCACCTGCTACCAATCTATGGTAAAGCCCATGTTGCATACTTTTCGAATGGAAATGTAATCGGACTTTCAAAAATGAACAGAATTGTTGATTATTATGCAAGAAGACCCCAAGTTCAAGAAAGATTAAATATTCAGATTGTTAGAAAATTACAAGAATTTTTAAACACAGAAAACGTTGCATGTGTTATAGATGCTAAGCATATGTGTGTCAACTCCAGAGGGATTAGACACATTGATTGTAGCACTGTCACTGGTGAGTTTGGAGGAAAATTTAAAGACAAACTTATAAAAAGAGAATTTTTGGATTATATTCGTAACGATAGTTAAAACGAATGTCAATTTCAAATAAAAATTTAAAAATATACAACTCTTTATCATCCAAAAAAGAAGATTTTAAATCAATAAATCCATCCAGGGTTGGAATGTACGTATGTGGACCGACTGTATACAACAAGGTTCATCTTGGAAATTGTAGAACCTTCATCTCTTTTGACTTAATTGTAAGGTTTTTAAAGCACATTGGTTATGATGTACGCTATGTCAGAAACATAACAGATGTTGGTCATCTTGAGGAAAATGCAGAAGAGGATAAAATCCTAAAAAGAGCTAAGATTGAAAAAATTGAACCAATGGAGGTTGTTCAAAAGTATACCAACGATTTCAGAGATGTGTTAAACAAATTTAATTTGACACCTCCAAACATTGAACCAACAGCAACAGGACATATTATAGAGCAAATTGAAATGATAGAAAAGATAATAGAAAACGGATACGCATATGAAAAAAACGGTTCAGTATATTTTGATTTAATCAAGTTTAATGAAAAATACAAGTATGGAAAACTAAGTAACAGAAATCTATATGACATAATTAATGAATCACGTGAACTATTTGGATTTGATGAAAAAAAGAATCCTCAAGATTTTGCACTTTGGAAAAACGCCAATGCATCACATATTATGAAATGGAAGTCTCCTTGGGGTTACGGCTTCCCTGGATGGCATATTGAATGCTCCGCAATGAGTCATAAATATTTAGGTGAAAAATTTGATATTCATGGCGGTGGAATGGATTTAAAGTTTCCTCACCATGATTGTGAAATAGCACAGTCAGAAGCAGTCTACAACCAAAATCCTGCAAATTACTGGGTTCATACCAATATGTTAACGTTGAATGGAAGAAAAATGTCAAAATCCTCTGGTAATTTCATACTACCTGAAAATTTATTTAATGGAAATAGCGAATTGATAGAAAAAGGATTTGACCCAATGGTTGTTAAGTTTTTAATGTACCAGGCACATTACAGAAACACTTTAGATTTATCAAATGAATCGTTGTTGGCTGCTGAAAAAGGATATAAAAAACTAACTCAAAGCTTCCTCGATATTGATAATTTAAGACCCTCAAATGATGAAAATGTTGAATACGAATCAATCATCAAGAAATGTTATGAATCTATGTTGGATGATTTTAATTCCCCAAAATTAATTTCGCATTTGTTTGAAATTTCTAAACTAATCGAAGATGTAAAAAAGAAAAAAAAATTCATGTCCAAAAAATCAATTAGTGAATTGAAAAGTCATTTGAGGTTATTTTTAATAGATATTCTTGGTTTTTCCATTGATGGTATTGATAACAAAAAGATTGATAATAGTAATGAATTGATAAATGCAATGATTGAGATTAGAGATTTTAGCAGGGCAAATAAAAACTATGAAATTTCTGATTTTATAAGAAATAAATTAAATTCATTTGGTATTAATTTAAAGGATAATTAAATGAAAAGTGTTTTGATTTTTCCTTTAATTAAAATTATTAAATTCTATCAAATTCTAATTTCACCATACCTAGGAAGTAATTGTAAGTTTTCTCCAACATGTTCAAATTATGCCATTGAAGCTTTGAGAAAATATGGGCTGATCAAAGGGTTTTACTTGAGCTTAATTCGAATTTTGAAATGCAATCCTTGGAGCAAAAATTGCGGTTTCGACCCTGTTCCATAATAAACTATATTTGATTGTATGGATAAATTAATTTTTAAACATGATTTAAGCGAATCTATAATTAGTTTAGGACCAATAACTATATATTGGTACAGCCTTATGTTTTTGTTAGCTTTTTTCGCTGGGTATAAGCTAATGGAAAAAATTTACATTAAAGAAAATAAAGATCTAAAACTGCTAGATCCTTTTCTCGTTCACATGGTTCTTGGTACTCTTATTGGTGCAAGACTTGGTGAGGTCTTTTTTTATAATTGGGGATATTTTCAAAATAATTTACTTGAGATATTTTTACCTATTAAAATTGATGAAAATGGTTGGAATTTTGTTGGATACAGAGGACTATCTAGTCATGGAGCAACGATTGGTATTATCTTATCAATAATTATTTATAAAATAAAATATAAATATGAGTCTGTACTATGGATTTTTGACAGGCTTGTTATTGTAGTTGCGTTAGGTGGAATGTTAGTTAGAATTGGTAATTTTTTCAATTCTGAAATTGTTGGTAACTATACAAATTCAAATTTTGGAGTTATTTTTTTAAATAGATCTGAAAATTTACCAAGACATCCTGCACAACTCTACGAATCATTAGGCTATTTTGTTTTATTTATAATTTTATATACGATGTATAACAAAACAAAATTAAGTGATAAAAAAGGATTCTTTTTTGGCTTTTTCTTAATTTTCCTATTTGGTGTCAGATTTATTGTAGAATTTGTAAAAGAAAGTCAAGGGGGTATAGAGAACTATCTTGGATTATTATCCACTGGACAATGGCTAAGTATACCTTTTATGTTGATTGGTTTAATACTGCTTATTAAAAGTAATTCAGCTAGGGTTTGAAAAAAGATTATTTATCAAGAGGTTTTAACCGGCTAATCATAAGTTTATTCTGTATGTTTTTGGGTCCAACAATTGTATTCTCTGCTTTCAAAAACAAAGGTCATGAGTTTTATTATTTTGTTTTAATTTTGGGAACGATTTTATGCTTAATGGCAGTATATTTACTCTATTCAGGTATTATGACAATTGTTAGAAACTTATCTGAGGAAGAAAATAATAATACGAAGAAATGATTAAAGTCAAATTTCCAGATGGTAACGAATTAAGTTATGAAGATGGAGTTACACCATTTGAAATTGCTGAAAAAATAAGTCCTTCACTTGCAAGAGATATTTTGAGTGTGAAGTATAATGATGAAATTATTGAAACTAAAACAAAACTTTTTGATGATGGCAATATAAAATTTTTTAAATGGGATGATGTTGAGGGGAAAAAGGCCTTTTGGCATTCAACTGCTCATCTTTTAGCACAGGTTATTCTTGATTTATATCCAAATTCAAAATTAACCATTGGACCCCCAATCGAAAATGGTTTTTATTATGACGTGGATTTTCAAGAATCAACATTTTCTGAAAAAGATTTTTCCAAAATTGAAAATAAAATGATTGAAGAGGCCAGAAAGGATCATTCTTTTACCATGAGAGAAGTTTCAAATTCCGATGCACTTAGCTACTATATGGGACAGAAAAACGAATACAAGTGTGATATAATTAAGAGTCTTCAAGATGATAAAATTACCTTTTGTGATCATGCTGATTTTACAGATTTATGTAAAGGGGGACATATACCTTCAACAAAATTTATTAAGAGTATCAAACTATTAAATACTGCAGGAGCATATTGGAGAGGTGATGAAAATAACAAACAACTGACTAGAATTTATGGGATTAGCTTTCCTAAAGAAAAATTATTAAAAGAATATCTTCAATTATTAGAAGAAGCCAAAAAAAGAGATCATAGGATTTTAGGTAAACAATTGGGTTTATTCACATTTTCAGAAAATGTTGGTTTAGGACTTCCGCTATGGTTACCTGAAGGAACGGAACTTAGATCTCGATTGGAGAAATTTTTAAAAAGTGCCCAAAAGAAAGCAGGTTATGAAATGGTAATAACGCCTCATATTGGTAACAAAAAATTATATGTTCAATCTGGACACTATGATAAATATGGAGAGAGCACATTCTTTCCAATCAAAACACCCAAAGATGATGAGGAATTTTTACTAAAACCGATGAACTGCCCTCATCATTGTGAAATATATAGTTCACGAAAGTGGAGTTATAAAGATTTACCGGTGAGGTATGCTGAATTTGGGACAGTATACCGTTACGAACAGAGTGGAGAATTACATGGATTGACAAGAGTTAGGGGATTTACACAAGATGATGCACATATTTTCTGTTCACAAGAACAATTATTGGATGAATTTAAAAAAGTAATAGATTTAGTTCTTTATGTTTTCAAATCTCTTGGATTTGAAAAATTTACTGCTCAAATATCTCTCCGAGATAATGAAAAAACAGATAAATATATCGGTTCTGACAAAGTTTGGAATCTTGCTGAGAAAGCAATTCTTGAAGCTGCAAAATCGAAAAATTTGAATTATAGAATTGAGTATGGTGAAGCGGCATTTTATGGTCCTAAACTTGATTTCATGGTTAAAGATGCTTTAAAAAGAGAATGGCAGTTGGGTACAATTCAAGTTGATTACAACTTACCAGAGAGGTTTAATCTTACTTTCCGAAACAAGAAAAATGAAGATGAGAGACCTGTAATGATTCATAGAGCACCATTTGGAAGTTTAGAAAGATTTATTGCTATACTAATTGAGCATACCGCAGGTGTTTTTCCTCTTTGGCTAGCAACAAATCAAATTACTCTTATATCTGTTGGTGAAAAACACCAGAATTACACCCAAAAAGTTTTAAATTTATTAGAAAAAGACGAAATTCGCGCATCTGCTGACTTTAGGAATGAAACCGTTAGTAAGAAAATATTAGAAGCAGAAATGAAAAAAACTCACATTATGGGTATAATTGGAGACAAAGAAATTGATAACAACGAAGTAACAATTAGACTTAGAGGTGGTGAAATAGTTGGAGCTATAAAAATTGATTCACTAATAGATTATATAGCTCAAAAAATAAATGAATCAAGAATAATTAACCTAAAATAAAAGTCATAGCACTAAGAAGGAAAAGGGGGAAAAGACCCGGAAGAATAATAAAAAAAAATCCTCACAAAATCAACGGTGAGATTACAGCTCAAGAAGTAAGATTGGTTGGAGACAATGTGGATGTAGGGATTTATCCAGTCAGTGAGGCGTTATTCATAGCAAAAAAACTAGAAACAGACCTCGTTGAAATTTCCCCAAAAGCAGATCCACCTGTCTGCAAGGCAATGGACTACAAAAAGTTTTTATACGATCAGAAAAAAAGAGAAAAGTATTTAAAAGCCAAAACTCAGAAAGTGGTTGTCAAAGAAATCAGATTTGGTCCTCAAACCGACATACACGACTATGAGTTCAAAAAAAAGCATGCTATAAAATTTTTAGAGGACGGAGCAAAACTTAAAGCTTTTGTTTTTTTTAAAGGAAGATCAATTATTTTTAAAGAACAAGGGCAAATTTTATTGTTAAAATTAGCACAAGAATTAGAAGAATATGGAAAAGTTGAGCAATTACCTGTGCTAGAAGGAAAAAAAATGATTATGTTTGTGAGCCCAAAAAAAGTAAAGAAGTAGTCAATGAGTAAAATGAAAACTAAATCTAGTGCAAAAAAAAGATTTAAAGTTACTGGAACTGGTAAAATTAAAAGAAAGCATGCTTTCAAAAATCACATATTAACAAAAAAATCAAAAAAAAGAAAGCTAAAACTTACCCATGATGGCTTGGTGAGTGATAGCGATCTTAACAACATAAAAAAACAGCTCAGACTCAAATAGAAAAATAGTTTCACCAAACAAAAGGTATAAGCTTCTACTGAAGCACCTAAGTTAAAATAATACAAAATGGCAAGATCGGTAAACTCAGTTGCATCAAGAAAAAGAAGAAAAAAAATCCTCAAAAAAGCCAAAGGTTACTTTGGAAGAAGGAAAAACGTTTATACTGTAGCAAAAAATGCAGTTGAAAAAGCACTAACATACGCATACAGAGACAGAAGAAATAAAAAACGTAGTTTCAGATCCTTATGGATTTTAAGAATTAATGCGGCAGCAAGACAAAATGGATTAACTTACTCAGAACTAATCCACAAGCTTAAAGAAAACAAAGTAAATATAAACAGAAAGGTTTTGGCTGATATTGCTATGAATGATTTGGATAAGTTTTCAAAATTAATAAAACAATTAAAATAAGTCTTCTTCCTCCTCAGACCTATACGATCCACTTTCAAAAGCCTGATCGGGATTGACCTTTTTCTGTACATTAATTTTTGATTGATACTCAAAAGGATTTTCAAATGAAGATAAATTTTCAAATTTACCAAGTGAATTGATAAATTTGAGCTTTATGGAACTAAGACCACCGTTCCTGTGCTTAGCAACGATAAATTCTGCTTGACCAAGTGCTGGAGATCTCTCCTCATCATCCCATTCATCAATTTTATAATATTCAGGGCGATACAAAAAAGATACAATATCAGCATCTTGCTCGATTGCACCAGATTCTCTTAAATCGGATAAAATCGGTCTTTTAGTACCACCTCTCAGCTCTACTGCTCGGGATAATTGCGATAATGCAATAATTGGTATATCGAGTTCCTTGGCCAAAGCTTTTAAATTTCTTGAAATTGTAGAAATTTCTTGTTCTCTGTTGCCAGTTTTCTGACTTGAACCTAATGTCATAAGCTGTAAATAATCTACTACAATTAGTTTTATGCCAAACTGAGAGGACAATCTTCTAGCCTTTGCTCTTAATTCAAAAATGGATAGTGAGGGTGTATCATCTATATAAAGTGGTGCGTTTTCAAGATTATTAACTTTAATATTTAACAATTCCCACTCAAATTTTTCCAATTTTCCTGTTCTTAATTTTTCTGAATTTAATCCAGTTTCAGAAGAAATTAACCTAGTTATCAATTGAATAGCAGACATCTCCAATGAGAAAAATGCAACTGGGATATTATTTCCTACAGTAATATTTCTCGCCATCGAAAGAGTAAATGCTGTTTTACCCATTCCAGGTCTTGCTGCTACAATTATTAAATCACTGGGTTGCCAGCCAGAGGTTAATCTATCAATTTCTCCAAAACCTGAAGGAATACCGCTCAAACCTTGTTTTTTAGAAATTTCCTCAATTTTTTTCTTTGCCGCTAAAACTAAATCCTCAGCAGATTGTGTATTTTTTTTCAGATTTCGTTGAGATATGTCATAAATCCTAGATTCAGCTTTATCCAGCAAATCAAAAACATCTGAAGTCTCATCATATGATTCTTCAATGATATCATTGGAAATTGAAATCAGCTTTCTTTGAATAAATTTTTGTAAAATGATTCGTGAATGAAATTCAATATGAGCCGACGAGGAAACTTTTTGAGATAACTCAATTAAATAATAATCTCCACCTACTAAATTTAAATTTCCATCTTTTTTTAATTGAAACGAAACAGTTTTTATATCAATTGGCTCCTGTTTTTCAAACAGACTAATTATTGAGTTAAAAATTAATTGATGGCTTTCTTTATAGAATGCCTCAGGCTGAAGAATATCAATGACTTCATCAACGCCCTTTTTATCAATCATCATTGCCCCCAAAACCACCTCTTCTAAATCAACAGCCTGTGGAGGTAATTTCCCTTTTTGAAGTGAAAATACTGAGGCTTTTTCACCATATTGTTCAACATTAATATTTGAAACTCTTTTCATACTTCTAACATAAAAAAATAAAAATGAAATATTGAATATTCAACTAAAATAAACGAACAGAATTTTGTTGATAATTATTCAAAAATTGTTAATAGCAGAAAATTAATCTTTATAAATACCCATATCAGTAAACCTTGACATTCTATTTTCAAGTAATTTAGAAATACTTTGTTTTTTTAGGTTAAGGAATGTATTTATCACTTCCTTTTTAAGTGTTGCGTATATCTTTTGAGGGTTTTGATGTGCTCCACCAAGAGGTTCTTTTATGATTTTATCAATTAGTTTATTTTTTTTCATGTCGTGAGGTGTCAACTTTAGTGCCTCTGCGGCTTGTTCTTTATGATCCCAACTTCTCCACAAAATTGAAGAACATGATTCAGGGGAAATAACAGAATACCATGTGTTTTCAAGCATCATTATTTTGTCACCGACTCCAATCCCTAGAGCACCCCCTGAGGCACCCTCCCCAATTACAACGACAATAATTTGGGTCCTTATTTTAAACATTTCGTACAAATTTCTTGCAATAGCTTCAGCTTGTCCTTTTTCTTCAGCTTCAATTCCTGGATAAGCTCCAGGCGTATCAATAAGTGTAACAATAGGTAATGAAAATTTTTCAGCTAACTTCATCAATCTAAGTGCTTTTCTGTAGCCCTCAGGGTTTGCCATTCCAAAGTTTCTGTATTGTCTGCTTTTGATATTATTACCTTTTTGCTGACCGATAAACATAAATGTTTGATTATCCAACTTTCCAAGACCCCCTATCATTGCTTTATCATCTGAAATATTTCTATCACCATGAAGCTCAAGAAATCTGCCATCTGTCATATTGTTAAGATAATCAAGAGTGTACGGTCTTGATGGGTGTCTAGAAAGTTGCACTCTTTGCCATGCGTTTATTGAGCTGTAAATCTCTTTTTTCTTTAATTGTATCTTTAATTTGATTTCCTTTAGGGTATCTTTTACATCAATCTTACCCTCATTTCCTAATTTTTTACAATTTTCCAATTGTTCATTAAGATCTTTTAAAGGTAATTCAAAATCAAGGTATTCCATTGGGCTAAATATACATTAACAAACTTTATTTTTGAGATAATTTTAAAATATAAATAGTAACAAAAGCAAATATAAAATTGGGTATCCAGGCTCCTGCATAAGGATTTAAGTTAGACTCGGTAACAAGTACTGAAAAAAACTTATCAAAAAAAACAAAAATAAATGCAAGGGTTATACCTAAAGCTAAATTTAAACCTATTCCACCTCTTTTTTTAAATGATGATACTACTACAGCTAGCACAGTTAATATAATTACAGAAATTGGGATTGTTATTCTTTTATTTTTTTCTAAGATGTGATTATTCAGAAGTGGAGATCCACTTTTTCTTTCACTTTCAATAAAATTATTAAGTTCAAAAAAATTAAGAGTTTTTGCTTGATAATTAATAATTTCTAAATCGGACATACTAAAATTAAAAACAGTATCAAAAATTCTTTTAGTTTCAATTTTTTCTGAATCAGAACTAAACTTTCTTTTAAAATAATCAGTTAGCCTAAATAAACTATCATCCTCTATCCATCTTATATTTCTTGCAAGTATTTTTTCTTTTAATTCATTACCATTAAATTTTTCCAACGAAAAATTATAGGCTTGATTTCTTGTTTTATTATATGAACTAACATATAAATATTCATCATCAGAGATTTGTTTGTAAACAGCTCTCAAAGAATTATTTTTATTTTTTTTACTTAAATACTTACTTTGAAAAATTGTGAAATTCTCATTTTTTTCAGGAATTATAAACATACCAGAGATCAGCGAAAGCAGTGCAATTGTAAAAGATGTTATTAAAAATGGCTGCAAATACCTATTAAATGAAACACCAGAACTTAGAATTGCAATTACTTCTGAGTTTGTAGATAATTTTGAAGTGAACCAGATTACTGCCAGGAAAACAAAAATTGGAAATAAAAAATACCCATAGTACCAGATAAAATCCAAGTAATAATTAAATACTTCATTGAAACCTAAATCATGTTCCTTAAACTTGTCTATTTTTTCTGAGACATCAACCAAAATTCCAATAGGAATGAAAAGGAGAAACATAAATAAAAATGACTTCAAAAACTGTTTAATTATATAAAGGTCAATAATCTTCATTATAATTTATTATCTAGTTTTTTTACCATAGTGTTTTTCCAACTAACAAAATCTCCATCTAAAATTTTTTCTTTTGTTTTTTTTATTATCCAACTGTAAAAACCTAGATTATGTATTGTTGCAATTTGTTTACCTAAATTTTCATTAATTGAAAAAAGATGACGTAAATATGCTTTTGAATACTGACTATCTACAAAAGTCAATCCATTGGGATCAATTTGAGAGAAATCATTTTTCCATTTTTCATTTTTAATATTAATTTTTCCCTCAGAGGTGAAAAGCATACCATTCCTGGCATTTCTAGTTGGCATTACACAATCAAACATATCAATACCCAAAGATATATTTTCTAAAATATTTGATGGTGTTCCAACACCCATTAAGTATCTTGGTTTTGCTTCAGGAAGTTTATCGCAAACTATTTCACACATTTCATACATTATGTCGTGTGGCTCGCCCACTGAAAGGCCACCAATTGCATTTCCTGGTAGGTCCATTGATGAAATAAATTCTGCTGATTCACGTCTTAAATCTGCATATACACTTCCTTGAACAATTGGGAACAAAAACTGATTTCGTAAATTATTATTTTTAGTCTTTTTAAATTCTTTGATACATCTTTGAAGCCACCTATGGGTGAGATTCATTGATTTTCTAGCATAATTTTTTTCACAAGGATATGGTGTGCACTCATCAAATGCCATGATGATATCTGCACCAATATTTTTTTGAATTTGAATTGCCATCTCAGGGCTAAAAAAATGGTAAGAACCGTCGATATGTGATTTAAATTTAACACCATCCTCCTCAATTTTTCTGTTTGCGGAGAGTGAGTAAACTTGATATCCTCCGCTGTCTGTCAAAACATGTCTATCCCAAGACATAAAATTGTGAATACCCCCCGAATTATTGATTATCTCGTCTCCAGGACGAAGATACAGGTGATAGGTGTTGGCTAGTATAATTTGTGGATCAGAAGTCTCTATCAAATCTTTTCCATGTAAACCTTTTATAGCAGCTGAGGTTGCAACAGGCATAAAAATTGGAGTTTCAATTTTACTGCCATTCAGCGAAATTTCTGCTATCCTAGCTCTGGTTTTCGTATCTTTTTTTATAATTTTAAAATGCACTTTTCAAATATATTAATATATAGTATCACAAAAGTTAATAAGTTTGATAAAGATTTGCCTTTAACAAATTATAGATAAGTATTTTCATATCATGACAAGTAGCCAAAAGTTAGTTTTTCAAATTAGACGAGATATTGTAAGAATGGTGCATTCAAATAATTCAGGCCACCCTGGTGGATCACTCGGTTGCACTGAGTTTTTTGTTGTTTTGTTCTTTGAAATTATGAAAAGAAAGAATGAATTTGAAATGAATGGTTTTGATGAAGATCTCTTTTTCTTATCAAATGGCCATATTTCGCCCGTTTTCTACAGTACGCTAGCGAGAGCTGGGTACTTTCCAATTAAAGAATTGTCAACCTTTAGAGATATTGATTCAAGGTTACAGGGACATCCAACAACTCATGAAGGACTACCAGGTGTCAGGATAGCTAGTGGATCACTTGGACAGGGCATGTCTGTAGCTATAGGTGCAGCATTGTCAAAAAAAATGAATGGGGAAAAAAATATAATTTATAGCCTTCATGGTGACGGCGAGCTTCAAGAAGGACAAAACTGGGAAGCTATAATGTATGCGGCCGCTAATAAAGTGGATAATTTAATTTGTACGATTGATAACAACAATAAACAAATTGATGGAGATCTAAAAGAGGTTTTAGATTTAGGAAATATTGAGTCAAAATTCAAGAGTTTTGGTTGGTTAACGATTAATTTAGAAAATGGGAATGATTTATCTCAGGTTAACCAAGCACTAAAGTATGCCAGAGATAAATGCTTTGATGGAAAACCTGTTGTTATAATAATGAAGACTGTTATGGGTAATGGTGTAGATTATATGATGGGAACGCACAAATGGCATGGTATAGCCCCAAATGATCAAGAACTCGAAATTGCTTTAACCCAAAACCCAGAAACACTAAAAGATTATTAAATAATGTTTGGATTTAAAAACTATGGAAATATTGACACTAGATCAGGATTCGGAGTTGGATTAGTTGAGGCTGCATCTAAAAATAAAGATATTGTTGCTCTTTGTGCAGATTTGACTGGATCATTGAAAATGAATGATTTTAAAAATAAATATCCAAATAGATTTTTTCAAATTGGTATTGCAGAGGCTAATATGATTGGAATTGCTGCGGGTATGACAATTGGAAAAAAAATTCCTTACACAGGCACTTTTGCCAATTTCTCAACAGGGAGAGTTTATGATCAAATCCGACAATCAGTTGCCTACTCTAATAAAAATGTTAAAATATGCGCCTCACACGCTGGTATCACACTTGGAGAGGATGGTGCAACTCATCAGATTTTGGAAGACATTGGAATGATGAAAATGCTTCCCGGAATGGTTGTTATCAATCCATGCGATTTTAATCAAACAAAGGCAGCAACTATTGAGATATCTAAATACTATGGTCCAGTTTACCTCAGATTTGGAAGGCCTAAAGTACCAAATTTTACGCCTGAGAATCAAAGTTTTAAGATTGGAAAAGGAATTAGATTAATTGAAGGTAGTGATGTAACAATAGTGTGTACAGGTCATCTAGTTTGGCACGCTATTGAGTCTGCTGTTTTTCTAAAAAAGAAAGGAATTTCAGCAGAGGTTATTAATATTCACACCATAAAACCACTGGATGAAGAAATTATCTTAAAATCTCTTGAAAAAACAGGTTGTGTTGTTAGTGCAGAAGAACACAACACCATAGGTGGATTGGGAGAATCAGTAGCATCATTAATTGTAAAAAACAAATTAGTTCCTATGGAATTTGTTGGTGTAAATGATCAATTTGGAGAATCTGGAAAACCAGCTGAATTAATGAAAAAATATGGACTATCAACTGAATCAATTGTTGACAAGTGCCTTAAGGTTTTAAAAAGAAAATAAATTATTCGTTGTCTAAATAATCAGGTATTCCGTCACCATCACTATCATCTGCTATTCCGTCACCATCGGCATCATATTCATCCTTAGTTAAAATACCATCATTGTCATCATCGGGGTCAAGATAATTTGCTATTGAGTCAGAATCTGTATCATCATTGTCAAAATTACTGTCTCCGTCCAAATCTTCATTTATTGTCAAAACACTGTCATTATCATGATCTGTTTGGTTAATAGTAATCATTTCAATGTGAAATATTAGAGGTGAGTATGATGGTAAACCTCCAACAGGTGAGTTAAAATATCCAAGACCAGAGGGCATTATGACAAATCCAATTCCAAAATCATTAAATTTATAAGTACCATCAACGTTTATGTCAAAACTGCCTTTTTTCAGACGAGGAACAAATTCTTGAAAACCACGAACGACATTTTTAGCCTGTAGCCAAATCGGTGATTTTCTTTGATCAAATACGTCTTTGTTTAATAACATTCCTTTATATCTAACATAAACAGAATCAGCAACAGTTGGGCTTTCACCCGATCCCTCTCTCATTATAACATAGTATGCAGTGTGGGGAAATAAATTACCATCTGAATCTTTTACATCAATCTGGAAACTTGAAACCTGATCATAAATTGGTGTTTTATTAGAATTATCCCCTTTTATTGAATCAATGATAAGTTCAGGTCCATCATCGGGACTTAAATTCACATAATCATTATAATTATAAAAGTGATTTTGCATAAAATCAATAATTGAATCATTATCAATATTGTGTTGGTCTAAGTAATCATTTGCAGGAATAGAATTTATTGGACTATCATCCTTCTTACATGAAATAAAACAAAATGTTAAGAGAATTAGCGCGGAAAGTAAACGAATTGAAAACAAAATAAAATTGTTATTAAAAACAGATGCAAGATACAATTTTCTTAATATTTTTATAAATATAAATAAGCATTGATGATACTTGATAATGACAAGATATTAAGGACTTGTAACAGACTTGCCTATGAAATCATTGAACAAAATGAAAAATCTAATGAAGTATTTCTAATTGGCATTAAAGAAAAAGGTTTCGAGATCGCTAAAATTATTAAAAAATACATAGTTTCAATTTCTAAAAAGAAAGTCAAGCTTTATCCAATAAGTGTTTCAAGAAATAGAGAAAATAGTGCAATTAACTTTGAGAAAACTCTTCCAAAAAATTTAAGGATATTTATAATTGATGATGTTTTGAATACAGGTAATACGCTGTTTAAATGTGTTAACTATTTATTTACACAAAATTGCCATAATATAAAAACAATTGTTCTAATTGACAGAGATCACAAGAAATATCCAGTGAATGTAGACATTAAAGGAGTTTCTTTATCAACCAACTTCGAAGATACCGTCAAGGTTGTTTCTGTAAATAAAAAATTAAAAGCAGTTCTTGTTTAAGATTTTTATGATTTTATTGCATGCATCCATTTTATCGTTTAAATCATAGCATATATGATGTTTGGCCATATTGTAATAATGAATTCTTTCTAGCATATGCTTTGAAATAAATTCAATCATTTTTTTTTCTGTTTTAACATCTTTTATAATTGGACGTTTTGATTTTTTCTTAAATAATTTTTTTGATAGTTGTTCAATTTTTGGTTTCAAAAAAATGGTCAAATCTGTTTTTTTACTGATAAGTTCAATGTTATCGAAATAACATGGAGTGCCTCCTCCCAATGACAAAACATAAAGTTTTTTCTTACTTATAATTTTTTGAAGAACTGCTCTTTCTTTTTTTCTAAATTCAATTTCACCAAAATCATTAAAAATGTTTTTTACACTTCTATCGTAGTTTTTTTCAATTAATTCATCAAGATCAAAAAAATTTATATTTAAAATTTTTGATATTTTTTTTCCAATACTTGTTTTTCCAGAACCCATGTATCCCATCAGAACGAGCGGTTGATTTATTTTTTTTAAAATATCTTGATGCATGATTAACAAATTTAAAGGAAATTATCTTTGAAAAATGATATTATTGGTCCTATATTTGCAAGCGTTAAAATCAGACCTGGTAGCTCAGTTGGTAGAGCATCTCCCTTTTAAGGAGAGGGTCCTGGGTTCGAGCCCCAGCCAGGTCACAATTCTAGCGCACGTGGCGGAACTGGTAGACGCGCTAGGTTGAGGGCCTAGTGGGAAATATCCCTTGGAGGTTCGAGTCCTCTCGTGTGCACTATTATATTTTGAAAAAAAAGGTCTTCATTATTGGTTCCGGGTTTTCCTCCCTTTCAGCAGCATGCTATCTAGCAAAATATGGTTTTGATGTTTCTATCTTTGAAAAGAATGACAGTTTTGGCGGCAGAGCCAGACAATTTAAATCAAATGGATACACTTTTGATATGGGTCCGAGTTGGTATTGGATGCCAGATGTTTTTGATAGATTTTTTAGCGATTTCAATAAAAAATCAACTGAGCTGTATGAATTAAAAAAATTAGATCCTGGATACAAGGTTTTTTTTAAAAATAACGAGTCAGTGTCAATTAGCTCTGATGTAAATAAAATCGTAGAAACCTTTGAAAATATTGAGAAAGGAAGTGGAAATAAATTAAGAAAATTTTTGAAGCAAGCTGAAAATAATTATGAATTAGCTGTCAAAGACATGCTGTACAAAATGCCCGGTTTTTCAATACTAGAATTAATAAACACAAAGACAATTTTAAAATTCAACCTATTTTTATCTAATATAAATAAGCAAGTTAATGGCCTTTTTAAAAACGAAAAGTTAAGGTCAATACTCAAGTTCCCTGTACTATTTTTAGGTGCTAAGCCTAGTAATACTCCAGCTTTTTACAATTTTATGAATTATGCGGATTTCGGACTAGGAACATGGCAACCAAAAAATGGATTTTATGATGTTGTTAAGTCGATGATTAAAATCGCTGAGGAACAAGGTGTTAAATTTAAAAAAAACTCGAATGTTGATAAAATAAATATTGATTCAGGTACAGTGAAAAGCATAACAGTTAATGGGAAAAAATTAGATTGTGATTTTCTTGTATCAGGTGCTGATTATGCTCACACTGAGCGTTTACTTGATAAAAAATTCAGACAATATTCAGAAAGTTACTGGAATAAAAGAGTTTGGTCTCCCTCCTCATTATTATTTTATATTGGAATTAAAAAAAGATTAAAAAATTTAAATCACCACAACCTATTTTTCGACACAAGTTTTGAAAAACATTCTAATGAAATATACAGTAACCCTAATTGGCCTGAAGATCCGTTATTTTACGTTAATTTGACATCAAAAACTTATGAACATACAGCTCCAAAAGGCCACGAAAACTGCTTTATTTTAATACCTATCGCAACTAACTTAAATGACTCTGTTCAAGTAAGAGAAAAATACTTTGATATGGTATTAAACAGAATGGAACAGTTGACAAACCAAAAAATTAAAGGTTTTATTGATTTTAAAAAATCATACTGCATTAAAGATTTTAAGGAAGATTATAATTCCTTTGGAGGTAATGCATACGGTCTAGCCAACACACTTTTACAAACTGCTTTTTTACGACCTAAATTAAAAAGCAAAAAAGTAAAAAAATTGTATTTTAGTGGACAGTTAACAGTACCAGGCCCAGGTGTCCCACCTGCAATTGTTTCTGGTAAACTTGTTGCAAATATTATAAAAAATGAAAGAACTGTTTGATAAAGTATGTACTGATTGCTCTAGAAACGTAACCAAAACGTACAGCACTTCGTTCAGTTTGGCCACCAGAATGCTATCCAAAAATATAAGACAAGACATCTACAACATATATGGTTTTGTAAGATTTGCTGATGAAATTGTTGATACATTCCATAATTACGATAAAGAAATACTTCTCAACAGATTTATTGATGAACTTGAATATTCTTTAAACAACAACATAAGTTTAAATCCAATATTAAACTCGTTTCAAATAACTGTTAAAAAACACAATATTGATAAACACTTAATTGATTCATTTCTGAGTAGTATGCGTCTTGATCTTGAAAAAAAAGAATATTCTAATTACGAAGATTATAAAAGTTATATATATGGTTCAGCAGATGTTGTTGGATTAATGTGTCTAAAAGTTTTTGTACAAGGTGATAAAAAAATGTATGAGGAACTCAAACCTTATGCAATATCACTTGGGTCAGCATTTCAGAAAGTTAATTTTTTAAGAGATTACAAAGCAGATCTAAAAGAATTAAACAGAACCTATTTCCCCAATCTTGTTAATAAATCATTTGATGATGCAGCCAAGAAAAAAATATTAAACGAGATAAGGGATGATTTTGCCGTTGCATTAAAAGGCATATATATGCTACCGAATAATTCAAAGTTTGGAGTTTATGCAGCATATAAATATTACAAAAGATTATTAAAAAAATTGGACAAAACCTCATCATCAGTAATTAAAAACAAAAGAGTGAGAGTTCCTAATTACCAAAAAGTTGATGTTTTAGCTCGCTCATATGTCAGATATAGATTAAATATTTTATAATGGAAACATTTATTTGGATATTATCATTAATTGGAACATTTTGTTTTATGGAATTTATGGCTTGGTTTAGTCATAAATATATTATGCATGGATTTCTTTGGAGTTTACACAAAGACCACCATGTAAAAGATCACGATTCATGGTTTGAAAGAAACGATTTTTTCTTCATTTTTTATGCCGTGGTTAGTATGGCTTTTGTACTTTCATGGGCTGAGCTCGGTTTTGTTTACGGATTACCCATTGCAATAGGAATTTTTCTTTACGGATTAACTTATTTTGTAGTTCACGACATTTTTATTCATCGAAGATTTAAACTTTTTCGAAATGCCAATAATTGGTATGCAAAAGGAATTAGGAGAGCACACAAAATGCACCATAAGAATATACACAAAACTGGTGGTGAATGTTTCGGGATGCTTATAGTTCCTTTTAAATACTTTAAATAAGGGTCATTCTAGCAGCAGCAGCTGCACAATCAAATCCCTTATTTCCAAATTTTCCTCCACTTCGTTCGAACGACTGCTGAATATTTTCGTCGGTTAGAACACAGGCAACAACAGGGCATATCCCTTGAACATTAAGATCCTTAAGACCATTAAAAACTGAGTTGCAAATAAAATCAAAGTGTTTTGTTTCACCTCTAACAATACTACCTATGGCTATAATTGCATCATATTTGTTCTCATCACATAATTTTTTACAACCATATACAAGCTCGAAACTTCCAGGAACTGAACATAAAGCAATTTCTTCTTTTCTCAAACCAATCATTGAAAAAAATTTTAATGCTCCATTGACTAATCTATTAACTATGTCATCGTTCCACTCAGAATATACAATTGCAAATTTTTTGTTAGCGGCATCGCTCAAGAGATCTAAATCTATTTTAGATTTATAGTTGGTTGCCATTATTTTGCCTGTTCAATTTTGATATCAATTAAATCAGCTTCGGATGATTTTGGATAATCTGTTTTAATTGAATTGAAAAATTTTAAAGCTTTTTTATTGTTACCAGTTTTTAGGGAAACATCGCCAGCTTTAAGTAAAATAATTGGACTTGTAAAGCTATTTGATGATGCATTCAAAGCTTTTTCATAAAAGCTTAAGGCATCATCAAATTGATTAATTTGAACGAAGGAATCGCCTATAGTTGATAGAGATAATGAATTGAGGACATCATCTTTAGATGAAAATTGATTTAAATACTCAATAGCTAAATCATATTTTTTTAAGTGATAATAAGCCATTCCAGATGAATAATATGCAATATTAGCAGCAGGGGTACCATTGTAATTTTCGATAATATCAAGAAAACCAAATTTCCCATCTGCACCATTTAGCGAAAGATTATAGAGCGAATCTTTATCATTTGAAGAATTCAAAGCCATATCAAAGTACTTTTGAGCAGTAAATAATTCAGCATTTGATTCATCAATTTTTGGCTGTACAACATACCTGTCATAGGTAAAATACAATGCAAATAACACAATTAGAATTGCAACACCGTAAAGCAAATAATTTTGATATTTACTGATTATTAATTCTGATTTGTTAGCACTTGTATCAAGTGTATCAAAAACTTTTTTAGTGGAACTGTTTTCGTTAGCAACACGACTTTTCCTTAATTTGTTTGATTTCTTTTTATATGTTGCCATAAGTGTGGCAAAAATATAATTTTATTTAAATGATGCATGATAATTAGTGAATTATTTTTTATAATTTTCAGAGTAAAACAAATAATATGTCGAGATTGACACTAAATAAAATTTCAATTTTAAACTATAAAAATATTTTAGATAAAACATTCAATTTTGACAATAAAATCAACTGCTTTGTCGGCTACAACGGTGTTGGGAAAACTAATATTTTAGATTCTATATATCATCTTGCGATTGGGAAAAGTTCCTTTTCAATTTCGAATGAAAACAATATAAATCATGGATCTGAATTTATGCTTTTAGACGGTTTGTTTTCCATAAATGATAAGGAAGAAAACATAACATGTAGCTTAAAAAGAAATGAAACAAAAGTGTTAAAGAGAAATGAAAAAATATATAAAAAACTTTCTGATCATTTTGGATTAATTCCTTTAGTATTAATATCTCCGTACGATACAAATTTAATTGTTGAAGGAAGTTTTGAAAGAAGAAAATTCATGGATAGTATTATATCTACTTACGATAAGACGTATTTGCATAATATAATTACCCATGGAAAACTCATTAAACAAAGAAATAAAATTCTAAAATATTTTAATAAATCAGCGAAAGTTGATATGGACAGTATTTTGATTTATGATGAACAAATAATAAGACTTTCTGAACCAATACACAAATGCAGAAAAAAATTTGTAAACGAATTTATTCCAATAGTAATCGAAAAATACAATAGTATATCAGGAAAAAATGAAATAGTAACATTAGACTATAGAAGCGATCTTAATGAGAATAGCATAGGTGACTTATTAAAAAATTCTTTTCAAAAAGATATGATATTACAATTTACCTCATGTGGAATTCATAAAGATGATTTAATTTTTAAGATTGATAATAACTCAATTAAAAAATTTGGTAGTCAGGGTCAACAAAAATCCTTTCTCATTTCCCTTCGTTTTGCAGAATTTGAATTTTTAAAAAACAATAACAATCTATCCCCTATTCTTTTGATGGATGATATCTTTGATAAGCTTGATATTCAAAGAGTAAAAAATATTGTTGACTTGGTCAATTCATCTGAATTCGGTCAATTATTTGTGTCAGATACAGATAAATCAAGAATTAAAAAAGTTTTGGAAAGCTTAAAAAACTCCTCAAAAATTTTTGAGATATGAAAAGAAACTACGAAACAAACAGTGTAAAGGAAATTTTGAACAGTTTTTTTAATCAAAAACAAATAAGTCAGGGTGTTTTAAATTCAAAAGTTGGCATAGCATGGAAAAATACAGCTGGAAAACAATTTTCAAAATATACTAAAGATGTTTACCTAAGAAAAAACACTCTCTACATAAAGGTCTCAAATCCTATGCTGAAAGAAGAAATCTCTTACTCTAAAAATAAAATTATTGAATTAATCAATTCAGAGCTAAAACAGGATATTATAGAAAAAATAGTTCTACTCTAGAGCTATGAAAAATGAAAATTTGATTCAATTTCAGCATTCTCATTGCTATCCGAACCATGAACAGAATTTTCTCCTTTGGATAATGCATATTTTTTTCTAATAGTTCCATTATCGGCTTCATTTGGATCTGTGCTTCCAATTAGTTTTCTAAATTCATCAACAGCATTATCTTTGGATAAAACGGCGGCAACAATAGGACTTCTGCTCATATAGGTTGTAAGGTCATCAAAAAAAGGTCTATCCTCATGAATTTTATAAAATCTTTTTGCATCATCTAAGCTCAGCTTAACCATTTTTAATTCAATAATTTTAAAACCTGCGTCTGTAATATCGGCTAATATTTTGCCTATTAAACCTCTTTCGACTGCATCAGGTTTGATCATCATAAAAGTTTTATTATTCATAATTTTTTTTTGCAAACCTAATAAAAACATTCAAATCATTTATTGTAAATTAAGCTATTATTATGACTACAATTTCTATAATTGGTTCTGGAAAACTCTCATATAACCTCAGTGAAGTATTTATGAGCAATAAAGAATTTAGATTAAATGAAATTTATTCACGAAATAACAAAAACATTAAATTATTTAATAAGAAAATAAAATTCACCAATAAAATTGAAAATCTTGGTGAAGCTGATTTTTACTTCATATTAACCAATGATGACTCAATTGAAGAAATAAGCAAAAAAATAAAGACAAAAAATGGTATGATTTTACATTCGTCAGGGACAATGGGAAAAGACGCTTTGTCTAATCATTTAAACTTTGGTGTATTTTATCCATTACAAACATTCAGCTTTAACAAAAAAATAGATTTTACTAAAACTCCCATACTTATAGAAGGTGATTCTAAAAAAAGTTTAGAAAAATTAAAAGAATTATGTCAAAAACTGGAACTAGAGTTTGAAGAAGTTAACTCAGAAAAAAGACTTCATTACCATTTAGCCGCTTCATTTGCAAATAATTTTACCAATCACATTCTTTCTTTAACCGATGAATTAATAAATAAATTCAAACTCGAGAAAAAATTTTTCATCCCAATTGCAAACGAAACATTTAAAAAATTTCAAAGTAACAAGTCAAAAGAGTCTCAGACTGGACCCGCAGTGAGAAACGATGTAAAAACATTAAAAAAACATGAAGAAATTTTAAAAAAATCTAATTACCTAAATTTGTATAAAATCATTACAAAAAGCATAAAAAAAAATGATTTATAAGAAAAAATTAATCAATATCAAAAACTTTATTTTTGATGTAGACGGGGTTTTTACTGACGGATCAATAATTGTTGATTCAGAAGGTAATGAAATGAGAGTCTTTAATACCAAAGATGGTATTGCAGTTAAATTTGCAACAGACATAGGATACAATATTTGTGTAATAAGCGGTGGAAATAATGAAGGAGTTAGAAAAAGACTTTCAAGGCTTGGTGTTAAGGATATTTTTTTAGGAGTTGATGACAAGAAAGAAGTTTTTGACAATTTTTTATCTAAAAATAATTTAAGTGTTAAGGAAACTCTTTTTATGGGTGATGACCTACCAGACATTCATATTTTAAAAGATGTTGGTCTTTCTACTTGTCCTGCCGACGCATGTCCTGAGGTTAAAGAAGTTGTTGATTATATCTCAGCCAAAAAAGGTGGTGATGGATGTGTCAGAGATGTGATTGAACAAGTTCTTAGATTAAATGGTGATTGGAAAGTAGAAAATAATCAAAAAAATATTTGATGTTTAATTGGAAGAAAGAATATTCTATTTTATTAATCATTAATTTCTTCTATATTTTATTTTTTTTATCTCTTATGTGATTATGGGATTAGTCGATTGGACAGTTTTGATTGTAACTTTATTAACAATCGTTATCTACGGATCTTACAAGACCAAAAAGAATAGTAATATTCAGTCATTTTTAAAGGCAAACAACTCCACAGGCTGGTTTACAATTGGTTTATCTGTTATGGCAACCCAAGCAAGTGCGATTACTTTTTTATCAACTCCAGGACAAGCTTATAATGATGGTATGGGTTTTATTCAATTCTATTTTGGATTACCCTTGGCCATGATTATCATATGTATCTTTTTTGTCCCTCTTTACCACAAATTAAAGGTTTATACGGCTTATGAATTCTTAGAAAAAAGATTTGATAGGAAAACTAGGGTTTTGGGTGCCATGTTATTTTTGATTCAAAGAGGTCTTGCAGCAGGAATAACAATTTTTGCCCCATCTATTATTCTATCTACACTCTTAAATATTGATTTAAAAATTTTAAATATAATAATAGGTTTTCTTGTGATAATCTATACAATAGCAGGTGGAACAAAAGCTGTTAATGTGACTCAAAAACAACAAATGTTTGTAATATTTTTAGGATTATTTTTTGTTTTTTTCATTTTAATAGGAAGTTATCCTGAAAACTTTAGTGTGGATAAGTTTTTGGATTATTCTCGTGCAAGTAATAAACTGAATATTTTGGACTTTTCACTTGATTATGAAAGCAGGTATACCTTTTGGAGTGGAATTACTGGTGGTTTATTCTTAGCCCTTTCTTATTTTGGAACCGATCAAAGCCAAGTTCAAAGATATATCTCTGGGAAATCAATTAAAGAAATAAGACAAGGATTGATTTTTAATGGAATTTTTAAAATTCCGATGCAATTTTTTATTCTTTTACTGGGAGTTATGGTATTTGTTTTTTATGAGTTTAATTCAGCACCCATAAATTTCAATCCACAAGTAACAAATTACATTGAAAAATCTAATAATACTAATTACGACACCTACCTTGAAAAATATTCAAAAATTCAAGATCAAAAAAAAGATATTTTGAATGATTATATCAACAAATCAAGGCTTGATAAAAATCTGATCACTAAAATCCATTCCGAAGAAATGAAAATAAAAACTCAAATTTATAGTGAAATTAAAAGTGAAAATCCAAAAATTGAGGTTTTAGATAAAGACTATGTCTTCCTTCACTACATACTAAACAATCTACCAAAAGGTATTATTGGTCTTTTAATTGCTGTTATAATTTGTGCAGCAATGTCGTCGACAGCCTCCGAAATTAACGCATTGGCTGCAACGACAACAATTGACCTTTACAAGAGAAATCATAAAGAAAGTAAAAGTGAACATCATTATTTGATGGCATCAAAATTTTTCACACTAGTCTGGGGATTAATAGCAATAAGTTTTGCAAGTTTTGGGACATTGTTTGAAAATTTGATTCAACTTGTCAACATTATAGGTTCAATTTTTTACGGTACTGTTTTGGGAATATTTCTGGTAGCTTTCTTTTTTAAAAAGGTTGGTGGAAATTCAATTTTTTATGCAGCTTGCATTTCACAAACGATAATCTTTGGCATTTATTTTAATATAGATATTGGATATCTTTGGTTGAATTTTATCGGTGCTATTAATACTATAATATTATCAACAATTTTTAATCTCACATTATTTAGAAAGCCTATCAACCAGTAAGCTCAATGTATTCAAACCATCTGGAGCATCTGATTTTTTAGCTTGCTTTAATCCTAGCTTAGCAATTTTTAATGCTTCTCTCTTCTTCCCGTAGTAATTATAAACTAATGCTTTAACTCTGAGTTGCCAATATTTTGGTTCTTTATAACTTTCAAAAGCTAAATTAATCCATTCATAAGCTTTTTCCTTGTCTAAACCCTCTTCGTAATAGTATAATGCAGCTTTTTGATAATCACTAGGCTTGGGGTTTTCAGATAAAGTATTTTTAATATTATTAACCATTTTGTCCTTCGTCAAGGCATCAATATAGTATATAGCCAGCATGTTGTCCCAAATCAAATTTAAGGTTGATCCGTTATTACTGATATTATCAAAAGATATTTCAAATGTTTCAACAGAAAATGGGAGTTCTATAAAATCTGACACTACTCTTGCGACAATTAAACTTTCATCAAATTCTTTTAACGATCCCCACTTATCGGTTTTTTTATATACTATCAAATCCAATCTTTTTTCCCTAGGAACAGAGTATATATGATATTCACCCTTTGGTACAAGTTGATTGTTTATCTTAATATCATCGGATACGCTAAATGTTGTAGCTTGATTCGCTCCTGTTCTCCAAATTTTATTGTAAGGGACTAAACTTCCGAAGATTGTCCTGCCTTTCTTAGATGGTCTTGAATAATCTATAGTAATATTAACCAAACCGATATTCTGGCTAAGGTTTGCTCTTGGACTTGCAACAGGTGCCTTAAGTTGAGCACCCAGCGTAGCAGCACTCAGAAATATAGATAATAAAAAAAATAATTTTTGCATGACTTTTGTTTAGATATTCAATATTATGAAAATTTTTAAACTTCATGCAAAACAAAAGCTTCCAATTACAATTCAGACCGCATGGGATTTCCTTTCAAATCCAAAAAATTTAAAGGATATTACCCCTTACAAAATGAATTTCAATATTACTGACTGTGATTATAAAAAAATTTATCCTGGCCAAATAATTCAATACACAGTAACTCCATTACTTAATATTCCTTTAAAATGGGTTACTGAAATTACTCACGTTGTTGATAAAAAATATTTTGTTGATGAACAAAGATTTGGACCATACAGCCTTTGGCACCACAAACATTTCATAAAAGAGGTTAATGGAGGAATTGAAATGGAAGATATAATTCATTATAAAATCCCTCTTGGCTTCATCGGATACATTATGAATTATTTAATAATTAAAAATAAACTTGGCCACATTTTTGAATACAGAAGAAAAAAGTTAAACGAAATATTTGGTGAACTAAAATGAAGAATATATTATTAATTGGAGGATCCTATGGAATTGGACTATCATTGGTAAAAAAACTCAGTGAAAATTTTAATGTTTATACAGCATGTAGGACTAACGAAAATTTAAATTCCGAAAATGCAAATTTTATCAAATTTGATGCATTGAATGATACCATTGACACAACACTTCTCCCTGATGAGTTACATGGTTTTGTATATCTCCCGGGTAGTATAAATTTAAGACCATTTAAAGGTCTGTCAATTGAAGCTTTCAGAGATGACTTAGAAATAAACTTAATTTCTTTAATAAAAGTCCTGAAGGATGTCATGCCCAAATTGACAAACTCAACTTCTAGTAGTGTCGTTTTAATGAGTACCGTTGCGGTTCGAAGGGGAATGCCCTTCCATAGTAGCGTTGCGGCTTCTAAAGGTGCAATTGAAGGTTTGACAAAATCATTGGCTGCTGAGTATGCTCCAAAAGTTAGAGTAAACGCAGTAGCACCTTCAATAGTTGATACACCCTTAGCTAATCGATTTCTCAATAATGAGCTTAAAGTTGAAAAGTCTGCTCAAAAACATCCACTAAAAAGAATTGGTCAAGCAAGTGATATAGCTGATATTATCAAATTCCTTTTGTCCGAAAAATCAAGTTGGATGACTGGACAAATTATTGGCGTTGACGGTGGAACCTCTACTCTATCCTAAATTGGAAAATTCAATAATTTTTTGGTTTCGAAGAGATCTCAGACTTGATGATAATCACGGTCTATACAGAGCATTAAAAGAGTCCCGTTATGTAGTACCAATATTTATTTATGATAGTGATATAACAGATAAGATAATTGATAATGATCATCGCCTAAAACACATTTTTAATTCAGTTGAAAAATTAAATCTAGATTTAAAAAAGCTAAACAAAAAAATATTTACATTCAAAGGCAAACCCTTGGAAATATTTAAGTCATTAATTAGAAATAATAAAATTTCCAAAGTTTATTACAACAAAGACTACGAGCCATATGCTTTAAAAAGAGATAATTCCATAAAAAATTTATTAATAAAAAATTCCATAAGCTTTAAGGGTTTTAAAGACCAGGTCATTTTTGAAGAAGTTGAAGTAACCAAAGATGATGGAAAACCATATGTTGTATACACTCCATATTCAAAAAAATGGTTAGAAAAGTTTTCCAAAGAAGAAATTAAAAATTATAAGTCTGAGAATTTGCTAGAAAGAATGGTAAACAGTGACTTTTTTAATCATGATGATATCAAATTAAAATTTAGTAAAAGCACCTTGAACCCACCAAACCTATGTTTTACTGAAAAAATTATTAACGAATACAATGAAACTAGAAATTTCCCCTACCTTGACAAAACCTCCAAAATTGGAGTATTTCTTCGATTTGGTAATATAAGTATTAGAAAAGCAGTTAAAAAGTCTGATAAAGCCATTGATAAAACCTACCTAAAAGAGTTGATTTGGAGAGAGTTTTTTATGCAAATACTTTGGCACTACCCTAAAACAACGAAAACATCATTCAAAGAAAAATATGAAAGAGTTAAATGGAGGAATAATATGGAAGAATTTAAGCTTTGGTGTGAGGGTAAAACTGGATATCCAATAGTCGATGCCGGAATGAATGAGTTAAATTCCACAGGGTTTATGCACAATCGAGTGAGGATGGTTGTTGCTAGTTTTCTTTGTAAACATCTTTTAATCGATTGGAGACTGGGAGAAAAGTATTTTTCGGATATGTTATTTGATTATGAACAATCAAGTAATGTTGGAAATTGGCAATGGGTAGCTGGGTGCGGCGTTGACGCTTCTCCATACTTCAGAATATTTAATCCCTACGAGCAACAAAAGAAATTTGACAAGTTTGGAACCTATGTTAAGAAGTGGCTTCCAAATGGTTACAAAGAACAACCAATTGTTGACCATAAATTCGCAAGACAAAGATGCCTTGAAACTTATAAAGAGGCGATTAATTAACAATGGAAGTAAATCTTATTTTTCCGAATCAACTTTTCAGGGATGGTATACTAATCAACAATTCAAATAAAACATTTCTAATTGAAGAGTTTATGTTTTTCAAACATTTCAAATTTCATAAACAAAAAATTCTTTTCCATAGGATGTCAATGAAAAAGTATGAAAGTTTCCTAAAGTCAAAAAATGTTGATGTGGAATATGTTGATAGTTGTGAGGAAATTTCAGACATAAGGTTGTTTCTTGATAAAAAGGGATCTATCAAATCAATAAATATTTACGATCCTGAAGATAATTGGTTAGAAAAAAGAATTATAAAGGCCTGCTCAAAAAACAACATAAAAGTTAATGTATACGAAAATCAACTTTTTATAACCAAAAAAATTGAGTTGGAATCTTTTTTTAGAGCTGACAAGAAAAAATTTTTTCAAACGAGCTTTTACAAAAGCCAGAGACTAAAATTCAACATCTTGATGGAAGAGGGGAAACCTGAGGGAGGTAAATGGACTTATGATGATATGAACCGTGAAAAATATCCCAAAGACAAAACCCCACCAAACATCAATTATATTGAGGCAAATGATGATTATCTATCAGCAAAATGCTACATAGAAAAAAATTTCAATCTTAATCCTGGAAAATTGAACGAAAATAAAATTTATCCGTATAATTTCAATACAGCAGATAGTTGGTTTGAAGCTTTCCTAATTGAAAGATATGATGAATTTGGTCCCTATGAGGATGCTGTTGTTAAAGAAAAGTCTGTCTTAAATCATAGTGTTCTATCACCAATTATTAATTCTGGACTTTTGAACCCAAAATTAATCATGGAAAAATCTGTTAAATTTTATAATGATAATGATATTAGACTGAACTCTTGTGAAGGATTTATCAGACAAGTTATAGGTTGGAGAGAATTTATAAGAGGTGTTTATATTGCCAAAGGTTCTGAAGAAAGAACAAAAAACTTTTGGGGATTCAAAAGAAAAATACCCAGATCATTTTATGATGGAACAACAGGAATTGAACCTCTTGACGACACAATAAAAAAAATAAACAATTCGGCATATGCAAATCACATTGAGAGATTGATGATTATAGGTAATTTCATGCTCCTATGTGAATTTGATCCTGATGATGTATATAAGTGGTTTATGGAACTTTTTATTGACTCATACGACTGGGTAATGGTACCTAACGTATATGGAATGAGCCAATTTGCCGATGGTGGCCTGATGTCAACTAAACCCTATATCAGTGGAAGTAGTTACGTTCTTAAAATGAGTAATTATAAAAAAGGGGAATGGTGTCCGATTTGGGACTCTCTATTTTGGAATTTCATAAATAATCAAAGAGATTTTTTTATTACTAATCCGAGAATGAGAATGTTAGTAAGTACTTATGATAAAATGAATCCAGAAAAAAAGGAAACCATCAACGTAACTTCCAATAACTTTTTAAAATCAATTTCATAATGGAAATTGAAAAAATTGATCGTATCATTGAAATGGCATGGGAGGACAGAACACCTTTTGAGGCAATCAAAAATCAGTTTGGCTTTGATGAGGGCGAAGTTATTAAGTTAATGAGAAACAATTTAAAGAAATCCAGTTTTAGACTTTGGCGGAAAAGAGTTAACGGAAGAACTACAAAACATCTAAAATTGAGAGAGAATAGAGAAATAGATTTTGTAAAATTTAAATGCAGTAGACAAAAAAATATTTCTAATAATAAGTTTAAGTAACTCTATTTATTTTTGCACCAATTGCAGTCAACCTCCCGTCTATATTTTCATATCCCCTATCAATTTGCTCAATATTATTTATTGTACTAATTCCTTTAGCTGAGAGGGCAGCGATTAACAAAGATATTCCAGCTCGGATGTCAGGTGAGGACATTTTAGTTGCCTTTAATCTAGACTTAAAATTATGCCCAATGACAACAGCTCTGTGAGGATCACATAAAATAATTTTCGCACCCATATCAATTAATTTATCAACAAAAAATAACCTGCTTTCAAACATTTTTTGATGAATCAAAACACTACCTTTTGCCTGAGTAGCGACAACCAAAATTATACTTATCAAGTCTGGTGTAAAAAGTGGCCATGGTCCGTCAGAAATTGTGAGCACACTACCATCAATATTATTTTGAATTTCATAACCATTTTTATGAGCGGGAATCTTTATATCATTACCATGAATATGAGTTTTAACTCCAATCTTTGAGAAAACTGATAAGATTTGTTCCAATGACTCTACATGAACATTTTTAATCGTTAATTCACTTCTAGTCAAGGCCGCCAGACCAATCCAACTTCCAATTTCAATTATATCTGGCTGAATAGTGTGTTCACAACCATTTAACCTATCAACACCTTTAATGTGTAGTAAATTTGAACCCTTACCCTTGATGGATGCACCCATAGAGCTTAGCATTGAACACAATTGCTGAATATAAGGTTCACAAGCTGCGTTATATATAGTCGTTTCTCCCTCAGACAAGACTGATGCCATAATAATATTTGCAGTGCCTGTAACAGAGGGCTGATCTAATAAAATTTTACAACCTTTTAATTTTTTAGTTTCAATTTTATATTTCTTATTTTCTTTATCATAAATAAACTTTCCACCCAACTTAATTAAATTTTCAAAATGTGTATCTAACCTTCTTCTACCAATCTTATCACCACCAGGTCTAGGTATCGATGCTAAGCCAAATCTGGCCAGTAATGGACCTACAATCATTATAGAACCTCTCAGACTTTTGCATTTTAACTCAAAATCTTCAGAGTTTAAGTAACCCAAATCAATATTTTTGGACTGAAATTGAAAGACTCCTTTTGAAACTTTTACAACCTGAACACCTAGTGATTTTAATAAATCAATTAATTTATTTACGTCAATTATATCAGGAACGTTTTTGATGGTTATTTTTTGGTCAGATAGTAGTACTCCGCAAATTATTTGTAGTGCCTCATTTTTAGCACCTTGGGGATAAATTGTTCCAGATAGTTTTTTTCCACCAACTACTTCAAAAGAGCTCATTACTTTCTTTTATAATTTCGATAGGACTTTTTCCCTTTTTTTGGCGATTTTGTGAACCTTTTGTTAGACATTATAATTAGATCTTTTGAATCAGTTAGAGGTTTTGAATCCCTGTCTAATTTAATTTTACCATCAGATAGTTCAAATATGTGGTCAAATATGACCTTGTCATCGACAGTATCTTTATTCCAAGTCAGAAAACATTTTTTCATGTGGTTTGCGATGACATAGATTAATTTATCTTTAAGTTCACCTTGATCCCAACTAACAGCTATGTCAATCATTTTTTTTATGTTATTGCCATAAAACCTGTATTTCGGATAATTTTGTGGGTAGTTTAATTTTTGTGGTTTTTCCTCCAATAATTCTTTTTCAGGTTTAGGGAATGGTGAATCGACATCCAGCTTAAACTCTGACATGATGAATAATTGATCCCATAATTTATGCTGAAAATCTGCAACATCTCTTAGGTGTGGGTTTAAATTACCCATTACTCCAATTATTGCCTTAGCCATATCATTTCTATCAGACTTGTTTTTGCAATCGACAGCTTGATTAACCATTTTCTGAATATGTCTACCATACTCGGGAATAATTAAATCAATTCTTTCACTATTATATTCTAAGGAATCTATCATGATTTCAAAAGTAATAGATTTTTTTAACTATAGAGATATAATACCCTCTATTTTAGATACTAATTGATATGTTTTAATCACACTTTCTGCAGATCCAACCTCATGACTTATCGAGAATGAAACATATTTTGAGTTTGATGATATTTTTTCCTTTACAGCGATATTTTTTGAATCAAATAATGACATTAACTGATTTCTTTTGTCAGGAGTATTTTCAACTATGAACTTAAACAGATAATTTGTAGGCCATGTGTGACATTCGTCGAGGCTTTGCTTTAGATTTTTATAAAAAATTTCTGAGGATTTTGTCACATTTCAAATATACTAACAAATTATAGTTTTATTTTTATGTAATTTTTGAGATTAATGTCTACTAAAATTTTAATAACGGGAGGTCCTGGTACGGGTAAAACATCTTTAACAAAAGAACTGTTGAACAGAGGATTCTTTTGTTTTCCTGAGATTGTCAGAGAATTAAAATCGTCAAAAAGAAGTTATGGTGTTAAAAATTATTTTGAATCTAGCCCAATAGATTTTACAGAAAAATTATTTGATTTGAGAGCAAAACAATACAAAAAAGAAATAAAATCTGACACTATATTTTACGACAGAGGACCAATTGATTCCATTGCATATCTAAAATTTAAGAAAATTAATTGTCCTAATAGATTAATTAATCTGGCCAAAACAATTAAATATGATTTTTATTTCATTGCTGAGCCGTGGGAGAAAATCTATGTAAATGATGAAATTAGAGAAGAGACATTTAATCAATGTGAAATGATTCATCAATGTATAGTATCAACGTACAAAAAATTTAATGCTGAATTGATAAGTTTACCTTTTAAATCAGTTAATGAAAGAGTAGAATTTATTCAAAATAGAATTAAAATATGAAGATTCTTTTTATGGGTACACCTGATTTTGCTGTTGATAGTCTTGATTCTATATACAAATCAAATCATGATTTATGTGGTGTAGTCACAGCACCTGATAAAAAAGCAGGTAGAGGTCAAAAGGTTAAAAAAAGTGCAGTAAAAAGGTATTGTATTTCAAATGGCATAAAACTTCTACAACCAGCTAAACTCAATGATCAGGTTTTTATTGATGACTTAAAGCGTTTAAAAGCAGATCTTTTCGTTGTTGTTGCTTTTAAGATACTACCCAAAAGCATTTGGGAAATACCTTCTAAAGGGACTATTAATATACATGCGTCTTTATTACCACAACTTCGCGGAGCTGCTCCTATTAACTGGGCTATAATTAATGGATTAAGAAAAACAGGACTTACAAGTTTTTATATAAATGAAGGTATTGACACTGGAGATATTATTATGAAAAAAGAATTAGAAATATCTGAGAATGACAACTTTGGTTCACTATATACAAAATTAAAGGAATTAAGCTCAGGTTTTACAATTGATACAATTGAATCCATTAAAAATGGATTAAAACCAGTTATTCAATCTAAAATAAAATCAGAACTTTTAAAAGCACCTAAAATTGATAAAAAAAATACAAGGATAAGATGGGATAATGATGGTCAAAAAATTAATAATTTAATTAAAGGGCTTTCACCTCACCCAGGAGCATGGTCAACTATAAAATCCAATGAAACGAGGGTAAAAATTTTGGATTCATTATTTATTCCCAAATTGGGTTTAATGGGTAATAATGGGTCAGTTTTTTCAGTTGACAAAAACTGTCTGGTTAAGGTAAAAGACGGATATATTAATGTTTTTAAAATAAAAGTTGAGGGTAAAAAAGAACAAAGCGGTCTTGATTTTCTAAATGGAATTCAAGGAAAAAAAATACAATTTTTTTGAGAAAGGGAGATTTATTAATATCAAATTATACACTAATCAATGATCCAGAGTTTAACAGGTCAGTAATTTATCTTACAAAGGATAATGATGAGGGTTCTATTGGCTTTGTCATAAATAAAAAATCTTCTTATAAAATTTGTGACCTAGACAATGAATTCAGTGATATTAAGGCTCCCATATACCTAGGAGGCCCTGTTAGTGTAGATACTATTCATTTCATACACAGAAAAAATAGGATGCTAAGTAGCAGTGAAAAAATTTCCGATGATATATATTGGGGCAAAGACTTTGGCAAGTTAATATCCCTAATGAGAAAAAAAAATATTGATATTGGAAATATTAAATTTTTTATGGGTTATTCAGGATGGGAATATAAACAGTTGGAGAGAGAAATAAGTGAAAATTCATGGTTGGTTCAAAATAATTTCAGTTCAGATGATATTTTTAAATGCAAGAAAGATTTTTGGAAAAAAATACTCTTAAATTTAGGGGACAAGTATAAATTATGGGCAAATTCACCGGAAAACCCAAATTATAATTGAACATAGTCATTCAATATTGATAATATTTTTTTAGTCAAATCAGACTTTAATTTATTTTTTCTGTATTCTGTAATTGAAAAAATACCTTGGATTGAATTGCAACCAAAAATCTCATCCGAATCAACCAATTCATATGAATGAATACTCCTCTCAAGTATTTCAATATTATTTTTATTTAAAATTCTAATAATATTTTTTCGCATGACCCCATTTAAACAACCCGACTTCAAATCAGGCGTTATGGCACAACCATCCTTGATTAAAAATAGATTTGCATTGATAAATTCACATACCATTTTATCGTTATTCAATAATATACAATTGTCCAAAAAATTTTCTTTTGCATAGATAGATGCAATTACATTTATAATTTTATTATTTGATTTTAAAGATGAAATTAATTGTTTATCAATATAATATTCTTTGAAGATATCGACTTTGTATTGTTCTTGATTAATTAAAAAGTTTTTTGATTTTAAATTCTCACAGGATATTAAAAATTTACATTCATTAGAAATCGGTCTGTATTTCCCTGCTGAATTTCTAAAAACTGATAAACGAACCCTTGAACAACCATTTTTAGAAATGATATTGTGTAAACTCATTATGTTACTTTCAAAAAAATCAGGTGTAAAATGATCAGGAATATCAATCCTTAGAATTCGCATTGAGGATATCAACCTAAAATAATGATCCTCCCAAAAGCATATTTTTCCATCAATTATTCTTATTGATTCAAAAACGGAGTCACCATATAAAAAACCTCGGTTATTTTCAATTTGATATGATTGATCAGTAAGCTGACCGTTAAAATTGATCATTAAATTTATTAAGTAGATCCAATAACTTGCTTTAAATCAGAAATTTGACTTTCCCAAAGCATTTTACCCTCCTCTACTTCGTCTTTTTCTGCAAAGTCAAATACAACTAGTGAAACGTCCTTAGTTAGCTCATCTACAACAATATTAATTTCAAAAAAAGTTTCATCGTCATTTTCTAACCACTTAAATCTGACATATTTATTGTTCTTATATGAAATTAATTCTGCCTTTTCTTCAACACCATCCCAAAAAAAAGAGAAAATTTTTCCCCTTGAGTTGACATTGTCAGCAAACCATTCAGATAAGCTTGAAGCTGTGGAAATATATTGATACAACATGTTAGGGGAGGCTTGTATCGGAAACTCTAGCTCATATTTAATTTTTTCTGACATATGAGACAATATAATACTAAAAAATCAAAATCAACTATTTTTTTTTTTTTTTTAAACAGTGTTTGACCCTAGTAATATTGTTTTTATATTTGAGCACTTTTGGCGAGGTAGCTCAGGCGGTTAGAGCGTCGGATTCATAACCCGGAGGTCGGGAGTTCAAGTCTCCCCCTCGCTACATTTTAGAAAATTCGTGAACAAAGTTTTTGAGCTTGAATAGTTTCTCACTGCCATTATCCATTATTCTGATTTTGACATTACCTCCGTCCTTTTCTGCTTGACCATAAATTATCACAAAATTGAATTTATTCTTATCAGCAAATGAAAACTGCTTTGAAATTTTTATCGAATCAGGAAAAACAAATACATTTCTGCCAAGATCTCTCAATCCGTCAATTATTTGTTGTATTTCATTAACTAAATTCATATCAAAGTTGATAATTAAAATATCATTTGAAAGTACCTTCATAGTTGGAAAAAGATTTTTCTCATTCATTAATAAATGAATTCTTTCAAGTCCAAAAGATATTCCTATTCCTGACAGGTTATCAACACCAAAAGATTTTGTTAAATCTGAATATCTTCCACCACCGCCCAATGAACCTGTAGATGAGTCAGGATCAACAACCTCATAAATTAAACCTGTATAATAATTTAATCCTCTGGCTAAAGATAAATCAAATTCGATTTCAACTAATTCATCTGAATTTTCCATCATTTCATAAATCTTATTAATTTCATCAATTGCTTTGATTGATAATGCGTCTGAAAATTCATTTGTGATTTTTTTTATTAAATCAGAAAAATTTCCTGAATATCTAAATAATTCGAACAGATAATCTATACTACTGTCTCTGATACCCAATTCTATTCTAAGTAAATTTCTTAGTTTTTCTGAGCCAATCTTGTCCTTCTTGTCAATTAGAGTTATAAATTCATTAAATCTTTCACTTATTCCAATTTTATTTGCGATGGAATTTAAAATTTGTCTGTGATTAACTTTGATTTTTACATCTTTTAAACCTAATTCAATGAAAACCTTAGAATAAATTTGAATCATCTCATATTCGAGCAACAAAGAATCAGACCCAATAGCATCAGCATCACATTGTGTAAACTCTTGAAACCTCCCTCTCTGAGGTCTATCAGATCTCCATACTTTTTGAATTTGAAACCTTTTAAATGGGAAGTTTATATCGTTGAAGTGTTGAGCAACAAATCGCGCCAAAGGAACAGTCAAATCAAACCTTAAACCCTTTTCGCTAATTGATGACACAAACTGATTCAATTTACCAGCAGATAATGACTCAATATCAGCTTTTTTCACCTTTTCGCCACTGTTAATTATATTGAAAATAAATTTATCACCCTCATCACCATATTTTTCGTAAAGTGTTGCTCTTTTTTCAATTGATGGAGTCTCAATTTCGGAGTAGCCGAAGGAAATAAAAACGTTTTGAATTTTATTTATGATGAATCTTACTGAAAGTAATTCATTAGGTCCATAATCTTTAGTTCCTTTAGGGTTGGTAGATTTATTTGACATATTTAATCAAATATCACTCTTTTAAAAAAAATAAAAAAATAAAGGAATTACTTTTCTGAAGAAACAACCTCAAAAGAAAGTTCAAAGTTAACTTCTCTGTGTAGTCTTATTTTTGCGGAATATTTACCAGTTTTCTTGATGTTTGAGGATAAAATAATACTATTTTTTTCTATTTCAAATCCTTCTTCTAGAAGTTTCTTGCTAATATCCAAATTGGTAACTGAACCAAATAGTTTATCAGTTTCGATAACTTTTGCAGGGATGGTAAGATCCAGCTTTTCTAATTTTTTCAGAATTTTGTTGGCCTCTTCAATTGCAAGTTTGTCTTTGTTGGCAGACTGTTTTAGTTTTTCAGCAAGAGCTTTTTTTGCTGAAATTGTTGCTAGTATAGCTTTTCCCTGCGGAATTAAGAAATTTCTTCCATAACCGTTCTTGACAGTAACGACATCATCGGCAAAGCCCAAGTTTTCAACATCCTTTTTTAAAATTATCTCCATATTTTTTATTTGAGTAAATCAGCTTGGTATGGAAGTAAAGCAAGATGACGTGCTCTTTTTACAGCTACAGATATTTTTCTTTGAAATTTTAAGGATGTACCAGTTAATCTCCTAGGTAAGATTTTGCCTTGCTCATTTATGAACTTTAACAAGAAATCGGGATCTTTATAATCAATGTGTTTTATTCCAAGTCTTTTGAATCTACAGTACTTTTTTCTATTTTTTGTTGAGATATCTAATGGTGTTAAATATCTAATTTCACCTTGGTTTGTGTTTACATTTAAATCCGCCATAATTGTTAAACTTTTTCTTTTTTCATTCTACTTCTTCTTTTAACCGACCACTCTGTGGCATATTTATCTAGTTTGACATTTAGATAGCGCATAACTCTTTCATCTCTCTTTAACTCTGTCTCGTAAATATTAATGATATTATCATCTCCACTGTACTCAAAATCAATTAAAGCATAAAATCCGCTTAATTTGTTTTGAATTGAGTAAGCTAACTTTTTGAGACCCCAATTTTCAGTATCAATAATTTTACAGCCATTGTCCTTTAGGAAACTTTGATACTTTTTGATTACATCATTAACCTGAGCTTCGGACAAAGCCGGATTTAATATAAATGTCGATTCGTAGTGATTCATAAATTTCGAGGGCAAAAATACTGTTTATATCAAGACTTCCAAAAAAAAATATAATTTAATTATAGGGATCTACATCGACATTTGTTTTGATCAATCTAAACTCGCTATATGTGTTAAACTTTTTTAAAATTTTTGATACAATATTTTTTATTAAAAACAGCTTGTCTTCAGGATTAACTTTTATTAATAAATTCATCAGAAATTCATTTTTTATTTTTGATATAATAGGAAATTCGGGTCCTAATATTTTAGATTTCATATTCTTTTTTAAAGCATTTGCAAACCAATTTGAACCATCATATAAAATTTTCCTATTTCTTGAACGAAACTTTATTTTAATGAGTTTAACATAGGGTGGATAGCTAAATTCTTTTCTCTGGGCTAATTCTCCATCGAAATAATTTATATCATCATCTAGTTGTAGTCTTCTGTTCAAACTGTGGTTTACATTTTTTGTTTGTATTAGTACAGTTCCTTGTGATTTTGATCTACCAGCCCTTCCGGAAACTTGCCTTATCATTTGAAAATATTTTTCATTGGCACGAAAATCTGGATAATTCAATAAAAAATCCGATTCAATTACACAGACCAACGAAACATTACTAAAATCAAGTCCCTTAGTAACCATCTGAGTACCAACCAAAATATCAAACTCTTTTTCTTCAAATCCTCTTATTATTGACTTAAAACTTTTTTTAGTTCGTGTAGTATCGTAATCCAATCTTGCTACCGAGACATTAGGAAATTTTTTTTCAATTTCATTTTCTATTAATTGTGTACCAACTCCTCTTCGATTTAGTGAAGGCAGGCCACAACTTGAGCAATTTTTTTTCTCTGGTTCGTGATGACCACAATAATGACACTTTAATGTGTTTGCATTCAAATGATATGTCAAACTTATGTCACAATTTGGACAATTTTCAACCTCATTACATGCAGTGCATTGAAGAAAAGTTGAATAGCCTCTTCTGTTTCTGAAAATTATAACTTGCTCTTTTTTTTCAATTCTTAATTTAATTTCACTTATAACTTTATCGCTGAATAATTTTTTTGTTGATGAATGATCTAAAAATTGAATTTTTGGTGGGTCAAAACCTCCAAACCTTCTTCTCAAATTAACCAAAGAGTATTTTCCAATTTTTGCATTATAAAAAGACTCCAAACTAGGAGTCGCGGAACCTAAAAGAACAGAACATCCATGAATTTTTGATAAGTAAACTGCAATATCTCTAGAGTTGTAGTAAGGTGATTTTTGAGTTTGTTTATATGAATTTTCATGCTCCTCATCCACTATTATTAAACCGTTGTTTCTAATAGGAAGAAAAACTGCTGACCTTGCTCCCAGTATCAAGTAAGGATCATCTTTTGAAATAATTTTTTTCCATATCTCTAATCTTGTTTGAGGATTTACAGATGAGTGATAAACAATTAATTCTTTATCAAAAAAAGAGTTTAACCTATTAACTAATTGTGTTGTTAATGCAATTTCGGGGACAAGAAAAAGGACAGATTTACCTTGATTTAGTTGGTTTTTTATACATTCAACGTAAATTTCAGTCTTCCCAGAAGAAGTAACGCCATGAAAGAGAATTACTTTTTCTTTTTTAATTTCTTTTTCAATTCGGTTGTAAGAAGTTTTCTGATCCTTTGACAGTTCAATTTTTTTATCGATTTTCTTATCAATATCTTGAGATCTTAAAATATTTTTTTTGAACTCAACTAGAGCATTTGATCTTATCAAGGATTTGATCGCTGAGTCTGAGATATTAAGTTTGTTTTTAACTCTACTTTTACTTATTTCAGTTTGATTTTCTAAGAAAAATAAATCAATAATTTTTTTTTGGAGCGGAGTTTTGGCCAAATTATATGGATCTACAGACTTATTTATCTTTAAGTACGATTTAATTATGGGCTTATAATAATCAAATACTTCCTCACTTAGAAGAATTTTATTTTTTTCAATTAACTCATCAATTAATTTAATTGATTCTTTTCCATAAATTTTAATAATATCCTTAAGAGTAATCTCTACGGAATTTTTAATATCATTTAAAATTAATTTAGCTTGATCCGAGGTTTCTAAATTGTTTTTTTCATTTGATAACTTTATTATTGTTTCACTTTTCACTAAAAATATTTTAGGTAAAGCAGTTTCATAAACTTTTCCAATCGGACACAAATAATATTCACTGATCCATCTAAACAAATCTATTTGCTCAGTTGAAAGACATGGTGAATCATCTACAATAAACTCAATATCCTTCAAATTAAAATCATATTGTTTATTAATAAATTTTTTAACAACTATTGCCGTGTATAATTTTTTGTGACCAAAACTGACAATTACTCTGGAGCCTTTTTTTATATTTTCGAATTCTAATTTAGATACCATGTAATCAAAAGTTTGGCTTAATGGAATTGGAATTACGACCTCAACTGTATATAGATCCGACAAAGTAAAATTGGTTTTTTAGTTAATTTAGCAATTTAATAGGATTTATGGAACTTATAATTGCTAGTCAAAACCAAAATAAGTTGGTGGAGTTTAAAAAAATTTTGGGAGACAAAATTAATTTGTTCAGTTTGAGTGAAATTGGTTTAAATCAAGAAATTCCTGAGAATGAAAAAACCATAAAAAAAAACGCAATGTTTAAAGCTAAGTTTGTAAACATACAAACAGGAAAAAATGTTTTTGCTGATGATACTGGCCTAGAAATTGATTCATTAAATGGAGAGCCTGGGGTTTATTCAGCAAGGTACTCCGGGGTTAAGAGAAACTCAGATAAAAATATTGAATTGGTATTAACTAAACTAAAAAATAAATCCAATAGAAACTCAAGATTTAAAACTATTATTTCTCTAATTCTTGATGGTAAGAGTGTTAATTTTGAGGGTGTTGTTGAGGGAAAAATAACTGAAGAAAAAAGAGGTAATAATGGTTTTGGTTACGACCCAATTTTTCAACCCAATGGATATGCATCAACATTCGGCGAAATGAGTTTAAAGGAAAAAAATAAAATTAGTCATAGGTCAATAGCAATTAATAAAATGGTACAATATTTAAAAGAAAATAATTTATTGTAAGTTTATTTTATGAGGATATTAAATATTTTCATCTTAGTTTTTTTTAGCACAAGTTGCTACATTTTTTCACAAGATTTAGTAATAGGAGTTGTACAAAATGATGCTGATTCAAAGCCTATATCAAATGTTCACGTAATCAACCTTAATAAAGTTGAGGGAACAATTACTAATAAGGATGGTGAGTTTGAAATTAATGCCCAAGTTAATGATACCTTGTTTTTCTCTTATTTAGGCTTTAAATCCATAAAAATTAGAGTAACCAATGACTTAATAAGATTTCAAAATTCTAAGATTAAATTAACTGAGCTAGCATATGCATTGGAAGAAGTTGTTGTAAGCCCCTATCAACTAACTGGTTACCTAGAGATTGATGCAAGAAATATCCCGCTTAGTAAAACATACCGATACAATATTCCCGGACTACCCACAAGGGGATACGAAGCCGGAACCAGTAGCCCAGGTGCTATTAGTAAGGTTTTTGCTGCTATATTCAATCCAGTGGATTTTCTTTATAACATCTTTGGTAAAAAACCAAGGCAAATGAATAAACTAAAATTAATGAAAGAAGATTATCAAATTAGAGAACTTCTGAGCACAAAATTTGATCGTGAAACATTAGTTGAATTGTTACAAATAGATAAGTTTGATATAGATGAAATTCTGAGAAATTGCAGTTACTCGGAAAGTTTTATTTTATCTGCAAACGACTTACAAATTCTTCAAGCAATAAGTCAGTGCTACGAAGAATTCAAACTGCTTAAGAGAAAATAAATTTCTTTTCCTAGATATATTATCTTTGCATAATAATGAAACAACGAATTAATTCGATTTCACCAATTGATGGAAGATATTTTGATAAAGTTCAAGTTTTATCTAATTTTTTCTCGGAAAAAGCACTAATTAAATATAGGCTAAAAATTGAAATTGAATATTTTATTTCTCTATCTAAATTAGATATTAAAGAGTTCAAAGGTTGGAATAGTCAAAATGACAAACACTTAAGAAAAATATACCTTGAATTCAATGAGAGTGATGCTCTGGAAATAAAAAAAATAGAAACAATTACAAATCATGATGTTAAGGCAGTCGAATATTTTTTAAAAAAGAAGTTCGAAACACTTGGATATGAAAAATTTTCTGAATTTATTCATTTTGGACTAACATCACAGGACATTAATAATACTGCAATTCCTCTGCTAATAAAAGATTTTTTAGAATTTGAAATCAAAGACAAAAATAACGATGGTTATTACCAACAAATTTCTAGGTTAATAGATAAAATTGAAGAAAAATCTAAAAAATATAAAAACATTTCAATGTTGGCTAAAACACATGGTCAGCCTGCATCACCAACAAAACTAGGTAAAGAGTTCAAGGTTTTCTCAACAAGGATCAGAGAACAAATTAAATTATTAAAGAAAATTCCACACTCGGCTAAATTTGGTGGAGCAACAGGAAATTTTAATGCTCACCATGTAGCATTTCCCAAAATTCAATGGAAAAAATTTGCTAATGATTTTGTAAATGGACTAGGATTAAAATTATCTTATCCCACTACCCAGATAGAACACTATGATAATTTAGCTGCTTTGTTTAATAACCTTAGTAGGATTAATAATATTGTTATTGATTTTAATCAAGATATGTGGCTCTACATTTCAATGGATTACTTTAAGCAAAAAATCAAAAAAGGTGAAATTGGTTCATCAGCAATGCCTCATAAGGTTAACCCGATTGATTTTGAAAATTCAGAGGGTAACCTTGGCTTAGCCAATTCTATATTCAATCACTTATCATCAAAACTTCCAGTGTCGAGACTTCAAAGGGATTTAACGGATAGTACGGTGCTTAGAAATATAGGTGTTCCAATTGCTCATTCGATTGTTGCAATAAGGTCTACAATCAAGGGCATAGATAAACTGCTAGTAAATCAAGAAAAAATCAATGAGGAACTGAACAAAAATTGGATTGTGGTTTCAGAGGCGATACAAACAATATTGAGAAGAGAGGGTTATCCGCATCCTTACGAAGAACTAAAAAAGCTAACAAGAAATAATAAAAAAATTGATAGAGAGGTTTTTATTAACTTCATTAACTCTTTGAACATAAATAAAAATATAAAGGAAGAATTAAAAAAAATTAATCCACATAATTACACTGGAATTTGAAATTAAGAAAAACTCAATTTATTTTTTTATTAATTATAATTGCCACTTTATCAAGGCTTATCCCCCACCCTCCAAATTTTACACCAATAACTGCGATAGCTTTATTTTCAATTACAAAATTCCACAACAAATTTTTAGCAACCTTAACTCCGCTATTATGTCTATACCTATCAGATTTATTTTTAGGATTTTATACCATTAATATATTTGTTTACTTATCATTTACATTTGTAAGCTTATTGGGATATTACATTGGAAAAATAAACTTGTACTCAGTTCTTTTGTCAAGTATATTGTTTTTTATAATTTCTAATTTCGGAGTATGGATTTTAGGTTACCCTAAAACAATTGAAGGATTTTTTTTATGCTACTTTAATGCAATACCTTTTTTTGGATACACAATTTTAGGAGACTTGTTTTATTGTTATGTAATAAAATTAGTTTACAATTATTTTGAAAGAAAAAACTATAATAAATTAGTTTCTTAAGTAAGAAAAATCAATTTTCGATATTCTCTGAATTGTTAGTCTTTTCAATGATTTGGGGATCAATTTGAGGTATATTTTTATCTAAGATTTCAAATTTTGTGTTCATTTCCTTCTTAAAGTCATCACTATTTTCCTTTAATTCACTTAATTCAATCTTTTTATTTCTTTTCTCTTGAGGAGGATTTAATTTTTCAGCAGTATCATATTGCTGGACCAACTTTACAAATTCTTTAGGCAATATTCTTCCCGCCTTTTGAATGTCGCTAATTACAATTTGATTATACCATTGATCGATTTGAATCCTACGCTTAGCAGCGTGTGCAAATGTTCCAATGACCCTACATATATTATCTCTTTCCTCTGGACTAAGTTTGTCTGCAAATTCATAATCCTCAATTTTTTTTAGGCTCAAAATTATAGGTTCGAGAGAATCTTTAGTTACAATAAATACCATATAATCACCACAATCAATTCTAAATTCTTTAATGGAGTGAGTTGTATTAGTGGGAATAACTAAAAAAAGTTCTTTTCTAACATCACTGTGTTTTGCATATTTTTTCAGGTTTGTTGCTTGATCTTTCAAATAAGTATTAAATTTTGAGGTATCATCGCCCAAAGGACTCTTAGCATCAAAAACAATTAACTGATCTAATATCTTAATTGAACAATCAGGTTTATTTCTAGGGTAAGGAAAATCTTCTTGACTTACGTAATCAATTATATTTTTTTTGCATATTAATTGAATATGATTTTGAACATCATCCTCATGTTGTTTCCATTGCATCTTTTTTTCACTTAACTCACTTTCTTTATCATCGATGATTTTTTGTTGTCTTTTTTGTTCCTCAATCATTAACCTATCTGTATGTTCTGCAAATTTTATTACAGCTTCATCTTTAGTGTTACGCGTTTGATCTAAATCTTTTTTTAAGCCAACATTAATTTTCTCTATGTCTGAAAGTTTGTTCTCGAGTGATTGATATTTTATGTCTAGTGACTTTTTTTCATCTTTCAAGGTATCTAATTCTTCCAATCTAACCTCCAACATTTCGTTTTCTCGTTGTAGGTCTGAAATTGTTACGGTGTGCTGATTTTTCTTTAAGAAAAAATATACCAATGCAGATGCTAATAAAGAAATAACTATAAATAGAATTGTTTCCATTAATAAAAAGGTATAAAAATTTAAATTAATTGAGATTATTTAGTTAAATACATTTTCCTGCGAGAATATATTTCATAAAAATCATCATCTTTCAAGTCATCAATGAACAAAATACTTTCACCTGTACTCTTCATTTCAGGACCTAAATTTTTATTTACGTTGGGGAACTTACTAAAAGAAAAAACAGGTTGTTTTATAGCAAACCCATCTAATTTGGATTCAAATTTAAAATCGCTTATTTTATTTTTTCCTAACATTATTTTTGTTGCATAATTTACATAGGGCTGTTTGTAAGCTTTAGAGATAAATGGTACTGTTCTAGATGCTCTTGGATTTGCTTCAATTATGTAAACTGTATCGTCTTTAATTGCAAATTGTATATTAATTAAACCAATAGTTTTCAGTGCTAGAGCAATTTTTTTTGTGTGATCAATAATTTGTTGCATCACAAAATCACCCAAGTTGAATGGAGGCAATGTAGCATTTGAATCTCCCGAGTGGATTCCACATGGTTCAATATGCTCCATTATTCCAATTATTTGAACATTTTCACCATCACAGATAGCATCAGCCTCTGCTTCAATTGCACCATCTAAATAATGGTCTAGAAGTAGTTTGTTATTTGGGATTTTTTGTAAAAGATCCACAACATGTTTTTCTAAATCCTCTTTATTAATCACAATTTTCATTCCCTGGCCGCCCAATACATATGAAGGTCTAACAAGTATTGGGAAATTTAAACTTTCTGACAATTCCAAAGCTTGTTCTGCAGTTTCAGCAACACCGAATTCAGGGTAAGGAATATTGTTTTTCTTTAAAAGTTCCGAAAAAGAACCTCTATCTTCTGCAAGGTCTAAAGATTTAAAAGTGGTTCCTATTATTTTAATACCGTATCTATCCAGCTTTTCAGCCAATTTTAGTGCTGTTTGACCACCAAGTTGAACTATAACTCCTTCTGGCTTTTCATGTTGGATTATATCGTATATATGTTCCCAAAATACTGGCTCAAAGTAAAGTTTATCAGCCACATCAAAGTCGGTCGAAACTGTTTCAGGATTACAGTTGATCATAATTGTCTCATAACCACACTCAGAAGCAGCGAGTACACCATGAACACAACAATAGTCAAATTCTATCCCTTGGCCAATTCTATTTGGCCCTGACCCCAGAACAACAATCTTCTTTTTTCCACTTGATTTGCTTTCATTATCGACAAACAGATTTCCATTAGTATCCATGGCCTCTTCCTCAAAAGTTGAATAGTAGTATGGAGTTACTGCTTTGAACTCAGCTGCACATGTGTCAACAAGCTTGTAAACTCTATTTATATCCAGCTTTTTTCTTTTTTTATAAACTTGACTTTCCAAACATTTAAGCATGTGCGCAATTTGACGATCAGCAAATCCTTTTTGCTTTGCTTCAAGCAATAATTCCTTATTTAAAGATTCTATATTGTGTTTAGAAATTTCATCCTCTAGGTGAGACAATTCTTCATATTGATTTAAAAACCATAAATCAATTTTTGTTATTTCATGAATTCTATTAATTGATATTCCAGCTTTTATTGCATCGTATATGACAAATACCCGATCCCAGGATGGGTATTTTAATTTATGCATTATTGTCTCGTAATCTCTGTACCCTTTTCCATCAGCCCCTAGCCCATTACGTTTTATTTCCAATGATTGGGTGGCTTTGTGTAGAGCTTCTTGAAATGATCTTCCAATAGCCATTACTTCACCTACAGCTTTCATCATTAATCCAACAGTTCTTTCTGAGCCCTCAAACTTATCAAAATTCCATCTTGGAATTTTTACAATTACGTAATCTAGTGTTGGCTCGAATAATGCAGAAGTTGATTTTGTTATTTGATTATCTAATTCATCAAGTGAATAACCTATTGCTAATTTGCTTGCAACTTTAGCAATTGGATAGCCGGTAGCCTTTGAAGCTAATGCGGAGGATCTTGAGACACGGGGGTTGATTTCAATAGCAATAATATCTTCATTATCATCAGGACTAACTGCAAATTGAACATTGCATCCTCCAGCAAAATCACCGATACTTCTCATCATTTTTATAGCCATATCTCTCATTTTTTGATATGTCGTGTCTGAAAGAGTCATTGCTGGAGCAACGGTTATTGAATCACCTGTATGAATACCCATAGGATCCATATTTTCGATCGTGCAAATTATTACAACATTATCATTTTTATCTCTAAGTAGCTCTAATTCATATTCCTTCCAACCTATTAAAGCCTTGTCAATCATGACCTCGTGAATTGGTGAAGCTTCTAAACCTCTGTTTAGAAGTGTGTCAAATTTTTCCTCTTGGTATACAATAGAAGCACCTGTACCTCCCAAAGTGAATGAAGGTCTAACACAAAGAGGAAAACCAAACTTTTGCGCAATTTCTTTTCCTTTTAAAAAAGAGGTTGCAGTTTCTGAGGGAGCATAAGGAATATCAATTTTTTCTAACAATAATCTAAATTTTTCTCTATCCTCAGTAATCTGAATTGCATCAATATCAACGCCAATAATTTCGATATCAAACTCATCCCAAATCCCCTTTTCACCTGCTTCAATACACAAGTTTAATGCAGTCTGTCCGCCCATTGTTGGTAGAACAGCATCAATATTATGCTTCTGAACAATTTTGCGAATTGACTTGGTATTAAGTGGGAGTAAATAAATGTGATCAGCCATGACGGGATCTGTCATGATGGTAGCAGGATTTGAATTAATTAAAATAGTTTCAATTCCATCTTCTTTTAATGACCTAAGGGCTTGAGAACCAGAATAATCGAATTCGCAAGCTTGACCAATTACAATTGGACCTGAACCGATTATGAGTATACTTTTAAGGTCTTTTCTTAGAGGCATAGATCGTTCTTCAATATATCAAAAAAAAGGTGTTATTTTTAAAAACAACACCCTTTTTTTGTAATCTTTTTTTCAACTTATTTTTTATGTCTTAATTCACTAGAAACAGTCAATTTTTTTCTGCCTTTTTTTCTTCTAGCTGAAAGAACTTTACGTCCTTCAGGTGTGGACATTCTCTCTCTAAATCCATGCTTATTTTTTCTTTTTCTATTTGAGGGCTGAAACGTTCTTTTCATCTAGAATAAATTTCGCCAAATATACAATAATTGAAATTAATTCATTAATAAAAGTTTTTTTTAATTTTACGAAATAAATAACGACAAGTGTTCAATAAAATATTCAAACTAATTCTTGCATTTTTATCGATAATTTTTTGTGTTACCCAATTTATGAATGACAACATTGGAAACGGAATAGCACTAATATTTTTATCACTAACCTTTATTCTACTGTATTTTAAAAATGAAATGCTAATCTTGGCATTTTTAAGAATGAGAAAACAAGATTTCGACGGTACAGAAAAATATTTAAATATGATTAAAAATCCGGAAAAATCTTTAATCAAAAAACAACACGGATACTACAATTATCTATTTGGAATCATATATTCACAAAAAAACCTAACTCAAGCTGAGAAGTTTTTTAAAAAGGCTCTTTCGCTAGGTCTCAACATGAATCATGACATTGCAATGGCAAAATTGAGTCTTGCAGGAATTTTGATGCAAAAAAGAAGAAAAAGAGAAGCAACGATGCTACTTAATGAGGCGAAAAAATTAGATAAGCATGGCATGATGACTCAACAAATAAAAATCATGCAAACCCAAATGAAAAGAATCTAATTAACCTTGAGTTATTAGTTTTGGTAGATTTTCATTAAACCATGTTGCTTTTCTCAAAATCATGGCATGATTACCTCCATTTACAAAAATTGCATTTTTAATATAAATTGAAGGAAAAACGAGATCATGTGTTCCATGAATATGAATTGTGCTTTTGTGAGGTTTATTCTGCTCCCAATTTACAATTTGGTGAATAGCCCACTTTAAATAATTTTCATCCCTAAAGGATAGATATTTCCTGTACAACGAAATTCTTTTTTTTATCATAGGTCCAAAAACAAACACAACTAAAGATTCAAAATCATCAATCCAATTTAAAGGAAGATACTTGTAAGCTTTTGTTTTTTTACTTAATTGCATCATGAGGGGGAGTTCATGCCTAGATTTTACACTAGATATAATAATTACTTTTTTGACAACCATAATTTTGGAAAGCTCTTGAACAATAATTCCCCCAAAAGAAACACCTACTAGAATAATATTTTTTCCATTGATTTCTTTTGACAACCTGTCAACATATGATTTAAGTCCTTCGTTCTCATTTGGTTGAAACCATTCCAAATAATGAAGTTTGAAATTTTTTGGAAATTTTAAAAACTCAAAAATTTTACTGTTTGCTGCCATTCCTGGCATAAAAAAAATATCATATGTATCTCCCTGATTCAGAATTATATACAAAAATAGTTCTTTCAATTTTACTATATTTGTGGTAACAAAACAACTAAACAACTAACTTTTATGAACGATTTCTCGATTAATGATAATGACTTTTTGCGTCAATTTGAAGTTGAAATTAATGGCAAACTGGCAAAAGTTGAGTATGCTTTACAAGAAAGAAAGATTTTTTTGACAAAAATTATAATTCCAGAAAATACTGATGATAATTTTAAAGAAGAATTTTTAGTCTCAATTTTTGAACTCATTAAGGACAGAAAGTTGAGAATGATGCCAACATCGAGTGAGATAAAAGTTTTTTTGAAGAAAAACCGGGAATATATGGACCTACTTCCAGTTGGTGTCAGACTTTAAGTTCAACAGCCTGCTCTGCAATGCAACTGAAATCGCTGTCTATACTATCTAAGTAACAATTCACTATCTCGTTTTGTTTAGAATTTGACCAAAGAGATTTTACCCGGACATAATTTTCGGTATAGCCATATATGTATCCATTTTTATTCTCTGTCTCAAATAGAACATTATGAGAATTATTGATATTCTTTTTATAAAACTCAAGTTTTTTTGAGTTTGATAGCTCTCTTAAAATTTTACTTCTTTTATTTTTAATAATTTTTGAAACTTTCTGGTTCAACAATAATGATGAAGTGTTTGACCTTTCCGAATATGAAAATACATGTAGGTAAGAAATATCAATAGACTTAAGAAAATTATATGTTTCTGTAAATTCCAATTCATCCTCGCCTGGAAATCCTACAATTACGTCTGAACCTATGCATGCATCAGGGATTCTTTTTCTTATGTATTCAAATCTTGACTCATAAACATTTCTTAAATACCTTCTTTTCATAAGTTTCAATATTTTATCCGAGCCACTTTGCAGTGGAATGTGAAAATGAGGAAGTATTTTTTCGGACTCACTTACAATGTCAATAATATCATTATTCAAAAGATTTGGTTCAATTGATGATATTCTTAATCTTTTTAAATCTTTTATTTTACTTATTTGGTTCAATAAGTCAAGAAAATTATTTTGCCTTGGTTTTTTAGGATCAATAATTCCAAAATCTCCAATATTAACACCTGTTAACACGACTTCTTTAACACCTTTGTCAAGCAAAGATTTGATACTGTCTGTTACATTTTCTACAGAGGGGCTTCTTGATTTTCCCCTTGCAAGTGGTATCGTACAATAAGAACATTGATAATCACAACCATCTTGAATTTTTAAAAATGATCTAGAGCGATCACCAAAAGAGTATGATGGCTTAAACTTATTTACATCAGATATTTGACAAGAATGATAATTTTGACTGATTTTTTTATCAAATTCTAAATAATTCAGAATATCAAACTTTTTATCAGCTCCCAAAACTAAATCAACTCCATCAATTGATGATATTTCTTTGGGTTTTAATTGAGCATAGCAACCTACAGCAACAACATAGGCATTCGGATTATTTTTTTTTGTTTTGTTGACAAGGTACTTAAACTCTTTATCTGCATTTTGAGTAACTGAGCAAGTATTGATTATGTATATGTCAGATTTTTTATCAAAATCTACTTTTTCATAACCATTTTTGGTAAATTCCCTTGATATGGTTGATGTCTCAGAAAAATTCAACTTACAACCTAGTGTTTTAAATGCAACTTTCATGATTAAAAGAATTGCAAATATATACTTAAATTGAAGAAGTGAAATACATATTTATCAGTCTTTTTTTTTCATTAATTATTGTTTCATGTCACCATAATCCTGATAATAATCTTAAAATTTTTAAGTACAATGAATATTCCAATATAAGTTCATTGGACCCTGCATTTTCCTCTACATTGAGAAATATGTGGCCTTGCAATCAGTTGTACAATGGTTTGGTCAAATTGGATGAAAACCTAGAAATTAAACCAGATATTGCGAAAGAATGGTATTTTGATGACAAAAAGAATGAATATACTTTCATTTTAAATGATAATGTTTTTTTTCATAAATCAGAGATATTTGGTAAAGACTCTACACGACAGGTGGTTTCTGAGGATTTTGTTTATAGTTTCAATAGAATACTTGATCCAAAAATAGCCTCACCTGGGTCATGGATCTTTAAAAATGTGAAGGAATTTGAAGCTGTTAATGATACAGTCTTAAAAATTAAATTGAAAAATAAATCAAATAGTTTTTTAGGAAAGCTTACAATGAAATATTCGTCTGTTGTTCCCTACGAATCATTTAAAGATGACAAGATTTTAGATAATATTCCAATTGGTACTGGTCCATTTATTTTTAAAAAATGGGATAAAAACATAAAATTAGTGCTGAGAAAAAACAACAACTATTTTAAAATTGATAGTAGTGGAAAGAAACTGCCTTACCTAGATGGTATTGCAATCACATTTATTCCTGATAAAAAAAGTGAATTTATGGAGTTTATGTCCAAAAATCTTGATATGATAAATTCACCCGAAAATTCTATTGCAGAACTACTTTTTGACAATTATGGTGATTTAAAAAAAGATTATAAGAACATCAATATTATTAAAAATCCATACCTAAACACCGAGTACTTGGCATTTAATACAAATAACACACTGGAAAGCGAAAAATACCTAAGGTTGGCAATTAATCATGCAATTGACAGAGAAAAAATGATTAAATATTTAAGGCAAAATATTGGTTATCCTGCTTTGAGTGGAATCGTACCATCTGGTCTTAATCATGATTTTTTTAGTGAACGATATTTTTACGATGTAGATTTAGCAAACAAATATTTAAACAAGTATTTGGAAAAAAATGGAGATGAATTAAAAGAATTAAATGTTGTGACTGATGCTCAATACCTAGACGTCTTAGAGTTTATTCAATCTGAATTGAAAAAGATAAATATAAACTTGAAAATTGAAATTACTCCTCCATCAATACTCAGACAAGGAAAAGCAAAGGGGAAATATGATTTTTTTAGGGCAAGTTGGATAGCTGATTATCCAAATCCAGAAAATTATTTTGGACTTTTCTATTCAAAAAACAAAACACCCAATGGGCCAAATTATACATATTTTATGAATGAAAGATATGATAGTATCTACAACATATTAAAAGATGAAGAATCACACATTGAAAAAAATTTTGAAATTCTAGAGAATATCATACACGACTTCTCCCCGATCATTCCATTATACTATGACATGTCAATAAGACTTCTAAACAATAACATTGTTGGGATGTCTAACAATGCAATTAATATGCTTAATCTAGAGGAAGTAAATAAATTGTAATGTAAAATTACTTAACAGACTCAGAGTCTATATTTTCATCAGGATTCTCAGTAAGTGCGGCTTCAGCAACAGGCTCCTCAACAGGAGTAGCTTCAGCAACAGGCTCCTCAGCAGGAGTAGCTTCAGCAACAGGCTCCTCAGCAGGTGCAGCTTCAGCAACAGGCTCCTCAACAGGCAAAGCTTCAGACGGTTTTGAATCCTCATTTTTTTTCAATGACAAGCCAGCATATCTATTTTTAAACTTATCTATTCTACCGGCGGTGTCAACAAGTTTTGTTTTACCTGTGTAGTATGGGTGAGATGTTCTTGAAATTTCTAACTTGACTAATGGATAATCTACACCATCGTGTTTTATTGTATCCTTAGTCTCAACAGCTGACTTAGTAATAAAAACATCATTATTGGACATGTCTTTAAAAGCTACAAGTCTGTAATTATCTGGGTGAATGCCTTTTTTCATTTTTTAATTGAGTGAGCAAAAATAAGTTTTTTTTTAATTTATGCAATGAATATTAATAATAGATAAATTCTATATAAATTTACATTCAAAAAATGAAAACAATATCAACCAAAAATGAGATAAAGAAGTTTGGATTATATACTGCATTTTTCACTGTATCTTTTTCAATAATGCAGGCAGTTCTAGGCACTCACTATGAAAACGACACAACTTCAAATATTGTAGGTTTATTGATCTTAGTTGGTGGAATAACGGCATGTGGGATAAACTATAAAAAAATAAACAAGGGAATAATAGATTTAAAAACTGTTCTAAAGTTAGGTACTGGAATATCTGTAGTTAATGCGCTTGTTTTTATTTTATATTTTTTATTGCTCACTAACGTGATTGAACCTACTTTTTGGGACACTGCATGGAATATCGCATATGAAGTTGCAATTGAACAAAATCCAGAGCAGATGACTAATCCTGAAAGTGGAGAATTTTGGACAAAAGAAGAGTTTATTGGTTATTTAGAATGGACTAAAAACTTGGTATATCCATTTACAATTGTATCAAATCTTTTCGTAGGCTTCATGTTTAGTTTACTCTTGGGCTTGGTCATAAAAAAATCTTAATTGAGAATGGACCTTTCTATTGTTATTCCGTTGTATAATGAATCTGAATCTCTAAATGAACTTAATCAAGCCATAATAAACTCACTAAATGGAAAAAATCTTGACTTTGAAATAATATACATCGACGATGGCAGCACAGATAATTCCTGGTCTATTATTAATGATTTATCTATCAATAATCGTGTATGTGGACTTAAGTTTCAAAGAAATTATGGAAAATCTATGGCACTCCTAGCAGGTTTCAAAAGAGCTCAAGGAAATACAGTAATCACAATGGATGCTGATTTGCAGGACGATCCAAAAGAAATTTACCCACTCTTTCAAATTATCACTGAGCAAAACTTAGATTTAATCTCTGGTTGGAAAAAAAAGAGATACGACTCAATCATCTTTAAAAACATACCATCCAAACTATTTAATTGGGCGGCAAGAAAAGCATCTGGAATTAAATTGAATGATTTCAACTGTGGAATAAAGGCATATAAATCTGAGGTTATCAAAAACATAAGTCTTACTGATGGAATGCATAGATATATTCCAGTTCTTGCAAAAAATGCTGGTTTTATTAAAATTTCTGAGAAAGAGGTTAAACACCACCCCAGAAAGTTTGGTAAAACAAAATATGGCGCTGACAGATTTATTAAAGGATTTTTAGATCTTGTAACATTGTCGTTTATTCAAAGATTTGGTAAAAGACCAATGCATTTTTTCGGATTAATTGGAACTATCATGGTTGTAATTGGATTGATTATTTCAATTTATATTGGTTATGATAAGCTTTTTTTAAACAAAACTGGAAGATTGATAACAGAAAGGCCTCTATTTTATATTTCACTAGTTACAATGTTAATGGGATTGATTTTTTTTATTGCTGGATTTCTAGGAGAATTAATACTAAGATCTAAAACAGATAATGACAATTATTCAATAGTTGAAAAAACTAAATAACCAATCGTGAATTTAGCTGAAAAAAATTTTAAAGTATGGTCTAACCAACCTTTTGATAAAGAAACGACCAAAGAAGTTTACAGACTTAAAGAAAAACTTGATCGATCAGAGTTTAATGATATTTTTCACAAAGATTTAGAATTTGGTACCGGCGGTATGAGAGGAATCATGGGTATAGGGCCAAATAGGATAAATAAATATAGCTTGGGAAAAACAACTCAGGGAATATGCAACTTTATTAATGACTTAAAAATTAAAGAACCTAAAGTTATAATTGGTTATGATAGTAGAAAAAATGGCAAGTACCTTTGTGACGTTGTATCTGATATCTTTAATGCAAATAATATAAGAACATATGTTTTTGATGAAATCAAACCAACACCCATTGTTTCATTTGGGGTCAGAAACTTATCATGTATTTGTGGTATCGTGATAACTGCTTCTCACAATCCTCCTGAATATAATGGATATAAAGTATACTGGTCAGATGGAGGTCAAATTGTTCCTCCAATCGATAAAAAATTAATGAGCTCAATATCTAGAACTAATTACGCTGATATAAATTTTCAGACGAATAAAAACTTAAAGCTCACTAACTACAATGAAATTGAAAAAGAATATTTCAAAGAGTTAGGTGATTATCTCAAAAAAATTGACATTAAAAAGGAGAAAAAAAAATTAAAAGTTGTTTTTACACCAATTCATGGCACATCCTATAAAATGATTCCATCATTGCTAGAAGATTACGGTTTTGAATATAAAACTGTAGAGTCACAAATGATCCCCGATGGAAATTTTCCCACGGTTATATCCCCAAATCCTGAGGAAGCAGAAGCTCTATCTATTGGTATTAGTTTGGCAAAAAAACTTAATTATGATATTGTAGTGGGAACAGACCCCGACTCGGACAGGTTTGGAATTGCCATTAAACAAAACAATGAGTTTATTTTACTGAATGGCAATCAAACAATGGTATTAATGCTAGACTATTTGTTAAAAAAAAATATAAATCATAAAAATTCATTTATTGCATCAACAGTTGTTTCAACGCCAATGATTGAAAAGATAGCTAAGCTTAACAACGTTGAAATAATGCTTTCTCTTACTGGTTTTAAATGGATTGGTAAAATGATTAATGATTTTCCTGAAAAGGATTTTGTCGCAGGAGGTGAGGAAAGTTATGGTTTTTTATTTGGTGATTTTGTTAGAGACAAAGACGCAATCGCTTCAAGCCTACTAATATGTGAAATACTTAATGAAGTAAAAGAAAAAAATAAATCCTTTTTAAATCAACTTATTGATTGTTACATTAAGTATGGATTTTACAAAGAAAAATTAGTTACAAAAAAGCTAACTGGTTTAGATGGAAGAAAAAAAATAAATTCTATCATTGATAATATAAGAAAGAATCCTCCAAAAAAAATTGGCAATAGTAATGTCTTAATTGTGGAAGATTATTTACTGGGCAAGAAATTTAATTTTAAAACAAAAAAATCAGAAAAAATTAAATTGCCTCAGTCAAACTTAATAATCCTCAAATGTGAGGACAAAACTTCAGTTTGTTTACGACCAAGCGGAACTGAACCTAAAATAAAATATTACTTTAGTGTGAGTGCAAGTTTAAAATCAGCAAAAAATTACATTAAAGTAAACAATGATTTGGAGTTGAAATTAAATGAACTTATAAAGGATATAGTTTAAATGTTTTTTACTAGAGTAATAAAGAATTTAAAATTATTTAAGAAGGAGTTTATTCTTAATATTTTATTCAGTGCTTTGTATGCTCTTTTTAGTGCTATTGCATTTTTCTCTCTTATGCCAATGCTGGAGGTATTATTTAATGGTACAAATCAAACCATTGTTAAACCCGATTTTGATTCATCATTAAATTTGGGAAGTTTTTTAGAAAACTGGTTAAATTACCAAGTTGTTGTATTTGCAGGTCAAGACAATCAAAAAGCAATTTTATTTGTTGTGTTTGTTGTTATTTTCTTGTTTTTTTTAAAAAATGTCTTCAATTATTTTGCTCTTTTCTTTTCAACAATCATGAGAAATGGAGTTATTAGAATTATTAGAAAACAAATATTTGAAAGCCTAATTGTTCTTCCAATGAGTTTTTTTTCAAAAAATAAGAAAGGTGATGTTATTTCTAGAATAACTTCAGATGTCATTGAAGTTCAAAATTCTTACCTATCGATTATTGAAATTTTTATTAGAGATCCTTTATCCATAATTTTTACAATAACAGCAATGTTTATAATTAGCTTGGAACTCACTTTATTTGTAATCGTTTTCATTCCAGTTTCAGCATTTATTATTTCTTACATAGGTAAAACATTAAGAAGAAGATCTTTAATTGTTCAAAAAGAACAAGGTGAATTAACATCGATAACTGAGGAAACCTTAAATGGAATTAGTGTAATTAAAGCTTTTGTTTCAGAAACCTTCTTTACTAAAAAGTTTCTTAAATCTAATTCAAAATTTTTTAAATATTCAAATAGCTTAGTAAATCGACAAAATATTGCAGCTCCTCTAAGTGAATTTCTTGGAATATTAGTGATCGGAGTTTTGCTTTGGTATGGCGGAAAATTAGTTTTAATTGACATGAACTTAAAACCTGCTGCTTTTATAACTTACATGGGCTTAGCATATGGGGTATTGACACCTGCTAAATCAATTAGTAAAGCATTATATGCTTTAAAAAAAGGGAATGCTGCTGCCGAAAGGGTTTATGAACTTATCGACTCAGAAAATGAATTTGAGTTACAAAATCTAGAAAATATTAAATCCTTTAATAAAAAAATTGAAATAAAAAATGTTTCGTTTACTTACGATGAAGCAGAGGTTTTAAAAAATATTAACCTAAAAATAAAAAAGGGAGAGACCTTAGCAATAGTTGGACCATCAGGAAGTGGAAAATCTACCCTTGCAAATCTTTTACCTAGGTTTTATAATTACTCATCTGGTAAAATATTGATTGATGGAATTGAACTAAAAAAAATCAGCAAGAGGAGTGTTCGATCACTAATAGGAATTGTTGGTCAAGAATCTATCCTATTTAATGGCACTATTAGAGATAATATATTGTTAGGAAAAAAAATTGATGATGATGAGGTGTATGAAGCCCTTAAAACTGCTAATGCCATTGACTTTATTAATGAATTTAGTAATAAGTTAGACCATAAAATAGCAGACAATGGTGCAAACCTTTCAGGAGGACAAAAGCAACGAATTTCCATTGCTCGTGCTATTATTTCAAAATCTCCAATCCTAATTTTAGATGAGGCTACATCATCTCTTGATTCAAAATCTGAAAAACTTGTTCAAGAAGCACTTAAAAAGCTTATGCATAACAAAACATCAATTGTAATAGCACATAGATTGTCTACTGTTAAAAATGCCCAAAATATTGTTGTTTTGGATAAAGGTAAAGTTATTGAACAAGGTACTCATGATGATTTAATAAAGAAAAAAGGGGTTTACAATAATTTAATATCATTACAGTCCTTAAGTTGATTTTAATAAATATTTTATGAATCGAAAGAAATCAGTTCAAGTGTCAGCGAAAGAAAAAGAGTTATTACAAAGACTAAAAAACTCCAAATCTAAAGATAATGCTTTCAGGGAATTGGTTAATCAAAGTAAAAAAAATCTATACTTTCAAATCAGAAGATTATTGTTAAATCATGAAGATACAAACGATGTGTTACAAAATGTATATTTAAAAATCTATAGATCAATTCAAAAATTCAAAGAAGAAAGTAAACTATCAACATGGATGTATAGAATTGCTTATAACGAATCAATCAATTATTTAAAATCAAAAGAAAAAAAATATTTTTTTAGCTCAGAAATAATGTACAATACAATGATTAATAACTTGAGGCAAGATCCATATTTTGATGGCGATGAATTAGACATTAAACTACAAGGAATAATCGCTAAACTCCCTCCCAAACAAAAGTTAGTTTTTCAAATGAAGTATTATGATGATTTGAAGTTTAAAGAAATATCCCAAATAATTGGAACATCAGTTGGTGCTTTAAAGACATCATATCATCTTGCGAAAAATAAAATAAAAAAGGAAATATCTGAAAATCAAACCTTTTAATAAATCTTTTGTCATAATTATATGAGAAAAAGTAATTCATTTAAAGTTCCCGAAAAATATTTTGAGAATATTGATTTTGAAATTTTAGAAAAATTAAAATTCAAAAAAAATGTTTTTACTTTTCCGCAAAACTATTTTGAAAATATTGATTCCGAAAAAATTATTGAAAAAGAAAGATCAAGGTCTTTTTACAGAAATTTACTAATTACAAGTACAGTGACCATGTGTCTAATGATTTTATTAATTCTCAATACTTTTACTGAAAAAGAATTTGTTGATGAAACATTTTTAGTCAATGATATTCTCGAGGAAAATTTTGATTACATGAATCAAAACATTATCATAAACCGATATTCCTCGAACTACATATATCAAAACTATGATAATCAGATAATTATGTCTAATTTTGATAGCGATTTTGATTATTTAACAATTGATTAGAATTTTATTAATATTATTTCTCTTTGTTTTTCAAAGTATTTCTGCTCAGGATGATGCAAAAAGAATGACGCAAGAAAAATTCTATGCTGAAAAAAAATTGTTTATTCTTAATGAATTAGAATTGAATGAAGATATTGAAAAAAAATTTTGGGAGGTGTATTCTAAATATGACGCACAAAGGCTAATCTTAAGCCGAGATATTACATTGACAAACAGGAAACTTCTTCAAAATAAAATAATTGAAGATTTTGAGATTAAAGAATTGATTCAAAAAACTTATGAAAATGGTTTAAAAAGTTTGGAATTAAAAAAAAATATGATGTCAGAACTTTCCAAAATTATAGAAAATGGAAATCTTGTTAGACTTCCCTCAGTTGAGCTTAAATTCAGACAACTCATGATTTCAAGGGCTAGAAATAATAAATAATTGTTAATAAATTTTTTAGAAGTCCACCAAAATCATCACAATCTGCTTATTATTTCTTTCATTTTTTAGCATACTTTTGAATGATACTTTATGATATCATTCTTTCAAAACAACAATAATCAAATTTATGCTGTTGATAGTAAGAGCTCCATTAGCCAAAATGATATAATAAAATTAGCATGGTTGTTTGGAAATAGTAAGTTTCTAAAAACAAAAACAATTGAATCTACTTTTATTGGCCCACGAAAAACCATGGTAACCCCCTGGTCTACTAATGCAGTTGAAATAACTAAAAATATGGGCATTGAATTTATTGATAGGATTGAATTATTTAATCCTGCAAGTGAAGATGATTTGTTTGATTATATGATTTCAGAAAAATATTTAAAATTGGATCAGGAATTATTTAAATTCAGCAGAAATCCTGAAAAAAGATTAAACATTGATAATATAAATCAATATAATTTGAGCGAGGGCCTTGCATTAAATGATGATGAAATAACTTACCTTGAATCATTATCTAAAAAAATAGGGAGAAAACTAACAGATTCTGAGGTGTTTGGTTTTTCTCAAGTCAACTCTGAGCATTGTAGACACAAAATATTCAACGGAAGGTTTATAATTGATGATAAAGAAATGGAGGAGTCACTTTTTGATTTAATTAAGAAAACAACAAAACTCAATAAGAATAGTGTGGTGTCTGCTTACAAAGATAATGTGGCGTTTATCGAAGGACCTGTGATTCAACAATTTGCACCAATAAAAGCCGAAACTCAGTCTGAATACAAGTTGTCTAAATTCAAGTCTGTAATTTCATTGAAGGCAGAAACTCATAATTTTCCCACTACAGTAGAGCCGTTCAGCGGAGCAGCCACTGGTTCGGGGGGAGAGATAAGAGATAGAATGGCTGGAGGTCAGGGTTCAATTCCTCTAGCAGGTACCGCTGTTTACATGACATCCTATCCAAGAATCAATGATTTAGCATTTGGCTTTAAACAACGTGAATGGCTGTACCAAAAACCCCGGGAAATATTGATCAAGGCCTCAAATGGTGCCTCAGATTTTGGTAATAAGTTCGGACAACCCCTAATTGCAGGGTCACTATTTACTTTTGAACACCAAGAAAATGGAAAATCATGGGGATATGACAAGGTAGTTATGCTGGCAGGTGGAATCGGCTATGGAAAAAAAGAACATGCATTGAAGTTAAAGCTGTCAAAAGGAGATTTAATAGTTGTACTTGGTGGAGATAATTATAGAATAGGAATGGGTGGTGCCTCTGTATCTTCTACAAACACAGGTGAGTATAATTCTGGTATTGAACTTAATGCTGTTCAGAGATCAAATCCAGAAATGCAGAAAAGAGTTTTCAATGTAATTAGATCCATTCTTGAATCTGAGGAAAATTTCATCAAATCTATTCATGATCATGGTGCTGGAGGACATCTTAATTGTCTTTCTGAGCTTGTAGAAAATGTAGGTGGTTCAATTGACATAAATAAATTGCCAATTGGTGACAAAACACTATCTGAAAAGGAAATAATTGGTAATGAATCTCAAGAAAGAATGGGCATTGTTGTAGAAAAAAAATATCTAAGTAAACTTGAACAAATATGCATGAGAGAAAATGCCCCATACTATGTTGTAGGGGTGATTACTGAAGATAAAAGATTTAAAGTCAAATCATGGGATAAAAATGAATATACCATTGACTTAAAAATCGATGATTTTTTTGGAAATTCACCGAAAACCATATTGAAAGATAATTCTAAAAAGATGGTTTTTACAGACTATGAACTCAAATCCGAGAATTTCAAAAACTATTTGGATAAAATTTTAAAATTAGAATCTGTTTCATGTAAAGATTGGCTAACAAATAAGGTTGATAGATGTGTAACTGGAAAAGTTGCACTCCAGCAGTGCACTGGTCCTTATCAGCTGCCGCTTAACAATTGTGGAGTGGTGGCTTTAGATTACGAATCTAAATATGGAGTAGCAACATCAATAGGACATTCGCCAATAACAGCTTTAATCAATCCTGCAGCAGGATCAAGAAACTCAGTAGGGGAAGCATTGACAAACATTATTTGGGCACCGTTAAAAAATGGACTTAAATCTGTATCTCTCTCTGCTAATTGGATGTGGCCAGCAAACAACATTGGTGAAAACAATAATCTTTACTCAGCAGTTAAAGCATGCTCAGATTTTTGTATTGAGCTTGGTATCAATGTTCCAACAGGTAAGGACTCAATGTCTATGAAGCAGAAATACAAAACAGATGAAGTTCTCTCACCAGGAACAGTAATAATTTCTGCAACGGCAGAAGTCAGTGATGTAAGTAAATGTGTAGAACCCTTTTTAAAAAAATTTAATTCAAATATATATTACATTGATATGTCCTCTTGTGAACTCAATTTGGGTGGTTCTGCATTAATGCAATCGAATAATAAAATTGGCAATAAATCAAATGATATTTTAAATGCAAAATATTTTAAAAAGGTATTTAATGAAATACAAAAATTAATTGTTGATGAAAAAATATATTCAGGTCATGATGTGAGCTCAGGTGGATTAATAACAACAATTCTTGAAATGTCATTTGTTTCTAGCGGAATTGGTTTAGAATTATTTTTAAATGAATTTGATGATAATGATTTAATTAAAATTTTATTTGCAGAAAACCATGCCATAGTGATAGAAGCTGAAAAAACAATTGAGTCCCATTTGATTGATAATGATATAAAGTTTTTAAACATAGGAAAAACTGTCAATTCAAATTACATTAAAATTCGAAAGAACAATAGAAATTATAACTTGAATATTGATGATTATAGAAAGAAATGGTTTGAAAAATCACTAACACTAGATTCAATTCAAAGTGGGTCTGAACATGCAAAAAAAAGGTACACAAATTTAAAATCAAATCAGCTTAAATTTAAGTTTCCGAAATGGTTTGATGGTGTATTTAAAAAAATTAATAATAATAAAATTAAAGCAGCGATTCTGAGAGAAAAAGGTAGTAACTCTGAAAGAGAGATGGCTTATGCTATGTATGTTTCTGGTTTTGATGTTATTGATATCCATATGACAGACTTAATGTCAGGCAGAGAGGATCTAAGCGATATTAAATTTTTAGTTGCCGTTGGAGGTTTTTCAAACTCTGATGTTCTAGGATCTGCAAAAGGATGGGCAGGAACTTTTTTATATAATCAAAAAGCAAAAAATAGCATTAAAAACTTTTATCGAAGGAATGATAATTTATCACTGGGAGTTTGTAATGGTTGTCAGTTATTCATGGAACTTGGTCTGATAACTGTCGACTCAAAAAGTAACACATTCATGGACCACAATGATTCAGGCAAATTCGAATGTGTATTTACATCTGTTAAATTTGAAAAAAATAATTCCATAATGTTTAAGAACTTTGAGGATTCAAGTCTAGGTATTTGGTCAGCACACGGAGAAGGAAAATTCATACTTCCTGGCGAAGAAACTGACTATAACATAATTGGTAAATATTCAAAAAACTCATTTCCATCCAATCCAAATGGATCCGATTTCAATACTGCAATTTTAGCTAATAGAGATGGTAGACATATTGCTATGATGCCCCATCTCGAACGATCATTATTTCCTTGGAATTGGGGATTCTATCCAGAAAATAAAAGCATTCACACTATCTCACCTTGGATTCAGGCGTTTAAAAACGCCTACGAGTGGCTTAAATCTACTTAGGTTAATATTAAATTATTTTTTGTAAACAAATTAAAAAATACTATGCATGCATAGTATTTTTTTTGTAAATTAAGGGTATGTCAGAAAAATTTGTTGAACATCAAATTAGATATACCTGGAGATCAATATATAAAATGCATAATGAACAAGCTATCAAAGCAGGTGGAACACTAGCTCAAGCTGTTGTATTATTAAACTTAAACCCAAAAAAGGGAATACCCTCAACCTCTCTTGGACCGAAAATGGGACTTGAATCAACAAGTTTGGGTAGAACTCTTAAATCAATGGAAAATGCTGGATTAATTTCAAGAGTACCAAACGAAGAGGATAAAAGAGGAGTTTTTATTTTATTGACAAAAAAAGGAAAAGATCTGAGATCTATATCAAAAAAAAATGGCAATAAATTCAATAAGGTTATTAAAGATAAAATTGGAGAAAAAAAACTTTCTATTTTTTTTGATGTTTTAAAATCAATTAACGGAACTATTAAAGACGGACAAATATTTAAATGAAAAGGAATATCTCTAAAGTAGCTGTTTTGGGTTCTGGAATAATGGGTTCAGGTATCGCATGCCATTTTGCTAACATTGGTGTTGAAGTTCTACTACTAGATATTTGCCCAAATGAACTTAACGAAAGTGAAAAACAAAAGAAATTAAGTTTAGATTCAAAAGCCGTGAAAAATAGAATTGTTAATGAAATGTTTAACAAATGTATTAAATCAAAACCCTCTCCCATTTATTCAAAAAACTTTATTAAAAGGATAAAACTTGGAAATTTTGATGATGATATCAGTAAAATCAAAAGTGCTGATTGGATTATTGAAGTTGTTGTAGAAAAACTGGATATAAAACACCAGGTTTTTGATTTGATTGAAAAGCACAGAACACCCGGAACGATAGTAACTTCTAATACATCTGGAATACCTATCAAACTAATGAGTAAAGGAAGGTCTGATGATTTTAGTAAGAATTTTGCGATTACTCATTTTTTTAATCCACCACGTTATCTTAATTTATTTGAGGTTATTCCTAGCCCCAATTGCGATAAAGATCTTCTTAGTTTTTTATTGAAATATGGTGAAAAATATTTAGGGAAAACCTCCATTTTGGCTAAAGATACACCTGCATTCATAGGAAATCGAATTGGGACATTTGGAATACAGAGCTTATTTCACCAGGTTAAAAATGGAGATTATACTATTGAAGAAATTGACAAACTCACGGGAAGTATTATTGGTAGGCCTAAATCAGCAACTTTTAGAACTGCAGATGTTGTTGGACTTGATACATTAATTAGCGTATCAAAAGGAATTTATGACTCATGTAAAAATGATGAATCGATTGAAATTTTTAAAGAACCTAATTTTTTAAAAAAAATGGTTAAAAATAATGCCTTAGGCAGCAAGACAGGCAAAGGATTCTATAAGAAGATTAAAGATAAAGACGGGAAATCTAAAATACTACGCTTAGATTTTGAATCCATGGAATATGTTGAACAAAAAAAAGTCAATTTTGATATTCTTTCTAAAGCAAGGAAAATTAAAGCATCCAATGAAAAATTTAAATTTTTAGTTAGTGGTGATGATAAAGCATCTAATTTTTACAAAGAAAATTTTTCGAGGATGTTTCATTACATTCAAAACAGAATTCCAGAAATTTCTGATTCAATTGTTAGTATTGATGAGGCAATGAAAGCTGGATTCGGATGGAAAGATGGTCCGTTTGAAATATGGAATTATATTGGTATTAATGAAGGGAAAGAGTTGATGAAATTATATGGTTTGAAAACTGCTAAATGGGTTGATGAAATGTTATCAAACGGATATAATGAATTCTACAGAAAATTTGAAGGTATTGTTGAATATTATGACATAACATCAAAAAAATATAAAACAAAACCTGGTCAAGAGGGTTTTGTAATACTTAAAAATATTTTAGGAGATAAAGTCGTTTGGTCAAACTCAGAAGCCACTCTTTATGACATTGGAAATGATATCGTAAATCTTGAGTTTTCCTCAAAGATGAATGTCATTAATCAAAATATAATCAACTCACTTAAAAAAGGAGTTGAAATTGCAGAAAATAACTTCAAAGGCTTAGTTATTGGTAATGAGGGCTCTCACTTTTCAGCAGGTGCTGATATAAGTATGATTTTTTTACTTTCGATTGAACAAGAATACGATGAACTTAATCATGTCATGAAAATTTTCCAAGATGCTATGATGAGATTAAGATATTCTGCAATTCCAGTTGTTGCTGCACCTCATGGATACACTCTTGGTGGTGGATGTGAATTATGTCTACAATGTGACGCTGTAGTACCTTATAGTGAAACCTACATAGGTTTGGTTGAAGCTGGAATTGGATTGCTTCCTGGCGGGGGTGGAATGAAAGAAATGATTTTGCGTGCATCAGATAAATTCAAAAAAAATGATGTTGAAGTTAACATCTTACAAGAATACTTTATGAATATTGGAATGGGAAAAACAGCAACATCGGGATTTGAGGGTTATGAATTAGACTACTTTATCAAAGGCAGAGATATAACAGTTATGAACAAAAAAAATCAAATAAATATTGCAAAGCAAAAAGCTTTAAATTTATTTGATGCTGGTTATACAAAGCCAATCGAAAGGAATGATATCAAAGTACTAGGCAAACAAGCTTTAGGTATGCTTTATGTCGGTGTTGATTCATTAAGAGCTGGTGATTATATCTCCGATCATGACAAAAAAATAGCAAATAAAATTGCTTATGTTTTATGTGGTGGAGATCTGTCTCAACCAACAAAAGTCAGTGAACAATATTTACTCGAGCTAGAAAGAGAAGCTTTTATTTCCCTCTGTGGGGAAAGAAAAACTTTGGAACGAATGCAGTATATGTTAAAAAACGGTAAACCATTAAGAAACTAGAATGAGAGAAGCTTATATAGTTAAAGGATTCAGAACAGCAGTTGGAAAGGCACCCAAAGGTTTTTTTAAGTTTAAAAGACCTGATGAGTTAGCGGCGGAAACAATAGAATTTTTAATTAATTCAGTTCCTGATTTTGATAAATATTGGATTGATGATTTAATTGTAGGTAATGCTGTTCCTGAAGCTGAGCAAGGATTTAATATTGCGAGATTAATTTCACTTATGGGTCTCAAAATTGAAGACGTTCCTGGTGTTACTGTAAACAGACTTTGTGCTTCTGGATTAGAATCTTTAGCAATTGCAACTGCCAAAATTAAATCTGGAATGGCTGACTGTATTATTGCTGGAGGTGTTGAAAGTATGAGTTACATACCAATGACGGGTTATAAACCTGTTCCAAGTTATAATACAGTTTCTCAAGGGAAAGAAGATTACTATTGGGGTATGGGTTTAACTGCTGAGCAAGTTGCCAAAGATTTCAATATATCAAGAGAAGATCAAGATGTGTTTTCCTTTAATTCCCACATGAAAGCAATCCAAGCAATAAAAGATGGAAAATTTGATTCTCAAATTGCACCTATCACTGTTGATGAAACATATCTTGATGAAAATTTGAAAAAACAAACAAAATCCGAGATTTATAAACAAGATCAAGGACCAAGAGCTGATACAAATTTAGATGTATTAGCTAAATTAAGACCTGTTTTCTCTGCTAATGGTAGTGTTACCGCTGGAAATTCATCTCAGATGAGTGATGGAGCATCTTTCCTAATGGTAGTCAGTGAAAAAATGTTAAAAAAGATGAAAATTGATCCAATTGCTAAACTTACTAATTATAGTGTTGCTGGATTACCTCCAAAAATCATGGGAATGGGACCAATTAAAGCAATTCCAAAAGTTTTAAAGCAATCAGGCTTAAAAATAAATGATATTGAACTGATTGAACTAAACGAAGCTTTTGCTTCGCAATCAATTGCGGTAATAAATGAGTTAAAGCTCAATAGCGATATAATAAATGTAAACGGTGGTGCAATCGCATTAGGTCATCCTCTTGGATGTTCAGGTGCAAAATTGACCGTTCAACTAATACACGAGATGAAAGCAAAAAATTTGAAATATGGAATGGTTACGATGTGTGTAGGTACTGGACAAGGTGCTGCTGGAATAATTGAAGTAATATAATATGGACATACAAAATAAAATTTTAACAAGGGGAGGTGAATTCATTGTACGAGACACTAATTGTGAGGAAATATTTACACCTGAGGATTTTAATGATGAACAAAAAATGATGAGAGAAGCAGTGAAAGAATTCGCTGATAAGGAAATTTGGAGTAAAAAACATGAATTTGAAAAACACAATTATCAGTTAACTGAGAAAGTAATGGAAAAAGCAGGAAATCTAGGTTTTTTGGGAGTTGGAGTTCCGGAGGAATATGGTGGTCTTGGAATGCCATTAACCTCATCTGTACTTGTTTGTGATTATTTTTCTGGAAGTTCTGGTTCAACATCAACTGCATTTGGAGCTCACACAGGAATTGGAACCATGCCAATTCTATTGTATGGAAATGAAGAACAAAAGAAAAAATACATTCCGAAATTAGCAACTGGTGAGCATATTGGTGCATATTGTTTGACTGAGCCCAGCGCTGGATCAGATGCCAATAACGGTAAAACCAAAGCCGAACTTTCTGATGATGGCAAATTCTATTTTATTACCGGTCAAAAAATGTGGATTTCTAACGCTGGATTTGCTGATATTCTAACTGTTTTTGCAAGAATTGAAAATGATAAAAACATAAGCGCTTTCATTGTTGAAAATAATCCTGAAAATGGAATTGAACTTGGCAATGAGGAATCAAAGTTAGGAATACACTCTTCATCCACCAGACAAATATTTTTTAACAAGACTAAAGTTCCTGTTGAGAATATGCTTTCAGATAGAGGAAATGGTTTTAAAATTGCCATGAATGCTCTAAATATTGGGAGACTTAAATTAGCAGCCGCCTGTCTCGATGCTGAAAGAAGAATTGTCACTTCCTCAGTTCAATACGCTAATGAGAGGGAACAGTTTAAAACAAAAATAATTGAGTTTGGTGCAATTCAAGAAAAAATTGCGAAAATGGCAATGGATACTTATGTAGGTGAATCTGCCACATACAGAGCATCAAAAGACATTGAGGATAGAATCGAAACTCTTAAAAGTGATGGTAAAAATCACCAGGACGCTGAGTTAAGAGGTGTTGAAGAATATGCGATTGAATGCTCCATTCTAAAGGTTGCGGTTTCAGAGGATGCACAAAATTGTGCTGATCAAGGAATTCAAATCTTCGGCGGTATGGGTTATTCAACAGATACACCAATGGAATCTGCATGGAGAGATGCAAGAATAGCTAGAATTTATGAAGGAACAAATGAAATTAACAGGATGGTTACAATCGGAATGTTAATTAAAAAAGCTTTTAAAGGACACGTAAACTTGATTGAAAAAGCAGAAGAGGTTGCTAATGAACTAACTGATGTTCCAACATTTGATACCCCCGAGTTCGTTAATATTTTTGATCAAGAAAAAATTGTTCTGAAAAACCTAAAAAAAGTTTTTTTAATGCTTGCAGGTGCAGGAATGAAAAAATTTGGAATGGATTTGGAAAAAGAGCAAGAGATCTTATTGGCAATTTCAGATGTTTTAATTGAAATATATATGGCTGAGTCTGCAATTCTGAGAACTGAGAAGAATTGTAAGAGATTTGGTCAGGATTCTCAGATTGGTCAAATAGCAATGAGTCAACTATATCTCTATGAAGCAAATGAATTGATTTCCAATAAAGCAAAAGAGCTGATATTCTCATTGTCTGAGGGAAGTGAACAAAAGTTTTTATTAATGGGACTAAAAAGATTTACAAAATATTATGAATATCCCAAACCAATTAAACTCAAAAGAAAAATATCAAAAATTATTTCTGCAGAAAATAGATATTGTTTTTAATCATGCAAAAAAAAACCTTAATTGTCATACTATTTTTTTCCTTATCATTAAATTACTCTCAAGAAAAAATTGATAATCTTGTCTTCGAAATCATTTCAAAAGTTTCCAAAGATAATTTAGAAAAGGATATTATTAGTCTTGCAAATTTTGGTACCAGACATACTTTAAGTGATACAATATCAAAGTACAGAGGGATTGGAGCTGCCCGTAGATGGATTAAAAATTCATTTGAAAAAATCTCATCCGAGTGCGACAACTGTTTAGAGGTCTTTTATCAAAAAAATTATTTTAAAAGGAATAACATAAGGCTTATAAGAGATGTTTGGATAAATAATGTTGTTGCCATTCAAAGGGGATATAAATACCCAAATAGGTATATCATCATGAGTGGTGATATTGACAGTAGGGTCTCTGACCCAAATGACTATGAATCGGACTCACCTGGAGCTAACGATAATGCATCTGGTATGGCAGGAACAATTGAAGCAGCAAGAGTTTTGTCCAAATATAAATTTGAAAATTCAATTGTATATCTTGGACTTTCAGGAGAAGAGCAAGGTTTATATGGAGGCCAAGGTTTTGCTGAATTTGCAAAGAAGAATAATTGGGATATTATTGGAGTATTAAACAATGACATGATTGGAAATATAGAAGGTGTTAATGGAATAATTGATAATAAAAGTTTCAGAATTTTTTCTGAGCCCGTGCCAGCAAATGAAACAGACCGAGAAAGATATATGAGGAGGTTCTATGGAGGTGAGATTGACGGTAATTCAAGGCAATTAGCCCGATTTATTTACAGCAGTACAAAAAAATATATTCCTGAAATGAAGCCAAATATGATTTACAGATTAGACCGTTTTGGTAGAGGTGGTCATCATAGACCCTTTAATGATTTAGGTTTTGCTGGTGTTAGAATAATGGAATCAAATGAGAATTACAATAGACAGCATCAGGATATCAGAATTGAAAATGGAATCAAATATGGTGATGTAATCGAGGGAGTTGATTTTAATTATGTTAAAAATTTAACGTCTGTAAATATTATAAATCTTGTATTAATAGGATCATCTCCCCCACCACCTAAGAATCTATCAATTGGTGGTATAGTTGAACCTTCGGTCAAGTTTAAGTGGGATAAAAATAATGATGATAACATCAAGGGATATAAAATATACTGGAGAGAAACTTCCTCTCCCCACTGGCAATTCAGTAAGTATATTGGAAATGTAAATAAATACACATTAGACGATGTAATTATAGATAATTATCTTTTTTCAGTCACATCAGTTAGCGTTGATGGTTATGAAAGTATATTTGAATTTCCGTCAGAAACTTTTAGAAATTAATCAAGCTTAAAACCCTGCTTTTTCATCCACTCATCATTATAAACTTTTCCAATATATCTTGTTCCAGAGTCATGAAGTAAAACAACAACATTTTCATTTTTTTTAAAATTTGATTTTAGTTGATGTAAGCCAGCTATCGCTGCTCCACACGAATACCCCGCTAAAATACCCTCTTTTTTAGCAAGTCTTCGTGCATATATAGCTGCATTTTCATCTGTAACTTTTTCAAAATGATCTATTATTTTAAAATCAACATTTTCAGGCAGAATATCCTCTCCAATACCCTCTGTCAAATATGGATATATTTCATTTTTATCAAACTCCCCTGTTTCATGATATTTTTTAAATATTGAGCCAAAAGAGTCAATACCCCAAATTTTGATTTTATTATTTTTTTCTTTTAAAAATCTTCCCACACCTGAGATTGTTCCACCTGTACCAACTCCAACAACAAAATGATCTATCCTCCCTCCCATTTGTTCCCAAATTTCGGGACCAGTTGATAAATAATGTGCCTCAGAGTTTGATGGATTATCATATTGATTAACATACCAAGAATTTTCTATTTCTGAGCTAAGTCTTCTAGATGTAGAATAATAAGAATTTTCATCATCAGGTTCAACATTTGTTGGACATATTATGACCTCCGCTCCTACTGCTTTCAATATATCTACTTTTTCCTTAGACTGCTTATCTGTAGTTACGCAAATTAGACGATATCCTTTTACTATAGCTCCAAGTGCTAACCCCATACCTGTATTTCCTGAAGTTCCCTCCACAATTGTACCGCCGGGTTTTAGCTTTCCTGAGTTTTCAGCATCCTCAATCATTTTAATTGCCATTCTATCTTTTACTGAATTTCCTGGATTAAAATATTCAACTTTCGCAAAAACCTGAGCTGAAATTCCACTTACAATTTTGTTTAGCTTAATCATCGGTGTATTACCAATAGTTTCTAAAATGTTGTTTTTTATTTTCATTTAGCTAGATTTCAATATAGTTGTTGGGTTTAATTTAGAAACCACAAGGGAAGGGATAATTAACATCAAAAATGACGTTACGATCACGGAGACGTTTAATAATATAATATTAATAAAATTCAAATCGACAGGCACACTCTTAACATAGTAAACTGTAGGGTCTAACTCAATTATATTAAATTGATGTTGAAGAAATAATAGCATAAAAGATATTAGATTTCCAATAACTAAACCCCTTATTATCAAATATGCTCCATTGATCAAAAATATTTTTCTTAAACTCGCATTGTTAGCTCCTAAAACTTTTAACATCCCAATCAATTTTCTTTTTTCCAAAATTGTAATGAAAAGGGCGGTAATCATATTTATTCCACCAACAATAATCATCAAAAAAACTATTAAATATACATTCGAATCAAACAAAGATATCCAATTGTAGATTTCTCCAAACCTGTCTCTATTAAACATTATTTTGTAGTTTGAGGGTACAGACTCGTAAATTAATTCTAAATTGCTATCATCTGACAAGCGTACTTCAATGCCACCCACATGGTTGATGCTCCAATTGTTTATTTGCATTGATTGGTTGAAATTTCCAAAAACTATTTTACTGTCAAACTCTTTTATACCTGTATCATAAATAAATTTTATGTTTAACTTGCGAATCTTTGGGATAGATTTATTTTTTTTTGTAAAAAACAATAAAGTAAGATCATCACCCACTTTCACATTATTTCTCTTTGCAAAATATTTTGAAACTGATACATCATTAATGTCAAATTTGGGAAAATCATTAGATATCATGTCTTCATCTCCTTTAAAAACTAAAAATTCAAAACTATTATCTTTTGGAAATATAACAGGGTTGTATGAAACTTTGCTTAAGCCTTTGATATTTAGGGCTTGAAAATTAGATAAGTTTAAAGTATTCAAATCTATTGGTTCACCGGTTTCAAATAAGTTGTTTCCATAGTTAGTAATGATTAAATCACCAACATTATTTGAAAACTTCTCATTAATATTTTTCTGAATGCCAAAACCGATTGACATGGATATATTCATTACAACTATTCCAACAATTATTGAAAGAATCGAAATTTTTATAATAGGTGATGAAATACTATTTTTATATCTTTTATAACCTAATATTTTTGATGCAACAAATCGTTCGAAATTCAAATCCTGCTTTTTTTAATTTTCTTTTCAAAATTACTTTTTTTTTATTGCTCACAAATAATTTAAATGGTCAAAATAAATTAGTCTATGGTATTGAAAGAACGGACCAATACATCAAATTTTTGAGTAATAAAAAAATTGGTTTGGTTACAAATCATACATCAAAGTTTTATGCAAATAAACCAATTCATCTGGTTGATTCATTAATTAACAGAGGTATTGATATCAGAAGAATTTTTGCGCCAGAACATGGCTTTAGAGGAGATATTGATAATGGAGAAAAAATTGAAAATTCAGTCGATCCAAAGACTAAAATTCCAATTGTATCACTTTACGGAAGTTCAAGAAAACCTAAGCCGGATGATATTTCAGAATTAGATTTAATAATTTTTGATATTCAGGATGTTGGTGCACGTTTCTATACATATTTATCAACACTTCATTATATAATGGAAGCATCTGCTGAAAACGGAATTAAAGTCATTGTTTTTGACAGACCGAATCCAAATGGCCACTATGTTGATGGTCCTGTCCTAGAAAATAATGCAAAAAGTTTTCGTGGGATGCACAATGTTCCAATTGTCTATGGAATGACAATTGGCGAATATGCCCTCATGATAAATGGTGAAAAATGGCTAAAAAATAAAGTGGTTTGTGATCTTGAGGTTATTGAGATGATTGGATATGATAGAAAACAAAAATATAAGCTTAAAGAAAAACCTTCACCAAATCTACCAAATGAAAAATCAATAAATCTCTACCCATCACTATGTTTTTTTGAACAAACACCTATAAGTATTGGTAGAGGTACTAATCTTCAATTTCAAATTATTGGTCATCCCGATTGGATTGATAGAAATTTTAGTTTTAAACCTGTTCCTATGGTTGGAGCAAAATACCCAAAACATGATGGTGTTTTATGCTATGGACATAATCTTTCAAACACTAAATACCTTAGCAAAATCAGACTTGATTGGCTCATAAACTCTTATAATGAATCAAACGATAAAGAAAATTTTTTTGGTAATAGTTTTCATGAAATAGCTGGTAATTTTGATTTGGAAAAACAAATAAAAATGGGGTTAAACCAAGTTGAAATACGCGCATCTTGGCAAACAGACTTAGAAAATTTTAAAAAAATTAGAAAAAAATACTTAATCTATCCCCAAGAACTTGTGAGTTTGCATAGATAATTTCCATCTCGGGTTTGCCTTTATAAAATCTACTACTTTGCCATTTATTTTATCAAATTTACCCCATTCTGGTTGTAAAAATAACTTACAATTATCACTTACCTTTTTGGACTCCTCTTCTGCAAATACTAAATCGTGATTGTTATAGATTATAATCTTTAGTTCATTAGCGATTTGATATAAGTGTTTTTTTGGTAGTTGTTGTTTTTTAGGTGATAAACAGATCCAGTCCCAATCTCCCGTAATATCATAAGCTCCTGATGTTTCTAAGTGTCTTTTAAAATTTTTTTCTTTTAATTTTTTTGTTAATTCCGTCATATCCCACATTAGGGGCTCACCACCTGACACAACAACGATTTTTGTTTTTTTATCAATATTTTGGATCATTTTAGAAACTTTAAGTATGTTGTGATTGCCATGATCCCAACTATCTTTGACATCACACCAATGACACCCAACATCACAACCCCCAATTCTTATAAAAAATGCAGCTGATCCCGAATGATGACCTTCTCCTTGTAATGAATAAAACATTTCCATGACTGGAAGATTATTTTTATCAATTTCCATCTAAACAATTAAGTTAAAGAAATATTATTAGTAATTTTATTTAAGTGAATAAATTAACACCTTTTCATTTGGCAATACCCGTCAGCAATCTGGAAGAAAGTAGAGAATTTTATAGAGATGTACTTGGGTGTAAAGAAGGAAGAAGTAGTGAACATTGGGTGGATTTTGATTTTTTTGGACATCAACTTGTAATTCACTTTAAAGAAATCAATGAAGATGATAAGCATATAAACTCTGTCGATGGGAAAGATGTACCAATACCACACTTTGGAGTTGTTTTGGAATGGAAAACATTTCAAAAATTTTCTAAACAAATGAGGAAAAAAGATATAAATTTTATAATTGAACCGTATATAAGATTTGAAGGCAAACCTGGTGAACAAGCAACAATGTTTTTTAAGGACCCCTCAGGAAATGCTTTGGAATTCAAATCCTTCAGAGATTTTAATCAAATTTTTACAAAATAGAATAAAAACATCAAGAATGCTTGTTTTTATAGGCTTTTAAGTTGTTTTTTAGTAACATGGCAATAGTCATTGGACCCACACCACCTGGAACTGGGGTGATATAACTACATTTTTTGGAAACATTTTCATAGTCCACATCACCAACAATTTTATAACCCTTTTCAGAATTATCTGGAACTCTTGTTATACCAACATCAACAACAACAACTCCCTCCTTTAGCATATCCTCTTTTAAAAAGTTAGGTATACCAAGGGCAGAAATAATTATGTCAGCTTCCAGAGTTAAATTTTTAATATTGGAGGTTCTACTGTGAGCCAAGGTTACAGTTGAATTTCCTGGGTTTGTTTTAAGCCCCATCAATATACTGATCGGTTTACCTACGATATCAGATCTGCCTATAACTACAGTATTTTTTCCCTCAGTCTGTACTTTATATCTTTTTAAAAGTTCTATAATACCATAGGGAGTTGCAGAAATAAAGGTTGGCAAATTTAAAGACATTTTACCAAAATTTGTAGGATGAAAACCATCAACATCTTTTTCTGGGTCTACAGCCATTAATATAGTTTGTGTATCAATGTGACTGGGTAGAGGTAACTGAACAATATACCCATCAATAGAATCATTTTTATTTAATTCTTCAACTTGATTTAAGAGCTCACCCTCAGTTGTTTCGTCTGGTAATTTTATTAGTGTTGACTCGTAACCAACCTTTTCACATGCTTTCACTTTACTTCCAACATACGTCAAACTGGCACCATCACTACCAACTATGACCGCAGCAAGATGAGGTGGACGATTACCGGATTCAATAATTTTTTTGACCTCTATAGCAATTTCACTTTTAATATCATTACTGGTCTTTTTTCCGTCTAAAATTATCATACTATTGTTTAAAATTTTGCATCATACTCATTAGCTTTGAGGCCCCTCCTGACTGCACCATTTTCATCATCTTTGACATTTGCTCAAATTGTTTTAATAAAGCATTTAATTCTGATATATCCCTTCCAGCCCCTTTTGCAATTCGTTTTTTTCTGCTGTGATCTATAATTTTTGGATTAGTTCTTTCAATAGGTGTCATTGAATGTATCATTGCTTCTATATATTTAAAAGAATCATTGTCAATGTCAATATTTTTCATCTGACTCATCCCAGGAATCATATTCATGGTATCTTTTAAATTTCCCATTTTTTTTATTTGATTTATTTGATTGAGAAAATCATCAAATCCAAATTTATTCTTAGCAATTTTTTTACTTAGTTCTCTAGCTTTTTTCTCATCATAAACTTCTTGAGCTTTTTCAACCAATGAAACAACATCACCCATACCAAGAATTCGATCAGCCATCCTCTCAGGATAAAAAATATCAAGAGCGTCAAGTTTTTCACCAATGCCAACAAATTTTATTGGCTTGCTAACCACTGATTTAATTGTGAGAGCTGCTCCTCCCCTGGTATCACCATCTAATTTTGTTAAAACTACTCCATCAAAGTTTAAGACATCATGAAAAGCTTTGGCAGTATTCACTGCGTCCTGGCCAGTCATTGAATCAACAACGAATAGAATTTCGGAGGGATTTACCGATTCATTTATATTGCTAATTTCAACCATCAATTTTTCATCAACAGCTAATCTACCAGCAGTATCAATGATTAAAATATTATTCTTTTTTTCTTTGGCGTAATTGAGAGATTTTTTTGCTATACCAATCGGATCATTATTTCCCTCCTCGCTATAAACCTCAATACCAATACTACTCCCCAAGACTTTTAATTGTTCAATGGCTGCAGGGCGATAAACATCACATGCAACCAACAGAGGATTTTTACCCTTTTTCTTTTTTAAATAATTTGCTAGTTTTCCTGCAAAAGTAGTTTTACCAGAACCTTGTAGACCTGCTAAAAGAATTATTGAGGGATTATCTGAAAGATTAATACCGACATTTTCACTCCCCATTAGTTCAGTTAGTTCATCTTTGACTATTTTGACCATCAACTGACCAGGCCGAAGGTCTGTCAATACATTTCTACCTATTGCTTTTTCTTTGACGGAGTTTGTGAAATCCTTTGCAATTTTGTAGCTAACATCCGCATCTAAAAGAGCTCTTCTTACCTCTTTCAAAGTTTCAGCAACATTTATTTCAGTTATTTTACCGTGACCTTTTAAGGTATGAAATGCTTTATTTAGTTTTTCTGTTAGATTATTAAACATAAGATTTCAAATTTAATATTATTTGGAATGAATATCGCTTTTCATTTTATAAATAACCAAAACATGTGGAAAAGTAATAGCTGCTAGAAATGAGAAAAATATTGCGAGACTAAAATCGATGTTATTTTTTAAAATCAAATACATAACAACCAAAAAAACTATTGCTAATAACCAATATGCAGCACCTTTCAACAAAAATTTTTTGAAATTTTCTGATTTAGTAGAATCACCGAAAAGATAATCTGATTGTTCTATAATTGACGGTATACTGTGAAAGAAAACAAAATAAATGGCAAAAGCTGGCAGTAATTCATAAGTAAAAAACACCAACAACATAACAACCAGTAAAGCTAACTGATGTAATAATTGTTTTTTTAAAATTTGGTAATTCAAAATTATAAGAAACAAGGTGCATAAAGAAGAAAAAATTATTCCTGCTGAATAAATATTTTCCGATATATAAATTTTAGTTATTTCAAAAACAATATTTGAAACATCGCTTTTATTAAATAAAAATAGTACCGAAAAGATAAGAAGTCCAAAAAAAAAGTAAAATAGTGAAATTGATCTGGATTTATTACTTCCAAATATTGTCCACTGTTGTTCACCAAAGTGGTATGCACTAAACAAGACAAAAAAAAGTAATGAAATCTCAGAAAAAAGAAAGAAAAGAACAGATATTAACAAAACAATAGACATGTACTTTACCGTGCTTCTTAAGACTATCTTTTTAGTCTGTTTTTTCCCTTTTAATAGAATTAAAATATCGTTAGCTCCATGAATAATACCAAAAGTTAAGATTAAACCATAGCAAGCAAAATAAAAGTATTCAGAATTAAGAAGGTTGCTAATAAATACAGAGAATAAACTCAAAATCATTGTTAACTTAAATGATAGATTGTCTGAGTAGTTAATTTTAGTCAAGTTGAAATAATTGATCACATTAAAGTTAATTAAAATATAAAAATCGTAACATTTAAGATGTAATATCCTAATTATGAATATGATACAGAAAAATTCTTTTGTTTAATAATTTACCCAAAAGAACTAGAATTTAGTATCAAATATTCGTAAAAAACAGTTTTTTTTTGACATATTTCTACTTATTAGCATAATTTTTACTATTTTGGGCTCCATTAAAACAAATAATTAATTATTATGGAAAATTTATTTAATATTTTTTTAGCAGGAGAAGTAGTAGTTCCTACTAATCCTACTGAATTTACATTCTGGATCGGCGCCATGGCCATGGGAGCTGCTTCAGTATTTTTTCTACTATCTCTAGATGCAGGTGGTGGAAAATGGAGAAATTCTATGCTTGTATCAGCTTTGATTACAGGTATTGCTGCTGTTCATTACCTATACATGAGAGATGCATATGCTGCTATGGGTGATGAAGGTGTTACAGCTTTCAGATATGTGGATTGGATTTTAACAGTTCCACTAATGTGTGTTGAATTTTATTTAATTCTTCAAAAAGCAGGAGCACAGAAAAGTTTATTATGGAATATGATCTTCCTATCAACTGTAATGCTTGTAACAGGTTATGTAGGTGAGGCTGGACTAGGTAATGCTGCCGTTTGGGGTGGTGTTTCAGGTGCTGCTTATTTTGCAATCTGTTATATTTTATGGTTTGGTAGTGCTGGTGAACTTGCTAACAAAGCAGGTGGTGCAGTATTAGAAGCTTTTACAGCTCTAAAATGGTTCGTTCTTGTAGGATGGGCAATCTATCCAATCGGATATATGGCAGGTACTGAAGGATGGTATTCAGGTATCTTCGGAGGTTTAGACGGATCGATGCAGTTAATTTACAACATTGGTGATGCTATCAACAAGATTGGTTTCGGCCTTGTTGTTTATAACCTAGCGGTAGCTAAATAATTTAACAACTAACCTTTGTTAATGACCACCTCAGAAATGAGGTGGTTTTTTTTTACATTCTATTTGGTACTGAAATACCTAACAAACCCATTGATTTCTCAATTTGCATTGCAACTTTTTCAGAAAGATAAACTCTAAATGAATTTATATTTTTATTACCCAAAATAGTGTGCTTCTGATAGTACGAATTATACAATTTAACAACTTCATAAATATGATTTGCTAGAAGTGATGGATTTAGTGTTTTTACTGAGTTGTTTAATATATTTTTAAACTCACACAATAAAATAATTAGCTCTTTCTCTTTTTGGGCTAATTTCAACTCATTAAATTCATATGTAGTATTACAATTTTTATTTAAAATTGATTTAATCCTTGCGTAAGTATATTGAATGAAAGGACCTGTATTACCATTAAAGTCAATCGATTCCTCTGGATTAAATAATATTTTCTTTTTGGGATCCACTTTAAGTATATGATATTTAAGCGCACCTAATGCAATAGTTTTATATAATTGTTTTTTTTCAGAGTCAACCAAATCATTAATCTTACCTAGCGTATCTGAAATAACTTTAGCTTTATCAATCATTGAAGAAATTAACTCGTCTGCATCAACCACTGAGCCTTCCCTACTTTTCATTTTACCTGAGGGTAGATCAACCATACCGTAGCTTAAATGCTGAAGTTTATTAGCCCAATTATAATTAAGCTTATCTAAAATTTTAAATAAAACCTTAAAATGATAATCTTGTTCATTTCCAGTAGTGTAAATCATTCCACTTAATTTTGGATAATTTTGGTACCTCAAGTAGGCTGTGCCTAAATCTTGTGTCATGTAAACTGATGTACCATCAGACCTGATTAGAATTTTTTCATCGAGACCTTCAGCAGTTAGGTCGACCCAAACAGAATTATCTTGTTTTTTAAAAAAAAGACCACTTTTTAAGCCCTTTTCAACGATTTCTTTACCAATTAAATAGGTTTCACTTTCGAAATATTCAGAGTCAAATACCACATCTAACTTTTCTAAAGTTTCATTGAAACCATCTATAACCCATGAATTCATTTTTTTCCAAACTTTAATCACTTCATCATCTTTTTTTTCCCATTTTCTCAGTAGGTTTTGTGAATCTTTAAGAATTGGGGCATTTTCCTCAGCGTACTTCTTATCTTCTCCACTTTTAATAAGATCAGTCACTTGATTTTCATATTCCTGATTGAATTTTACATAAAACTCACCAACATAATGGTCACCCTTAGTTTTATTTTTAGTAGGATCTCCATTATTACCAAATTTCATCCATGCAATCATTGATTTGCAAATATGAATTCCTCTGTCGTTAATTATTTGCGTTTTATGAATCTCATATCCCGAATAATCAAGTATTTTGGAAACTGAATCTCCCAATAAAATATTTCTTATGTGGCCAAGATGAAGGGGCTTATTTGTATTTGGAGAGCAAAATTCAATAATTTTTAATTCATTATTAGGCTTACATTCTTGAGTTGGGTTAATATTTTTGAGTGTATTAATTAAGTACTCACTTGTAAAATTTAGATTCAGAAAACCCTGAATTACATTATGTGAACTGATAATAAATTTTTCAGTATTGACAAAATCAACAATTTCATACGAAATTTCCTTTGGGGACTTTTTAATTCTTGGAATTAATGGGAATAAAACAACTGTATATAAACCATCAAATTCCTTCTTAGTTTTAATAATTTCAAAATTAAAATCACTAATTGAGTACTTTTCAGAAACATACTCCTGAAGTTTTTGAGTTAAGTATTCTGTTATTATCATGCTAAGAATTTATCTTTTATCAATACTGATAAATTCTCTTAATTTTTCTCCAGTATAAATTTGCCTTGGTCTACCAATTGGTTCTTTTTTTGTTCGCATTTCTCTCCAATGAGCAATCCATCCAGGAAGTCTACCTAATGCAAACATTACAGTAAACATCTCATTAGGTATGTTAAGTGCCTTGTATATTATTCCAGAATAGAAATCAACATTTGGATACAGTTTTCGATCGATAAAGTATTGATCTTTTGAGGCTTCTATTTCAAGGTTTTTAGCTATATCTAATATAGGATCATTAATGCCTAAGTCATGTAAAACTTCATGTGCAGCTTTTTTTATAATTTTTGCTCTTGGATCAAAATTTTTATAAACTCTGTGTCCAAACCCCATTAACCTAAATGTATCGTTTTTATCTTTTGCTTTATTAATGTATGCACTTATGTCGCCACCATTATTTCGAATGGATTCTAACATTTCGAGCACAGCTTGATTTGCACCGCCATGGAGTCTACCCCACAGAGCGGATATTCCAGATGATATAGATGCAAATAATCCAGCTTGAGAGGAACCAACGATTCTCACAGTAGATGTTGAACAATTTTGTTCGTGGTCTGCATGCAAAATCAGCAGTTTATTAATTGCATTTACAACAACTTTATTTTCAACATACTTTTTATTGGGCATTTTGAACATCATCTTTGTAATATTTTCAACGTAACCTTGACTAAAGTCTCCATACTCGAGCGGCAAACCCCTTCTTCGTCTAAACACCCATGCCACAAGAATTGGAATTTTTGCCAAAAGGTTTAAAAACGCATCATACATTTCCTCTTCGTTCGTTACATCGACAGAAGAGGGATCAAATGCAACAAGTGAGCTAGTTAGGCTAGATAACATTCCCATTGGGTGGGCTGACCTTGGAAAAGTTTCTAATATTTTTTTTACATCTTCATCCAAAACTGACCTCTCTTGAATATCGACAAGTAATTTTTTATACTGTTTTTTTGTTGGAAGTTCACCATAGATTAGTAGATATGAAACTTCTAAAAAATCTGCATTGTTAGCCAAATCTTCAATTGAGTAGCCTCTGTATCTTAATATTCCATTATCGCCATCTAGGAAAGTAACCTTACTTTCACATGACCCTGTATTCTTGAAACCTGGGTCAAGCGTAATAAAGCCACTATCTGTTTTCAATCTGCTTATATCAATACCAATTTCATTTTCTGAACCTACAATGACATCTAATTCAATAGCTTTTCCTTCAAATGTTAATTTAGCTTTTTTCATATTGCAAAGTTAAGAAAAAGGGTGGTTAAATTAAAAACTGAAGGCATCTTTACCTGGGAAAACAGCATTCTTACCCAACCTTTCTTCGATTCTAAGTAGTTGGTTATACTTAGCCATTCTATCAGATCTAGACATAGAACCAGTTTTGATTTGACGAGTATTTAAGGCAACTGAAAGATCAGCTATAGTACAGTCTTCAGTTTCACCTGATCTGTGTGACATTACTGTTGAGTAATTATTTTTTTGTGCAAGTTTGACGGCGTTTATTGTTTCGGTTAAAGTCCCTATTTGATTAACTTTAACCAGAATAGAATTTGCTATACCATTATCGATTCCATCTTTTAAAATTTTTTCATTTGTAACAAATAGGTCATCTCCAACTAACTGACATTTGGCACCTGATTGAACTGTAGATGTCTTCCAACCATCCCAATCGTTTTCATCCATTCCATCTTCAATTGAAATAATAGGGTATGAATCTATTAATTTATCTAAGTAGTGAGATTGTTCTGTAGATGTTAACTTCAATGGGTTATTGGGTTGAAAGATAGAATAATCGTACAAACCATCTTTATAAAACTCAGATGATGCACAATCTAATGCAAGAAAAACATCAATACCAGGCTTATAACCAGATTTTTCAATTGAATGTAAAATTGTTTCGATAGCATCCTCAGTTCCAGACAATTTTGGTGCAAAACCACCTTCATCTCCAACTGATGTACTTAAATTTCTCAATGAAAGAATGGATTTCAAATTATGAAATATCTCAGAGGCAATTTTGAGAGAATGTGAGAAAGTATACGCACCTACTGGCATGATCATAAACTCTTGGAAAGCAATCGGAGCATCTGAATGAGAACCACCGTTAATAATATTTATCATAGGAACAGGCAATTCACATGCATTACTACCTCCAATGTTCTCATATAAAAATTTGTTTTGTGCATTACTTGATGCTTTCGCACATGCTAAAGAGACTCCCAAAATAGAGTTAGCACCAAGCTTAGACTTATTATTTGTGCCGTCTAAATCAATCATCAACGTATCAATACCACTTTGATCATGAACATCAAATCCAATTAATTTTTTTGAAATTATGTTATTAACATTGGCAACAGCATTTAAAACACCTTTTCCCACATAATCAGACCCACCATCTCTCAGTTCTATTGCTTCTTTTTTTCCTGTTGATGCACCAGATGGCACAGCAGCTCTTCCTTTGTGATTACTAGATGTGATTACATCAACCTCTACAGTAGGATTACCCCTAGAGTCAAAAATTTGTCTTGCTTTAATTTCTTTTATTACTTCCATTTTACTTAAACATTGAGACAAAGTCGTCAAATAAATATGATGAGTCATGAGGCCCTGCACTTGCCTCAGGATGATATTGAACTGAGAAACATTTTTTATTTTTTATCTTAATTCCTGCTACTGTATTATCATTTAAGTGCATGTGTGTTACCTCAATATTCTTATTTTTTTCTGCATCTTTTTTATCAATGGCGAATCCATGGTTTTGAGATGTAATCTCACCTTTACCAGTTTTTAAATTTATAACAGGGTGGTTGATACCTCTGTGGCCATTTTTCATCTTATAAGTTTTTATACCATTTGCTAATGCAATTACCTGATGACCTAGGCATATTCCAAATAGAGGTTTTCCAGATTTCAAAATTTGTTTTGTGATATTTATAGCATTTTTCAAAGGCTCAGGATCTCCAGGCCCATTAGAAATAAAATATGCATCAGGACCCCAATCGCTCATTTTTTTAAATGAGGTAGAATGTGGAAACACCTTTAAATAACAATTTCTTTGTGATAGGTTTCTTAAAATATTTCTTTTTACACCTAAATCCAAAACAGCAACTTTATATTTTGAAAGTTCATTACCATAAAAATAGGGCTGTTTTGTAGAAACATTTGATGCAAGCTCAAGACCTGCCATTGATGGTATCTCTTTGAGTTGAGATTTAAGTTTTTCAATATCTGGATTAGATTGAGTACTTATGACAGCATTCATAAAGCCATTGTCTCTGATATAACTAACAAGCGCTCGAGTGTCAACATCAGATATACATACAATTTTATTTTTCTTTAAAAATTCCTGTAGAGTTGATGTTTCACCGTATCGCGAGTGATAAAAGCTAAAGTTTTTACATATTAACCCAGCTATTTTGACTGAGCCGGATTCGACTTCATTTTTAATAACACCATAATTACCAATATGTGCGTTAGTCATAACCATGATCTGGCCATCGTAAGAAGGATCAGTAAAAATTTCCTGATAACCAGTCATACCGGTATTGAAACACAATTCGCCAAAAGAAGTGCCCTCAAAACCAATAGATTTACCGAAAAAAATAGTTCCATCTTCGAGAATTATTAAGGCTTTTTTACGGAACTTATACTTGCTCAACTTAAGAAGTAATGTTTAACCAAAATTAATATAAAAAAAAAGATAAACCGAAGTTTATCTTAAGAAGTTATCAATAATGTGAGAAAATCTAATTCTCTTTTTTCTGTTTACCATCTTCATCATTTAAATCTTCGGATGTATCAGAATTTTCAGCAGGAGCTTCTTCAGCAGGAGTCTCACCAGCAGGTACTTCTTCAGCAGGTGCTTCTTCAGCAGGAGTCTCACCAGCAGGTGCTTCTTCAGCAGCATTAGCTAATTCACTCGGTATTTTTTCAGTTGATTTTTTCTTTCTTCTTCTTCTTCTTCTGGATTCAGGTTTAGATTGAGAATACAATTCATTGTAATCCACTAGCTCGATCATTGCCATATCAGCATTATCTCCAGATCTATTCCCAAGCTTTATGATTCTAGTGTAACCACCAGGTCTATCTCCAATTTTGACAGCAACCTCTCTAAATAATTCTGTAACAGCGTATTTATTTCTTAAATATTTGAAAACAATTCTTCTGTTGTGAGTTGAATCGGTTTTAGACTTCGTAATGATTGGTTCAATAAAAAGCTTTAATGCTTTTGCCTTTGCCAAGGTTGTATTAATTGATTTGTGTTCAATTAAAGATGAACCCATGTTTGCTAGCATATATTTTCTATGACCAGTTTTTCTTCCGAGATGTGGATTTTTTTTGCGATGTCTCATTTAAAAATTTATTCTTTGTCAAGTTTATATTTTGATAAATCCATTCCAAAACTTAAACCCTTTATAACTACTAATTCTTCCAGTTCTGTCAATGATTTTTTCCCAAAATTTCTAAATTTCATTAAATCTGCTTTATTAAAAGAAACTAAATCACCAAGAGTATCAACTTCCGCGGCTTTTAAACAGTTTAGAGCTCTAACTGATAAGTCCATGTCAATTAACCTGGTTTTAAGCAATTGTCGCATGTGTAACGACTCTTCATCGTAAGTTTCAGATTTTGCAATTTCATCAGCTTCTAAAGTGATTCTTTCATCGGAAAACAACATAAAATGATGAATCAGAACTTTAGCACCCTCGGTTAAAGCATCTTTAGGCTCAATAGAACCATCTGTAACAATTTCAAAAACTAATTTTTCATAATCTGTTTTCTGTTCAACTCTAAAATCTTCAATTGAATATTTGACATTTTTAATAGGCGTAAAAACTGCATCCATAAAAATTGTTCCAATTGGTGCACCTAGCTTTTTATTTTCTTCGGATGAAACATACCCTCTACCCTTTTCAATATTCAATTCAAAGTTTAACTCTACACTTTTTTCCATATTACAAATAATCAAATCAGGATTTAAGACCTCAAAACCAGATATAAATTTTTGAAGATGTCCAGCAGTGAGTTGATCTTGCATTTTTACAGAAACAGAAACATTTTCACTATCAACAGAATCGATTTGTCTTTTCAATCTTAATTGTTTGAGATTTAAAATAATTTCAGTGACATCCTCAACAATACCAGGTATTGTTGTAAACTCGTGTTCTATATTATCTATTTTCACGGATGTTATTGCAAACCCTTCCAAAGAAGATAAAAGAACTCTTCTTAAAGCATTTCCAACTGTTAATCCATATCCTGGTTCGAGTGGTCTAAATTCAAACTTACCTTCATGTTTGTTTGAATCTATCATTATTACTTTGTCAGGTTTTTGAAATGTAAATATTGCCATAATTTATTGTATTATTTAGAATATAATTCTACTATTAATTGTTCCTTTATATTTTCTGGTATTTGTTCTCTTTGCGGTAGGGTATTTAAAACACCTTCCATTTTATCAATATTCCAGGTTATCCATTCATGCGTTGTAGTGTTCTGCAATGAAGACTCAATTGATGAAAGTGATTTTGATTTTTCTCTCACACCAACCGTTTCAGAGATTTTTATGATTCTGGATGGAATATTGCAGATTTCACCATTTACCAAAATATGTTGGTGACTAACAAGCTGCCTTGCTGCACTTCTGCTTGGTGCAATTCCCATTCTGTAAACTAAGTTGTCTAATCTGGATTCACAAAGCTGTAACAAAACTTCACCTGTAATCCCTTTACTTCTACTTGCTTTTTCAAATAAATTTTTAAACTGTTTTTCAAGTATACCATAAAGGTATTTAGCTTTTTGTTTTTCCATCAACTGAATTGCATACTCAGATTTTTTTTGTCTTCTCTTATTTTGACCGTGATGACCCGGTGGATAATTCTTTTTTTCAAAAGACCTATCCGGACCGAAAATTGGTTCGCCGAATTTTCTGGAAATTTTTGTTTTAGGTCCTATGTATCTTGCCATATTATATATTTTTAAACTCTTCTTCTTTTTGGTGGTCTACATCCATTATGAGGGATTGGAGTAACGTCAAATATTTCCGTAACCTCAACACCTGCATTGTGAATACTTCGAATCGCAGATTCTCTACCGTTTCCAGGTCCTTTTACATATACTTTTGCTTTTCTCATTCCAGCCTCATATGCTGACTTAACGGCATCTTCTGCAGCTAATTGTGCTGCATATGGTGTATTCTTTTTTGACCCTCTGAAACCCATTTTACCTGCAGATGACCATGATACAACTTCACCTTTGTTATTGGTAAATGATATGATTATATTATTAAATGTTGCATTTATGTGGATTTCTCCAAAGGACTCTACAACAACTTTTCTTTTCTTATTTGCTCCTTTTGCCATAATTAATTTTTTACTTAGTTACTTTCTTTTTGTTTGCAACTGTTTTTCTTTTACCTTTTCTTGTTCGAGAATTATTTTTTGTCCTTTGCCCTCTTAATGGAAGACCAATTCTGTGTCTAATTCCTCGAAATGAACCAATATCCATCAATCTTTTGATATTAATTTGATTTTCTGCTCTTAACTCACCTTCAATAGTAAGTTTAGAAACTTCCGCTCTAATTTTAGCTGTTTCCTCATCACTCCAATCTAATACTTTCTTTTCCTCACTAACACTAGCACTGGTTAGTATTTTTTTTGCTCTGCTTGATCCAATACCGTAAATGTAAGTTAATGCAACTACACCTCTTTTTTCTTTTGGAATATCTATACCTGAAATTCTTGCCATATTAACCTTGTCTTTGTTTAAACCTTGGGTTCTTTTTATTAATTACATATAATCTTCCCTTTCTTCTTACAATCTTGCATTCAGGACTTCTTTTTTTTATTGATGCTCTTACCTTCATATTAATATCTAAAAGTTATTCTTGCTTTAGTTAAATCATAAGGACTCATTTCCAACTTCACTTTATCTCCAGGCAACAGTTTTATATAAAACATCCTCATTTTTCCTGAAATATGAGCAGTAACTACATGGCCATTTTGAAGCTCCACTCTGAACATCGCGTTAGAGAGAGCTTCTACGATTACACCATCTTGTTCTATTGCCGCTTGCTTTGCCATATTTATGCTACTCTTCTTGTTTTACCTGTTTTCATTAGTCCATCATAATGTCTATTTAACAAATAGGCATTTATCTGTTGTATCGTATCAATAGCAACACCAACCATTATCAGCAGAGATGTTCCTCCAAAAAATAATGCCCAGCCTTGCTGGATCTGCATTAGAGCAACAATAACTGCTGGTAATACTGAAATTAATGCTAAAAATATTGATCCTGGAAATGTAATCAACGACATAACTTTATCCAAAAATTCAGATGTTTCTCCACCAGGCTTTATTCCAGGTACAAAACCTCCACTTCTTTTTAAGTCATCAGCCATTTTATTAGTGGGTACTGTAATTGCAGTGTAAAAATATGTAAATAAAATAATTAATAAACCAAATAAAATATTGTAAGCCAAACCAAACATATTGGAGAATGCTGCTTGCATCCACTGCCCAAAGGATCCACCTATTACTTGACCAAGATAGGCTGGAGCAAACATAATTGCCTGAGCAAAAATTATTGGCATAACCCCAGAGGCATTTAACCTCAGAGGAATATATTGTCTTTTGGAATATAAACTATTTGATCCTGTAAGAGATCTTCTTGCATATTGAACGGGAATCTGCCTAACTGCAAGAACCAAAAGTATACAGAGTGCAACAACAATAAACCAAATTAGGACTTCAATCGCAATCATAATCCAACCCCCCGAGCTAGATAGCTGAGAAACTATTTCCTGGGTAAAAGACAATGGAAGAGATGCGATTATACCTACTGTAATTAACAATGATATTCCATTACCAATTCCCCTATCGGTTATTTTTTCACCAAGCCACATTGCAAAAATACATCCAGTAACAAGAATAATTACTGCCGGAATAATGAAGAAAACACCTTTTCCAAGTATAAATGCTGAGTCAGGGACACCTAATGCGCCCAATCCATAAAGATAAGCGGGTGCTTGAATTATACATATCGCAATTGTTAACCATCTTGTTATCTGAGTAATAGTTTTTCTACCACTTTCACCCTCTTTTTGCAATTTTTGAAGGTAGGGAACAGCAACCCCCATAAGCTGTACAACAATTGAGGCAGAAATGTATGGCATAATTCCTAAAGCAAAAACTGATGCATTTGCAAATGCACCACCAGTAAATGCGTTGAGTAAACCAAGTAAACCACCACCTCCGGCAATCTTAGCATCAGCTATTACGTTATAATCTACACCAGGAAGAACAACCTGAGCACCTAACCTGTAAATAGCCAAGAAGAAAAGAGTAATCAAGATTCTATTCTTCAATTCATCGATGGCCCAAATATTTTTTAATATTTCAAAAAATTTTAACATCTAAATAATTTTTGTTTCACCTCCTGCTTTTTCAATTGCTTCAACAGCAGACGTGGAAAATTTGTGGGCCTCAACTTTAACAGGTGAGTTGATTAAGCCATGTCCTAAAACTTTTACTAAGTCATTTTTCTTTACCAAATTATTCGCAATCATAACTTCCAAGTTAATATTCCCATTCTTTATTTTCTTAGCATTAACTAATTCCTGCAGAGTTTTGATATTTATCGGTTTGTATTCTTTTCTGTTTATATTTTTAAAACCAAACTTAGGGATTCTTCTTTGGAGTGGCATTTGACCACCTTCAAAACCAATTTTCTTTGAGTAGCCAGATCTAGATTTAGCACCTTTATGACCTCTAGTTGCAGTTCCTCCCTTTCCAGAACCTTGACCTCTCCCAATTCTTTTGCTCTTTGATTTAATAGATCCTTCTGCAGGTTTTAATTTTGATAAACTCATGACTAATCAATAATCTTTATTAAATGTTCGACTTTTTTTATCATACCCATTATTGAAGGGTCAGATTTGTGCTCGACAATATGTCCAACTCGTCTCAGACCCAAGGCCTCCAAAGTTTTCTTTTGGTAACCTGGCCTTTTAATTTTACTTCTAATTTGTTTAATCTTAATCTTACTCATTTAAACAATTTTAACCATTGTAAATTTTTTCAAGATCTACTCCTCTTTCCTGAGCGACCTTATAAGCGTCCCTTAGCTGAAATAATGCGTCAAATGTCGCTTTAACAACATTGTGTGGATTCGAAGATCCCTGAGATTTCGAAAGAACATCCTGAATACCAACTGATTCTAAAACAGCCCTGACAGCGCCACCAGCAATAACACCGGTACCCTGTGAAGCAGGTTGAATATAAACTCTTGCTCCACCATGTTTACCCTTTTGTTCGTGGGGAATAGTCGAACTTGATAATGGAATTTTTACTAAGCTTTTCTTAGCATTTTCAACTGCTTTAGCAATTGCAATGGAAACTTCCTTGGCTTTACCTAAGCCGTGACCAACAACGCCATCCTCGTTACCAACAACAACAATAGCTGAAAAACCAAAGGCTCTACCACCTTTTGTAACTTTGGTGACACGTTGAATACTGACAAGTCTGTCTTTTAATTCCAACCCACCTGGCTTAACAAATTCAATATTCTTTTTTTTCATTTTTCTTATAAATTTAATCCAGCTTCTCTAGCTCCATCAGCTAATGATTTGACCCGCCCATGGTACAAATAACCATTTCTGTCAAAAGACACAGACTTTATGCCAGCCTTTATAGCTTTATTTCCAATTAATACACCAACTTGTTTTGCTATTTTGGTTTTATTGTTAGATGTTAATTTCAAATCTTTATCAGCTGAAGAGGCCGAAACTATAGTTTTCTCTTCCTTGTCATTAATAATCTGGACATATATTGCTTTATTACTTCTAAATACAGTCATTCGCGGTCTTTCAGATGTGCCAAAAACAACCTTCCTAATTCTCTTTTTTATTTTATTTCTCTTTTTTGCCTTTGTATTCATAATAACTATGCTGATTTACCTGCTTTTCTTCTAATCTCTTCACCAACAAACTTTACTCCTTTACCTTTATATGGTTCAGGTTTTCTATAAGATCTTATTTTTGCAGCAACCATGCCAACAAGTTGCTTATCATAAGATGTTATGTTAATAATAGGATTCTTTCCTTTCTCATTAATTGTCTCAATTTTTATTTCATCAGGAAGCATCATGACTATATTGTGAGAAAATCCTAACGATAAATCCAATTTTTGCCCGGAACTCTGGGCTCTATAACCAACACCAACAAGCTCTAAACTTTTTTTCCATCCTTGTGAAACTCCAATAATCATATTGCTAATGAGTGATCTGTAAAGACCATGCTTGGCCTTATGTTCTTTAGATTCAGAATTTCTTTTTATTATCAATTGATTTTCTTCTTTCAAAACAGAAACACTATCAATGTTTTGACTTAATGTACCCAATTTTCCAGAGACTTTTACAGAATCCGCATGTATTTCTACATTTACACCTTCAGGGACCGTTATTGGATTATTACCTACTCGTGACATTATTAATAAACATTACAAATTATTTCTCCACCAAGATTTTCACTTTTTGCTTTTTTTCCAGTCATTAAACCTTTTGAGGTGGAGACTATATTTACTCCTAAACCATTTAAAACTCTAGGAATTTCTGAGCTGGATGAATATCTTCTCAGCCCTGGCTTACTTACTCTTTCAATCTTTTTAATTACAGGTTCCTTTGAGATTTGGTTATATTTTAAAGCAATTTTAATTGAACCTTGAACAGTATCATTTATAAACTGATAATTTAAAATAAAACCTTGATCAAATAATATCTTTGTGATTTCCTTCTTTATTTTTGACGAGGGAATAACAACAGTTCTTAGGCCTGCTGAATTTGCATTTCTAATTCTTGTTAAAAAATCTGCTATCGGATCTGTATTCATATCTATTTAATTTACCAACTTGCTTTTCTTACTCCAGGGATCAAACCTTTATTTGCCATTTCACGGAACTTGACTCTTGAAATACCAAACTGCCTCATGTAACCTTTGGGTCTACCAGTTATTTTACATCTGTTATGAGCCCTTACGGGTGATGAATTCTTGGGCAACTTTTGAAGCCCTATATAATCTCCAGCTTCTTTTAAAGCCTTTCTTTTTTCAGCGTACTTGAGACACATTTTAGCTCTCTTTACCTCTCGGGCTTTCATTGATTCTTTTGCCATATATTAATTTTTGTTAAATGGTAGTCCTAATTCTTTTAATAATGTTTTTGCCAATTTATCCTCATTTGTTGATGTAACAAATGTTATATCCATTCCGGAAATCTTATTGATTTTATCGATATCAATCTCAGGAAAAATAATCTGCTCAGTAATTCCCAGAGTATAATTTCCTCTGCCATCAAAACCTGAATTTTTGACACCTTGAAACTCTCTTACCCTTGGTAAGGCAGCAGTAATTAATCTATCTAAAAATTCATACATTCTATCACCTCTCAAGGTGACTTTCGCTCCAATAGGCATTCCTTTTCTTAATTTAAATGCTGAAATATCTTTTTTTGATTTTGTTGCCACGGCTTTTTGGCCAGAGATTAATGTAAGTTCCTCAACAGCATGGTCTATGATTTTTTTGTCAGCCACGGCAGCACCAACACCCTTACTAATTACTATCTTTTTAAGTTTTGGTACTTGCATTATGTTAACCAATCCATGTGCCTCCATAACACTTTTAGTGATGGTTTGTTTATATTCTTTTTTTAATCTTGGAGTGTAACTCATTTTAAATTATTTCATTATTTTTTAGAGAATATCGAACTTTCTTGTCATCCTCAATTCTATATCCAACTCTTGTTATTTCTCCATCCTTGGTTGTTAATGAAACGTTTGAGATGTGAATGGAAGATTCTTTTTCAGTAATTCCACCCTTTGGGTTATTAGAGTTTGGCTTGTTATGCTTTTTAACCATAGCAACACCTTCAACTATAACTCTATTTTTAGTTCTAATTACTTTCAAAACTTTTCCAGTGGAGCCTTTATCATCTCCAGCAATTACTTTTACAGTATCTCCAACTTTAATATTCATATATCTATAAAACTTCGGGTGCCAATGACACTATTTTCATAAAATTTTTATCTCTCAATTCGCGCGCAACAGGACCAAAAACCCTAGTACCTCTCAATTCACCTGCAGAATCAAGTAAAACACAGGCATTATCATCAAATCTAATATATGATCCATCTTTTCTCCTAACTTCCTTTTTCGTTCTAACAACAACTGCAGTTGAAACTTGACCTTTCTTCACTGTACCATTTGGTGTAGCATTTTTAACAGTAACAACGATTTTATCCCCCAATGAAGCATATCTTCTTTTGGTCCCACCAAGAACCCTAATAGTAAGGACTTCTTTAGCTCCTGTATTATCTGCGACTAATAATCTACTTTCTTGTTGTACCATTACTTAGCTTTTTCTAACACTTTAACCAAACGCCAACATTTATTTTTACTGATTGGCTTAGTTTCCATAATTTTGACAACATCCCCTTCACTACATTCATTTTTTTCATCATGGACATGATATTTCTTTGTTTTTAAAACGAACTTACCATATTTAGGGTGCTTAACCTTTCCAACTTCTGAAACAACAATTGATTTTTGCATCTTACTGCTTGTAACTACTCCTATTCTTTCCTTTCTTAAATTTCTACTATCCATTTTAACTAGTTTTTCTTTTGGCAAGTTCTGTTTTCATTCTTGCAATTGTTCGTCTGTTTTTTCTTATGACCAGTGGGTTTTCAATTGGTGAAACCACATGGGTTAGCTTGGTATCTTCTTGACTTTTAATCAAGGTTTGAAGCTTATCCATAAGCTCATCATCTGTTAATATTTTAATTTCACTTTGTTTCATTAGCTGACATATTCATAATCGTTAGCAATAACAAATTTTGTTTTTACAGGTAACTTTTGAGAAGCTAACCTTAATGCTTCTTTAGCAACATCAATAGGTACCCCTGAAACTTCAAACATAATTTTTCCGGGTTTTACTACAGCTACAAAATATTCTGGAGCACCTTTTCCTTTACCCATTCTAACCTCCAATGGTTTTTTTGTAATTGGTTTATCAGGAAAAATTTTAATCCATAACTGACCTTCCCTCTTCATATACCTTGTTGCAGCAATCCTAGCTGCTTCTATTTGTCTAGAAGTAATAAACTTTGAATCTAAAGATTTGATACCGAACATACCATTAGATAGACGATGACCTCTTTGGGAAAGACCTTTCATCCTTCCTTTTTGCATTTTTCTATATTTCTGTCTTTTTGGTGATAACATTGTTAACGTCTTCTTTGTTTATTTCCTTTATTTTTCGAGGAAGCCAAACTCAAACCTACAAGTGGAGAAAGTTCTCTTTTTCCATAAACTTCACCCTTCATGATCCATACTTTAATACCCAATCTACCATAAGTAGTGTGAGCTTCGACTAAAGCATAATCAATATCAGCTCTAAATGTTGATAATGGGATTCTTCCTTCCTTATATGTTTCTGATCTAGCCATCTCAGCTCCATTTAATCTGCCAGAAATTTGAACTTTGATACCCTCTGCATTCATTCTCATCGTAGCTGCTATTGACATTTTAATGGCTCTTCTGTAAGAAATTCTGCCTTCAATCTGTCTTGCAATTGAAGAAGCAACAAGTTGAGCTTCGAGTTCAGGTCTCTTTATTTCAACAATATTAAGTTGAATGTCTTTTTTTGATATTTTCTTTAGTTCTTCTTTTAATTTATCAACTTCCTGCCCTGCCTTACCAATAATAATTCCAGGCCTTGCAGTTGTTATAGTAATTATTATCGATTTTAAAGTTCTTTCAATAATTACTCGTGAAACGCTCGCTTTAGACAAACGGGTAAAGATATACTTTCTTATAATTTCATCCTCAGCAATCATATCACCGTATTTTTTACCACCATACCAGTTAGATTCCCATCCTCTGATGATACCTAGTCTGTTTCCAATCGGATTTGTCTTTTGACCCATTTGCTATTTATTAATTTCTTTTAAACTATCTAATACCATGGTTACATGGTTTGATCTTTTTCTTATTCTGTGAGCTCTTCCTTGAGGGGCAGGTCTCAATCTTTTTAACATACCAGCACTATCAACCCTTATCTCACTAACAACAATATTTTCATTTTCTATATCACTTTCAGGATTTTTTTGTTGCCAATTATTGATCGCCGAAAGTAATAATTTTTCTAACCTGTTTGATGCATGCTTTGGGCTGAACTTTAAAATAGAAAGCGCTTTATCAATCTTCTTTCCTCTAATTTGATCGGCAATCAACCTCATCTTTCTGGGTGAAGTTGGACAATTATTTAAACTAGCAGAAACAAGATCCTTCCTAAGCTCTTTATTTACATTTGCACTATTTCTTTTCCTTGATCCCATTTATTTTACTTTTTTTTACCACCAGCATGACCTCTAAATGATCTTGTTGGTGAAAATTCACCTAATTTGTGTCCAACCATATTTTCAGTAATGTATACTGGGACAAACTGTCTGCCATTGTACACAGCAATTGTCTGACCAACAAAGTCAGGGATTATCATTGATGATCTTGACCAGGTTTTTATAACATTTTTCTTATTTGAATCAAGATTTTCTTGAACTCTCTTCAATAAGCTTTTATGTACAAATGGTCCTTTTTTTAATGATCTAGGCATGATTATTTTCTCCTTTCAATTATGAATTTATTACTGAATTTCTTTTTATTTCTTGTTCTGTATCCTTTGGCAGGAATACCATTTTTTGAACGTGGATGTCCTCCAGAGGCTTTACCTTCCCCACCACCCATTGGGTGGTCAACTGGATTCATAACTACAGCTCTTGTTCTTGGTCTCCTTCCTAACCATCTTGTTCTACCAGCTTTTCCAGAAACAACAAGTTGATGATCAGTGTTTGAAACTTGACCTATAGTAGCCATTGATTTTACAAGAACAAGCCTTGTTTCACCAGACGGTAACCTTAACGTAGCAAATTTTCCATCACGAGCCATAAGCTGAGCAAAGGAACCAGCACTTCGAGCTAAACTTGCTCCTTTTCCAGGACTTAACTCTACACAAGAAATTGTAGTTCCAAGTGGAATGGATGATAAAGGCATTGAATTACCAAGCTTAGGCTCAACTTTATCTCCTGAAACCACTTTGTCTCCAACTTTTAATCCCTTTATAGCTACAATATATCTTTTTTCTCCATCCTCAAATTTTGTCAATGCTATGAAAGCTGACCTGTTGGGATCATATTCTATTGACATAACCTCTGCTTCATCATTAAATCTATCTCTTTTAAAATCAATTAATCTGTACTTTTTCTTATGACCGCCTCCTCTAAATTTCATGGTCATTCTACCCTGACTATTTCGTCCTCCAGTCCTTTTTTTAGGAATCAACAAACTCTTTTCAGGCTTCGTAGTAGTAATAGTTTCAAAGCTATTTACTGTTCTGCCCCTTTGCCCTGGTGTTATCGGTTTAAGTTTTTTAACTGCCATTATAAATTGTTATAAAAATCAATTGAGTCTCCATCTTGAATATCAACAATTGCTTTTTTCTTAATATTTGTTTTGGTTCTTTGTACACCTTTCTTGGTATACTTCGTCTTTCTTTCAGAGCCGTATATTTGTGTTCTTACTTTTTCAACATTTACATTGTATCTCTTCTCAACAGCATCTTTGATTTGAATCTTATTAGCTTCCCTATTAACAACAAAAGCATAACGATTTCTTAATTCGCTATCATTAGTTGCTTTTTCGGTTATAATAGGTTCAAAAATTACTTTCATAACTATTTTAATATTGATTCTAAATTAACAACGGCATTTTCCTCAATCACAAGATGCTGTGCATTCAAAATACTATATGTTGTTGCTTCAGATTCAGAAACAATCTCATATTTTTTCAAATTTCGCGCCGACAAATATACATTTTTATTACCTCCCTCAAGGACGAACAATGTTTTTTTGGAATCTAAGCCAGTAGATTTCAAAATCTCAACAAATGATTTTGTTTTTGGTGTTTTAAAATCTAACTTTTCAATAACTGAGATGGCGTTATTTGATAATTTTTGGGATAATGCAGATTTACGTGCTAACTTCTTAACATTTTTATTAACCTTGGAGTTAAAATCTCTATTTCTTGGTCCAAAAATGGTACCACCTCCTCTGAAAAGGGGGTTTTTAATACTTCCAGCTCTTGCTGTTCCCGTCCCTTTTTGTTTTTTTATTTTTCTAGTGCTCCCCTTTATTTCAGCTCTTTCTTTTGTTTTTGCATTTCCTTGTCTTTTATTAGACAAATGATTTTTTACATCTAAATATTGTGCGTGTTCATTAGGCTCAATACCAAAAATATCTTTGGAAAGACTTACTGATCTTCCCGTTGATTTACCTTTGATATTTATAACTTCTAATTTCATTATTTTTTTATAGACAGATATGAATTTTTATGACCAGGAACACATCCCTTGACAACAATAAGATTCTTTTCAGAGATAACTTTTACAACTTTTAAGTTTTGAACAGTAACATTTTCGTTGCCAGTTTGCCCAGCCATTTTCATTCCTTTAAATACTCTGGCGGGGTAAGAAGCTGCTCCAATTGAACCTGGAGCTCTTAGCCTGTTGTGTTGACCATGAGTTGATTGTCCAACACCAGCAAAACCGTGTCTTTTTACAACACCCTGAAATCCTTTTCCTTTAGAAACCCCTGTAACATCAACATACTCTCCCTCAATAAATAAATCTGCTGAAATGGTATCACCAACTTTTAGTTCACTTTCAAAATCTGAGAATTCCATTAATTTGGATTTAGGTGCTTGTTTACTGTTTTTAAAATGACCTATTTCCGATTTTTTTACCAGCCTTTCCTTTTTGTCATCAAAACCAATTTGAACTGCATCATAACCATCCTTTTCAGAATTCTTAATTTGGGTTACAACACATGGGCCAGCTTGAATTACTGTACAAGCAAGATTATTACCTTTTTCGTCGTAAAGACTCGTCATTCCTATTTTTTTTCCAATTAATCCAGCCATTTTACTTATACTTTTATTTCAACTTCTACTCCACTCGGTAATTCCAACTTCATTAGAGCATCAATTGTTTTAGATGAAGAACTGTAAATATCTAGCAATCTCTTGTAGGACGAAAGCTGAAATTGTTCTCTTGATTTTTTATTAACGTGAGGAGATTTCAAAACAGTAAAAATTTTCTTTTTAGTTGGTAGAGGAATTGGTCCTGTCACAATTGCACCAGTTGTTTTAACAGTTTTTACAATTTTTTCAGCTGACTTATCAACCAAGTTGAAGTCATAAGATTTTAATTTAATTCTAATTTTTTGACTCATAATTATTCTTGATTGTTTCCTTTTATAGAGGCAATTACCTCATCAGAAATGTTTGATGGTGTTTCAGCATAGTGGGAGAACTCCATCGTTGATGTTGCTCTACCAGAGCTTAGAGTCCTAAGTGAGGTTACATAGCCAAACATTTCAGATAAAGGAACTATTGCTTTCACAACTTTAGCTCCAGCTCTATCATCCATGTTATTTACTTGACCTCTTCTTCTGTTTAAATCTCCAACAATATCTCCCATATTCTCCTCAGGTGTTAGAACTTCTAATTTCATTATTGGTTCCATAATGACTGACTTTGCAAGTTTAGCAGCTTCTTTAAATCCAAGCTTAGCAGCCAATTCAAATGATAAAGAATCCGAGTCAACTGGGTGAAATGAACCATCATTCAAAGCAACTTTCAATGCATCAATTTCAAATCCTGCTAATGGACCGTTTTTCATAGCCTCTCTAAAACCTTTTTCAACAGACGGAATATATTCCTTGGGAATATTACCACCCTTAATATTATTAGTAAATTCTAAGCCTGTTTTACCTTCTTCAGCAGGTTCCATAGTAAAAACAATATCAGCAAACTTACCTCTACCACCAGTTTGTTTTTTGTAAACTTCTCTGTGGTTTGCTGTTGCTGTTACAGCTTCTTTGTATTCAACCTGTGGCTGACCTTGATTTACTTCGACTTTAAACTCTCTTTTTAAACGATCTACAATTATATCTAAATGAAGTTCTCCCATACCTGAAATAATGGTCTGTCCGGATGCTTCATCAGTTTTTACTTGAAAAGTAGGATCCTCCTCAGCTAGTTTTGCTAACGCCATACCTAATTTATCAACATCTGCTTTTGTTTTTGGTTCAACAGCGATACCAATTACTGGATCAGGAAAAACCATGCTTTCTAAAACTATTGGATGCTTTTCTGAGCTCAATGTGTCACCAGTCTTAATATCTTTAAAACCAACAGCAGCACCAATATCACCTGCCTCTATGAAATCTATCGCATTCTGCTTGTCCGCGTGCATCTGGTAAATCCTGGAAATTCTTTCTTTTGACTGAGATCTATTATTGAATATGTATGAACCAGCATCTAATCTTCCAGAGTACACTCTAAAGAATGCCAGTCTTCCTACGTATGGGTCGGTTGCAATTTTAAAGGCTAGAGCAGAGAATGGTTCAGAAACAATTGGTTTTCTAGAAATCTCAGAGCCATCGTCTGGGTGAGTACCAACAATTGCTTCTTTATCCTCAGGTGATGGCAAATATCTACAAACACAATCAAGTAAAAATTGTACACCTTTATTTTTGAAAGCTGATCCACAGACCATCGGGATTATGCTCATATCTTGGGCAGCTTTTCTCAAAGCCTCGTGAATTTCATCCTCAGAAATGGAATCAGGATCATCAAAAAACTTCTCAAGTAAATTGTCATCATACTCAGCAACTGACTCTATCAAGTTAGCCCTGTACTTTTGAACCTCTTCTTTCATATCATCAGGGATGTCCACAACATCAAAGGTTGATCCCATATTCTCTTCATGCCATACAATTGCCTGATTTTTAACTAAATCTACAATTCCTTTAAAATCTTCCTCCTCACCAATTGGTAACACTATAGGAACAGCATTTGATTTCAGCATTTCCTTTATTTGATTACATACGGCAAGAAAATCAGATCCTTGTCGATCCATCTTATTTACAAAGCCCATCCTAGGTACTTTATAATTGTCCGCTAGCCTCCAGTTTGTTTCTGATTGAGGCTCCACACCATCTACTGCGCTGAATAAAAAAACAAGACCATCAAGAACTCTTAATGATCTATTTACTTCAACAGTGAAATCAACGTGACCAGGGGTATCAATAATGTTAAAATGGTATGGCTTTGATGAATCATTTTTCTTTCCCTGATCAGTTGGAAAATTCCAAGTACATGTTGTAGCAGCAGAAGTAATGGTAATTCCTCTTTCTTGTTCTTGTGCCATCCAATCCATGGTAGCTGCACCATCATGAACTTCTCCAATTTTATGACTTACACCAGTATAGTACAAAATTCTTTCAGTTGTAGTTGTTTTTCCTGCATCAATGTGAGCAGCAATACCAATATTTCGTGTATATTTTAAATCTCTTGCCATTATTTAGAATCTAAAGTGAGAAAATGCTTTGTTGGCTTCCGCCATCTTGTGAGTATCTACCCTTTTCTTAACTGCAGCTCCCTCTTCCTTTTCTGCAGCAAGTATTTCAGCCGCGAGTTTTTGAGACATAGACTTTTCGTTTCTCTTTCTTGCAAAACTTATGAGCCATTTGATTGCAAGTGAAATTTTTCTGTCAGCTCTGATCTGCATTGGAATTTGAAAAGTAGCACCTCCAATTCTTCTACTTCTAACTTCAACATGTGGCATTACATTTGACAATCCGTCTTTCCAGATTTCCAAGGAGGATTTTTCTTTGTCCTGCTTTTTCGATTCGACAATATCTAATGCGTCGTAAAAAATTTTGAATGCAGTGGACTTTTTACCGCTCCACATGAGGTTGTTAACAAATCTTGTAACAAGTTGATCGTTAAATTTTGGGTCTGGAAGAAGTGGACGTTTTTTTGCTTTTCTTTTTCTCATTTTTTTATAGTTGAGCGGTTCTTAAAAGAACATCATTAACTTTTAGCTTTTGCTTTTTTCGCACCATATTTAGATCTTCTTTGTAATCTTCCTTCAACACCGGCGGTATCAAGAGCGCCTCTAACGATATGATAACGAACACCAGGAAGATCTTTAACCCTTCCACCTCTAACTAAAACGATTGAATGTTCTTGTAAATTGTGGCCTTCTCCTGGAATATAAGCATTTACCTCAATACCGTTAGTTAGCCTAACCCTAGCTACCTTTCTCATTGCTGAATTAGGCTTTTTTGGGGTTGTAGTGTAGACTCTGGTACAAACACCTCTTTTTTGAGGGCATGAACTGAGTGAGGCAGATTTGCTTTTCTTAACTACCTTTTTTCTACCTTTTCGTACTAATTGCGATATTGTTGGCATATATTTCCTTCTTTAAAGGTGCGCAAATGTAGGATTTTTTTACAATTATTCAAACCTATTTCAAAAAAAAAAGGATCAAAAATTTGATCCTTTTTTTTATCAGTTGAAATAACAGTTTAATAACCACTATTTTGAACCATTAATGAATTACTATCCATCTCAGACTGAGGGATTGGTAAAACTAATTTTGGGCTATTAGAAGATAGACCAAGAATACTCTTTCCAAATCTCTTCTTATCATGTAAGATATGACCTTCAAAACCAAGTTCTAATTGTCTTTCATTAAAAATTAAATCTAAAGTAAGAGCAGTGTGTGCAGGAGCACCAGATCTAGCTCTTAAAGCATTGATTTCAGTAAGTGGAGCAAGACCAGTACTTGAACCTAATCTGAAGTTAGCTTCAGCTCTAATTAAATGCATTTCACCAATTCTTAATGTAGGTACGTTACCATACTCATTAGTATACTTACGTGTACATATTGCACCAGTATCACGACTGAGATAGAAGAAACCTCTTCTAACGTCTAGTGTACTATCAAAGAGTGACCGGTATGTATCAACAACAATATCACCACCTCTTCCACCAAATGCCATGTCAGCATAGTGAGTTACAAGTGCATTAGATCCATCCTGTGATGTAACCTGAAAAGCGAAAATATCTTCTGAGCTGTCGCTATCATTATTAAAAGCACCAGCAAAAGATGATGCTAATGAGTGACCACTATTTGCAAGAACATCATTTGCAGCCGTTAAAGCTTCAGCATAGTTTCCTAATTGTAGATGAACTCTAGCCAATAAAGCTTTAGCAGCATATTTATCAGCAAATTCACCATTACTAGCAGGAAGCTTAATGTAGGCGTCATTTAAATCAGAAGCCACTTGAGCATAAATTGCATCAGCGGATGCTCTCTCTATATCAAGATCAGCACCATAATTAGTAACACCAGCAGTTCTTAGTGGAACTCCACCATATAATCTAACCATATCAAAATAAGTCATGGCTCTCAAGAAAAGAGCTTCGCCTTCAACAGTTGCTCTTTCTGTAGCATCATCAATTTTAGATGCATTGTCAAGAACCAAATTCGCTTGATTGATAACCTCATAGGAGTTAACCCAGTGAGATCCAACAAAACTGTTATCACTCAAAATTGATTTGGTATAAAATTGTCTTGGTGCAAGGAAAGTACCTTCCCAAGAAACTTCATCATCATTTCCTAATAATTCCGAAATGATTTGTGAATACCCACCAAAAGTTGAACTTTGACCAGCCTCTGCGTATGCACCAATTAAAACTTTTTTGACGCCGTCAGCAGAACCTAAAGCTGCACCAATTGATACACTTTGTGCTGGCTCTACCTCTAATTCAGACTCACAATTCACAAGTCCGAAAGAAAGGAAAATAAGTAGTAAATATTTAAAATTTTTCATTTTTATAAAATTTATTGATTAAAATGTTAGATTAACACCCAAAGAAACAGTTCTTGGAGCAGGAGCAGAATAAAATGTCTGACCAACACCAGAAGCGTCACCTCTTGACTCAGGGTCATAACCATCGTAATCAGTTATTGTTAACAAGTTGATACCAGAAAGGTAAACTCTTGCATTTTCCAAACCAACACCTTGAAGATAACTACTTGGTATGTTATAAGAAACATTAAGATCCTTTAATCTAATAAAGTCACCATCTTGTAGATATCTTGTTGAGTGCTGAGTACCATTACTACCAGCAATAGCAGCAGCAGGAACATCTGTTATGTCACCAGGTTGTCTCCATCTTCTTAGCTGATCTCTCGTTTGATTATCAAACCAATCACCAGCAGTTGATTGAAATCTTCCACCACCATTATAGATGCTTGCACCAAACTCGGCTGAGAAGGTGAAAGAAAGATTCCAGTTCTTATATGAAAGGTTGTTTGTTAAACCTCCAATGAAATCAGGGAATGGGTTTCCAGCTATGACTCTGTATGCAGAGGAATAACTTTCAGTTGAAACACCATTCTCATCTAAGAAAAGAGCATTACCGTTGTCAGGGTTAACACCTGCGTATCTAACTAGGTAAAAAGCGCTGATAGGCTCGCCTTCTCTTAGAATATTTCTTCCAGAAATAGCATCTTCACCATTTGGAAGAGTAACAACCTCATTTTCGTTTGTGGCTAAATTTAAGCTTGAAGTCCAGCTAAAGTCATCATTGGATACATTTACAGTATTTAGTAAAAACTCAATACCAGAATTTTTTACAGCACCAATATTTTTGGTAAGTGATGTAAAACCAGATGAAGCGGGAATTGGCTCACCAAATAACAAGTCTTCCGTATCCTTGTTATAAAATGTTAACTCACCGGTGATCTTGTCATCCAACAAACCAAACTGAACTGAAATGTCAGTTTGAACTGTTGTTTCCCAAGATAAGTCTTGATTAGCTGGTTGAGTTGGTTGTAAACCAGGTCTTTGGTTGTAAGACGTAGCACCAAATAAACCTAATGCAGCAAAGTTTCCAATTGCAGCATTACCAACCTCACCCCATGAACCTCTTAACTTCAAGAAAGATAAAACATCGTTATCACCTAAGAAATCTTCGTTAGTTAGAATCCATCCAGCACTAAATGATGGGAATGTACCAAATTGGACATTCTCACCAAATCTTGATGATCCGTCTCTTCTTATACCAGCTTTAAACAAATATTTATCTTGTATATTGTAAGTTGCTCTTGCAAAATAACCAACAAAGCTGTAAGATGTAAAACTACTCGTACCACTAACAATTTCAGCAGCACTTGCTATAGTTTGAAAATCGTCACTTGGAAATTGCTCACCACTTACGCTAGAAAATCTTCTTTTACTCTTATTAAGTTCTGTACCAGCAGTAACATTTAATTTACTGTAGTCATTAACAAAATCGTAGCTTAAATAATTCGTTACAACATAATTTTCTGTTGTTGCATTAGAAGCATAACCAGAACCATTAGTTGACATAAAGGGAGTTAAACTTCCTCTGAATTGATCTTCGCTTTGTCCATAAAGGTCGTAGGCAAATGCAGAAGTAAATTTCAAACCTGAAAATAAATCTAGGTCAGCTTGAACTTTACCAGTGTTTCTTCTAATAATAGTATTATAGTTTGCATACTTGTCTTCTAGAAGGTAGTTTGCGTAAACCGTGTTTCTAAATGGCTCTCCATCAACAAAAGCAGGAGATATAGGTGCCTGAGCAATTGCCTGTAAAGGAGTAACGAAAGCATTATCATTTGCTACACGATCAATATCAGTTCTACCATATCCTAAATTGAAACTTAAGCTCAATTTATCGGTAATATCGGTTGAAATATTGGCTCTAGCACTGATCTTATCCAAATTATTACCATGTACAATACCTTCCGTTTCATTGTAAGCAACGGAGAAAAAATAGTTAGTAGAATCATTTCCACCAGAAACAGAAAAATCTGCATCCTGAACAGAACCTTCTACAAGAGCAATTTTTTCCCAATCAGTATCGTATGTTCCTTGTCTCCAAGTTCCATCAGAATATCTATCGAACCTTCCTTCAATAAAACCAGTAAAATCTATACCGGCATTGAAACCGTTAGCACCAGCTTCCAAAAAGATTTCTACGTATTCTGCTGCATTCATCCAATCTCTGTAGTTTGATGGATTGCTGACACCATTTGAAACATTAAGATTAAATTTAGCTTTTCCAGCTTTACCTTTTTTCGTAGTTATAATAACAACACCATTTGCACCCTGCGCACCATAAATTGAAGCTGCAGATGCATCTTTAAGAATATCAATAGACTCAATTTCGTTAGGGCTGAGCGTGATTAAAGGGTTTGTAGGAGCACCATTATTAGACTCATTGTAAGTAATTAATGGAATACCATCAAGAACATAAAGAGGTTGAGAACTAGCACTGATACTAGCTTGACCTCTAATTCTAAAATTGAATCCAGATTCTACCTTACCATTAGTCTGTGTAACTTGAACACCAGCTACTTTTCCAGCAAAAGTGTTAAAAACGTTGGGAGTTGGAATTTCAGAAATATCTTCAGACTTAAGTGACGCAATGTTATCCGTCAATAATCTTCTACTTTCTGTTCCATAACCAGTTACTACAACTTCATCAAGTTGATTTCCTTCAGCCAGTACTACATCAATTGATGTATTGTTGCCAACCTCAATAACTTGTGTTTTGAAACCAAGAAAGCTTACAGATATAGAAGCATCGTCGCCAACACTGATGGAAAAATTACCATCAAAATCAGCAACCACACCATTATTGGTGCCTACTTCAACGACAGATGCACCAACAAGTGCAACACCATTTTCATCTGAAACATTTCCTGTAATAGTTTGTTGTCCTAGTGCAATAGTAATTGCCATAAAAGACATCATAATACTAAGAATTAGTTTTTTCATGTTTTTTTAATTTGAGTTGCGAAACTAATGTAGTTCTGTTAAACAAAAAAGAAAAAAATCACTTTTTTGTTGATAAAGCATATTCAAAGTAATTTATTGTACTGAAAATCAAGGTTTTAGGTTATTAACATTCACAAAAAAAAATAAATTGTTACAAAACCAACACATTCTTTTTCTTTTTATTTAAGTTTAGGGTAAATTAACTCCAAATCGGGATGATTATTTATGGTCGAAGATCAATAAAAGAGGCATTGCAAAAAAATTTAGATATTCAAAAGGTTTTTGTAAAAAAAAATGCAAAAAATTTAGAGAAAATAATTTTTGAATTAAACAGGAAAAAAATTCCAATTTCTTTTGTTCCATTGGTAAAACTTGATAAACTAACAAAAGGCAATCATCAGGGTGTTGTATGTCAAGTATCGCCAATAAAAACTAAAAGCCTTGAAGACTTGGATGAATTTTTGCAAAACTCAACAATAGTAAAAATTCTGATTTTAGATGGAGTAACAGATACCAGAAATTTTGGATCCATCATTAGAAATGCCGAATGTTTTGGTGTAGATGGAATTCTTATATCAAAAACTGGTAGTGCCCCAATAAACGATGAGGTTGTAAAAACATCAAGTGGTGCAGTATTTAACATACAAATCTTTAAAGTGGATCATTTGATTGATGCAATGTTAATGCTCAAAGATCAAAAATTTACCATTTTAGGAGCAGACGAAAAGTCAACGATAAATCTAGGTGAAATCAAGATTAAAAATAAGACAGCAATCATACTTGGATCTGAGGGAAAAGGAATTAGTTCCTCGGTTTTAAAGAATTGCGATGAAAAGTTCAAAATACCAATAAGTGGAAAAATTGAATCATTGAATGTTGCTGTTGCCTCAGGGATTATACTTTACGCTATTTCCAAAGCTTCAGAGAATTTTAATTAGATCTTTTAAATCGTGAATAACCCTACAATCATCATGAATTTCTTCACCATGAGCGACATAGTGAATGGTTTGAATATTAAGCTTTTTTGCCCCTAAAATATCTGCTTCGTAGTTATCACCTACCATCAATGACTCACAAGCTTCAGATTGAGAATCAGTCAGGGCAAAGTCAAAAATTTTCGGATCAGGCTTCTTAACTCCAATTGATTCAGAGTCGTAGATGCACTCAAAATATTTTTTTATTTTCGAATTAACCAACTTTTTTTCTTGAACATCCCTAAAACCATTAGTAATTATAAATAATCTGTACCGATTACTCAAATACTCCAATACTTCGATTGCACCATCCATTAAGTGTGTATTTTCAGGCAAAAAAGTTATGTAATCATCAGAAATTTTGTTTATGATTTCATCACTAATTTCAAAATTGAATAAATCAAATACTTCCTTTAATCTGTTGTATCTCAAATATTCTTTTGAAATAGCACCATTTCTATATAATTTCCAATATTTAAAGTTTATTGGTCTATATTTTTCAATGAATAAATCAAAATCTAAATTTAAATTATGATTATCAAATATTGTTTTGAAGGTAGCCTCAGAATTTTTCTCAAAGTCCCAAAGAGTATGATCAAGGTCAAAGAATATGCTTTTAACAACCATTTTCACAAAAGTTTTTAGCCAACATCTTAATGTCAATACCACCAAATTTACCTGAACTCATTAGAAGCAAATTTATGTTGTTATCATTAAATTTTAAAAGATAATCTTTCAATTGGTTAGGGTCATATGCAAAAACAATTCTTTTGTCAGAAAATGAATCGATTAAATTTTTTTCATCAATATTTTTATCCTTTAACTTCTCACTACTACTATCAAAAAAAACTATTGGATGATCACACTCATTAAAAGCTGATCGGTACTCTTTTTGAAAAGCTTCATCAAAACTACTCAAAGTATGTAATTCAAAAACCGCAATCAATTTCCCCTCAAAATTTGATTTGACAGCATTAATGCTAGCAATTAATTTGCTAGGAGAGTGTGCAAAATCTTTAATAACACTCCTCTTATTTTTTTGCTCAACGAGCTCTAAACGATTACCCGCACCCTCAAATGAAACAACTGATGAATAAAATTGATCATCAGTCAATCCGATAAGATTGCAAATTTTTTTTGCTGCGGACAAGTTCTCCATATTATGTTTGCCGAAAAACTTGATGGGTAGCAACCCCTCGTCAGAGTCAACAAAAAATTTATTGTTATTTGAAATGTGCGGGTGCAAGCCGTAGGGTATTTTTCTAATAAAATTCTCATTACTATCCAATATCTTTCGAATATTCTCATCATTTTCATTATATACTAGTACACCACCATTAATAATTTTATTTATAAAAATTTTGAATTGATCAACATAGATCTTGAATGTTGGAAAAACATTTATGTGGTCCCACGATATCCCCGAAATTAGGGCAATATTTGGTTTGTAAACATGGAATTTTGGGACATCATGAATCCTTGATGATAAATACTCATCGCCCTCTATTATAATAAATTCATTATCCTCAGATAAATGGACAGAATTAGTGAATCCCTTGACTTTAGCACCCAATAGAAAATCAGTTTTGAAATTATTTTTTTCAAGTACGTGAAGTATCATTGATGTTATTGTTGTTTTTCCATGGCTTCCTCCTATAACTACCCTGGTTTTATTTTTTGAATGTTCATAAATAAATTCAGGAAAGGAATAAACTTTAATCTTTTTTTCTATTGCAATTTTCAGCTCAATATTATCAGATTTTGCATGCATTCCAAGAATAACAAAATCTAGGTCATCTTTTATATTTTTTTCACACCAACCCAATTTTTTAGGCAATAAATTATTATTGAGTAAACTTGATTTTGATGGCTCATAAATTGCATCATCACTTCCTGTAACATTGAAACCTATTCTCTTAAGCTCTATAGCAAGACTGTGCATAACACTACCACCTATTGATATGAAGTGAACTTTTTTCAAAACTTAATCCTCGGAAAATTTTCATATAGGCGTTGAGCCTTATCTCCTTCCTTTTTAGAAATATTTGAAATTTTTTCAACAATATTTCTAGCTTTTCTCTTTCCTCCACCTAGAAATCCTGGCACTTCAAGATAGACCTGTAGCATAATCCAATTTAGACTTAGTGAGGTATCATCAATTTCATATGTTTTTTCTAGCTGACTCATCATTTCAGGGACATATGCAGCACCTTTAATTCTTGGCATTAATTCAATTCTTGCTGCCAAAGTTGCAGCTAGTTTATAATTGTAATTGAAATTATTAGGGTGTTGTTTAACTAATTTTTTATATAATTCAATTGGTTTTTCAAATTGACAAATCTGAACCAATGAATCAGCATTTTCTTCAATTTTCAATAATTCAGACTTACTAAGAGACTCTTCCTGAGAAAATAAATACGGAGCTACTAAAATTATAATGATATATTTAATTTTTTCCACATTGAATCTTTTAAAGTTTTCAGTCCCATTTGTGTAACTGATGAAACAAAATGAACATCGATATTCATAAAGTCCAACTTATAATTTGATTTTATATCATCAATTTTTTCTTTATCAATCAAATCACATTTGGTTACGGCAAGAATTTTTTCCTTATCTAAAAGCTGACTGTCATATTTTTTTAATTCATCCAAAAGTATATTAAATTTCCTATCAATGTTTTTTGATTCACATGAAACTAAAAAAACAAGTATAGAATTTCTTTCTATATGCCTTAAAAAATGATGTCCTAAACCTTTCCCTTTACTTGCACCCTTGATGATACCCGGTATATCTGATATTACAAAGGTATTATAATCCTTGTATTTTACAATTCCTAAATTTGGTTTCAGGGTCGTAAATTCATAATCTCCAATTTTTGGTTTGGCATCAGTCAGTACACTTAATAATGTTGATTTTCCAGAGTTAGGGAATCCAACAAAACCCACGTCAGCAAGAACCTTTAATTCAATAGTTAATTTTTTTTCTGTTCCTTCAACCCCAGGTTGTGAATACTTAGGTGTTTGATTAGTTGAAGATTTGAAGTGCCAATTTCCTAAACCACCCTTCCCACCTGGAACAGCATTAAATTCCTCTCCATGCTCAATTGATTCAAATAAAACTTCACCAGAATCTGTATCCTTTATAACACTACCAATTGGTATTTTTATATACTCGTCATTTCCATTGGCACCTGAACTTCTAGATTTTCCTCCATTTTTACCATGCTCAGCTTTAAAATGTTTTTTGAATTTAAAATGGAATAGTGTCCATAGGTTTTTGTCAGTCTTAAAAATAATATTGCCACCATTTCCTCCATCTCCACCGTCAGGTCCTCCTTTTGCAACAAATTTTTCTCTCCTCAAGTGTGAGGATCCAGCACCACCATTTCCTGACCTAACAAAAACTTTTACATAATCAACAAAATTATCCTCAGTCATTAGATTAAATTTTCAATCAAATCAATCAGTCTCTTACTAATATCATTAATTTCACCAACTCCACTAACAGAATAAAACTTATTCATCTTTTCATAATATTCAATTAATGGTTGAGTTTTTTTTCTGTACTCATTTAGCCGAGTGAGAATTTTATCGACGCTTTGATCATCAGCCCTACCTGAAATTTTTCCTCTCTTTAGCAATCTTTCTTTCAATAAATTGTCATCGACATCTAGAGCTATAGTTGCAGTTAAATCCAAAACATATTTAGTTAGAATTTTATTCATTTCGTTTGCTTGGTAAATTGTTCTTGGGAATCCATCAAAAATAAAACCTAGACAGGGTAAATTTTGTTTTATTTCATTTTCTAACATCGAAACTGTTATTTGATCAGGGACCAATTCACCTTTCTCGGTGTACAATTTGGCTTTTAAACCTAATTCAGTTTCAGTTTTAATATTTTTTCTAAAAACATCACCAGTTGAAATGTGTACCAAACCATATTTGTTTTTTAAAAAACTTGCTTGAGTACCCTTACCACTTCCAGGCTTTCCAAAAAGAATTAAATTTAACATGATAATTTTTTACAAATATACCTAAATACAAAAGATGAATAAATTATTCCTCATCTATAAATTAATGTATTTTTGAAATCTAAAAGCTTTTATTTTGAATAAAAAAATTGGAATCATTGGTGGGGGACAACTAGGCAAGATGATTCTAGATGAAACCAACAAAATTGATTTAGAGGTGAGCATACTAGACCCTAATAAGGACTCGCCATGTAAAAATTTAACAAAAAACTTTATACTAGGGGATTTTAATGATTTTGATACTGTATTAAATTTTGGATTGTCGCACGATATTATATCATACGAAATTGAACACATAAACGTTGATGCATTAGATGATTTAGTCTCAAGGGGAATCGAAGTACAACCTTCACCAGAAATTTTGAGAATAATTCAAGATAAAAACTTACAGAAATCCTTTTTTAAAGAAAATAATTTTCCAACATCAAGTTTCTCATATTTTAATTCTAAAAATGATTTACTGAATTCATTCAAAAAAGGTAATTTAAATTTTCCATGTGTATGGAAAAAAACAAAATTTGGCTATGATGGCTTTGGTGTTAAAGTATTAAACACTGAAAATGATTTGTTTAAGTTACCAGATGCTGAAATGATTATTGAAGATCTTGTTGAATTTAAGAAAGAGCTTTCAGTTATAGTTGCCGTCAATAAGAAAGGTGACATAAAGGCGTATGAAACTGTTGAAATGGAATTTAACCCTGATTCAAACCAAGTTGAGTTTGTAATTAGTCCGGCTAACATTAGTAAAGATATTAACAGAAATGCAAAAAAAATAGCTTATGAACTAGCAAAAAAAATAAATTTAATTGGCTTATTAGCAGTTGAAATGTTTCTCACAAATGATGATAAAATATTAATAAATGAAATTGCTCCTCGGCCTCACAACAGCGGTCATTTTTCGATTGATGCTTGCCCTACATCTCAATTTAAACAACATATAAATTCGATAATGAATTTTGAGCTTGGCGAAACTTCACATCAAAATTGTGCAGTAATGTTAAATTTAGTTGGTGGAAACTCTCACACAGGAGAAGTAAAATACGAAAATCTTGATTTGGTAAAAAACCAAAAGAATGTTTACATTCATATCTACGGAAAAAAAATAACAAGACCTAACAGAAAAATGGGGCATGTAACAGTAATTTGTGATAACTTTGCTTCAGCTTATAAAAAAGCAAAAGAAATTAAAGAAATCATAAAAGTTAAAAGTTATTAGCATGGTAGAAATTGGTATAATTATGGGTAGTAAATCTGATTATCCCGTGATGAAAGAAGCAACGGAAATTCTTGATGATTTCGGAATTGGTTATGAGACTGAAATTGTATCAGCTCATAGAACACCTGAAAAGATGATGGATTACAGTAAAAATGCACACAAAAGGGGAATAAAAGTTATAATAGCTGGTGCAGGTGGTGCTGCACATCTACCTGGAATGGTTGCTTCAAATTCACCCCTACCCGTTATTGGTGTCCCAATAAAGTCTAGGAATTCAATTGATGGTTGGGATTCGGTCCTTTCAATATTACAAATGCCTGGTGGAGTTCCTGTTGCGACAGTTGCTCTGAATGGAGCAAAAAACAGTGCAATTTTAGCTGCTGAAATTCTTGGTGTGAATAATAAAACGGTACAAAAAAAAATAATTAACTACAAGATGGAATTGGAGCGAAAAGTTAATTCGTCCAAATTAAAATGATTTTGTCAATAAAGAGTTAAAAACTTTATTTAATATCCTTATTTTTTTAAGTAAAATATCTATCTAATTACATAATTTTGAGGCTTCAAAAATGAATTTTGCTAACAGACATATTGGAATAGATTCTAGATCTGAAAAGATCATGCTTGAATACTTAGGCATCAGCGACACTGAGGAGCTAATAAAAGAAACCATTCCGCAAGAAATAAGACTCAAAAAAGACATCAGCCTTGAAAAAGAGATGACAGAAGCTCAGTTTCTTGACCATATTTACAAATTATCACAAAAAAATAAGCATTTTAAAAATTACATTGGCAGAGGCTACCATGAATCTATTCTTCCACCAGTAATACAAAGAAATATTTTAGAGAATCCTGGATGGTATACTGCATATACGCCATACCAAGCTGAAGTTGCTCAGGGAAGACTAGAAGCTCTCCTAAACTATCAAACAGTAATATGCGATTTAACTGGGATGGAATTATCCAATGCATCTTTGCTAGATGAGGGAACATCAGCAGCTGAGGCAATGACTATGCTATTTTCAAATAGATCAAGAGACAAAGTAAACAGCAATTGCAATAAATTTTTAGTAAGTGACGATATATTTGATCAGACATTTGATGTTTTAGTAACCAGAGCAGAGCCACTAGGCATTGAAATTGTTAAAAATAATATTGAAAAAATTAGTTTAGATCAAAGTTTCTTTGGATGTTTTGTCCAGTATACTGGAAAATATGGAAAAATTCACAATTTAAAAACCATATCAGAAATGTTAAATAGCTATGACATAAAATTAATTGTTGCAGCTGATTTACTTTCACTTTGTGTTCTTAAAAAACCATCGCTTTTTAACTGCGATGTAGTTGTCGGTACTTCACAAAGATTTGGAATTCCTTTGGGATATGGTGGCCCACATGCTGGATACTTTGCAACTAAAAAAGAATATAAAAGATCCATCCCTGGAAGAATAATTGGTGTTTCCAAGGACCGAAACGGAAACAGAGCATTAAGAATGGCCCTTCAAACAAGAGAGCAACACATTAAGAGGGAAAGAGCTACATCAAATATCTGTACAGCACAAGTTTTATTGGCTGTGATGGCAGGTATGTATGCAGTTTATCATGGTCCGGAGGGATTAAAACAAATAGCAAAAAAAATAAACAACTTAACAAAGGTTTTGTATACTAATTTAAATACATTAGGTATCAAAGTATTTAATAAGAGCTTTTTTGACACGATTCATTTGAATATTAAATCAGCAAAAATTAGATCTATTGCTGAAAAAAATAAACTGAATTTTAATTACATAAATCAAAATGAAATTTCAATTTCAATCAATGAATCATCTGAACTTGACGATATCAAACAAATAATTAAGGTCGTATGCGAATCAACATGTAAAGATTTTCATTTTGAATCTAAAAGCAACCATGAATCAATTCCTAATGGTTTTAACAGAAGCTCAAAATTTCTAAATGAAATAGTGTTCAATAAGCACAGATCGGAAACCTCAATGATGAGATATATAAAGTCACTCGAAAGAAAAGACTTGTCTTTAAACCATTCAATGATTGCTTTAGGATCCTGTACGATGAAATTAAATGCTGCTGCAGAAATGCTTCCTCTAAGCTGGAAAAAGTGGAATAACATTCACCCTTTTGCACCTCTTGATCAAACAGAGGGATATCAAATTGTTCTAAACAAACTTGAAAAACAACTAAATGAAATTACTGGTTTTCATTCAACCTCATTACAACCAAACTCGGGAGCTCAAGGTGAATACGCTGGATTGATGGTTATAAGATCTTACTTTAAAAGCATTAATCAAACGAATAGAAATATATGTATTATTCCCTCATCGGCACACGGTACAAATCCAGCTTCTGCTGTTATGGCAGGAATGAAAGTTGTAGTTGTTGGTACTGATAAACATGGAAATATTAATGAAGAGGAACTTAAACTCAAAGCGGAGGAGCACAGTGAAAATTTGGCTGCTCTAATGATAACATACCCTTCAACCCATGGTGTATTTGAGTCATCAATCAAAAGGATCACTGAAATAATTCATGTAAATGGTGGGCAAGTGTACATGGATGGCGCAAATATGAATGCTCAAGTGGGCTTAACCAATCCTTTTCAAATTGGAGCTGATGTTTGCCACTTAAATTTACATAAAACATTTGCAATACCTCACGGCGGTGGTGGACCAGGTGTTGGTCCCATATGTGTCAGAGAGCATCTAAGTGGTTTTTTACCAACTACGGATAGATCAAATCATAAAAAGTTTTCTGTCAAAGCAATATCATCTGCCCCATGGGGATCGGCTATGGCATGTTTGATTTCCTACGCTTACATTTGCATGATGGGTTCACATGGACTAAAAAGAGCTACAATAATTGCGATACTAAATGCTAATTACATTAAAAAAAGGATTGAAAAAGATTATAAAATCTTGTATGCAGGAGAATTAGGTAGGTCGGCTCACGAAATGATAATTGATTGCAGAGAATACAAAGAAGAGTTTGGCATTGGAGTTATGGATATTGCAAAAAGACTAATCGACTATGGTTTTCATGCACCAACTGTTTCATTCCCTGTTCCAGGAACAATGATGATTGAACCAACTGAAAGTGAAAATTTAGAGGAAATTGATAGATTTTGTGATGCATTGATTTCAATCAAGGGTGAAATTTTAACATGTTCAAAAGATGATGATCAAAATATTTTGAAAAACTCCCCTCACACACTACATACCTTAACAAGTGTGAAATGGAATCACGATTACTCCAGAAAAGAGGCTGCATATCCTCTACCTTATCTAGAAAGTAATAAATTTTGGCCGAGTGTTACAAGAATTGATGATGCATTTGGTGACAGAAATTTAATATGTACATGCAATCCTATCGAAGACTATATTGAATCTTAATTTATTTAATACTTTTACAAAAACAATTTATGTCAATAAAAATCTCCGGAACAGGATCTTTTATTCCCGAAAATATAATTAAAAATGATTCTTTTTTAAATTCGGATTTTTACGATAAAAATGGTGAACCTTATCCGAATTCAAATCAAGATATCATTGATAAGTTTGAATCAATTACTGGAATTAAAGAAAGAAGATATGCTGATAAGAACCACAATACCTCCGATCTAGCAACGTTTGCATCTATTGAAGCTATCAAAGATGCTGGAATTGACAAAGAAGAAATTGACTACATAATAGTAGCTCATAATTTTGGTGAAATTGATTACAACACCAATCAATATATAGCTTTACCCTCTGTAGCCACACTTGTTAAGCATAAACTAGAAATTAAGAACGATAACTGTGTTGCATACGATATAATCTTTGGATGCCCAGGTTGGTTAGAGGGTATAATTCAGGCAAAATCATTTATTAGCTCTGGAATGGCTAAAAGATGCCTAGTTATCGGTGCAGACACACTATCTAGAACTGTCGATAAAAATGATAGAGATTCCTTAATATTTGCAGATGGTGCAGGTGCATCAATCGTTGAAAAAACAAATGAGGAAGGTGGAATATTGTCTCACAAAACAATTACGAAAGCGGGTAAAGAAGCCTTATATCTATTTTGTAAAAACTCATATAACCCAAAAATAAAGTCAAAAACAAAGTTTATTAAAATGAACGGTAGAAAAGTTTATGAATTTGCAATTTCTACTATTCCTGCTGCATTAAAATCTTGTATCGAAGAAAGTGGTAAAAATATCGATGATATAAAAAAAATATTTTTACACCAAGCAAATGAAAAACTTGATGAAGCAGTTTTAAAATATTTCTATAAACTATATGACAGGTCAATTCCTAATAATATAATGCCAATAAGTGTTGATGTATTAGGGAATACCTCCGTAGCAACCATACCCACACTATATGATATTGTTCTAAAGAAAAATTTTAAAGGACATAAACTCAATAAAGGTGATGTTATTGTTTTTGCAAGTGTTGGTGCTGGTATGAATGTCAATGCAATAACCTACCAAATTTAATAATGAAATTCCTTAGAGATATTGGAAAATATTTTTTGATGGTAAGATCGTCTTTTATAAAGCCATGTAAAGGAAATATTCTATACAAATTAGTATTTAAAGAAATTAACGATTTAGTCCTTGATTCTATTCCAATAGTATCCATATTATCATTTTTCATAGGAGGAGTAGTTTCTATTCAGATGGCACTTAACCTAGAAAGTCCATTATTATCAAAGACCTTGATTGGTTTTGCTACAAGACAATCTGTAATACTAGAGTTTGCTCCAACATTTATCTCCATTATCATGGCTGGGAAAGTAGGTTCCTACATCACATCAAGTATTGGTACAATGAGGGTTACAGAGCAGATTGATGCGCTTGAGGTTATGGGAATTAATTCACTTAATTATTTAGTATTTCCAAAAATCATTGCAATGCTTATGTATCCATTCATCATTACTTTTTCGATGTTCTTAGGATTATTGGGTGGTCTACTTGCAATGACCCTAACTGGAGTCCCAAGTGAAGCTTATATCCAAGGAATTCAGATGGATTTTGACATATTTCATGTTACATACTCCTACATAAAAACTTTGGTTTTTTCTTTTATACTGGCGACTGTTCCAGCATATCATGGATTTTATATGAAAGGAGGGGCGTTGGATGTTGGTAAAGCAAGCACTCAATCATTTTACTGGACCTCCATAATAATTATTATTGTTAATTATATAATAACTCAACTCCTGCTTTCATAATGATTGAAATTAAAAACATATATAAATCTTTTGGAAAAAGTGAAGTGCTCAAAGATATATCAGCAAAATTTGAAAGGGGAAAAACAAATCTTATAATAGGTCAAAGCGGATCCGGAAAAACCGTTTTATTAAAATGCTTACTTGGTCTTTACTCAATAGATCAAGGTGAATTAATCTATGATAGTATTCATTCATCTAAAATGAATGATGAAGATAAAATTAACATTAAGAAAGATATGGGTATGGTATTTCAGGGTAGTGCTCTTTTTGACTCTTTAACTGTTTTGGAAAATGTTCGATTTCCACTAGACATGTTAACAAAGTATTCAGAGAAAAAGAAAAATGAAATTGCATTGAAGTTTATTGATAGGGTTAATTTAAATGATGCAATAAATAAATTACCATCTGAAATTTCTGGTGGCATGCAAAAAAGAGTTGGTATTGCAAGAGCGATTGTTCTAAATCCGAAATACCTATTTTGTGATGAACCAAACTCTGGACTTGATCCCAAAACCGCCATAGTAATTGATAATCTAATTCAAGAAATCACGAAAGAATACAACATAACTACTGTAATAAATTCTCACGACATGAATTCAGTTATCGAGATAGGAGAAAATATTATTTTTTTGAAAAAAGGAATAAAAGTATGGCAAGGAAACAATAAAGAAATCCTTGATTCTAAAAATATTGAAGTTGAGGATTTTGTTTATTCATCTGAATTGGTCAAGAAATTGAAAAAAAACTAATTTTTCTCAAAAATTTCAATATTCTTTGATTCAAACCTTAAAGCAATCCAGTTTTGAATACTTTGATTGAGCTGTAATTTACTATTATCATCGATCATCTTTGACCATGATACTGATACAACCAGAACCGTATCAGTTTTTTGGAAATCAGTTCGAATTGATTCGTAGATTTCAAATGAGTTTAGACCTGGGTAAATTAGTTTTGCTTCATTAATTATTGAGCTAAATAATAACTTTTCTTCACTTAAGATTTTCAATTTATTAATTTCTTTATTTAAGTTTTCAATTTCATCTTTTTTCAGAGCAATATCTATAGAATCCCTTAATCTAAGTTCTTTTAAAAAAGCATTATTCAATGTATAGGAATCTTCTATTTCTTCTTGAACAAAAAGAATTTTTGTTGATTTAAGTTCCTCATTTGCCTTAATTTTTCTTACCAATAAATCCATAATTTCGTTCGATATTGGTTTCTGTCCATATGTATTGATAGTTATTTGGGATTCTCCACCATTATAATCAATAATAGCTGATTTACTCAGATAATCACCATTTGGTAATCCAGCTAGTTCAGAACTGAGAAAGCTTTTGGCTTCACTTTGAAATTTTGATTCATCCATGACATCGACAAATTCAAAAACGGCAATAAAAGCAAATGATGCAGCAATTAGAGTAACAGCTCTATTAACAAATTTTCTCCGCTTAGAGTTTGCATAAACTTTCAATGGAAATCTTAGAAATTTGAGTACAATATATGTGGCAATGATAATGTAAAGTGTATTTATTAAAAATAGAAGGATTGCACCCCAGGCATTGGCTAAGTTGTTTTCTGCAAGATAATATCCAACAGTACACAATGGGGGCATCAGTGCAGTTGCAATTGCGACTCCAAAAATTGCAGAACTTATGTTTTCTTTTTTTGTTTTTGCAATAATTAAGGCCAACCCCCCACAAAAGGCAATTAAAACATCTCTTATATCTGGACTTGTTCTGGATAGTAATTCTGGAGTTTCATCACGAATTGGGATCAAAGCAAAAAATATATAAGCAGTTGTAATACTCAAAAAAACCATCACAAGCATATTGATTAATGAACTTTTTAAAGTATCAATATCATTTATAGATATTGAAAGACCTAACCCCAAAATAGGGCCTAATAGTGGTGAAATTAACATAGCACCAATAACAACAGCTGTGGAGTCTGCATTAAGGCCAACAGATGCAATTAAAATTGAACAAATAAGAATCCATGCTGTAGTTCCACGCATAGATATATCATTTTTAATTGAGTTTATTGTTGCATTTTTATCAACATCTTCATTAAATCTGAAAACACTTTGAACAAAAATTAATATGCCATTAAAAAGACCCGAGGCATTTTTTTTAATGTCTTTTTCTAGATTTTCATCCTCAAAATCAAATTTAGTTTCCAACTTTATTTAATTTCTTTTATTCCTGTCAAATCAGAGGAACTTCTGATCTTTTCACCCAATCCATCAATAATTTCGATACTATACATATCACATACTTTGGACTCAGGTATTTCATAATTTTTTCTATCCCCACCATTTGCAAAAATAGATGGCTTCAATATTTTTAGCGATTGACATACAGTTTTATCATCATCAATAGACAAAAAAACTTCATCCACAGATTTTAAATTTCTGACAATTTCTACTCTATCATTTTCATCCATGAAAAACTTGCCTTTTTTCAATTTACACTGTAAATTATTATTTACTATTACAACTAAATAATCACCCAATTTTTTGGCCTTATTTATATATTCAATATGTCCAACATGTAGTGGATCAAAATAGCCGCTAATACATACTTTTTTCATTTTTTTAAGACTCTTGCATGAGACACAAAAAGATAATTTCTTTTATCAGTTACACACTCGCAAAGATATCTTTTTCTTTTTTTTTCGATTTTTTGAAATCTTTTACCTCTGTAAATAAATACAGAATTTGATGGTAATTCATCAAGATAAACCAAATCATTATTTTCATCATCAAATTTATCCAGCTCTTTAGAAAGATTAGAGTCGTATGAAAAAGAAGACTTTGGATTCTTCATATGTTCTTTAAGTGAATTTAGTAGATCCTCCGGAAAAATACTTTTTTTTAAAAATGGTTCTGAAATATATTGAAACATTTTTTTCCATTTTATTCCATGCGGTTTAGCAAATTTATTTTCCTTATACGTATAGTGATGAGCAATTTCATGAATCAAAGTCATTAAAAACCGGTACTTGTTGTTGCATTCATTGACAGTTATTATGGATTTCTGATTATTTGATTTTCTAAAATCACCATGCTTGGTTATTCTTTGTTTAACAACTTTAATAGATAAATTTTCATTATCAATTAATCTAATTAAGGCCTTCAAAGACATTTTTGGTATAAACGGGGAAATATGTTGTACCACTATGGGTTTGATTTTGAAATTGGGATAACCTTTCCACTGAACAATTTTTTTCCATTTACTGAAAAATCGTGTATATAGTCAGCCATTTCTAATGGACTAACCTCAGCTTTGTAACCAGGAAATGCTTTTTCTAACATTTTTGTTTGTACAGAACCCAAGCAAAGAGAGTTAAAGATTAAATCAGAGTCTTTATATTCCTCAGATAAAACCTCTGTCAGTACATTCAAAGCACCCTTGCTTGAGGAATATGCAGTTAACCCTTTGAACTTCGACGAACCTATTAATCCTCCGATACTACTAATATTTACGATATGTGCATCAGAGGAGAAAAATTTAAAAAGGTTTTTTAACAATTTTACGACACCAAACACATTAACGTTATATATTTTCTCAAAGTCATCGACTGTTATGTCGTTGAATGTTTTGTTTATTAATAAACCTGCGTTATTGATTAAAATGTCGATTTCTATTTTGTTTGTTTTACAATGATTAATCAATTTTTGATGATCATCGTCACACGTTAAATCAAAAGGAATATGATAAATATTTTTTGATCCAATCTTTACAACATTTGAAGATCTTGATAATGATATGACGTTGTAATTTTTTTTAGAGAAAATTTTTGCTAACTCAAAACCAATTCCAGTACTAGTTCCAGTTATAATGACAGTTTTCATTATACTAAAATAGTTACAGGATTTTCTAGATAACCCTTGAGTGTTTGTAAAAATAATGACCCTGTAACTCCATCAATTGTTCTGTGATCACAAGCAAGTGTTAGTTTCATAGTATTGCCAATCGTTATTTTATCATCAATGACAACAGGTTTTTTAATAATACTTCCTACTGAAAGTATGGCGGAATTGGGTTGATTAATGATTGATGTAAACTCTTTAATTCCGAACATTCCTAAGTTAGAAATTGTAAAGGTACTTCCCTCAATTTCATCAGGCCTTAATTTTTTTGATTTTGCTCTAACTGCAAAATCACGCACCATACTATTTATCGAATGTAATGATTCTGAATCTGCAAATTTTATAACAGGCACAACAAGTCCATCATCAACACCTACTGCAACACCAATGTGAACATGGTTATTCAGTCTTGTTTTTTCATCTGACCATTGAGAGTTAACCTTTGGGTGTTCTCTGAGCGCTATGGCACATGCCTTGATTACAATGTCATTAAAAGAAATTTTTGTGTTTGGAATGGAATTGTATTGCTCTCTAAAAGCAATGGCATTATCCATATTAAATTCAACGCTCAAGTAATAATGTGGTGCAGTAAATTTTGACTGACTTAATCGCTTGGCAATTGCTTTTCTCATGGAATTATTATCCAATTCATCAAAAGATTCTGATTTGGAAATATTTTTTGAAACTGGAACAACTGGTTGCTGTTTTTCAAACGACTCAGTTACATCTTGACGGGGTTGTGATGTATCAGGGCTGGGTTCGACATTATCTAAATCACTTTTGATTATTCTACCATTATCACCAGTTCCTTTGATTGTATTTAAATCAATATTCTTTTCAGCAGCAATTTTCTTGGCGAGTGGTGAGGCAAGAATGCGTTTATCAGAGATAATCGGAGAAATATCACTAGATTCAACAATCTCTTCTAATTCCTCACTTTTATTTTCTAAGGTTTCATTTTCCTCTTTCTGTGGACTAGGCGATCCTGAATTATAATGAGCTAATGCTTGTTCAGCATCAATTTCAGTTGGAGATATAATAGCGATTAACTCATCTACGTTAACAGTTTCCCCTTGTGCGACACCAATATGTATTAACTTACCATCATAAAATGACTCAAATTCCATAGTGGCTTTGTCAGTTTCTATTTCAGCTAATATATCACCCTCTTTAACTTCATCACCTACTTTTTTTAACCAAGATGATATCGTCCCCTCCTCCATCGTATCACTTAGACGAGGCATTGTGATATATTGAATACCTGAAAAATCAATATCTGTCTTAGTTAATTCACTATTTTGAGTATTAGGTTCATCAGAAATAGAATCTTTTTCTTCAGTTAATAAAACAGGTTCAAGATTTTCAGATTCCGCTTGCTCATTGATTTGATCAACTAAATCGAGTTGCTTAGGTTCTTCATCACCTTGAACAATATACTGTGAAATATCCTCTCCATCTTCCCCAATAATACAGAGAAGTGAGTCAACATTTGCAGTTACACCCTCTTCAAGTGCAATATGTAACAATGTACCATCGTGAAAAGATTCGAACTCCATAGTGGCCTTGTCAGTTTCAATTTCAGCCAAAATATCACCCTCGCGAACCTTGTCACCTACTTTTTTGAGCCATTGAGAAACTACACCTTCCTCCATAGTATCACTCAGTCTGGGCATTTTAATTACTTCGGCCATTTAATCTAATTTGTGTTTTAAAAACGGATAGTCTTTTTGCTCGTAAACTGCATCATACATTACACTGATTTCAGGAAAGGGAGATTCCTCAGCAAATTTTTGACAATCTAAAACTCTTTCTTTAACTCTTGCATCAATAACTGAGATTTCTTCAGCTGAGGCATAGCTATTTTGAATAAGAATATCCTTTACTTGTGTTATTGGATCAATTTTTCTGTACTCCTCAACCTCCTCTTTTGTTCTGTATTTTTGTGCATCTGACATTGAATGACCTCTATATCTATAGGTCTTCATTTCCAACAACGAAGGTCCATTCCCTGATCGAGCTCTAGTAATTGCCTCATCCAAGGCTTCAGCAACTTTTACAGGATTCATACCATCCACAGGACCACACGGCATCTCATAACCCAAACCTAGTTTCCAAATATCCGTATGGTTACTAGTTCGTTTGACTGACGTTCCCATAGCATAACCATTGTTTTCAACTATAAAGACAACAGGGAGATCCCACAGCATGGCAAGGTTCAATGTTTCATGAAAAGATCCTTGTCTGACAGCTCCATCACCCATAAAGCAAAGTGTGACTGCTCCTCTGTTAAAATATTTATCTCCAAAGGCCATACCTGCACCCAATGGGATTTGTCCACCAACAATACCATGGCCTCCATGAAATCTGTGTTCTTTTGAAAAGATATGCATAGATCCACCAAGTCCGTTTGAGGTACCTGTAGTCTTTCCATATAATTCAGCCATCACTTTTTTAGGATCTACACCCATGCCAATGGGCATAACATGATTTCTGTAGGCTGTTATCATTCGATCCTTTTCAAGATCCATAACGTGAAGAGCACCAGCTAGAATAGCCTCTTGGCCATTGTAAAGGTGAAGAAAACCTCTAACTTTTTGCTGAATATATACTGATGCTAACTTATCTTCAAACTTTCTCCAAAAGAGCATTTCCTCATACCAGCTTAAATAAATCTCCTTTGTTATTGGCCTCATATATCAAGCGCAAAGATAGTTTAAAAAATTCAGTTTTTAAACTAGCGAATTGTCTTAATCAAAAGCATAAGCAAGTCCAACTCTAAGTGTGTTTTCAAGAGGACTAATTACGTCAGAAGTAGATATCAAATAAGATAAATCAATCTTCAAATCATTAGTAATAAAACCTGCTCCAGCAGTTATAAATTTTCTCGATCCTTTTAGTTCGTGTTCGCTAAAATAACCAGATCTCAAGAAGAAAGATTCATTAAAAGTGTACTCTAATCCAATTGAATATGTCAACTCTTTAAGTTCCTCACTAAATCCATCAGGAGCATCATTGAACGATTTAAATAAACCCGATAAGAAACTAATATCAGGTTGTCTATATGCAATCAAATCTCCAGAAGAATTAAATACTTCTTCGCTAGGTGTAGGAACCAATAATTTATTGATTTCAAAAGTAGCAGATAAACTATTGCTACTATCAAAAATAAATTCATATCCAGCGCCAAGTCTTAAGTTGGTAGGAATGAAACTTTCATTTCCTTGCTCAGCATATTTCATTTTAGGACCTAGATTAGAAATATTGAAACCTGCTCTCCAAATACCTTCTGATCCACCAGTCTGAACAACATCTGATTGATAAAAGCCTGAAATATCAACTGCAACAGAAGATGCAGAATCAGTCTCATCACCCAATGACTGAATTTTTACGTCTGAGAGTAAAAATCTTCCAGCAACAGCCATTGAAAAGTTTTCACTTAATTTCAATGAGTATGCTGCATCCAGTGTGAATTCATTGGGATTTTCAACTATGGGAATATCCAACGGGTTTTGGAGAATGTCTATATCCCCTAGATTAAAGTATTTCAAACTTGCACTCCAAGCAGATCTATCTGAAATCTTATTGTAATAAGAGATATTAGCAAGAAAAATATCATTTACTAATTTGCTCAAATAAGGTGTGTAACTAAATCCAACCCCTCCACTTCTCTCACTAAAGACATATTTAGCTGGATTCCAATGCTGTGAAAAGTTATCCATAGGGGTAGCAACACCTTGCTCTCCCATTCCAGCAGCCCTTGCATCAGATGCAATCATTAAGAATGGTACAGCTGTGGTGATAACTCTTCTTTCCTGGCCATAGCTATTTAATAGCACCAGTGAAAAAAGTAATAAGAAAATTTTTCTCATAATTTATTTTTTTAATTTTTTTACTTTTTTAATTCCTCTATTTCTTTCTTCAATCTGTCAATTTCATCTGATAATTCTTGTACAGCTTTGATTAATGGGATTACAATTTTATTGTAATCAACTGTTTTCATTTCAACATTATTTTCATTAATGAATGATCCAGTAAAGTATGAGGATTCATCTACCTTTTCAACGTCTTGAGCAATCAAACCAATTGTATTTTTTCCATTTGAAATTAAGTTGTAAGTAACCGGTTTAAGGTTATTTATAAATGAAAGACCATATTTAGTCTCTAACGGAAAAATAAAATTCTTAAATCTCATATCAGATCCGACTGTGAAAGCTCCTGCATTAATTGTTGATGCTGATACATCTCCAACATTAACAGTGTTTAATATTGGTGTACCAGTTGCGGCTCCAATTTGCATTGTGTTATCTGCGGTAACAATGGCGTTTCTACCTATAGCAATAGAATGTTTTCTATTACCTGCACTAACATCAGCACCAGCACCAATAATTGTATTATTATTACCACCTACTGATGTATCACCAGCATTGTATCCAATATGTACCGACCATGATGAAGTTGTCAATGCACCTCCGGCCTGTGAGCCCAAAAGTGTATTGTAGGAAGCTAAATTGACTTGAGAAGCATTTCCAGTAAGTGCATCACCAGATTTCCAACCAACAACAACATTTTGCTTTGCTCCTTTTGCTAATTTCATTGCATCAACGCCAACTGCTACATTTTGATAACCGACATTATCACTACTAGCTCCACCAGCTAGACCATTTGAAGATCCACCTCTGTGTGCATTGTATCCAATTGCAACATTATCATATCCAGTTTTCGAAAATGCCATAGCATTTGAACCCACTGAAGTATTGTAGCGCCCGACAGTTGACACTTGTTGGGACGATCTTCCAACAGCAGTGTTATGAGTTCCAGAATTGCTAACATTGCTATCAGCATTTACAGTTGTTAGCGCATTCCAACCCAAAGCAGTATTACTTCCTCCAGAAACTGAAGTCTTTAATGCATTTTGACCAATAGCAGTATTGTATACGGCTGCTACTGAAGAATTAAGTGCATTAAAACCAATGGCAATATTTTGACTTCCCGTTGTTATGCTTTGAGCAGCATTTTGACCAATTGCTATATTATAGTCAGCATTAGTTAGAGCATCCAATGCAGTTCTACCAATACCTATGTTCGATGCAGCTTTATTATTACCGTCAGTAACCATATTATCTGCTGTGTTACCAATAAGCATCGTATTATTTGCAATATTAACATCATCAAGCTCCTTGAGCTGAGAGACTGTACTTTTTGCATCAAGTTGTGTTTGAATGTTTGAAGTTACACCATCAACATAGTTGAGTTCAGCAGCCGATGCTGTGACTAAAGTCCCAGCTAGCTTTAATCCGTTTGTTCCATCGTGTGAGGCAACATCCATGTCATTTGTTCCATCTGAAACTGTTACGTTTCCTGATACTGTTACACCAGCAAATGTTACACTACTAGTTGTTGCAACATCTTGACCAATTGATACTTGACCACTTGATACCGTTACACCTGTTCCACCTGTGACAGTTGCATCAGATCCATCAGTACCATCAGCACCTGCATCACCTTTGTCACCTTTATCACCTTTTTCTCCTTGAATACCTTGATCACCTTGATCACCTTTATCACCTTTTTGTCCAATTTCTGTAGCATTTCCACTACTATCGACAGAGTAATATTTTGAAGCATATACATTTGCTCCAGAGTCATCACCCATGTAAACGGCAGTTACGGCATCATTACCTAATGTTACTGAATTATCTGCTTTTCCAATTGCACCTTTACCTATTACTGTCCGATTTGCAGCTCCTGCTAAATTAACAGAGGTTCCAGTACCAATTAATGTATTGTTATTACCACCAATGATGGCAGCTTTTGTTCCTGATGCATTAACAGATCCCGCATTTGAACCTACCAACACGTTATAACCTCCATTTGTTATTGCACCACCACTGTTGTATCCTATCGCAGTATTTTGTTTACCTGTTACAACTTTATCTCCAGCATCAGCACCGACAGCAGTATTTCCAGAACCTGTAGTTACAGATGTTAGAGTTCTATAACCAAGCGATGAGTTGTTATCTCCACCTGTCAGGGCATCTCCGGAAAGAGCTCCAACAGATGTATTATAGCTTGCATTATTAATTGTTCCAGATGAGGGGGTTCCAACCCACAAAGAGTTGGTTGCACTTGTTACTTTGTATGCTACATCACTCAGATTATTTAAACCTGCACTCAAACTAACCTCACCATCAGACACAGCAATACCTGTTCCTGCTGTAACAGTTGCATTCGAGCCATCAGTACCATCAGTACCTGCATCACCTTTATCACCTTTATCACCTTTATCGCCCTTTTCACCTTGATCACCTTTGTCACCTTTAGCACCCGCTTCACCATCAGCGCCGGTATCACCAGTATCTCCTTTATCTCCTTTATCTCCTTTATCTCCTTTGTCTCCTTTGTCACCTTTTGGACCTTGTTCTCCATCAGCACCAGCACCAGCAGCAGTACTCATCGTAGTACCATCATTGAAAGTAATACCACCAGCAAATACAATAGCTTCCGCATCCGAGGCCATATATACAGCGGTTACAGATTCGTTTCCTAATGTCACTGTATTATTTCCTTGACCTGTAGCACCATAACCCAACATAGTTTCATTCGAAGAAGTTGCAGAACTAGTTGTGGCGGCTCTTCCTAAAGCAGTATTGTAAGAACCAGTCGTTGTAATGTTTAGAGCGTTGCTTCCTAATGCAGTATTACTATCACCAGTTGTAATTCTTAACGCTGAATTATTTCCAACTCCAACATTTGAGTCTCCTGTTGTATTTGCAAACAGCACACCATATCCGACAGCAGTATTATAACTTCCCTCTGTTACTTGGTAATTTGCACCCATACCAAAACCTGTATTTTGTTGTCCACTGGTAATCCGACTGAGAGAATTGTCACCAAAAGCTGTATTTCCTAAAGCAGTATTTGTTGTATTGCTCATAGATGAACCATTTGCGTAGTAAGAATGATTTCCAGCATTATTTGGCCAAGGACCCACATCTACAACAACATCATTTAAATCATTAAGTCCCGCGCTCAAGCTAATTGTTTCATTTGATATTGCTATTCCGTTACCTGCGGTTAAATCAGCGCCAGAACCATCAGCACCATCTTTTCCATCAGCACCATCTTTTCCATCAGCACCAGCAGGTCCAGCAGGTCCAGCAGGTCCAGCAGGTCCAGCAGGTCCGGCGGGTCCGGCGGGTCCGGCAGGCCCTACACCACCATCTTTTGTTTTTAAAGCATAAAGTGCATAGGGAACTCCCAATAGCTCACTCTCCGTCGTTATGGAATAATTATATTGATCTAAAACTGTGATTGTTGCCTTTAAAGAAAATGCTGCTTCACCCCAGTTGAGTGTGGCAAAAGCAGTTGAGTTCTTAGAACCAAGTCTCAATGAAATAAGACCATTTTTACTGGTAGTCGTAGAATGACTTTCAGAATAGACTGTCGATCCATTAGATATAACTGCAAGATCTACATCAACATCGGAATTAACAACAAGACTTCCATCTGCATATCTCACTACACTTTGATAACTCAAATCACTAGAAACTTGAGTGTAAGACAATGATGAAAACAGTAGTGTAAATGATAAAAAGGTTAATAGTTTTTTCATTTTTAAAAATTGATATTAGTATTTAATTATTTTAATTGTTTTATTAAGTTTTTGATTTTTAAAGAGGTGAACAAAATAAACACCGTTTGCCAAAGTTGAAACATCCAGTGCAAATGGATTGGAATCAACTTCTCCATCACCAACATATTGACCGTTTGGTGAACTTATAGCGTAAGTTACAGATCCAATATCATCAACACCTAAGTTGATGTAAATGATTCTGGTAGTAGGGTTGGGATAGGCTTTCACACCTATAAAATCAAATTCGATTGTATTTCCATTTACATAAAATGACTGAATAATACCCTCCTTGTAATCTAAATTGTCTGCAATTTGACTTTGATAAAAGATTTGTCCTACCGAAAAGTCTACATTTAGTGAACTTGAATCCGAAGATGTGCCACTACTTGTAACTGTACCACTTTGGGTAAAAGCAGTAAAAAATGTGAAAAGGAAAACAATAGAAAGCGCTAAATGTTTCATGTTTTATGTAATTGAAAATATATTTTTTGGTTGTTTTCCTAAGTTATAAATTATTTAAAAACAAACAAAAGTTTGTGATTATATTTTGTGTCAGGCACCATTCTTGTGTTATTAAAATTGAGGATTATTTTAATGTAATTTGGTTTATTTATATATTTACATCCATTAAATGAAAAATTTTAACATCATTTTGTTCTTTTTTACAGTGCTATTAATAGTTGGTTGCAACCGAAATAGCATGAAGGGAAGTGGAAAAAATTCTTCCTCTGCAACTGGTTGGAGCATCAACGACAAAGAGTCCGGTGGTTTTTCATACAACAAGAAATACAAAGGACAAATTTCTGCACCAGGAATGATATTTATCCAAGGAGGAACTTTCGTCAAGGGAAATGCAAAAGACAATGTTCTTAATGATTGGAATAACACCCCTACCCAGCAATATGTGCGTTCATTTTTTATGGATGAAACTGAAGTTACAAATGTTATGTACAGGGAATATTTGTTTTGGCTGAAAAAAAGATTTTACAAGTCTGATTCTGAAGAAATCAGAAATATTTATTTCGCAGCCCTACCTGACACGCTTGTTTGGAGAAATCCTTTGGGCTTTAATGAGGATATGGTTAATAATTATTTGAGGCACCCTGCATTCAACAATCACCCTGTTGTTGGAGTTTCTTGGGTTCAAGCTCAAAACTTCTCAAAGTGGAGAACTAACAGGGTAAATGAAAAACTGCTTATTGATAAAGGTTATTTAAATGAAGAGGCGTTAATGGAACAATACAACGATAGTTCAAATGTATACGGTTTTAACACCTTAACATATTTAGTGAGTCCTAAATCTGCTTACGGCGGCAACTTAGAAAATTTAATTGAAGGAACTGCATCGGCTGATGATGAAAATCCTGAATTTGTTTCCATTGAAACTGGCCTACTAGTTCCAACCTATAGACTTCCGACTGAAGCCGAGTGGGAATATGCAGCTCTTGGCTTAGAGGAATTAAGAGAAGGAAATCTCTACAGAGGAAAAAAGAAATTTCCATGGTCTGGTGAATATACTAGATCACAACAAAAAAAGACACTTGGAGATCAGCTTGCAAATTTCAAATTAGGTAGAGGTGACTATGGTGGAATAGCAGGGTGGTCTGAGGAAGGTAGTGGAATTACTACAAGCAGTAGAGCCTACCCACCCAATAGCTTTGGTTTATACGGAATGGCTGGAAATGTATCTGAGTGGGTTGCTGATGTTTACAGACCAATAATTGATGAAGAAGCTAACGACTTCAATTATTACAGAGGAAATGTCTATTCAAAACCTCAAATCACCAGAGATGGAAAAATCACCACGATCGACAGAGAAAACTTCAAGGATCAGTTTCAGGTAATGGAAAATGGACGACTAAAAATATTTAAGTTACCGGGGGAGATTGCTTCAGAAGAACTTAGTGAAGATGATTTAAGAAGAATTAACTACACAAGGGCTGAGAATAGAGATTTTCAAGATGGTGATAACGAATCAACAAGAGAATTTGCTAGCAGTAGCAGTAGTTTAAACAGACCCATGTATAGTGATCCTACACTAACTAAATCTGCATCCACAAAAAGATTAACATTAATCAGTAATGAGGCTAGAGTTTACAAGGGTGGTTCTTGGCTTGATAGATCTTATTATTTAGATCCTGCTCAGAGAAGATTTTATCCAGAATATTTTGCAACAAACTTCATTGGTTTTAGAAACGCCATGTCCTACATGGGTGAAGACAGAAACCAAACTAAGCCCAAAAGATAATTTTTCTTTATTTCACGTTGACATATTCTTTATCTTTAGGTTATGCCTATGATTCATGAACTTTATGAAGAGTTAAAATCATCTAATTTTCTAGTTGATATAGACTCTAGAAAAATCAGAAAAGGTTCTATTTTTTTTGGAATTAAAGGGGATAATTTTAATGGTAATGACTATGTGTTTGATGCAATTAGAAAGGGATCTCGTTTAGCTATTACTGACAAAGAAAATCCAAACTTAAACAATGATCCTAGAATAATAAAAGTTTCTGACGCCTTAAGTACACTCCAAGAACTCTCCAAATTTCACAGAAAAAGCAGCAGCGCCAAGGTAATAGGGATAACAGGAAGCAATGGCAAGACTACAACAAAAGAGCTAATTTATTCTGTGCTAAGTACAAAATTCAAAACAATTTGCACATTAGGTAATTATAATAACCACATTGGCTTACCGTTAAGTCTATTTGAAATCAGAGATGATACTGAGTTCGCAATTATCGAAATGGGAGCAAATAATTTTGGAGAAATTGCACTTCTAACATCAATATGTGAACCAGATTACGGATACATTACAAATTTTGGAAAGGCTCATCTTGAGGGTTTTATTAACATAGATGGAGTCATAAAAGCCAAGACTGAATTGTATAACTGGATAATTAAAAATGATAAAACTATTTTAATTAATGGAGACGATAAAAATCAGAAAAAATATGATGTTCACAAACACATTGTCTTTGGAAGAAATAAGAATTTTAACTATGATTTTAAAGAAAAGAGTAATGATTTTGTAAATGTTTTATTCGATAGTTTTCTATTTGATACAAATCTCTATGGCAGATACAACTATTCAAATGTTTGTGCTGCAATAGCTTTAGGATTGGAGTTTGGAATTGATAAGAATGAAATCAATCATTCATTAAAAAACTATCAATCAAAAAACAATCGATCTGAAGTTATTAAAGTTGGTAATAAAAGAATTATTCTTGATGCGTACAATGCAAATCCATCTAGCATGGAGGAAGCCATTAAGTCATTTTCAATATTAGAGGGTGATAAAACAATTATTCTTGGTGATATGTACGAACTAGGCGATGATTCATTGAATGAACATAAAAAAATTATAAAACTTTGTGAAGAGAATAAGCATTCTAAATGTATTTTTATTGGAGAGAAATTTTATAGTTTTTCAAATGATAAACACACCTCAACATTTTTTAAAAACAAATCCAATTTTTTTAATTCTGGGATTGAAATAAGAGAGAAGAATATTCTTATCAAAGGATCACGCGGAATGAAAATGGAAGAAATCTTAAAACATATACAATAATGAAAAAAAATCTAACCTTTCTTATTATCACAACCTTGCTCATATCATGCAACAATAACTTAATTAAAAAATGGGAAAATTATGATGAGAGCAATGAAATCAAAATGAACTCTGAAAATGAAAACAAAAGACTCCAATTTAAAAGAATTCAGTCAATCTCAAATGACAAAAATCAACTCATCAGTGGGTTTGAGAAAGAAATATTCAACTTTTTAAAAAATGAATATGATTTTGTAAAAGAATTGGTTCATGAAAAATCCATTCCTGAAATTCAAAAAAGTGTCATTGATGGAAAATTAACCTATTATAAATTGTCACTTTTTTACTTGACAAGAATTTATCTTATAGAATTTGATCAAGAACAGTATTTAAATTCCATCATATCAATCAATAGAAACATACTAAAAGAAGCAAAAAATAAAGACAAAATAAAAAACACTGAAATTTACTCTCTACACGGGATTCCAATTCTGTTAAAGGATAACATAGGTTTTGAGGGACTGCCAACCACAGCTGGAGCACATAGCCTAAAAAATAATTTTACAGATGATGCATCAATAGTAAAACAATTGAAGGATAAAGGGGCTTTAATTCTTGGTAAAACAAATTTAAGTGAATGGGCCAATTATTTTTGTTATGGATGTCCAAATGGATACAGCGCGATGGGTGGTCAAACACTTCACCCCTATGGTAGAAAGATTTTAGATACTGGTGGGTCTAGCTCTGGAAGTGGAGTGTCAACAACTTCAAACTTAGCTGCGGGATCATTGGGGTCTGAAACCTCTGGATCTATTTTATCACCATCATCGGCAAACTCACTTGTCGGAATGAAACCAACAATAGGTAATATTAGTAGAGCAGGAATAGTTCCAATATCATCAACACTTGATACTGCTGGTCCAATGACAAAATTTGTAATTGATAATATATTGATTTATAACGCGATCAATGATCTTGATCCTATGGATGAATACTCTGTTGAAAATAACGATATTAATATAGAAAAAGTTATGGAAAGTAAAGTCGATGTTTACAAAATTGGCTACTATAAAAGCTTTTATCAGAGAGATTCACTTTATAAAAATTCTATTGATTTTCTCGAGGATCAAGGGATCAAATTTCAAGCCATTGATGCTCCAAATATTAGATTGGATGGTTTTGCTAAAATATTGGACGAAGATATGAGACATGATCTTAGAAGCTATCTGTTTTCTTTTGGAAATAAGAAACTTGAAGTTGAGGATATTTTAACAATTATAAAGTACAATGAAATGGATTCTATTGAGAGAGCGCCTTACGGACAGGGAATATTCAAAAAAATAATTCAAGATACAATGTCAATTAATGATTTTGAAGATTTAAAATTTAAACTGATGACAAAAGGAAATGAGTTTTTTGATATTCCTATGGATAAATACAATTTAGATGCGGTACTTTCGATAAATAATTATCATGCAGGGTATGCTGCGATGGCTCACAATCCATGCCTAACAATACCAATGAAACTTAGAAAAAATAATGAGCCAGCTGGTTTAACAATTATTGGAAAGTCATTTCAGGAGCAGCAACTTTATGAGATAGGCTACTTTTTTGAAAAAACATATGAGGGCAGGATTCCACCCCAAAACTAAGTTATTTAACCAAAGTGACCTCCAACTCAACATCGTCTAATATTAGACGATCACCAAGGTTTTCAAAGAAAGAGCCAGATCTATATTGTACATTGTATTTGGATCTGTCAAAAATCAGAATTGCCCTGTATGAGCCATCTTCAACTTGAGTCATCTCAAATGTGATCGGATTGGTGATACCTTTAATAGTTAGATTTGCATCAACTAGATATTTATTGTCTATCATTTCTGACTTCTTTAAAATTTCAAGTTCTGCATTATTAAATTTATCAACACTAAAAAAATCATCATCTTTCAAATGACTTTCTAATCTGTTTTTTCCACCCCCAGAAATATCATCAACAGAGATTGAAGTCATATCAACAATAAAATTTCCTGTAGAAATTGCGTCTCCGTCAAAGGTTATATCTGCTTTAGTAAAATTTATGTGACCCCAGTGTGAGGCATTGGTGATTTTTTTACCGGTCCACTTAACCTTACTCTTTTCAAGATCAAAATTTGTTTGTGAGAATACGAAAAGGGGAAAAAATAAAAATATGGTATATGCAAAATGTGTTTTCATAATAATGTGAAAACTAAAATTGTGCCAAATTATTTTTTAGATATAAAATCCAAGGTTAATGCTACCATGGATCTAATTCCTGTTTGCATAGCAGAATCATCAACATAGAAATCAGGACTATGATGCAGAACTGTTCGTGGATCAACTCCTTCTTTTGAACCACCAATAAAGAAATACATGCCAGGTATTTCTTGCTGAAAAAAGGAAAAATCTTCTGCACCTGTTCGGGCATTTAAAAATATTACATTCTCTGGCTTGTTTACTCTTCTTAGAGTTGGAAGCATGTTTTCATAAAGCTCTGGCTGATTAAAAGTAATTGGGTAGCTTGTTCCATAAGTAATTTTAGCTTCGACATTGTTTGCTTCGGCTAAATTTAAGACAACTTCTTCAAATCTTTTTAATAAAGTTTTTCTCATGGATGGTCGAAGGGTTCTAATTGTCCCAAGCATATATAAATCCTCCGGAATTATATTACTTCTGACACCACCGTGAATAGCACCAACTGTAATTACTGCAGCTGCTTCTGTCAATTCTAAATTTCTACTGACTATTGTTTGAAGAGAATTAATCATTTGAGCAGCAGTAACAATAGGGTCAATTCCATCCCAAGGTCTAGATCCATGCGTTTGTTTACCCTTCAAATCAATTCTAAACTCATCAACAGCGGCCATTATGCCTTTGGGTCTAACCGCTACATTTCCTACATTAAATCCGGACCCAACATGAAGACCAAAAATTGCATCCACATCTGGATTTTTTAAAACACCTTCTTTAACCATCAACTCTGCTCCACCCTCCTCACCAACTGGTGCACCTTCCTCAGCTGGCTGGAAAATAAATTTAACCTGACCAGGGATTTGATCCTTAAGCTCATATAGAATCTTTGCAGTGGCTAATAAAATAGCTGTGTGCATATCATGGCCACATGCATGCATGACAGGCACCTCTTCCCCATTATAAACCCCTGTCATTTTGGATGCCCAAGGAATATCAACCCTCTCTTTAATTGGTAATCCATCAATATCAGCCCTCAGCCCTACCACAGGACCTTCTTTTCCCTCATTTAGGATTGCCACAACACCTGTTTTAGCAATTCCAGTATTGGGTTTGTAACCAATTTTTATCAATTCATTTTTAATTCTTTCAGCAGTTTTAAATTCTCTGTTACTGAGTTCCGCATTTTGATGGAACCAATGTCTGAGTTCAATAATCTCATCAATATTTTTTTCAATTAATTTTTCAACAGTGTTGTCAAAGTTTTGTCCATAAACTGTAAATGATACAGTTAACAGAATTAATAAAACAATATTTTTTTTCATAACTATAAATTTTTATTCTCCAATCACAGTAAGCATTAATCTTCTGCTACTTGCTGAATTTCTGTGCTCACAAAGATAAATTCCTTGCCAAGTACCAAAATTAGGTTTTCCATTTGAAACTGGAAAAGAAATTGATGATCCAATCAAACTACTTTTTATGTGAGAGGTCATATCATCGGTTCCCTCAAAAATATGAGTAAAATAATTTTCATTTTCAGACACCATGTGGTTGAAATGTGTTTCGAAGTCATCTCTTACAGAGGGGTCAGCGTTCTCGTTAATAGTTAAACTGGCGGAAGTGTGTTTAATAAATAAATGTGCAATACCACTCACTTTCGGTACATGATTAATAATTTTGCTTGTAATTAAATGAAATCCACGACTGTAGGGACTGAGTATTATTTCTTTTTGAAAAACCATTTCCATAAATTTAAATAATTTAGTAATCAATGATTGATAATCTAAAAAAATCTTGGTCTGTTGGATACAAAATGAAGATTGATTCCAATGTTGATGATCTTTGGAATATCATAACAAATCCTGGCCATCTCGAGATGGTACACCCCTTTTGCAAAAAGAATTACCCAATTTTGTGGGACAAAGCAAACTCCAAAGATGTTTTAGTTTACACCAATGGATTAAAATTAATAAGGGAGTTCAAATCATGGAACGAAAAGCAGGGTTACTCGTTAGAAATTGGCAGAGAAAATGGAAGAAAATCACTTGTTGAGTGGAAAATCTCCACAGAAAATCAAAAAACATATTTATCGATAAGAGTTTATACTTTTTTCATGAGGGAGAGAAATTTAATTATTTCATTTTTACCACATTTTATTTTTATATATCCAAATCTTAGGAAATATTTAAAAAGCGTAATTGGCGGGATTAATTATTACCTTAAAAACAAAAAAAGAGTTCCAAGAAATTATTTTGGTAGTCATCGTTGGTTCTCTTAATTATAAAAAAAAACTATTTAATAACACTTTGTCATTCATTTGGTATTAAATTTGCCCCTTTAAAAAATAGATGAAAAGAACAATTATTTCTGTAGTCGCAGGTCTAATTTTATTAATTGTTACATACTTTCTTTCCAATTTGATTATGAATTCTGGAGATGAAATAGTTGCTAAGGCAGTAACTGCTGAGGAAAATGTAAAAGTGACAAATGTCAAAAATGCAACCAACGACGCTACATTAAGTTTAAATTCAATTGTTCAATCTGAGAACAAATTGCAACTAATTTCTGAAGTAACTGGAATCATAGATTTTACAGATATTCGATTCAAAAAAGGTCAAAAATTCATGAAGGGTCAGACTATTATAAAAATTAATTCTGACGAAGCAGAGGCTTTCCTAAGACAAAGCAGAAGTCAATTTCAAAATCAAATAGCATCTGTTTTGGCTGACATTAAGATTGATTATCCCGAAAGCTATAAAAAATGGGAGGATTATTTTCTAAATTATAATATTGAAGAAAACATACAAGATCTGCCTGAGCAAAGCACAAATAATGAAACCTTCTTTCTAACCGGAAGAGGAATAATTTCTAGCTATTTTGGTGTGAAATCGGCTGAAGAGAGATTGAATAAATATAGTATCACTGCACCATTTGATGGTATTGTATCCAGCTCTTTTGTTGAAAATGGAACTATGGCAAGAGCAGGCCTGGTACTTGGCGAATTCATTAATAGTGATTCGTTTGAAATTGAAGTCAATATCCCGACTGAATACAAACCCTACATTATCATAGATAAGGAAGTTAATATTAAACTGTCCGATGAAAGTAGTGTAGTTGGAAAAATTAACAGAATAAATAATAATGTAAACAGAGAAACACAAACTATTAGTGTTTTTGTAAAGAGTAATTCCAAAAAACTAAGTGATGGAATGTATGTAGATTTGGATTTATCTCTCAAATCAATTGAAAATTCTTTTAAAATTTCTAGATCAATGATCAAAAATGACTCGATTGTTCACACAGTAGAATCGATGGCTGTCAAAAATAAAATAGTGAATCCTGAGTTTTTTGGAGATAACTATGCTATTGTAACTGGTCTTGATGATGGAGACTTAGTAATTAAAACACAAATCCCCGAGATATTTGAGGGCATGAAAGTCAAAATCATTGATTAGTAGTGAGAAAATTAATTACCTATTTTGTCAATTATCCGAAAGCAATAAATATTCTTGTTTTATTTTTTATTGTCTTTGGAACTGCAGGTACATTGGCCTTAAAATCATCTTTTTACCCATTAATTGACCCAAAATTTATTGAAATCAGCGCTGTACTACCTGGTGCCTCACCTGAGGAAGTTGAGGAAGGTATTGTAATGAAGATTGAAGAAAATCTTAAAGGAATTGAAGGGGTTGACAGATATTATTCCACCTCGAGAGAAAACCTTGGTTATATACTGGTTGAAACTCTTGAGGACTCCGATGTTGATAACGTTTTGATTGATGTAAAGAATGCTGTAGATAAAGTTCCTTCTTTTCCCTTGGACCTTGAGCCAATTGTTGTAAAAAAAATGGAGCAACAAGAACCCACCTTTATTTTTTCACTTACAGCAGAAAATATTGATTTGATTTCATTAAAAAATATTTCAAAAAAAATTGAGGTTGATCTAAGAAATCTTGAGGGTATATCTCAAATTTCAACATCTGGGTTTTCAGATAATGAAATTGAAATTTCTGTAAATGAAAAACTACTATCAAAATACAACCTAACTTTCTATGAAATTCTCGATGCAGTTCAGAAAAGCAACATAATTGTAAGTGGAGGAACCATAAAAACTAACGAAGAAAAATTTTTAATAAGATCTAATAACAAAAATTATTACTCAAACCAACTTAATGAAATTGTTGTAAAATCATTCCCATCAGGAAATAATTTAAAACTTGGGGATGTTGCGAATATTTATGAAAAGTTTTCTGATGACGAACCACAGTTAAAATTTATCGATAACAAGTCATCAGTGATTATGACTGTACTAAGCACCAAAAACGAGGACCTTTTAGAGTCGGCTGATAAAATCAGACTTTATATTGATGACTTCAACAAGAAAAACGAAAACATTCAACTGATTAGATTAAAAGATTACTCTGAGGTTTTGAGACAAAGAACTAATCTTTTGCTTGAAAATGGTGGTTTAGGTATTCTTTTAGTACTAGGATTGTTGTCACTATTTTTGAATACAAGATTGGCTTTTTGGGTAGCATTTGGTTTGCCCATTTCCTTTCTTGGAATGTTGATATTTGCAGGAAACTTCAATATAACTATCAATATCATGTCTCTATTCGGGATGATTGTTGTTATTGGTATTTTGGTTGATGATGCAATTGTAATCGCTGAAAATATTTACAAACACTATGAAAGTGGAAAGTCAGCTGCAGATTCTGCGGTCGATGGTACACTTGAGGTGTTACCAGCCATTGTTTCTGCCATTATCACAACAATAATTTCCTTTGCAACATTACTATTACTTGCAGGTGATGTTGGTAATTTCTTTGGAGAAGTTGCCATGATTGTAATAATCACACTAATTGTGTCGCTGATAGAGGCACTGATTATATTGCCTTCACACTTGGCTCATTCAGATGCACTAAAAAGAAAAAAGGAAGATAAAAATGGAATTCTATTTTCATTTTTTTCTACCATGAAAAAGCTGAACCAAAGGGGCTATCGAGCCATGGATTGGTTGAGAGATAAAATATATACTCCAATGTTAAGATTTGGATTAGAGTATCGTTTTCTCAGTCTTAGTGGTTTTGTTGCTGCACTCATGCTAACTATGAGTTCGGTTTTTGGGGGTATAATTCCGATGACTTTTTTTCCGACAATTGCAAGTGATTTTGTAACGGTTGATTTAAAAATGCCCATGGGAACTAGCACAAAAGTCACAGATTCCATTATTAATGTTATTGAAAAAAATGCAATCATTGCTGGAAATGAGCTTCAAGAAAAATACATGAAGGATGACGACAGAAAACTGATTCAAAATATTCAAAAAAATATTGGAAATTATGCTGATAATTTAGAGATGGTTGCTGGTGTTGGAAACATAGAGGGATCAAGTGTTGCATCATTGGAAATATATATGCTAGACAGCGAGGAGAGAACGCAAGATATTAAGTCATCGATGCTTGCTTCTTTAATCAGAGAAAAAACTGGAACAATACCTGGAGCGGAAAAGTTCATCATTAACGACGGTGCCAATTTTGGAGGCAGCCCTGTTGCAATTTCTCTTTTGAGCAATAATAAGTCAGATCTAAAAAATGCTAAAGATGACTTGATTGAAAATTTAAGGTCAAACCCTATTTTAGTTGATATAGCTCACAATGATCCACAAGGTTTTAAGGAAATTGACATTCAGCTGAAAGAAAATGCATATGCTCTTGGTCTAGATTTTCAAATGGTCATGAATCAAGTTAGGTCTGCATTCTTTGGACTTGAAGCTCAAAGAATACAAAGAGGAAATGAAGATATAAAACTTTGGATCAGATATGATGAATCTAGCAGATCAGAAATTAAAAATCTTGACAACATGAAAATTGTTACACCTAGCGGAAGAAAAGTTTTCTTAAAGGAAATTGCAAATTTTTCAATAAAGCGTGGTGATGTAGCAATAAACCATTTAAACGGGGAGAGAGAAATTAAGATTACAGCAAATTTGATTGATCCCAATCAAAGTGCTTCAGATGCAGTATTTGGTATTCAACAAAATATAATACCAATAATTGAAGAAAAATATCCAACGATTGAGACTTCTTTTGAAGGTCAATACAGGGAAGCCAACAAAACAATAGAATCATCTAAGATTGTTTTTCCCTTGGCACTATTTTTAATTTTCTGTGTTATCGGTTTCACGTTTAGGACATACAGTCAACCATTTCTACTTTTGTTATTAATACCATTCAGTTTAACAACTGTTGCATGGGGTCATTTGGTTCATGGATTTCCAGTTAATGTTATCTCACTTTTAGGTGTAATTGCATTGGTTGGAATTCTTGTGAATGATGGGCTAGTTTTGATATCTAAATTTAATTCAAACTTGAGAGCTGGTAAAAGTTATGATGAATCATTGTTTGGAGCAGGTAAAGAAAGATTTAGAGCAATCTTCTTAACATCAATAACTACAATGGCAGGGTTGGCACCTATAATTTTTGAAAAAAGCTTTCAAGCGCAATTATTAAAACCTATGGCAATATCCATTGCATATGGTATTGGCTATGCTACTTTCCTGACACTAATATTACTCCCAATACTACTATCACTAACCAATACATTCAAGTTAAATTTTGTGTGGTTGAGAAGTGGTAAAAAACTTGATAAAAGAGAAGTTGAGGCTCCAGTCATAGAACTTAGAAGAGATAAGAAATGAAAAAATTAACTTACATATTATTGATTTTTTTCAATATCAATTATGCTCAAGATATTCTTACAACAGAAATGGCTGTTAAACTGACTCTTGAAAATAATCTTGACATTAAGGTCAGTGAGAATATCTTGGAAATTTCAAAAAATAACTCTTCAATTTTAAATAGTGATTATTTACCTAATATCAGTGCAACATCAGGAATAACCAGAAATCAAGGAGATGTTGAAGTTAAAACGAACCAAGGTATTTCAGCCAAAATAGATGATACCTACAACGATGAAAATTTTGGTAGTGTGAATATTGTATATAACCTTATTGACGGTAGAGGAAGAAGGTACAACTATAAAAAATCAAAAGAACTTTTTAATAGAACCGAACTTGAAGTAAAAGAAATTATTGAAAATACACTACTGCAACTCTTTACAGTATACTTTGATTTTGCAAGATTAACAAAAGAAAAGAAAATATTAAAAAACACATTAGATATCTCTGTAGAAAGATTGGACAGAGTCAAAACAAAATACAAATTTGGGCAGTCTACATCGCTTGAGGTTTCAAGTGCTGAGGTTGATAAAAATACAGACAGTTTAAACTATTTGAATATCATAAAGGTCCTTTCCAATACCAAAAGAGATCTCAACTTGATCATGAATGTTGATTTGGAGACAGACTTTAAGGTAGTTGAGGATATTGATTTTATAAACGAAATAGAGGCTGAAAAGTTCTTTAATTTGGGGGTAAATAACAATACATTGTTTCAGATATTAAATAAAGATGTTGAAATTTCTGACCTAGAGCTGAAAGCTATAAAATCAACATACTTACCTACAGTACAATTGAGAGGTTCATATGGATGGAATGAGACAATTGATGAAATTGCTTACAACCCAGTCAATGAATTCTACTCAAAAGGAATTTCGACAGGAATAAATATTTCAATTCCAATTTTTGATGGTGGAAAAAGAATCACCGCAACTAAAAATGCAAGATTAAATCTTGAAAATTCATTAATTCAAAAAAATAAAAATGAGTTGGAAATAGGTAAAAACTTACGGAACGCATACGAGACCTACAAAAACAACTTATTCCTACTTCAAATTCAAGAAAAAAGCTTCAAAACTAGCAAGCTTTCATTTTCTAAATTTGAGGAAAAATACTCACTAGGTCTGGTTTCATCATTAGAATTTAGGCAGGCGCAAACAAATTTATTAAGGGCAGAACTTTTATTCAATAGCTCTATGTTTGAAACTAAAATTTCTGAATTAATTTTTCTTAAGCTAAGCGGCGAAATAGTAAGTAATTATTAATTTAAGAATTCAGGTTATTTAAATAACTTCCAATTGAGTCTTTAAATTCAATTCCTTCAAGAGATCTCGTCTTTGTTAATTTCTTGAAACAAGATAGCCCCCATATTAGAATTTCTTTATAGAAATAAATTTCTTCTACGTTGATATTTTTACAATTCTTTGAAATTATTGCTGAAAGTCCATCCACTTGATCAAGCTCATTTCTATACTCCCGATCGGTGAAGTCATCCCCGATAAATACTTCTTTTCCCTTTTTGGTGAACCATTGAATCACATCATCATAAGGTGTTTGTTCATTAGGTTTTTCAAGAGATTTTATTGGTGGGAAAAGCAAATTAAAAACAGATTTGATCGCTTCTTCAATTAGACTGTACGAGACCTGATCAGCACCCTCTTGTTCCCCTTCATAAACCAGCTCAACCTTACCATTTATCGATGGGACAACACCAGTAAAATCTGTCAAACGAATAACGGTATTCGTTTCACCATTAACAAGCATCCGTCTTTTGGCAGTACTTACTAAATTCTCATAAGCAGTGATACTCATTCTTGTACTGATTCCACTTTTTGCATCCACGTACTCGCTAGATCTAGCAATAAAATTTATTTGCTCTACCAAGTCCTTCGCAACCTCGGGGATCAAGATATTGTTTTTGTCTTCAGCAGAAATATTGGATTCTTGCTTGGTTATTTTTTTTGCAATATTAATAGACAAAGGATAATGCGTGAGTATTTGTGAACCAATCCTATCCTTTAGAGGGGTAACAATGCTACCACGGTTGGTGTAATCCTCTGGGTTTGCAGTAAATACAAATTGAATATCTAGTGGGATTCTTAATTTAAAACCTCTGATTTGAATTTCTTTTTCTTCCAAAATAGAAAATAAGGATACTTGTATTCTAGCTTGTAAGTCTGGCAACTCATTCACAACGAAAATACATCTGTTGGCTCTTGGGATCATTCCAAAATGAATGACTCTTTCGTCTGAATATGACAATTTCAAACTTGCAGCTTTTATAGGATCCAAATCTCCAATCAAATCCGCAACAGACACGTCAGGTGTTGCAAGTTTTTCATAAAACCTTTCACTTCTATGAATCCAATCTATTTCAGTCTTGTCTCCTTGATTTTTAACAATCTCCTTTCCTTTGGATGAAATGGGTGAGGTTGGATCATCATTGATCTCAGATTCTTTTATAACAGGAATCCATTCATCAAGTAAATTGACCATTTGTCTAGCTAATCTGGTTTTTGCCTGACCTCTCAATCCCAAAAAATTTATATTGTGACCAGCCAAAATTGCTCTCTCCAGTTGAGGAATTACACTGTTTTCGTAACCATGTATTTTTTCAAAAGTCTTCTTTCCATCTTTTAAAAGTTGAGTCAGATTTCTTTTTAACTCGTCTTTAATAGACTCAGCTTTGTATCCTGAATTTTTAAGCTCTTTTAGTGTACTTATAGTTGGTTTTTTCATCTATATTTTTCTTTTTTTATTTGTTTCATAATCCTCAAAAATCATTTCTCCTAAATTATCCAGACCTGTATAAAATGCTTTGCCATTGTTGGCTTTTGTAAACTCTCTGATAAAATGTTGTAAATAGGAATCACGAGCGATCATAAAAGTTGTGATTGGTATTTTTAATTTTCTAGCTTGTTTAGCCATTGTGTAGCATTTCTTCACGATTTTTTGATCCAATCCAGCGCTATTTTTATAGTACGAACCGTCAGGCATTTTTAAACAACTGGGTTTGCCATCAGTTATCATTAATATTTGCTTGTTGTTATTTTTTTTCTTGCTTAACATGTCCATAGCAAGTTGTAATCCAGCCACAGTATTTGTATGGTAAGGTCCTACTTTTAAATATGGAAGTTCCTTGATACTTATTGGCTTGGCATCATTTCCAAAAACCAAAATATCGAGTGTGTCTTTGGGATATCTAGTCAGTATTAGTTCAGATAAAGCCATCGCTACTCTTTTAGCAGGAGTAATTCTATCCTCACCATAAAGAATCATGCTATGACTAATGTCAATCATGAGGACCGTACTCATTTGGGATTTATTCAAAGTGTTTTTAACCACTAAATCTTCGGATTGTAAATCAAGCTCCCCACTGCCTGTTCTTGTATACATATTTCTCAAACTTTCCGTAATCATTAATTGATCAATGGAATCTCCAAACTGATAATCTCTGTAATCATCAAAATCATTTAAACTTTTCCCAGTATGGTTAGTTTTGTGATTGCCAGACCTTGATTTTTTGATTTGCCCAAATATTTTTTTTAACGCGAACTTTCTAAGAGCTCTTTCCATCTTAGCAGAAATTTTTTTTGATTCTTTTCCAGATCCAATATCGAATTCTGCTTTTACAAATCCTTTATTCAATAAATCATTAATAAAATCTTCAATTGTATAATCATCTGTTGTCAACTCGTACTCCTTATCAAGTTCTTTCAACCAATCGATTGCTTCATCAAAATCACCGCTTGTGTATGTAATTAGTTCCTTGAAAATTTCAAATAATTTTTCAAAGGGGGTTATGTTTTGATTTTTAGCTGAGGAAAAAGACCAGCCAGAAATAGGAATTTTATTAAACAAATTCATCAGAGTGTAAGTAACAAATCAAATGCCACTTTAACTTAAATTAAGATAGTTTATAAAAAAATGTCTACAGGCTAATGCTTGTAGACATTTTTTGAGTTTTGTGATGTTGACTAGCTTTCTGGATCGGGAGCAACAGCCATAACCACGCCTGTAGCATCTCCATAATCTCCACCATTGATCAACATTCCATCTTCATCGAATGTTAAATAATGATAGAATTTCACTTCAAATGGTTTTCCAGATGCAGTATTCTTTCCTGTCCATGTTCCGTAAGTTCGTACACTTCCATTGAGCATTTTTGTCTCAGGATCAACACCAGGCAAGAAGTTTTCAGGTTCATAATTAATATCCTCCATTGCACCAATCCAACCAGAAATGTATGCAACAACATCTTCTTTAGTTGTAAAGTACTCCGTGTTGGCATAGAAGGCACCTTGCCATTCAATTTCATCACCAATCTTAGAACTTAAGTAATCCAAATCCTCCTCTTCCCATTTATCAAACCATTCTTGAGCTCTCTCAACATTTTTTTCAAAATTGGGATTTTGCTGTGGAGCATCACACGATGCTAAAGCAAAAAATATAAAAATTAAAAATATTTTTTTCATATCTACATAATAAAATTTAAAGCATTAAGATAAGGAATTGAATGTTATTAAAAATTTAATTATCATTTATTTTTTAGAAAACTTTTTTAATATTTTTGGCGGGTATGAATCGGTATTTCTTTACCCTTTTATTTGTGGTTTTTTCAAGTTTTTTGTTTTCACAAAACACATTTTATGTTGCTCCATCATCCTCGGGTGGTAGTGACAGTAACAACGGTTCGATAGGTTCACCTTTTGAAACCATACAATATGGTGTCAACCAATTGTCGTCTGGTGGTGATAAACTCTATATCAGAGCAGGCACATACCGGGAGACAATTACCATAAATAAAATTGGTGCCAGTGGAAACCCAATAATCATTGAGGCTTATGGCAGTGAGGATGTTACCATTGACGGAACAGTGGACATAACCGGTAGTTGGACAAGTCACGGAAACGGTATTTACAAACTAAGCTCGTATTCAACAAATATCACACAACTTTTTGTTGATAATGAGCCGATGGTAAATGCTAGATGGCCCAATGCTCAATTTAATGATGATTCAGTTTTTTCTCACTCTACTTGGGCTCAAGGTGATGAAAACACTCTGAGTGACACTGATGACCCAGATTACGTTAATGATCGCAGCATAGACGGATCACTGCAAATTGATGAAGATATATTTGATCCTGGTGTTGGTGGTATTGGTAATTCCGCATTGGACTTAAATGGTTCCATAGGAATTTTAAATATAGGGTCGTTTAAAACATGGACTGTAGAAATTACAGGACACACTCAAAATGCCTCCTCAGACGATGTAATTACATATAATACAAGTGACATAGGTACCTACAAAGACAAACATCATTACTATTTTTTTGAGGGTAAACTGAGTTTTTTAGATACAAACAATGAATGGTTTCATGACAAAAGTGACAACACTCTATATCTTTATCCTGATTACGGCGATCTTTCCAATAGAACAATCAAAGGCAAAACAACTGACTATGGTGTAACTTTTAGTGGTGCACAGTATGTGACCCTAAAAAAAATTAATTTTTTTGCTACTACTTTAGAGATGACTGGCAATTCTGACTACAATACTGTGGAGGAATGTAATTTTTATTATCCTAGTGCATCAAAAAGAATGCTTGGAACTACAAATGGTATGGGAAATCCAAGTGTTACTGAACTAGGCAGCAATGCAGACAACAACACCATTGAAAAATGTCTGTTTGAAAACACCGAGGGAGAGGCTCTTGTCATTAAAGGAGATAGCAATACAATTAAGAACAATTACTTTCATCACATTGACTGGAGCTCATCTGAACTTCAAAACCTGATGGTTTCTATCTACATTGCTGGAACAAGCAATACATTTCATCAGAATACCATCCATACAACTGGAGCATCAGCAACGGTCCTGCCTGGAAGAATGTCTACATTTAGTTACAATAAAGTCACAAATACTGGACTTTTACAATCTGATGGTGCTGTTTTTCAAGGAACAAAAAACAACGTTGAGGGATCAGTAGTGCATAACAATTTTATATATGATACCGAAAAATATGCATTTCGGTATGATGCACCAGGTGGAGATGCAACTCAGGCAGGAAGTTATGGCATCATGCATCACAACATCGCTGACAATACCAATGGGTTAATGATTAAGGGAAATAATCAAATCATTGCTCACAATACAATTTTAAATACAATAAATAATAGGAATGATATCATTATTCTTTCTGAAGATTGTTCCAACAACAGCACATACTTATATAATAATTTAGCAAAAAGAATTGGAGCTCACAGGAGCGCAACATCATTTTCACTAACCTCTGACAGTCCGATGCCGATTGCTGGAAATTTAGGGGGGTCAAACTATGGGTACATAAAAATTTCAGGTAGTTGGAGAGCTTGTCAAAGTGGAGACAGCTACTATAATGCGACAGCAGGATCTGGCAGCTCTCAAAATAATATTGATGAGATCAATGTTTCAAGAACAGGACTTAGCTATAATTCTGATGTTGAGAGTTTGCTGAATTACAATTCAGGTGATGGAAAAACAGAGTCTGATTATCACCCAACAAGCAATACAATTATAGACCAAGGAGTTTCACCAACAACTACTCCATCAAATAATTCGAATTATGGAAGTACCACTGTGAGCGGTACTGTTTATAGTGGCCCCGGACTTAACAATCTTGTACCACACACGAATGCTGGTTCAGCTGCTGACATTGGTGCATTTGAGGTTGGAGAATCATGGACAGCCGGAGCAGATTGGTCCCCAAAGTTTTATAAAGTAATTTGGAAAACTTCTGCTGGTTCGACGGATTGGAATACGGCTTCCAATTGGTCAACGGGTGTTGTGCCTGATGCTGATAACAACATTACAATTCCAGCTGGTGCATCAAATATGCCCGTTGTGTCCTCATCTGTTTCAGTAAAAAACTTGACAGTGAATTCCTCAGCTACATTGACAATTAATTCTGGTGTCACGCTCACTGTGAATGGTAATTTGGTTAACATGGGAAATATCACCGTCAATGGTGAAATAAATGTTAATAATTAATTCTTAGTTAATAAATTTCAAGATCACCACTCATTAATTTTATGTAAAATAATTCAAGATGAAAAATCTATTTACACTTTTAGCATTAACTATAACATTTAGTATGAATGCACAAATGAGCGACAATAGCAGTGGCACTTCAGCAATAGGAAGTTATGCCGTAGCAATGGGATCAGGCACAACAGCAAGTGGATTTTCTACTACAGCAATGGGACATAGCACAACAGCAAGTGGAAGTACTTCTACAGCAATGGGATCCGCCACAACAGCAAGTGGAATAGGTTCTACTGCAATGGGATCAGGCACAACAGCAAGTGAAATAGGTTCTACTGCAATGGGAGGTGGTACAACAGCAAGTGGAGATTATTCTACAGCAATGGGATTGACCACAATAGCAAGTGGATATTATTCTACAGCAATGGGAATAACCACACAAGCAAGTGATTATGCCTCAACAGTAATTGGACAATATAATTCTTCAGGTTCATCAGCAACAAGTGCAAGTTCATTTTCTACATCTGCCCCTGCTTTTGTGATTGGAAATGGTGTAGATTCCTCAAATAAGTCTGATGCTTTTAAAGTAATGTTTAATGGTGATACTACAGTAAGCAATGACCTTACAGTAAGTGGAGATGTAGTAATTTCATCCGATGCAAGATTAAAGTCAAACATTGTATCTCTTGGTTCTACACTTCCTAAATTATTACAAATAGATGGTAAGTCCTATGAGATGAAAGGCAAACAAAAGATAGGTGTACTTGCACAAGAGATAAAGGAAGTATTTCCTGAACTTGTCAGTGAGGACGACAATAAAATGTTAGCAGTTAATTATCAAGGATTAGTGCCTGTACTTATCAATGCATTGAAAGAGCAAGATGCAAAGATGAAGGAGCAAGAAAAAAAAATAAATAGATTAGAAAAAATATTGCTTAAATTAAACGAAAATTATGAAGACTAAATTTTTAATTTTTTTCTCACTCATATCAATATTTGGTTTTTCACAAAACTTAACCATTAACAGTGGAGCAACCTTGACTATTTCAAAGGACGGAAAATTAACAGTTTCAGGCTCTTTAACCAATAGTGGTACACTAAACATAGAACAAGATGCAGATGAATCTGGAAGTTTAATTGCAAAATCTGCAAGTACGCCAACAATAACCTTAAAAAAGTATTTAGTTGGCAGTCAGTGGACTCTTATTGGGATACCTGTGACAGGTGAAGTAGTTAATGATATTGATGATAATCTTGCCACTCAATCTGGAAAAAGTGCAATTGGATATTGGGACAATGATAAAGCTGGTGGGGCTGGATGGGTAACTTTCAATACAGGTTCAACAGACGCCAATGAACTTGTTCCAACAAGAGGATATGAAATCATGAGAAGCTCCTCGGGGACAGTTTCATTCACAGGGACGATGTTAAATTCTGATCAAACTCAGGCAATTACAACTGAGAGTGGCACTAACGGAAATTGGAATCTTGTTGGAAATCCTTTTCCATCTTATTTAAACATGACTGATGATTCAGGTGATGCCACCAATAATTTTTTAACAGAAAATGCATCTGCACTCGGAAATGGAGCATATGTCGCCGTATATGCATGGGACGGATCTAATTATGATACCTACAATCAAAGTGATGGCGACAACCAGGAAAAAATGGCACCAGGAGATGGGTTTTTTGTTTATGCTTCATCAAATACAAATGTTTCATTCACAGAGGCTATGCAAGAACATGACGGAGGAATTGGCTTTGTTGGCAGTGTTGCTCCACCAAGTGATCCATTAAATGGACCAAACAACTCTGAAGTTTTAAATAGAGAGGTTTATTACAAACTGAAAATGGATGATCAATCTGAAAACAAACATGTACTTATTTCATTTACCGATCAATCCACAAAGGGATTGGATCCTGGATATGATGCTGGTGTTTTTAGAGTTGGAAATTCACACATTTACACAAAACTCCTAAAAGACGATAATGGCATTGGATTTTCAATTCAATCATTGCCCTACTCTGAAATAAATGACGTAGTAGTTCCTTTGGCAATAGACTCAAAGTCATCGAAAATATCTATTGATGTTGTACAAAACACTTTGCCTAATGGCACGCTTGTTTACATGGAAGATCGTTCTCTAAAAACTTTCGTTGAAATCAACAAAGATTATACAATAAATACAAATTCTGAACTCAATGGATATGGTAGATTTTACTTGCATTTCACTAATGATATAATTCCTGAATTACCAACAGATGGGGACTTTAGGATATTCAAAATCTCCGAAAATGAAGTTCGATTAATGGGTCATAGTGACAAAAATTATGATGCTAGCATTTACGACTTTTCAGGACGACTGATTAAAACATTGAACTTTAACCATAAGATTGAAGTGAACAATCTTAAAAAGGGAATTCATGTTTTGAAGTTGTCGAGCGAGGGAGTCATTACAACAAAGAAGTTTGTGGTAGAATAGTAGTATTTATTTGATTATTCAATACCTGGTTGCTTTATTTTATAACCAGCTTCTTTTTTTGCCAAATCAACCATATTTTTCACCTCTTTCAAAAGTTTTTTGGCATCATACACAATTCCATCCTTTATTGTATACTTTACGCCACCTACTCTTGTTACATTATTGTCATCATCAAGTTTTATAGCACCTGTCCCATACAGAACTTTTAAATTTTCCAAGGGGTTTTCATCAATCACTATGAGATCGGCAAATTTTCCAACCTCAACAGAACCAGTAAACTTTTCGATTCCTAAGGTTTCAGCACCATTTAGAGTAGCTGATTGTATAACCTCCAATGGATGAAAACCAGCTTCTCTCAACAGCTCAAGTTCACGAACGTATGCAAAGCCATATAACTGATAAATAAAGCCTGAGTCTGATCCTACTGTGACTCTTCCACCACGGTTTTTGAATTCATTTAAAAAAATCATCCAGAGCCGGTAATTTTCTTTCCAAGCAACCTCCTGCTCTGTTCCCCAGTAATGCCAATAAGAACCATGTGAAATTCTACTGGGTGCGTAGAATCCCCACAAACTGGGCAGGGTATAATCATCATGCCACTCAGCTCGTCTAGCTCTGTGTAGATCTCTACTTGCCTCGTAAATGTTCAAAGTTGGCGAAATTGTAAAATCCAAAGAAATTAATTCATTCATTACATTATTCCAGTGGTCAGAAAAAGGTTCTGCTGCTTGAGCCCATAATTTTCCAGCTTCCTCAAATCTATCCTGCTCATTTTGATAATTATAATTGGGAGGATAATTTTGAATAATTCGATTATTAAACAACGCCTCAGGCAAACCATACCAGTGCTCCATAGAAGTTAGTCCTGCCCTAGCAGAATTTAATACGTTCCATTTAACAACATTTAGTTGTGCATGATGAGCTGTTGATCTCAATCCTATTTTTTTATTTTCTTTAATTGCAGCCTCCATTATTTCTGGCGGAGCACCAAAAAATTTTATACCGTCTGAGCCCTCTTTTGCATTTTTTCGAACCCACTCTCTTGCCTCATCAGGTGATTTTACTCTAGAATTAAAGGTTGAAAAAGAATAGATTCGTGGAGCAACTATCTCATTATTATTGCTCTTATTTTTTAATTCTAATTTTAGATTTTTTGAGAGAGAACCCCCTGGTTCTCTTATTGAAGTTATCCCATGTGCCATCCATAGTTTGAATACATATTCAGGATTAGCACCTTGTGATCTTCCTCCTATATGACCATGCGTATCAATGAATCCAGGTAGAATATAACTACCCTCACAATCTATTTCAACACCATCATTTGTTAGTTTTGGTCTTCTGCTATTATTTATAGGAACACCAGGATAACCAACATTTTGAATTTTTGTAATTATATTGTTTTCAATGACAATATCAACGGGTCCAAGTGGTGGTGCTCCTGTACTATTAATTAGTGTTGCCCCTCTAAGTATTAATTGTTGATGTTGTTTTTCAAAAATTTGAGAAAAAGAAACGATTGGAATAAAAATTAAAATGAATATTATTTTTCTCATGATGCTAGTTTAATTTTTTAGGGTGTTCCCAAAGGGATCACTTTATGTTCCCAGTAGTATCACTCAAATTCATACAAAACTAATGAAAATTAATGTGGACAGATTCTGTCTAGATTAATTTTTAAATTTTAACATTAACTTATTATTTTAAAAACATTTGAATCACATTATAATCATATTATATGGTGTGTTCAAAAAAAGACAAATAGATTTAGTTGTTCTTTCAGATATTCACCTAGGTACACGAGGGTGCAGAGCTGATGAATTAATTAATTATTTGAGAACTATCAAACCTAAAAAAATCATTCTAAATGGTGATATAATTGATATATGGCAGTTCAAAAAAAAGTACTTTCCAAAATCTCATTTGAAAGTAATAAGAATACTCTTAGATTTTTTATCTAAAGGAACCAAGATTCATTATTTACCAGGAAATCATGATGAAGTTCTTAGGAAATTTAATGGTTATGGAATGAAAAATTTTAAAATTAGTAATAAAGCAGTTTTAAAATTAAATGGTAAAAAAGCTTGGTTTTTTCATGGTGATGTATTTGATATAACAATGAAATATTCTAAATGGGTCGCAAAATTAGGAGGAATAGGATATGATTTTTTGATTAGATTAAATTTTACTGTTAATCGTTTCAGGGAATGGAGGGGTAAAGGAAAAATATCATTTTCTAAATACATAAAATACAAGGTCAAGGAAGCAGTGAAATATGTCAATCAATTTGAAGATATTGCTCTCGGGATAGCTCGTGAAAATAATTATGATTTTGTTGTCTGTGGACACATACATCAACCAGTTATTAGGGATCAAATTATTAGGGGAAAAAAAATAACATATTTGAACTCTGGAGATTGGATAGAAAATTTAACTTCACTGGAATACAACAATGATAGTTGGAGTTTGTTTGAATATGATCCTAATAATTTCAAAAATCTGAAAAAAGAAAGAAAATCAACAATTGATAAATCAACAAACGAACTTTTTGAATCTATGCTTAAAGATTTTAAATCATGAAAATTTTATACGCAGTTCAGTCAACAGGAAACGGACATATAATTAGAGCAAATGAATTAATTAAAATTTTTAAAAATCGAGCTGAGGTTGATGTGTTGATTAGTGGAACTCAATCATCATTAAAATTGAAACATGATATAAAATATCAATATAAAGGCTTGAGTTTTGTATTTGGAAAAAAAGGAGGAATTGATTTTTTCAAGACATTTAAATTATTCAATCCAATAACATTTATTAGAGAGATTTATAATTGTCCAGTTAACAAATACGATTTAATAATTAATGATTTTGAACCTATATCTGCTTGGGCATGTTTATTTAAAAGAAAAAAAAATTGTATTGCATTGAGTCATCAATTCTCTTTATTATCACATAAAGTACCAAAAGGATCAAAAGTGAATCTGATTCAGTCATTTATTTTAAAATATTATTCACCCATTAAGAAAGGCTATGGATTTCATTTTAAAAAATATGATAGAAATTTTTTTTTCCCAATAATTAAATCCAACCTAAGAAATAAAGAAATTAAAAATGGTTCTCATATAACTACATATTTACCATCATATTCAGATGAGTATCTTTATTCTATATTTTCAAAAATATACAAACAAAATTGGCATGTTTTTTCCCAACATACAAAGCAGAAGTATAGGAGAGGAAATATTTCATTTTTTCCTACAGGATATGAGGAGTTTGAAGAAAGTTTATTGTCGTGTTCAGGAGTAATATGTAATTCTGGTTTTGAAACTCCATCTGAAGCACTATTTCTTGGAAAAAAATTACTGGTTATTCCAATGAAATATCAATTTGAACAACATATGAACGCAGTTGCCTTAGACAAAATGGGAGTTAAAGTTCTAAAAACACTTAATAAAAACTCAATTAGTAAGATTAGAAAATGGATTAAAAAAGTTAATCTAATTAGGATGACTTATCCTAATGAAAATAAGAAAATCATTGATAAAATTTTAATTGATTTTATAAGAGAAAAATCAAATAAAAAAATATCTAATAATTTAAAATACTTTACAAACCAAAGGGATACAATACTCTGATAAAATGTTAGGTTTCTAATTACAAAAATTAAATTTTCACTTGTTCAAGTCGAACATTTGGGAGCACTTTTAAGATTTTAAGACGTTGATAATCAGTGTATATTTTTTTGTGGGTGATACTGGATTCGAACCAGTGACCCCTACCCTGTCAAGGTAGTGCTCTGAACCAACTGAGCTAATCACCCCTAGATTTGTTAAATCAAAAAAAGTCTAATATCTACTAATTTGGAGATACTTATTAGTTTATTAAACTTTTACTTCCCGTTTTGAATAGGATCAGTTTCGGGCATCAATTTATTTAAAATAGTGTAAACAGGACAAAATTTAGTAATTGGACTAATAACCTGTAATGCACCCACTGCAATCACTATCCATAAAAAATTGAAATTAGATGTTAGGTAAGATAACCCAACACCAGTAAGGTAAAGCATTCCACATATAGCATCGTGAGCTCTTATTTTTGAAATATTTTTTTTCATATTTAATGGTTAATTTATTAATAACAAATATAACTTATTCACTAAATAATATTAGTTTGTTTGAATCTTTTCTATATCAATTCTGCAATCATACATCTAACACTTCCACCGCCACATTTTTGAATAATTGGAATTGGGATATTTAAAATTTTAGATTCACTTGACAAAATTTGTTTTTGATTGGTAGTTAATGAACTAAAAGCCAATTGACTGATAACAATTACTTTATTCCCTTGTTCACCAAGCTGAAGTAAATTTCCAGCAAAAGACTCCATTTGTTTTAAATCAATTTCAATAATATTTCTACCTGTACTTTCAATAGATTCTTTGACTTTTTTTCTTTCATCCTCATCAAGTATGGATTCGAGGCACACCAATATAAAATCATCACCTATACTCATCATTACATTAGTGTGATAAACAATTCCTCCTTTTGAATCATGTGATGTGAATGTTATTGGACTGTAACCAATATCGGAGCAAAATTTCTCAAATAATCCTATGTCAGATCTTTTTGAAATTGAACAGTATGCTACTTTATTAGTTCTATCCAAAACCACGCTTCCAGTACCTTCCAGAAAAACATTATCCTCTTCATAATTCGTGTAGTCATTTAAAAGAGTGTAATTAAATCCATTGTTTTTTAACTTATCAATGAAAGATTTATTTTTTTCTTTTCTTCTTGACTCAGCATACATGGAATGAATCACATATTTATCATTGTGAAAACTAATCCAATTGTTTGGGAACACATCATCCGATAAATTTTTACTCCTATCATTTTCACAAACAATAATATTGATCCCATTATCTCTTAAAATTGAGCACATATTCTCAAATTCATCAATTGCAACCAATTTAATTTCATTGTTGTTCATATTTTCAACTCTTGACTGAAAAAAATTATCCTTAGATGTATCTTCATTGTATCCAAATGAAGATGGTCTGATCATTAAAATATTTTTTGTTATTTGGTTCACTTATTGTAGATGTTAATCGAAATTAAAATATTCTTTTTAAATGCTAAGAAATGTTTCATATAAAAATGAAAAACAAGAGTTAGAAATTAATGAGCTTGTTGGCAAACCATTTGGGCTTTTTAAAAGAATCAAAGAAGGTGGAGTTGGGTCTGGTAAACTTTTAATCACAAAAGCTGATAAGGATATCGAAAATCTTTTGATTTTAGACCATAATCTAAACTACTGCAATATTGAAATGAGACCTAATGGAATAATTGTGTATTTCAGAGTACTTTTAGAAACATATGCTCTCATTATTCCCTACTACAAATTGGTAATCTTCAAAGTTGACGCTCAAGAATACACTCTAAACATTGATCAGAAGTTTGTAAAAATCAAAGTTAAAGGCAAAGGCAATCATGGATTTTTCAGAAGAATAATGGAACAAAAAGCAATTGATTATGACAAATACAAAATCAATTAACTCAATGAATCATTTTTTTGTGATTGCAAAAAAAATGTATAAGACCATCGCCGTTAAAATCAACACCCAACCAACTGGAATCAAGAAAAATGGTTCATTTAAAATTCCTTCTTTATCAACAGATGAATCCGCCAACTCAAAGGCAATAAAACAGATAATTCCAATGCAAAGAATAAAGGTTGCAACTTTAAATTTTCTATCCATACAGTCTGCAAAATTTCATAATTTTAAATTAATAAATATTTACAATGGTGAAGTTCGATTTAGATAAAATTAAAGGTCTGGAAAAAATATATAGATTAAATCTTATAAACAGTTGTACTGGCTACAAATCTGCTAATTTGATTGGATCAATTGACAAGGAAGGCAATACAAATCTTGCAATCTTTAGTTCGATAACTCATTTAGGAAGTGATCCTGCAATGATAGGTTTTGTACTAAGACCAAGAACAGTTCCCAGAAATACCTACAACAATATTTTTAAAAATAAATATTTTACAGTTAATCATGTTTTTGAGAATGATATTGAAGATGCACATCATACATCAGCTAAATACCCAAAAGAAGTTTCAGAGTTTGATGTCACAAAACTTGAACCTGAGTTCTTAGATGGTTTTGAAGCTCCATTTGTAAAAAGCTCAAAAGTGAAATTTGCATGTAAGTACTTGAATGAATACGACATTAAAGAGAATAACACAGTTTTAGTTGTTGCAGCAATACAAACATTGTATGTAGATGAAAAATCCATACATCAGGATGGTTGGATTCAACTGGATAAAGCAGGAACAGTAACAATTAATGGACTTGACGGTTATGCAAAAACATCATTATTAAACCGTTTTGAATATGCTAGACCAAAAAAATGAATGAATTTATAGATGAGGATTTATATGAATATTTGTTAAAACATTCCTCAAAAGAACCCGAACATTTAAAAAAGCTAAATAAAGAAACACATTTAAAAATTCTAAATCCTAGAATGCTCAGCGGCCACCTCCAAGGAAGGTTTCTATCATTGATTGCTAAGATATATAAACCAAAAAGGGTGTTGGAAATAGGAACATATACAGGCTATTCTGCACTTTGTTTCAGCGAAGGCATTGAGGTTGATGGTGAAATTCATACAATTGATAAAAACGAGGAACTTTTAAAGATTCAAAGTGATTATTTTAAGAATTGTAAAGCAACAATTAAGCAATATTGTGGTGATGCCTTAGAAATTATACCAACAATTAATGAAACTTTTGACTTAATTTTTTTAGATGCTGATAAAGAAAACTATATAAATTATTACAATCTTATCATTGACAAATTGAGAGTGGGTGGTTTGATTATCGCTGACAATGTACTTTGGAGTGGTAAAGTATTAAAGAAGAATTCCAAGGACGAAGCAACAAAATCATTAATAGAGTTCAACAAACTAATCAAAAATGACGATAGGGTTCACAATGTTATTATCCCTGTTAGAGATGGATTAAATTTGATTTATAAAAATTAAAGGTCCCGTTTAATTGAATCAGTAATGTCGTCAAGTTCTTCCTTGACTTTACTAATATCCTCCGTGATTTTATCGGTCTCAATTCCCTTGTTTTTTGATCCCTTCTTTATCTCAGATTTTATCTCTTGAGTAGCATCACGGACCTGTCTAATCCCCTTACCCATTCCTCTAGCAATTTCTGGAATTTTATCGGCACCAAATATCATAAGAATTATGAAAAAAACGAATATTATTTCTGCACCGCTAATAAAATATAACATGTTTAACCTTTAACATTAGATTTAAATTTATCGAAATCAGTTTGGTCTTCTTTTTTTGGCCAACTGTTATTTCTCTCATCAATATCGGCTGTTTCATTATCTGGATCCAATACAATTTCAGTGATTTTTTTGTTGGATGTTAGAATCTTTCTGACTTCATTATCATTTTTTCTCCAAACTTGTGCAGGATATTTTTTTCTTACTGTTTCGCCATCTTCATATTTAATATCAATTATTATTGGCATGACCAAGCCTCCTGGTTTATCAAAAACAACCTCATAAAAATATTTAGGGATATCGATTTGATCAATTTGTTCTTTGGAATAATTTTCATTTAAATAATTTCCCAATAGCTTAGAGTTTTCTAGGGCTGACTTATCTTTCAGATTGCTTTTATCATTCTCGTATTTTTCAAAGAAAATTAATGGTCTTAATCTGTTTCTAGGGATTCCTTGCTCTTTCATCATTTTCAACATCTCCTCACCAGGCTCAGGTGAGACGAAATATTGGTTAACTTCCTTTAATCCAATATCTACATAATCTGTTGTATAAAACCATCCTCTCCAAAACCAATCAAGATCAACCGCCGAGGCATCTTCCATGGATCTAAAAAAATCTTCAGGTGTTGGGTGTTTAAACATCCATCTTTGAGAATATGTTTTAAATGCATAATCAAAAAGTTCTTTGCCCATTATTGTTTCCCTCAAAATGTTGAGAGCTGCAGCCGGTTTTCCATATGCATTAGGACCCAAGTAATAAACATTCTCAGGATTTGACATGATAGGTGCAAGAAAGTTTTGATCAACACTCATGTAATCAGTAATCAATTGAGCTGGACCACGGTCAGAGGGAAATTTGTCTAATGGGGCGATAATTTCCGGATATTTTTCACCAAATTCTTGTTCAGCAAGATATTGAACAAAAGTTGTTAAACCTTCATCCATCCAAGCCCACTGCCTCTCATCACTGTTGACAATCATCGGGAAAAAATTATGACCTATTTCATGGATGATTACGCCAATCATTCCAAATTTTTCATCATCTGAATATGAACCGTCAATATTGGGTCTTCCAAAATTGAAACAAATCATGGGGTATTCCATTCCAATTTGATGAGCATGAACAGACACTGCTTTATGATATGGATAATCAAAAGTGTACTTAGAAAATGATTTTAAGGCTTCGACGACTGTAATTGTAGAATAATCTTCCCATAAAGGATTGCCTTCTCTTGGATATATTGACACAGCCATTACATCCTCAGTACCAATTTTTACAGCCATCATGTCCAAAATATATTTTCTGGATGTGGCAAAAGCGAAATCACGCACATTATTAGCCAAAAACTTCCATGTTTTTTTTTCGTTTGAAAATGACTTTTCAGCATCCATTGCTTCTTGCTGATTTACAATGACCACTGGTTTATCGTATGACCTTTTTGCTTTATTAAACCTCTTCATCATTTCTTTACTATAAACCTCTTTTCTGTTTTGTAATTCTCCAGTGGCCTCCAATATATGATCAGCAGGAACAGTTATATTAACCTCATAATTTCCAAAAGGGAGAGCAAACTCTCCATCCCCCCAGAATTGTTGATTTTGCCAACCTTCAACCTCATTGTAAACGCACATTCGGGGAAAAAACTGAGCGATTATGTATGCTCTATTAGTATCATTTGGAAAAGTTTCATAACCTGATCTTCCATCTTGTTTAACATGATCATTAATGTTATACCACCATTTGATTTTGAATGAAAACTGCTCGCCTGTTGACAGTGGTTTTGGCAAGTTAACCCTCATCATTGTCTGATTAATGATATGTTCAAGCGGTTTATTATTAATATCATGAACATGTTCTATGTTGAACCCTCCGTCAAATGAATCTTTTAAAAACTCCTTATCAAATGAATCGGGAATATAGTAAGGGACGACACTCTCGGAATCTCTATCTAAACTTGGAGAATCTTTTTTTCTAACATTTTGATCCAACTGAACCCATAAGTAATCCAGTTTTTGGGGTGAATTGTTCGTGTAGGTAATTGTTTCATCGCCATATATCATTTTATTTTTATCGTCTAATTCGACATTAATTTTGTAGTCTGCCTGTTGTTGGTAGTAAGCTGGACCAGGCGCACCTGATGCAGCTCTATATATATTTGGAGATGAAAATTCTTGGTATAATTGTCTGAATTTATTCGTATTTATATTCTCATTTTTTTTGTTATCAACTTGTTGAGAATAAATTTGAGGAACAATTAAAACAACTATTAAACAATAAGCTAAATTTTTAAAATTCATAAAATATTTTTGAAAACCTAAAAATAACAAATCTATCTCTAAAAATTAATTTGATTTGTGTGTTTATTTCTTGATTGAATAAAACTTTTTCGTGTAAGTTTGGATCTATATAAAATCAGGTTCTTCTGATTATCAAAAGATTTGTAAAGGATTTTATTAGAAATTGTTAATTTTTTTGTTTCGTCATCTATCGAAAACTGCATGTAAAACTGTAACACGTCATTTCTTTTTTCAAATCCTAGAAAATCATAATTAATTTTATTATTGTCGGCAATTAAAATAAAATTTTTCTTTAAGTAGTCATTGAAAAGTTCTTTTAAATAAGAGTATTCATCTTTATAATTAACAACTCGGTCATCGAGACCTAATTCAAGTTCAATATCATCATAAAAAGCCTTAAGAGTAACTTTGTAATAATTATCTTTTTGATTTTTATCAATAAGCGTTGTACTGACATAATATTTGTGAGTACCTGCTGTTGATATTAGCGTAATGAAAAGAAAAATTGACTTAAAGTTCTTCACTAATGGATTTATAAAAATTTGATAAGTCTTGTAAAACAAGACCATGATTGCCATAAATAAAATTTTGTTCCATTTCCGAGTTTTCTAGTGCTCCAATAACAAATTCATAAAGATTATTTTCATTTCGATTGAATTCATTTTTAAAAAAATTTAAACCATAGAACTGAATAATATCGACAGCAACTTTGTTTCTTGCGTCAAGAGCTCTTGACTTTCTTAAAGTATCATAATATCCGCTCAGTTGCTTATAAACAGCTTCAATGTTAAGTGGCATTCCCAAGGGCATAAGAAGTGTACTCAAAAGCACACTTGAATTATTTCTAAAAACAATTTTTTCTTTTCTCTTTCCCTTGTACCCTGGGACTCCCACATCATCAAAATTCAAAACATCTTTTTTATCTACCAGTGCCAGGTCAGATTTTATATTTCCAGAAAGATTGTGTGGTCGAACCGTCACATTATCAAGAATATTAACTAATGGCTCTAAGTAAATCTTTATACTATCGGAGCTATATATCTGATCTGTTATTACAATAAGCTGTTTTTTAATTTGAATCGATGAAAAATAAACAGAATCCATTTTTCTTACACCAATTTGAAAGCTTCCCTTTTGATCTGTAATAGTTTTACCACCGGAGTTGGCATTAATAACATGAATTCCACTTATATCAATACTGTCATTTACAACTTCCCCAAAAAGTGTTTTAAATTCGGCTGTTTGTGCACTGTGATTTAGTGGAATTAAACTAAAAATAATTACTGGTAAAAAACTAATTAAGTATTTTTTGATATTTTTCACTTTGCTTTACTAAAAAATCAATTAGTTCAAATTCATTATCTTTTTTTAACAAAATCCTTGAGGGAAAATTGTCATCACAAAAAATCAAAAATTCTTCAATTTTGTCTTTTGGAATTTTAAGATTGGATGTAAAAAATATATCATCATAAAATTCTCTAATCAAATTACTAGGCTTGTATGAACTAACTACATTTTCCTCCTCTCTGTTCTGCTTGAGATTTTCTCTGATGAGTTTGAATAAATTGATAAAATTTATTCCATCGTTTAGCTTACCCTGCTCGTTAATTACATTAGATACCCTTGTAGATTTATCAAAAGTGTAATCATACCTTTTGAACTCTTCCTCTTTCAAATCCAAAAATTTCTTGGTATTTTCAGGTGTAACAACAACCTCTTCTAATTCAGTAATTTTGTCGTTAACATCAATCACTATTCTGTTTTTTTGTAATATTTCCTTCGTAATATTAATTTCTCTTATTTGGTATTGAACAGAGGAAAATATAAGTTTATCATTTAGTTTAACCTCCATTTCAAACTCTCCATCATCGTTGGTTGTTGTGGCTGCCTGGGAGGTATTGTTAATTACATTAGCAGATGGGACACTGACATTTTTATATAGAACTTTTCCTTTTATCCACGTTCTATAGTCATCTTGTGAAAAAGAAATATTTATTGACAAAAATAAGAATAGGATATTTAATAAAAATCTCATGTTAGTCCAATGATTTGATTTTAATATTTTTAAATTTTATAGGATGACTTTCAGATTGCATAGATATGTAGCCCTCAGATAACTTTTTATCTTTCATATTAAGCAAATTCTCAGGTAATCTTCCATCATCACCATACCTCAAATTTGTATAAGTTAAAACTGTTTTTCCATTTATAATGTGATGAGCAATTGAATCGTTGTAAACAATGATTTCTGCTTTTACCCAATCATCAGAATGGTATGTTTCAGAAGAAGATTGAGTACAATGGCTTTTTACTTTTTCAAAATCTATGTCTACATCAGTACCAGGTGTACATAAGTTACCTGTTGGTCTTTTTCCATCACCAAGACCACCTAAAAACTGAGCTTCGAGGCTTACAGGAAATGATTGATCAATCAACATGGTTTCAGGATGTTGACTATGAAACATAATCCCACTGTTTTTGGTTGCCCAGCCTTCACCTCCAATTGCTTGATTTCCAAAAAATTTATACTCTAATTTTAGGTGGTAATTTTTATATTTCTTTTCGGTATAATAAATATGACCAAATTTAAAATCAAAGTTGTCATAATTTTCATATGAAACTTGAATCGCTTCATCAACAACCTTAAAAGTATTTCCAAAATTTTCACCGCTAGGATAACCCTTAATCTTCACTGTCCATCCATCTAAATTTTTTCCATTAAATATCGTTTCCCATTCACTCTGTTCATTTTTGATTGAACATTGACTAAGGATTAAAAGTATTAGTATTATTCTCATATGTTATTGAGCGGAAGACCGGGTTCGAACCGGCGACATTCAGCTTGGAAGGCTGACGCTCTACCAGCTGAGCTACTTCCGCATCATTTTTTTAATTATTTTAACTAATAAAACTTACTTTGAAAATACAAATAAAAATTATCAATTCTAATGAATTACATGATATAAGGAGTAAAGTTCTTCGAAATGGGTTAGATCCCCAAATGTGCACTTTCGAAGGTGACACTAGAACAAACTCTATTCATGTTGGGGCATTTATTGAAAATAAAATTGTTGGTGGCGTATCCTTAATTAAAAACAATTGTAAAATAAATGATGAAAGAGAATGTTTTCAATTGCGAGGTCTTTGTGTTTATGATATGTATCAAAATTCTGGTATTGGCACAAAAATAATAAGTAAAATTGAAAATATAATTAGTGAAAAAAAATCCAAATACATTTGGATGAACGCCAGACAAAGTGCTGTTAAATTCTACTTAAACCTAGGCTATATAAATTCGAATAAAACAAAGATTATTGGAAATATTGGTTTACATTACATGTTGTTCAAATACCTATGAATAAAAGAAATTTGTTATGTATATTGATCTTATTATTGGCTAGCTCGCTGATGTATACGCAAAAAGTAAATACTGAAATCTTAACCGGAATGGACAACTCCAAAATTGTTGGAGACACAATTCAACTTGAAAGGGAAACCTACAATGCATTTATTAAAATGAAAGATGCAGCTGAAAAAGATGGTATTAAGATCAAACTTGTTTCTGGGTTTAGAGATTTTTACAGGCAACAAATAATCTGGAATAACAAATACAAAAAGTTCACAAAAGAGTTTTTATTGGATGGTCCCTCTGCAATTAAAGAAATAATTAGATTTTCTACGATTCCTGGAACTTCACGACACCACTGGGGAACCGAAATAGATGTAATTGATAAAAATTTTGAAAATGAAAAGAATTTATTGATTGCAAAAAAATATGAAGAAGGTGGAATCTTTAATTCTTTGAAAAAATGGATGGATAAAAATTCTGAAAAATTTGGTTTTTATATTGTTTATGATGATGATGATAAAAGACCAGGATTTGAATATGAACCTTGGCATTATACATACAAACCAGTTTCAAATCTATACCATACAGAATTTCTCAAACTTGATTTAAAATCTATAATTTCAAAAACTAAATTGGCAGGAAAAGAATTCATAAATGAAGAATTTATCAAAAAATATATTGATGAAAATATTATGGGAATAAGTTCCCATTTAAAATGATTTTTTTATAACTAAATTTGAATTTAAAATAGATTCTTGAAAATTAATAAAAAAGTACTTCTTATGATTTTAGACGGTTGGGGAATTGCGAACCAGCCAGATAAATCTGCAATCTCAAAAGCACACACACCAAATTACGATGATTACTTAAAAAAATATCCAAATGCACAATTATTAACTCACGGCTCACATGTTGGTTTACCAAAAGGACAAATGGGAAATAGTGAAGTTGGTCACATGAATATTGGAAGTGGAAGAGTTGTAATGCAAGAACTTGCAAAAATTAACCATGATATTGAAAATAATAGTTTTGATAAAGACGAAGTCTTGACAAATAAAATCAAAAAGTCAATTCAGGATGAGAAAAACATTCATATCATAGGTCTGGTTTCAGATGGAGGAGTTCACTCACATATTGATCATCTAAAACACTTAATTCACACAACTAATCAAATGAATGCAAAAAATGTTTTCATACATGCATTCACGGATGGAAGAGACGTAGATCCTAAATCTGGAATAAATTTTATTTCTGAAATAATTGAATTAACTGAGGACAAATCGGCTGAATTAGCCACTGTTTGCGGTCGGTATTACGCAATGGACCGCGATAAAAGATGGGAAAGAATAAAAAAAGCATATGATCTTTTGGTTAATGGTGTTGGAGAATTAAGTGATGATATCGTGAGGTCAATTAAAGAATCGTATGATAAAGGAATCCATGATGAGTTTATTCTTCCAATAATTTATAAAAAAGATGGAAAGCCGATCGTCAAAATACAAAGTGGGGATTTGGTTGTTTTTTTTAATTTCAGAACAGACAGAGGCAGACAATTGACAGAGGCTCTTACCCAAAAAAATATGACTGATTATGGAATGGAAAAAGTTGACCTTGATTTGGTAACAATGACTATTTATAATGATGATTTTGAAAATGTTGACAGCATTTACAAAAATGAAAAATTAAAGGATACTTTGGGTGAAGTTCTATCAATTAACAACAAAAAACAGATCAGAATAGCTGAAACCGAAAAATATCCACATGTAACCTTTTTCTTTAATGGAGGAAATGAAAAAATCTTGAAAAATGAAAAACGAATTTTATGCAATTCACCGAAAGTATCAACCTATGATCTAAAACCTGAAATGAGTGCTTATGAAATTGTCAACAAAATTATCCCAGAAATTGAATCTAAATCAGCTGACTTCATTTGTCTTAATTTTGCTAACCCTGATATGGTAGGTCATACAGGGAATTTTAATGCTGCAGTAAATGCATGTGAGACAGTGGATGAATGCATGGGTAAAGTAGTTGATAAGTGTATTGATAATGATTACTCAATAATTATAATTGCTGACCATGGCAATAGTGATGTTATGATTAATAATGATGGATCAGCAAATACAGCACACACAACTAATCCAGTGCCTATAATAATAGTAGATAAAGAAATAGAAAAAGTGGATGATGGAATTTTAGCTGATATAGCGCCAACAGTTTTAAATATATTAAATATCGAGAAACCTAAATTAATGACTGGAAAAATATTAATATGAAAAAGTTTATACTCCTCTTTGCAATTACCTTTTTTTCATGTGATAATATGAAAAAAAACAAACAGACAAATATTGATCCAAATGACATAGAATATGTTGATTTGATTGGTGAATTTCCAAGGAAAGACTTATCAAACGTATTGTATAGTTCATGGTTTGATAAAAATTATGAAGATTACAGTGTTGATAAAGTAACAGCAGATAAAATAAAGAAATACATAGGCAGAGATTTAAAAATAAAAGTTGTTATGGGAACTTGGTGTTCTGATAGTCGTGAAAATGTTCCCTCATTTTTTAAGCTAATAGATTATTTAAATATTAAAGACAAAAATATTGATCTAATTGGCCTAGATATAAACAAAGAGAACCCAAATGGTGATGAAAAAACATACGAAATAATTAATGTACCAACATTTATTTTTTATAAAAAGGACAAAGAGATTAATAGAATAGTCGAAATAACACTAGAATCTTTTGAAAAAGATATTCTTAAAATTTTAGATGGGTCTGGATACGAAAATGCGTATTATGGATTCTAAAAAAGTTATTTTAAAAAGCTTAGAAGAAATTACTTTATTACAAAAAAGTGCTCAACTGGTATCTAGAACCTTAGGCATACTTGCAAAAGAAATTAAACCTGGTATTAATACTTTGTACCTAGATAAAATTGCTGAAGAATTTATAAGAGATAACAAAGGTGTCCCAGGTTTTTTGGGTATGTATGATTTTCCAAATACGCTTTGTGTAAGTACTAACAATGAGGTTGTTCATGGTATACCAAATAAAAAACCTTTAGAAGATGGAGATATAGTTTCAATAGATTGTGGTGTATTGATGAATGATTTTTATGGAGACCATGCATATACCTTTGAGGTTGGTCAAGTAAATGATGAAATAAAAACATTACTAAAGACTGCGAAAGAGTCCCTTTACAAAGGAATAGATAATTTTAGAATTGGAAATAGGGTTGGCGATATTAGTTATTCAATCCAAAAACACAATGAAACACAAGGATATGGGGTTGTTAAAGAGCTTGTTGGTCATGGCCTCGGAAGAAACCTACATGAAAAGCCTGAAGTCCCAAACTTTGGAAAAAGAGGAAGTGGTAAAAAATTGATTGATGGAATGGTACTAGCAATTGAACCAATGATCAATATGGGTACTGATCAAGTGGTTCATTCAACAGATGGATGGACAGTATCTACCAAGGATGGAATGCCAAGTGCTCATTATGAACACAATGTAGCTTTGATTGATGGTAAACCTAAATTATTATCAACTTTTGATTTTATCTACGATACACTCGGTATAAAATCGAATGAAGAAGAAAATTTTAAATGGAATGCAGGGGATAATTAAGGTTATTTTAAATTTTTTTTCAAGAAAGTTTCTCATCAAAATTAGCCTTATACTAAAACCTTTTTTTGATCTAATTTTGAAAGGCGATAGGTTTGTTGATCCAATAAATAACAAATCATACTCATATTTTTTTCCTTATGGATACAATAAACTTAGAAAAAATGCCTTATCACCCGGAACATTATCTTTGGAAAGACACAGACTTCTTTGGATTTTTCTAGAAAAAGAGACGGATTTCTTTAATACTGAAAATAAAATACTACACATTGCCCCCGAACAATGTTTTTATAAAATTTTCAAGAAAAACTTTGAGTCATATACAACCTGTGATCTTAATTCACCAATCGCTGAAATTAGGGCTGATGTTTGCAACTTGCCATTTAATGAAAATGAGTTTGACTTTGTATTGTGTAATCACGTTCTGGAGCATGTTTATGATGATGAAAAAGCAATGAAGGAAATATACAGGGTTCTAAAACATGAAGGAAAAGCAATTCTACAAGTTCCTGTTGATAATACATTAGAAAAAACTATAGATGGAAGAGATATTTCAGATCAAAATTTAAGAAATAAACTTTTTGGTCAATATGACCATTTGCGCCTGTATGGACCTGATTACTATGATAAATTGATTAAAGTTGGTTTTAAAGTTGAAAAAATTGACCAAACACAGAAAATGGATAAATCATTAATAAGGAAATATGGTCTAATAAAAGGGGAAATAATACCTTTTTGTAAGAAGGTTTAGAAAACATTTTCCTGAAATCCCTCTGAAATAAAACTTTTGAGATCATCATTATCATCCAAATAAATAATCATACTTTCAATCTCATCATTCTCTTTCGTTAATTTTTTTGCATAATCAAGACTACCAGCCATCATAGCAGTTGCAAAAGCATCTGAGACAAAGCAGGATTTTGATAAGACAGAGACACTAAAAATATTGGTTTGTTCGAATTGTCCATTTATTGGATTGATTATGTGAACATATTTTTTTCCTGAAACACTATCAATCCTAAAATTTCTATAGTTCCCAGACGTTGCAATTGCAGCATTCTGAAGCGTAATTTTTTTATAAAACTTGTCATCACTTTTGTTTGGGATAGGGTTTTCTATTGCAATCGACCAAAACATATCCTTGAGATGGTTTTTTCCAGATGTTCTTATCTCTCCACCGATATCAACCATGTAATCCTCAATGGATTTAGAATTTAAAAACTCAGATATTACATCAACAGCATAACCCTTCGCAATTGCATTAAAATCTAGTTTTGATTTATTATTTAATTTTCTTACATGTCCGTCAACAATATCAATTTTATCAAAGCCAACTGTTTTAAGTATAATAGCAAGTGAATCTTCTAAGACTATATTCTGATTTTTTGTTGGTCCGAAACCAGCATAATCTAACAATAATCCTATTGAGGGATCAAAATAACCATTTGTTTTTTCATAGATTATTTTAGATTTTCTGAAAATATCAATAAATAAATCATCAATAATAACTTTTTCATTTCTATTTACTTTAGATATTGTTGATGATGAGATGTATGTAGAAAGTGAACTATTAAAGCGATCAAAAATGGAGTCAATTTCCTTTTCAATAGTTGAATTATTTTTATCGACTTCAAAAAATTTTACTTGATAATATGTTCCAAAAGTTGAGCCTTTTAAAAGCGTATAATTTGGTTCATAATCACACGAAATATTTAATAAAACAAAAAGGAAAAAGAGTTTTTTAAAATTAACCTCCAAAATCATCAAATCTTATGTTTTCTGGGGGAACCCCAAAATCTAATGCCATTTTCTCAACAGCTAAATTCATTAATGGAGGACCACAATAATACACTTCAATATCTTCCGGAGAATCATGAAATTTCAAGTAGTTGTCAATAACAGCCTGGTGGATAAAACCAATAAAACCGTCACCCTCACCATTCAAACCATCTTTAACTTTCCAGTTATCTTCCTCAAGTGGTTCAGAAAGTGCAATGTAAAATTTAAAATTAGGAAAATCCTTTTCTAGAGCTCTGAAATGATCAACATAAAACAACTCTCTTTTAGATCGACCACCGTACCAAAAATTAACCTTTCTTCCACTTTTTATTGTTCTAAATAATTGATACAAATGAGATCTCATCGGAGCCATTCCTGCACCTCCTCCAACATAAAGCATTTCGGCATCAGACTCATTTATGAAAAATTCTCCATATGGACCTGAAATTGTAACAGTTTCTCCAGGTTTTTTTGAAAATATGTAAGACGAGGCAATTCCAGGGTTTACGTCCATCCATTTGTTCAATTTTCTGTCCCAGGGAGGTGTAGCGATTCTCACATTTAGCATAATTTCTTTACCCTCTGCCGGATAGGACGCCATAGAATAAGCTCTTTCTACATCATCATCATTTTTCATTTTTAAATCCCACAGTCCAAAATTATCCCACTCTAACTTGAACTTTTCAGGATCATCGGGATGCTCTTTTGGGTGTGATGTTATGTCAATATCTTTGTAATTGACTTCACACTTGGGTATTTCAATTTGGATGTATCCACCTGCCTTATAATTCATTTCTTCAGGGAGTTCAACAACAAACTCTTTGATGAATGAAGCAACATTAAAATTTCTTACAACCTTTGCTTCAAACTTTTTAATTCCAAAAACTTCCTCTGGTACATGAATATTCATATTTTCCTTGACCTTTACTTGACACCCAAGTCTCCATCCATCTTTTATTTCTTTTCTTGAAAAATGGGGTTTTTCAGTTGGTAAGATTTCCCCTCCACCTTCATTTACAATACATTTACACTGTATACATGTACCACCCCCACCACATGCAGATGGTAAGAAAACTTTATTGTCACCCAAAGTTGAAAGCAGAGTGCTACCAGAACTAACCTCAATTTCTTTTTCATCGTTAATTAAAATCTTGACTGGTCCAGAGGGTAATAACTTGGCTTTGACTCCCAAAAGCATGGCAACCAATAGGAAAATAATTACTATAAATATTAATGTACTAATTAATATGTATGTTGAGATATCCATTATTTACAATTTAATTCCCATAAAACTCATGAATCCAAGAGCCATCAAACCTGTTATTATAAAAGTTATGCCCAAGCCTTTTAGAGGTGCAGGAACATTTGAGTATGCGATTTTTTCTCTGATTGCAGCAATTGCTACAATTGCTAAAAACCACCCTACTCCAGAACCAAACCCATAAACTGCTGCCTCAGAAATACCCGAAAAATCTTTGATCTGCATAAAAAGTGAGCCACCTAGAATCGCACAGTTTACAGCAATAAGGGGGAGAAATATACCCAAAGAGCCATAGAGAGCGGGAGAAAATTTTTCAACGATCATTTCAACAAGTTGAACCATAGATGCAATAACTGCGATAAACATTATTAAGCTTAAAAAGCTTAAATCAAGCTGAGCATATTCAGGACCAATCCATGACAAAGCACCATCAACTAATAAATACTCATATATCAAGTAGTTTAAAGGCACTGTTATGGTCAAAACAAAAATAACGGCAAGGCCCATACCAACCCCATTCTTGAGGGTTTTAGAAATGGCTAAATATGAGCACATTCCCAAGAAATATGCAAAAACCATATTTTCGATGAAAATGCTCTTTATAAATAAATTAGCGTAATCTTCCCACATAGTTTTATACTAACCTTTTTCAATTAATTTTTTATTAAATGACCTTTGGATCCAAATTATTATACCGACTGTAATCAGTGCCATTGGTGACAAAAGCATTAATCCGTTGTTTACATACCATGATTCATATAGGAAATCTGGTACAACTTGCATTCCCCATAAGTTACCGGAACCTAAAAGTTCTCTAAAAAAAGCAACTAAAATTAAGATAATTCCATACCCAATAGCATTTCCAATTCCATCCAAAAATGATTTCCAAACTCCATTACCTAGGGCAAAAGCTTCCAGCCTTCCCATGACAATACAGTTAGTAACAATTAAACCTATAAATATTGAAAGTTCTTTGCTAACATCATAGGCATATGCTTTTAAAAACTGATCTACAAGTGCAACTAAAGAAGATATAACAACCAAAAAAACAATAATTCTGATTCTGTTAGGAATAAGATTTCTCAGTAAAGAGATTATGACATTACTGCAAGCCATTACAAAAATCACAGATGCAGTCATTACTACAGCAGGCTTTAATTGAACAGTTATTGCGAGAGCTGAACATATTCCTAAAACTTGAACTGTGATGGGATTATTATCATCAAGTGGATCAGAAAGTAACTTCTTATTTTTCTTTGAGAAAATACCCTCTGCAGAGTTTCTTCCAATGAATAAAAAAGACGGTTTTTTATTGTTTACTCTTTTCATCTCATTGAAACTTTATCATTAATTAAGGATAAATAGGGCAAATAATTATTAATCCTTTCATAAATCATATCAGTAACTCCATCACCTGTAATTGTGGAACCAGAAATTGCATCGACCTCATGGTCATCTTTATCAATGTTATTAGGATCGTTATTTCCTTTTAAAACTGTTATACCAACTAATTCACCATCGGAGTTAAATATTTTTTCATCTTTAAAACTTTCCTTAAACCAATCTTTTGTTATTTCTGCTCCCAATCCTGCAGTTTCACCTTTATGATCAAAAGAAACACCATTAACTGTATTAAAATCAGATTTTAATGAAATATAACCCCAAATTGCATCCCAGAGACCAGTTCCACGTAGTTCGATGATATAATACTTTTCAGAGTTAATTTCGGCAACATATAATGGAAAGTGCTGATCCTCATAATCTTTTTTCAATTCCTTAGCCAAATTAAGATCTGAGAATGGATTAATATTCTCATTTATTGACCCATCAATTTTTAAGGCAAGTTCTTCAACAATATATTTTTTATATGATTTCTCAGCCTCTTCTCTGCTGACATTTATACCTACTGTGGAAAGTATATTTTGCATTTTTTCATTTTTTACATTTTCATCCTGCATCGGCTTCAGTGTCTGAGAGGTATATGCTAAAATAGAAGCAATACCAACTATCATGATTCCAACAAATAAAAAAGTGTATAAATTTGAATCCCTACTCATTATGCTGTTCTTAATTGTGTTTTTAACCTATTTTCTCTTCTTTTCACATTGGCCTCAATAACATAGTGATCAATAGTGGGTGCAAAAACATTCATGAGTAATATGGCCAACATTACACCCTCAGGATATGCCGGGTTGAAAACTCTTATTAAAATACATAAAACACCAACTAGGATTCCATAAATCCATTTTCCTTTAACTGTTTGTGCAGCTGAAACTGGATCAGTTGCCATAAAAACAACACCGAAAGCAAAACCACCAACAATAAGATGATGATGCCAATCAAAACTCATTAATGCATTTGCTGCCCATAAGTTAAAAAGAAGGCCTGTTATGGCAGCACCAATTACGCAACCTAACATAATTCTCCAACTACCAATTCCAGTATAAATAAGAATAAATGCACCAATTAATACCATCAATGTAGATGTTTCAGCAATGGATCCAGGAATTGATCCAACGAACATTTCTAGGACACCAAACTGCTCTGGTGAGTTACCTGCAGCCAACATACCAAGAATTGTTTCACCTGAAACTCCATCAACATTGGAAGCTTCAGACACCCATACTTGATTTCCAGACATATATGTGGGATAGGCAAAAAAAGCAAATGCTCTTGCGGTTAATGCAGGGTTTAAAATATTCATACCTGTACCACCAAATGCCTCCTTGCCAATAACAACTGCAAATGCAACAGAAACCCCTACCATCCAGAGAGGAATATCAACTGGCATAATCATAGGGATAAGAAGCCCTGTGACCAGGTAACCTTCGTTAACCTGATGACCTCTTAATATGGCAAATAAAAACTCTATGGATAAACCAACAATATATGAAACTGCAATCATTGGAACTATTTTGTAAGAACCATGAAGAATTGCATCAACAGCTGTGAATGACTGCGTTGTTTGAACTAAATATTGGTATCCGGTATTATAAATACCATAAAACAAGGCCGGTAGCAATGCAATAATTACAGTTATCATGACTCTTTTTAAGTCAATAGCGTCTCTGATATGAGCACCTTTTCTTGATGTGTGGTTGGGAACAAATAAAAATGTTTCAAATGCATCAAACGCAGGGTAAAACTTTTCTAATTTTTGACCTTTTTCAAAAGGCTTTTTTAAATTATCAACTATACTTCTAATATTCATACTATTGTGTTTCTTTATATAAATAATCCAAACCCTCTCTTATTATGGATTGAGCTTCAATTTTTGAAGATGATGAATAGTCAATTAGTCCAAAATCTTCGGGTGAGACTTCATAGATACCAAGTTTTTCCATTTTTTCGATATCACCTATCAAACATTCCTTAATCAGTTGCATTGGGTAAACATCCATGGGAAACACACTTTCCATTTCTCCAGTTGCGACAAAGGCTCTCTCCTCTCCATTTAAGTTCGTATCATATTCTTTTGGTTTTCCATTGCTGAGCCAAGAGAATGAGGTCTTGTAAATACTTGGTGTCTTATTATTAATGAACGGTATCCAACCAAAAAGTTTATAATTATTACCCTCTCTGAGAATAGACAAATTATTATTGTAAAAACCGAGGAACCCATTAGAACTTACTGTTTTTCCACTTAAAACATCGCCATTAATATATCTGAGTTCTGAACCTTCTTCTAAATCAACACTTGAAAGAACTGATTTTAATTCTGCTCCAATAATTGTCCTGTAATATTTCGGATTTTTAACAGGTGGACCTGAAACAGCTACCGTTCTTACTGGGTTGAATTGACCAGTCTCAAAAAATTCACCAATAATAGCAACATCTTCTGGGTTTAAAATCCAAACAACCTCACCAGAATTAATTGGATCAATATGATGAATATGGACACCAACATTTCCACTTGGATGCGGTCCATTGAAGTAATTGAGATTGAAATTTGTTAACTGTTTGGCCAGGTCTGACTGGGAACTATTCAAACCCAAATATAAATTTCCAGATACTAACTTTTTCAAAACTTCAAGTCCATATTTAAAATGATCCAAGCGATCATTTAAAATAAATTTATAATCAATAGCTAGAGGTGCAGAATCAAAGCATGAAATAAAAATTGATTTAGGTTTTTTTGTTGGATCAGCAATAATGTCAAATGGTCTTTGCTTTATGAAAGGCCAACATCCAGAACTTAATAAAGATTTAATTATGGACTCAAAATCTAATTTAGAAAGGGGTTGAATATTATTTGTTACTATTGAGTCTTTTTTGTCACACTCGATTATAATATTCAAAATTTTTCTCCTCTCTCCTCTAACTATCTGTTTAACGTAACCGGATACATTTGAAACAAACTTTATTGACTCATTTGTTTTTGAATAAAACAATGGTTGTCCTCTTTTGACATAATCACCAACCTTAACTTCAAGCTTTGGTATTAGCATGTGAAAATCATCTAAATTATGGGCATAAAATTTTGTTAAAGAAATTTTTTTTAATTCTTTTTCAGCAGCACCTTTTATATTTATGGACAAACCTTTTTTGATAGAGATGTCTTGTGACATAAATCCATTAAATCTTTCGAACACAAAGTTATTAATTTAATGGCATTCAATAAAATAATTATCACTATTATTACATAGTTTTTTTAAAAAAAAAATGATTAAAAAAATTGCCTCAATATTATTATTTTTTTTTCTACAAAATCTTCTTTTCTCTCAGTCAAATATTGTAAAGAGCATCAAAGTTAAATCCAATGGTCATCTAAAATCAAATTTCATATTTGATAAAAATGATGTTATCAACATAAGCTTCGATATTTTGGGTAAAAAAAAAGTTGATTATTACTACACGATAACGCATTGTGATTATGAGTGGAATTCATCTGACATATCAAAATTTGAGTACATTGAGGGTTACGACGACATAAGAATTGATAATTATTTTTTTTCACAAAATACATATCAATCATATACAAATTTTAATTTCCAAATTCCAAATAGGAGTTTAAAAATTAAGCTTGATGGGAATTACATAATAAGAGTTTTTGATCAGAATTATAACCAAATTTTTGAAAGGAAAATTGTTCTAAAAGATAATGTATATAATGGAATAATTAATATAACACGATCAAAAGAAATAGTTGATTTACCTATTTCTCAAAATCTTCAAGTTGTGTTTACCAATCTTGATAATGTTATTTTCAATAGTTCAAGTGAATATAAATTATCGATTGTACGAAACAACAATTTAAAATCTAATAAAATTTTTTCCAAACCCAGACTACAAACAGGGTCAAAATTGATTTATGACAATATAAAATTTGACGGAGGATCAGAATATTTATACTTTGATTCTAAAAACATTCTTTTAACCTCGAGTGAAATCAAACAAGTCGACTTCAAAAAAATTTACAATACTACTTTGTTCACTGATTTTCAAGAATCAATATATACCTTACAACCCGATTTGGATGGAGCATATATTTTAAATGCAGATTGTTATGAAAAAAATATTTGCGCAGATTATTCAAATGTAATTTTTTCTCTCAGAACAAATAAAAATTATGAAAACGATATTTTTATAATTGGAGAATTCAACAACAATGAAATATCAGAGCAATATAAAATGAAAAAAGAGAATAAGAATTATTATACAAAGGATTTAGTTCTGAAGCAAGGGTTGTACAATTATAAATATGTTGTTAAAACAAAAAATGGGTTTAAGGATCTGTCAAATTTTTGGCAAACTGAAAATAATTATAAAGCCATATTATATGAAAAAAAAATTACTGATAGATATTATAAAATTATAGGTTTTGGAGAAAACAATTCAAATAAAATTGTAAATTAGGTTGGTTGTCTTATGCAAAAAAAAAATACACAAATTGAAAATATTAAGGGAATTAGAATATCTGTAAAATCAAAATTTAAAAAACCTTTTTTTAAACAAAACAAACTACTCTACCTGTTTAGATCATCAATCGTTGTACATAATTTTGGTAATTCAAATATTCAGATTTTATCAAATTATAAAAGTATTTTAGAACCTTTTTTTAAAAAAGATTCTATTTTAAAATTTACAAGTAAGCCCCAATTAAAACCAGGAAAAAAAGTAAAAATATATTTAGATCATTTTTTAAAATCTAAAGCTGGAATCGTTAATGGATATTTTTCAATGATCAGCTTAGATAATTCTAAAAAGTTTAAAGCATATTTTCCGCCAATAAAACTAACTCACCCAGAAATTCTAAATTAATGGAACAAATCAAGATATATCAAGCAAAAAATGAACCTGTGCTTTCTTACATGAAAGGTTCAAAAGAAAGATCAGATGTTGAAGAAACATATAATCAAATGTTTAATTCTAGAGTTGACATACCACTTTACATCGGGAGTGAAAAAATTTTAACAAATGATAGAAAGAATATTCTTCCTCCACATGATCACAAAAATGTAGTAGGCACCTACAGTGTTGCTAATAAAAAACATGTTGAAAATGCTATTAAAAATAATTTAAAAGTTAAAGAATCATGGTCAAATATGCATTGGAGTGAAAGATGTGATATTTTTTTAAAAGCTGCAGATCTAGTTTCAAAAAAATACAGAGCAAAAATAACAGTAGGTACAATGATTGGACAATCGAAAAATATATTTCAAGCTGAGATTGATGCTGCATGTGAATTTGCTGATTTTTTGAGATTTAACGTTTCATATTTAACAGAAATTTATAATGAACAACCTATTGATGGACCAGGAAAAACTAATATTCTAGAGTACAGGCCTCTGGAGGGTTTCATTTACTCTGTTACACCATTTAATTTTACAGCAATTGGAGGAAATTTATGTGCCAGTGCAGCTCTTATGGGTAATGTAGTTTTATGGAAACCCAGTGATAATCAAATGTACACAGCTAAGATTATTATGGATATTTTTGAAGAAGCTGGTTTACCTCCCGGAGTTATAAATTTGGTTTCAGGTGATCCTATTTTAATTTCTGAAATTGCACTGTCTCATCCAGAGTTTTCAGGACTTCATTTTACTGGATCAACAACTGTTTTTAAAGAGCTTTGGAAAAAAATTGGCAACAATATATCTATTTATCGTGATTATCCCAGAATAGTCGGTGAAACCGGTGGAAAAGATTTTATTTTTTGTCATCCCTCTGCTAAAATTGATTCTGCAGCCACAGCAATAATCCGAGGAGGGTTTGAATATCAGGGACAAAAATGTTCGGCCGCATCAAGAATATATATTCCAAAATCGATATCTGATGAATTAATTTCAAAAGTCGTTGAGGAAACTAAAAAAATTAAAATGGGATCGCCAATTGATTTCAATAATTTTATGACTGCGGTCATTCACAAAGATGCATTTAAGCGAATATCAAATTATATAAAATATGCGAAAGAAAGTAACGATTGTGATATTATATATGGTGGAAATTGTGATGATTCAGTTGGATATTTTGTTGAACCCACAATCATAATAACTAAAAATGCAAAATTTAAAACAATGCAGGAAGAAATTTTTGGACCAGTAATCACCATATTTATTTATGATGACAGTAAATGGAAAGAAATGTTGAATACGGTTGATTCTACTTCTGAGTACGCGTTAACTGGAGCATTCATCTCAGAGGACAAAAATAGTATTGATTACGCGACAAGAAAACTTGTCTACAGCGCTGGTAATTTTTACATTAACGATAAATGTTCCGGGGCAGTTGTTGGCCAACAACCTTTTGGAGGTTCAAGAGCTTCTGGGACTGATGATAAGGCAGGCTCCAAACTTAATTTATTGAGGTGGGTAAGCCCAAGATTGATTAGTACAACCCACAATCCACCTACAGAATTCAAGTACCAGTATATGGATTAGGGACATAGACAATTTTTTTTTCTTTAAAAAAATCCACATTCATTTCCTTAAACAATTCATATGTATGATATTTTGCAACCCCTTTAAACTCATCACTAATATTCCCGCCTTTGTATAAAATAAAGCCATTTTCAAATTCATTTTTGTTTTTACTTAAAAAAATATTTTCGCATTGATTGAAAATTTTATGGTAAGATGCAACAGATCTTGAAATAACAAAATCATAGCGTCGATTAAGATCATTCACATTGATCCAATCGGTTTTTACGTTCTTTAATTTTAGTTTTTTAACAATATCAGCTACAACAGTAATTTTCTTTCGAACTTTATCAATTAAGTGAAAATCAACGTGAGGAAAAATTATCGCCAATGGGATGCCAGGCAGTCCTCCACCAGTACCAAGATCTAAAACTTTTGTGCCGCTTTCAAATTTAAAATACAGAGAGGTTGATAACGAGTGAGCTATGTGATTTGTTTGAAAATTATTTATGTCTTTTCTTGAAACCAAATTTATTTTTTTGTTCCAATCAAAAATTAATTCCTCAAAATGGATTAATAGATTGTATTGTTGTTTTGTAAGACCAAACTTTTGAAATAAATCTAGACTCATTTTCTTAGCAATCAATATCTAAAATACTCTATTTTAAATATCTTTGATTCGAAAAGCTATTTTATGAATAAATTTCTAACTGATAAGGTTAACAATTTAACGCCATCTGCCACACTTGCTATGGCTGCAAAAGCTAGAGAATTGAAAAGTAAAGGTGTTGATGTAATAGGCCTGAGTTTAGGGGAACCTGATTTTAACATACCAGAATTCATCAAAGAGGAGGCGGTTAAAGCTATTAATGATAATTATAATTCTTACACACCAGTTGATGGTTATGTTGATTTAAAGAAAGCTATATCAAGGAAATTCTCAAGAGATAACAATTTGAATTACTCAGCAAGCCAAATTGTTGTTTCAACTGGCGCAAAACAATCTATTGCAAATGTTATTGAATCAATGATTAGTCCTGGTGATGAAGTCATTTTGTTGGCTCCATTTTGGGTAAGTTATTCAGCTATGATTGAAATTTGTGGAGGTATACCTATTATAGTTGAAAGCGATATTACTTCAAATTTTAAAGTCCCGGCCTCTAAAATAAAAGATAATATTACGTTCAAAACTAAAATGATTATTGTAAACTCTCCAAATAATCCTAGTGGTTCAATATATAATGAATATGAACTGAGAGAAATTGGTAAGATGCTTATGGACTATCCCGAAATTTTTGTTTTGTCAGACGAAATTTATGAACATATTAATTATGGTGTAAAACACTTTAGTTTTGCATCAATTCCTAAGATGTATAATAGAACAATCACCGTAAATGGTGTTGCAAAAGCGTTTGCAATGACAGGATGGAGAATCGGATACCTAGGTGCTCCAGAATGGCTTGCAAAGGCTTGTACTAAACTTCAGGGTCAGTCAACCAGTGGAGCAAACTGTATTGCCCAGAGGGCCACTATTGCAGCTCTGGATGCAAATGTTAATCAGATCAAATATATGATAGACGAGTTCAGTGAAAGAAAAGAGTTAATTATTAATCTGCTTTCAGAAATTAAAGGATTTGAAATAAATAATCCAGATGGAGCATTTTATATTTTTCCTGATGTCTCCTATTTTTTTGGGAAAATTATTGATGGTTTTGAAATTAAAAATTCAACTGACTTTTCTTTGTTTCTTCTTGAAAAGGCTCATGTTGCTACAGTAACTGGTGAAGCATTTGGTTCCCCAAATAATATACGAATCAGCTATGCGGCTTCAAGAGAAAATATTAAAAAGGCTATTGAACGCATAAAAAGTATTTTCTAAAGTTTTTGCCAAAAATATGGTGAGAATATTATCATGAAAGTAAAAAGTTCCAATCTACCAACCAACATTAGAAATGAACACCAAATTTTAGCAAAAGGTGTAAGGTCAGTGTAAGTGAATGCAGGTCCAACAGAACCAAGTGCAGGTCCAACATTCCCAATTGAAGCAGCTGAGCCACCTATTGCTGAAATGAAGTCTAACCCATGTATACTTAAAACGCCAGCTCCAATAATAAAAAGTATTAGGTAAAGCATAAAAAATCCTAGGATATTAATAACAACTTCTTTCTTTACAACATTATGGTTATATCTTAAGGGTAAAACTGCGTTTGGATGAAGTGCCTTTTTGAACTCTAGAAATCCATTTTTAATAAGAATTGAATGCCTAGATATTTTAATTCCACCAGATGTTGATCCAGAGGAGGCTCCTAGGAACATCAATCCAAAGAACAACATAGTAAGGAATGGTGTCCATCCAGCAAAATCAGCAGTAACGAAGCCTGTTGTTGTGATTATTGCAACAATTTGAAAAAAAGCATGTCTAAAACTAGATTCAAACTTTCCAAAAATTTCAGGATGTTCAAATCTTGTTTGTTGTAAATCAACAAAGTTATAAATACTAAAAGACGTAACAATAACAAAAATCAATATGAAAGATACATACCACAAAAACTCTGTATTCGAAAATAACTTCTTAAAATTACCAATCAGAGCAGAATAAATTAATAGATAGTTTGTTCCAGCTAAAATCATAAAAAAGATCACTATATATTGAATTGAAGGGATTGAATTCCAATATGCTAAACTTTCATTTTTAGTAGAAAAACCACCTGTTGCAATATTACTCATTGAATGATTCAAAGCATCAAAAAAACTCATTCCAGCAATACTTAATGCTATTGTTTCAAGAGTTGTAAGACCAAAATAAATCAACCAAAGTCTTTTTGCTGTAGCACTAATTCTTGGATGAATTTTATCTCCGCTAATGCCTGAGCCAGGTACTTCAGCTGAAAATAATTGCATGCCACCAATTCCCAATAATGGTAAAATTGCGATTGCTAAAACTATTATTCCCATCCCGCCCAGCCAATGAGTCATACTTCTCCAAAAAATAATGCTCTTTGGAAGGGACTCAACATCATCTAAAATTGTTGAGCCAGTAGCTGTGTATCCCGACATTGTTTCGAAAAAGATATTGGAGAATGATTCGATTGAATTGGTTAAATAATATGGCAACATACCTGAAAAAATCATTGTTAACCATCCCACAGTAACAATTATATAGCCGTCTCTTTTATTGATTTGCCTAATATTATTTTTATTGGAAACCATTAAAATCAAACCTAGAGAAATCAATATAGCCGCAGACGAGACGATTTCATTTACAACACCATCATTAAATATAAAGCTAACTAATGCAGTGACTGTCATAGCACAACCATTAAAAATTAGTAGTAAACCAATTATGTATAGTATTAATTTAAAATTTAGTCTCATGACTAGCGAAAGAGTTTTTCAACTTTATTAATTGCGCTGTACAAAGAACAAACTAATATCTTATCTCCTTTACGTATTTTAAAATCACCTAATGCTATCATACCTACACCATCTCTAATAACTCCACCTACAATAGATGCTCTAGGAAAATCTAAATCCTTTATTTTTTTTCCTTTCACTTTGGAATCCTTTGAAATCAAAAACTCCAAAACTTCAGCATTCATATTGTTTAGTTTGTTAAGTTCAAGAACATTTCCCTTTCGTATGAATCTGAAAATTTCATTAGCTGCCAAGAGTTTTTTGTTAACAAGAGTGTCTACACCAATGGACTCAGACAATTCAAAATAATCTGTATTATCAACAATAGCTATAGTTCTTTTGATATTTTTTGACTTAGCCATTAAGCAAGACATTATATTTTTTTGTGAATCACCAGTGGTAGCAATAAATGCATCCATTTCCTCCAATCTTTCTTCACTCAAAAGGTCAACTCTAGTTCCATCAATATTGAGTACAAGAACGTTAGGTAGTAAGTCAGCAATAGTTTCTGCTTTTTCTTTATCAGATTCAACCAATTTCACATTCAAACCCTGCTCCCCTAATTCTTTAGCAACTTTAAAACCTACCCTTCCCCCTCCCAAAATCATTATTTTTTCAATTTTACCCTTCTCTGTACCCATGAGTTTATAAAGTTCATCCACCCCGTCATCACATGTAACAAAGTAAACATGATCGTCACTCTTGAAAATTGTACTTCCACGGGGGATAATTGCATTGTGGGTTCCACTTCTTTCAATTGCTATTGGCATAAATTTGATTCCAGGATAAACCATTGCAGCATCCATAACTGTCTTACCAACAAATGGAGCATCACTTTGTATTTTTGCAGCCATCATTTTTAATGCGCCATCCTCAAAGTCATGACTATTTGTGAATCCTGACTCATTGACCAATAACTTAACCTCCTCTGATGCTAGATTTTCAGGTGAAATCATTGCATCAACACCCAATGCCTCAAGATCAAATTCACTTGAGTCTTCAATAAATTCAGCGTTATTAATCCTAGCAATGGTTCTTTTAGCGCCTAAATTTTTGGAAAGAAAACACGTCAATAAATTCACAGATTCGCTTGCAGTAACACCAATAACTAAGTCTGCACTGGATACACCAGATTTTTTTAAAGTTTTTGGTGATGAAGAATCTCCATTAATAACTTTTATATCAAGATAATTTTCACCGTCTTTTAAACTAATTTGATTATTATCAATTAATGTAATATCATGTGATTCAGAAGAAAGCAGTTTAGATAAATGTAATCCAACCTCACCTGCACCGGCAATAACAATTCTCATTATTGTAAGTTTGATACTCCAACAAATATACTTGATTTTAAAGATTTAATTAAAAAATTATTTACTTCCTTTGTTTTGTAATCAAGTTATATGTTTAAATATTTTGCATTATATTTTTTTCTTTTTTTACAGGTCTCAAACTCACAGTTTACAAACTTGCCAAGTTTTGACGAAAAAAAAATTAGATTTGGGTACTACGTAGGTTTTAATCAATATGATTTTAAAATAAACTACAACGTAAATCCTGAATACTCAATCAAGATAAACAGAGGAACTGGGATTAATGTTGGTTTAATTGGGGAGCTAAAAATTAGTGATAAAATTAGACTTAGTTTGGAGCCAGGACTGTACTCAAATAATAAAGAATTAATTTTTAATGAGCGAAGTCAATTTACAAATTATAATGACACTATTTGGAAAGTTAAATCTAACAATATTCACTTGCCAATATTAATTAAATACAGCTCCAAAAGAGTTGGTAACATTAGACCATACCTTAAAGGTGGTATTTCTACATCTTTAAATTTGGGTAATGTAGATAATAATTTAGAAAGCTATGGGATAGTAAATAATCACTTTAATAGAACTAATTTTTACTATGAACTATCATTTGGAATTGATTTTTACTTAAGATATTTTAAATTTTCACCATCGGTCAGAGGAGTTTTCTCACTTAGAAACGAGAAAAAGAAGAATATTCCCGACAATCCATGGACTGGATATGTTGATAAACTTTTTACCAGGGCAATTTTTGTAAACTTGAGTTTCTACTAAATACCTTTAATTTTACTTAAAAAGATAGCAACTGAAATTGATAAGTTTAGACTTTCTGCGGAAGAACTACTAGCTGTCTTTGGGATTGAGATATAATTACTTATTTCTTTTTTTATCTCTTCAGAAATTCCATTTGATTCTGATCCAAAAACTATAATACCATCAAAATTTTGAAAGCTATAATCACTGATTGATTTACTATTCAAAGACGTTCCTATTATCTTTTTGTTCGTTGCTTTCATAAATTTAATTAAGTCAGTGTATACAACATTTACTTTAGATAATGATCCCATGGAAGATTGAACAACTTTATTGTTGTAGCAGTCAACTGAGTCAACACTACATATAATTTGGTCTACACCAAACCAGTGGCATGTACGTATGATTGTTCCTAGATTGCCAGGGTCATTAATTCGATCAAAAAGTAAATAGAAATTTTTTTTTTGTAAAATTTGGTTTTTAAGATGAAAAACTGCAATATGTTTATTCGGTTTTTTTAATGAACTAAGCCTGGAAAGTTCAGAGGAACTAATACTAACGATATTATCTACACTAAACTCAGAAGGATTTGTTGAATAGATTTTATGTAGTTTATAATCGGAACTTAAAAACTCATCAATTGATTTTTTGCCCTCAACAATAAATAATTTTTTTTCTTTCCTGTTTCTTTTACGTTTAATTTGTCTGATGAGATTAATTTGATTTTTGGTAACCATTTAATTAGGTGTATTTTTGAAAATATATATGAAAATAAATTTTTTAAAAATAATAAGCATTTTTTTTCTAGTTATATTTTTTGGTTCTTGTTCAATTACTAAAAATTTAGATGAAAATGATTATGTTCTTGAAAAAAATAGAGTATTCATCAATGATAAACTAATACAAAACGATTCATTAGACAGATTGATTATTTTGGAAGAAAATAATAAGTTTTTAGGAGTTCCACTACAATCATTAATTTATCAATCGGCTATTGAAAATTCTGACAGTACTTTTAGAGTTTGGGAAAATAATAGAAATAATAGAAAAGGCTTAAAAAAATTCTTATCCAATAAACAATTTTTACAACTCAAGAACTATTATCAAAATTGGAATCAATGGAAGTTGAAAAATGGTGAACCAGTTGCCCTAATCGATTCATTAAAAATTAAAGAAAGTTTGAACAACTTCAAGTCTTATTTTCAAAACATAGGGTATTTAGAAACAACTGTTGGCTTTGACGTATTAAAAAATAATTTAAAACAAAAATATGCTTCAGTTGATTTCAATATTAAAACAGGCCCACAGTACTACACAGGGGAAGTTAGCTTAATTACAAAATCAAAAATAATTGATTCCATATACAGAAATAACCTTGAAAAATCTTTTTTGAAAAAAAATGGAATATTAAAAACATCTAATTTTCAAAGGGAAAGGGATAGAATAAACACCTTAATGAAAAATAATGGAATATATAATTTCCAAATCAATTCAATATTTTTTGATGTTCAAATTGACTCCACGAGAAACATTTATTCGCTCCCCACAAAGATCATAATAGATGGAGATAATTATAGGAAGCATAAAATAAGTGAAATAAATTTTATTAATGTAAAAAAATCTAATGAGTACCGGGAAAAAAGTTTTCTAACAAATCAAATTGAGTTTAGAACAAATGAGGTTTTCAATGATTCATTAAGATCTAAGACTATTCAAAACTTAAACAATTTAGATTTATTTTCCTTTCCATCAATCGGATATGAATATCTTGACAAAACAAATAATGAACTTTCTGCCAATATTTTTTTAAATCCCAAAAAAAAATATGGATTAGGTTTTGGGTTCGACATAAAACAGTCAGATATAGAGGATATTGGTGTTTCTTTCGAAAACAGATTTAAATCCAGGAATATTTTTAAAAATGGAGAGAACTTGCAATTGTCTGCAGTTGGATCAATTGGAAAATCTAACGACGTAACAATATCACAGGTTTATTTTGATGCAACACTCAAACTTCCAAAATTCATATTTTTTAAAAATTTGACCAAAAAATTTGGTTCTGATAGCAAGTCTTTTATTAGTCTAGGATCCACAAATCAAACAAATATTGGAATAGATAGAACAAGTTTCAGATTCAATCTAGACTATACATGGGAAAATAAAAGTAATTATTTTAACTTTTCTTTGTCTGATATAAATTTAATTAATAATAGAAACATTAATAATTATTTTAATATTTATAAAAACTCATACAATCAACTTAATATAATAGCTCAAAACAATACCACGGACCCCAAATACTATACAGATGGTAACTTATCCATCCCAAATGGAATAAACAGTTTTATAGATGATGCGTTGAACAGTTCTTTAGCAATAAGTGAACAAAATGATATACAAAAGATACAATATATTGAAAACAGGAGGAGTCGATTGACAAGTAACAATCTCATAATTGGCTCAACTTTTACAGTATCCAATAATTACGACAATAGGTACGATAAAAATAATTTTAAACAATGGCGATTTAAAGTAAAAACTGCTGGTAACTTGACAAGTTTGTTTGTAAAAAAAAATTTAGATGGATACAAAAGAATTTCCAATTTAATATTCTCCCAGTTTGTCAAAACAGAGTTTAGTTACATTAAGCATTGGAATATTTCAGATAATTCACTAATTGCGTTCAGATATTTTTCTGGTATCGCAATTCCTTTTGGAAATTCTAAAAACATTCCTTTTTCTGAATCATTTTTTGGTGGAGGTTCAAACGATAACCGTGCATGGCAAGTATACAGATTAGGACCAGGCAGCAGTGGAGCTTACAACGAGTTCAATGAGGCTAACTTCAAACTAGCTTTAAATTTAGAATACAGATTTAATATTATTGGAAGGTTTAATGGCACATTATTTACTGACTTTGGTAATATTTGGAATGTTCTTGATGATACGGAAGATAGTAAAAGAACATTTGAAGGTATTAAGGACTTAAACGAAATTGCAATAGGATCCGGATTTGGCCTAAGGTATGATTCCAGTTTATTTATTTTTAGGTTGGATATGGGTTTAAAAACTTACAATCCAGCTGCGGTAAAAAATAGACGTTGGTTGAAAGATTTTTCACTAAAAAAAGCTGTTTTTAATATTGGCTTAAATTATCCTTTCTAACTAACATATTTCTTATTACTTTAGCTTTGATTTTATGGGTGTAGTTACAGGAAATGATGTTCAAAAACTATTTGATTTGGCAAAGAAAAAAAACTTTGCGCTTCCTGCTGTGAATGTAGTTGGATCAAATTCAATCAATGCTACCTTAGAAACTGCAAAAAAACTTAATGCCCCTGTTATAATTCAATTTTCAAATGGAGGAGCACTTTTTAACGCTGGAAAAAGCCTTAGTAACGAAAATCAAAAGGCTGCAATTGCAGGAGCCATTTCCGGAGCAAAACATGTTCATGAAATTAGTAAACTCTATGGGTGTAAAGTTATTTTGCATACTGATCATGCAGCTAGAAAGCTTTTACCTTGGATTGATGGTATGATGATTGAAAATGAAAAAAATTTCAAGGATTATGGGCACCCTTTGTTCAGCTCACACATGATAGATCTATCTGAGGAAAGTATTGAAGAAAATATTAGTACATGTGAATACTATCTTAAAAGAATGTCAAAAATTGGTATTACTCTGGAAATTGAACTAGGTGTAACTGGAGGAGAGGAAGATGGTGTTGACAATACAGAAATCGATAGCTCAAAATTATATACTCAGCCTGAAGAGGTAGCATATGCTTACGAAAGATTAATCAAAATAAGTAATAAGTTCACAATTGCAGCTGCTTTTGGTAATGTTCACGGTGTATACCGACCAGGAAATGTTAAATTAACACCAAAAATTTTAAAAAATTCTCAAGATTATATTTCTAACAAATTTAAGGTGCCAAACAACACTATAAATTTTGTATTTCATGGCGGATCTGGTTCATCCTTAGAGGAAATTAGAGAAGCAATTTCATATGGAGCAGTAAAAATGAATATTGATACAGATATGCAATATGCATTCATGTCTGGATCTAGAGATTATTTTAGTGAAAATATAGAGTTCCTGAAATCTCAAATTGGGAATCCTAATGGTCATGATATTCCAAACAAAAAATATTACGACCCAAGAGTTTGGCTCAGAAAATCAGAGGAATCATTTGTTAAAAGACTCGAGAAAGCTTTCAGTGATTTAAATAATATTAATACCCTTTAAAATGGCTTGGTTTAGGAGAAAATTAAAAGGTATTAGAACAGAAACCAAAGAAAAAAAAGACACACCCGAAGGTCTTTGGCATAAGACTCCCTCTGGTAACATAGTAGATAATGAAGAGTTAATAAATAATAATTATGTATCACCTGCTGATAACTTTCATTTAAGAATTGGCTCATCCGAGTATTTTAAAATTTTTTTTGATAACGAATATGAAGTCTTATTTGAAAATCTCAAAAGTTCGGATCCTTTAAACTTTACTGATAAGAAAAGCTACAAGGATAGAATTGAACAAGCAAATGTTAAAAGTGGTTTAAATGAAGCAATTAAAGTAGCATATGGGGATTCATTTAAAAAAAAATTGACAATTGCTGCAATGGATTTTAAATATATTGGTGGATCTATGGGTTCAGTTGTTGGTGAAAAAATTTGCAGAGCGATCGATCATTCCATTAACAACAAAAGCCCTTTAGTTATAATTTCAAAATCTGGTGGTGCTAGAATGATGGAAGGAGCAATATCTTTAATGCAAATGGCTAAAACTGCTGCTAAACTAACTCAACTATCTGAAAAAAAGATTCCTTACATTTCCTTGTGTACAGACCCTACGACAGGTGGAACAACAGCCTCTTTTGCTATGCTAGGAGATATAATTATTTCAGAACCAGGTGCGCTAATTGGTTTTGCTGGACCCAGGGTTGTTAAGGATACCACTGGACAAGATCTCCCACAAGGATTTCAAAGCTCAGAGTTTTTGTTGGAGCATGGCTTTATCGATTTTATTTCCCACAGAAATGATTTAAAATTAAAGATCAATTTTTTTATTGACTTAATTCAGAATAATCCATTAAGAAATTACAACCATAACTAAAAAAAAATTTTATATTTGCCGCACAATTTAGACGATGTATTTAACAAATAAATTAAAAGAAGAAATTTTCAAAGATAATGGTAAATCCGAAAAGGACTCTGGCTCAACAGAAGGACAGGTAGCACTCTTTACAACCAGAATTAATCACCTGACTAAACACTTAAAGAATAATAAAAAAGATTTTAATACTGAAAGATCTTTGCTAAAAATGGTTGGTAAACGCAAAAGTCTTCTCAATTATTTGAAAAAAAACGACATAAAAAGATATAGAGCGATTATCAAAAAGCTCAGTCTTAGGAAATAATATAAGAATAAAAGTTTTCATTGGTTCTACTCTCACAACAATTAATTAATGAAAACAAATGAAATACAAAGTACACAAGAAAGAAATAAATCTACCTGATGGTAGACAAATCACAATAGAAACAGGAAAATTAGCAAAACAAGCAGATGGTTCAGCTGTAATTCAGATGGGAAATGCCATGCTGTTGGCAACGATTGTTTCATCCAGAACAAAAAGCCCAGTTGATTTCCTACCACTTACCGTGGACTATAGAGAAAAATTTGCTGCATCTGGTAAATTTCCAGGTGGTTTTTTTAAAAGAGAGGCTAGACCATCCAATGAGGAAATTCTTACAATGAGACTCGTAGATCGAGTTTTACGTCCATTATTTCCAAAGGATTATCACTATGAAACACAGGTTATGATTCAGTTGATGTCTCATGATGAAGATGTTATGCCTGATTCATTAGCTGGACTTGCAGCATCTACAGTTATTCAGCTCTCAGATATACCATTTGAATATCCAATATCTGAAGTTAGGGTAGGTCGAATTGACGGGGAATTCATTATTAACCCGAGTCGAGCTCAATTAAAAGAATCTGATATTGATATAATGGTTGGTGCTAGCCAAGACTCGGTTTCTATGGTAGAGGGTGAGTTTGATGAAATTTCCGAAGAAGAAATGACTGATGCGATTAAATTTGGACATGAAGCAATTAAACATCAAATCCAAGCCCAAACAGAATTAGTAAATGAAATTGGGAAGAAAGAAACAAGAGAATATGATTCTGGATTGGATGATGATGATCTTTTGAAAGACATTCACAACAAATGTTACGAGGATTGTTATGAGATTGCGAAAAAAGGCCTTAGTAAAAAAGAAAGATCAAAAAATTTTTCAGCTGTAAAAGAAAAGCTTTTAGAATCATTTAGCGAAGAAGAAATTGAAGAAAAAGGTAATTTGATTAGTAGTTATTTTTCAAGAGTAGAAAAGGATGCTGTAAGAGAATTAGTTTTAAGTGAGGGTATTAGATTGGATGGTAGAAAAACAGACGATATTAGACCAATTTGGTGTGAAATAAACTACCTGCCGTCAACTCACGGTTCATCAATATTCACCAGAGGTGAAACTCAAGCTTTAGCAACAGTCACATTAGGCACATCTAGGGACGCCAATATTATTGATTCACCAACACATCAAGGTGAAGAAAATTTTTATTTACATTACAATTTCCCTCCTTTCTCAACTGGCGAGGCCAGACCCTTAAGAGGAACTTCAAGACGTGAAATCGGCCATGGAAATTTAGCTCAGAGGGCACTCACAAAAGTTTTTCCATCTGATTGTCCATACACTGTTAGAGTTGTTTCTGAGGTTTTGGAATCTAATGGTTCATCTTCAATGGCAACAGTCTGCTCTGGTACTATGGCGCTAATGGATGCAGGAGTAAAAATTAGTAAACCTGTTTCAGGAATTGCTATGGGATTAATTTCAGATGGAAAAAGATACTCCGTTCTTTCTGATATTCTTGGTGATGAAGACCATCTTGGGGATATGGACTTCAAAGTTACCGGCACTGAGGATGGAATTACAGCATGTCAAATGGATATCAAAATTAAAGGACTTTCCTATGAAATTCTCGAAAAAGCATTAGAACAAGCAAAAGAGGGCAGACTTCAAATTTTGAATGAGATGACAAAAACAATCGAAAAACCATCTGACAAAGTTAAAGAACATGCTCCGAAGATGGTCAAAATAGAAATTGATGGCAGCTATATTGGTGCGGTAATTGGTCCTGGCGGAAAGGTTATACAAGAAATGCAAAAAGAGACTGGTACGACAATAGTTATTGAAGAAGAAGATGAAAAGGGAATCATTGAAATCTTGGGTACTGATCAAAATATGATTGACTCTGTAATTCAAAAAATAGAAGATATTACGTTTAAACCTGAAGTCGGCAACACTTACAACGTTAAGGTAATCAAGATTTTAGATTTTGGAGCTGTTGTTGAATTTAGACCTGGTAAAGAAGTTTTACTTCATGTCTCTGAAATTGATTGGAAACGTGTCGAAAAAGTTGAAGATTATTTAAAAATTGGAGATAAAATCGATGTTAAATATATGGGAATTGATCAAAGAACAAGAAAACAAAAAGTTTCGAGAAAGGTTTTAATTGAAAAACCGGAAAAAAAATAATAATTTTTGAAACCTTTTTTAGTTTTTAGCGTATAATCTATAAAGTACAATAGTGAGACAATTAAAAATTACAAAACAGGTAACGAACAGAGAAACAGCATCTCTTGATAAGTATTTACAAGAAATCGGAAAAGTTGACTTAATTACCGCTGAAGAAGAGGTAGAATTAGCACAAAGAATTAAAGCCGGTGATGAGGTTGCATTGGATAAGTTAACTAAGGCCAATTTAAGATTTGTAGTTTCAGTTGCAAAACAATATCAAAATCAAGGCTTGACATTACCTGATTTAATTAATGAAGGAAATCTAGGTTTAATTAAGGCTGCCAAGAGGTTTGACGAAACTAGAGGATTTAAATTTATTTCATATGCAGTGTGGTGGATTAGACAGTCTATTTTACAAGCTTTAGCTGAACAATCTAGGATTGTCAGATTGCCCTTGAACAAAATCGGATCTATAAATAAAATCAACAAAATGTATGCTTTTCTTGAGCAAGCAAATGAAAGAGTGCCATCTGCAGAAGAAATTGCAAAGGAACTTGACATGACTGTCTCCGACGTGAAAGAGTCAATGAAAAATTCTGGTAGACACGTTTCAATGGACGCACCCTTGGTTGAAGGTGAGGACTCAAACCTTTATGATGTTTTGAAAAGTGGTGAGTCTCCAAATCCTGATAAAAAATTATTGCATGAATCTTTGAAAACTGAAATTGAGAGATCTTTAGAAACTCTTACCCCTAGAGAAGCTGATGTGGTTAGGTTATATTTTGGATTAGGAGATCAACATGCAATGACACTGGAAGAAATTGGAGAGACATTTGATCTAACAAGAGAAAGAGTTAGACAAATTAAAGAAAAAGCCATTAGGCGACTTAAGCACACATCCAGAAGTAAAATTCTTAAAACATATTTAGGATAGTATTAATGAAAATTATAGCTCCTTCTATGCTTTCTTCTGACTTTGGAAGATTAATAGATGAGATTGAGCTCATAAATAAGAGTAACGCTGATTGGTTTCACCTGGATGTCATGGATGGTGTTTTTGTTCCAAATATCACCTTTGGCTCACCAGTACTTGAAATTTTTAAAAATTATGCAAAAAAGCCCTTAGATATTCATTTAATGATTGTCAATCCCGAAAATTATATTGATAAATTTTCTAGCTATAATCCCGATACAATAACATTCCACATCGAAGCAGTGAAAGATATAAGTGCAATATTAAAAAAGATTAAAAATTTAAATATTAAAGCTGGTTTAGCAATTAATCCTGATACACCAATCAAGGATCTAGAACCATATATAAATGAAATTGACATGGTTTGTTTAATGGGTGTTTTTCCAGGATTCTCTGGACAAAAATTTATCAATAATACAAATTCAAGATTAAGAGACCTAAAAAATTTAATAGAATCTAGGAACTCAAAAGTATTAATACAAATTGATGGAGGAGTTGATCTAGGTAATGTAAAAGAGTTATCCAGATTGGGCGCGGATATTTTAGTTTCAGGTAGTTGTATTTTTAATTCAAAAAATCCAAACAAAATAATTGATTCTTTAAAGAAAGAATCCAAGGTTTAACTTTTATGTCTTCAGGTTTGTTGTACGGTCTTGGTATAATGAGCGGAACTTCCCTTGATGGGGTAGACATTTGTTATGTCAAATTTAAAAAAGAAGATGATAGTTACTTCAAAATAATAAATACTAAAACATTTAAATACAATTCCTTTTGGATTAATAAACTGGGTGATATTCACTTAAAAAATGATTTAGAAATAAAAAAAATAGATTTGGAATATGGCATGTTGATCTCACAAAAAATCCTGGAATTTAAAAACGATAACAACATTTCAAATTTAGATTTTATTTCATCACATGGACATACTGTGAAGCATAAACCACCTTTTTACAGCATACAAATTGGAAATGGCAAAATTATACGTGAAGTAACTAATGTAACAACCATCAACAATTTTAGAGTCCAGGATGTAAGACTCGGTGGCCAAGGTGCGCCTTTGGTTCCGATTGGTGATAAATATTTATTTGGTAGCTATGATTCATGTTTGAATTTGGGAGGAATTGCAAATATTTCTTTTGGTAACAGTGGAAGTATTAAAGCTTTCGATATATGCGGATGTAATATTTTGTTAAATAAGTATTCTAAAATTTATAATAAAGAATTTGATGAATTTGGTAAATTATCTTCAAAAGGGAAAGTTATTCCTGAATTGATTGAACGTTTAGATTCAATAAGTTACAGTTTAATTGAAGGACCAAAATCTTTGGATAAGGAAAAATTACTGAATGATGATTATAAATTAATTGATGACTATTTAGCTAATAAAAGTGATATGGATTTGAAAAAAACAGGGCATGATGTTTTAGCAACAATTGTAGAGCATATTTCAAATGAAATTTTTAATGTCGTAAGCAAACAAAATAATTTAAAAAATATTTTAATAACAGGCGGTGGAGCAAAAAATAATTTTTTGATTGATAAAATAAAAACAAAGTTAAACTGTTCAGTTATAATACCAGAGGAAATGATAGTTGATTATAAAGAAGCTTTGATCTTTGCTTTTATGGGTAAACTTCGTTTACAAAACAAAATTAATTGTTTAAAAACTGTAACAGGTGCAAAAAAAGATCACTCATCAGGCACTATATTTCATTAAGAAACCTTGAAAAAATTTTTTAAATTTCGGATGTGAGAATATCTTTTACGATTTTTACTAATCTTAAAATCAAACTCTATATTTTTGCAGAAAAGAAGAAAAATTTGAAAATTAATAAAGTTTAAATCATAGATGAAAAATTATATTTTACTAGCCCTTGTGCTTACCCACTCATTAAATTTATATTCTCAAGAACTCGAATTAAGTTATTATCTACCTAAATCAAATAATTATAATCAAGACATTCCAAAGCCAAGTGAAGTAATTGGTCATGAGGTTGGCGAGTGGCATGTTACTCACGATAAGCTAGTTAAATATATGTATGCTGTAGCAAATTCATCAGAAAGAATTATCATTGAAGAAACGGGGAAAACATATGAAAATAGACCTTTAGTAATTTTAAAAGTTTCATCAGAAGAAAATATTAAAAATTTAACCTCGATTAGAGAAAGTCATCTAGAGATCTCGAATGGAGTCAAAAAATCTGACTTTAAAAATATGCCAGCAATTGTGTATCAAGGTTATTCGGTTCACGGAAATGAGGCAAGTGCATCTAATGCAGCCTTATTGGGTATATATTATTTGGCAGCATCTAATGAACCTGAAACTTTAGAAATTTTGAATAATAGTGTTATTTTATTTGACCCATGTTTAAACCCTGATGGATTACAAAGGTTTGCAAATTGGGTTAATTCAAATAAAAACTTAGTACCCAACCCTGATAATAATGACAGAGAATTTAGCGAAGTTTGGCCTGGCGGAAGGACAAATCACTATTGGTTTGATTTAAACCGTGACTGGCTACCTGTTCAACTTCCAGAGTCTCAAGCTAGGGTTAAGACATATACAGATTGGTTACCTAATATTGTTACTGATCACCACGAAATGGGTACAAATTCTACATTCTTTTTCCAGCCTGGTATTCCCTCTAGAGTAAATCCATTGATACCCAATTTAAATCAAAAATTAACTGAAAAAGTTGCAAAATATCATGCAAATTTCTTAGATAAGATTGGAAGCTTATACTACAGTAAGGAAAATTATGATGATTTCTATTTTGGAAAGGGTTCAACCTATCCTGATGCTAATGGAGGTATTGGGATTTTATTTGAGCAAGGTAGTTCAAGAGGCCATATTCAAAATAGTCAAAATGGAGTACTAACATTTCCCTTTACAATAAGAAATCAATTAACTACAACATTGTCTACATTAAAGGCTGTGAGTGAACTAAGGATTGAACTTCTTTCCTATATGAATGACTTTTATGTTAATAACTTTAATGATTCTAGGAAATCAAAATTTAAGGGAATTGGATTTGGTAATAGTCATGATATTACAAGTAGTTTTGAATTAGCCAGCATTCTCAAAGCCCATAAAATTAAAGTTATTGAAACCGATGGGAAAAAATTTAAATATTTTGTTCCATTACAACAAAAAAAGTCCAAGCTCATAAAAGCGATGTTTGATACTCAAACCAAATTTGAAGACAGTCTATTTTATGATGTTTCTGCATGGACTTTTCCTCTAGCCTTTAATTTAAATTATGAATTTCTAAAGGAAAACTTAAGTGGGAATGAGTTGTTTGATAAACGTTCTGGAAAAATTAGTGGTTTTTCAAGTTATGGATATTTAATAAAGCCATATGATTATAACATACCAAGATTTATTAATTTTTTACAAGAAAATGGTATTAGGTTGAAATCAAGTAGTAAAAAATTTAAAATAAAAAATAGTTATTATGATTATGGTACACTGCTAATACCTGTTGTTGGACAATCAAAAAAACCTGAAAAAATCTTTGAGTTGCTAACTGAAATTTCAGAAAAAACTGGCATAGATGTTTATTCTTTATCAAGTGGTTATGAAGATAATATCGGTTTTGGCTCCAATTCTTTCACGACAATAAAAAAACCAAAGATAGGTTTGATTGTAGGTAATGGTATCAGGTCGTATGATGCGGGTGAAATATGGCATCTTTTCGATACAAGATATGGTATTCCTATAACTAAATTAGATGTTAAAAATTTAAATCGAACTAACCTGACAGAGTATTCTCACATTATTTTGCCAAGTTATTCTGGAAGCAGTATAAATATTGATAAAATAAAAGACTATTTAAAAGGCGGTGGTAATATAGTTGCTTATAGAAATTCAATTAATTGGCTAGAAAAAAATAAAATTGTAAGTGTTGATTTTTTAAAAAATGAAAGATACGCATCTGACGTATCCTATGAAGATAGGGGCAAATTTACTGGATCACAAGTCATTGGTGGGACGATTTTTAATACAAAAATTGATAAAAGCCATCCAATTAATTTTGGAATAAAAAATAATGATCTGCCAATCTTTAAAAACAATACTATTTTTATGAAGCCAGACGTAAATAGTTACAACAATCCTATTACTTATTCGAAAAATCCACTACTTAGTGGATACATCTCAGATGAAAATTTAGAATTATTAAAAAAAAGTGTTCCTTTCAAAATTAAAAGATATTCTGCTGGAAAAATTTTCTTGTTTTCCGATAATACAAACTTTAGAGCCTTTTGGTATGGAACAAATAGATTATTGATGAATTCTATTTATTTATCAAATAAAATGTAATATTGAATTTTTTAAAGCCTTACTCCAAAGAGTTTTCTTATAATTTAAAATTAGCATACCCAGTAATAATTGGGATGATTGGCCATACATTGGTAGGGTTCGTTGACAATGCAATGGTGGGCCAATTGGGAACATCAGAACTAGCTGCGATTTCTCTAGGAAATAGTTTTGTGTTTTTGGCTATGTCATTTGGTATTGGATTTTCAACTGCAATTACACCCTTAATTGCCGAAAGCGATGCACGAAATGACAAAAATAAAACAAAATCTATTCTTTCAAATGGTATAATAATATGTTCTATTTTAGGACTAATTTTGACTGCCCTAGTTTTAATTTTTAAGCCAATAATATATTACATGGGTCAGCCAGAAATAGTTGTTAGTCTCGCATATCCATATATTACAATCGTTGCAATTTCATTATTTCCATTAATTATTTTTCAATCATTCAAACAATTTTCAGATGGATTATCATTTACAAAAATTGCGATGATTTCTACTGTCATTGCAAACATTATTAATGTTGTCTTAAACTACATCCTTATTTATGGTGAGTTTGGTTTTCCAAAGTTAGAGTTAGTCGGAGCTGGGATAGGAACATTAATTTCAAGATTTATCATGGTACTGCTGATTATTTATTTGATCAAATCCAACTCCAAAACAAATCATTATATAAACAATTTGTTTAGTTATGAATATTCTTCAAAAATCATAAAAAAAATTTTCAATCTCGGCTACCCATCTGCTTTACAAATGATGTTTGAAGTTGGATTTTTTATTTCAGGCATATGGGTTTGTGGGATTATTGGGATAAATTATCAAGCAGCAAATCAAATTGCACTAAATCTCTCATCATTAACCTTCATGGTTGCATTAGGATTAAGTGTTGCTGCAACGATCAGAGTTGGAAATCAAAAAGGACTAAATGACTATAAAAATCTAAAACGTATTGCGATATCAATTTTCTTAATTACAATTTTGATTGAATTGGTCTTTGCTCTAATTTTCATTTTTTTCTCTGACTTACTACCCTGGCTGTATTTAGGTAATAATGGTAGTCCCGATGTTCTTGAGACTGTCACTTTAGCCTCAAAATTATTAATAGTAGTAGCTTTATTTCAAATTTTTGATGGAATACAAATTGTTGCACAGGGTGCATTACGTGGCATTCAAGATGTAAAAATACCCTCAATTATTTGTTTTTTATCTTATGTAGTGTTTGGTATACCAATAATGATTTACCTAGGATTATATACAGAACTCAAAGCAACTGGTGTTTGGATTGGTTTTTTAATTGGTTTATTGATTGCATCAATTCTACTTTCAATAAGATTCTTTAAAAAATGTAACACAGAAATTAAAAGATGAACGTTAGTTATATTTCTTAGACATAGATATTGACTCACTTATCTGAACAAAAAAATATAACAAAATACTTATAACAATCATCTTCTGGGAAGATACCTGAATTAGTAATGATCTATTATCTAAAAATGGATTTGGACCATACTCCATAATAATTATAAAAAGGAGAAGAACAAAGCAAAAAATTGAGGAACTTATGAGCATTATTTTACTAAGATTGCTATTATAAACAATAAATAATTGAACAAAACAATGAATCAATAAGAGTCGAAATGCAACTTTTACAAAAAAAACATGAATATCAAAAGTGGAATTATCAGCAGAAAATACTGCTACCAAAACAAAGGAAACTAATGATATAATAATTGTAGACAAAGAAAAAAAATTCAATATTTTATTTCTATTAAATTTTAATTGAATTCTTAAATAAGACACGTAAAATAAAAAGTATGATATGGCTAAAATTAGCATAGAAGAGTTGAATAGATACGCTGAAACTATATTATCCTCACCATTTTTTGCTGTTGACTCACCAAGGTTACTTAAAAAGTTATAGAAAAAGGAGTATCCTTTTGTTTCAGGCTCAATAATAGTACCTCCAGGATAAATTACCATTGAAATAAAATTTAAAATAACAAATAGAAATATACCTACATAACCTTGTTTTATTAATATATTACTCATATTAATATGACTTAAATTAAATTCATATTGAATTTAATGAAAAGTCACCCATTTAATAAATTATTTTAGTTAGTAATTAGTGAGGGAGAGAGGATTCGAACCCCTAACCAACAGAGCCGAAATCTGTTATTCTATCCAGTTGAACTACTCCCCCATGAATAAATCATCAAATCGTCTCAATTATTTAAATTTTTTCTTACTATTTGTGATATTGTCTTACCATCAGCTTTTCCTGAAAGTTCTTTAGTTGCCATACCCATAACTTTTCCCATATCTTTCATTCCAGATGAGTTAGTTTGTTTAATTATTGATAAAACTATATCCTCAATCTCTTTTTCACTTAATTGCTTGGGTAAATATTTGGAAATGAATTCTGACTGAGCAATTTCTTTATCAGCCAAATCATTTCGATTTTGACTCTCAAAAATTTGGGCACTTTCTTTTCTTTGTTTTACAAGTCTTTGTAGAATTTTAATTTCATCAGACTCATTTAATTCATTCGAACTTGAATCTTTAGTTTCAAATAAAATAATTGCAGATTTTATTGCTCTAAGTGACTCTAATTTAATAGTATCTTTTTCTTTCATTGCAGATTTTATATCTGAATTTATGGTGATTTTTAGCGACATATTTTAGTAATTAATCAACATTATCGTGGAGAAATGTATTATTAGACTTGATATCCATATTTCCATTTTTATCATCAATTAGCATAGAAGATGACATTGAATTTACACCTTGATCATCCAAGCTTATACCAGCTCTTTTGTAGGCCGGTTCGCTTTCCATCTCACCTACTACTCTAGATTTAGTAAATTTATAATTATACTCCTTAAGTTTAATTCTTCTTTGCTCAGTTCTCTTAGCTAATCCTTCAACAATAGGACTATCTATTGGGTTAAATTTATGATTTTTTTCATTTACTAAGTTGTCATCTGCATTTTTACTGTAAGAATTGTTTTCAAGAGTAACATACGGAATTATGTGAATAGGGTCTATTACCTCTATCTCATTTATATCGACATTTAAAAAATGTTTATAATCATTATTTTCATTTGAATAAATTTTTTCCCCATTATCCAGAACTTGAATTGGATCAATAACATCAATTTCCTCCAATTTTTTTATTACTAATTCCTCGTCAAGTTTACTATCGACTGGATCATTAATATCCTTTTTAATTAACTCATAATCCACATCAATATCCAAAATCTCCTCTTTTTTGATGTCATGATTTTCATTTGTTTGTAAAGTTTCAATATCAAAATTGATATTTTTGAAATCTATTGATTGAGATGCATTATCAAACTGTAGAGGTTTGTCTTTTTTTTCTAATTTTTCAGAAATTTCATTTTCATCCTCCAAACTATAAATCGTCTTTTTTGGTTCAATATGTAAAATTTCATCTTGTTGTTTCATGTCAAATCCAGTAGCAATTACAGTTACAGCAATTTCTTCAGTTAATGAATTATCTTCACCAATACCCATTATAATATTAGCTTTATTACCAGCTTTCTCCTGTATGTAATCATTAATTATTCCTATTTCATCTATGGTAATTTCACTCAATCCGGAAACTATTAATAACAGAACATTCTGCGCACCATCAATACGGTTGTCATTTAGAAGAGGAGAGTCTAATGCATTTGTAACAGCTTTAAGCGCTCTTTTCTCACCCGAAGCACTGTATGAGCCCATAATAGCATTACCACTTTTAGACAAGACTGTTTTAGCATCTTTTAAATCAATATTTTGAGTGTAGTGATTAGTTATAACCTCTGCAATTCCTTTTGCTGCTGTGGCAAGAACTTCATCCGCCTTTGTAAAACCTTCCTTTACTCCAAGGTTACCATATATTTCTCTCAATTTATTATTATTGATTACAACCAAAGAATCAACACTATCCCTGAGTCTTTCCAAGCCTAAATTAGCTTGGTCTGTTCTAACCTTTCCCTCAAAAACAAATGGCATTGTTACTATCCCAACAGTTAAAATACCCATCTCCATAGCTAGATTTGAGATAATTGGAGCAGCACCTGTTCCAGTTCCACCACCCATTCCAGCTGTTATAAAAACCATCTTGGTATTTTTATCAAGCATTTTTTTTAATACATCTAAACTTTCAATTGCTGCTTTTTCTCCAATTTTTGGATCAGCTCCAGCACCCATACCCTCGGTTAAGTTAATACCAAGTTGGACTTTATTTGGAACTGGGCTATTTTCTAACGCTTGAGCATCCGTGTTACATATAACATAATCAACACCATTAATACCTTTATTATACATATAATTTATAGCATTACTACCTCCTCCACCTACTCCAATTACTTTTATTACATTGCTTTGGTTCTTGGGTAAATCCCAAGATAAATTCTCATATTGATTTTCCATATTCATATTTTATTATTCTGCGTTCTCTAAAAATTTTTTTAGTTTTTCAGTAAATTTTTCAAAAATTGATTTTTGTTTTGTACCCCCCCCATCGCCCACTGGTTCCACTGGTTCATTTTCATCATTTTCCTCTGGCTCTAATTGTTCATCATCATTAACATAATTATCTCTTGCATTCATAACAAGTCCCACTGCTGTTGCATATGTGGGATTTGAAATTTCTATTAAATTATTTCCAGCCAAATGTTCATTCGGAGACCCAAGTCTAGTATCCATTCCTGTTATGTACTCAACTAATTGTTTTAAATGTTTTAATTGACTACCACCACCAGTCAAAACAATTCCTGCAATAAGTTTCTTTTTTTGCTCTTCATGTCCATAGTTTTTAATTTCTAAATAGACATGCTCTATAATTTCAACAACCCTTGCATGAATAATTTTTGATAGATTTTTCAAAGTTATTTCCTTTGGTTCCCTTCCCCTGAGACCTGGAATTGAAACAATTTCATTTTCTCTATTTTCACCGGGCCATGCAGAACCAAACTTTACTTTTAGTAATTCAGCTTGTTTCTCAATAATTGAGCAACCTTCTTTAATATCCTCTGTTATTATATTTCCACCAAAAGGTATAACTGATGTATGCCTTATAATTCCATCTTTAAAAATTGCTAGATCTGTTGTTCCTCCCCCAATATCAATGAGAGCAACACCTGCTTCTTTTTCTTCTTTACTTAATACGGCATCAGCTGATGCCAAAGGTTCTAAGGTTATTCCATGAAAATCAATCCCTGAACTTTTTACACATCTTGCAATATTCTTTATTGAACTCACTTGACCTACAACAACATGGAAGTTTGCTTCTAATCTTCCACCAAACATTCCAATTGGCTCTTTTATTTCTCCTTGTCCATCAACCTTATATTCCTGAGGCAGAACGTGGATAATTTCCTCACCAGGTAGCATTACCAACTTATAAACCTGATTTATCACATCATTAACATCTTTTTCTTCAATTACTTGGTCAGAATTTTGTCTAGTGATATAATCACTGTGTTGTAAACTTCTAATATGTTGTCCCGCGATTCCAACAACAACCTTATCTATTTTGTATCCAGATGTTTTTTCTGCTTCATGGACTGCAGATTGGATTGATTGAATTGTTTGTGTAATGTTATTAACAACACCACGATGAACCCCTAAACTTTCAGATCTTCCCAATCCAATAATTTTTAGCTTACTATACTCATTAACATGTCCAATCATTGCAACAATCTTGGTTGTTCCAATGTCTAAACCTATAAAAAGCTCATTGTTTTTCATTGTTTTAATTTTTCGATTACTACTTGATTTTTAAAGCTCAGATTAATATTCTTTACATTAGAAAATAAATCTGACTTATGTTTTGCGGCATAAAAAATCTTATATTTATTTAGTTTTCTGTTAATGCGGTCAAAGTTTCCAAAGTTTATTAAAAAATTTTCATTCACTGGTTTTAGATTCATGTTAATTGAATCTAAAAAAATGTAATCGATATGTCCGTTCAAGAAATTATCATTTTTTATTTGAGAACTGACTTCTAGAACATTAATTAAATTGATAGAATCTATCTGACCTACAAAATACACAGTCTCTGGGCTGTAAATTTTTGATAATGGAATCATTTCACCTTCAGTATCAACATATCTATTTCGATACTCTAAAAACATTACAGCATCCTTTTCATTGATTTCAAGATTTATTTTTGAATCTATGGTTCTATAGACATTAGAATTATTGAAGTAATCGATATTTTCAAGGTGCTTTTCGAGTTTAGTAAAACTAAATTCTTGATTAAACAATGAATCAATCATAAATTTATTTTCAACTAAATTTATTTTTAAAGAATCAGGATCAATGTAGTTTAACGTTAAATAATTTAAGTCGTCATATATTAAAATATCTCTTTTATCATTAACTACATTTGCCCAAATTGCCATGCAAACAATTAAAATTAGAAGAGTGGACAAAAAAATATTTTTAAATAACATTTTGTAAAATCAATTTTTTTATACTTTCAACTTTTTCAGAAATATCACCTGCTCCCAAAGTGATAATTATTTCTGAGTTATCATTTTTAATTTTATTTAACAACTCATCATCAGCAATGATATTTTTATTTTTATTTTGTATTTTTTCTAATAATATTCTAGAATCAATACCAGGAATAGGTTCCTCGCGTGCAGGATAAATATCTAATAAAAATATTTTGTCGAATTTTTCTAAAGCTTTTGCAAACTCACTCATAAAATCTTTAGTTCTGGAAAAAAGATGTGGTTGAAAAACTACAAGGTTAGATTTTTGTGGGTACATTTTTTTTACTGATCTAACGATTGATTCAATCTCATTAGGATGGTGAGCATAATCATCAATAAATATTTTAGGAGATTTAGTAATAATTGAAAATCTGCGATGGATACCATTGAAGGATTCAATAGCATTAATAACTTTTTTTGGATTTAAGTCTAAATTAATTGCTATTGAAAAAGCAGCTAAAGCATTTAGAGCATTATGCTCACCTGGCATTTTAAAAACTACCTTTCCATAATTATTTTTTTGAGATTTTATTTCAAATTGAGTTTCAAATGGACCATGAATTAATTTATCAATAAAATAATTAGATTCATTATTCAACCCGTACTTACAGCCATCAAATTCTAAATTTTCATTTTGAAAAACAATTCCATCTTTTTTTAAGTTTCCAACGAAGGTTTTAAACGTATTTTTCAGATTTTGATAATTTTTATATATATCTAGATGATCAGCATCAATATTGTTAATACATATTATATCAGGTTTAAGTTGCAAAAAAGACTTGTCAAATTCATCAGCTTCAACAACAAAAATTTTATTTCCATTATTTAATAAATTTGAGTCATAATCATTCATGATTCCACCTACAAACGATGTGAATTCTAAGTTGAATTGAAATAAAATGTGACTTAATATTGAACTTACAGTTGTTTTTCCATGAGTACCTGAAATAGCAATACAAAAACCCTCATTGACAATTTCGGAAAGAATCTTTGCTCTTTTAACTAATGTGAATTTTTTATCTAGACAATACTGCAATATTTTATTATCATGACTAATTGCGGGAGTATAGACAATAAGTGTATTTTTTGGATTTAATCTTTTTAATTCAATCAATGATTTAGTAAATAAGTATGAAATATCAATTCCCGCTTTCACTAGTTGATCAGTGATTTTTGACTTAACCCTATCATAGCCATAAATAGTTTTATTGTTTTGAAATAAATATTTGGCCAAAGCAGACATTCCAATACCTCCAATTCCAACAAAAAAATAGTTTTTGTATTCTATGTACTTCATTTTAAAAAATATTCAATTTCATTTATAATTGTTTTGACAGCATTTTTTTTTGAGATTGACTTAATGTTTTTTGAAAGACTAGTTCTGTATACATCGCTTACAATTAGTTTGTTTATAATGGGTGTTAACTTAAATTCCAGTTCATCCTCATTAATAAATTCACATGCTCCTTTATCATAAATTTTCCTGGCATTTTTGGTCTGATGATCATCGACTACATTAGGTGAGGGGATAAATATTACAGGTTTACCAACTATACATAGTTCAGAAATAATACTTGCACCTGATCTTGATACTATCAGATCCGAGACAGAGTATAATTCTTCAATTTTATCAATAAAAGGAATAATTATTAAATTTTTATTTTCGAATTTTTTATAGGTTTTAATATACCTATTGCCAGTTTGTAAAATTACCTGTAAATCATTTTTGATAAAAAAATCAATTGAATCAACTATAGACTTATTGATTGCATCAGCTCCTTGGCTCCCACCCAATACTAGTATTGTTTTTTTATTTCTTATTAGATTCAACTTTTTATAAATCTTATCATTCTTTAACGATTTAAAAATTTTAATTGATTCTCTTACCGGATTTCCCGAATATATTATTTTTCGACTATCAAAAAATTTATCCATTCCATCATATGCAACAAAAATTTTCTTTGAATATTTACCCAAAATTTTATTTGTTAAACCAGGATAGGAATTTTGCTCTTGAATGAAAGTTGGTAAGTTTAGCAAACTCGAAACAAATAAAATTGGACCACTTGCAAAACCACCTGTTCCAATTACTAGGTTTGGTTTAAACTTTAGAATTATCACTATGGATTGAATCAAACTAATAAATAACCTGAAAGGCAATAACATATTAGAGAAAGAAAATTTTCTTTTAAATCCTGAAATATTTAACCCCTTAATTCTGTAGCCCCTTTCAGGAATTATTTTCATTTCCATTTTATTTTTTGAGCCTACAAAAAGTAATTCACTATTTATAAATTTATTTTTTAAACCATCAGCAATACTTAAGGCTGGGTAGATATGACCACCAGAACCTCCGCCTGAGATAATAAATCTATATTTTTTTGTATTAATCATCTGTAACTACAGTATTATATTTTAAGTTATTCTTACTCACACTCAATAGAATTCCCATAGCCAAAAAAGTTATCCAGATAGATGTTCCACCAGTACTAACTAGTGGAAGAGGTTGTCCTGTAACTGGAATTAGCTGAACAGCAACAGCCATATTTGTAAAAGCTTGAAAAACAACAGGGATACCTACTGCTAGAGACACTAGCTGTCCAAACTTTGTTTCAGACCTGTATGAGGTGATTATAATTCTAAACAGCAGTACTACATACAATAATAATATGATTAAGGAAACTATGATTCCATACTCCTCAGCAATAATAGAGAAGATAAAATCAGAAGTGCTTTGCGGCAAGACATACTTCATAGAACTTTTTCCAGCCCCCACACCAAATATTTTTCCATTTGCTATTGCCGCTTTAGCTCTATTTATTTGATAACTTGTTGTATCATCAACGTCATTATTTACAAAATTTTCAATTCTATTAGTCCATGTATCAACTCGATTAGGGATAATCTCAGGAAATTTATTAACAGCCAGTAAAAAAGATGATATAAGAAAAGTAAATAAAAAAACCAGTACAGCTAGATGTTTTAACTTATATCCTGCGATAAATATTATCATTATAGACATCATGAATATTAATAATGCTGTAGAGAAGTTGGATGGAAGAATTAATGCAACAACTAATATTATTGGAAGCCACATTAATAAGAATGTTTTGATCAGGCTGAGATTCTTGTTTTTTTCCTTGGACAAAAAATTTGATAAGTAGATTAATAAAAAAATTGATGCCAATGTGGAAGGTTGAAATGAAATATCAAGTATGGGTATGTTTAACCATCTATTTGCATTTGCACCATCAATAACATTTCCCTGAAAGGATGCAAAAAATAACAAAAAAATTACCAATGGGAGAACAATTAATGAAAGACCTTTGAAATATTTATACTCCAGCAAATGTGTTGAATACATAATCATCATACCGATAAATATTATTGATATATGTTTTATGATATTTGAAAAAATCAAATTCGCTCCAAAGTTTGAGCTAGCACTGTAAACAGGTAAGAATGAAAATATTGCTAAAGCTATAACTATGATCCAAATTACCTTATCTCCACCAATATTTTTACCTACAATCATAATTTTCTAACCTCATCTTTAAATAAATTTCCTCTTTGCTCAAAATTTTCAAATAAGTCAAAACTTGCACAAGAAGGAGACAATAAAACGACATCACCTTGTTTTGATATATCATATGCACTTTTAACTGCATCAACCATTTTATTTGTCGAAACAATAAGATTACAATGTTGCGAAAATGTTGAAATTATTTTGTCATTATCATTGCCTAGACAAATAATTGCTTTAACGTTACTCCTAACTAAAGGAACTAATTGACTATAATCATTTCCTTTATCTATACCACCAGCTATCCAAACTATTGGTTTTTTATATGAGTTTAATGCATAAAAGGTTGCATTAACATTTGTTGCTTTAGAATCATTTACATATTTCACTTTATGAATAGTTAAAAAATGTTCTAATCTATGTGGTACGTTCTGAAAAGTTTTAAGACTTTCAATGATTTTTTTATTTGAAATATTTAAAATTTCTGAAACAGCAATAGCTGCCATTGAATTTTTTACATTGTGTAACCCAAGTAATGAGGTTTTGGTAATATCTATCATATTTTCATTGTTATTTATGGATGATTTAATTTTATTTTTGTGATGAATTAAATAGTTTTTCTGTTGATTTTTGTTGTCGCAAGTATGAAAGGAAATAGCAGTAGGTTTGTTGTTTATATTGTTGATTTTATTTGTAGTAACGCTACAATCTCCACAATAAATAAAGTAATCTGAGCTTTTCTGATTGCTTATTATATTAAATTTTGCATCTACATATTTTTCCAATTTATTGTCATACCTATCTAAATGATCTGGTGTTATATTAGTTATAATTGAAATGTCTGGCCTAAAGTTTATAATATGATCTAATTGAAAACTACTAATCTCCAAAACATAATAATCAAATTGATTTTCTGCTATTGACTCAGAAAAACTATATCCAACATTTCCTGCTAGACCAACATTAAATCCACTATTTTTTAATATGTGATAAATGAGTTTTGATGTTGTTGTTTTTCCGTTTGTCCCAGTGACAGCAATAATAAATGCATTGGTATATCTCGAAGCAAATTCAACCTCTGATATGATTTTCTTTTTTTTAAGTGATGGTTTAGATTTAGTTAACGATCTTGGATCGATACCAGGACTAATTATAATTTCGTTTGAGTCCTTAATTAAATTTTCAGTATGTCCAGACTCCTCATATTTTACATCCAACTTTGACAAAAGTTTTTTTGTTTCTGGCTTGATATTTTTTGAATCAGAAAGAAAGATATCTAAGCCTTTTTTTTGAGCCAATTTTGCAGCTCCAATTCCACTAATACCAGAACCTAGAATAACTGTTTTTCTTTTATCCATCATCTTAGTTTTAGCGTTATTAGAGTTAGTATTGCAAGTAAAATTGATACAATCCAAAATCTGGAAACAATTTTAGTTTCACTTAATCCCTTTTTTTGAAAATGATGGTGAATGGGACTCATTAAAAAAATCCTTTTTCCAATTCCATATTTTCTCTTTGTATATTTAAAAAAACTGACTTGCATTATAACTGACAATGTCTCAATAAGAAAAACACCACATAGTATTGGCAACATCAATTCTTTCCTTACAAGAATTGCAATCACTGCTATGATTCCTCCAACTGATAAGCTTCCTGTATCACCCATAAAAACTTGAGCAGGAA
>CACCAP010000002.1 GCA_902544085.1 uncultured Bacteroidota bacterium
TTTACGATTTTAGCGTTTTAAATACATTTTATTATGAATTTTAAGCAGATTCAACAATTAATTAAGTTTGTTTCCAAAACGGATGTAAATGAAGTAACAATTGAGAATAAAGATTTTAAGATTAATATAAAAGGAAGAAGTTTTTCTAATGAAACAGCCCAACCATTAATTCAACAAACTCTTCCATCACCTCAAATTCAGCCACCAATCATTGCACCAGACCCAACACCTGTTGTTCAAACTCCACCTCAACCTTCAAAAACTGATTCAGATTTTTCTAATCATGTTACCATAAAATCTCCAATTATCGGAACATTTTATAGAAAGCCATCCCCAGATAAAGATAACTTCGTCAATGTTGGGGATGAGATTAGCGAAGGACAGACTCTATGTGTTATTGAAGCTATGAAACTATTTAATGAAATAGAATCTGATGTTTCTGGTAAAATTGTAAAAATTTTAGTTGACGATGCTTCACCTGTTGAATTCGATCAACCCTTGTTTGTAATCGAACCTAATTAATTTTCATGTTCAAAAAAGTATTAATTGCTAATCGAGGTGAAATAGCCTTACGAGTCATTAGAACCTGTAAGGAGATGGGTATTAAAACCGTTGCTGTTTACTCAAAAGCAGATGAAGAAAGTCTTCATGTTAAATTTGCTGACGAAGCTGTATGTATTGGTCCTGCACCTAGTAGTGATTCCTATTTAAAAATATCAAATATTATTGCCGCTGCCGAAATCACCAACGCTGATGCTATTCATCCCGGATATGGTTTTTTATCAGAGAATGCTAAGTTTTCGAAAATTTGTGGCGAACACAAAATTAAATTTATTGGACCATCGCCTGAAATGATAGAAAAAATGGGGGATAAGGCTACAGCTGTATCAACTATGCAACAAGCTAAAGTGCCCACAATACCCGGTTCAGGTGGTGCAGTTGATGATGTTGAAAAGGCATTTAAAATTGCTGTCAAGATTGGATTTCCAGTAATGATAAAAGCATCAGCTGGTGGAGGAGGTAAGGGAATGAGGGCAGTATTTAAAAGAAATGATTTCAAAAAGAATTGGGAAAGTGCAAAGCAAGAGGCCAAGGCTGCTTTTGGTAATGACGATATGTATATTGAGAAACTAATTCAAGAACCTCGTCATATCGAAATACAAATCATTGCAGACCAGTATGGTAATGTATGCCATTTATCTGAAAGAGATTGCTCAATTCAAAGAAGACATCAGAAATTAACTGAGGAAACACCATCACCCTTCATGATAAAGAGTTTAAGAAATAAAATGGGTAATGCTGCGGTAAAAGCTGCAAAATTTATAGACTATGAGGGAGTTGGCACAGTAGAGTTCTTGGTTGATAGTCAAAGAAATTTTTACTTCATGGAGATGAACACTCGAATTCAGGTTGAGCATCCAATTACTGAACAGGTTATTGACTATGATCTAATCAAAGAACAAATTAAGGTTGCAGCCGGAGCGAAGGTATCTGGTAAACCCTATTTTCCAAAACTTCATTCAATTGAATGCAGGATAAATGCTGAAGATCCAGATAACGACTTTAGACCATCACCTGGTTTAATAACAAACTTACACTTACCTGGTGGTCATGGTATTCGAGTTGATACTCACGTTTACAGCGGTTATACCATATCACCTAATTATGATTCAATGATTGCAAAAATTATAACCACAGATCAAAAAAGAGAAGAGGCTATAAATAAGATGCGTAGAGCTCTTGACGAGTTTGTTATTGAGGGCATTAAGACAACCATACCTTTTCATAGAAAGTTAATGGATAATGAGGATTATCTCAAAGGTGTGTATACAACTAAATTCATGGAGGATTTTGAATTTTAATCAATAAATCCTTTTTCAGTCAAAAGTTGCATTATTTGTATTGTATTAGTTGCCGCTCCTTTTCTTAAATTATCACAAACAACCCACATGTTTAGACTGTTTTCACATGAGTTATCTCTTCTAACTCTTCCAACATAAACATCATCTTTTCCTTGTGAATTTAAAGGCATTGGGTAATGATTTTCAAATGGCTTATCCTCTAAAATTACACCCTCTGAGTTTTGTATAATTTTTTTTATATCATCTATATCAAATGATTTTTCTAAAGTGATATTAATTGATTCACTATGCCCCCCTGAAATTGGTAACCGAACTGCAGTTGCTGTTATTGAAATATTTGAACCAAGAATTTTATTCGTTTCTTTAACTAGTTTCATTTCCTCCTTAGTATATCCATTTTCTTCAAAGTCATCACAATGAGGAATAGCATTCTTATATATTTGATGAGGATAAACTTTTTCGATATTGGTATTATTTTCTTCACCATCCAATTGAGCAATCGCCTTTCTTCCTGTTCCTGAAATAGATTGGTAAGTTGAAACAATAATTCTTAAAATATTATACTTTCGATGAATATTATGGATTGCCATTACCATTTGTATAGTTGAGCAATTTGGATTGGGTATAATTTTGTCTTCTTTCTGCAATAAATGCCCATTGATTTCAGGTACTATAAGCTTTTTTGTTACATCCATTCTCCAAGCAGATGAGTTGTCAATAACATATATTCCCTCTTTAACAAAAATTGGTGCCCACTTCAACGATAATTCCTTACCTGCACTAAATATTGCAACGTCAATTTTATTTTGAAGAACATTTTCAATAGGTATTATTTTAATATCTGCACCCTTAAACTTTAGAGAATGGCCAACAGATCTTTCAGATGCAACCGCATAAATATTATCTACTTTAATTTTAGATTTATCAAGAATCTCGAAAATTACTTGGCCAACTAGTCCAGTTGCTCCAACTATTGCAACATCCATAATTCAAATTTAAAGCAATATTGAAATTATTTAATATAAATTCTCTTTATTCTGTTGGATAATGAGGTTAAAATCTCATATGAGATAGTCCCATTTTTTCTTGCTAGTTGATGAGCATTTTGATTGTTTGAATCAATGATAATTACTTCATCTCCCTCATTACAATTAATTTTTGAGACATCTACCATCAACATATCCATACAAACATTTCCTACAATTTTAGCTTCTTGATTATTGATTATAAAACTTGCTTTACCGTTTCCAAAACTTCTACTTATGCCATCTGCGTGTCCTATAGGAATTATCCCGATTTTTGAATCCTTTGTTGCGATAAATCCTCTGTTATATCCAACAGAATCTCCTTTTTTAATTTTATGAATTTGAGACACAACAGATTTTAAATTAACAACGGGCTTAAAAAACTTATCATAATTCTGGTCATTACCATATCCGTATAAACCTATTCCACTTCTAACCATGTCATATTGAAATTTGCTATAGTTCAATATACCTGATGTATTTAAAAGATGCTTCTTAAATTCCGATTGAAAAATAGTTGACATTTTACTTGAAATCTTTTCAAATAATTCAATCTGATTGTCAGTGAACTTCTTTTCATTTAAATCTTCAGATGCACCTAAATGAGAAAATATATATTTGATTTTAATATTAGAATATGAGTTAACTTTTGTATGTATTTCTTTAATATCCTTATACGAAAATCCTAGTCTGTTCAGCCCTGTATTGAATTTTAGGTGAAATGGATATTCTTTTTCATTTTTACTTCTTTCTATAAAAGCATCTAAAACTCGAAAAGAGTAAATATTGGGCTCAAGCTTATATTTAATAATATCATCAAAGTCGTCTCTTTGAGGATGTAATACTAATATAGGACTTGATATCCCAGATTTCCTTAACTCAACCCCCTCATTTGAATATGCAACAGCCAGATAATCTACTTTATTTTCCTCTAACTTTTTAGCTATTTCAACAGGCTCTGAGCCATATCCAAATGCTTTCACCACGCATAATATTTTTGTTTTTTCTGATATTTTTTTCCTTAGAAAATTAAGATTATGTTCTAAATTTTTCAGATTAACCTCTATGTGTGTATTTTGTATACTCAATTTTTTTTATTCTTCATTTTTGACACAAAAGCTTCCCGACTTAGAGGCTCATAATCATTTTTTTCACCCAACATTACAGTATCATTATTATTTGATTTTCTAAAACTGTAGTTTGCAGGTTTTCCAGTTTCAGTACAAATTGCATGAACTTTTAATACATCTTCAGCAATTGCCATTAATTTTGGCATAGGGCCAAAAGGCTTTCCTAAATAATCCATATCTAGACCTGCAATTATAATCCTAATACCTTTGTTTGCTAAATTATTGCATACTTCAACAATATCCTCAGAGAAAAATTGAGCTTCATCAATTGCAATTACATCACAATTATTAGCCTGGTTTATAATTTCACCAACATCCTTAATATTAATTGCATCAATACTTTTTTTGTTGTGAGATTGAATTTTATTATCTCCACTTCTTTTATCAATTTCAGGTTTAAATACTTTGTAATTAAGATTTGTATTGTGAAGTTCTTGGATTCTTTTAATTAGTTCCTCAGTTTTTCCAGAAAACATTGACCCGCATATTACTTCTATACTACCCATATTTTAGAAATTTGCATTTAGCCAATTCATTCTATTCTCTATCCAATCCTTTAGACGATCAACTTCCTCAGAATATGTTAGATTCCATACTGGGTTGGGCCAAACATAAACACCTAAAGTACCCCATCTTTGATAATTTGCTTCTTGTGACTTATTGATATAATAGGAAATATCGTCAATTTCTTTTTTAAACTCATTTAGTTTATCAAAATAAAAAGAATACCTTGATTTTACTTTTTCTACAAAAGATGGATCATCATACATTCTATTAATCCAATTATTTTGTTTAACATAAAAACCATTTTCAAATTGCGCATCCGAATAATTTAAATTTCCATACGACAAATCAAAATCCCATATCGGTCCAAATTTAATTTTCTCACCTGGAATCAAGGTGAAATAGATGCTAGAATACCAGCGTGCATCAACCGTTTTTGCTATTTCATTTATTATAAACCAATCTATTAAACTATCAACATCAATAAATGATTCATAACCCGACACAGGGTCTCCAAAGCTCTGTGAAAATAAAATTGATTCAAACTGATTTACATAATTTACTATGTAATTATACTCATCACTATCATAATCAAGACCGGGTTCTTTTATATTAAATACTCCATCGACATGAACAGAAGACCAAATTATTGGTTTAAAAATCACATCGTCTGGGTCAATTCTTTCATTAGCGTCAGTATCGATTTCAATTAAATAACCATCATCTCCAATATTTACTCTGTTTTTTGATTCTTCAACTTTTTGACCAATCAAATATGTACCCTGATAATCATCATTTATAAAAAGCTCAGCATATTCAGCACTTGGAGTATATTCAAGCCTACTATTTTTCCCCATATACCTAGCTATTTTATTTCTTATCATGGATTTATCACTTTTTTCAGCCAATAAAACCCATTTTTTATCCTCTGGCATACCTAGAATTTCAGTTTTATCTCCAAATTTAATTTGATAGGGGCACTTCCCAACAACAGCTCCGGCATTAGAATCAATACATAACCACCAAGTTGAATTCCCCCTGCCCTTAATTTTCATAGAAGTCTCTGCTAAACTTTCAAAGTTACCCTCTCCAATAATTTCGACCGTTCCCTCAACGTATGAATCTTTGTCCATTGTTGGACCAACCACTTGATTTGTTCTTAATTTAATTATTGGCAGACCCGAATCAGGATAATGTTTAAAAATAGCTTTTATGTTTTTAGGCCCATCCATCGTTAAATCGAAAGGGTTTTCGTTGCCATTAATATCACCAACCCATTCACTGAATACCCATCCGCTCTCAGCTATTGCATTTAGTCTCAATATGGTTCCACTATTATAGTTTTCAATTATTCCTTGCTTTATAACTTCTTTGTATACAGTACCATTCCCTTCAACTTCAAGATTCAATAAATATTTTTTCTTAATAAAATTCGCTGTAACTGTTACATCCGAATTCATTACAACACTTAGTGAGAGGGGTGAAATGTGGTTACTCTCAGAATATTCTAAATACGAACCCTCCCAACCTAAGAACTCGTATTCGCTTGATGGGTTAGCTGTAATTTTCACCACTGTACCCTCTGAATAATAACCTTCTGAAGGAGAAGTTAATCCACCCAATTCAGGATTTGAATTTACAGTCAGTTTATATTCAACAACTTCTTTTTGACAGGAAATAAATAATAAAGTCGATATTACAAATAGAATTTTTTTCATAAGTTGTTGAATAATTACAAAGATAAAATATTAATGTCTAGACTTTTAATTATTCCTTCACCAATTGGAAATTTAGCTGATATTACACAAAGATCAGTATCATTGTTATCCAGTGTTGATTATATACTTTGTGAGGATACAAGGAGAACAGTCAAATTGATGAATCACTTAAAAATTAAAAATTCTCTAGAGTCTTTTCATAAGTTTAACGAACATTCAAAAATTCAATCAATAATTGATGATCTTAAAGCAGGAAAGGTTATTGGTTTAGTTTCTGATGCTGGAACACCAGGAATCTCCGACCCTGGATATCTCATTGTTAAAAATTGTATTGAAAATGAAATTGAAGTGGAGTGTTTACCTGGGCCTACAGCATTAATACCTGCCCTTGTTATAAGTGGAATCCCTTGTGAAAGATTCTCTTTTGAAGGATTTTTACCAATTAAAAAGGGAAGAAAAAAAAGACTAGAAGATTTATCTGAAGAAAAAAGAACAATGGTTTTTTACGAATCTCCACACAAAATTTCCAAAACCTTAAATGATTTAAAACTTTACTTTGGTGATGATAGAAAGGTATCAGTATCTAAAGAATTAACAAAAATTCATGAATCAACGATTAGAAGTACCTTAGGTACAATTAGCCTTGGAGAAGGGAAAATTCGGGGAGAATTTGTTATCGTAGTTGAGGGTTTAAAATAAAAAAACCCCCATTTCTGGGGGCTTTTTACAATAAAATACTTAAAACCTAGAATCTGTAAGTTAATCCAACGTTCCAAGTTCTTCCCCAACCAGGGAAAATTCTGTTAGCTGTGTTGATACCCATATAATTTGTAGTATCATCTGTAGCTAAGTAGTTATTTTCCATTTCTGGATAATATTCTTCATCAAATAAATTATTGATGTTTAATCTTAGGTAAGCACTATTTCCAAACAAATCGAAATTATATCCAGCACCAAAATCAAATAATTTATATGCAGGTAACTGGGCATTTCCACCATCTGGTTCATCAAAGTCCTCAGCATTTATATTAGAGAAGATGTTATCAGCACCAAAAACAGCAAGATTAAACTTGAAATCACTAGTTGGATATACACTCAAGTTAATTCTTCCAGTTGTTTGCCCACCATCTCCTACCTTTATACCATCAAGATATAGCGTAGATGATCCGATTGAGACACCATCATTGTTAGTAACATTATCATCTGTTGAGTTTCCTCCATATTCATAATTACCCAAGGTTAACATACCTTCTAGTTTAACAAATGGACTAATATTCCATACAGCATCTAGCTCGATTCCGGTGTGAAGTTGCTCAATTCCAGTATAATTTGCTTGTCCACTTTCTCCATTAATCCTTACACCTTCATATAGAAATCTATCCTTCCATGAAGTTCTAAACAAGTTAATATTCATATTGAAGTCACTTGATCTGAAACCATAACCCAATTCAAGACCTAAAACTTTTTCATTTCTTAATTCTTCATCTGGTGTCACAAAATTATCATAGTCTTGGAAAACTGCGTCAAAATTTGGCGCTTTCGAATAATACCCCGTATTAACAAAAACATTGTTTTGCGCATCAAGGTTAAAGTTTGCACCAGCTTTAATTGTTCCACCTAAAATATTTTTGGTTTCACTTTTATGCATTGGGTCATCAACTTTATATCTGAAATAATCAATTCTTTGGAATCCTTGATTTGCAACAGATCCTTGAACGAATACTGAAGATTCTTCAGTTACGTATTCAACCTGACCAAATACACCAGCCCACGAAACAATTCCATCATTGTGATAATCAATTTTTGCTTCATCATCCGTTGATTTAAAGACATTCCATAAACTAGATAAATCTGATGAATATTCTTTTTTGGCTATAAAACCACTAGGATAATTTACATTATCAAAGTCTCTATACCCATCAGCTCCCAGTAAATTATCTAGTCTTCTGTAGTGTATTCCAGTGTAGTACCTTACATCTGCACCAATTTGGAAAGCCAACTTATCATTCACTTGATTTTTATAATTTACAAGTCCTCCAAACCAGTTATGTGAGTTTACAGATGCTCTCCTTATAAAACCATTTCTTCTTCTACCGTCCACGTAGTTGTCTGGATCATTAACAATGTATAATCCTGTTGCGACATCTGGTGCATTTGAATAACCACCACCATAACTCCAAGTACCACCAACACCACTGTTAGACTTTGCAATTTCATCCCAAAGTACTTGTCCGGTATCAGCATTTCTAAATCTACCACTACTAAAGTATGAACCTATTCTTCCTAGGTCTCCTGTTCCACCACCACGACCGTATGAAGCATAAGCTGTTACAGATAAGGTTTGACTAGAACTTAATTTACTTTCCCAGTTTAAAGATGCAATTGGCTTGTGATAAAAGTTTTTTCTCATGTTAAAACTCTCACCATTATAATATCCACCATTGTAGTTGTAATAAATGCCGTGTTCAATATAATCAGACAGCCTAGCCATATTGAAATAACTAGTCGTTCTTTGTCCGTGCGTTTGCGGTGCACCTGTTACAATTAATTGAACATTATTTTTATCATCTTCGCTTTTCCATCCATAACCTAAAAAGTAGGAGTAGGCTTCAAACTCGGTAAAGTCAACGATACCATCACCAGCTGTTCTACTAAAAACAAATGATAGTGCATGACCACCATCCATTACACCAGTATTATAGTTAAGTGTCTTCTTTATGTATCCATCATTACCAACTCTTACAGCAACTTTTCCACCTTTTGATAAGTCTGTAGATTTTGTTACGATATTTATTGTTCCACCAACTGATGAAATTGGTAGAGGTGAAGATCCCAATCCTCTTTGAACTTGCATTGCAGAAACAACATCAGTTAAACCAGCCCAGTTACTCCAGAAAACTCGTCCATTTTCCATGTCATTAACAGGCATTCCGTTAATAAGAACTGCGATGTTTTCCTGACGAAAACCTCTAATGTTGATTCTAGAATCACCAAATGCACCACCTTGACGAGTTGCATAAACCCCAGGTGTGGAGTTTAATAATTCAGGTAGTTCTAAGTTACCAATCCGGTCTTCGATTTCTGCTGTGGTAAGTGTTGAAACTGCGACAGGAGTTTCTCTATCTTTTGCGAGTGATACGTTTCCAAAGACTGTAACACCAGAAAGGATATTTTCACCTGGATTAAGTTCGATTGTTCCTAAATCTCCAGACTCACCAACAACTAACTCAACTGAATCATAACCTATATATGACACAACTAATGTTGCACCAGTTTCTACACTAATTGTAAAATCACCATTAAAGTCGGTTGAAACACCATCAGATGTTCCTTTGACAACAACGGATGCTCCAGGAAGTCCAGATCCGACCTCACTATCTACAACAGTACCAGAAACAGAATTTTGAGCATAACTAGTTCCAAATATGAAAACAGTTATGAAGAAAAATATTAATTTTTTCATGTATTTATTGTTTAATTTATGTGGCAGAATTTACTATTTTTTTCTCATTCGATTGTTAAGTATATTTTAATTTTATGAACATACTTTTTAAAAAGGGGACAGGAGGTTAGTAAAAGAGTTTTCTTTGCTTTATTTATTGATTAATTTATCCAAAAGGTTTTTGGTAGAGGCATCGTGTTTAAGAATATTTTTTGATTCAATTTCTGTTAATAACTTACTGGCTAGAGATTTACCAAGTTCTACGCCCCATTGATCAAAACTAAATATGTTGAGTATGATTCCCTGAACAAAAACTTTATGCTCATACATTGAGATAATCATTCCCATTGACTCTGGACTGACTTTATCAAATAAAATTGTATTGGATGGATTATTTCCCTCAAATTTTCTAAATGGACTATCACCCATTGATCCTCCAACCATTAATGCCTGAGTCTGTGCAACAAAGTTTGACATAAGTTTGTTGTGTGCGTCATCATTGCCGTGTAATGAAGATTTAAAACCAATAAAATCACAGGGTATTAATTTTGTTCCTTGATGAAGTAATTGAAAAAATGCATGTTGTGAGTTAGTTCCTGTTCCCCCCCAAACAACAGTTCCGGTTTGATAATCAACTTTTTCAGAAAATCTATCTACACATTTTCCATTACTTTCCATGAGCATCTGTTGTAAATAGTTAGGTAAAAACTTAAGATATTCACTGTAGGGTAAAACAGCTTCTGTTTCACAACTCATAAAATTATTATACCAAATACTAATCAATGCCAAACACACAGGAATATTCTTATCATAATTTGAAACCTTAAAATGTTCATCCATTTTATTGGCTCCTTTTAGAAACTTTTCAAAATTTTCATACCCAATTGCTAATGAAACTGTTAATCCAACAGAACCCCAGACAGAAAATCTTCCACCGACAAAATCATACATTTTAAAAATATTTTCCTTATCCAGACCAAATTCTAATGCATATTTAATATTGGAAGTAACTCCTATAAAATGCTTAGAAATATCATTAATTGATCTCTTTTCAAGAAATTCTTTGATTTTTTTAGCATTAGTTAATGTTTCCTGCGTTGTGAATGTTTTGGAAACAATAACAAATAAAGTAGTCTCTGGGTTAATCACTTTTAAGATTTCTGAAAGGTGATCTCCATCAACATTTGATACAAAATGACAATTAAGTTCAGTTCTATAAAACCTTAAAGACTCAATAACCATGTTTGGTCCCAGATCAGATCCACCGATTCCAACATTTACTATGTCGGTTATTTTTTTATTTGTTGATCCTTTAGTTTTTCCAGATAAAATATCGCTTGTAAATTTTTTAATTTTTTGTCTATCAGAAAGAAGTTCTTTACCAATTTCAGAATTTAAATTAAAATCTCGCAATGCTGTGTGAAGAACCGATCTGTTTTCAGTTTCATTGATTTTGTCACCATTGAAAAGAGAGTTTATATTTTTTTTTAATTCACAATTCTCACATAATTCAAGTAATAGTTCAAAAGTCTCTTTATCAATTATGTTTTTTGAAAAATCTAGAAACATATTTTCAAAATCAATAGAAAATTCTTCTATCCTGTTATTTGAGTTAGCAAAAAGATCAATAATTTTTGTATCAACAAGCTCCTCACTTTTTTTAAGTAGCATTTTCCATGCGGGTGTCATTGTGGGATTGATTTTGGAAAGACTCATTTTATGGTATAATACTTTTTAAATTTGACCCAAAGTTAGTTGATTTCATTTTATCTAACCTGGCTTTGACAGGTTTCATGTATGCAAGATACTCTTCCCTAAGTTTATTTGATATCGGCTTTGCCTCAGGAAGTTTTTGTTTTAAAGGGTCTACTTGTTTACCATTTTTCCAGAATCTATAGCATACGTGTGGCCCCGAGGTATATCCAGTCATTCCAACCCTTCCGATTATATCCCCTTGATTAACATATGTTCCTACCTTTAAGCCTCTCTCTCTCATGTGTAAATATTGTGTTGAATAAGTTGCGTTGTGTTTAATTGTTACATAATACCCATTCCCCCTAGTGTAGCCTGACTTAACGACTCGTCCAGCTGCCGTAGCTCTAATTTCAGTTCCAACTGGTGCAGCGAAATCGGTACCATAATGAGGTTTGATTTTTCCGTAATACGCAATTTTTCTTCTTAGGTTAAATCTTGATGAAATTCTGCTAAATTGAACTGGCGAAAGAAGAAAAGCTCTTCTCAAATTTTTTCCATTTTCATCAAAATATTCATAGATATTTCTCAAACTGTCAGTCTTAAATTCAACAGCATAAAATGGTTTTCCCCTGTGTTCAAAAAATGCATTGTGTATTCTGTTTAAGCCTATATAGACGGAGTCATTAACGTATCTTGAAGTATACATTATTTTAAAATTATCTCCCTTTTCAAGTCTAAAAAAATCAATATTCCATGCATAGATTTCTGAGAGTTCATTTGTTAAAAGCGGGCTTAATTTTAAGCTTTCCATAGTTTCTGAAAGTGAACTGTAGATTGTTCCGGATGCTTCAAATTCTTTTAATTCAATTTTTTTTTGCCTTTTCTCAGCCCATATAGAATCAGATAATGAAACAACAACATAATCCACAGGATTAGGCTGGTAGATGAATACTTTTGGTATTTCAAGAGAATCTTTTGAGTAAAGAACTGTGTAAGGCCTACCAATATTAATTTTTCTAATATTGAATACTTTGTTTGTGGCTTGTACGATGTTGTAAATTTTAGGGTAAAATAGATTATTATTTTCTAAAATTTGACCAAAAGAATCTCCATTTTGTATGGTATCACGTTTTACATTGTAATCATTTAAAACATAACCAAATTCCTCAATGATTTTTTCTTTTTTTTCAATATCTATTAAATTTACTGAGTCATTGGAACTACAGAAAAATAAATTATAGCAAACCACTACCAGGCCTAGAAATAGAAAAATTTTCAATGTCAAACTTTTTAAGTTTATATTCTCCTTTTTTTTATCACTATTAAAATTCTCAAGCATATAAATTTATTCTACTATAATATTAAAGGGGTTTAATAGTCCTCTGAATCTAAAAAGATCAGCAGTAATTGAGCCAACCCTAAGATTAGCTTTGACTTTTATTGGAATTCTATTTTTATCATTTGTAACCCATAAAGATATACCTTCATTATCCCTAAAAACTCTCCCTGATTCCATGAAGGGAGTAAATTTCATGCATTCAACCATACCAAATTTTGTTTTCAAAATTTCTTTTCCTAAATATTTCATTTTAAAAGGATAGTTTTCGGCACTGAAAAATATATTTACAAAAATATAATCATTTGGTTTAAGTTGTCTTATATCTAAGTGCTTTCTGAGAAAATAAAAGGTTGAGACTAAATCTTGAATATCGTCTAAAAGTTTTATTTCTCTTTCATTTCCATTTAAAATATTTTTGAAATAACCAATATTATTTGTGTGGTCAAAGGTTGTTTCAGAATTTCTAATATAGCCTCCCTCATATATGTCTCTAACGGATTTTATTGGCCTAACAAAATCTTTTTCGAAATAGCTTTCATATAAATCTTCAACTTTGAAAAAAAGTCTAGCCATCCCAGTCGTTCTACCAATTGCGGATGCTTTATAAATTTTTTTTCCGTTTTGATTTATTTCATTTAAAGAAAGTGAAGCATAACTCGTATTAAAAAACCCGTACTTTAGTTTGTATTCAAGAATTTCTCCGTCAGCAAATGAATTATAATTATTACCATACAAGTTTTCTACTTGCGAATTGACTCTTGAGGAAAAAACAATTAAGCAAATTGTGATTTTAATTATTAATTTAAATTTTTTCAAAGGCTTCTAAAATTTTTTTTGCTTTGTCACCCCCAATTTCTTCCTTGATTTCTTCAAATGAAAGTTTTTTAATCATTGCAAGAGACTTGTACTTTTTCAAAAGTTTATTTTTGGTTATTTCACCAACACCATCAATTTTATCAAAAATCGAAGACATTGCATTTTTCACTCTTTTACTTTTATGAAACTCAATTCCAAACCTATGAGCTTCATTTCGTAAATTTTGAATAACCTTTAATGACTCAGATTTTTTATTTAGGTACAATGGAATGGAATCGCCAGGAAAATAAATTTCCTCTAATCTTTTTGCTATTCCAATAATTGTTACTTTTTTTTCAATATTCAATTTCTTTAAACTTTTTACAGCTGAACTTAGTTGGCCTTTGCCTCCATCAATAACTATTAATTGTGGTAAAGATTTCTTTTCTTCAATTAGTCTTCTGTATCTCCTGAAAACAACTTCTTCCATGGATGCAAAATCATTTGGACCGCTTACTGATTTAATATTGTATTTCCTATAATTAGATTTGGATGCCTTTGCATTCATAAAAACAACACATGCAGCAACGGTATTAGTTCCTTGAATATTCGATATATCAAAACACTCGATGTGAGAAGGAATATCATTCATTTTTAAATCAATTTTTAGTTGATTCAAAATTCTATTAGAATGTTTTTCAGGATCCAATATTTGGATTTGTTTTAGTCTCTCAATTCTAAATGATTTAGCATTTTTGATAGATAAATCCAACAATTTCTTCTTATCACCTAGCCTTGGAATTATAAACTTTGTATTTATTTCATTTGATAAATCATAATTAGATATTACGGTGTTAGAATTTGATTTAAATTTTTCTCTTGAATCAATAATGACCAAACTTAAAATATCACTTTCTTTTTCATCTAATTTTTTCTTTATCTCTTTATTTTGGAATCTTATTACTCTACCATGAGCTATTTGAAGATAATTGGTATACGCATACTCAGAGTCTGATATAATACTGAAGACATCAATGTTATTTAATTTGTTGCTTACAACAGTGGATTTAGATTGATAATTTTCTAGTAAAAGTAGATTTTCTTTAATCTTTTGTGCATCTTCATACTCAAGATTCTTAGAGAATTTCAACATACTCTTCTTAAGTAGATTTTTCACATCTTTTAAATTGCCCTTTAAAATTTTTTTTATTGAGGAAATATTTTGATTATAATGTTCTTCAGAAAGAGAATCTTTCCCTTTTTCACTAGAGAAATTTAGAATTATTGATTGCCCCTTTTTTTTATATATGTTTAGATACAACGGCGAATTAATTTTTTTAAGCTTATTTGGACTAAAGTTATAATTGCTTGATCTTATTGGATATAAATTATTAATCAAGTTCAATAGAATGTATACGTATTTTACATTCGTGTATGGTCCAAAATACTCTGAGCCGTCGCTAATTACTTTTCTAGTGAGATAAACTCTTGGAAATCTTTCGTTTTTTATACAAATCCACGGATATGTTTTATCATCTCTTAAAAGAATATTGTATTTAGGCTGATTTTTCTTAATTAAGGAATTTTCTAAAAGAAGAGCATCGGATTCTGAATAAACTACAGCATGTTCTATTCTACTAATATTTTTAACTAGGTTAATAGTCTTACGTGACTTTATGTTTTTTTGGAAATATGATGAAACTCTTTTCTTTAAATTTTTTGCTTTCCCTACGTATATTATAATATTTTCTTTGTTGAAAAATTGGTAAACACCAGGCTCTTCGGGAATGGTTTGAAACATTATTTTACCATCTTTAGCCATCGGACTAAAATAATTATTTTATTTGTTACATATTTTGAAAATGAATAAAAATCAGATTAGAAAAAAATATAAAGATTTGAGAAAAAAATTAGGTGAGCCAGAGCTAAATAATTTAAGTGATAAAATTTTTCAACAAGCTCTAAAGTTAAAAATCTGGAACAAAAATAATTTTATGCTGTATAAATCGATTAAATCTAAAAAAGAAGTTGATACATCTAGTTTTTTTCAAATTTTAAATTCAGATTCAAAAAAAATTCTGTACCCCAAAATCAATTTTAAAAAAAATATCATAAATGCTTTTTTATTCACGAACAAAACATGCTTTGAAATGAATAAATATGGAATTGAGGAACCTAATAGTAATTTAATTTTTGATCCAAAAATGATTGAGGTCGTTTTTATACCATTACTTTCCTTTGATATGAGGGGTAATAGAGTCGGTTATGGGTCAGGTTTTTACGACAAGTTTTTGAAAGAATGTAATTCCAATACATTAAAAATTGGCTTGTCATTTTTTAAGCCAGAGAATTTAATTGAAGATACAAATTCATTTGATGTCAAGTTAGACATGTGTATAACACCTCAAAAAGTTTTTAGCTTTTAGAAAAAAAAGTTTTATAATTAATAATTATTAAAAATATTGCAATTGAAATTGAGGCATCTGCGATATTAAATACCGGTTCAAAAAATACAAAATCTTCACCACCAACTAGGGGGAACCAACTGGGCCACGTCCAATTAAACATCGGGAACTGAAACATATCAACAACACTCCCGTGAAATAAACTTTCATATCCATTTCCAATAGACAATGTAGCTACTTTAAAATAACTATCTGTAAAAATATAACCATAAAAAACAGAATCAATTGCATTTCCAATAGCTCCAGCAAGAATTAATGACAACACAATTGAATTAATATTTTTTAAACCAATTTTGATTGACTGTTTAAGCCAAAAGAAAATAAAACCTATTGCAATAATTCTAAACAATGTCAAAATTAGTTTTGCGGATCTTTCACCAATAAAGGGCAGGAAATCATTAATAGATGCACCCCAAGCCATTCCTTTATTTTCAACAAACAATAACTTAAACCAGCTGTAATCAAATAAAATTTGATCACTATAAATGGTTAGTGGAAAATTGAGTTTTATATATATTTTTAAAAATTGATCAAGAATTAGAATTCCAACAATAATTAATATGCAATGATGAAACTCAAGCCTTTTTTTCATTTGTACTCTCAAAAATATGATTGGCAGAATTAGTTATAAATCCATCAAAGCCATTGTACCTATATGCAAATTCATAATAACATCCCGGTATTTCGAAATCACCATCTGAGAACTTAACAAGAATATTTTTTGCCATTATTGAAGATTGTTCCAAACCAATATTTGATGAACCTTTTATTTCCCCACCGGATGAATTTATTTCAAAACCATTTTGTTTTAAAAAAAGATTTATCTGCTTAAGATTTTTAAAAAAAGTACAATCAGTTACGCTGACAGTAAAATGGTTTGCAATATAACCATGTGACAGTACCCAGGCAGCATAATCAGATTCATCTTGAACTTTTTTATAATCTAAATATGATATTTTTTCCCAAGGAGTACCATTTGTTAAGAATAAAGGATCACTTAACTCTTTGTCATCAATATTGTCAATAATCATGTTAATTTTATTTTGAAATTCAGTTGAGAAATCTTGTATTCTCAATTCACTGATGAATATTCTTGGAAGTTTATCATCGGGATGAACATAATATGAAGCATCAAGTTTTTTTTGATCAAAATGTAAGTCTTCAACAAAATTATATCCTGAATTCACAAAAAATTCAGCCAACTTATTTTTGTTTACTTTTTTATGATTGAAGGTTCTAAGAGCAATGTGGTCATTAACGATTTCAGATTGCTCTTTTGACTCAATCAATTTAAGAACTTCTTTGATGTGTGGATTTAAACCTGTATATGTTTTCCACATCTCATTTAGAAGGTCATGGATTTTCATAAAAATTATGACATTTTATTTTTTGCCTCTATACTAAGTGTTGCATGTGGAACAAGTTCAAGTCTTTTTTTTGTAATTAGTTTCCCAGTAACTCTACATATTCCATATGTTTTGTTTTCAATTCTAATCAAGGCATTTTTGAGATCTCTTATAAATTTTTCTTGCCTAATTGCTAATTGTGTATTTGCTTCTTTAGACATAGTTTGTGATCCTTCCTCAAACGCTTTGAAGGTTGGGGAGGTATCCTCCGTTCCGTTGTCTCCATCGTTCATGTATGCACTTCTAATCAGACCAAGGTCGTTCTGAGCTTTACTAATTTTTTCTTCAATAATTTTTTTGAATTTTGCAAGTTCTTTATCAGAGTACCTTACAACTGTATTATCCTTATCCATAATTAACTTATTTTCTTTATTTCTAATTCTAATTTTATATTATCAAATTCAAACTCTCTTGGCGTATCTAGTTTATCTACAAAATTTATTTCAGCTGCAAGAGTTTCATTTTTGACATAACCTAAATTGTCTTTTAGAGCTTTATCAATTAAATTATTATTGACAATATTAATAATAATTTTATCACTAACATTAAAGTTTGAGTCTTTTCTTAAGTTCTGAATTTTATTCACAATTTCCCTACTAATGCCTTCATTTTTAAGCTTATCATTGATGCTAATATCCAAGGCAATGGTGTAGCCACTTTCAGAACCAACTTGCCATCCTTCTATATCCTCATAGAATACTTCGATGTCTACCAATGATAGATCAAATGAAAAATTATTTATTTCAAAGTTTAGTGTTTCACCAATTTCTAATAAATGAATTTGCTCCCCGTCCATATTAAGAATTGTCTTTGAAACGGCTTGTATATTTTTTCCAAATTTTGGACCCAAAGATTTAAAATTAGGTTTTGCTTTTTTAACTAGAATTTTAGATGAGTCACTAATTAATTCAACCTGTTTTACATTAATTTCAGATTTAATAAAATCCTCAATTTCTAAAATTTCACTCTTTTCACTTGGGCTTCTAAATGGAATTAAAACTTTGTTTAAAGGTTGTCTAACCTTAATTTTCTCTCTTTTTCTAATTGAAAGCGCAATTGAACAAATCATTTGAGATTTTTTTATTTTTTTCTCTAGTTCAGAGTCAATGTTGTGAATGTCAACTTTAGGAAAGTTTGCCAAATGAACAGACTTGTTTTCATTCGTTAAATCTTGAAAAAGTTGGTCCATGTAAAAAGGACTAATTGGTGAGGAAATAATGGCAATCTTTGTTAGACACTCATGTAATGTTTGAAAGGCGGATATTTTTTCATCATTATATTCACCTTTCCAAAAAACTCTTCTTGACAATCTCACATACCAATTACTAAGGTCATCTTGAACAAATTGAGAAATTAATCTTGATGATTTTGTTGGATCATAGTCTGTGTATGCTGATTCAACCTTTTCTATTAATGAGTTTAAACATGAAATAATCCAACGGTCGAGTTCTCTTCTTGACTCATAAGGAATCATAACTTCATTCTTGGTGTATCCATCAATATTAGAATACAAACTAAAAAAAGCGTAAATATTATAAAGAGTACCAAAGAATTTCCTCCTAACCTCGTCAATTCCATTCAAATCAAACTTTAAATTTTCCCAAGGGTTTGAGTTTGAAATCATATACCACCTTGTAGCGTCAGGTCCATATTTTTCCAAAGTTTCAAAAGGATCTACAGCATTACCAAGTCGCTTAGACATCTTTTGCCCGTTTTTATCCAGTACCAGACCATTAGATATAACATTTTTATATGAAATTGAATTAAAAATCAATGTACTAATAACATGTAGAGTGTAAAACCATCCTCTGGTTTGATCCACACCCTCTGCAATGTAATCAGCTGGAAAGTGTGATTTCATGTCAATCATTTCTTTATTTTCAAATGGATAGTGCCATTGGGCATAAGGCATCGATCCAGAATCAAACCATACGTCAAGTAGGTCGGCTTCTCTGTATAGAGGTTTGTTACTTTTCGAAACCAAAATAATTTTATCTACAACATGCTTATGAAGATCAATTTTTTCGTAGTTAGATTCGGAGAAATCATCTACAACAAACTTTGAAAAAGGATTTTGCTTCATAAAGCCAGATTGTATAGATTTTTCAATTTCAGTATAAAGTTCTTTTACAGAACCAATAACTAATATCTCTTTACCATCTTCAGAGCACCATATCGGCAAAGGAATTCCCCAATACCTAGATCTTGACAAATTCCAATCGTTTGCATTTTCAAGCCAATTTCCAAACCTTCCACTTCCTGTTGACTTTGGTTTCCAATTAATTTTATTATTATTCCGAATTAAATCATCTTTCTTTTTTGTTACGGAAATAAACCAAGAATTGAGAGGGTAATATAGAATAGGTTTATCGGTTCTCCAGCAATTGGGATAACTGTGTGTATATTTTTCAACCCTGAACGCTTTATTTTCTTCCTTTAATTTTATTGCAATTTCAACATCAACTGATTTTTCAGGCACTTCCTTTTCATTGTAATATTGATTCTTGACATATTTTCCGGAAATTGATCCCAAACCTTCAATAAATTTTCCTTGCAGGTCAACGAGCGGAGATAAATTACCGTCTTTATCTAATATTAGCATTGGTGGGACTTCAGGTTTTGCATTTTGTGCAGCTATCATATCATCTGCACCAAATGTTGGTGCGGTATGCACAATTCCAGTTCCTTCATCAGTTGTAACAAAATCCCCAGAGATTACGCGAAATGCATTTTCAGGATTTTGAGTGGGTAAGGGCGAGTCTGCCCATAGTTTTTCGTATTTGATATTTATCAAATCACGCCCTTTAAAATGTTCAGAAATAAAAAACGGAATATCATTATTTTTTGAAAATATTAATTCCTTAGTTTGGTTAACTTCCTTATAATTATTTTTTAAAACTTTTCCAATCAAATTTTTTGCTAAAATGACATTTACTGGCATTTCTGTATACTGATTAAAAGTTTTGATAATTACATAATCAATGTTAGCTCCAACTGTTAGAGCTGTATTTGATGGAAGGGTCCATGGCGTAGTTGTCCATGCTAGAATATGAACAGAGCCATATTTTTTTAAAAATTCTGGCAATGATTTTTCTATGCATTTAAACTGAGCAGTTACCGTAGTATCGGTTATGTCCTGATAGGTTCCAGGTTGATTAAGTTCATGAGAGCTTAATCCTGTTCCAGCTTTTGGTGAGTATGGTTGTATGCTATAACCTTTGTAGATCAATCTCTTTTCATGAAGTTCTTTTAAAAGCCACCAAACAGACTCAATATATTTTGATTTGTAAGTAACATATGGGTTATCCATATCAACCCAGTAGCCGATTTTTCTTGTCAAATCATTCCATATATTGGTATATTTCATCACGGCATCTTTACAACTTTTATTGTAATCTTCGATACTAATTTTAGTACCAATATCTTCTTTGCTGATGCCAAGTTCTTTCTCTACACCCAGTTCAATAGGAAGCCCATGAGTATCCCAACCTGCTTTTCTCTCAACTTTAAAACCTTTTAAAGTCTTGTATCGGCAAAAAATATCTTTTAAAGCACGGGCCATGACATGATGAATTCCAGGCCTACCGTTTGCAGATGGAGGGCCCTCGAAAAATACAAAGCGCTTTGAATCATTTCTTGATGATATACTTTTTTCGAAGGTTTTGTCCTTATCCCAAAAACTTAAAACATCATCTGAGATTTGAATTAAATCTAAACTTTTATATTCTTTAAATGACATTTTCTAAAAAAAGCGAATGTAATTAATTTAACTTAAAGTTAAGATTAATTAATGCTTAATTAAAAAAAGCAGAAATATTAAAATTTCTACCAGGCGAACTTATGCCCGAAGCGAATTGTTTGTAGTGTATATCAAATACATTTTCAATTGAAAAATTCAGGTCAATTAACCTTTTGAAAATTTTTACTTTATGAATTGAAGATATATTAAAAATAGCCCATTTTGGCATTCCTAAATATTCAAAGTCTCCGCTAATGTTAATAAAATAAGGTGTTTCATCCAATCCATCCTCACCGCCCAAACTATAACTGTTGGCCTTTTTGTTTTTTGAAAACTTATACGATAAAACTAATTGATTGTTGGAATATTTCCACTTTAATTTAAAATCTCCAAACAGAGGAGGAATTGAGGGCATTGGGCTTCCGGAACTTAGTTTTGTGCCTTTTGTGTATGTTACATTACCATCAAGACGGATGTTTTTAAAAATATTTAAATCAATATTATAATTGAAACCATAAACTTTTGACTGACCTAAGTTATAATTAGCCATTGTAAAAACTTCTTCATTTTGGTAAATAATGGTTGACGTATCAACTGTTGTTTCATCGACACTATCATAGAAAAAATCTCTTCCAATTGTTCCATCTAATATTGTATAGTAAATATTTAATGATGAATTAAAATCATTTGAGTAATTGCTCCAGCCAACATCTATTGTATAGGCTTTTTCAGGCTTTATTTCTGTATTTGGAATTAGTAAAACACCGGCATTTTCCCTAATCTTACTTATATCATCAATGTTTGGTGATCTATAGCCGCTTGATAAATTAATCGAAACCTTATTATTCTTCAATATTCTCGTAACATAACCAAAGCTACCAGTCAATGATAAATTTCTCAAATTCAACTTTTCAAATTGATTTAAAAAAATCACATTAATATCGTTATTCAAAAATTCTTCTGAATTAAAATCCCATCCAAGCTTAACTATATTATTTGACAGCCTCAATCCAAAATTTAAGTTTGAATAATTATTAATTTTTTTTAAATATTTAAAATAACCCGCAAGCGACGAGTGTGTTGCTTGATCATTAGGATATCGAGTAAGCGATTTAAATTCACTTAAATACAGAGCAGGGTTTGAGGAGTCAATTCTATTTGAAACAGATCTAGAGTATAGATTGTTGTGAGTGTATTCAAAGCCATATAATAACTCTGAGTTATTCACTGTAGTTTTAGAAAAGTCACCATTTAAAGAATAGACATCTATTTTTTCCGTTTGATTGTATAAAATTTCTGAACCAAACTTTCTTTTATGCCTGGATTCTCCAATAGATTGGTAAGAAAAAATAAACCTCCCATTGTCAAAAAGTTTTGATGGACTTAAGTTTAAAATGGAGGATAACATAGTTCTTTTTTGAGGCCCATAATACCACTCAGCAAATTTTAAATCCAAGTTAGAGTCTAACTCTGATAATTTATCAAATCTGTTAATTTTGGAGGACCTAGAGACTTGAAAATTTAGAATCAAATTGGAGTCATTCTTAAGCTTTAAATTAACTTTTGTTATAAAATCTTTCTGATCATAAGCGGTATTTCTTTGAACATTAGGGTCACTATTTACAGACGGACTTAAAAAAAAGTTATCTCTATTGTTTTCTGAAAAATGGTTAACTAATCCCCAATCCTCAAATCCATGTTTTCTGTTTTTACCCATAATTATATCACCATAGTCTGAAATTGACAGACTTGAAAACAACCCCCAATTTTTATTAGTAGCAGTCAGTTGGTAGTTTCTTGTTTTTGATTTATTTGTAAGATTATATGAGCGCTTCTTTTTAAAATCAATTTCTTTTTCAACAGAAAATTCAGGAATTTTTGTAAAGTAATGCACTACGCCTCCTATCGCGTCAGATCCATAGCTCACTGAGGAAGGACCGTACAAAACCTCAATTCTTTCTAAGTAATTTGGATCAACAGTTATGGAGTTTTGTAAATGACCTGAACGGTATATTGTATTATTCATTCTAACTCCATCAATTACTAACAATACTCTGTTCGCTTCAAAACCTCTGATCACTGGGCTACCTCCGCCAGATTGTGATTTTTGAACATGTATTCCACCTGCATCATATAGAATTTCAGCACCAGTTTTATCTACATTGGACAAAAGGTCATCGGGGCTTATTAATGATACTTTTCTAGAAATATATTTTAAGTTTTGCTTATTTCTACCGACAGATAAAACCACTTCATCAAGCCCCATCATCGATGGATTTAGATAAATAATATTTTTATCTTTTATGTCCTTAAAAAGAACTGAGTTTGATTCATATGAAATGTGTGAGAAAAAAATCGAATCGTTGGCTTTAAAAATATCCAAATCAAACTTACCCTGAATATCAGTCAAAATTGTTTCTGTTTGACTTTTATTAAAAATTAGAACTGAAGGAATTGGCTCTCCACTTGAACCATCTAATACAGAAATTTCAGTCTGGGAATAATTGAAGTTTATAATTGTAAAGCTTACTAGAAGTAGTAATATTTTATGAAAATAATCCATTTAAAATTTCAAGTGAGTTTGGCCTTTTAAAACCGGAAATATGATATTTATAATAATTCATTAAAAAATTTGTCATATTTCTTCTTTGATTGGTTGTTTTTAATATCTCAAAATATTGATCAAAATTTATGCCCAAAAGTTTTTTGAATTCAATCACCAACTCACCTCCAACACAGTAACGCGAATCATTAATTGTCTTAAAAATACCATTCTCAATATCAAAAAATTTAAAATTTTCATTGTTTACCTCCGGTTTAATTCCTAAAAACTTTAAAAGATTTATCAAAAAATTGATATGAAAATTTTCATATTTTGAGACCTTGTCCAAAGTAACAAGAGAATCTTTAATATACTGATAAAGACTTGGGTTTTCCTCTTGAAATCGTAAAACAGTACTCAAAAACTCCGCAAGAAATAGTGCTATGTTAGATTTAATAATATTAAAACGTAAATCATCATAAATAACAACACTTTTAATATTTTTTAAATGTGATAATTCACCTTTTTTAAGTCTATTAAATTCAATTTCAACAATACTAAGGGGTTCTATGCTGCCTAACGAAAATTTTGTTCTTTTTCTACTCCTAACACCTTTAATAATAAAAGATAGAATTCCATAATTTTGAGAATAACATTTCATGATTACGCTCGTTTCAGAGTATTTTATGGAATTTAAAATAATTGCCTCAGTAACGCTAGCCATGAATTTTATACAACTCCCTGGGCTAACATTGCATCAGCAACTTTTATGAAAGAAGATATATTGGCACCCTTTCCATAATTTATGTAGTCCTTTTCTTTTCCGAATTCTAGACATGATCTGTGTATGTTGATCATTATTTGTTTTAGCTTCTCATCAACTTCTTCTCTTGACCAAGAATACCTTAATGAATTTTGAGCCATTTCAAGACCAGATACTGCTACTCCGCCAGCATTTGATGCTTTACCTGGTGCATATAAAATTTTATTCTGTTTGAACTCAGAAATAGCCTTAATAGTGCACGGCATATTTGCACCTTCAGCAACACAATAACATCCATTTGAAATTAAATTTTTTGCATCAAGGTGATCTAACTCATTTTGGGTTGCACAAGGAAGTGCAACATCACATTTTATTGACCAAGGCTTTTTGTCTTTTACATACGAAGCGTTGGGATATTTTTTTAAATATTCGGATATCCTAGATCTTTTTACATTTTTTAAAAACATAATGTGCTTTAGCTTGTCTTCGTTGATTCCATCTTTATCAAATATAAATCCGTTTGAATCAGACATTGTTAAAACTTTAGCACCGAGATGAAGACACTTTTCGGCAGCATACTGTGCAACATTGCCAGCGCCTGAAATTGTTACAGTTTTTCCTTTTAAGCTGTTGCCTTCATAATTTAACATATCCTCAGCAAAATAAACTGTCCCATAGCCAGTCGCCTCAGGTCTAATTAATGAACCACCCCAACTTACGCCCTTTCCAGTCAAAACACCAGTAAATTCATTTTTCAGTCTTTTATATTGCCCAAACATATAGCCAATTTCCCTTCCGCCAACTCCAATATCACCTGCCGGGATATCTGTATTAGGCCCAATATGTCTAAAAAGCTCTGTCATAAAACTTTGGCAAAACCGCATTACTTCGGAATCAGATTTGTTCTTAGGGTCAAAATCTGAACCTCCTTTTCCACCTCCCATTGGTAGAGTAGTTAAACTATTCTTGAAAACTTGTTCAAATGCAAGAAATTTTAAAATACTTAAATTCACAGAGGGATGAAATCTTAAACCTCCTTTGTAAGGACCTATTGCAGAATTCATCTCAATTCTGTAGCCTCTATTTACTCTAATTTCACCATCATCATCTACCCAATTCACTCTAAACATTAAAACCCTTTCAGGCTCACACATTCGCATTAGAATGTTCTTACCATGATATATGTCTTGTTTAATAATGTATGGGATGAGGTCTTCAGCAACTTCCTTTACGGCTTGCATGAATTCGGGTTCATGAGAATTTCTTTTTTCAATCTCACGTAAAAAACTATTTAATTTTTTTTGCATATAGATTGATTATTATCTAAATGTAAGCAATATTAATTAATTGCTTTATCAAGATCTTTTATTAGGTCAGCTGAATCTTCAATGCCAACACTTAATCTAATTAAAGACTCTGTAATACCATTTCTTTCTCTGTCCTTTTTTGGCATTGAAGCGTGCGTCATAGTTGCAGGATGATTGACTAAACTTTCAACACCACCAAGGGATTCAGCAAGTGTGAAAACTTTTAGTTTTTTTGTGAATTTAATAACATCACTATACATATTTCCAGCAAAAGTGAAGGATATCATGCCTCCAAATTTTTTCATCTGTTTTTTTGCCACCAAATGATTTGGATGAGACTCTAGACCTGGCCAATATATTTTTTCAACTTTTTTACATTGCTTTAAATATTCAAAAACTTTTACTCCGTTAGAGCAGTGTCTATCCATTCTGACATGAAGTGTTTTTATTCCTCTTAAAGTGAGGAATGCATCCATTGGCCCACATATTGCACCACTAGAATTTTGTATAAAAAATAGATTTTCGGCTATTTTTTCATCATTTAATGCAATCAACCCAATTATAACATCACTATGGCCAGCTAAATATTTTGTTCCGGAGTGCATAACAATATCAGCCCCCAAATCTAAAGGTCTTTGAAGATAAGGAGTGGAGAATGTATTATCAACACCAAGCAGAATATTATTTTCTTTACATATTTCAGAAATTGCGGCAATATCAATAACATTAATCATGGGGTTTGTGGGAGTTTCAACCCAAATCAACTTTGTTTTTGGAGTAATTAATTTCTCAACTTTTCGTAGATCTTTCAAATCTTCAAAAATAAATTTGAGCCCATATTTCTTATAAATTTTATTGAACAATCTATAAGATCCACCATATAGATCGTGAGTACTAATTATTTCATCCCCAGGCTTAAATAATTTTAAAATTGCATCGATTGCACTTAACCCAGAACTGAACGCAAGACCATACTTTGCATTTTCTAAGCTTGCAATAGAGTTTTCAAGCGCATGTCTTGTTGGGTTTTGAGTTCTGCTATACTCGTAACCTTGATGAACACCAGGCTCAGATTGAGCATAAGTAGATGTTTGGTATATAGGTGGCATTACTGCACCGTACCCTTTTTCTTTTATTTGTCCACCGTGAATAACCTTTGTATTAAATTTCATTATTCTATTGTTAATATTCCTTGCATGATTTGATAATGTCCCGGAAATGTACATACATATATGTAACTACCCGGCTCTTCAATTGTGAAATTTATTGTATCACTTTCTCCTCCACCGAGCATTTTTGTATGAACAATGAAGTCATTGTTTTCAGGAATGTATTCATTCTCCTTAAAATCAAGTGCAAGCATTGCAAAATCATCAACATCAACATCTTTTTTTAATAAAACAAAATTGTGTCCCATAAATTCTTTTCCAATTTTACCAGTATGATTTAAGACTAGTCGTATATTTTTTCCGGCTTTGGCTGATAACGATGTTTTGTCAAAAAGCATTAAATCGTTTGAATTTAATACAATAACTGTTTGTTCATTGTTTACGGTTTTATTCTCATTTTCTTGAACCCTTTCATAGCTAAACCTTTCCTTCGCAGGTTCATTTTTGCATGATATTAAAAATAACATCAAGAAAAGGGGGATGGTTTTAATTTTCATTAAATGATTTATTTTCATAAAGTTACAATTCATAATTAAATTTTTATATTTAGTAATACTTAAAATACTTGTTTTGAATAGAAGAAATTTTTCAGGTTTAATATCATCTTCATTATTTGGCTTAGCCTCATTAGATGTACTCAAATTAAACAATATTAATGCCAAAAAATATAAAATTTCATTGGCGCAGTGGTCCTTAAATGGCTCTATAACAAGAGGTATAATTTCTCCGCTGGATTTTCCAAAAAAAGCCAGAGAATTTAAAATTGACGCAATTGAACATGTGAACACATTGTATTCAGTTCACTCAAATTACTTATCTAAAAACTCAATGAAAAATCTTTCTAAAGATTTAAACCAAAGATCAAATGATAATGGAGTTAAAAATTTGTTGATAATGATTTCTCAGGAGGGTGAATTAGCATCAAACAATAAAAAATCTAGATCAAGAGCTATTGATAAACATAAGGCCTGGATTGATGTTGCTAATGAAATAGGATGCGAGTCCGTTAGGGTAGATTTAAGAGGCAATAATAGTAGTTTTAATCAATGGAAACAAAACTCGATTATTTCATTAAATACTTTGTGTGAATATTCACCAAATCTAAATATTACAGTAGAAAACCATGGTGGTTTTTCATCAAATGGTAAGTATTTAGCTGACGTAATGAAATCAATTACACAAGACAATTGTGGAACTTTGCCAGATTTTGGAAATTTTTGTATAAATGGATCTCCCAATCCTGAAAATTTAGAAAAGAATTGTTCGGTATGGTATGATAGATACAAAGGCGTGAATGATTTAATGCCCTTTGCCAAAGCTTTAAGTGCCAAATCTTATGATTTTCTTGATAATGGTGACGAGAAATATATTGACTACTATAAAATGATGAATATAGTAAATAACCATCCATATGAGGGTTACATTGGAATTGAGTATGAAGGAAATAGATTAAGTGAAGATGAAGGAATCATTGCAACAAAAAAATTATTAGAAAAAATTATCAATTCATGAAAACCATTAAAGGTCCTGCAATTTTTTTGGCTCAGTTTTTAGCTGACAATAAACCATTTAATAATCTTGATAGCATCTCAAAATGGGCAAAAGAATTGGGCTACAAGGCCATACAAATTCCTACTTGGGATAGTAGAGTTTTTGACTTAGAAACTGCAGGAAAAAGTAAAACTTATTGTGACGAAATAAAAGGGATTGTTTCTGAGAACGGTCTTGAAATTAGTGAACTTTCAACTCATCTACAGGGTCAATTGATAGCCACACACCCTAGTTATGATATTATGTTTGACTCATTTGCTCCAAAAAATTTACATGGAAAAGTTCGTGAAAGAACAATGTGGGCAAAAAGTCAGATGATCAATGCAATAAATGCAAGCAGTTTTTTAGAAATAAAACCAATGGCTTCTTTCTCGGGATCACTAATGTTTCATACTATGTATCCTTGGCCACAAAGACCCTCAGGACTAGTCGATGCAGGTTTTAAGGAACTTGCAAAAAGATGGGTTCCCATCCTAGATCATGCAAAGGATAAAGGTGTACAAATTTGTTATGAAATTCACCCTGGTGAAGACCTGCATGATGGCATTACATTTGAAAAATTTTTAGCAGCAACAAAAAATCATTCGTCAGTAAAAATGTTATATGACCCCAGTCATTTTATTTTGCAACAATTGGATTATCTGCAATACATAGATTTCTATCATGATTACATTAAAATGTTTCATGTTAAAGATGCAGAATTCAATCCAACAGGGAAGTCTGGTGTTTATGGCGGATATCAAGACTGGATTGATAGACCAGGAAGATTTAGATCTCTGGGTGATGGTCAAATTGATTTTAAAACAATTTTCTCAAAGTTAAGTCAATATGGATTTGATGGTTGGGCAGTATTGGAATGGGAGTGTTGTATTAAAAGTCCAGAACAAGGGGCTAAGGAAGGTTCAAAATTTATCGATAATCACATCATTCAAGTTACTTCAAAGACCTTTGATGATTTTGCTGGTGGAGAAAACGAAAACATAAATAAAATTTTGGGTATTGATTAGAAAATTTATTTACTTTTTTTTAATCCCTTGTATTTTATTCTCACAGACTCCACAAGATACTGAACTGTGGGGCCCAGTACCTAAAAAAATCAAATCCGTAAATTTTTCCAGTCCACCTAGCGATGCAATAATTCTATTTGATGGCAAAGATCTTAAGAACTGGTCACAAAGATGGTCGAACGAAAAATCCAATTGGATAATCGCTGATGATGGATCAATGTTTTCTGAAAATCCTGGTGAAGGTATTCAAACAATTGAGAATTTTGGTTCTGTTCAACTTCACATTGAGTGGAAAACATCATCCGAAATTGACATGGAATCTGATAGAGATGAAGATGGTCTTTTAGATTTTGAAGATTTATGTCCTGATGATTTTGGGTTAAAAAGATTTTGGGGTTGCAGTGAGTTAAAATATAAGGATAGATCACAATACCAATCAAACAGTGGAGTTTTTTTTCATAACCTCTATGAAATACAAATTTTAAACAGTTTTGATAACAAGACTTACGTAAATGGTATGGCAGGGTCAATTTATAAGCAACATATACCACTTGTTAATGCATCTAGACCAAATGATCAATGGCAATCTTACGATATAGTCTTCGTTTCTCCTAAATTTGATGAATATGGAAAAAAGTTTAGGGAGGGATCAATTACAGTTTTTCACAATGGCATATTAATTCATAATAATGTCAAAATTTTAGGTTCAACAGAAAATGTTGGCCAACCAAAAAATATAGTTCATGGAGATGGGCCTATAGCTATTCAAGAACATTGTTGCACTAAAGTAAGCTTCAGAAATATTTGGGTTAGAGAAATTGAGTAAAATACTCAAAAAGATTTTCTAATTTTGTACATGCTTCAGTCAATGACCGGATATGGGTCAAAGTCTTTTAAAATTGATGATTTCGAAATTAATATCGAACTAAGAACATTGAATAGCCGATATTTTGATTCAAAAATATCGTTACCACCCATTTTACATAAACATGAGTTAGAAATTAATAATCTCCTAAAAAAGTTTTTATTGAGAGGCAAAGTAGAATTAAATATTAAGTTGATAGGAATTTCAGATGACTCATTTAGTTTCAATAAAAATGTTATCAAAAACTATTTTAAGGATCTAAATGATATTTCAAAATTCGACAAATCACAGTTGTTAAATTCAATTTTAAACCTTCCAAATACTATTATCAAAAGTGAAAATAAGATTCCTGAAAAAGTATCAAAAAAGATAATAGTCTTACTGAATTCAGTTATTAAACAATTGATTTCATTTAGAACAAAAGAGGGCCAAAACACAAAAAAAGATTTGGTAGAAAATATCAAACTGATCAATATATGCTCTGAAAAAATAAAAAAAGAGAGTAAGTATAATAAAAAATCCATCGAGGAAAACTTAGAAAAAAAAGCCAGAAATTTGAACGTTGAATATGACCACGGAAAATTTGAACAAGAGATGTTTTATTACTTAGAAAAAATAGATATAAATGAGGAGTTGGTAAGGTTAGACAGTCATATTAATTTTTTCAATGAAATTTTAAAAAATAAACAAATTGAAAAGGGCAAGAAGCTCGGATTTATTTGCCAAGAAATTGGTAGAGAGATAAATACAATTGGATCAAAATCTAACAATGCATTGATTCAAAATCATGTTGTAGAGATGAAGTCAAGTGTAGAAAAAATTAGAGAACAATTATTAAATATTCTATAATGGCAGGTAAGGTAGTTATATTAAGTGCACCCTCAGGAAGTGGAAAAACTACTCTTGCCCGACACCTACTTTCTGTTGAAAAACTAAACTTTAAATTTTCTGTTTCTGCAACAACTAGAAAAAAAAGAGATCATGAAATTAATGGAAAGGATTATTTCTTTTTTTCACCAGAAGAATTTAAAAATAGTATTGAAAACCAAGATTTTATTGAATACGAAAAAGTTTATGAAAATATGTATTATGGGACTCTAAAGTCAGAAGTAAACAATCTGATTGTCAACCACAATATAGTTTTTGATGTTGATGTATTAGGTGCACTATCATTAAAAAAGTACTTTAAAAATCTTGCGATTTTAATTTTTATTAAACCTCCCAGTATTGATGTTTTAGAGAAGAGATTAATTGATAGGAAAAAGAATGAACCCAGTGAAATCAAAGAAAGAATCAGAAAAGCTGAAATTGAAATGAAAAAAGAAGCTGATTTTGATACAGTAATTATTAATGAAGATTTGGATGTTGCAAAACAAGAGTTAATAGATAAAGTTGAGAAATTCCTAAAATGAAAGTTGGTTTATTTTTTGGCACCTTTGATCCTCTTCATATTGGGCATGACCAAATTGCATCATATTTTTTAGAAAATTATTTTGATCAAATTTGGTTTGTTGTCACACCCCACAATCCACATAAAGAAAAACTAGTTTTAACTGATGAAAAAATTAGGCTTGAAATGGTTAAAAAGTTTTGTGATAGTAACGCAAATTTTGTTTGTTCGGACGTTGAGTTTTCTTTAAAACAACCTAACCACACGTCTGATACAGTTTCAAAACTTTTAGAGATGCAACCCAACATTGATTTTTCTGCAATAATTGGTCAAGATAACTTGATGCATCTGGATCAATGGAAAAATTATAAGAAAATTTTAGACATAGGAGTTTATGTTTATCCTAGAGATATTGAATCAGAATTTAATGGCCCTCTTGAATCTCACCCAAATATAAAAATCTGTGATTGTAAATTAATGGAAATTTCCTCCTCCGAGATAAGAGATAATATTAGCAAGGGATTAAACATTAACCACCTGGTTCCAGATCAAGTCATGGATCTTATTAATAAAAATAAACTCTATACACCTTCCATTTAACTTTCTTCTGATAAATTCTTTAACCATTATTTAACACTTTTCCTCAACATTTTTTAATAAAATTGCTTACCTGAAATTTATCTTATGGAAAATAATAATGTTGACATTAATAAAATTAATGCTCAAATAAAAAAAGACAGTGAATTCATAGACCTCTTACTTATCGAAATAAATAAGGTAATAGTTGGTCAAAAATACATGCTTGAAAGGTTATTAATTGGACTGCTTGGTAAAGGCCATATTCTCCTAGAAGGAGTACCTGGTCTTGCAAAAACCCTTGCAATTAATACATTAAGTCAAGCAGTTAAAGGAACATTTAGCAGAATCCAATTCACACCCGACTTGTTACCAGCTGATGTGGTTGGAACAATGATTTATAATATTAAGCAGAATGATTTTTCGATCAAAAAAGGGCCAATTTTTGCAAATTTTGTATTGGCAGATGAAATAAACCGAGCTCCCGCCAAGGTTCAATCGGCTTTACTTGAATCTATGCAAGAAAAGCAAATTACAATTGGGGATAATACTTTTAAACTACAATTACCCTTCCTTGTAATGGCCACTCAGAACCCGATTGAGCAGGAGGGAACTTACCCACTTCCTGAGGCTCAAATGGATAGGTTCATGTTGAAGTGTGTGATATCTTATCCTGAGTTTGATGATGAGCAATTGATAGTCAGATCAAACATCAACGAATCATTTAGCAAAGTAAAAGCGGTTGTTTCAATTAAAGACATTCTTAAGGCACAGGAATCTGTAAAGCAAGTCTACATGGATGAAAAAATTGAAAAATATATTTTAAAGTTAATTTTCGCAAGTCGTTACCCAGAACAAAATAATTTAGAAGATTTGAAACCCTTAATTAGTTTTGGTTCTTCACCTAGAGGAAGTATCAACTTAGCGCAAGCAGCAAAATGTCATGCGTTTATTCAAAGAAGAGGCTATGTTATCCCAGAGGATATCAAAGCTGTTATTCATGATGTATTAAGACACAGAATAGGATTGACCTATGAAGCTGAAGCCGAAAATATAAGTTCTACAGATATCATAGACAAAATTGTTAACTCAGTTGAGGTTCCCTAGTCAATAGATGGATACAAAAGAGATCATAAAAAAGGTAAGGAAGGTTGAAATAAAAACTAAAAAACTTACCAACAATGTATTTGGTGGTGAATATCAAAGCACTTTCAAGGGAAGGGGTATGACATTCAGTGAGGTTAGATCCTACGAATTTGGAGATGATGTGAGAACTATTGATTGGAATGTAACTGCAAGATACAATGAACCTTTTGTAAAAGTTTTTGAAGAGGAAAGGGAACTTACTCTAATGCTTATGGTTGATATTAGTGGTTCAAAACTTTTCGGGTCTGAAGATCAAATAAAGAAAAATATTGTCACGGAGATTTCGGCCACTTTGGCTTTTTCTGCAATACAGAATAACGATAAAGTAGGGTTAATTCTCTTTACAGATCAAATTGAGTTATTCATTCCACCCAGTAAGGGAAGATCACACATTTTGAGAATTATCAGAGAACTTATAGAGTTTAAACCTAAAAACTCCAAGACTGATATTTCAGTTGCACTGAAGTTTTTCTCTAGTATAATAAAAAAGAAATCAATTGCTTTTTTGATCTCTGACTTTAATTCTGAGGATTATGAAAAGCCTTTATCAATTGTTGCTAAGAAACATGACTTGACAGGCATAAGAATATTTGACAAGTTTGAGGAAGAGTTTCCTGAAATTGGTTTTGTTTCTATGTATGATCAGGAATCAAAAAAGTATAAACTAGTAGATACTTCATCAAGAAAAATTAGAAATTTTTTCAAGTCAGAATATTTAAAAAAGAGAGATTTTTTTGAAAAGCTATTTAAAAAGTCAGGAGCTGGTGTAATTAGTTGTAGAACGGATGAAGACTATGTAAAGTTATTATTAGGTTATTTTAAAAATCGTGGTTAATTTTTTTCTAAAGACTGTAATCTGCCTGTTGGTTTTTCAGCTTAGTTATTCTCAAGATAGCATGCTCGTCAGATCCGAGGTTGACACAACTTCAATTAAAGTCGGAGAACAGTTTTCTTATGAAATAATTATAGAAAGCGATAATTTTTTGGAAATCAATTTTCCAGAGACTTTTAATTTTAGTCCTTTCACGATTGCAGATGAATTTCCATCAGACACCAACTATTTAAAGAGTAAAAAAATTATAAGTAAAAAATTTAATTTGACCCATTTTGATCAGGGCTCATTCTCAATAAATCCTCAAAAATTAGACATTGGTGACAAGATATACACAACAGAAAAAATTGATATTGATGTTTTAACAATAAAAGTTGATACTGTATCAAAAAAGTTTTTTGATATTAAAGAAATAAAGTTTACTGATGATCCCAATAGTTCAATATTTAAAATTATAACCCCACTCGCTCTGTTTATTTTAGGATGCTTAGTTTTATTTTTCATTTACAGATCATATAAAAAGTTAAAGTCCCTAGAATTCTTCTTTCAGACACCCTTTGAAAAAGCAGTTCTAAGTTTACAAGAAATTGAGAAATCAAAACTTGATAATCAAAAGGATTTAAAAGAATTTTACACAAGATTAATTGAAATTGTAAAAAGGTATTTTGAAGATGATTCTATTGATCCAAATGCAATGGAAAGCACATCCAATCAACTAATAAATAAATTAAATCTTTTAAAAGCTTCAAAAAAAATCAATCTATCAGATAACACGATTAGTTCACTGGCTGAAGTATTAGAAAATTCTGATCTTGTAAAGTTTGCGAGGTTGGAAATGGACCAAAACACCATCACTAGCGACCAAATCAAAATCAAGGAAATAATTTCCTCTGCAAAAAAATCAATACCCAATAATGAGGAGATGGATAATGAAAAAAGGAGACAAGAAGAAGTCAGGTTTTTAAATAAACTTAAGAACAAAAAGATAAGATATATTATATCATCTGCCATAACAATTATTTTGACGATATCATCTATTGTAATCTTTTTATTTGGTGCACCAAAATCAATAGAATCCATAACATTTAATTCAGATAAAAAATTACTAAATCAAGATTGGGTTGAGAGTGTTTATACTGAATTCAATCTTAGACTACAAACCCCTGATGCATTGGTCAGATCGTCAGATTCACTTTCTAATGATTTAAATTATATTTCTAAAAATGAATCTATTAGTATAAGTCTTTATGTAAAAACTAAAACTGAGAATCAAGATGTTTTAAATGATTTATTGGAGGATTTTCAAATAAGAAATTTTAAAAATGTTATTACAAAAGAGGAACAGCTTGAGCTTGGTGATGGAAATAAGGCTAATAAAATTTTTGGGTCATTCAATGATAATAATATAAATGCTAAGAAAAATTATAGTGTTATAATTTTTGATTTTAACAACAACCTTCTTTTTTTAGAAATGATTTTTGAAATTGAAAATAATATCCAAAGTCAAATTATTGACAAGGTTCTAAACTCTTTAAAATTCGAAAAATGACAGACTTAAAATTTCAAAATCCTGAATTTTTATGGTTACTGGCTTTAATTCCTGTCATGGCCTATTTCTTTTATAGTACAAGCAATAAAAGAAAGAGTTTTATGAAGTTTTCATCAATAACTGATTTTAAACCAAGTCTAAAATCAAAACTTCATCCCTTTCTGGATATCATGCGTTTACTTTCAATCTTTTTCATTATTCTATCCATTGCCCGCCCTCAGGAAGTAAGCAACTCCATTAGATCAAAGTCAAGCAGTGGAATAGATATTGTCATTGCTGTTGACATATCATCGAGTATGTTAGCTAGAGATTTAAAACCAAATAGATTAGACGCATTAAAAAATGTTGCATCAGAATTTGTCAAGGGGAGATTAAATGATAGAATTGGAATTGTAATTTATGCAGGTGAAAGCTATACCAAAACACCTGTTACATCTGATGAAAAATTAATTCTTTCATCTTTGCAGGATATTGTGTTTGATGGCGTTATTCAAGACGGAACAGCTATAGGAATGGGTTTAGCAACATCGGTAAACCGATTGAAAGACAGTAAAGCAAAAAGTAAAGTAATTATCCTTTTTACAGACGGAGTAAATAACACGGGCGTTATAGATCCTGAAACAGCTTCAGATTTGGCCCTAAATTATGGAATCAAAACTTACACAATTGGTCTTGGAACCAATGGGAATGCATTAGCACCTGTTGCTGTAAACAGAGATGGATCTTTTCGATTTGGAATGACTAAAGTTGAAATTGATGAGGAATTACTTAGTGGAATTGCTGAAAAAACAGGTGGACTTTATTTCAGAGCCACTGATAACAAAAGCCTGGAGAGTATTTACAAGGAAATCGATAAACTTGAAAAGACAGAAATCGAAGAGATAAGGTATTCTGAAAAAGATGAAAAATATCGTTTTCTAATCATTCTAGCTCTATCACTTTTTACAATAGAGTATTTAACAAGAAAATTAATTTATAAAAGTGCTTTTTGATGTATCAGTTAGATGAAATAAAATTTTTCTATTTCCTTTTAATTATTCCTATGATTATAATGGCTTTTGTTTATAATAAATATTGGAAAAGCCGGGTTATTAAAAATAATTTTTCAATTGCTAGCCTAAATTATTTAGTTCCTGAATTCTCTAAAACTAAAGATTCATTAAAATTAATTGTTCAGCTATTAGCAATTGTGTTTTTAATAATTGGACTCGTCAATCCCAAAATTGGAACAGAATTAAAAACCGTTACCAGAGAAGGAGTTGATATTGTTTTTGCTGTTGATGTATCTAAAAGTATGTTGGCTGAGGATATTGCACCTAACAGGATCGAAAAGTCCAAGAGAATAGTATCTCAGGTAATAAATCAACTGGGGTCTGACAGAGTTGGAATAGTTGCATATGCTTCTTCAGCAATTCCTGTATTGCCAATTACATCTGATTTCTCATCTGCAAGAATGTTTTTGGAGAGTTTAGATACTGATATGATTTCTTCGCAAGGTACCTCAATAGTTGATGCAATCCAACTTTCAAGTACATATTTTGATGATGAAAATCAAACCAATAGAATCGTTTGTATACTTTCAGACGGAGAGGATCATGAGTTTCAGGAAAGCCTGATAAATACTACAATTGATGATTCAGGTATTATTATTTTTTCAATTGGTGTTGGAAGTGAAAAAGGGTCGCCAATACCAATTAGAGAAAAAAACATTATACAATCTTATAAAAAAGATGAAAAGGGTGATGTGGTTATCACAAAACTTAATTCAGAACTTTTAAAAAAATTGGCTGATCAATCAAAAGGAAAATATATTGAAGGAGATATAACTAGCAAGGTGGTTGAAGAAATAATTTCACAGCTGAAAGATATGGACAAAAAAGAATTTGAGGCCAAGGAATTCACAAGTTTTAAAGATCAATTCCAATGGTTTTTAGCTCTTTCATTATTTTTAATTTTGTTAGATAGTTTTTTATTTGAGAAAAAAACAAAATGGATTGAAAAACTAAATTTATTTGATGATGATAAATAAAACTATTTTTTTATTAATTCCCTTTTTCATTTTTTCACAAAATGCAAAGGAAAATATTGATTCAAAAAAGCTTCTTTTTGATGGCAACACATACTTTGAAAATCAAGAGTTCAATACAGCAGAGTATAATTATAGAAAATCATACTCCAAGGATTCATTAAATTCAAGCGCACCTTATAACTTAGGCAATTCATTGTACAAAAATAATCTTAGCTCCCAAGCAAGATTTAGTTATAGTCAATCAATAAAAAAATTGAGTGACAAAGAAAGTTTGCACAAAGCATATCATAATTTAGGCAACACATATATGCAGGAAGAAAATTATCAGGGAGCTGTAGATGCATTTAAAAGATCATTATTGAACAACCCCAATGATGAAGAAACTAGGTATAATTACGTATTAGCCAAAGAATTATTAAAAAATCAGAAAAACAATAATAAAGATAATAAAGACAATAAAGACAATAAAGACAACAAGGACAATAAAGACAACAAGGACAATCAGCAAAACAAGGATGATAAATCTGATCAGCAGAATAAAAACAACGATGATCAAAAAAACCAATCTGACTCAAAAGAAAAGAAAGAAAAGCAAAAAAAACCTGAAATATCACCACAACAATTGAAAAACATTTTAGAGGCGATGAGTAAGGAGGAAAAAAAGGTGCAAGAAAAGGTAAACAAGAAAAAAATGAAAGGATCTCCGAAAAAATCAAATAAAAAAGACTGGTAATGAAAAAAGTAATTTTAATTATCTCCATTCTTTTTACAAACTTGACAATGTCTCAAGTAAAATTTGAGGCCAATGTCAGTAAAGAGTCACTGGGTATCAATGAAAACTTAAGAGTTGATTTTAAAATGAATAAAGATGGAGATAACTTTACTCCACCTAATTTTTCAGGATTTGAAGTAGTTGGTGGGCCCAATCAATCCGTAAGTAATAGTTGGATTAATGGTGTTAGGAGTTTCTCAAAAACTTATACTTATTTCCTAACTCCAATAAAAAGAGGAAGATTTACAATTGGCCAAGCCTCGATCGAAATTGAGGGCGATATTTATAAAACTAGCACAGTTGATATTTTAGTAACTGAGGCTGTTAGTTCTTCATTATCACCAAATAATCCAGATACAATTGTAAGTGATGACTTAGAACTAATTGCAGAGGTTTCAAAACGTTCACCATATCTTAATGAGCCAATTTCTGTTGTATATAAATTACTATTCAGCCCAAAAATAAATGTAACAAATTTAAGTGAGGTTGATGCCCCAGATTTTAAGAACTTCTGGTCTCAAAATATAAAAATTCCTAGACTTGAAATAAATAGAACATCTCACAATGGAAAGAGTTATAATTATGTGACTTGGAAAAAAATGCTTCTATATCCTCAAAAAGCTGGAGATATTGATATTGATCCAATGACACTTGATGTGACAATTGATGTTCCTACAAATAGGAGAGATTTCTTTGGAAATGTAATTTATTCTCAAACCTCCAATAAGATTTCATCAGAAAAAGTAAAAATTATTACAAAACCTTTGCCTGAAAAAAATAAGCCTGAAGAATTCAATGGAGCAGTCGGAGATTTCAAAATATTTGCAAAATCAAATAAAAGTGAGTTATCATCAAAGGAATCATTTCAAGTTGAATTAAAAATTACGGGTAGTGGAAATCTTAAGCTATTTTCCATTCCTGATCTCGTTGTTCCTTCATCTTTGGAAATGTATGATCCAGAGTTTAATGAAAACGTTAAAGTTGGACTATCTGGAATGAATGGTTCAATATCAAATACCTATACCATTGTTCCACAATTTCAAGGAAAGTACCCAATACCATCTACTCAGTTTGTTTACTTTAATCCACGCGAAAAAAAATATATTAAAATTCTAAGTGAAGAATTAGTTGTTAATATTTTAGACGGTCCAACTTCATCAATTACTGCAAACACTAATGATTCAAGTAACTCAACAAAAAATATTTTAAACTCAAAAGGCCAGTTTAATTTTATCGAACTCGAAACAAATCTTTATGAAATAACAAAAAAACAGTCAATAATTGATCAGTATTTTCAATATGTACTAATTTCAATTTTCTTATTTCTTTTATTTTCAGTCTTATCTTTAAAATTAATTTTATTTAAAAAATCTAAATCTATTGATAATAATAAAATTGCTGATAAACTAGCCGTTAAATCTTTGGAAAATGCAAAAAAATATCTCAACGAAAAAGATCTTTTTTATGAGACATTAGAAAAATGCATTAGGGGTTTTCTCATAACAAAATTTGATTTTAAAAACACTGATCTTGTTACTGAAAGTATAAATAAAAAATTATCAAAAATTGGAGTTGATAAAAACACAACTGATGATTTGATAAACATACTTAATACATGTCAATATTTTAAATTTACACCAAACTCAGAATTTGATACAACCAACGATTATAATAAATCAGTTGAAATAATTATGAACCTTCAAAATTTTAAATTATGAGGCTCCTTTTTTTAATATTATTAATTAACTATTCTTATTCACAAAATAGCGATTTTGATGAAGCAAATATGCTTTACAATGAAGGTAGATATATTGACGCAATTGATGTTTACAACAAAATACTAGACAGTGGTTTGCATTCAAGTGATTTATATTTTAATATTGGTAATTCATATTATAAAATTAACGATACTCCCAATGCTATTTTTTATTATGAAAAAGCACTATTGCTTGAACCAGAAAATGAAAGTGTAAAAAATAACTTAGCATATGCTCAAAATATGTTAATAGATAAAATTGAAACCTTACCTAAAAACCAAATTACCGATCTATTTGATTCAATTTTATCAACTTTTAGTTATGAGTATTGGCAATTTTTTACAATATTTTTTCAGTTGCTTTTAGTCAGTTTTTTTATATTATTTTTTATTTCAAAAACCTCTCATCGAAAAAGAAAGTTTTTTACATATACATGTATTAGTCTTTTCATTTTTATAATCACATTGATTATGTCAATCAATTCCAAGAATAATTATGTCGAGAGTGATCCGGCGATATTATATGACAAAGAGGTTTCCTTTAGAAGCGAACCTAACTTAAGATCAGAGGAGATATTTAAATTACATGAAGGCTTAAAGATAAATGTTAAAGAAACTATAAATGATTGGACCTTAATTCAACTCTCAAATGGTAGTGAAGGATGGGTTCCTACTGCATCATTCAGAAAGATTAAATAAAATAATCACCATCAAAATTTTTAATAATAGCTTCCCCCAATCTAATCATCAATTGAAACGAATTTGAGGATTCAACATAACCATTTGACAATAATTCAGGATAAATTTGAACAAAGTTTTTATAGACAATTGCGATTGTTGTAAAAACAATAATATACTTTACTGCACTGAAAATTCCTCCCATTAATCTATTCAGTACACCAAGTGAAATAAACTTGATTAATTTTGTTAATCCTTTTCCAAAAACTTTAAATAAAAGTGCTATTAATATAAACAATATTATCAGGCAAATTATATTGAGAATTTTTTTATCAATTTCAATAAAATCAATCAATAAATTGGAAAGTGGTTCAGAAAAATTATATGATACAAAGGCAGCAATTAAAAAACCTATAAATGAAGAAATTTCATTAATAAAACCGCTGAAAAATCCTTTTAAAAATGCATAAAGTAGAACAATGATGATTATAATATCAATAATATTCAAAATGAAGATTTTATGTTTACGGTTTTAAAATTAAATTTAATTAGAATATTTTAGCCAAAGTTATGTTAAAAGAAATTGATAATCATTTATCTGATATAAAAAAAATTTCCATCAAAAGTTCTGATGAGTTAGAGAAATTCAGAATAAAATATATTTCAAAAAAAGGAATTATTCCGGGTCTTTTTTCTAAACTTAAAGATGTTGATACTGATAAACGAAAAAAGTTTGGCTTTAAGATCAATGAATTAAAAATAAAGGTTGGTCAAATAATTGATAAATCAAAATCTGAACTATCATCCTTTTCTAAAAAAGAAAGTATGATTGATTACAGCTTGCCAGCTGATTTTTTGAAACTAGGATCAAGACACCCTATATCAATTGTGAAAAATAAGATTATAGAAATATTTTCAAAAATTGGATTTGACATTTCTGAGGGTCCCGAGATTGAAGATGATTGGCATAATTTTACCGCCTTGAACCTGCCGGAGTATCACCCTGCAAGAGATATGCAAGATACATTCTATGTTTCAAAAGATCCTGATTATTTGTTGAGAACACATACTTCCTCAGTCCAAATCAGACATATGGAAAACAATGAACCACCAATTAGAACTATTTCACCTGGAAGAGTTTATAGAAATGAAGATATTTCAGCAAGATCTCATTGTTTTTTTCATCAAATTGAAGGATTGTATGTTGATGAAAATGTTTCATTTGTTGATTTAAAGCAAACCTTATTACATTTCACAAAGGAATTATTTGGTAAAAGTAAAATAAGACTAAGACCATCGTATTTTCCTTTTACAGAGCCTAGTGCAGAACTTGATATTTATTGGGGTCTAAATTCTGAGGCCGACCATAGAATTACAAAAGGTACAGGTTGGCTGGAGATTCTAGGCTGTGGAATGGTTGACCCAAATGTTTTGGAAAATTGTAAAATTGATCCCAAAAAGTTTTCCGGTTATGCATTTGGTATGGGTATCGAAAGAATTACAATGTTATTGTATCAAATTGAGGATATTAGAACATTTTATGAAAACGATGTTCGATTTTTACAACAATTTAAATCCTCAATATAGATTTTTTGACAGCTCTTTCATTTGTCTGCTAGCACTTTTGTTTTCAAATAATATTTTATAGCAGAAATCAATAATTAAAAATTTTGTAGATAATTTTTTTGAAAGCATGAAAGCATTTTTAGTTGCGTAATAACCTTCAACGATCATATTCATTTCAGCTTTTGCAGATTTAATGGAATATCCTTTACCAATCATATTTCCAAATGTTCTATTTCTACTAAAAGATGAGTATGTAGTAACTAACAAATCACCAAGATATGCAGACTGATTAATTTTTCTATTTGTTTTGTGAACATCTTTTATAAAATCACTCATCTCTTTTGAGCAATGGCTAATTAATACACTTAGAAAGTTATCTCCGTACCCCAAACCGTGTGCAATACCCACCATTATTGAATAAATGTTTTTTAAACTTGAACTGTATTCGATACCGATCATATCATTAGAAACCGTAGAAATAATATATTTTGTCTTTAAAAGGTCAGAAATATATTTTCCAAGTTTTGAGTTTTTCGTTCCAACAGTCAAATATGTGAGTTTCTCTTGTGCAACTTCTTCTGCATGGCTTGGACCACTAATTATTGCTAAGTTTTTCTTTGGAATATTATATTCTTGATTCAAATGTTCACTGATGGTCAAAAATGACTCAGGAATTATTCCTTTTGATGCAGACACTAAAAATTTATTTGAAAGCAATTTTTTTGATGAAATCAGTGATGATTCAATAAAGGGAGATGGGATAGCAATTATGATTATATCGCTATCATGAATGATTTCATTAATTTCTGATGATATGTTAAGCTTATTTAAATTTAAATCTATATAACTTAAATACTTAGGATTCTTTTTATCTGTTTTTATCTGTTCGATTACATCTGAATTCCTTATGTACCAGTTTATATTTGATGTATTTTCTGAAAGTATTTTTACAAGAGCTGTTGCCCAGCTCCCGGATCCCAAAACACCAATACTTTTCTTCTTCATTTTAACAGATTTTTAATAAATCAAGGCTCAAAAATAAGTTAATTTTAATTATTAATTTTTTCATAATTATTATAAAAGCATTCATTCGTGAATGCTTTTCTTTTTTTTACGTAGTACTAAACAAAGAACATATTAGTGCAACGCCAAAAAAAATAAAAAGTCTAAAGAATTTTCTCTCTTTCTTCAATTGTTCATTGTGAGTAATTAGGCCCAAAATTGAAGCAATCAATCCAATAACCAAAGCTGTGGATAGCATTTCATTTTTTATTGCATTTAAAATCAAATCAATACCATAAAAAATTACGCTGAAAATGGTAATCCTAAAAACAAATAAACTATACTCACTTTTTCTTATGTATTTAATCAATGACAAAAAGCATAGACAGATTAAGATTAAAATTGATAAAAAATGAAAAAAAGGTTCGACAAGAGAAAACGGCAAATTCATTTAAAAAGATGATTGAATGAGTTTTTTTACATATTCATTTTTGGATTTAAATAGATCTGATTGCAACTTATTTTCAATAATCCTACCACTTTTAAGAACAATAATTTTATCACATATTGATTTCACAACAGATAAATTATGTGAAATAAAAATCATTGAAAAATTTAAATTTTTTTTCAACTCAACTAGTAATTCCAAAATTGAAAATCTCGTTGAATTATCAAGGGCTGAAACACACTCATCACAAATTAAAATTTTGGGTCTTAGTGATATTGCAGCGGCTATCACTACTCTTTGTCTCTCACCACCCGAGAGTTGTCTTGGAAACTTATTTAATAAACTTTCATCTAATTTTACCATTGATAAATATTCTTTTGCTAAACTCATTGACTCAATATTTGAGTGATTAAAATGGAATTTTAAAATTTGTTGAATATGACTGATAACTTTAATTTTAGGATCGAGCGATGAATAGGGATCCTGAAAAATTAACTGAATTTCCTTACTAAGAAATTTCCTACCATAGCTTTTTATGTTTACACCCTTATATTTTATTAAACCAATGTAATTATCATAAAAACCGATTATACATTTGGAAATTGAGCTTTTACCAGAGCCAGACTCTCCAATAATTCCAATCGACTCCCTTTCATTTAAAATAAAATTAATTTCATTTAAAATTTTGCTTGAACCCAATTCTAAATGAATATTTTCACAGCACAGAATTTCTTTATTTTTTTTACTTTTAGAACTTGGAAATTTTATTTTAGAACTACTTATCAAATTTTTACCATAGTCAGTTTTTGGATTCTTGAAGAATGATTTTGTTGAACCAGCTTCACAAATCTCCCCGTTTTTTATAACCATTATTCTTTCAGAAATATTTTTTATAAGATTTAGATTATGTGTTACAATTATTAGGCTTGAGTTAAGTTCAGATTTTATTTTAACTATAAGGTTAATAATCTCTTTTTTTATAATTGTGTCTAGTGAAGATGTAGCCTCATCAGCTATTAAAATTTTTGGCTTTTTTGCTAATGCCATTGCAATCATGACTCTTTGCTGCTGACCCCCACTTAGTTCGTGAGGATATTTGTTTAAAGATTTTTCTGGATCATCTATCATAACCTTTCTGAGTAGATTCAGAGCTTCTTCCAATTTATCTTTATTACCAACAATAGACTCCATGATCTGAGCCCCACATTTCATAGATGGATTTAAGTAACTTGCTGGATCTTGAAAAATAATTGCAATTTCACTTTTTTTTGCTTTGGAATTTTCTCCCTTTTCTGTTTCAATTAAGTAAGGATTGAACACAATTTTTCCTTTTTGTTTCAAACCTTTGTATTTGATTAAATCAATCAAGGAGAGTGCAGTTAGTGATTTTCCACTCCCAGACTCCCCAATAATTCCTAAAATTTCATTTGGCATAACTTTGAATGATAAGTCACGAATCAAATAATTATTATTTGAAGATATTTTTAAATTTTTTACCTCAACAATTGGTTTTTTACTCATTTTAAGAGATATTAAAGTATAGAATCTTAATTAAAGTATCAAAAATAAAATAATAGAAAGGAACAATTATTGTTTCTTGTAAATTTGAATAAATAATTAATGAAACCACCAAAGTTGTTTTTGAGAACAAGAATTTTTCTGTCTATGATTTTTCTTGTTTTGATTTCTTTTCTATTGACTGGTATTGTGACTAATTATCAAATTCGGGAAAGTTCTGACTATTACCATGGTTTGAGATTGGAAAGAAAAGAAGCCCAAATCCAAAGAGCACTTAGGAGTTTACTTGAAGAAAGATCATTACTAGAAGATAATCAATTGTCTTTTTTATTTAATCAGAGACCAGAACAAAATATTAGCATCAATACAGTTCTTGATTCAATCTTAACAAATGAAATTATTAAGATTTCCGAAATTCAAAATATAAACTTTACACTTTACGACATTGATGGTTCCCTAATTGGATCGACCGTTAGTGATGAAGAAACAGAGTCATTATCAAATCAAGTTTTAACTGATTTGGAAGCGAGTGAAGATTCAAAAATTGTGATTACAAAAAGCGGTGACGAAACCTTATTAAGATCCTCATTTTCATATATTTTTAATATCAATGAAAAACCAATCTGGATTCTTAATTTCCCTTACATTGATGACGATAGACTAAATACTTACGAGATTAATTCCTACATCTTAAATTTGGTTCAGGTTTATTTTTTACTTTTTGTCCTAGCTATCATGATATCCTACTTGGTCTCAAGCTATATCACCAACCCCATTTCTGCTTTGATTTTTAAGATGAAGCAAATGAGACTTGATAAAATAAATAAAAAAATTGACCTTAACGTTAATAGTAAAGAAATGTATTCGTTGGTTAATTCATATAATAATATGGTTACCCAAATAGATAATAATGTAAAAAAATTATCAAAATCGCAGAGAGAGTTAGCATGGAGAGAAATGGCCAAGCAGGTTGCTCATGAAATAAAAAACCCATTAACCCCAATGAAGCTAAGCGTTCAAAACTTTAAATTAAAATTTGACCCTAATGATCCAAAAATGTTAAGTAAGGTGAATGAGTTTAGCAAAACAATTATTCAACAAATTGATGTATTAAGTTCTATTTCAACCGCTTTTTCAAATTTTGCTGATTTACCAACTCAAAAAAATGAAAAAATAGATTTAGTTAAAACCATCAAGTTGGCCCTTGATATATTTAATGATAAAAATATTCTTTATGAAACTAAAGATCAGGTCATAGAGGTTATAATCGACAGAACAAGTTTGATAAGAATCATAACAAATCTTGTGAAAAACTCTATTCAAGCAACAAAATCCGTAGAAACACCCTTGATTAAAGTTTCTGTATACCAGAATGATAAAAATGCAATTATCGATGTAAGTGATAATGGAGAAGGTATACCATCAAATTTAAAAGCAAAAATTTTTGAGCCCCGCTTTACAACTAAGTCTAAAGGTATGGGCCTAGGGCTTAGCATAATTAATAACTTGGTGACGGGTCACTCTGGTAAAATCACATTTACTTCAAAAAAGGGAAAAACAAATTTTAGAATTTCTTTTCCAAAAATTAAGAAAATAAATTAGCAGTATTCGTTGTAAGCTTCCTTAAGATTCTCTGAAATAATCTCTGCATTTCTGCCCTCGATATGGTGTCTTTCGAGCATGTGAACGATTTCACCGTCTTTAAATATAGCCATGCAAGGTGAGGATGGGGGGAAAGGAAACATCAGCTCTCGTGCATTATTTGTGGCGACCTTATCTACACCTGCAAACGATGTTAATAGCTGATCTGGTTTCTTTTCATTTTCGAGTGACTTTATAACACCGGGTCTGGCGTTTGCTGCAGCGCAACCACAAATTGAATTTATAACAATTAGAGTGGTGCCTTTCTTAACCAAGTTTTCAATATCATCGTCTGAATTCAATTGAACAAAACCTTTTGAGGTTAGCTCTGACTTCATTGGATTTACAATTTCTGGTGGATACATATTTTTTCAAATATACTAAACAAGATATATACCACATTTGTAAATTTGATTTTAATTTTATGAGATTCATTGGAGCATTAATTGGAATGTTTATTATGAAGAGCTGGCTAGGTCTTTTCATAGGTTATTTCATTGGTCTTTTTATTGAAAAGAATTTTACTTTCTCAAGTAAAAATTTATCGACTAATTCAGGTAAATTTGAATTGAATTTACTTGGTTTAGCTGCTATTTTAATTAAATCAGATGGAAAGGTTTCGCAGAATGAATTGGACTATGTCAGAAAATATTTCGTATCAGTATTTGGGAAAAACAGGGCTAACAACATTTTTAAAATCTTCAATGAAAACATTAACAAACAGAAGATCTCATCGAGAGAGATATGCAGTTTTTTTCTTTTAAGATCAAATTATGAAACACGACTTCAATTAATACATTTTTTATTTTCAGTAGCGAAGGCAGATGGAATGGTATCCAATAATGAATTGCTTAAGCTAAAGGAATTTTCTAATTTGTTTAAAATATCTTTAGCTGACTTTGATAGTATCAAAGCAATGTTTGTTGACCAGATTGGTTCAGCTTACAAAATATTGGAAGTTAGTAGTGATGCAACTAATGAACAAATTAAAACTTCATACAGAAGATTGGTTAAAATTCACCATCCTGATAAAATTCAGAACTTAGATGATAGTTATAAAAAAATTGCCAAAGAAAAGTTTCAGAAAATTCAAGATGCTTACGAGAAAATTAAAAAAGAAAGAGCAATAAAATAATGGATACATTTTTGTTTTATTTAAAAGTTGGTATTAATCACATTTTAGACATTAATGCTTATGATCATTTGCTATTCCTAAGCTCAATTACACTTCCTTACACATTCAAAAGATATTATAGTTTATTTTGGATTGTCACTTTTTTCACAATTGGTCACACATTTTCCTTGTTTATCTCAACCTACCGTATATACAATCCGGACTTAAATATTATTGAGTTTTTAATTCCAGCAACGATACTGTTTTCAGCAGTGAGTAATTTGATCCTAAAAGTTCAAGTGAAAAAATCATCATTAAGTTACTTAGTATCGTTATTGTTTGGTTTAATTCACGGATTTGGTTTCGCAGGTTTCTATGATCAAATTACTTTTTCTGATAAAATTGAATTTATTCCACTAATAGGTTTCACTGTTGGGGTTGAGATTGCTCAAATCATCATTGTATTTTTTGTATTACTGCTTTCAACAATATTAAATTCAAGAAGTAACTTTTTCTCAAAAAACTTCATAAAAATTATGTCAATTCTAATTTGTTTACTAACTATACTAATATTTTTTTAGGTGAAAAGTAAGGAGAACAAATACGACAAAGCATATTTAAAAATGGCTAGGGAGTGGGGCAACCTGTCCTATTGCGAAAGAAGAAAAGTCGGGGCTCTGATTGTCAAGGACAGAATGATAATTTCGGATGGCTATAACGGTACTCCAACAGGTATGGAGAACATATGTGAGGATGAAGAAAACTACACCAAGTGGTATGTGCTTCATGCAGAGGCAAATGCAATAATGAAAGTTGCCTCTTCAACACAATCATGCTCAGGAGCAACATTATATGTTACTCTTTCACCGTGTAAGGATTGTAGTAAATTGATTTATCAAGCTGGTATTGTGAGAGTGGTTTATATAGACCAGTATAAGGATACCACAGGAATTGATTTTTTAAAAGATGCTGGTGTTGAGGTAGTTCAAATCGCTAATCCTTATTGATTTTACCAACTTTTTCGGATAGTATAAAGATTATGATTAATAGCGCAGCACAAGATGTTGCTAGCATTCCGATCAATGAAATCCTATTTTCCGCTGAAAGCAATGCATAATTAAAGTCATAATAAAAAATATTAATACCAAGCACAATTAGACATAAGGATAGTATTAAATATTTAATCATTGAAATTGGTGATGTTATGTAGATTGATAAACTTTAGACAAATTAACCTTCACAGCTTTCACACTCCTTTTTCTGTTTGAACTTTTGTGCTGCATTCATACTGTGCTGATAGTACAAAGACTTAAGTCCTAATTTCCATGCTGTGACATGAATTTTGTTGACTTCTTTGGTTGGAGTATCTGGATGAATAATTATGTTGAGTGATTGGCCCTGATCTATGTAGTTTTGTCTGTTGGCTGCTTGATATATAATTGATAATTGATCAATCTCTGGGTATGTTTTAAAGACTTCTTTTTCATTTTCAGACAAGAAATCTAAGCCTTGGACAGAGCCATCCATGTCTCTAATTTCTTTCCATACTTCGGGTGTGTTCATGCCTTTGTCTTCGAGAAGTTTTACTAAAAAAGGATTTTTGATCGTTGTTTTAATTTTTGCAATATCCTTAACATAAATGTTTGACCATATTGGTTCTATACCTTGAGATACTTGACCCAAAATAAAGGCAGATGACGTAGTTGGTGCTATTGCATTGAGAGTCGTATTCCTTCTTCCGTAGCCCTTAAGTAATTCTGGTTCCCCAAATTTTTCTGCTAGGTATTTTGATGCTATGTTTGAGCGTTTTTGGATCAGCTTAAAAACCTCACTATTTAAATTGTACGCTTCTTGGCTGTCGAAGGGTAACATTTTAGACTGCAGCAAGGAATGCCATCCCAAAGCTCCCATTCCAAGTGCACGGTTGTCCTTGGAAAAATTATATGCTCTTTCCATAAAAAGGAAAGTTTGTTGATCATCTAAGTTTTTGGAGTTTTTGTATCTCTCAAGTTTTTCAAGGAATTCTGTTATTACTGCATCGAGAAAATAGATCATTGTTTCAACAGCATCTGTATCCTTCCACTTATCGTAATGCAATACATTGATGCTTGACAAAACACAAACAAAAGACCATTTGTGATCGGAGGGTAGCATAATTTCTGTACATAAATTGCTTGCATAAATCGGTAACTTCTTGTCCTTGTATACATCTGCTGCATTGTTGTTTGCGTTGTCTGTGAAGAAAATATAAGGATAGCCCATTTCTCCACGGCTTTGCAATACCTTGGCCCAAACAGTCCTTTTATCATTGTCCCCGTCAATCATTTCTTGCATCCAATCATTAGTTACTGTGACTCCGTGTGTTAGTTCTTGTATTGGGTTTCCTTCGGTTCCTATTTCTAGGAATTCCATAATGTCTGGATGATCAATTGGAAGATATGGAGAAAAACGACCTCTTCTGACAGATCCTTGACTGACAACATCAACCATGGATTCGAATAGTCTCATAACATGGACAGCTCCTGATGCTTGTCCGTTATCTTTTATTTCAGCGCCACGATGTCTGATCTTTCCAAAGTAACCAGATGTTCCTCCACCCAATTTGGACATCATACCAACTTCTGATTGAGAATATAAAATATTTCCAATGTCATCGTCTATGTGGGAGCCAAAGCAACTTATTGGTAGCCCTCGCTCCTTGCCAAAGTTTGACCAAACAGGTGAGGCTAAAGAATAGTAGCCCTCTGACATATAGTGATAAAATTTTTCAGCATATCCTGGCATTTGGAGTATCTCCTCTGCTCTTTTGGCAATGTTAGCAATGCGCTTTTCTGCTGTCAAACCTTCACCCAAATACCCGGCAGCAAGAAACTTTCTGCTATTTTCGTTAAGCCAAGCAAATGTTTTTTCGGTTGTTAGGTTGTCAGTTTGCATACTTTAGAATAGGTCGTCGCTTGTTATACTTTGTGTTTTTTTGCTGTAATTTATCGATCTCTTAACAAAAAAGTCACCATGTTTGGTTCCTATGATTTCATCATCAAACCATTCTGTTTCTGAGACCAAATCTTGATCAACATCAAATACTTTTTCGATGCCAATGCTCTCTAAGGAGTTATTGAATCTGTTTTTTAGGAATTCGTTGACAACGGCTTTTGGTAAAAAATCCAATTCACCATTCTCGAAGATCCAGTCAACAACTTCACTTTCTGCTTCAAAAGCATCTTTACACATTTGTTTTATGCTTTCATGATAATTTTTTGTGAACCATTCTGGATTTTCTTTTTGCAGGATTTTAATTAAGTCAATTCCAAAGTCTCCGTGGATTTGCTCCTCCTTGGATGTTGCTTCAACAACATTTGAAATTCCTTTCAGCATATTTTTGTGTTTGTTGAATGCCATTATGATTAAAAACTGAGAGAATAGGGAAACGTGCTCAATAAATAAAGAAAACAGAAGGATTGATTCCGCGTACTCCCTGTTGTCATCGCTTTTCGAGTTTTTGAGCGCTGTTTCTAAGTAGCGTACTCTTTTCATGATGGCAGGTTTTTTCTTGAGTTCCTTAAATTCAGAGTTCAGTCCAAGTATTTCAAGCAAGTGTGAGTAGGCATCGGCATGGCGGACTTCACTTTCAGCAAAGGTGGATCCCACTGAGCCAATTTCTGGCTTGGGAATCCTGTGATATATGTCTCCCCAGAATGACTTCACAGCAACCTCTATTTGCGAGATTGCTAACATTGTGTTTTTTATTGCGCTGCGCTCCGAGTCCGTGAGTTGGATTTTAAAGTCCTGTATGTCACTAGTGAAATTAAACTCAGAATGAATCCAGTATGAGTGTCTGATTGCAGGAACGTATTCATACAAGTGCGGGTACTCATAGGGCTTTAAATTGATTCGTTTTTCGAAAATGTCAGTTTGTCTTTGTTGAGTCCTTTTATTTCTGTAAAGAATATATGCTTTTGCAACCTCCTTAAATTTGCTATCCATTAATTCATTCTCAACAATGTCTTGCACCTCTTCGATTGTTGGAATATAGGTTTGGTCATTATTTTTTCTGCCGACTAACTTTTGATAAACTGACAGGGCAACATCCTGAGCATTTTGCTCACTCCCATTTCCAACTGCATTCATGGCTTTATGGATTGCCCCAGTGATCTTGTCCAAGCTGAAAGGTTTGGTGCTGAAGTCTCTCTTGATAATATATTCTATCTCCATAATGTATAATAATAATTTAAAGGCAAACGGTAAGTTTTAAATTTTTACCACAAGTGAAGTTCCAACTTATTTTACCTGCTTCAAAAGGGGGCTTGGTAACTTTTTCAACAAAGTTTTCAACATACGTTTTTTTACAAAAAATTATTGTAATGTACGTAATAATTCACATATTTAATGACGATTTATCACAGTAAATGTTCAAATGTCTGTAAAATCTGAAAATAAATTGAAATATACATTTTTATGACTAGTAAACAATTATTTTTTTGTTTATCCAATTTATTCAAAAAAATAAAATTCTCTTTTTTTAAAAAATTTAAAAATATGTTGCGCAAAATTCCTGGCAAAACTTTTTGATTTCATTTCTGCACTTTTCAAAACCAAAAATTAATTTTTCTTCATCCTCAATTTTTGATGGATCAAAGAAATTTTTATGAATTCTTACAGCCTTATTTGAAAAAAAATTAGGACATGTTTCGTGTGCATGATTACAAACGGTTATAATAAAATCAAAATTAATGTGTTCATATTCCGATACATGGTTGCTTGTGTGTTTAGAAATATCAACACCATCCCGCTTCATAATTTTTATTGCGTTTTCATTAATCGCATGGTTTTCTACACCCGCACTATGAACCTCTGCCTCACCATTTAGAAACGCTTTTAAGTAGCCCTCTGCCATTTGACTTCTGCAAGAATTTCCAGTACATAACACCAATACTTTTTTCACAGTCTGAGATTAATGAATTATTACTCCTCTATTTTCTTGTCGTATTTTTCTGAGTACAATTCCAAAATTTTTAAGTACTCACCTACTATGTTTTGGGTCTTATTTAAAAACTCAAAATACAATCGTGTGTTTCTAGGACCTGAATCTTTGTCCTTGGTTCTTGACACTTGTGATTTAATTTTTTTATTCAATGATTTAACTAAGGATTCTTTTATTGAGAAAATACTTTTTATTTCCTCATATTTTCTCTTTTCAAATGTTTGAACTATTTTCCCAAAAAAATTATTCATATCATTTTCCAATTCCTTTAACTCTCTCAGCTGATTGTACGTAAGTCCTCTATGATTGTTGTTAAAGTGTTTATACATGGACTTAGAAATTGTCTGCATAGATAAGGTTATATTTTCTAGCCCACCTAGAATTTTCATATGAAAATCAGATGCTGATTCTTTAGACGCTTCATCTAAATTTTTAATAAAGTAGAATACATTGTTTGCAATCAGGTCAACATCTTTGTCTAGTTTTGATACTGTTGTTTGATTTTCTTTAAGTGTTGAAATATCTTTTGAAGCTAGACCTTCAAATGTTTTCTGAAATAGTTTATTTACCCTTTTTGAAAATTTTGTGATATTTTTTGAGCTTTCAAAGATTACTCCTTTGATAGATTTGCTTTCAATCATTTCAAGTTCTTCTTCCTCAATTTCTTTTATTCTTCTTTCTTTATGTAAAAAATAATTCTTAGTTAAGACGTACCCCACTAAAATTACCAATACGATTAGTCCAACTTCTTCAAAGTAGTAGAGCATGGATACGATTATTCCAGAAGCAGTGAAGGCGATTAGAGCTGTCATTAACCATCCACCGATTACATTTATAACTCCTGCAACTCTGTAAACAGCGCTCTCACTTCCCCATGCTTTATCTGCTAGGGAAGTTCCCATTGCTACCATGAATGTTACATATGTTGTAGATAGTGGAAGTTTATATGATGTTGCAACAGAGATTAAAATTGCTGCAACTACTAAATTCACTGAAGCTCTTATTTTATCAAAAGCTGGTCTGTCTTTTCTAAGTATTAGTGTATTGATTTTAGGTTTTATGTATTGACTATCTACAAAATCAAGTATTGGTTTTGGTGTTATTTTTGAAAAATTTTCTACAAATGCTGATCCAGCTCTAACAAGAAACCTTGAAAGAAAATTTGGTTCAAATCTTTCAATTGTTTCCTCTTGCCTTGAAAGATCAATAGATGTTTTAATTACAGATTTTGCTTTTGATGACGTCCATAAAGTAAGTACCATGATTATTCCTGCACCTAATAATATAAATGTTGGAGCAGAAACTTTTTCGCTTAAAATTTCCATTGTAAAACTCTCAGCTGAGACTCCACTTGCAGACCAAGCTAAGAAGGATTCATAACCAGCAATCGGAACACCTATGAAATTTACCAAATCATTTCCTGCAAATGCTAATGCAAGTGCAAAGGTTCCAACACAAATAATTAGTGTATAAATATTTAATTTAAAAACAGAGTTGAATAAATAGGATAGAATTGTTAAAATTAGCAGCGATAATAAGACAATCATGGTCAGGTTAATGTCAATGAAGTTGGAGATGGATAAGCCACCTAAAATATCATATTGATTCTCAGAGTATGGTGTACCTTTAAGACCTTTGATAACAATAAAATAAAATATGGATGTCAACGCAATTCCACCAAACAGAGAACCCATCCATTTTGCTTTTTCCTCAAATTTGAACGATAAAATAATTCTTGATATAAATTGAATTAGTGCACCTATTGAAAAAGCAACGATCACAGAGAAGAAAATCCCAAAAATAATTTGAGTTGCTTTTGATGTATTGATATAATCACTAAGTTCTACAAAGCTCAAATCCAAAGCTGATAATTTAATTAATGAGATAACAACAGCAGCACCAAGCAACTCAAAAACTATTGAGACTGTTGTGGAAGTAGGAAGTCCATAAGAATTAAAAACATCCAATAATAATATGTCAGTAATCATTACTGCCATAAAAATTATCATGATCTCCGAAAAAACGAACATTTCTGGATTAAAAATTCCTTTCCTTGCAACTTCCATCATCCCACTTGATGATATTGCTCCAAAAGCAACTCCTAATGATGCAATTACCATGAGAGTTTTGAATGAGACAACTTTTGACCCAATTGCTGAGTTTAAAAAATTAACAGCATCGTTACTGACACCAACCACTAAGTCAGCAATCGCGAGAAGACCTAATATTACGACAAGAATTAAGTAAAAATCCGACATTAAAAGAACTAAGTTAAAAATAATTACAGGTTAATAGAGTAGCCCAATGAAAATTTTACTCCTGGGTCTCTAAATGTATAAATTTGATCAATTGATCTGAATGACTCTGCAAAACTCTCTCTTTTGCTGCCCAGTATATTTTCAACTTTTAAATTAATTGATTTTTTACTCTCTTGACCAAAGCTTTTTGAAAAAGTGAAGTTCAAACTTTCAAATGGATGAGTATATATATCAGGATTATAACCAGCACCAACTACTTCTAGAGTTTTACCTTGCATGTTAAAGTACAGGCCGGCTCTTGTTCCATTTTGATTGTTGAAATCTAAACTAGCGTTAATCAAATATGGTGATTGACCCTGAAGTTGTCTTGAACCTGTAAGCGTTTCACCATCTCTGAGTGCAAGTGTTCTTAAGTTCGTTTCAACTTGCCCATAAGTTTGTTTGGATTCAATCAATGAGGCATTAATATTCGCATTAAAAAAATTGTTCAAATTTTTTCTAAATTCAATTTCAAGCCCATAGACTTTCGCTTCACCTAGATTTCTTGGTTGAAATGTTTCACGAGCCTGCTCATAATAACTAAGTTCAATAGGGTCTTTAAAAACTTTATAAAAAGCACTTATTGCAAACAATTCATTTCCTTCTCCAAAATTTTCAAATCTTAAATCTATATTATCAATATAGGTTGGTTTTAAATTTAAATTTCCAATAAAAGTTATGTTTGAAAGGGGATCAAAAATTTCTGCAATAGAAGCTTCTTTAAAAGAGGGTCTAGCAGTTGTTTTTGAATAGGATAATCTATAATTGCTGTTCTCTGTGATAGCAAAAATGAAATTTGCAGAAGGAAAAACATCAAATTTATCAATTACTTTTTCATCAACTAAGTTTTGAAACCCAGAGCTATCCTGACCTGTGTAAATTGTAAAATAATTTTCAGCTCTGAGCCCTATGATTGATCTAAAACTTGGACTTAATTTAAATTCAAGTGAACTGTACCCTGCATAATTATTTTGACTTGCATCAAAAGATTTACCTTGTTGGATAAGGTTATATGTCAAATCAATATGATTTCCATTTGTGTTAGTAAGTGACCAAATATTTTCCGGAAAAAGTAATTCATCAGCATTGCCTGTGACCCCAGAGTTAACGGTAATTTGCGTACTATATATGTCATAATCTCTTTGCTTATAAGAACCAAATAAACCAAACTTAAAAAGAGCATCGTTACCAAATAATGAAAGTTTATTGGTAATATCTATTTTAGAAACAACATTAATTTCATTTAAATCACGCCAGATTCTTGTTGGTCGTGTGTTCGTTGGAACTCTATATCCTCCATCATCAGTTAATTGAAAAGATGTGGTTCTTGCATCCTTGTCTTGTATCGATGATCTTGTTGGTGATAACTTCCATTCAATTTTCCAATCTCCATTATCCAAGCTGTGGGTTCCAGAAAATAAAAGATTTGAAATTGCCCTTTCAGTATACTCTAAATTGTCTTTCTTCAAATCGATAAAATCTGTATCAAATCTTGATTGAAAAAAACTGCCTGCCGAAGATTCTCCGTTTTGAATGTGCAGCAGATTTAACTTTAATTTTGAATTATTAGTCTTATAAGAAACACCACCCATTCCGCTTAAAATAACATTATTAATGCCTAGATCGCCGTTCTGAGTATTTGAAGGATCCAGTTCATAAATACTTGAATTAGTGTTCTTGAAATAATTATTGTTTTGAGCATTTTCGTAATATTCCGTTTCGTTCTTGTAGGAAACAGAACCAAAATAACCTATTTTATTTTCACCATCTTTTCCAACATTTTTTTGATTTCCACCTGAAATTGAAAAACTATAATCACCCAAACTCGATTGACGTAAAGCAGATAGATTGGAAGAGTATTTGTTGGTAATCTCAGTTTGAATCGGCTGATTAAAAACTTCTAAAAAAGTATAGTTCTTTTTTGGATGAACCGGAAGAGACCTAGTGCCATCATCAAAACCAAGGAAATCTGTACTTCCACCAGAATATCCAAGGTAATCATTGTTGTAATGCATATCAGGATTGTAAGCCGTTCCAATGGAAATTGACAATTGTTTACTCGTAGGAAATTCTTTTGTTACTACGTCAACAATACCCCCAGTAAAATCGGCTGGCATTTCAGCAGTAGAAGATTTTATAACGATAACGTTATCCAAAATATTTGTGGGAAATAAATCCATTTGTACTGTATTTCTATCTGGATCAAGCCCCGGAATATCAATTCCATTTAAAATAGACTTGGTATAACGATCTCCCAAACCTCTAACGTAAACATACTTTCCACCTTGTACTGAAACTCCAGGAACAGATTTAACTGCAGATGCGATATCGGATGCACCTGTACTTTTTATTCTTTGAGAGGAAAGACCATCAACGAGACTAGCAGATTTTTTTTGAAATGATAAAACGGCGGATTCGGTATTTTTTCTAGCACTGACAGTAACAACAACCTCATCCAACCCTTCCGCTAAAACTTCCATAATGACATTCACCTCTTTTGGGTTTAAACTATTAATTTCTACTTCTCTAATTTCAATGGTTTTATAACCCAGGTAACTAAATTGAAGAGTGTATATTCCTTCATCTAAAAAAATCTCAAAATTCCCATCAAAATCTGATGTTGTTCCCGTCCCGGTTTCTTTAACAAGAATATTGGCAAAAGGAACAGGGTCTTGGAAATCAGCATCTGTGATTGAACCTCGTACAACCCCACCTTGTGAATAGGACAAATAAGAAATAAAAAATGCAATTAGTGCAAGAATTGTGTATCGCTTCATGGTAGTTTATTGTTTTAACAAATATCCAAGTTCATTATGAATGTCTTGTTAAGAAATGGTTAAAAAAAACCCACTCATTGGAGTGGGTTTTTCTACAACTAATAATAATTATTTAACTAAACTCATATTTTTATAATCCAGTTGCACCTCTGGCTGCTGCCAAGGTCCATGAGAATACTGAAGCATCAGCACCAACTGTTTGTGAACCTGCTGCCACGGAACTAGCAAAGCTTGATCCACCAGGATTTTTTCCATCATTAAAATCTGCGTTCGGTGTAGGTGTACCAGTTGAGGATCCACCTTCTCTTGTCGTGTCATTAAAGATTTGACCGCCAGTTAATGAATCACCTGAGGGAACAACTACTTGGATGTTTGAAAAGCTTAGCTCGCCAGACAAAAAGTGTGCCTGAACATCTCTTCTGTAATCTAGTTCAAAATCATTTCCAGCAGGGAAATTAAATGCATATATGTTGTTGTTTGCGCCCATTGCATATGATCTGAAATCGGCGTAATCTCCAACAACACCATCAGCTCCAACTAAAGTAATGTTGTTAAGCGTGTAAGTATCTTCCATTGTACCCTCTGGTCCATCAATTTCTAAAGCATGATCACTGTTAGAACCCAGAATTACCATTGAATTTGAAACCGTACCTGAATATGATTGATCAATGTCTAGACCATCATCACCCTGCGCCCAAACTAATAAATTTGAAGCATTTACTGTTCCTCCAAAAAATTCGATACCGTCGTCAACATTAGCGACAACTTCAATGTTGCTAACTTGTGTTCCTGTTCCTACACCGCCAAATGTTACACCATTGATTTCGTTTCCTTCACCAATTGATGTTCCACCATGTCTGACGGAAATGTAATTGTAAATACCAGAATTATCTGAAGCATCAGATCCACCATAAAGTCCATTTGTATCTGAAGGAGGTATGCCTTCAATTTGTGCAGTTGCTCCTCCACTTACAGATATTGGGGCTCTACCAAGTACAATTAAACCTCCCCAAAGACCTTGTTGTAATGTAAGGTTGGATCCAACCAATTGACCAGGTTGAATATCATCAGCAACTGATGTCATTATAATTGGTGCAGAAGCAGTACCATTGGCTATTAACTTACCTCCCTGTGCAACGCAAAGAAAAGAAGCATTTGTTCCTGTCCCACCCTCAGCTTTAAGGATTGTTCCAGCTGGAATTGTCATTGTGGCTCCACTAGACACATAAACTCTTCCACGAATTGTCCATATGTGATTTGCGTCTAAGCTAATATCACTTGTGTACACTCCACTAAGAACGTATTGATCAGGATCAACTACATCTGGGGGAGTATCGTCATCGTCACTACAAGCAACAAATAAAAACATTGAAGCAAGTAATAATAAATTTAATTTGAAAATTTTCATATTGTTTATTTAATTAATTAGAACAAATATGGACAAGTCATATTATTACAACATCAACTTAATATCAACTTAGTCTTAACTAAGTGTTAAGCTAATGTTATCTAAAAAAAGTTATTATTATTCAAAATAACATATACAACAAATACCTGATTTTGAAGTATTTATAGTTATTTTGTTAATTTAAAGTTAATTTAATGTAAATTAATTGTAAACAAATATGTATATTTAAAAAAAAAATTTATGAAAAAATATATATTATTAATACTTAGTTTTTTATCCTTTTCTATGTATTCACAAGTAGAACTAGAGTCGGAAAATATCAATTTAAATGAGTTACAAAGCAAATCTGCTCAAGTCATAGAAATAAAACTCTATCATGATAATGGCAATATTTATCAAACGGGATCCTTGAAAAATAACAAATTACACGGAAGATGGGAATCTTATGATATTAATGGCAACTTATCAGTTGTGGGTGAATTTCTTCGTGGTAAAAAACAAGGTAAGTGGTTTTTTTGGACGACAGATAAGTTTATTGAAGTTAATTTTAAAAATAATAAAATTCAGAATCACTTCGAGTGGGATAAGGCGATAAATTCAATTGCTGTGAGAACGAATTAAGTGTTTATATACCTGCTAATTGTTAACCTTATCTTAACTTGAGATAATAACAATTAAAATAATTTAGTGGCCATATACTAAATATGATCATTAAATTATGAAAAATTACTTTTTACTACTTATAACTTTATTATTTACAAGTTATTCTTTTTCTCAAGTATCCACTTTGAAAGGTCGTGTGCTTGATTCAAATGGCTTTGCACTGCCTGGTGCAACAATTCAGGCCTCTCCCTCAGGAAAAGCTGTTGTAACAGACTTTAACGGATTCTACACCATTGTTGGGATCGAAGGGAATCAAACAGTTAAGGTATCTTACATTGGCTTTGAAACAGTTGAAGAATCAGTTTCTGTTAGCGCAGGAACTACATCTACGTTGGATTTTACTCTTGAAACTGCTGTTAGCGAATTGGCTGAGGTCATCGTCTCTGGTTTTCAGAGTGGAATCATCAAAGGATTGAATAAACAAAAATCTGACCTTAATGTGACCAATGTTGTTTCTGCTGATCAAATTGGAAAATTTCCTGATGATAATGTTGGGGATGTAATTAAAAGAATTGCAGGAGTAAGTATGCAAGGAGACCAGGGTGAAGCTAGAAATATTGTAATGAGAGGTCTTGGCCCAAGTCAAAATTCTGTAACACTAAATGGCGATAGAATTCCTTCTGCCGAGGGGGATAATAGAAACGTACAGTTGGATCTAATACCTTCTGCCATGATTCAATCCATTGAGGTAAATAAGACGCTAACTCCTGACATGGAAGCTGACGCAATAGGAGGTTCTGTGAATTTAATTACAAGATCCAACCCTAGCGGTTTTAGAGCTTCAGCAACACTTGCTGGTGGTGGGCAACCTGTTAGGGAGAATGGTTTTAACTCAAACTTTTCATTTGTTGTAGGAAATGAAGTTTCTGATAAATTTAGCTACACATTGGCAGGTACTGTCCAAACAAAAGATTATGGTTCAGACAATATTGAATTTGAATGGAATGATCCAGCTGATTGGGCAGAGGACGGTGCTATCGGAGAAATGGACATTAGAAGATATGATGTAAAAAGAACAAGAAGAAGTCTAAGTTTAAACTTAGATTATAACATTGATGATAACAACCAATTATTCTTAAAAACTATTTACAACCATAGAGACGATTGGGAAAATAGATTTAGACTAAGAGTTGGATCGATTGATATGGAGGACATGACAGCTAGAATTAGAAAACAAACCAAAGGTGGTATTTCTGATAGCAACAATAAAGGTACTCGACTTGAGGATCAAAGAACTCAAAAATATTCTATTGGTGGTGATCATCTTTTGGGTGATTTAAAATTAGACTGGAAAGTTAGTTATTCAGAGGCTAGCGAAGACAGACCTGACGAGAGGTATGTGAGATACGAGCAGCGTGATGTTCCCTTTTCATCTCTCAATATTTCAAATCCTGAAAGACCATATTTTGCTTGGACTGGTGATGCATGGAATAATCCAAGTAATTACCGATATAGAAGAACAGAGCAGGCATTTAAAACTACTGATGAGACAAACACTTCTTTTTCTATTAATTTGGAAAAACCATATAGTGACAATGATGTTTGGAAAATAGGGTTTAAATTCAAGGATAAGACCAAGATGAGAGATGATATTTGGTATGAATACGATAATGATCTTTCCAATATGGATGGCGTAAGCTATTTTGACGCTTCTATTCCTGATTATTTAGCTGGAGATATTTATCAAAGTGGATATTTTGTAACCGCAAACACTTTAGGATTGTTATCACTATCCGGTCCTGAAGATCCGAATTTTGATTCGTATGTTATGGACGAATTTGCTGGAGGAAACTATGATGCTGAAGAACAAATTGCAGCTTTTTATGCCATGATAGTTGATAAGCTGGGTGATGATGTAACTTTAATTGCGGGTGCAAGATTTGAATCTACATCAATTAATTATACTGGACAAGTATTTGATGAAGAGGAAGATGAACTTCCCTCAGATATTGGCTCTGTTAGTGGAGGAAATGATTATTATAATATTCTTCCTAATTTAACCCTGCAATGGGATGTTAATGATGAATTAAATTTCAATTTTGCCTTTACTCAATCCATTGCCAGACCATCTTATTATGATCTAGTTCCCTACGAATATTCCAATTCTGACGATCAAGAATTGGCACTAGGAAATCCTGATTTGAAAGCATCCCTATCAACTAACTTTGACATTATGGGTGAGTGGTATTTTGGTGGTTTAAGTTTGTTGTCTTTTGGATATTTCAGCAAAGACATCAAGGATTGGATTTATCAGTATACCACAAACAACTATACTTATGCTGGTGTAAACGGATATGAATTATCACAGCTAAGAAATGGAGAAAAAGCAAGCGTAAGCGGATTTGAGCTTGGTTTTCAAACTAAGTTTTTAAAGAACTTTACTTTTATGGGCAACTACACATCTACTGATTCATCAACAAATAATGTTGAAGGAAGGGATGATGTTCCTTTGACAGGTCAAGTTGATGATATGTATAATTTGTCATTGGCATTTGAAAATAGTAAGTTTTTTGTCAGAGCATCTATGAACTATGCAAGTGAAGCACTTGATGAGTTGAGTGGTGATGCCTATGAGGATAGATATTATGATGAGCAAACATTTGTAGATGTTAATGCGAATTATAAAGTTAATGACAAACTAAGTATATTTGCGGAAGGCAAAAACCTAACGAATCAACCACTAAGGTACTACCAAGGTATACAGCAAAGAACTATGCAAATTGAGTACTATAATTTAAGTTGGACATTAGGTTTGAAATATGACTTTTAATGCATAAAAAAATAATCTCTGTTGCTATTTTCTTTTACAGCGCATTAGTTTTTTCACAAGAGCCCAATAATTTGGGCTCTTTGTTTTATAAAGAAGTGACGGCTGATATTGAAACTGAACCAGTATTTGTTGCGGACGATGCTGCTGATGATATGTGTGTTCTTGAAAATAAAACTGACCCAGACAAATCACTCATTATTTCATCCGATAAAAAATATGGAATTATCGTTTATAATTTGGATGGAAAAAAATTATATGACTATCCTGTAGGTAGGGTAAATAATGTGGATATTATTGAATCTAAAGGTAGGTTTTATGTTGCAGGAACAAATCGAACAAAGAACAATATTGAAATTTATGAATTTGGTATTGACGGGCAATTGCAAAGTACTTTAATTTCTATAAATGTTCAATCTCTTAAAGATGTATACGGAATTACTTTCTATGATGGTAAACAAGAAAAATATTTATTTGTTAGTGATAAAAAAGGAAATGTTGAACAATGGAGGATTGAATTAGACAGACCTGACCCAAAAATTTATTTAACAAGAAAATTAAGATTTTCATCACTAGTTGAAGGAATTGTTTCGGATGAAAAAAACAACGTTGTTTTTATAGGACAAGAAAAAAAGGGCATATGGAAAATAGATCCAATCAATCCTTATGTTGAAAAAGAGCTTATCTATAAAAAAAATAAATTCATGCGTCCAGATTTTGAGGGTTTAGCACTAAGGGAAGATGGAAACAATAATGGATATATCATTGCATCAGTTCAAGGCTCAAACGGATACTTATTGTTGGACAGATTGGATTATACTCCAAAACTTTTCTTTAGAGTTGTTGATTCTGCTGAAATTGATGGCACAACCGAAACGGACGGAATTGAGGTTTCAAACATCAAGACAAAAAAATTTCCTAATGGGTTTTTTATTGCTCAAGATGATGATAATGATGGATTGAATCAAAATTTTAAAATTGTAGATTGGAATAAAATAAAACTGAATGAATAAAATAACTCTTTTCATAATTGTTTTAATATCTTCCAATTGTTTTTCTCAAAAGGTTCAAAAAGATTTCCAATTATCTAAAATATTAGATGAAACATCAGGTCTAGAAATTGTTGACGACTTATTTATTACACAAAATGATTCAGGAAACGATCCTGTAATATATTATATGGATTTCAAAGGAAAAATTGTCAATCAAAGGAAAATTACTGGTTTTGAAAATAATGATTGGGAAGATTTAGCTGTAGATGATCAATTTATTTACATAGCGGATATGGGTAACAATTATGATACAAGAAAAAATTTATCTATCATAAAGATTCCAAAAAAATTAGACTCAAATGATACTTTTGAAAGTATAAATTTTAAATATCCGGAACAATCAGATTTTAGTTACAAAAGACTCTCAGAGTTTGATGCAGAGGCGTTAATATCCATTGAAAACAATCTGTTAATTTTTACAAAAAACAGAGCAAAAAAAATTTCGGACATATATATACTCCCAAAAACTAAGGGCGAATATGATGCAAAAAAAATTGGTTCCCTAAATACAAAATCAATTGTTACAGGTGGAGATTTTAATTCTGAACTAAACCTTTTAGCACTTACATCTACAATCAGTTTTGATGAATATTATTTGCTGATAATCAAGAATTTTTCACTTTCAGTTAAGAATGATTATGAGATTGACATGTATGAAATTCCAATTGGTAAGACTCAGGTTGAGGCAATAAAAATAATTGATGAAAATACATTTTGGATAACTTCTGAAGATGAGAGCAGCAGCTCAAGCGCTAGACTCATGAAAATTAAACTGTAAAATTTTATTTATATTGGATAATCAATGAAAAAAATTTTTCTTTTATTGTCCTTCATATTTATTATTTCTTGCGAAAAGGATCCAATAATCTACACCCTTACAATTCAATCTAATCCTGTTGAAGGAGGTACGTTTTCTCCTACTTCACCACAAGACTATGAACCTGGAAGTGCTGCTATAATTTCAGCTACTCCCTCAGCTGAGTATGTATTTGATGGATGGACTGGATCAGTTACCACATCTGATCAGTCTTTTTCAATGACCATGGACGCAAACAAATCTTTAACAGCAAATTTTATTAAAAAACAATATCCCTTAACGATAACTACTCAGGGAGAAGGAACAGTATCAGAGAATCTAATAAAAGCTGGTGTTGCTACTGATTACACCAGTGGTTCAATCATTGAGCTAACCGCTAATCCATCTGCTGAGTGGGTATTTTCTGAGTGGAAGGGAGATCTTACAGGAACAGAAAACCCAAAACAAATTACAATTGATAAACCAAAAACAGTTACAGCAGTTTTTGTAAAGAAACAGTACACATTAACGATAACTATTGATGGACCGGGAGCAGTTAAGATAAATGGGGGGAATGCGTCAAGTAGCACTACAGAAACACTTTTTGATAGCGGGACAGTTGTGGAATTAGAGGCTAGTAGCGATTCATGTTCCGGGTTTGAGGAATGGAGTGGAAATAATAATGATAATCAAAAGAATCAAAATCCAATACAAATTACAATGGATGCTGATAAAAATATTACGGCAAAATTTAATGAAGCAGCGGCATTTTATTTAGATGATAATGGAGTTACCATAAAAGCAAATGGTAATGATGTAAGTCCTGGTGATAAATGTTATGTTAATGGTGTAGAATATACTGCTGTAGATAGAGCCACTCTGTTAGATATGGTAAAAAATGGAGATGATGTCAGCAAAGTAGTAACCTCTTTGATTACAGATATGAGTGATATTTTTAATCCAGGGAGGATTTACAAAATTACTCAAGCGATCTATAAAAATTTCCAAACTTTCAACCAAGATATAAGCAGTTGGGACACATCCAATGTGACTACAATGAATTCTATGTTTGCAGGCGCTGAAAGTTTCAATCAAGATATTGGTAGTTGGAACACATCTAATGTGACTAATATGAGTAATATGTTTGGCAACACATCTTTACAAAGTGACCCTGTTGACCCCCCTTTTTTTGACCCACGTTTGGCTAGAGCTTTCAACCAAGATATAAGCAGTTGGGACACATCTAAAGTTACTAATATGAGTAATATGTTTGTAAACGCTAAAAGTTTCAACCAAGATATTGGTAGTTGGGACACATCTAATGTCACTGATATGAGTGCTATGTTTTACAACGCCACATCATTCAACCAAGACATAGGCAGTTGGAACACATCCAATGTGACTACAATGTATTCTATGTTTTACAACGCCTCACCATTCAATCAAGATTTATCGAGTTGGTGCGTTTCAAATGTAACTAATTATAAAAATTTTAGTAATGGCTCAAATTTATCAAATGCTAACATGCCGAAATGGGGAACTTGTCCATAAACCATTTAATTTTTAGTTTATTAAATAATTATTGACCCAAAAACCTTCATTTTTTCATCTTTCCTGTTTCTAAAAATATTTAAATTGCATCAATGAAATGGGAAGACCTACTATCTCTTAAAAGACATGGCGACAATGTCAAAAGATTAAGGGCTGAACAGGATGATACAAGAGTTGGGTTTGATGTTGATTATGATAGAATCATTTTTTCTTCCTTTTTTAGAAGCTTACAAGACAAAACACAAGTAGTACCATTTTCTAAAACAAGTTTCGTTCACACTCGCCTAACTCATAGTCTCGAAGTTTCTGTTGTTGGTAGAAGTTTAGGCAGGATTATCGGCAAACACATATTAAATAAATATCCCCAACTAGATCATATCCACAAATTCCAGATTAATGATTTTGGAAGCATCGTAGCTGCTGCATGTTTGGCTCACGATATAGGCAACCCACCATTCGGTCATAGCGGTGAATCCTCTATTGGCGATTTTTTTAAAATTGGAGATGGAAAAAAATACAAAGATTTACTGACAGACATTCAGTATAATGATCTGTGTAAGTTTGAAGGAAATGCAAATGGGTTTAAAATATTGACAGAATCAAAAATAGGTTCACCAGGTGGTTTGAGATTAAGTTATGCAACACTTGGAGCTTTTACAAAATACCCAAAACTTTCCCTGCCCGATGATAAAACAGGAAACATTAAGGACAAAAAATATGGGTTCTTTTCAAATCAAGCGAAATTCTTCGATGATGTTGCTAGTGAATTGGGATTGAAAATATCAGAGTCAAATTACATGAGACACCCTTTGGCATTTTTGGTCGAAGCTGCTGATGATATTTGTTACACCTTAATTGACTTTGAGGATGGAATAAATTTAGGATGGATTCCAGAAGAATATGCTTTGGAATTTTTGGTAAAACTCGTTGCAGAGTCTATCGATAAGGAAAAATACAACAAGATGAATTTAAAGTCACAAAGAGTTTCTTACTTACGAGCTTTAGCCATCAATACACTTATCAAAGAAGCTGTCCAAATTTTTGTTGAAAACGAAGAAGAAATTTTAGATGGAAATTTTGAATCTTCACTATTATCAAAAAGCAAGTTTAAATCACAAATGAAAAGCATAATTGAAGTTAGTGTTGAAAAAGTATACAAGTCTTCTGAGGTCATTGAAAAAGAACTCACGGGCTACAAGGTTTTAAATTTTCTTTTAAAAACCTTCACAAATTCTGTCATGAACTGGAGAGATGACAATCTGAACGCTTTTGATGAACTTGCTCTTGAGTGCATTCCAAAAGATTATTTAAATAAAGATGTGGATGTATACACCAACCTTTTAGATGTTAGTTGTTTTATTGCAAGTCTAACGGATGGTCTTGCATTGGAATGGTATGAAAAACTGAGTTGATGGATCAAAAAGAAAAAGATATTTTTTTTATGAAAAAGGCAATTCAGGAAGCAAAATTTGCCTTTGAAAAAAATGAAGTTCCCGTTGGAGCAGTCATTGTGGCTCAAGAAAATATCATTGCCAGAGCTCATAATTTAACAGAACTTTTAAATGATGTAACTGCGCACGCGGAGATGCAAGCAATTACATCAGCCTCAAGTTATTTGGGTGGTAAATATTTAAAAGAGTGTACAATTTATGTCACATTAGAGCCGTGTCAAATGTGTGCTGGAGCGCTTGCTTGGGCTCAAATTGGTAGAATTGTTTTTGGTGCAAGTGACCCCCACAGAGGATATAGAAAACTAAACACAAAACTACATCCAAAAACAAAAGTTTCAGGCGGCATACTTTCAAAAGAATGTAAATTGCTGATAGATGCTTTTTTCATAAAGCAAAGAAAACTCAAGTCTTAGTCCTTATATATATAGTCTTCAATATTTTTATTTCTGTATCTGTAGTATAGAAAAAGCGGTAAAAAAATGAAGCAAAAAATCAAAACCCCAGCTCCAACGATTTTCTCACCACTCCCATAAACTTGGTTGTTTAGGTAAATACCATAGAATATCATCGATAGATTGGCAATGAAAATTATGTAAAGGATTATTTTGTAGAGCAATTTATTTCAACTTTATGTTAAGTTCATCGAGTTGATTATTATCAATTGGAGAAGGACTATCAATCATTACATCTCTTCCGCTATTATTTTTTGGAAAAGCTATATAATCTCGTATTGAATTATCACCATTCATCACTGCAACAAGTCTGTCGAGACCCAATGCTATACCACCATGGGGAGGAGCTCCATATTCAAATGCATTCATTAAAAATCCAAACTGCTCTTTAGCTTCCTTTTCACTAAATCCTAATATTGAAAAAATTTGATTTTGTAAATCTTTGTTGTGAATCCTAATAGATCCACCACCAATTTCATTTCCATTAATAACTAGGTCATAAGCATCTGCAACGACATTAGAAGCTTCTTTAATCTCGTTCATGTTTTTGTCTTTTGGCGAGGTAAATGGATGATGAATGGAATGATATTTCTTATCGTCTTCATCCCAATCAAAAAGCGGGAAGTCATTTACCCATAGAGGACAGAATTTTTTTGGATCGATTAATTTTAAATCGTCCGCAATTTTTAATCTAAGCTGTCCAAGCTGAGTCAAAGATTTCATTTTATTTCCAGAAATTAAAAATGTAGTGGAGTCTTCTGAAAAATTTCCAACAATCTTTAAAAGGTCATCGTGATTGTAAAACTTATCGATTGAGGATTTAAAACTACGATCATTATTGTGCTTGATCCATATTAATCCTTTTGCACCAATTTGAGGTTGTTTAACCCAATCCGTGTATTGATCGATTTGTTTTCTGGATAGGGGTTCAGCCGAATTAACTGTAATCCCGCAAACATATTCACTATCATCCAATATTTTAAAACCTTTTCCTTTGCTGCTTTTAGTACAATCAAAAATTTTCATATCAAACCTCTTGTCCGGCTTATCAGAACCATAATTTTCCATTGCTTCCCAATATGAAATTTTGGGGAAGTTATCCAACTCTACACCAATGCATTTTTTGAAAATATTTTTAATTAGATTTTCAAACACCAGTAGAACATCATCTTGATTAACAAAAGACATTTCACAATCGATTTGAGTAAATTCAGGCTGGCGATCTGATCTCAAATCTTCATCTCTAAAACATTTAACCACCTGGCAGTACTTATCAATTCCACCAACCATTAAAAGTTGTTTGAATGTTTGAGGAGATTGAGGCAGAGCATAAAATTCACCTTTGTTTATCCTGGACGGAACAACAAAATCTCGCGCTCCCTCAGGTGTGGATTTGATTAAATAAGGTGTTTCAACATCAATAAATCCCAACTCATTCAAATATTTCCTTATCTCTAGTGTAACAGAATTTCTAAAGATTAAATTATTTTTAATGGCGTTTCTTCTAATATCTAGATATCGATATTTCATTCTTAGTTCATCACCACCATCAGTATTCTCATCCAAAGTAAATGGAGGTACTTTGGATTTGTTGAGTATTTCAATTTCTTGCAACGTGATTTCAATATCCCCAGTTCCAATGTTAGGATTCTTGGACTCTCTTTCTTTGACTGATCCCGTTACTGAAACCACATACTCTCTTCCAACTTTTTTAACTTGTTCAACAATGCTTTTCGATGATTCATTTGTGTCTACAATTATTTGAGTAATTCCATATCTATCCCTTAAATCAATCCATATCAACGAGCCCTTGTCCCTTATTTTATGAATCCAACCAGAAAGTTTAACTTCTTGTCCGACATGTTTAATTCGGAGTTCTCCACAATTGTGACTTCTATACATTGATACAAATATCTAATAAATAAATTAAATAATTGTTCGGATTTTAATCTATACCATTAATGATGTATTTTTGGTTTGACTAATGATAAAATTCAAATCTCAGATAGAGTTGATAGAAAATGAAATTGATAAATACATCAACTCTTTAAAAGAAAATTCTTTATACGATTCAGTAAAGTATTTTTTAAAACTACCGTCAAAAAGAGTCAGACCTTTGTTCACGCTTTTAACCAATTCATTGTATAATAGTGATCATTCATTTGCAATTCCTGCAGCGCTTTCAAACGAAATGTTTCATAATTTCACTTTGCTTCATGATGATATCATGGATTCATCAAAGAAAAGAAGAGGTTTTGAAACCGTGCACGAAAAGTGGAATGTCAATCAAGCAATACTTTCTGGAGATTCAATGTTGATAATGGCTACAGAATTTCTTGATTTTTATGATTCAAAAATCCAAAAAGAACTATTAAAACTTTTTAACTCCACAGCTTTGGAGGTATGCGAAGGTCAGCAACTTGATATTGAATTTGAAAAAAAGACAGATATTGATTTTGACGATTACATAGAAATGATCACCAAAAAAACTTCAGTTTTAATCGCATCCTCAATAAAGATGGGAGGAATTATCAATCAACTTGATTCAGGAGAGTTAGATATTTTGTATGATATCGGCTTAAATCTTGGAATTGCTTTTCAAATTCAGGACGATTATTTAGATCTTTTTGGAGATGAAAAAATAATTGGAAAAAAAGTTGGTCAGGATGTGGTCAACAATAAAAAAACAGCACTTCATCACTTGTTTGTGAATACCGCATCAGACGCACAATTAAGTAAATACTATGATTACATTAACATCAGTGATGATAATGAAAAAATTGAAAAAATCAAGTCTTTATTTATTAGAAGTGATGTTGAGAAATCTCTTAAAAAATTAGTTCAGGAATACTCAAATAATGCAACTTCTGCTATTGAATCTTTAAATCCAAAATTTTCTAAAACCTCCGACTTAATATTGCTCAGTGAGTTTTTATTAAAAAGAAATTATTAGTTGTTATATTTGCTGAGTGAGCGAAAGAAAACCTAGTTTTCTTTCAAATTTTATCAATTGGAAAATCTATCAAATTCAATTTTAGAGTTTTTTGAACAACAAAACAGCCCAATTTTAATGGCATTGTATGCTGGGCTTTTTACTTGGATACTAACAGCTTGTGGAGCCGCTTTGGTTTTTTTCTTTAAATCAACAAACCGAAAATTTTTGGATATGGCTTTGGGTTTTACGGCTGGAGTTATGATAGCTGCTAGCTTTTGGTCCTTGATTGCACCTGCAATCACAGCTGTTGAGATTCAAAATGAATTGGGACAATCTTCCCTTCCCTCATTTTTGCCACCTGCCATTGGATTTTTTTTAGGTGCCGTATTTATGTTTATTTTGGATAAATCCATTCCTCATCTGCACATTTTTGGAAAATTGAAAGAAGCAGAAGGACCAAAGACGGACCTTAAAAAAACTTCTTTACTAGTTCTAGCCATAGCAATTCACAACATTCCTGAAGGCTTAGCAGTTGGTGTTGCTTTTGGTGCACTTTTCATCCCAGAGTTTGCCAATGTTTATACATTAGGTGCTGCTGTTGCACTTGGAATTGGAATCGGTTTACAAAACTTTCCTGAGGGTTTTGCTGTTTCGATGCCAGTTCGAAGAGCCGGATTATCTAGAGGAAAATCTTGGTTTTGGGGTCAACTTTCAGCAATTGTTGAACCAATATTTGCTGTAATTGGAGCCGCCCTTGTGATGTTGGTTTGGCCTATTCTTCCCTATGCATTATCGTTTGCAGCGGGAGCAATGATTTTTATTGTAGTGGAAGAGGTAATCCCTGAAAGTCAAAGAGGTGGAAATACGGATTTGGCAACTATGGGGCTTATTGCAGGATTTATTGTCATGATGTCTCTGGATGTAGCACTGGGTTAGTAAAATGAAAAAGTTGTCAAAAATTCCTCCTCCAGTCGTAGTCTTAATTTTAGTGATTTCTACTTTTTTTTCATCAAAAAAAATTGATTTGATTCACATTCCCTTCCAAACCTTAATATCAATTTTTATTCTTTCTGTGGGAATACTTATTTTAATAAACCCAGTATTGAAATTTAAGAAATCAAAAACTACGATTAATCCAATCAAGTTCAAGAAAGTCAACAAACTAGTGACATCAGGAATTTATAAATACACAAGGAATCCCATGTACTTAGGTTTGTTAATGATCGTTATATCTTCCTCAATTTTTTATTTAAACATTTATTCAATTTTAACTCCTCTCTTTTTTTATCTATGGATTAATAGATTCCAAATAAAAAGAGAGGAGATTTTTCTTACAGAAAAATTTGGTAAAGAGTACCTAACATACAAAAACAAGACTCGAAGATGGATTTAACGACTAATCATTCAGCTCACTCAACCTGCCATTTGCAACTGTTGCAGCATAATATTTTTCAACAGCCTTGCTATAATAAAGTTTAGCACTTTCTAAATCACCTTCATTGTAATAATACTCACCCATTGAATCGTATGGATTGTACCCATTTGGATACAACTCAATGTATTCTTCAAAAAGTGATTTAGCTTTTTCTTTATCGCCTGTACCATAATAAAAGTAACCCAGTACATTAACAATTGGTGCAATCATGTATGAATGATCTCCACTAACAGCCAGTGATTCGCTATCACCAACACCATCCCTTAGCTCAGCTAACAAAGATTCCATTTCACTTATTTTATTTTCCATTCCAGGAATACTAAAAGCGTAATAATAATGAATGAGTTTTCCTTTAGGCTCCAAAGTTCTCATTTCAGACCATTTGTCATGAGCACCAGGACCAATCAGAGGCCACCAACGAGATTGTCTAGGCAGATCCAGCAGAGAAACAAAAACTTTTGATGTTTCGTTTTTTTCAGCAACATTTTCTTTTGCTTTTTCTACATGCATGGCTTCCTTTTCCGATCCGGCTGGAGCCAAACCTGCGAGCACCACATGCGGTCCAAAAAGAGATGGATCGTATTCCAATGCTTTTTCAAAGAACACATTTGCTTTTTCATATTCGACATTGTAAAGATGACCAAAAGCAGCATTTGTCATCTCATTAGCAAAATCATTTTCGCTTTGCCATTCAATATAATCACCAGTTGATGCATCAAATGACCAAGTGGCATTGTCTTTATTGTTTTGAGTTTCACATCCAATAAAAATAATGGATAGAATAAATAATATTTTTTTCATTTTTAATTTTTTAAGTAAACTAAAATTAATGAAAAAAGATTGAAATAACTTTTACTTCCTCGTTGCTTTTGCTATCTCTTCAAAATCTATTTGTGTGTATTTAAATTCGGAATTATTAAATAGATTTTTACCGTAGAGTTTTAGCCAGTCGTTGTGTAGGGCCAAGTCAAACTCATGTGGAGGATTAACTTTAAAGACTACAGTGTATTTATCATCAATTTTTCCTGGAAGTGAAATATTTCTTGCATAATGAAAATTATCGATGAGGTTGATATGTGGAATTAAATCGACAAAAGTTTTCAATCCAGTATTTTCATTATAAACAGTAGAGCTAATTCTTAGGTACGGAATAAAACCGTCAGGAATAGCACCATCTGGTATATTTACAGCATCCCAATTAACCCTTGCTTCAATGTGAACATTTGTTTCATCTTCCGACAAATTCGCTGATTCAGGGTGAACAGTATCCTTAATTGCGCCCTCAAAAATGAACACGATGCCCGGCTCCACTCTTTCCTCACCAATTATAAGTTCTTGAGAGCTAACATTACTTAATGCAAAAAAGAAAATGGTAAATAATAATATGGAAATAACGTTGTTAAATTTCTTCATAGGACTTTTTAAGTATTTCAATATCAGCCAAGAGTTTTTCCATCTCCTCTAATTTTGTTCCGTCATAGTATCCTCTTATTCTTTTTTCTTTATCTATGAGAACAAAATTTTCTGTATGAATCATTTGGTTTTCACCTCCCAATGGATCTTCTTTTGCTACCAAAAATGATTTTCTGGCCAGGTTATAAATTTGTTCACGATCTCCTGTCATCAAATTCCATTTTTCATCATTGACTCCTTTGTCTAAAGAATATTCTTTAAGAACTTCAACTGTGTCAATTTCTGGAGTCACACTGAAGGATGCTAGCATAATGTCATCCTCTTTTAGTTTTTCTTGTATGTACAACATATTTGCGGTCATCATTGGACAAATATTTGGACAAGTAGTAAAGAAAAAATCAGCAACATATATTTTATCTAAGTAATCCATTTCAGTTACTGTTTCACCATTTTGATTAACCATTGAAAAGGGATTTATTCTATGGTATTTTTTTACATATCGAATTTCCTCTTCCACCAATTCTTCACTTACCATTGATGGACTATAAACAGGTAGTTTTTTTTCTGGTGTCTGTGCATCGGTTAATAAGCGAATGCCAATAACAGAGAAAATAATTAAAAATAAAATTATCGGCCAATACCTCTTAAAAAACTTCTTATACATCAATTCAAAAATAGTTGATTACATTTGTTTCAATCAATAATCATACAGTTTTTTTCTAAAGTTAAAAAAGATTATTTTTGAGCTCATTTTTATTTGAGTGGAAGTATTTTTAATTAAAGCCCTTCAGCTAATTCTTAGCTTATGCATACTTGTTGTGTTGCATGAATTGGGTCATTTCATACCTGCAAAATTATTTGGCTGTAGGGTAGAAAAGTTTTATCTATTTTTTGATTGGCCGTTCAGTCTTCTTAAGAAAAAAGTTGGTGATACCGAATATGGTGTTGGTGTTCTTCCTTTGGGCGGATATGTTAAAATATCTGGTATTATTGATGAAAGTTTTGATACGGATCATGTTAAAACTGAACCCAAACCTTGGGAATTTAGATCAAAACCACCTTGGCAAAGATTAGTTATATTGATTGGTGGAGTAACAGTAAATTTAATCTTAGGGTTTCTAATATATTCAATGGTTTTATTTGTCTGGGGAAAAAATGTGATCACTGCTGAAGATTTAAATTCGGGCTTCACAGTTTCTGAATCAATGAAAAAAATTGGGTTTGAAGATGGAGATAGAATTTTAAAAATTGATGGAAATGATTTAGAGGATCAAATACAAATAAATAATATCTTAGTTTCTAGATCTGTTGATGTTGTTGAAGTCATAAGATCAAATGAATCTCGGGAAATAATTAATATACCTGAAAATATTGGACTTGAAATTGTTGGCACCGGCGTTGCCCCCTTTTCTCCAAACGTAAACAGTGTAATTGATTCGGTCATAACAGGTTCACCTGCTGATTTTAGTGATATAAAAAAAGGAGACATAATAAATAAAGTAAACGGTACTAAAATTTTATCATTTGATGAGTTTGAAGAACTGAAGGAAATTAATTCCGATTATGTTGAGCTGGAACTAATTAGAAATGACAGTCAATTTTCGACTATTGTTCCCTTCGAATCTATGGATAAATTAATTGGTATAATCATAAAACCTGATTTAAAAATTACAACAAAAACGTATAGTTTTTTTGAAAGCATTGGAGAGGGGTATGAAGAGGCATATTGGAAGTTGAATGATTACATATCCCAATTTGGATATGTTTTCACCAAAGAGGGTGCTTCTCAACTAGGTGGATTCGGAACAATTGGAAGTATTTTTCCAGCTAAATGGGACTGGAAAAGATTTTGGGAAATGACGGCTTTTCTTTCAATTATTTTAGCTTTTATGAATTTTCTACCTATACCTGCTTTGGATGGAGGACATATAATGTTCGTCTTGTATGAAATGGTTTCAGGAAAAAAGCCAAATGACAAGTTTTTGGAATATGCTCACGGAGCCGGATTCATTTTATTAATAAGTTTATTTTTATATGCCAATGGAATGGACCTTGTAAGAGCATTTTCTTAAATTAACTTCTTGCAAGTTTGAGTTAAAAAAATAATAATATATATTTGCCCACACTAAAATTCCTCCTTAGCTCAGTTGGTTAGAGCATCTGACTGTTAATCAGAGGGTCCTTGGTTCGAGCCCAAGAGGAGGAGCAAGCGAAACCGCTACACTGCATATTCTTAAAGCCCACTGAAAAGGTGGGTTTTTTCATTTCTTCTTATTTACTTTTTTTAAAAAGGTTGGAAAAATCCATATCCCTAAAAATAGAAAAATAAAAAAGCCTACATTAGTCCAGTTACCCTCATTTACAAAGTATCCTATAGCAACAATCGTTATAGCACCGGTAATTAGACTTACGACTTTTATAATTTTGTTTTTTTTCACAATATTAAGTTTGCAAACCAATACCCAAATTTTGCACCAAGTTCAAATGCCCATTGTATAATACCAAACCACCATAAAATTGAAAAAGTTATTACACCCACTAACAAGTTTAGCCAAAAGTCTTTACTTGTAAAATTTGGGATTAGTTTTTTCATTTTTTCCAATTATAATTTTTCATTCTACTCTGAGAACCTTTCTTTCGTTTTGGTTGTTTCTCTCTTTCATTTGAGTGGTTTCTTGTGTAATAGTATTTGTCATCTAATAATTCCATTTCCTTTCGCATCTTTTCTTGTTTCATTTCCCATACAAAAGACATTAAATAGACCAGGGTTATAATTACACCAATTAAAAAGATTATTATATTCATTTATAAAACTTTAAATGGAACTTCAAATCGAACTAATTCCCATCCAAAATGAATTTTTGCTTGTCCATCATTTTCAGAAAATGCAATCGAAAATGCCTCGAGTGATTCTTCAGCCTTATTAATAGGAATCTTAAATCTAAGAATATCCTTTTCAGAATTATACCTGTAAGCCCCCCAAACATTAGTCGCTTTATTTATAATAAAAGTGATTTCTTCACTTTCAGGAATTGTAAACAGCGTATAAGTTCCAGCAACAATAGTTGTATTGTTAATTTCGATATCGTTAAACAATCTTAATTCTGTCGCTTCATTAGCCCCAGTTCTCCAAACTTTATCTTTAGGAACTATATCATCAAAAGAACGATTTTTTAGCTGAGGTCTACTATATGTAATTATAGCTACTTTATCTGTTACTCTATTACTTGTTGGGAATTTTGCTTGGTCCATTGGACTTTGATCCAGAGCACGAAAATTTTGAGCATTAAGCATTAATGGCATTAATAGTAATGGTAGAAATAGTTTTTTCATTTTTTCTTTTTCTTTAAATAATATTCATATGTATTAGCAAAACAAAGAATTGAGATTCCAAACATATTTATGGCCTCAGCATATAGCCAGGTTTCTTTGTAAATACCAAAATAACCATTTAAAAGAAGAGCAATTAGCAGTGTAATATAAAAGATGCCCCACTTTTTCATAATTACTAATTTATGAAAACAAAGTTAATCCAATAGATTTATGAGAGTTTTGTAGTACCTATCTGCAATAAATTCAGCACCATCTTCATTATAATGGACATCATCAGCTAAAAAATTATCTTCAAAACCTGTAACCATATCAATTGCAATAACTTGAGACTGTGTGGTTGTTTTATTTTCTGCTATATCTAAAACTTCTTCTTGCATTTGATTCCAAAAATTTGTTAGTTCAGTAGTCATTATCTCCGAATGTCCTGGTGCCATTTGTTCAATTATAATAGTACAGTTTGGGTTGCTAGATTGTATAACATCAATAATTGAATTAATATTTGAAATCGCTTCAGAATATGACAGTTGTTCTAGTGCATCGTTACCACCAGGTGAACTAAACAAAACAATATCAGGTGGACCAGTTTCTGTCAACCAGTCTCCAATACCATCTAATATTTGACCTGATGTCCAGCCACTTCTTCCTTCATGATCAATATCAAAATCAAAGCCGTTGAAAGAGGGGTAAGAGGCTTCATCGGACTGAGTACCAATAAAATCAAAAGTCCAATTATTTTCAATCATATTTTTCCATAAGTTGTAACGAAAACTCTCATAGTCTGGTCTTGATCCCTCAACTCTAGATGCTCCTAGTGTCATTATTTTATTAATTGACGTACTTATTGGTTTGGGACTATCCTCATCATTTGAGCAACCAAATATCAGTAATACTATAAATATTGTGGTTAAAGTTTTTTTCATTGAAAGAAACTTCTAATTCTTCTAATGGTTTTGGAGGAAACAAACCAAAGAAGAAATCCACTCATAACAGTTATTAATCCAAGGAGAGAAAACGCCCTTAATATTTTATTATTGAAATCATCACGTCCCTCATAATCCATTGTGTGAGTCATCCATAAAAAGTCAAACCATCTCCAGTTTCTGTGTCTAACTGTTTGAAATCTGCCGTCAATAGTTGATACATATGCTTTTAAATTATCCTTTGTATCATAGGAAATAACATATGCTGGTAGAAGTCTTTCTCTGTATTCGTGGTGAGGTCCAGTCTCGGTGATTTTTTCAACATAACTAACCTTTAAATCCTCCCTTATATATTTGTTAGCAATCTTGACAGCTTCCTTCTCATTAATTTCAATTTTCTTTTTTCCGTCAATTGCATTGTAAAGAACTTTATTATTAATGAAGTAATATGGATGACTATCAATTTCTCTTAACTCTAAAAATTTAATTGGATTCTTTAAATCAAGCATACTGGGGCTGATTAAACCTGAAAATTCAGTGTAATTAACATCAGTTTTTTTAAATTGATTTCCATGAATTTCATCAAGATTCGTCCAGCTAAAATACAATCCACTAACTGTCCAAAAAAGAAACTGAATTCCTAAAAATAAACCCAAATATCTGTGAGTTTTTCTTATGTTGAGGGATATTTTTCTACTAGCCATAATACCATTAATTTGTTACAAATAAAATTATTAAATGTTCTGCCAAAATTTAAGCATCTTTCATACTTTTTGCCAATAAAATTTTATAAATTAAAACAAAAAAAACATGACAAATAAAAGCCTTACAATTCTGTTAGTTTTCCTAATGATTGGATGCTCTAACACAAACACAGTAAAAATTGGGTACGAGCAAGATGAAGGAAACATCATTGATATAAATTCTGGAGACGTTGAATCTACAAACGTCATAAAAAAATATTTTGACGCTTACAATGTTAGGGATTATGAAACAATCCAAAGTTTAGAGCATGATGATGTAACTTTTTACGGACCTAATGGTGAATTAGTAGTTGGCATTGAGGAGCACTATAAGCTTTCCAAAGAATTCTTGACTTCTTACCCTAATACTCAATGGACAATTAATTGGTCTGTTTCAACTGATGTGATGTTTGATGAAAAGCCTGTTGAAAATTGGGTAACAACAGGACTTTCCATAACTTTTGGTGATGATTCGATGAACGATATATCTAGAGTTGTAGATGCCAAAATCATAGACGGTAAAATGAAAACTGTTTATATTTATCAACGTCAATTAAATGAGTCAGAAATAGAATAAAGTTTATGGATTTTTCAACAATAGATATAGTAGTTTTTTCATTATATGCAATTTTGATTCTGTCAATTGGATTGTATGTTTCTAGACAGAAAGAAGGTAAATCAAAAAGTGCGGAGGATTATTTTTTAGCTGGCAAATCACTACCCTGGTGGGCAATTGGAGCATCTTTAATTGCTGCTAATATTTCTGCTGAACAGTTCATAGGAATGTCGGGTTCAGGATTTGCACTGGGATTGGCAATTGCTTCATATGAGTGGATGGCTGCAATAACTCTATTGGTTGTAGGAAAATTCTTTCTCCCCATTTTTATTGAAAAGGGACTATATACAATCCCTGAATTTATTGAAAAAAGATACAGTTCGAATCTTAAGACAATACTGGCTGTTTTCTGGATTGCTTTATTCGTCTTTGTAAACTTAACAACTGTCTTATTTTTAGGTGGGAAAGCTCTTGATACAATCATTGGCAGTGGAGATGGAAGTATATTATTAACAAGTATCGTTGGTCTTGCGCTCTTTGCTGCAGCATATTCACTTTGGGGCGGTTTAGCTGCAGTTGCTTGGACGGATGTTGTTCAAGTGGTACTCTTGATATTTGGTGGTTTATTAATGACCTATTTTGCTCTATCTAATGTTACCGACACAGGTAATTTTGTCGATGGTTTAAAGTATATATATGACAAGGCACCTGAAAGATTTTCAATGATACTTTCCAAAGGTGAAATAATAACTCCAAATGGCCGTGATGCGTGGTGGGATTTGCCAGGTCTAGCAGTTTTGATAGGTGGAATGTGGGTTGCTAATTTGTATTATTGGGGTTTCAATCAATATATAATTCAGAGGACATTAGCTGCAAAAAGCTTAGAAGAAGGACAAAAAGGAATTGTTTTCGCTGCTTTTTTAAAACTTATAATTCCACTGATTGTCGTATTACCTGGTATAATAGCTTATGTAATGAATCTTGACCCTGAAACAGGTCAGTTAAATATGGCTCTTTTAAGCAATGAAGGATTTTTGGGTACAGCAGGAAATATTGCAAATGACAATGCTGCCCCATGGTTAATTAAAAACTTTATTCCTGTAGGTTTGAAAGGTTTGATTTTAGCTGCATTGGCTGCTGCAATTGTTTCCTCATTAGCATCTATGATTAATTCAACATCTACAATTTTTACTATGGATATTTATAAGTCTACAATTAATAAAAAAGCTGATGACAAACAAATGGTAAAAGTTGGTAGGTTAACAGGATTGGTTGCATTAATTGTCGCAATGATTCTTGCTCCACAGCTCGGAAGCTTAGGGCAAGTATTCCAGTTTATACAAGAATATACTGGTGTTGTAAGTCCAGGAATTCTAGCTGTATTTTTAATGGGATTATTTTATAAAAAAGCAACAAATAATGCAGCGATTTGGGGTGTAATATTATCAATTCCAATCGCTATGTATTTTAAAGTTGCGCCAAATGGTTGGAGTGATGCATCCATTTTTGTAAATATTCCTTTTATGAATCAGATGTTAGTTACCTGCATTGGTACTTTATTAATTATTGCTCTAATTAGTTATTTTGAGGGAAATGAAGATGATCCAAAAGGAATTGTATTGACTAAAAAACTTTTTGCAACAAGTTCAACATTCAACTTAGCAGCGTTCGGAGTCATGTTAATTACAGCCATGCTATATGCTATTTTCTGGTAGATGGAAATTTTCTCTCTTTTAATATAAAAATATGTTTAAAAAATCTATACTTCAATTTATACTACTTTTCTCATTAATCTCAAATGGTCAGGATTTGGCACCAAAACCTAATTACGATCTTGCCACAAGATTTTCAACTAAAAACGTAGCCAAGATGGTTCACTCAACGAGTGTATATCCAAGGTGGTTAAAAAAAGGAAATCGTTTTTGGTATCAATATAAAACCACCGATGGGTCAAAGTATTATTTAGTGGATGCTGATAAAAGAGAAAGGAAGGAATTGTTTGACAACGATAAAATGGCAGCATGGTTAACAGAAATCACAAAAGATCCATATGATGGCAAACATCTCCCAAAGTTTGATTTCAAATTTGTCAAGAATGAGACTGCAATTCAGTTTTATATCGTTTCTAATGAAATGGTGAACTCCGATGAAAATGACTATGATTTAAGCGAATTCAAAGAAGAAATTGATGAAGATGTTTTTGAAAATTTAATAGATAATGAGTATACAACCGTAAATAGTATATTATTTGAAGATTTGACTGTCATAAGATCCAAAACTGGCCTGGATTACTCAATAATAAATGAACTGATAGATATGTTCTATGAAAAAAAGAATTCAAAAAAGACTGTCTCAAAAAAAACTAATAAAGTTTACTTATTTGAATATGAGTTGGGTTCAAATCGTTTAAAGGTTGTAAATAATAAGAGAAAAGAAATTAAAAGATGGAATCGATGGGCTAATATTTCACCAGATAGCTCAATAGTAGTTTTTTCAAAGAACTTCAATTTGTTTTGGATGGATAAAGAAAACTTTTTGAAAGCAGTAGTTAATGAAAATGATTCTACAATTGTTGAAAATCAATGGACCGAAGATGGTGAAAAATATTTTGATTATGGAACTGGCTCACGTTGGGACCGTGGTGATGAAGATATGTCTAAAAGAAAAAGAGTTAATGTTTATTGGTCACATGATTCCAAAAGTTTCACATACACAAGAGTTGATAATAGAATGATTAAAGATTTGTGGGTTCTTAACTCAATTAGTAAAAGACCAAAGCTTGAGACTTATAAATATCATATGGCTGGCGAGCAAGAATATCCAAAATCTAGTTTGTTGGTTTTTGATGTAAAATCAAAAGATGTTAATCAAATTAGTTTGGATACAACACAGCAAAAAGATATTTACTTATTTAATCATCAGCCTAAAAAATCTGAAATGAGTAATGATTTTAAACCCTCAATGATTTTATCCAAAAAAGGTGATATATACTTTCAAGTTATAAGTAGAGATAAAAAGAAGCTTGATACATATGTTGCTAAAAAAGGAAATTATACCCCGGAACTATTAATTACAGAGGAAACCAATACTTACCATGATATTTATAATAGAAAACAAATAAAATTAATCAATGATGAAAATGAAATTATCTACTGGTCAGAAAGAGACGGTTGGGGTCATTTATATAGATATAATAATAAAGGAAAATTAATTAATAGGCTAACTAGCGGTCCTTATCATGTTGATAATGTGGTTTCGCATGATCTTAAAAACAACAAAATATTCTTTACAGCTCACGGGTTTGATAAAAATATTGACCCATATTATGAACATGTTTACAGTGTTACTTTAACTGGAACTAATCAAAAAGTTTTAAACCCTGGAAATTTTAATAATACAAGTTATTTTGGGGACAAAGGCTTCTTTGTAAATAATTATTCGAGAGTTAATACCATACCAAAATCTGAACTTAGGGATGGTAATGGAAACGTAATTCTAAATTTAGAAACTGCTGACTTAAGCGCCTTGTTTGATGCTGGTTACAAATTCCCTGAGCCGTTTAAAGCAAAGGCTAACGATGGTATTACAGATATTTATGGAGTTATGTATAAACCTTTTGATTTTGATCCAACCAAAAAATATCCTTTGATTGAATATGTTTATCCAGGTCCTCAAACCGAACAAGTTGACAAATCTTTTGTAGCTGATTATAGATGGACAAGAAAAGATCGGCTTTCCCAAATCGGATTTATTGTTGTTACACTTGGAAATAGGGGTGGCCATCCTGACAGATCAAAATGGTATCACAATTATGGGTATGGAAACTTGCGGGATTATGGCTTGGCTGATAAAAAATACGTAGCTGAACAACTTGCAGCAAGGCATGACTTTATAGATATAAATAAGGTTGGGATTTTTGGTCACTCTGGCGGAGGTTTTATGTCAACCGCTGCAATGTTAGTTTATCCCGATTTTTTTAAAGTTGCCGTCTCCTCAGCTGGAAATCATGACAATGCGATCTACAATAGTTGGTGGAGTGAGAGTCATCATGGAATAGAAAAAAAATTAGATCAAGAAGGTAATGTTGAATATGAATATGAAATTGATAATAATCAGGAGCTTGCTAAAAATTTAAAAGGACATTTACTTTTAGTAACTGGCGATATGGATAATAATGTTCATCCTGCTGCCACGATGAGAGTTGTTGATGCTTTAATAAAGGAGAATAAAAGATTTTCATTCATGATACTTCCGGGTCAAAGACATGGATTCGGAACTATGAGCGAGTATTTTTTCTGGCTAAAGGCTGATTATTTTAGCAAACATTTTCTAGACAAAAAAGATTTTTCAGTTGATATGAATATTATCAATCAAGATATTCCTCAGAACTAGTCATTGGTCGTGTAGTTAGACAAAAAATCCCACATTATTTGTCCTGGAATTTTTCCATTTATTGCATCTCCAAACCAAACATGACCGCCTTGTTTGCCATATTCTTCATCAATTTTATATAGTGTGAAATCAGTATTACCATTTCCACCAGTGTATTCAGTTTTTGTGCCAACCCCTCCGTTAAGTTGAGTAGTTGTCTCACTAGATCGAGGAATTGAGTTGTGATTTAACCAAAAATTTACAACATAGGGAACAGAGTCAAAATCAAATTCTCCGTTGAATGGAATTGAATCATCATAAGTTCCATGAAAGTGAATCACGGAAGTGTACTCATCAGAAAAGCAGGTATTATCTGGAAGCATGATGCCAGACATAATTCCAATAGCAGCTATTTTTGAAGGTCTTTTACAAGCAAGTCCGTAAGCCATCATCCCACCATTTGAAAAACCAACAGCATAAACTTTACTAAGATCAATATTATAAGTCTCGTCAATATCTTCGATTAATTTTTCTGTAAAAAATAAATCATTATCATTAATGTTTGTGCTACTGTTATCTCCAGGATCCCATTCAGCAGCTCCTTTCACCCTAATTACTCCTTGGGGATATACAACAATAAATTTTCCTGATTCAGAGACATTGTGAAACTGATAAAAATCTCCTGTAGAATCAGCGTATGCTCGAGCATCACCACCATTTCCATGAAAATTTATTACAAGTGGCGTAGGATTATCATGGTTATAAGAATTTGGTACATATTGAACATATGTTCTGGTAATTCCGTTATGCTCAATCGTCTGATTTGTTTTACCAAGTTCAATTTGAACCTCTTCACTTGGATCTAATTCATTTGAATCAGAATTTTCATTTTCGCATGAAAATAATGTGAAAATTAATATTGTGAATAAAGAATAATTTAATTTCATATTTTATCAAGAGCTTGTTTTAGATCGTTAATAATATCATCCGCATATTCTATGCCAACACTTAGCCTTATCAAACCTTCAGTAATTCCGATACTATTTTTTACATCTTCAGGAACGTCTGAATGGGTCATAGAGTAAGGATGTTGAGCCAAACTTTCATTACTTCCTAAACTAACTGCAAGTTTGATGAGGTTTAATGAATCCAGGAATTTGAAAGCACCTTTTTCGTTTCCTTTGACTGTAAATGCGACCATTGCACCCCCATGATTACACTGAGTCCTATAAATCTCATTTTGACGCTGATCCATATTTTCATCTCCAGGATAGTAAATACTTAAAATATTCTTATGTGTTTTTAAGAAATCAACAATTTTGATACTATTTTCAGCTTGATAATTCATTCTTACATGTAATGTTTCAAGACTTCGCGTTAATAACCATGCAGTATACGGTGCAATCATGCCTCCTAAAAAGGTCCTTAAATATTTTACTTGGGATATAACATCTTTTGAACCCATAACAGCACCAGCTATAACATCACTATGTCCATTTAAGAATTTTGTTGCTGAATAACACGTTAGGTCTATTCCAAATTCTAGAGGATTTTGCCATATTGGACCTAAGTATGTATTGTCGCAAACAGATATAATTTCACCACCAATTTTTTTACTTAAAGTTTTCTTTACATCATTTACCATTTTTAAATCAATCAGGGTGTTTGTTGGATTGGCAGGGGTTTCAACATATATCATTTTTAGTTTATTTTCTAATCCTGATTGTTTTAATTTATTCAATATATCATCGTAATTATGGTCAAAATCAAACGATATGACATGAACACCAATTTCTTTTAGGTAGTTATTTACAAAAGTATGTGTACCACCATAGGTTGGATTACTTATTAATAGTAGATCACCTGGTTTTAAAAAAGCCAACATAACAGTTGAAATTGCACTCATCCCACTCACAAAAGCTGCCGCATCTTCACTTCCCTCCAAGACTGCCAACCTTTCCTCCAATATTTGCATGTTGGGGTTATTTAATCTTGAGTAAATTAAACCAAGTTGTTCATTTTTCTTCAGCTTGGATTTAGCATAGGCAACTTCAAAAAACCTTTTACCCTCAGCAGCATTTTTAAACACAAAAGTTGATGTTTGGAAGATAGGTGGCTTGACAGATCCCTCACTCCAGTCAGGATTGTAGCCATAAGACATCATGTGTGATTCTTTTTTCACCTCCTTAATTTAACGAAATTTTAAGTACAACTAATTATTTTTTGTACTATAATTGCTTAGGATTTATTTAATGGAAAAATACTTTATCATTTTTTTTCTCCCTTTTTTGGTCTCTTCTCAAGAAACGATTAGTGGAAAAGTTTTATTTAAATCCGACAATTTAGATTATCCAATTGAGGGAGCAAATATTTACTGGTTAAATTCCAGCCAGGGTACCGTTACCAATCAAGAGGGCGAGTTTTCAATTGAAAAAACTGCAAATAATAGTAAACTTATAATTAGTTACATAGGTTTTGTGAATGATACAATCCAAGTTCAAGAGCAAAAGTATTTTGATCATTATATGAAAGTGGATGACAACGATTTGGATGAAGTTACAGTTGTAAAGAAAAAAAATCCCACTCAAAGAATATATTCAATGGCTCAAAATGTTGTTTTAATTAGTGAACAAGAGTTATTAAAAGCAGCTTGCTGTAATCTTTCTGAAAGTTTTGAAACAAATCCAGCTGTAGATGTGAATCACTCGGATGCTTTAACAGGTTCCAAAAAAATAGAAATGCTCGGACTGAAAAGCCCTTATATATTGATTACTGAAGAAAATATTCCAATGGTTCGAGGTGCATCTCAAGCATTTGGACTTTCATTTACCCCTGGAACATGGGTAGAAAGTATTCAAGTAACAAAAGGAATGGGTAGTGTTGTTAATGGATTTGAAAGCATTGCAGGGCAAATAAATGCAGAGTTGAAAAAACCTCTAAACGATATACCATTGTTTCTCAATGGATTTTATGGTTTTGATGGAAGAATAGAAATGAATGCTCATTTGAACGAAAAGGTCAGTGAAAAGGTAACAACTACTTTTTTTCTTCATCACAATCGCAGAGATAAAAAAAATGACAAGAATAATGATGGATTTTTAGATAGGCCCCTACAAGATCAAAATAACTTTTTGAATAAATGGCAATATACTGACGCCTTAAATGGCATCGTAGGGTTTTTTAACATAAGATATTTAGATGATGAGAAGATACTTGGAATGAATAACAATGAATCTAGAAATGTTTGGAATGGTGAAATATCAACAAAAAGGTTTGATTCATCTTTTAAGCTTGGATATGTCAATCCAAATTTACCTTTTCAAAGTTTAGGAGTTCAATTAGCTTACAGTTCTCATGATCAAAATTCACTTTATGGATTTAGAAATTATGACATAAATCAAAATAGTTTCTTTTCTAATGTGGTCTATAATAGTATAATAACCAACACACAAAATAAAATTAAATTTGGTTTAAATTATACATCAGATGTTTATGATGAAATTTTAAATAGACGTGATGTTGGTAGAAAAGACAACTCATTTGGTGGTTTTTTTGAGTACAGTTTTGACAATTTCAACAACTTAAATTTTGTTGCTGGACTTAGGTACGACACCCACAATAACATGGGCTCGTTTTTTACACCTAGATTTCATTTAAGATATACCCCTGTCGATAGATTCACTGTCAAAGCCTCCTATGGACAAGGCAGAAAAATTGCTAATATTTATGCCGAAAATCAACAAATGTTTTATTCCAATAGATCCATAGAAATCATCGATAGTGGACCAGGAAATTCGACCTATGGTTTGAATCCTGAAAAAGCAACAAACTATGGGCTTAGTTTAGACAAAGGATTTAATCTTTTTGGTGGCCAAGGTAATTTTATTATTGACTATTTTAAAACCGATTTTGATGATAAAGTTATTATCGACTTTGAGTATCCTGGAATCGTACAAATTTATAATTCAAATGATAAAAAATCGTATTATCAAAGCTTTCAAGCTGAAATCATTTATTCTATAAATAGATTTAATATGACCACAGCTTACAAAAACTACGATGTTCAAATCTCATATAATGATGGGATTAAATCTAAACCATTGCAACCAACTGAAATCTTTTTTCTCAATATTGGATATGAATCTGAAAATAATGATGGAAAATTATGGAAGTACGATTTTACACTAAATAGAGTTGGCAAACAACGTCTCATGAGAAACCTCAGGGACACTGCCAGCCATACCAATCCACAAACATTTATTAATGCCCAGGTTACAAAAGTTTTCTCCGAAAAGTTTGAACTATATGCTGGAGGAGAAAACCTACTTAATTATAAACAAGAAAATCCAATCATTTTTGCAGAGGACCCGTCTAATTCACTTTTTGATGCATCCATTATTCATGGCCCAATTTTTGGGGCGAGTTTTTACGCAGGATTTCGTTTTAAAATTTTAAATTAGTAATATGAAAAAAATTGTTTTAATCTTCTTGTTGGCTCCACTTTTTATTCTTTCACAAGAAAATGACAAGAATGAAAAGGCATCCTTTGAAGTATTAGGGATGTGTGGAATGTGTAAAAATAGAATTGAAAAAGCCACTTATAAAGTCAAAGGTGTTAAATATTCAAACTGGGATATTCCATCAAACAAAATATCCTTAATTTATAATGCTAGAGTTACTACAATTGAAGATATTAGAAAAGCAATCGCTGTTGCAGGGCACGATAATGGTACATTTTTAGCAACTGATGAAGCTTATAATAATCTGCACGGATGTTGTAAGTACCCTCGAAAAGAGATAGCTGAAAATAATTAATCAATCTTTGATTTAAATACATAATAATCCCTGTCGATCGTAATATCTTCATCATTTAATTCTAATTCTTGAATTTTATTTGTTGGATGTATTTTTAACTTATTATCACCAGCAGATATTTCCAAAGGCATATGAAAACCTTCAATCGTATTTATCCATTTGTATTTTAGAATACCATTGTGAATACTATATTCCAAAGTAGGTACTCTGGGATCCCTAAGATATTGATCAAAAAACACCTTCAAATCTATATTAAGCTGTTCATCTATATAATTTTCAATTTGTTCAGTACTAACAGTCTGATGGTAAAATTCTTTATTTAGACCTCTCAGTATCATTCTCCATTGTTCGTCAGATTCACAAAATTGACGAATGGTATGTAAAATATTGGCACCTTTGTTATACATATCAGACCCTCTCTTGTTGACACCATAGGGGCCTATCACTGGACTTTGATTTCTAATTCCTCTTCTTGTTCCAATTACATAATCAGCCGAAACCTCTTTTCCATAGTAGTAATCTAAAAATAAATTTTCAGAATATGCAGTGAATCCTTCATGTATCCACATATCTGCTGGATCCTTGTATGTAATGCTGTTAGCAAACCATTCGTGACCTGCTTCATGTATAATTATGTAATCGAATTTAAGTCCATGGCCAGTTCCAGATAAATCTCCTCCTAAATAACCTCTCATATACTTGTTTCCATATGTTATTGAACTTTGATGTTCCATGCCTAAATATGGAACTTCAACTACTTTGAAACTATCTTCATAAAAAGGGTATGGACCAAACCAATATTCAAATGCTTCCATCATTTTTGGGACTTGTTTAAAATGAGTTTTTGCCCTTTCTAAATTTTCCTTCAAGACATAATAAACCAAATCTAAATCACCCTTTTCGCCCTTGTAAACCTCACTAAACATTGCATAGTCTGCAACATTGATATTTACCCCGTAGTTATTAATAGGGTTAGACACAAACCAATAGTATGTTTTTGAATCCTCAAATTCAACAACTTTTCTCAGTCTACCATTGGATACGTCCATTAAATTTTTTGGAACATTTGCACTAATTAGCATACTATCTACCTCATCATACATATGATCTTTTAAAGGCCACCATATACTGGCTCCTATACCTTGGTTACTATTGGCTATAAAGTGATTTCCGTTTGCATCTTTTGACCAGGTAAGTCCACCGTCCCACGGTGGCCTAACCGCTACTTTTGGATTTCCTTCATAAAAAACTTCAATGGACTTAATTTTTCCTTTTTTTTGTTTACTTCTTAATTTGATAAAATGGGCATTACCTTCTTTTTCAAAGCTTAATTCTTTATTGTCTTGTATTACTTTCGTGATGTTTAAAGGAGCTTGTAAATCAATTTGCATTCTATCCTTATTTTCTAAAACTCTGTAGTGTATAGTGTTAGATCCGGAAATGAATTTTTTCTCGGGATCAACTTTTACATCGAGATGGTAATATGTTAAATCCCACCATTCCCTTTCAGGTGTTATGGTCCCTCTAAGTGTATCCTGTCTGGTGAAGGATTCTTGACTAAATATAAGACTACTTGAAAATAGAACAATACAAGTGAAAATTTTTTTCATGAAAAATTCATTTTATAATCATAAATTTAAAATATAAAATTAGTATAATGTTTAAAACATTATTAAAAGTATTTTTTTCATTATTAATTTTGATTTCGTGTTCAAACAATTCTGTAAACAAAGTATCCATGTCTGATTTTGGTAAGGCACCTAATGGTGAGGTTGTTAAGAAATTTAAGTTAACCAACTCCAATGGTTTGTCTATGGAGGTTATTAATTTTGGAGCAATTATTACCAATCTTAATGTTCCTGATTCGTCAGGATCCTTAAAAGATGTAGTATTGGGATTTAATGATTTTAACAATTATTATGAAAATAATCCGTACTTCGGGGCCATAATTGGAAGGTATGGCAATAGAATTTCAGATGGCACTTTTTCATTGGATGAAGTTGAATATAATCTTGAGCTAAATAATGGACCCAACTCTTTACATGGAGGTTTGGTAGGTTTTGATAAAGTATTTTGGAAATTCATCGAGGAAAAATCAAATAATCAATCACTATATTTTGAGTACTTTTCCAAAGATATGGAAGAGGGTTTTCCTGGCAATTTAATTGTAGGTGTCGAATATAGTTTGAATGACTACAATGAATTAAAGATAAAATATACAGCTTCGACAGATAAAAAAACAATTATTAATCTCACTCAGCATTCTTATTTCAACTTATCGGGCGAAAGTAGCGGTAATGTATTAGACCATATTCTTAGTATTGATGCAACATATTACTTGCCTGTTAATAAAAATATGATTCCATATGGTCCTTATGAAAAAGTTGAATCGACTCCTTTTGACTTTAATAATCCAAAAAAAATTGGATCAGATATTTTTGTTGATGATATTCAGCTCAAGATTGGGAATGGTTATGATCATTGCTTTGTTTTAAATAATCATAACGGAAAACTAAAAAAAATAGGTTCTGTTGAGAGTCCAAAGACAGGAATAAAGATGGATATTTTTACAGATCAGCCTGGCTTACAGTTATATACCGGAAATTTCCTTGACGGTAGCTTAGAGTCAAAGGATAAAAAATTATATGAAAAGTATTCAGGATTTTGTTTGGAGACTCAACATTTCCCAAACTCTCCAAACCAAAAAGAATACCCCTCAGTGACTTTAAACAAAGGGGAGGTTTATGAAACAGAGACAATCTATAAGTTTTCCTATTAGTTTAGTTCTTAATGGCTATTGCATCGTGCATGATGTATACTCCACTGCTAATATCAATCCTATTTAACTCTAGTCTTCCAGTTACTGTAACCAATTCATCCATTAAGAAGGATTCATGACCTGGTTTTAATCTTAATTCAATGGCCGATTCAGGACCACCGTATCCACAAAAAAAACAATCGGCATAAGGGTTTTGAGATAGAACATATATATCCTCATCAGGTGATAATGTTAGCATAAATCCAGTAATTCTAACTTCTTTATTATCAAGTTCTTCAACAGATTTTCCAAAATATGGTGTTTGATAGTAACCATCTACATCTTCCCTATACTCAGACTTATAATATACGTCCCTTAATTTAATCCAATCTATATCAATTTGAGATATCAAATCAGAGCTAAAAAAAATAAAAAGTATTAATATGAGCTTATTCATCGGTCAATGTCTTTGAGATATTCATGTTGTATACACTGTAAGCAGGAACAATACATGCAAAAATACCAATTGAAATTGAGAAAATTAACAGTATCAATTCTTGAATTGATAGAAATATAGGAATTGAAATGGAATAATTTAAACTTTCTTCTAATAAACTGGAGGTAATTAATATCCCAAAGCGAGAAAGAATTATACCACCAAAGAATCCAATTAGACATAATATGATGCTTTCGTAGAATAACATCAAAGATGTTTGAATTTTTGTTCCACCAATTGTTCTAATTAATGCCATTTCATACCTTCTTTCTCTCAGAGAGTTCAATAAATTTAGAAACAAACTGAGTCCAGACACAAACATTATCAAATAAGCCAAATAAGTTAGCGTTTCAAAACCAATTCCAAAAATTTTAAATAATCTGGAAATTTCATAAGATGGAACTGCAGCTTGCATATTGGTCTCCTCATTTATGTATCTGGGGAAGCTTATTATATTCATTGGGCTATCAAATTTGATTAAAATTGATGTAATTTCTTTTCCATCCTCATCTCCTTGGTCGTGTTCATCATAATGCTCATGGTCATGTTCATCATCATGCTCATGGTCGTGTTCATCATCATGCTCATGGTCATGTTCATCGTGGATATCCCACACACTTTCAAGTGATGTAAGAATTAACTGATCAGCTACAGATCCAGAATACTCCAAAATACCAACAACTTCAAATACAGAGTCTTCGTGAGACTCACCATAATCTCCCAGTCCGTGTGAACTAGTGAATTCATCACCGATTTTTAAATCTAGAATTTGAGCAGCTTTTTTTCCAACTACTGCTTCCAAACTTTTTTCCCAAACCCTACCATTTTCAATATTACAATTGTATAATTCTAAAAAACTCTTTTCAGTACCAACAATCTTAAATCCTTTGTGATTGTCTCCAAATGAAAGTTTGGTGCTATTTTTCACCATTCGGTTGTTTGTAATGGATTTTGCGTCTGCCAAACTAATATTACCTGTAGGAGAATCCACATGATAAACAGATGATAAAATTAATTGCAAAGGGCTACCCTTGGCCCCAACAACCATGTCAATTCCTTTTAGATTATTGTTCATTTGATTTTCGATTGATGAATTGACATGAATCAATATTGAAATTATACCTACGGCAAGTGTAAGCAAAACTATACTAAGAATTGTACCCACTGGTTTGTGAAAAATATTTTTAAAACTTAGTTTAAAAATGTTCATAAGGACAAAGTATTTTTAAAATGTTTTTTCAACCTGTAGTCGTGTGTTATGATTATTAATTTTGCTTTATATTTTGCAGCTTGATTCTTTAAGAGATTAATAACTTTATCACAATTCAAATCATCTAAACTCGACGTTGGCTCATCAGCTAAAATTAACTTTGGCGAATTAACAATTGCTAACGCTATTGCAACTCTTTGTTTTTCACCTTGGCTTAAGTTCAGGGTTTTTTTGTTGGCTTTATCCACAATTCCTAAACTTTCTAACAAAGAACTAATTCTTGTTTTGTCAATTTTTTTTGAGATATATTGAGCCAATTGTAAATTTTCTTTAACTGTTAGAGAGTTGATAAAATGAGGTTTTTGAAAAACAATACCAATATTTTTACCCCTAAATCGATCCATCTCGCTCATTGTCAATTTAGATATTGGAGTTCCTATTAAATCAATTTCACCTTCTAAGGGTTTTAATAATCCAGAAAGTAGGTGAAGAAAAGTAGTTTTACCAACTCCAGATGCCCCCAATATTAAAAGATTTTCTTTTGATGTTTTCATATCAGGGAAACTCAACTCTGAGTCGTCATCATATTTAAATCTTAAATTTTTTGTTTCTAACATCTTGTCAAAATTAAAACTTATAATGATTTAATTAAACCCCCGTCAATTGCTATGTTAATACCATTAATATAGCTTGCGTAATCAGAGCTTAAAAAAGTTGCTAGGTATCCAAATTCTTTTGGATTTCCAATCCTTTTCGCTGGTACTTGATTTTTCATTGCATCAAAAACTTCTTCAACTTTTATGCCCATTTTTTTTGCCTTTTCTGAGTTAAGTTGTTCAAGCCTTTCGGTATTAAAATATCCAGTTAAAATATTATTTACGGTTATATTTGACTTCGCAACTTCATTGGATAAAGTTTTACCCCAAGTAGTTAATGCTGATCTAATAGTATTGGAAAGCGCTAAGTATCTTAGGGGTTCTTTGACAGAGACGGATGCCATATTTATAATCCTTCCCCATTCATTTTTTTTCATATTTTTTAATGCCAAAGTGGTTGTTAATACAATATTTTTAAATAATAAATCAAAGGCATTTTGGTAATCATTTATGGATACACTGTTGACATCTCCAGCTATTGGCCCTTGTGTATTGTTGACTAAAATATCAATAGTGTTAACGTCAAAATATTCTGAAATTTTTTTCGCGTAACTTTCATGGTCATTATAATTACACACTAAAAATTTATGTTTTAAAGCCGTCTTTTTATTAAGGGCTAAAACTCTTTCTTTTAATAATAGTTCATTACTTGAGACAATTGTTACTTGCGCACCCGATAGGGCTAATTGTTCGGCAACTGCAAAGCCTAAGCCTTTACTACTTCCTCCAATTAATGCCTTTTTATTTTGTAATGAAATTTTCACTTATTACATATAATCTTCTCTAACAGGACTGAAAACATCCATAAGCTTACAGTCTGTTAATGCCTCACCTTCATGACTAACATTTGATGAAATGACAACATAATCATTTTTCTTGTAAACTTTACTTTTTCCCTCAACAGTCAATCTAAACTCGCCCTCTAAAACATACATTATTTGCTCATGTATATGAGAATGTTCTGGTACAACTGCCCCTTTTTTTACTTCCCAAAATGCCCAGCTTATGTTTTTTCCGTGAATTAATTTTCCCTTTAAACCTGGAAATACTTCCTTATATTTCAAATTACTTACGTTCATATTAGCATATTTTATTGTTAACTATCACGCTGTATGTAATTTCTGCAGTTGCTTCTAAAGTTTTGGAGACTGAACAATACTTTTCAAAAGAAAGTTGTGCTGCTTTCATGGCCTTTTTTGGATCCACATTACCATCAATGTAGACATCAGCATGAATTTTTTTAAAAATTGCAGGTGGTTCCTTTTTCTCCCTAAAACCATTTACTTTAATTCTAAGATCTTTGAAATTTTGCTTCTGTTTTTTTAAAATTGAAATAATATCAATACTACTGCATCCAGCTATTCCCATTAATAACAATTCCATTGGACTTACACCTTTTGGCTCTAAATTACTTTTATCATCGATTTCAATATAATTACCATTTAAATTTTCAATTTTTGAATGATAATTATCAATATGAGTGAGCTTAATTTCCATTTTAATTCGATTTTGGTATTAGTTTAGCACTCAAGTCTGGATTATCAATTTTGGTATCCAATGGAAAAACTGGTCTTACGATTTCTTTGTAGTCCAACCTCAGTAAATCTTGATCTACTCCGCCTGGAGTTAATGCCATAACCCAATCACCTCGAATTTCATATAGTTCAGGAACTAAGTAACCAATTTTTACAATTAAAATGTCTGTGCTTTTTGGCTCAAGGTCAAGTTTTTTAAAATCAGAAATATAATGATATGGTTTTCTTCTATTTGTTACAATTATATTAATATTATTCACTTTAACAACAACCTCTGCATCAGCATTCATATCTCCCATTTTAACAGACTTAAGAATTCCTTTTAATAAAATTGGAGGAGAAAATCTGTCATCATACATGGCACCTACATATCCAAAAACTTCATCCCCAATTTTTGTATTTAAAGCATTTTTGATCAAATCTGGCCCAGGTATAGACGCATATATTACTTCTGGACCATTTACTTTATTAAGATTACTGTTTGTTAAAATTTTATTCAAAGTCCAAGTTACATCACCTGAACCTCCGGCTGTAGGATTGTCACCCATATCACTGATTATAAATGGTTTGTTGTCCTTTTTTTCCTTTAAATACAACATTGCTTGTTCAATACTATTTTCAAGTGATGTTGTGGGGGCCACAAACTCAAAATCATTCCTAATTGACCAAAAATAATTAGCCAGCTCCTCAGTAGCTCCGATAACATTTTCTTTATTGTCTCCAATAGTTACGACTGCTGCCCGGTTTCTTGGTTTATCTCCCCAGGCATAACCTGTCCATATACCAACATCAATTACCCCTTTTTTATCAACCAACTCATCAATTTTTCCATACAATGATTTTCCAGGTTCTACGCGAGTACTAGTTTTTTCACCAGGAAGAAGAATTGGGACATCTGACCAAGCTTTATATTTAGGTTTACCTTTTCCATTCTCAAGTCTGGTTATTAAATTATCGAATGATCTTTGTTTTGTATCCATAGCATCTTCATGTGGTGCCTTTCTGTAACAAGTTATCAAGTCAGTATTTTTAATTAAATCATACGACACATTCCCATGTAAATCCATTGTTGTTGATATAATTGTTTTTTTACCAACAATATTTCTAATTCTTTTGATGAAATCTCCTTCAGGGTCATCCATACCCTCAACATTCATTGCACCATGAAGATCAAGAATTAACCCATCTAGTGGTAAAGTTTGTTTTGTAATCTGAAGGATTTGTAGGACCATTGATTCATAGGCTGACCTACTAACGACACCACCAGGTAGTGCTCTTGCAGTCATGCTTGGAAACCAGTCAGCTTTATCAATGTAACTCTGATCAAAAAATGAATAATTAGAGAAAATTTCTGAACTGTATTTTATGTTAAAGTTTTTTTCTGTTGAACTAATTGGTGAAAAAGTACTAGCTTCAATCCAAATTCCAGCTATACCAATCCTAGGCTTAATGTTCTTACTATTACATGATATAAAAATTAGAAAGAGGATTAAAATTTTTTTCAACTTAATATTATTTGATTGTTTTGTTCTCCAGACCAATGAAAAAAGCATAATCTAAAGCAATCTCTTTCAATGATTCAAATCTGCCTGAAGCTCCACCATGGCCAGTATCCATATTTGTGTGAAGTAAAATTTTATTTTCAGATGTATTAAAATCTCTAAGTTTTGCAACCCATTTTGCAGGTTCAAAATATTGAACTTGAGAATCATGAAGTCCAGTTGTTACGAGAATATTTGTGTAGTCTGTATTCTGCAAATTGTCATAAGGTGAGTATGATCTCATGTAATCATAGTAATCTTTTTCATTAGGGTTTCCCCATTCATCATACTCTAAGGTCGTTAAAGGAATAGTTTCATCTAACATAGTGGTCATTACATCAACAAATGGTACTGCTGAAATAACACCGTTGAATAATGTTGGCTCTAAATTTAAAACGGCACCCATTAAAAGTCCACCTGCTGAACCACCCATTGCATATATATGCTCAGGTGATGTATAGTTAATGTTTATCAAATGTTTAGCACATGCTACGAAATCAAAAAAAGTATTTTTTTTCTTAAATAATTTTCCGTCCTCATACCATTTTCTTCCAAAATATTCACTCCCCCTAATATGCGCAGTTGCATAAACAAAACCTCTATTTAATAGACTTAATCTTGTTGATGAAAATCTAGGATCATTTGTTATGCCATAAGAACCATAACCATAGAGTAGTAGAGGTGTGCTTTCGTTCAATTCTGTATCAACATGTCTAACAATAGAAATGGGTATCATAACTCCATCGTGTGATTCTGCAAAAATTCTTTCAGAAACATAATTCGATTCTTTAAAAGATTCATCAACCACCTCGGTTTTTTTAAGAATATTTTTTTCCATTGTATCCATGTCAAAATCTATGACTGATGAAGGTGTGGTAAAGGAAGTGTAGTTGTATCTAAGAAGATTTGATGAAAAATCTAGATTAGTGGATAAACTCAAATCATATGTTTCACTTCCAACCGGCAAATAATAGTCTTTTTCACCATCCCAAGATTTTATATTTACATTCATCAATCCATCATTTCGTTCAACAATTGCAAAGTAATCATCAAAAATCTCAATGTCCTCAATCAAAACATCATCTCTATGTTTCACCAAATCTTTCCATCTAGAAAGGTTTGTGTTAGATGTACTCGTCTTCATAATTTTAAAGTTATGGGCGTCATTAATATTTGTTTTTATATAAAAATCATTTTTGTAATGATCAATTGAGTATTCATGACCCTCAACTCTTTTTAAAAACAGTTTCGGTTCTTCACTTGGATTATCAGCATCTATATATCTGACCTCACTTGTTAAAGTACTACCAGATCCAATAACTAAAAATTTATTTGATTTTGTTTTATATATCCCTGTACTGAATTCTTTATCTTTTTCCTCATATACCAACTCGTCTTCGCTAACTTCAGAACCTAGTTTGTGTTTGTGTATTTTGTTTACCCTTAGAGTTACATCCTCCCTTGAGGAATAGAAAAGTGTTTTATTGTCATTTGCCCATGTTGAACCGCCTGTAGTATTTCGGATTTGTTCATTGTACATCTCACCAGTCTCTAAATTTTTAATTTTAATTGTATAAATTCTTCGAGATAGTGTATCAACTGCATAAGCCATTTTCCTATTGTCAGGACTGATTGAAATCCCTCTGAGCTGAAAATAACTGTAGCCTTTAGCAAGCTCATTCACATCGACAAGCAATTCTTCGTTCGCATCAAGACTCTTGTATTTCCTTAAATAGATTGGATAATCTTTACCCTTTTCATATTTTCTCATGTACCAGTACTCATTGTAATAATAAGGGACAGAAGTATCGTCTTCTTTTATCCTGCTTTTCATTTCTTGAAATAACTCATCTTGCAGTTTTTGGGTAGGTTTTAGAATTTTTTTCGTGTATGAATTTTCATTATTCAAATAATCAATAACCTTTTCATTATCACGCTCATTTAACCAGTGATAGTTGTCAATTCTTACATCCCCATGAATTTCATGTTTAAATGGGATTTTTTCTGCTTTCGGAGGTTCAATTTTCATACTGCAAGAGGTTAATAAAATTATTAATGATATAAGTGTAAAGTTTTTCATCGTACATATTTTTAAAAGCACCAGATTGCGATTCTAGCTTTTTTTGAATTTAGCAAATTTACTAATATTTAGACCACTAGAAGAAAATTTCTTGTGTCAATCGGAATGTGTTTGAATGAGCTTCAATTATGTCTTTTAAATCGCTAGAATACCCACCACCCATGCTAATTTGTAATGGAATGTTATTTCTTTTACATAAATCTAAAATCATCTTGTCTCTTTTTTTACATCCGTCTAGCGAAACTCCAAGTCTTCCTAATCGATCATTTTTTAAAATGTCTACTCCAGATAAATAAAAAATAAAATCTGGTTCGAATTCATCAACAACTTTAGGAATGTTTTCTTTCATTTTATTTAGGTATTCTTTGTCATCAGTATCATCATCAAACTCAATATCAAGGTCGCTTTTTTCCTTGTGAAAAGGGTAATTTTTCTTTCCATGAAACGATAATGTGAAAACGCGATTATCTGAATTAAAAATTGATGCAGTTCCGTTTCCCTGGTGAACATCCAAATCAATAATTAATATTTTTGAAGCAAGATGGTTATTAAGCAAATAATTTGTTCCAACCGCTTGGTCATTCAACATGCAAAAGGCTTCAGCTCTGTCACGAAAAGCATGGTGAGTACCACCTGCTATATTCATTGAAACCCCATTTTTTAAAGAATGAGAAACGCATTCAATTGTACCTTGCGAAATAAGCTTCTCTCTATCGATCAATCCCTTACTCATAGGAAATCCAATTGGTCGAATTTCTTTATCTGTAAGTTGTAACTCACATAACTTTTTGTAATAGGTTTTATCGTGTGTAGTTAATATATTTTTATCCTCCATAATACCAGGAACAAAAAAATTGTCATCATTGCATGTGTTTTCTCTAACTAATTGTTCAGGAATAAGTTCGTATTTAATCATTGGAAAACGGTGATTTTCATCCAAGGGATATTTGTATGATTTGTCAAAAGCAATTTTAAGCATAAAGGATTATATTTGAATATGTTTTCAATTATTGTGCTATTATTTGTTTCAAACCTTCTTATTTTGTTGGCTACGCAACTAGTAAATGAAAATAACGCAGACTTACTTTTGGCAGGCTACAATACGATGTCAAAAAAAGAAAAAGAAAAATTTAACCTCAAAGAATATTTAATTTTCTTTAAAAAATTTTTTTTTAAACTAGTTTTATATTCATCTCTTACAACAATTATCTCATCATTATTTTTTGACGAATTGTATGTAGTCATCATCTACTCTATTTGTATATTATTGCCATTGCCTTTTTTTTTAATTAAATCAAACAAAAATTTTAAGAAATAGATTTTTTAAAAAAAGTGTCAGATTCAATAGATGCCCATAAAATTAAAGAGGCAATACTTCTGTAAGGCTTGTAATTATTCACGATTTTCTCTATTTCTGTTCTTGAGTTCACATTGTAATTTTTTTTGATACTATTTATCAATGCAATATCCCCAAATGAAAATATATCTGGTCTAAAGAGCACAAAAATTAAAAACATTTCACATGTCCATTTACCGATACCTTTGATTGAAATTAGTTTGTCAAAAACTTCATCATTACTGAAACTTTCAAACCTATCATTATTTTTTTCAAAAAAAATTAAAACATTTTTCATGTATTCAACTTTTCGAAATGATAACCCAATTGATTGAACCTTGTTGTTATCAAGATTTAATATTTCGGAGTTTGATAATCCATCGATTAGTTTTTTGAATTTACTTTTAATTGTTATTGCTGCTCTAAAACTTATTTGTTGTTCAATAATTAGATTGCAAATGGCAACTGCATAATTTGAGTTGAATCTTTCTTTAGCATCAATTTTATTACCTAATTGTGAAATTAAGTAGCGCAATACAGGGTCTTTACTCAAAAATTCAAGCCCTTTTTTTATAACATCTTTTTTATTTAATAATTTGTCTTCATTCATACTGGCAAAGTTTTTGAAATTAAAAAAAAAACTTTGAAAACTTGAAAAAATCATTTCTGCCAACCAAAGTATGTGTGAAATGCGGACTAAATTTTAGCTGGCGAAAGAAGTGGGAAAAAAATTGGGAAAATGTTAAATACTGTAGCAAAAGATGTAGAGGACGTTAGTTCTTTAGTATGGTTTAGAAATGACCTTAGAGTTTCAGATCATACTGGACTCACAAAAGCCTCTAAAAATTCAAAAAGGTTATTTGGGATATATTGTTTTGATCCAAAACTTTTTATTAATAATAATCTTGGATTTCCAAAAATGAGTGCCTTCAGAGCATCATTTATTTTAGAATCAATTAAAGAATTAAAAATTGAATTGTTAAAAAAAAATATCTCATTGATTGTAAAGATTGGGGAACCAAATAAGGTTATTTCAGAATTTATTAAAGAACATAATATTAACTGTATTTATTTTCAAGACGAGTGGACAGAGGAAGAAAATAGTGAGGAAAGATTGTTATTAAACAATATTGGTTCTAATATCAAACTAGAAAAATATTTTGATCAATTTTTATATCATCCTAGTGATGTGGATCAATCTTTTGTGTCGGATGTATTCACAAGTTTTAGAAAATATTGTGAGAAAAATATAGTTGTAAGAGAAATGGTTGAGCCAATTTCCTCATTTACGAAAGATAATTTAATTAATGAAGAGCATAATAATTTACCATCGCTTCAAGATCTTGGTTTAAACAACTTTGAAGCGGACTCAAGAACCGCCTTCCCCTTTACTGGTGGATGTTTAAGCGCAAAGGATAGAATAAATTATTATCTATGGGAATCTAAAAAAGTTAATTTTTATAAAAAAACCAGAAATGGTTTATTGGGTAAAGATTATAGCTCAAAATTTTCAGCATGGCTTGCTAACGGATGTATTTCACCTAGAGAAATATATTGGGAAATAAGAAAATATGAAAATGATATAATGAAAAATCAGTCTACATATTGGATGATATTTGAATTAATTTGGAGAGATTTCTTCAAGTTTATTTCTTTAAAATATGGAAATAAAATTTTCAAAATTGGAGGCATTCTTGAAAAAGAATATACTTGGCTCAATGATGAGCATCAGTTTCAGAATTGGATTAATGGTATGACAAATGAACCTTTCGTAAACGCTAACATGATCGAGTTGAAATCAACAGGCTGGATGAGTAATAGAGGCAGACAAAATGTTGCAAGTTTTTTATCCAAGGAACTATTGATTGATTGGAGATGGGGTGCCAATTATTTTGAATCTATGTTGATTGATTATGATGTTCATAGCAATTATGGTAACTGGATGTATGTTTCAGGTGTTGGTAATGATCCAAGGGACAGAAAATTTAATATAAAATTCCAAGCAGATAGATATGACCCAAATAACAAGTTTCAAAATTTATGGCTGCAAGGAAAATTATTTATTTAAAATTTTAATCTTATATCTTTTTTCGGGTGATAAAAATTCTCCATTATATTTCTTATCATCAACATAAACATCCATTTTGTTCTCTAATGCGAGATTTAAGCCAGGTAATATATCCCAAACAAAACCACCTATAGGATCCACATAATGATTAAAAGATCCTGTCAAAACATAATACATGTTAATCATTGAACACCCAAGAGCTCGATAATCAAAATTTTTATCACATGGTTGCAGTCCCTTTTTAAAGTGTCTTGTGGACATTCCTACAATGCGTGATTTATTTTTAATTATTTTATCACCTGACACTATTTGTAAATTCATATCTGGCAATAAAATAGCAGACTCTTTGTGTTTATTATTTTCAAATACAGAAATTCCCACTCCCCATTCCAGCATACCCGAAATAAAATTTTCTGTCCCATCAATTGGATCCAATACAATGAAATTATTGTGATTTTTCCATCTTTCAATATGATCGTTTTCCTCTGAAATTAAACAATATGTATTAAAATTTTTTGAAATTTCATCTTGTAATAATTTTTGAATCAATAAGTCGCCTTCTGAAACATGACTTCCATCATTTTTTTTATAAAATGTGTCTTTTAGTTTTTTAATAGTGATTAGATTTTTTTTTATAATATCAAGAAGTTGTGTGCAAATGGATTTCACAAATAGATTAAATTTATAATCTAAAATAAAATTAAATTTTGAGTAAAAAGAAAAATCTTTTAGTTGTGATTGTTAATTACGGTTATGATCAGATATCGTACTTAAATGAGATGATTGTTGCATTAAGAGGATTTAAAAAATACAATGTTAAAATAGTTGTTAACTCGAATATTCCACTAGATAACCCTGGAATTGATAAATTAAACTTATTTGAAAAATTAGAAGTTTTTGGTTTTCAAGATATTTTTTTCAAACTTAAAATCACTAAAAAGTGGAGTGGAAGATTATATGATTTTAATTTTCTGCCCATGACCTGTAGAAAATCAATAATGGATGAAATTGATGAGCATGATTATTTTATTTACTCAGAAAATGATCACCTATGGTTGGAGCATCATGTCGATAAGTTCATTGAATATGAGAAAATACTTCCTGAAAACCGAATTGCTGGTCTAATTCAATATGAATTTAATGAAAGTGGAAGATATTATCCAGGATATCATAGTTATTTCGATTGGGACTATAATTCATTAGAAATTTATGGTGACAAAGTTTTTGCCCACTTCAATAATGTTCATCAAGCATGTTTTTTAATTTCAAAAAAACAGTTAAAAAAAATCTGCTTAATTCATGACTTCACAAACTTCATGTCGATAAAAAATAAATACAGTATTAAGTGTAAAGTTAATACGGATATATATGAAGATTGTGGATTCAAAAAATTAATATGCGTCTCTGATTTTGAAGAAAATATTATTCACCATCTTCCAAATTTGTATATAGATGGCTCTGGTAGTAGAAAGAATTTAAAATCATCTTCAGAACAAAGAATGAAAAGCGCCATTCAGAAAATTTTAAGCGGTGCCTTATAGTTTTTTACCCAAAAAAAGAAAAATTGGAAGGTGATCGCTGTACCCATTTGGGTTAAAAACTCCCCAACTCATACTTCTTGCAGGGTATCCCCTATATCTACCCTCTTGAGTGTATAGAAACCTTTTCATGTAAACATCTGCCTTTAAATATATAAGATTGCTATTTTTTGAGATTAAACCGTTTGAAACAACAAATTGATCAATTGCAGAGGGAAAACCGCGAAATAGGTAACTGGCACGACCTCTTTTGGAAAGTTCTTGCATTGGATTGAACATTCCTGGTGTTTTAATATTTTCTTTCTTGTAAGTAGAGGTTAAAATTTTTAAACTCTTATCATCTGGGTGGTCATTAAAATCACCCATACTTATAATTTTTGCATTAATATCAATGTTTTGAATTGAATCAATTATTCTCTTATTAACCTCAGCAGCTTTAACTCTCTGTGGTTCACTCTCTGCTTGTCCCCCAGACCTGCTTGGCCAATGATTAACAATAAAATTTATAGGTTCTTTATCTAAAAATCCAAATACGACAAGGATATCCCTGGAAAAGCTTGGGTTACCTTTGTATTCAACTTCTAAGGGATAAGTTTTGGCTTTACGAGGAATAAATCTTTTTGAATCAAAAATTAACGCAACATCAATACCCCTCCAGTCAGGGCTATCAAAATGGACTATACCGTAGTTAAAATCTTTCAAATTTTCGCTTTGAACTAAATCAATTAAAACGTTACGGTTTTCTACTTCGCATAAACCTACGATAGTAGGATGAGCATTTGTGGTTTCTTTTCCAATTCCTGCGATAACTTTTGATAGATTGTTGATTTTTGTTCTATATTTTTTTTCTGTCCACTTATCTTGACCCTTTGGCGTCATCGATTCATCCCAACCATTGTTAGGATCATCAACAGTATCAAATAAGTTTTCGACATTGTAAAAAGCAACAGTACTTAATTGGTATTTTTCGTCTTGTGAAAAACAGAATGATAAAGTGAAGAAGAGTATGATAAAAAATCTCATAATTTATTTTGTAAATTTAATCAACTGACATTTAATTATGAAAACTTTTTTCAAACTAACTACAATAATCTTTTTAACAATTTTTTTTACTCATTGTGGTAAAGACAGTGATGATATAAGGTGCATTGATCAAGATTTAATCAATCAAAATATTGATACTGTGTGTTTGGAAGTTTATGAGCCTGTTTGTGGATGTAACAATGAAACTTATTCAAATGAATGTTACGCCAGAAATGCAGGAGTAACATCATTTATCATTGGTCAATGTGATTAAAACTTGATAAAGGACTTTATAAATTTAACTATTTATGATGAAATTAAATATTATCACTAAAAAAATCAGATTAGCCCTTATATCTTGCCTAATATTCACTCCATTATATGCACAGGATTTAATAAACTCTGGACCAATGGTTGGTTATTCCACAATGCAAGAGGTTTTGCTTTGGGTTCAAACATCTGAAAATGCTAAAGTCCATTTTGAATATTATGAAATTGAGAATCCTGCAATTAGATTTAAAACTGATGAAAAAATTACAGAAAAGAAAATGGGCTTTGTAGCTAAATTGATTGCTGATCACGTTTTACCTGGAAAAAAGTATAATTATGAAATATTTATAAATGACATAAAAGTTGAACGAGATTATCAGATGGAATTCCAAACTCAAGAACTTTGGAAGTGGAGGACAGATCCACCTGATGTAAACTTCGTTATTGGAAGTTGTAGTTATGTCAATGAACCGCAATTTGACAGACCTGGTGAACCCTATGGAAGTAATTTTGAAATATTTAACTCAATCAATAAAAAAAATCCAGATTTTATGCTTTGGTTAGGGGATAATACTTACTTGAGGGAGTCCGATTGGAACTCCAGAACTGGCTTTATAAAAAGATATTCTCACACTAGAGCCCTTACTGAATTGCAACCATTATTAGCCTCAACACATCATTATGCCACATGGGACGACCATGATTATGGCCCAAATAACTCTGATGGAAGTTTTTGGTTAAAAGAAACTGCTTCTGAAATATTTAAACTTTTTTGGACTAATCCAAATTATGATGTGACTGGTAATGGTGGTATAACCGGTTTTTTCCAATGGAGTGATTTAGATTTTTTTCTCATGGATAACAGATACCATAGAACTTCAAATAATAATTTCACTGAGTATCGTGAAATTCTTGGAAAAGACCAGATTGATTGGTTGATAAATGCTTTGACTTTTAGTCAAGCCACTTTTAAGTTTATAGCAATTGGAGGACAAGTTTTAAGCAGTGAAGCTGTTTATGAAAATTATGCCACATACCCAGAAGAGCGAAAGTATTTATTAGATAAAATAAGAGAAGCAAAAATTGAAGGAGTTATTTTTCTTGACGGAGATAGACACCACACTGTTTTGAGTAAAATGCAAGAGAGTGAAGATGTTTATCCTCTTTATGACTTAACATGTTCATCTCTAACCGCTGGTGTGAATGATGATGATGATGAATCATATAATAAATATAGTTTAAAAGAAACTTTAGTCAGTGAAAACAATTTTGGAATGTTGAGCGTAACAGGGCCAGCTAATAATCGAGAATTAATCATTAAAATTTTTGATAAAGATGGGCAGGAGTTGTGGAAGAAATCAATAAGTGCAAACGATTTAAAATATAATTAAAATAGATATTAACATTAATTGTCAATATTTTAAATTAAACATCTAAATCCCTATTGATATATTTATGAACTTTAAGGGTAGATAAACTACTTGTGTTTAAATTTAAAAATTCAATTGGAAAAGAGATCGACCCGATAACTTACACATTAAATATAATGGAGAGGTTTCCTGACGTTGAAATTCATATTGGAACTGATTCTTACTCACTTTCTGATCAAACAAAATATGTCACTGCAATTGCTTACAGATACAAGGATTCAGGTGTTCATTATATTCACTCCAAGCAAACTGTTCCTAAAATAAAGGATATATGGACTAGATTATGGAAAGAAACAGAGCTAAGTATCCAAATTGCCCAGGAACTAAAAAGTAATAAAAAAATAAGCTTGGAAATAGATATGGATTATAATGAGGACAATCGATTCTACTCAAATAAATTGGTTTCAGTGGCAAAAGGTTGGGCGAATTCCCTAGGCTTCAAAGTCAATATAAAGCCATATCGTCAAATAGCAACTTCCGCAGCAGATTACTTGTCAAAATAATATAAGTTTTTCTAATTTTGTAAAAACAATTTTAATCATGAAAAAAATAATTACACTTTTAGCATTTTTAATATGCTACACGGGATTCTCACAAGATCCTAATTTTTTACAAATAACATATATAAAACCAACCCCAGGTGAAAATTATGCACAGATAATCAATGAGAACTGGTCAAAGCTCCATCAAAAAAGAATTGATGATGGAATTATTGTTGGTTGGGATGTTTGGTGGGCCATGAATAGCACATCAGAATCTGACCACCAAATTGCTATTGTAACCCTTGTTGAAAACATTGAGGATTTCAATAATAATCCAGGTATTAGATCTGTTTTTCCAGATTGGTCTGATGAAGAGTTTGAGGAATTTAGTCAAAAAAATCAAGCTGCAAGAACTATTGTCAAAACAGACCTACTTGCTATAAAAAATAGAGCTTCAAAACAAGATTCCATTCCAAATGTTCTAGTCATGAACTACATGAAAGTAAAGCCTGTAAATGCTTTAGCGTATGAAAAAATGGAGGATAATTATAAAACCACAAATTTTGAAAATTCAAATAGAGCATCATGGGGAATGGCAAAAAGAATTGATAAATATGGAACAGGTCTTGGATGGAATTATATGACTTTTGATTTATATAACAATGGATCAGAGTTAATGAATTCTAGAGTCAATACATATGAATATCCTGCAGAATTAGCAAAAGATTTTGAAATTAGAGATATGGTATATAGTCAACCATATTGGAAATGGATGGCTCTAAGAAAAGAATAATAAATTTTGAAAAGGTGATGTTTTACATCACCTTTTTTTATGAAAATTTTATATTGTATTCAGTTAACAGGAAATGGTCATTTAACTCGTGCTAATGAATTAATTCCTGAGTTCAAGAAAGTTGCTAAGGTTGATGTTCTAACAAGTGGTAATCAAAACTCTTTGGAAATCAAGGAGAAAGTTGATTTTAAACTTAGAGGCTTAAGTTTTGTTTTTGGATCTCAAGGTGGCGTGGACATTTTTAAAACAATTTTTAATCTTCGACCATTCACTTTTGTAAAAGATGTACTCAATATCCAAGTAAAAAATTATGATTTAATAATTAATGACTTTGAACCCGTGTCTGCATGGGCCTGTAAATTGAGAGGAGTTCCATGCTATTCAATGAGCCGTCAATATTCCCTTATTCAGAAAAATATTTTCAAGAAAGAAAGACCAAAATTATATGAATTACTGATTCTTAAGTATTTTGCTCCTACAGTAATGGGAATTGGATTTGATTACAAAAAAAATAATTCAAATAGTTTCTATCCCATCATAAAATCTAATATTAAAAGAAAAAAAATTATTAATAAAAACCACTACACGATATACCTTCCGTCATTTTCCATAGAAAACATAATAAATTTTTTTTCCACTTTTGATGAAGTCATTTGGCACGTCTTTTCACCAAAGATCAATAAGTCTTTTAAGAAAAATAATTTAAGTTTTTTTCCAATTGACTATAAGGGTTTTGAACAAAGTATTCTCTCATGTGAAGGGATTATTAGTAATGCCGGATTTGAAACAACATCAGAGGCGTTATATTTAAATAAAAAGCTTTTGATTATTCCTATGAAAAATCAGTTTGAGCAGCAGTATAATGCCTCAATTCTGAGTGATATTGGTGTAACAACTTTACTTGATCTAAAGCTAAAAAGACTGAACAAGGTAAAAGAATGGATTTTATCAAAAAAATCTATCAAAGTGAATTATGATTATAATTACAAATCAATTATTGAAAAAACTTTATTAGATTATCAACAAATAAGCAAAAAAAAACCCATCTTTTAGATGGGTTTTTTCTGTTTTTTAGCAAAAACTATTTTCCTTTAACAAATGGTAGACCAGTTTTTGGGCTTTCTACTACTTGTTTTCCTGCTGGAAGATCACATGCATTTGATCTTGCGTCTTTAGCGAAATAATAAATAGTTTGGTTTCTACCTCCTTTAAGAGTAACATCTTTTGAATGTAGATGATAAGTTTTTCCTTTGCTGTTAGTGTGAGTATATCCCATTTTTTTAATTTTTAATTAATGTTAGTTAAATTTAATTAGTTACAATATACAAAAAAAAAATTACTTCCTCTCTGTTGGTAATTTTTTCACCTCTGGACCAGTTTTTTAAAATATACATTACAGCTTTTCCTTAAAATTATTTTTTATAATTTTTGACCATAACCTGTATCCTAATTTGTTCAGATGAAGCTTGTCGTTCACGAAATATTTTTCTCTGGGATAACCTTTACTATCTAAAAAATCAAGTCTAGTGGTAATATAATTTAAGTTTTCCCTTTTTGCTGTATAATCTTTTATCATGTCATTAGTTTTTGAGATTTTGTCCCAAACTGACCAACGACTAATGGTTGGTGTTGTTTCAATTGCAAATATTGGTATATCTCCATGAATAGATTTAATCTCTTTGGTAAAAAATTTAAAAAGCTGAAGAACCTCTTTAGGTTTTAGATCTCCATACCAACTATTATTGTTCTTCCCTGTTATATCGTTTGCAACAAAAACTGCAATTGCCCTAGGTTTGTGGTTCTTTACCAATCTTTTTGTGTAATGAATAAGGTCATAAAAATGAGCACCACCATACCCCCTTTTAACAACCTTGTAAGGGGACATATCTGACTTTATCTCTTTCCATAGACGAATGCTTGAACTTCCAACAAATAAAATACAATCATCATCACATGGCTCTTCTTCATCATTTGACTCTAAAACTTTTATATCTTTTTCCCATCTATCAGACTTTAATGGATATTTTTTTAATGGTGAGCAAGAAATTAGTAGTATGAGCAATAAAGTAAGAAATCTCATCCCAGTAAGACCTTTTTTAAGTCAATCCAACTAATGAGCTTGATATCATTTTCTTTGATTAATTTTTTAAATTCTTTAGAATTCATGATATTATGATCTTTTTGCCTCCATCTGTAATCAAAATTTGGATGATCAATAGTAATTTCTTTTAATTCGGGTTCATCTTTACCCAAATGAATAATTATTTGACTTAATCCAGGTTTTAAATTCTTAATTACATTAAAATAAAAATTTTCAATATCCTCAACTTTTGTTCCGCCGTGGAGCATATGAAATTGATCAACTATGACAGCATTAATTGGCTTATCCAATCCACCATTAAAATGCATACTTGCCTCAATTGGAACAAATGCCAATAAATCATTTTCAACTGCTAAATTGATATATATTTTAAAAATTTCGGGATCAAAAAATAGTGCGCCCTCGTGACTATCAATATGTGAAGGTTCCAGCCCCATTGATTTTGCTAAACTAATCTGAGCTTGAAGCTCCATCTTAATTTCGTTTAAATCTGCATTTTTAACGAACTTTCTTTTATTACAGTAAAAATTATTAATGCTATTATGCAAAGAGGGTGTTTTAGCTTTATCCAATATACCTCCCCATTTATGATATTTCCATTCGCTTGTGACTGTCAAATGAACTCCAAAATCAAAATTTGGATTTTCAACTGCAAATTTTAACCCTTCCTCCATTTCATAAGTATTCATAATTATTGCAGCAGATGTAATGGAGTTATTTTTGAATGATTCAAAAGTAGATTCATTTACTGATTTACTAAGTCCAACATCATCAGCGTGTATAATTAGTAACTTCTCATTTTCATCATATCCTAGTTTGGTTGCAATGGAATTAAAATCTTCCTTCTGGCGATTATCTTTAATATATTCAAAAATAAATTCCCAATCGTAAATTGGAAATTGTTGATAATGAAGAAATGAGATGACTATTAGCAGCAGAGAGGTTACAGCAATTGACAGTATTTTGAATAATTTAAGCAGAAAATTATATTTTAAATGAGTTTGAAAATTACAATTTTTTTGCAAATGAAATAACTACATTTGAAACTATGAGAAATGTACTGTTGTTAATTATTGTCATATTAACTAGTGGGTGTTCGGTTACTGAAAAGCCCAATATTATTTGGATAACTGTTGAGGATCAATCAGCATATTTTTTTCCATTTTATGGGAATAAAGATGTGTCTCTACCCAATCTTGAAGAGCTTTCAAGAGAAAGTTTAATTTTTGAAAATATGTATGCAACATATCCTGTTTGCGCACCTGCAAGAAGTTCAATAATTACAGGAATGTACCCTCAATCTATTGGTACACATAATATGAGAGCCATGCATTACGATAACTACTTAGAAAATGATAGAAATTTGGGAGAAAGAACTAAATGGGACAGTTCATTGTCAATCCCAAGATATTCTTCGACAATTGCAGAGTCAATTAAAACATTTCCAATGATTTTAAGACAAAATGGATATTTCACATATAATGATGCAAAAGGTGATTATAATTTTATAATCAATGACTCAACATGGTCTGAATATCAAACCAAAAATGATCTTACGAAAGATAAATCACCACTTTTCGCAGTTTATAATTTTCATGGCACTCATGAAGGTAGTATATGGCAAGAAGATAAATCTGAACTTATGGTAAATCCATCAGAACTTTCGGTTCCTGAAATATTTCCTGATGACTCAGTTGTAAGACATTCAATGGCTGTGAATTACACTAATCTTATCAAAATGGATGAAAGAGTTGGGAAATTGATAGATAAGCTCAAAAAAGAAGATTTATATGATGATTCATATATTTTCTTTTACAGTGATCATGGAGGGCCATTTCCCAGACATAAAAGAGCAATCTATGAAACAGGTACTAAGGTTCCTTTTTTAGTCAAATTCCCTGTTGGAAAAAATGAAAAAGTAAATAAGAAACAGCTTTTGAGTTTTGTTGATTTAGCACCTACAGTTTTATCAATTGCAGGTGTGAAATCACCAAGTGAATACCAAGGTTTTGCTTTTCTTGGAAAAAACAAGATTAAAATGGAAAGGGAGTTTTTATACACGTCAAGTGATCGTTTTGATAATGTTCCCGACCGTATCAGAGCAGTGAGGGATTCAAAGTTTAAATATATCAGAAACTACAATCCAGAAAATTCTCATGCATTGAATGTTTTATATAGAAAACAAATGTTACTTATGAGACATTTAACAAGTCTTCACTTAACTGGTCAACTTGATGAAAAGTCCGATAATTGGTTTAAGTCTCCGAGGTTAATGGAGGAACTCTATGACTTAGAAAATGATCCATTCGAATTAAACAATTTATCACTTGATTCCAATTACACTGACATAAAGAAAAAATTGAGCTTAAACCTAGATGAATTTCTTTTAAAAATTGATGATCTGGGTCGAATACCTGAAGAGGAGCTTATAAAACTTATTTCATCTGAAGATTGAAAACCTCAACAAAGTTTTACATAATTTCATTGATGATACTAATACCAATAGTTGCACTAATGTTTAATATTTACGCTCTATTCCTTTTCATACCCTTGGGTCTTGTTATTAGAAACAAAAAAAATTAATTTATATTTAGGCGAAATTTTAGTGATTTTGATTTAAGGTCTAATTATTGTAATAAACACTCTAGTGAGAATATTTTTACTTATATTTTTTTTCTTAATAACATTCAAAAGTAGAGCTCAGGAAGGTATTCCTATTTATTTTGATTATTTAACCGAAAATTATTATTTGGTACACCCTTCGATGGCTGGTGTTAATCTAGTTGGAGGTAAGATTAGAACCACTGTTAGAAAACAATGGTTTGATCAAGTCGAAGCCCCAAACCTACAGACTTTAACCGCAGACTTAAGAGTTTCAGAAAGATCCGGAGTGGGAATTACAGTTTTTAATGATCAAAATGGATATCACTCACAAAAAGGAGCATATCTTACTTACGCACATCATATAAATTTTGCTGATGATTTGGTTTTAAGTAAAAGACCTTACCCATCCAAAGACGACGAAATTGACCAATTATCTTTTGGAATAAGTATTGGAGGAATTCAAAACTCCTTGGATCAAACAACTTTTGATCCATTGGATCAAAATTTTGTACCCGATCCGTTAATCTCAGGTTTGATGGAAAATACAGGATATTTTAACATGGATGTAGGGATATCATATGTTTCAAATAAATACTATGCTCATTTAACTGTAAAAAATTTGTTGTTTAGTCCTCACAATATGTACGGTGATTTTGAATACAGCTACCCTAGGGATAGGACCAGCTTCAAAAGGCTTGTAGCTTCACTTGGATACGTTTTTTATACTGAAACACCATGGAGTTTTGAGCCCTCTGTACTCTTTCAGGTTTCTGAGCTCACTAAAGAGAAGTCAATTGACACAAATTTGAAAGCTTATTACAAACTCAGGTCTGGAAGACTTTGGGCAGGGTTGGCATTTAGAAATTCTCTTGAAGGTGCTGAATTTGTTGATGTTTCAACTGGTCAAATCAAAGAACAGACGCTTCAACTTGTCACACCACTTTTTGGAATAGACTATAAAGATTTTGTATTTTCTTATAATTATTCATACCAATTTGGGGATATTAATTTTGGTTCTGGCGGTTTTCACCAGATCACTCTTGGTTTTAATATATTGAGAGGATCGATTGATTGCGATTGCTTCTAATCAAAACCTCTGACTAAACTGAAGTGCCCTTTGAATTCTCGTCCATCTTCTAAGAACACCCTAAACCAATAATCAGTTTGTGGCATTGGCCTTCCAATGAATGTTCCATCCCAACCATCTAAAACAGGGTCAAGTTCTTTTAACAACTTCCCATATCGATCAAATATGTAAACCTTACTGTTAGGCTGGAAAAATTCATTGATTCCCAGAATTCTCCATGTATCTTGAATTCCATCCCCATTGGGTGTGAAGTATTTTTTGTAGCCAATTACTGAAACATCAAACTGACCAATACCACAACCTTTTTTGTCTCTTATGTAAATAGTGTGAATACCGGGTCTTACATTTTCAAAAAATGGATCATCTTGGTATGGACCACTTGGGTCATCGATTGCAAATTCATAATCACCAATACCAAGATCTGTTAAATTTTTAATTCTTACGGTGTTATTATTATCATTTGTTAAATCTTTTACTTCAACAAAATATTTATATTCTTCTTCCGTGATTGTCCCATCTTCGTCAAGATCAAAACTCGCAGTTTCAGATTCTTCAACAAAAATGCTTAATGTTCTTTGACATCCCGTATTAACGTCTGTTGCTGTAACATAATAAGTACCGCCAACGCCAATAAATATTGTGGGGCCTGATGTTGGGAAAGGACTATTGACGCCATTGTAAGTATGGGTCCATGTATAAGTATAATCACCTTCTGCTGAAGTAACTCCTATTGGAATGGGAGGAAGATTAATACAAACCGTTAAGTCATCATCTACTGTGAATGTGGGTAGGGGGTTAACCACAAATTCTATATCCATAGTTGCTGGGCAGCTGGGGTTGAGATTATTTACAATAGTTGCAGTTACAGTTTGAGTTTGTGTATTGAATGGATTTCTAAGCTCGTTGGACGATAATAAATTGCCAGCCTCATCAATGTATTGGTACACAACTGTATAATCATCCAAGCTTTGATCTGGTCCAAGGAGGGTTGCTGTAATGTTGCTTGTATCAAACTCATCAAAGCCATCGACGTCACTATTTCCATCATCTCCATCACAATGTGGCGTAATAATTACAGGATAGGCCTCAGGTGTATCATCTACAATAAATTCAAGAGTTGTCTCGTCATAGCAAAGTCCATCTGGATTAACAATGTCAGGGTAGGATGGATCAATTTCAACTCGAATCGTTATGGTTTGAGATGCAGTTAGGAAATTAGGATTAAAATCAGATGCTGAAATTTCTGAACCATCTTCATTAAAATATGTTATGGTCAACACAGACTCATCTTGTTTCACCCCAGTATCAGGATTGGTAAGCAATTGATCAATTACAGTTGTTGTATCAAATGGGAAAAGACCATCTTGAGAGTCTGCATCTAATTCACTTGAACCATCACACTGTCTTTCAATTGATACAGGATAGGCAATGGGTCTAGGTTCTACATACAACTCAGCAACCTTTGCGTAACCGAGACATGTAAATGTAGTAATGTCAACATTTACAATTCTCGCCCAAATCTCTTGTGTGTAAGGCGAGATGTTGGTAAAATCTACAGTTAAATCAATTGGATTCTCACCAGTTAGACCATCTTGTGAATTTGTATGAAGTGATATTCTAATATTTTGATCTTGAAAAATTTCTCTAGATGATCTCAATTTGGTAACTATATCATTTAATACTGAGTTTGAAAAAACAGAAATACCATCCTGTTCTGATCCAAAATCATCGTCACAAACAGTATATAATGTATTATAATCTTGAATGAAAGTAGTTGGAATTTCACTTGCTCCAACGGTTATATCAATTTGCAATCTATCATCACCATTTTGCGTTTTAGAAGTTCGAACACATCCGTTTTCTGTAGTTATTTTTACCCAAACTAAATCTTCTAAAGCAACATTGTAATAGTTTGTTGGATCCTCTATTTTGTTGGTCAAAGCCTGATCAGTATAATATTCAAATTGTTCGTTTTGGTAATTATTTGAAAAGAGCTCCTCATATTCGGTGAGGTTGTGTAGTGTTATTCCATCGTTGTTTTCATCATCATCACATTGTTCAACAATTATTATATTTTGTTTGATTACAGGTAAAGGATCAACCACAAACTCAATATCTTTAGTGATTGTACAAGAGCTATTCAATTTATTGGTAACAGTAGCAACTACTGTTTGAGTTTTTGTGTTGAAAGGATTTGGAAGTTCAGCTGAGTTGATTGTATTCCCATTTTCATCAAGGTATTGATAGGACACAGAAAAATCATCCAAACTTTGTGTGACATTAGTTTCTGGGTTTGTAAGTAAAATTTGTGTTACAGTTGAGGTATCGAATTCTGAAAATCCGTCAATATCACTGGGGCCATCATCACATTGACTAACAATTACCACATCGTATACTTCAGGGCTATCATCTACAATAAATTCAAGTGTGGTTTCATCATAACATTTCTGATCTGTATTATTTTCAACCTGGATTCTAATGATTTGAGAGGCGGTTTCAAATGGATTTGGCAATGTATTTCCTATAAAATTATCATCCTTATCATAATAGTAAGTGGTAACGTTGGTTTGACCATTTAGAAGAGTTTGTTGAATAGTGGAGATATCAAACGGGAAAATACCATCTTGAGAGTCATCTCCAGCAGCGCCATCACACTCTCTTCCAATTGTTACTGTATTTGCTACAGGCAGATCTTCAACCACAAACTCAATATCTTTAGTGATTGTACAAGAGCTATTCAATTTATTGGTAACAGTAGCAACTACTGTTTGAGTTTTTGTGTTGAAAGGATTTGGGAGTTCAGCTGCGTTGATTGTATTCCCATTTTCATCAAGGTATTGATAGGACACAGAAAAATCATCCAAACTTTGTGTGACATTAGTTTCTGGGTTTGTAAGTAAAGTTTGAGTCACAGTTGAAGTGTCAAATTCTGAAAAACCATCAGTATCATCGTCTCCATCATCACATTGAATAGGTATCAAAACATCGTATACTTCAGGGCTATCATCTACAATAAATTCAAGTGTGGTTTCATCATAACATTTCTGATCTGTATTATTTTCAACCTGGATTCTAATGATTTGAGAGGCGGTTTCAAATGGATTTGGCAATGTATTTCCTATAAAATTATCATCCTTATCATAATAGTAAGTGGTAACGTTGGTTTGACCATTTAGAAGAGTTTGTTGAATAGTGGAGATATCAAACGGGAAAATACCATCTTGAGAGTCATCTCCAGCAGCGCCATCACACTCTCTTCCAATTGTTACTGTATTTGCAAATGGTAGTGCCTCTACTACGATATCAAAAGCTTCTCCTGTTTTATAACATCCAGAATTAGAACCTTCAGTTTTAATTATTCTATAATAAATTGTTTGTCTGTCTTTTGTCGTATTGGTAAATGGACTTACCAGACCAGTATTATTTAAATCATTAGCATCTTCAATACTTAAATGATAGGTAATCTTAAAATCATTAGGGCTTTGGTTGTCAATATCATTCGGGTCGGTATTTTCATCTCCTGATCTTAGCGAGTCTGTCCTTGACTCAAGATTAAATGCAATAAAGCCGTCTCTGTCATCATCACAAACGATAATATCATCAACAGTGAAGGTAATAGGTAATGGTTTAATGTTAATATTGAATGAAGTTTCAGCATTGAAACACCCTGTGGTGTTGTTTTCAACCCTAACAAAAATTTGAGTTGTATTCAAAGCATAATGAAGTTCACCCGCAGCTTTCTCCGGATTGGTATAAGGAAATGTAATTTCACTTTCTCCATTTGTGGCATTTTCAATAGTTTCATAAAAAGTGACTGTATATTCATTTTGGGACTGGTTTTCACCTAATATTTTTGGAATAAGTGAATCAAATATTTCCTTTTCAATTGTAATACTGCCGTTATTGCCATCATTATCGCTTTCATCATCACAGAATTCTAAATCACCAACAGTTTCTGCTGTTGGGTTTGGATTAACATTTATTGTTTTTTCTGTAATACACTCAATATTATTGGTTGTAACCTTAACAAAGTAAGTTGTTGTTTCAGTTGGACTAACATCAAGTGATGTAGTTGTTACGTTGGGTATAATTACCTCATCACCATTTTGATCGTAGTAACCCCATATTATACTAGATGAACCAGTGTATTCGAACAAGGGCCATGAATTTCCACCAACATCATCTACGGGTATGTCATTCCATTGAATTCCATTCACGCCAAATTCAAATTGTCCGTAATTCTCTTGACCATCAATATTAGGACTACAACAATCATTTGGTTCAATTGGTGGGTCATTGTTCATCCCATAAAAATTTATATATCCATCTTTTAATTTTGTACCATTGACCCACTTCCAACCACCCCAATTTTGAGATGCATTTCCCGGCTCTGCATATTCTGGATCATTCATATCTTGATATAATCCAAGCCAAAAAAAGATTTCATCATCTCCTGTTAAATTCATGGATTCCAAGCCTTCATATACAATTTTTTCCATTTCAGCATTTAAAATGATATACATTCTAGCACTTGAGTATGCATCACCAGTGTTGTAACTATCAGTTAAGTTTTTAGCAGCATCCCAACCTATTGGTGTATTTCCTTGTTGACCAGTACCTGACTGAATTAAAAAATACGTATCTCCATATTCTGTAGGGTAAGAAACTGGAGTGCCATTGTTTGTTATAAATATAAGGTTGTTTTCCTGAGCAAAATCTGCAGCTGTTTTAGCTACATTGTCAATAGTTAGTGTTGTTGTCTCATCAAAACAAATAACTTCACTTGAGGAAGTCAATACAGGATTGGATAAAAAAGCTTTACTCTCTGTTCTTCCTGTGCTTACACATCCCTCTTCGTCAACAAATTCTGCATAATAAAATTTATTGTGTTCAAGTTCAGTGTTAGGATCCAGAGCAGATGTTGAGTCATTGGAATCATACCAATAGAGGGTATTAGTTCCTGTATTGCTGGCAACTAAATCCGATACTTTTGGAGTATCTGATTGACAAAATGTTTGGATTTGTTGTACGATGGGATTATTTGGAACTGCATTAATTGTTAAACTAACATTCGGATCTGTTCCAGTTTCACATAAATATTCTTCATCATTTAACAAAACTCTATACCTACCATCCATTGTTGTGGAAACATTTGACAACACCAATTTATTTGTTGTTGTTCCGCTATATGATCCTCCTTCAGAAATGTTTTCCCAGTCATTTTGATCGATATTGAAAAATTGCCATTGATATGTAATTTCTGTTTGAGATGTAGCTGTAACTTCAAATTCTACAGTACTTCCAACACAACTACTAGTTGAAGCAGGTTGTGTCTCGATATTAACTGGTGAGCCAGCTGTTTGAAATAAATAATTACCATCGCCATCCTTTTTGGGATCTATGTCATAACCTCCTGCATCCTTGTGAGAGATTACCAATCCTCTATCGTCGATTACACCAGCAATGTTATTATTTAGTGGTGAAATTCCTAAAATTCCATCATTATCAGCATCGCCAATAAAATTTTCATAATTAAATCCTGCTTCTGTCAAATCGAAACATTCATCACCATCGCTCTCCAAATCATAAAAGTCATAAATGTAATCAGAATTAGTACTATTTTCATCTGAATTCATTTTATAGTCCAGAATTTCTACGAGTCCCGTAAACTCTGAGACACTTGTTGTTTCATCAGCACCAGAACTTATTTTGAGTCCATTGACGCTATAAGCGATAAACTCATAGGTTGGATTACCAATATCATTTTTGTACTTGAATCTTATAAGGTTTGCAGTGTAAACACCAGAATGGTCACTAAAAGTTTCACCATCGTAATTATCATCAATTAATAAATGACCGAGAGGATCGACTAGTGTGATGTTTTTTGATGATGGTAAAACACTAATTTCAAAATAATCACCAGCAGTTACTGTTTCGGCCTTACCTGTAAATCTGTAGTTTAAGGGTTCATCATTATTTTTTATCTCATAGGTTATTTTGGCGTTTGCTGAAGCTTCTAGTGAGAATGAAATTTCACCAGTGTTTGTCCCAGAAATTGTACTGCTTGTATCATTTACTTGATCTGATAGAATTTGAGCTTCAATATTTATACTTACAACTTCACCATCAGTATTATTAAATATTGGATTTTCTACATCTGAAAGATTTATGGTTAAATTTCCGGATGATTCAATAGAATTTAATATCCCATCATTGTCCAAGTCCAGGTCTAAATTATCAATTACTCCATCCTGATCAGAGTCCTCTGGGCATATACTTACTGGAATTATTCCAGAATATTGATCGAAACTTAAACATGTTATACTTCCTTTAAGTCGATAATCACCCTCTATCTCCGGCACATAGGTCTCAGAATTTTGAGAATTTCCTGGCGCAGCTTCCCATTGATTTGTTGTGTTATTGTATTTTTCCCAAACGTATGTGTCAAAGCCAGATGCATTTGTGATTTGAAGCGTAATATTGGATCCAGTCACGTTACCATCTGAATCTACTTGCAAACAATTTCCGAGAGCATTAATTCCTAGATCAATCTCGGCATTTGGTGGAGATGCAAAACCAGCATAGTAACCTCCACTTGTTGCTGCTCCTCTTGTATTGAAATAAGCCAAATAAAGTTCTCCAGTTGATGTGACACTTACATCACCTCTTAGATCTGTTACAGTATAGGCTTTGTATTCTGGCTTACCTTCAACAACAACCGGTGTCAATAAACTTACATCATATGCAACTCCATTTTCGCTTATTGTTATTGTGGCATCAGTATTAGTCACAATAGAAACACCAGCTTGCTGTTGGTAAGTAGTATCTCCAATGAGATCAATTTCTGGAATATTATTTACATCATCTTTTGCATCTTCAGAAAGCGGAGGAACAAAAAACATTCCTTGGTTTGCCTCGGAATCTCCATCTCCTCCAACTCCTTGATAAGCATATACTGGATAATTTTTATCCTGAGTACGAATATACATAGTAGCCCCTTGTTGTTGAGCTGACCAATACGTTGTATCAGCAAGCCAAAAATCTCCTGCATCAATGGTAGCTACCAAAATATTTCCATTTGCGTAAATCTGAGTGTTATCTTTAGTTGCAATTATTAATGGGGTTTCTAATTGTCCGCCACCATTTGTATTTTGACCATTACCCCTGACAAAAATATATTCATGTCCAATTCTATCTAATCCAACAATTTGATCTACCCCGTGATCATGGCCACCACCATCCCAAGTAAAAGAGCCACTGGCAGATCCAACATTCACGACCAAAGGTTTTGTTCCATCTTCGTTATTATTTTCATCAATTGAACGAATTAACGCACCAATTAAAGATTTTCTTGCTTCACCATTATTGGCATTTGTATTTTGAAAGTCAAGTGCTAAGACCATACTTTCATGCTTTTGAAGAACTTTAGTAAATGGGCCTTGATAATTATAGTTCGAAATTGTTGTTTGACCTACAATAGCGTTCGGTAGATCAACAGAAACAGTGGTGTTGTCTTGGGTAGCCATCACTGAAATAAAACTATTTGCAGTAGAATAAAAATTGTTATTATTATTGGCTACATCCTTTGATCCCATTGTCATCATTCCTGCTCTAAAATTTGTCCCCAGCGAAGCATCCCCTTTACTTACAAGTGCACCTGCTTGAGATCCAGCATTATACCTGATGGTTGCATAAATTGGGCAATCAGCTTCAATTAAAAACCCTGCCTTTAAAGCTTGATCTCCTCCAGTATTTTCATGATCAACAAAAAGTTGGGTTGGAGTGAAACCATTATTCCATGAGCTTCCAATATCATATCTTATTGGATTACCGTTGCTTAAATCATTGTAAGTTGTTGGTGCATCCCCATTCAAAGGAGTAATTGTAACTATTACATTCTCAGTACTTGGTGTAGACAAATAAAGATATTGATCTATTGGAATAGAGCTTCCAAAAGCAACTCCTTTATTGTTAGTTAATGGTGGGATATAATGAACCTTACTTATTTGACTGTAACTCTGTAGAGAGAAAAAAATAAATAAAAAAAATATTTTAAAAATTCTACTCATAGTGAGATACTACACTGTACTAATTCAGACAGTTAATAATTTATTTAAATTTAGTAATAAGTTTTGTCTTACTTTCCCCTAACGAGACTAAAGTGACCCTTAAATTCTCGGCCGTCTTCTAAGAAAACTCTGAACCAGTAGTCTGATTGTGGCATTGGTCTTCCAGAAAAATTCCCATTCCAACCAGTACCTTTAGGGTCCAAGTCCTTAATTAATTTTCCGTATCTGTCAAAAATATATACTTTGCTATTGGGTTGGAAAAATTCATTGATTCCTAAAATTTTCCAAGTATCGTGAATCCCATCTCCATTGGGTGTAAAGAATTTCTTGTATCCAATAACAGAAACTTCTATTACTGCTATTCCGCAGCCTTTCTTGTCTCTGACATAAAGATTATGAATTCCAGGTCTGACATTTTCAAACAGCTGATCAATCTGATACGGGCCTGCCGGATCATATAAAGCAAATTCGTAATCTCCCATTCCCAAATCTTCAATATTTTTTATTCTGATAGTATTGTTGTCGTTTTCTGTAATATCTGAAACTTCAATAAAGTGATCATACTCACTTTCTGAAACATCACCATTTTTATCTAAATCAAAACTTGCAATTTCAGATTCTTCAACAAAAATGCTCAATGTTCTTTGACACCCCGTATTAACGTCTGTTGCTGTAACATAATAAGTACCGCCAACGCCAATAAATATAGTGGGGCCTGATGTTGGGAAAGGACTATTGACGCCATTGTAAGTATGGGTCCATGTGTAAGTATAATCACCTTCTGCTGAAGTAACTCCTATTGGTATGGGGTCAAGATTCAAACAAACAAGCGTGTCATCATCTACTGTAAATGTGGGCAGAGGGTTAACCACAAATTCTATATCCATAGTTGCTGGGCAGCTGGGGTTGAGGTTGTTTACAATAGTTGCAGTTACAGTTTGAGTTTGTGTGTTGAATGGATTTCTAAGCTCGTTGGATGATAATAAATTGCCAGCTTCGTCTACATACTGATATGTGATAGTATAATCATCCAAACTTTGATTTGAACCCAATAATGTTGCTGAAATATTAGTTGTATCGAATTCGTTAAATCCGTCATCATCATCGTACCCATCATCTCCATCACAATGGGGCGTAATAATTACAGGATATGCCTCAGGTGTATCATCTACAATAAATTCAAGAGTTGTCTCGTCATAGCAAAGTCCATCTGGATTAACAATGTCAGGGTAGGATGGGTCAATTTCAACTCGAATCGTTATGGTTTGAGATGCAGTTAGGAAATTAGGACTAAAATCAGATGCTGAAATTTCTGAACCATCTTCATTAAAATAGGTGATTGTCAACACAGACTCATCTTGTTTTAACCCCGTGTCAGGGTTTGTAAGCAATTGATCAATTACAGTTGATGTATCAAATGTAAAAAGACCATCTGTGGAGTCATCTCCTTGAGCACCATCACACTGTCTTTCAATTGATACAGGATAGGCAATCGGTCTAGGCTCTACATACAATTCAGCAACTTTTTTAAGTCCTAGACAAGAGATTGTATTAAGTTCATTTATTTCAACAGACACCCATATATCTTGAACAAAAGGAGTAATATTTGTATATGTAGAATTTATATCAATCGCATTGTTTTTAGTCAAGGCATCCTCTTTATTGTTAAAATACAGTATTGTAATATTTTGCCCTGAAAACTTACTGTCGGAAGCGATTAGTTGATTGGTAATTTCTCCAAATATTTCAGATGAGCTCCAAGTTTCTATCCCATCTTGCTCAATACTTGGAGATGTTTCACAAGTACTAAACTTTAATAAAAAGCTTTCATCTATAGCACTAGCTCCAATTTTTAGTTCAATTTGAGCAGACCTAAAACATTGATTATTAGTTAATACTTTGACATAAATAGTTTGATTGAATAGCGTTTCATTTTCATAGGACTCTGGATTATCAATCAATGAATCAGTTGAAAAACTTGGATCTGTATAATATTCAAATGATTCATTTAAATAATTTTCTGAAATATCATCCTCAAATTCTGTCAAATTAAATAGTGTTCTTCCATCATTATTTTCATCGTCATCACATTGTTCTACAATCACATTGGAATTGATCAGAATTGGTAAAGGAGCAACAATCGCATTAAATGATATATCTGAGTTGAAGCATTCTGTTTTATTACTCATCACTCTAACAAAAATTTTCTGACTGTTTGCAGTTGTATTGGAAAATGGAAAACTAATTCCGTTATCATTTAAATCCTCAGAGCTTTCCTGTGATAAATGGAAGGTAACTGTAAAATCATCTTCGCTTTGATCATTTCCCAATATCTCAGAAATATAACCTTGAAAATTGAATGAAGCGATAAAACCATCTTTGTCATCACCAACTGAGTTATCGTCACAAACAATTACATCTTCAATTTGATTGGCAGCTGGTAATGATTCTTCAACCAACAATGTCGTTTCATCATTTGTCGTTTGTGTACAAGCATATTCATCCGTGCTAACGTCAACTCGATACCTATTACCATCCATACTTAACTGCACATCAGAAATAATCAATTTTTCACTATTAGATCCTGTATATTGATCGTCATCCACAACCAGTATCCATGTGTTTGGCTGATCAGCGGTTGCATAGAACCATGAATAAATAATGTTATCGCTACTTGTAACTGAAACATTAAATTCAACAGTGGTTCCAACCTCACAAGCTATTGCAGATTCCGGCTGAGTAGTAATCACCGGGGGCTCACCAACTTTTTGAAAATAATAAACATCATTATTATCCTTAAGTGGCTCATCGTTTGGTTCATAATCTGTAAAAATTATTTGTCCACGTGAATTAACACCGCCATTATCAATAGTAGGAATACCCTCCCCAAAAATTCCATCTCCGTCTCCATCAACATAACCTGCCTCTATTACATCAAAACATCCATCATTATCACTATCATAATCATACATGTCTAATTCATCAGTTGAATCAGTATTCAATTTATAATCTTTAATAGTTACAATGGGAACAAAAACACTTTCGCCAGTTGCATTTACGTTCGAATAGTTGTGAGTAAAGCTAATTCCATCAATTTGATAGGAATAAAACTCATAAGTTAAATTTGATCTTGTTTTGAATTTAAATCTTATTTCGTTTGACGTAAACTCAAGTGTTGAATCTTCATATGTTCCGTCGAAATCTGTATCCACAAGAAGATTATCATCAGGATCAAGCAATGTTATATTAGTAGTTGATGGTAAGCTTTTTAAAATAAAACTTTCTCCAACTTTTTGTGCAACATCAATATCAGAATCAGTGACAACAATGTTTAGTTTATCGCTAAATTCTAAAGTGTAAGTTAGGCTTTGATCAACACCCGCTTCAACTTGTGATTCGAATGAACTGTCCACTGATCCATTTGAAATTGCATGATCATCTCTTGTTGAAACAACATTTCCAGAGATTAAGCCAGTTAATACTGTTCCATTTGATAGAGTGATTTCTGGATTCAATGGATCCTGAAAAGATATTTTACCATCCCCCAATGATTCATAAAAATTGGAAATACCATCATTATCGATATCTAAATCAATGTTATCTATTATTCCATCGCCATCAAAATCGTCTGGGCATATGCTGATTGGTATTTCATCTGAAACGTAATCAATATTTGTACATTCAAGAACACCTTTAAGTCTGTAGACACCAGGTTGAGTCGGGGTAAATTCTGCAGTTGTAAAATTAGTGGCTTCAAAATCACCTGTCTGCTCATTTAATTTTTGCCAAACAATACTATCAAAATTTGAGAAATTTGTGGCTGATATAGTAACGTTTGATGATCCGTCGCTTTTTATACACGAACCTAATGATTCAAATTCAACATCTAAATCAAAAGTAGGTGGTCTGGCAAAACCTGAGTAAAAACCACCTGTGGTTGCTGAGTAATTTGTATTGTAATAAGCAACATAAAGTTCATCATCTCCTCTGACTGTTATATTACCTTCGAGATCTTTTACCAAATATGTTTCATAATCTGGATTTCCATCAACCTCATACGGACCTTGAGTTTGAAACTGGTTGATTGGACTTCCATTGATCGTTACAGATGAATTTTTTTTAGCTACAAAACTAACAGCCCCTCCATCATCAAATTCTTTTCCAACAAAATTAATTTGTGCAATATTATCAACATCTCCAACATTCGCACAACTTAGTGGTGGAACAAAAAACATTCCTTGTCTAGCTGCTCGATTTTGGTTGTTTTGCGCAGTCCAAATAGCACCCAAACCTTGAAACGCAAAAATTTTATCATCAGGATTAAAGCTATTAACATACATGTTTCCACGATCTGAATATTTATCTCCCTCAATGATAATGAATTCACCATTATTCAGTACTACTTGATTGTTATTGTCGTCCAGTAGTGGCAATCCATTAACATTTATTATGGTATTATCTTGATCAGCTATTAATAATATATTTTCCCATGGGTCATCCCCTTCACCTTTTATAAAAATATATTCATTTCCAACAAGTTCTCGCCCTACAATTTGATCTATTCCATAATCTTGCCCCCCTTCATCAGCGGTAAATGATCCTGTACCAGACCCGCTGTTAACAACTATAGATTTATCAGATTCAATCAGCATTCCGATAATTCCTTCTCTTGAACTTGATAAATTAGTATTTAGTTCAGCTGCAACAACATATGTTTGACCATAATTCAAAACAACTTCAAATGTTCCAGTTTTCCCAAATAAACTTTCAACTCCGTTGGGTAGAGTAAATGTAACTTTGGTTTGATTTTCTGTAGCCATAACAGAGGCAAAATTCAAATGAGATCCAGTTTGATTTTGAAGGGCACCAGCTCTAAATCTTTTTCCAAAACCTGAATCACCTTTACTAACGAGTGCTCCAGCGTGATATTGATTGCCCCCATTGGTTGCATTTGAATTAAACCTTACGGAAACATAGATATCGCTTTCAGCTTCAATTATGAATCCAGCTAAACTACCCATACTTTCAGTAGCTTCTCGTCTGATAAACAAATAATCGTATTCGGTTCCTTGTGGTGCCGCTCTGTCAATCCATGGATTAGCATTGGAAACAACACCTGAATACATCAGGTCTCCATTTGATCTCTTTATTGTAAATGGAACTTCATCAATACTGGGCGTTGATATGTAGAACCATTGATCTTCTGGTGCATTAGAATCAAAATTACCTTGAATAGAATATTCGTGTGTTAGCGGAGGTATATAATGTATTTTACTCAACTGAGAAAATAAATTATTCGAAATAATCAAAAAAAGTAACAGGAATAATATTTTATTAAAAACTTTCAAAGAGGCTCGTAAATATAATTCAATTATTAATTCATCTAAAGCTATTATAATATTATTAGATGTTCTATCAACAATTCCTAAACAATCGATTCAAAAAATGAGCCAAAACATAATATCATTTCATTTGGATATTGTAATTATTACCTTTAATATTGAATACTTTGTAAGCTTAAAAAAATTTATTCATTGTGAAAAACGAAAGAGATAGAATCAAAGCTCTGTTATATCATTCTAAACCAAGTCCTGGCAAGATCAAAGTGATTCCATCTAAAAATTATTCACGACAAAGTGATTTATCTCTTGCTTACTCACCTGGAGTGGCTTACCCATGTCTAGAAATACATGAAGACCCTGAAAACGTTTATAAATATACCTCTAAGTCAAACTTGGTTGCTGTAATTTCAAATGGTACAGCGGTTTTGGGTTTAGGTGATATTGGCCCTTTAGCATCAAAACCAGTTATGGAGGGAAAAGGTCTTTTGTTTAAGATTTTTGCTGACATCGATGTATTTGATATTGAAATTGATGCCAAAAACATTGATGATTTTGTAAACACTGTAAAAAACATAGCCCCAACATTTGGAGGAATTAATTTGGAAGACATAAAGGCTCCCGAGGCTTTTGAAATTGAAAAAAGACTAGTTGGTGAACTTGATATTCCTGTAATGCATGATGATCAACATGGAACAGCAATTATTTCGGGAGCAGCTTTGATTAATGCTCTTGAACTTGCTGAAAAAAAGATTGAAGAAGTAAAAATGGTAATATGTGGGGCAGGGGCTGCAGCAATTTCATGTGCTAAAATATATTTAGCTCTGGGTTTAAAAAAAGAAAACATAATTATGTTTGATAGCAAAGGTCCAATCAATTCTGAAAGAACAAACTTAACACCAGAAAAACAAAAATTTATTTCCAAAAATACTGATGTTAAAAATTTGGCCGATGCAATTAATGGCTCGGATGTTTTTATCGGTCTTTCAATGGCAAATATGATGACAAAAGAAATGCTTTTGTCAATGGCAAAAAACCCAATTGTTTTCGCAATGGCTAATCCTGATCCCGAGATCAGTTATACGGTCGCTAAAAGAACTAGAGATGATATTATCATTGCAACTGGTAGAAGTGACCATCCAAACCAGGTGAATAATGTCTTGGGTTTTCCATTTATTTTTAGGGGGGCCCTTGATGTTAGAGCCTCAAAGATTAATGAGGAGATGAAAATGGCAGCTGTTTATGCCCTTGCAAAACTTGCAAAAGAACCTGTTCCAGAAATTGTTAATGTCGTTTACAAAGAAAAAAAATTAATGTTTGGAAGAGATTATATAATTCCAAAACCATTTGACCCAAGATTAATTTCAACTGTGCCGCTAAGTGTAGCTAGAGCAGCAATTGAATCGGGAGTAGCAAAAATGAAGATTGACAATTGGGAAAAATATGAAAAGGAGCTTGAATCAAGGCTTGGAAACAACAATAGGATAACTAGGTTATTAATTGCTAAAGCAAAACAAAATCCAAAAAAAATTGTATTTGTCGAAGCCGATAGATTAGATGTTTTAAAAGCAGCCCAAACAGTGTATGATGAAGGCATTGGAATACCAATTTTAATTGGAAGAATTAAAAGAATAAAGAAGTTAATCAAAGAATTAGAGCTAGATTTTTCAAAAGAATTGAAAATTATCGATTTAAGTATTGATAAATCAAAAAAACAAATTAAGAAATACGCAAAAATATTTTTTAATCATAGAAAGGATAAAGGCTTGACCTTAAGTCAAGCTGAAAAGTTAATGAGAACAAGAGACTACTATGCATCTATGATGGTAAAATTAGGAGAGGCTGACGCATTAATTTCAGGATATTCGAGAAGTTATCCAGAGGTAGTGAAGCCAATTTTAAAGGTTATTGGAAAAGCAAAAGGAGTTCGTAAAGTGGCAGCTACCAATTTAATGATTACTAGTAAAGGACCCATTTTTTTGGCAGATACGTCAATAAATATTAACCCCAAATATAATGAGCTGGGATACATAGCTAAAATGACTGCTGAAACAGCAAAAATGTTTGGTTTTCAGCCTGTGGTTGCTATGCTTTCATATTCAAATTTTGGTTCAAGTGATCACTCAATGTCTAATAAAGTGAGTGCAGCAGTTAAATTTATAAAAAGAAGTTTCCCTGATTTAATCGTCGATGGACCAATACAATCTGATTTTGCCCTTAACAGAGAAATGCTGAGAAATAAGTTTGATTTTTCAAAACTAGCTGGTCAAAGGGTTAATATTTTAGTTTTCCCTAATTTAGATTCTGCGAACATAACTTATAAAGTAATCAAAGAAATTGATGGGGCACTTTCTATTGGCCCAATTATTATGGGAATGGCTAAACCTGCTCATATATTGCAATTAAAAGCGAGTGTAGACGAAATAATTAATATGTCTGCGATAGCTGTTGTTGATGCTCAATCCAGAAACCTTTAATATGATAGCACATATAAAAGGACTTTTAATTGAAAAATCACCGACGGAGGTTGTATTAGAGGTTAATGGAATTGGTTACTCAATTAATATATCTTTAAATACATTTTCAAAATTAGGAAATGAAAAAAATATTAAACTCTATACTCATCAAATTATCAAAGAAGACTCTCATTCACTTTATGGGTTTTATGAGAAGTCAGAAAGGTTTCTATTTATAAAATTAATTTCTGTTTCAGGTGTCGGTGCAAGTACTGCTAGAACAATGCTATCATCACTTAGTCCTAATGAAATCATTTCTGCAATTTCCAATGGAGACGTTAAACTTATACAATCTATAAAGGGTATTGGTTCAAAAACAGCACAAAGAATTATATTAGAGCTGAGAGACAAACTTAATTTAGTTGGTGAGGATCAAACTACAGACTTAATCCAAAATTCTTCAGTTAGTGAAGCAATTTCTGCCCTGGAGGTATTGGGTTATTCCAATAAACAAACCAATAAAGTTGTTGGTCAAATTTATAATCAAAATCCAGGCATAGATGTTGAAAGTTTAATTAAAAAGGCTTTAAACAAATTATAAAAGTTGATTAATTATTTTTCAAATAGAAAGAAATCATTTCTCATAATATTTTTTCCACTATTTCTTTTTGTATCCAGAGTTGAGGCTCAGAAAACCATAAAATTAGACACTTTAAATAATACGATTTATATGGGTGATTTTAATTTAAAAAAAATGCCCAATTACATAAATAATTATACCTATGATACTGACACCGATTCCTATATATATCAACCTAAAATCGGGGATATAAATGTAAATACACCTTTAATTTTAACTTCTGATGAATTCAGAAAATTATACAGATCATTGATTATAAAAAATTACTTTAGTGATCAGATTAAAATTCTGGAAGACCCAGAGAGACAAGAAGATAAAAAAAATCTTGTCCCAAATCTTTATTTAGACTCAAACTTTTTTGAAACCCTTTTTGGGGGAAATGAAATTGAACTATATCCTCAAGGTTCAGTTGCAATTGACATTGGAGCTAGATATACAAAAAGAGATAACCCTTCAATCCCTGTAAGAAACCAAAGTAATGTAAGTCTAGATTTTAATCAAGCTTTGTCATTGAGTTTAAATGGTACAATTGGAACAAAGTTTAAAATAAATTCTAACTATGATTCTCAATCAAATTTTGATTTTCAAAACCTTTTGAAACTTGATTATACCCCCAGTGAGGATGATATCATTCAAAAAGTTGAGCTGGGGAATGTCAGCATGCCTTTGAGTGGTTCATTAATTAGTGGTGCTCAAAGTCTTTTTGGATTTAAGACACAACTTAAACTTGGACGAACTACGATCGATGCTGTGATTGCAGAACAAAGATCTCAATCTAATACAATAAATAGTTCTTCAGGTGGATCAATTAGTGAATTTTCATTCTTTCCCCTTGACTATGAGAGCAATAAACATTTTTTCCTTGCTCACTATTTTAAATTGAATTATGATAAGTTTCTAAAAAATTATCCATATGTAAACTCACCAGTTAATATAACGAGAATTGAAGTTTGGATAACAAATAGAAGTTCAGAAACTGATGACGTTAGAAACCTAGTTGCTTTCCAGGACCTCGGTGAGAATTTTTCTGAGTTTACAGTAGTTGATGATTTTGCGCCTGATTTTTTTATCGGTGCTTTAAATCAAAACCCAGACAATTCATTAAATAATTTTGATCCAAAAAATATTGGTCAAAATTTTTTAAATGACCAAATTAGAAATATATCATCCATAACTAATGGATTTTCAAATTATGGAAATTTAATAAGAGAGGGATTCGATTATGAGGTTTTAGAAAATGCAAGAAAATTAGATGAATCGGAGTATGATTTTGATAATAGACTTGGTTATATTTCATTGAATCAGCCACTTGAGAATGATGAAGTTGTTGCTGTTGCTTTTCAGTACACAATTGGTGGAAATGTTTTTCAAGTTGGCGAATTTTCAAACGAGGGAGATTTTTCCAGCTCTGATAATGATTCAACAGTTAGCACGAATAATTTAATTCTCAAAATGTTGAAAAGCACTATTACAAACGTACAACAACCATTATGGAACTTAATGATGAAAAATATTTATAACCTTGGAGGTTATGATTTTAGTTCATCTGATTTTAAATTGGATATTTTTTATTCAAATCCTGCACCCTTAAACTACATACAGCCGTCTGATCAATCAATATGGCCAGACAATTTAGACAAATTAAGACTTTTAAACGTATTTGAGTTAGACAAATTAGACTCATCTGGAAATTATGTTTTTGAGGGAGATGGTTTTTTTGATGTAGTTGATGGAGTAACAGTAAATCAGTCGAATGGATTACTAATATTTCCACAAGCTGAACCTTTCGGAGAGTTTATTTTTGAAAAACTTAGGAGTAATTCAAATGAAAATTACAGTGACATATCAACTTACAATGAAAATCAATTGAAATACGTATATAACGAACTCTATTCCTCAGGTAAAATAACTGCAGAAAAGTATGTTGAAAAAAATAAATTTAATATAAGAGGAAAATATAAGGCTAGTGATGAGAGTCAGTCAATTTCAACGGGCGAATTTAATATACCAAACGGTTCTGTTGTTGTTACTGCAGGAGGACGAGTTTTACAAGAGGGTGTAGATTATTTAGTTAATTACCAGACTGGTGATGTTCAAATTTTAAATGAGTCTTTAAAAAACTCAAATATTCCAATTGAAATTTCAACTGAAAGTAATTCTTTTTTTTCACAACAAAAAAGAAGATTTACAGGTCTTAATTTTGAACATATTATTAACGATAAATTTAAATTTGGTGGATCATTTATCAATCTTAGTGAAAAATCAATAACAAGAAAATCAAATTATGGATTTGAGCCTGTAAACAATACAGCATTTGGACTGAATTTTAGTTATTTTTCTGAGATCCCTCTATTAACTAGATTCGTCAATAAGATTACTAATTCAAATACAGATTTACCCTCAAACATTTCAGTCAGATCAGAATTTGCTTACTTAAAGTCTTCTAAACCACGAAGTTCAGGTTATGATAATTCATCGAGTGTATATTTGGATGATTTTGAGGGAACTCAAAACAAATTAGATTTAAGAGATTTTTTGTCTTGGAAACTTTCAAGTGTACCTGTTGGATATAAGGGTTACGATTTTGGAAATAATGATTTAAGGTCTGGATTTAATAGAGCAAAATTATCATGGTACACAATTGACCCCCTCTTTTATGGATCACGCAAGCCGTCAGATATTGATAATAATGAAATTTCAAAAAACTCAACTAGAAGAATATATATTGATGAAATTTTTCCGCAAGTTGATTTATATCAGGGCGAATCAAGAGTTCAAACAACCCTAGATTTAACTTATTATCCGACCGAAAGAGGACCTTACAATAATAATCCTATAGACAACTTCAATGAAAAAATTGATGAAAATTGGGCCGGTATTTTTAGAAAAATAAATACTACGAATTTTCAAAAATCTAATGTGGAGTACATTCAATTTTGGATCCTGGATAATTTTTCAGAAGAATTAATGGATGGCGAAACAGGTGAGCTAGTTTTTCACTTGGGAAATATTTCAGAAGATATTTTACCTGATGGAAAAAAGCAATATGAAAATGGTTTGCCAGTCGATGACTTAGATTCATTTCAATCATCAGCTTGGGGAAATACACCATCAACTCAGTCAATAATTTATGCATTTAATAACGTGGAATCACAGCGCATTAAGCAGGATTTAGGTTATGATGGTTTAGATGATGATGAAGAAAAAAATTATTATTCCAATGGTGATGAGAACGATCCTTCTGGGGATAACTATCAATATTATTTGGAAAGAAATGGGACTATTCTTAACAGGTATAAAAATTATAATGGAACTCAAGGTAACTCACCATTTCAAACCACATCTAATCAAAGAGGTTCTACTAACTTACCAGATGTAGAAGATGTTAACAATGACAATACAATGAATAAAATCAATAGTTATTTTGAATATAGGATACCTATTAGAAAGTTTAATACAAGAGAAAATAACCCCTTTATTTCTGACATTAGAGAAAACACAAACGTTCAGCTGGCAAATGGCGGAACAACCAACTCACGTTGGTTACAATTTAAAATCCCAATCTTTCCAGAATATTATGAAGGAACTAGTTTTTCTAGGTACTTTGACAGGGTTAATGGTATTTCAGACTTGAAATCAATAAGATTTATCAGGATGGTTTTAAATGGATTTCAGTCCCAAACTACATTTAGGTTTGCAACACTAGACTTAATAAAAACAGATTGGAAAAGATATACAAGAAATCTCAACAGAGACAATATCTTAAATGCTGAAACAAATTTTGAAATAGGATCTGTTAATATTTTAGACAATGAAAATCGAAAACCAGTGAATTACGTATTACCTCCTGGCGTTGAAAGGGAAGAGCTTTACAGCAATAATTCAATAATTAGACAAAATGAACAATCTCTTTCTCTTAAGGTCCAGAACCTAAAACCAAAAGATTTGAGAGCTGTTTATAAAAATATTGATGTTGACTTAAGGCACTACAAGCGGATCAAAATGTATGTGCACGCAGAATCCTTAGTAAATGAATTTCCTCTACCTGGATCAGGAAATAATTCAGATTATGATAAAAGGTTGGTAGCATTCCTCAGAATAGGGGATGATGTAGACAATAATTTTTATCAGGTAGAAGTTCCACTTAAACCAACGAGCTTTAACTTAAGTGATTCTTCGAGGTTTTCAGCAGATGATGTTTGGAATCCTGATGAAAATTCAATCGAATTTGAGCTTGATAAATTATTAAAAATTAAATTAAAAATAATTGAGGATAGAATTAACATAGCTGAAACAATTTATTTTGATGAAGAATTGAATTTAATAGATGAATTCACACCAATTAGTTCGTTACCAGGTGAAAAAAAATACAAATTTTCAATAAAAGGTAATCCTTCGCTGGCAAGGATCAGGACAATAAGTTTAGGACTAAAAAATCCCTCAACTAATATTGGAGATGTTATCTCTGGTGAAGTTTGGTTTAATGAATTGAGACTTTCAGATATTAAAGTAGATGGCGGTTGGGCTGCAATTGGAAATATTGATGCTAATCTCGCTGATTTTGCAGATTTTTCGTTTAGTGGTAGAACTTCATCCTCTGGTTTTGGATCAATCGATAAATCACCAAATGAACTTAATAACGATAATTATAGCCAATATAATTTTATATCAAATATTAATGCAGGGCAGGTTTTGCCTCAAAAATGGGGTATACAAATGCCAATTAGTTACACATTTTCCAAGGAAATTACTAAACCAAAATATGATGGTTATTACAGTGACCTCTCATTAGATGAAGTAATTTCAGTTTCTCAAAATCAAGATTCTGTACGGAATCAATCAAGTATAATATCCAAATCAAAAAGTTTTAGTGTTTTAGGTTTGTCTAAAAGCAGAAATAATCAAAATAAAAAGCGCTTCTACGACGTTGAGAACTTTAATTTTTCATATTCCTACAATGAAACTGATTATGTCGACTTTGAAACTGACTACAATAATAAAAAGATGGTAAGAGCTAATGGTACATACTCTTACAGTTTTAATAGTGAACCTGTTTTTATTTTTAAGAAAATTTTAGGTAACTCAAAAAATAAATATTTAGATTTTTTAAAAAACATTAACATCAACCCATTGCCCAATAACTTATCATTTTCAGGAAATTTTGATAGATTACTAAATAAACAAAAATTTAGAGAAATTAATTATTCAGGTATTTCATCTGATAATCAAATTCCGATACCAACAATGGTTCAAGCAAATTATCTTTTTAGGTGGTCAATGTCGCTATCACATAACTTAACTAATTCTTTAAATTTGAATTACAACGCAACAAATGATAATATTATCAATATAAATAATCTTTTAGGGAATAATTTAAGTAGAGATGAACTCAATTTATTTGATGATTTTTTAAATATTGGAGATGCAGATTATTTTAACCAAAGTTTGACATTAAATTATTCTATTCCTTTTTCAAGTATACCTTTTCTTGACTTTATTCAATCATCATACACATACTCTGGAAATTTTAATTGGCAAAGTGGATCAGATATTCTAAATACGATAGTAGATTCTAATGGAAAAACTCTTGGTAATATTAGTACCATACAGAATTCAAACAATCAATCCATTGTAGCAAGTCTTAATTTTGAAAAATTCTATAGAAATTTTAAGTTTTTAAATAAGAAAAATAATTTTTTAGATGTTTTAAAAGGCTTAAAAAGACTTCGATTCAACTACTCAGAAAATACTGGAAAAGTTATACCTGGATATATTCCGTCTATAGGTTTTTTTGGAACATCAAAACCCTCATTTGATTTTATTTTTGGAAATCAGAGAAATATTAGATATGAATTGGCAAAGAAAGGTTATCTTACAAACTTCAGTGAGTTCAATGAACAGTTTCAACAGGTCTTTAACTCAAAGTTTGAAATTTCTGCCGAAATTCAACTATTAAAAAACCTTAAAATCGATTTAAATGCTAATAGAAATTATTCCAAGAATTTTTCAGAAAATTTTAGGGTTGAGGATTTTAATTATGAAGCACTAAATCCAAATTTTTATGGAAATTTTTCAATATCATCAAGCATGTTGAAGACCTCGTTTGATAAAAAATCTATGGATCAATCAGACTCATTTAACAGGATGAAAGAAAACTTAAAAATAATTTCTTTGAGATTAATTAACCAAAAAGGCGTTTCTAACATTGAATATGATGAGCAAGGCTTTCCGATTGGTTTTAGTAAAAATAGTCAGGAAGTTTTAATACCCTCATTTATTTCTGCATACACTGGAAAAAAAGCTGAAGATGTAAGCTTAAATCCGATAAGTGATAAACCCAAGATTAACTGGAGTATTCAATACGATGGTTTGTCAGAGGCTTTTAAAGATGTTTTTTCAAGAATATCATTCAGACATTCATATAGATCTAACTTTACTATTAATAATTTTCAATCCAACTTAAACTACAATGAAAATTCTTTTGATTCAAATGGAAACTATGAATCAAAAATATTCTTTTCAAATATAAATTTAGTTGAGCAATTCAACCCTCTTGTAAGGATTGATTTAGAGTTAAAAAATTCCTTAAGATTATCATTTGATGTCATTAAGGATAGGGCTGTTTCTCTTAGTTTGGCAAACAACTTAATCACAGAATCATGGGGAAATGAATATTCAATAGGACTTGGATATAGAGCTAGAAATCTAAAATTGTGGTCTAGGTTTGCATCTAACGCTAACAGATTCATTGGCGATTTAAATACTAAGTTAGATTTCAATATTAGAAAAAATTTAACTGTTATTAGAAATTTAAATGTTGATGACAATAAGGTTTCTGCTGGTCAGTCAGTTTTTTCGTTAAGAATTAGTGCAGACTATGCTCTTAACAGAAATTTCTCAACAATTTTCTTTTATGATCATCTTTTTTCAAAATACGAAATATCTACAGCTTTCCCTCAAACAAATATTAGATCTGGCTTTACTCTCAGGTATAATTTTGGCAATTAAATTATTGTAAATTATTAAGTAAATCATAAATTAGAGATATGGAAGTAAAAGAAAATTTAAGTTACACAAACGATCATGAATGGATCAAAATAGATGGAAATATAGCATTAGTTGGAATAACAGATTTTGCTCAGAGTGAACTTGGAGATATTGTTTTTATTGAAGTCGAAACTATATCTGAAGACCTAAAAAAAAATGAAGTTTTCGGGACAGTTGAGGCTGTAAAAACTGTTTCTGATCTTTTCATTCCAATGTCTGGTAAAGTTTTGGAGTTCAATTCAGCCCTTGAGGATTATCCTGAACTTGTTAATGAGTCACCTTATGATGATGGTTGGATAATTAAGATGGAAATTTCAAACTTGGATGAGATTTCAGATTTACTAGACCATCAAGCTTATAAAACCTTAATTGGTCAATAAATTGAAAATAGTTGCTTGGCTGTACACTTTAATAATATTAGTTCTATTTCTATACCCTTTCTCCCCAAATAGTTTAAGTACTATTTATTCAGATAAATTAATTCATTTTTTTTTATTTACTGTTTTTACAATTTTATGGATTTTAAGTTATGCTCATAAAAACAACTATAAAAAAATATTAATCCTAATTATTTTATTTTCATTTTTTGTAGAGTTTTTACAATATATATCTCCTTTTGGCAGATCATTCAGTTTAACCGATATAATATCTAATGTATTTGGTACCATATTTGGTTTTTTTATTTTGGTATCATTGAAAAAAAAATTATTTTAGCCCGTCATGAGATCTAAAAAAAGTACAAGTGCCGATCTTAATAAGAAGAGTTCATTCTATCTTGCCATAGGTTTATTTCTTGTTTTATTTATTTCCTGGAGAGCAATTGAATGGAAGAATTATGATGATGATGGTTATGGATATATTGCTTTAGATGTAGACGACGATGATGATGAGGAAATTCCAATCACCGAGCAATTAAAAACACCTCCACCACCTCCCCCTCCTCCAGCACCTGAAGTCATTGAAATAGTTGAAGATGAAGAAGAAATTGAAGAGACCATAATCGAGTCTACTGAAACTGATCAAGAAGAAATTGTTGAGGAAGTAGAGGTAATGGAAGAAGAACTCGACATAGATGTTCCTTTTGCAATTATTGAAGATGTACCCCTCTACCCTGGCTGCGAAAGAGTACCAAAATCACAAAGAAGAGCTTGTTTTCAATCTAACATTCAAAAACATATTAACAAAAACTTCAGATACCCTGAAATTGCTCAAGAAATGGGTATCCAAGGTAGGGTTTTTGTCCAATTTATCATTGATAAGGATGGTTCAATTGTAGGAATTAGAACAAGAGGACCAGACAAAAATCTAGAAAAAGAAGCTCAAAGAATTATTGGTAAATTACCTAAAATGACACCAGGAAAACAAAGAGGTAGACCGGTGAGAGTTCCATTTAGTATTCCCATAACTTTCAAGCTTCAATAATTTTATTGCTGTTCTATCTATTTTAAATTTGTAGAAGATTTAGATGGCATTTACCACCAAGATATTATTATCCCTTACAAAATCACGGCTAGCCATTAGTGTAGTTTTTTCTGCACTCGCTGGCTATATTTTAGCTGCTGATGAGTTCAATTTTGTAAATATTTTTCTTCTTCTTGTCGGTGGATACTGTATTGTAGGTGCTTCAAATTCATTTAATCAAATCATTGAAAAAGACAAAGACTCAATGATGGACAGAACAAAGAACAGACCCTTACCAAAAAACCAAATTTCAACCTCCAGTGCCTTCTGGATCTCTATTTTTTTAACACTTGTTGGATTACTTTGTCTATATTTAATAAATTACAAAACAGTTTTTTTCGCTGCATTATCTGTTTTTTTATACACATGCATCTACACACCTCTAAAACCAATATCCCCTTTATCAGTTTTTGTTGGAGCGATACCTGGAGCAATTCCTTTTATGCTTGGTTGGGTTGCTGCAACTAATCAGTTTGGTATAGAACCAGGTACTCTTTTTATGATTCAATTCTTTTGGCAGTTTCCTCATTTTTGGTCATTAGGTTGGATGTTAGATGATGATTACAAAAAAGCAGGATTTGTAATGTTGCCAACTGGAAATAGAGACAAAAAAACAGCTTTGCAAATAATACTTTATACATTATGGTTGATTATTATATCTGTTTTCCCAGCCACTGGATTGACGGGTATATTAATGATTTCATTAGAGTCTGCAATAATAATACTTGTTTTAGGCTTAATTATGCTTTTTATGGGTGTTAATTTATATAATGGAATGAATATTGCTTCTGCAAAGAGGTTGTTTATGTATACAATTTTTTATCTTACCTCAGTTCAACTAATTTACATAATTGATAAGTTCATATGATCAACAACATGAAAAAAGTAAAATTAGCCAAGGCAAAAAAAATGATGTTATTGTTTGGTTTGCTAAGCATAACAATGACATTTGCTGGATTGACCAGCGCTTACATCGTTAGTAAAGGGAGGCCTGATTGGACCATGGACTTTAATTTACCCTCTGAGTTTTTTTTTAGCACTTTCATAATTGTATTAAGTAGTTTTACATTGTTTATTGCAAAAAATAAACTTGTAAATAGAAAATCCAAAAATAGTATTTTTAGTTGGGTTTTAATCACATTCACCCTAGGAATAGTTTTTATAATTTTCCAGTTTATAGGTTTTAAGAATATAATAGACCAGGGTTACTACTTTGCTGGCGCTCAAAGTGCTATCAAAACCTCTTTTATTTATGTTTTATCCTTTTTACACATAGTTCATTTGGTTGCTGGATTAATCGTTTTGATCGTTCTAATGGTTAATACCAAAAAAGAAAAATACGTCAATGATAATCTTGGTTTTAATCTCGGATCAAATTTTTGGCATTTTTTAGACTTTCTATGGGTTTATTTGTTTTGCTTTTTCTATTTTTTTGGATAAAATTTTTTTAATTTTATACCAAATTAGAAGTTGATGAGTTCTACAATTTCCTCATCGGAAATTCAAAACAATTGGGACGGTGGATCAAAGCCACTAGATGCTAGTTATGGGAAGCTGATGATGTGGTTTTTTATCGTTTCGGATGCTCTCACGTTTACTGGATTTTTAGTTGCTTATGGTTTTTCTAGATTCAAGAATATTGACTCTTGGCCAATCGCAGATGAGGTTTTTTATCACTTCCCTTTTTTACATGGTGTAGATGCGCCAATGTATTATGTTGCGCTGATGACTTTTATACTAATCTTTTCATCAGTAACCATGGTTTTGGCAGTTGATGCTGGACATAATAATAAAAAAAATAAAGTTGCAGTTTACATGCTTTTGACAATTTTTGGTGGTGCTGTTTTTGTAGGTTCACAAGCTTGGGAATGGGTAAATTTCATAAAAGGAGAATATGGTGCTTTAGAAACAAAAGGTGGACAAATCATACAGTTTGTCGACTCAAATAATTCAAATAAAAGAATTGCACTTAAGGATTTTGTTGTAGAAATACCGGAATACAGGGAAAGGCAAAAGAAAAATAACGGCTTATGGTATCTGACTGAGTCCTCACTACCTACATATTCCTTGGAGGAGGTTAATCAGGGCTTCATGGCTAACAAAAATATTCTAGTCAAATCTGAAAAAATAGATGAAACCGGTCACAAAATTATTTTAACTAGAGAGGAGTCAGAGTTGAAAGTATCTCAAGCAGTTTTTGTTGTTGAAGGAGCAAACCTTATCAGGAATGAGTATGGTAATAGATTGTTTGCTGACTTTTTCTTTTTTATAACCGGCTTTCATGGTTTTCATGTATTCACTGGAGTTATAATAAACATTATTATTTTTATAAATGTTCTGTTAGGAACATATGAAAAAAGGGGCCATTACGAGATGGTAGAGAAAGTTGGATTATATTGGCATTTTGTTGATCTAGTTTGGGTTTTTGTATTTACATTTTTTTATTTGGTTTAAATATTCATGGGACAAGATAATCATCATAAATTAGAAATATTCAGGGGAATGATTAAATTCAAATCTAATGTCCAAAAAATTTGGGGAGTACTTATTTTTCTTTCAATTGTTACCGCTGTTGAAGTTGCTCTTGGTATAATCAAACCACAGGTATTAATGAGTACATTTCTTTCGATGAAACTAATCAATTGGATTTTTGTAATTCTAACTCTTGTCAAGGCTTACTATATTACGTGGGATTTTATGCACATGAGAGATGAAACATTTGGTCTACAAGCTTCGGTTGTTATTACTTTGATATTTTTAATAGCATACGCAGCTTTTATATTTCTTGTTGAAGGTAATTACATTTATGATGTAATGTATGAAAGCTTTGTTAGCTGGAACTTTTAAATCATTCGCTTGAAAAAATATTTTGTTCTTACAATTTTATTTGTATTGCCGTTGGTTGCATATCTATTTTTTGCATCAGGAATAAATAATTTTGCCAAACTTCCTGTTTTAAAAAAAGACGTTATAAATATTAATACTTTTTCTGATAAAAAGTTTGATGATAAAATATCGATTTTAATTTTTCTCGGTGATAATATAGAAAATAAAAAAGGCGATATTTTAAATCTTAATCAGAAAATTTACAAAAGATTTTACAAGTTCAATGATTTTCAATTTATTGCAATAGGCACAAAAAAAATTAATATGCAAGTTGAAAACTTGGTTACACAATTACAATCAGGTACAAATACAGAGATGACAAAGTGGTTTTTTTTACTTCAAGAATCCAAGTACTCAAAAAATCTTTTTGAGAGCTTGGGAACAGATCTTAAGCTTGATAAATTTCATGGCTCGCCATACGTATTTATAATCGATAAAAAAGGTTTTCTTAGAGGCAGAAATGATTCAGATGGCATAAAGTTTGGTTACGATATGAGGTCTGTTGCGGAATTAAATAATTATATGGTAGATGATGTGAAAATTATTTTAGCTGAATACAGGCTTGCATTAAAAAAGAATAATATTTTAGATAACTAGTGAAAAAAAATCTTACTAAAGCTTCAATAATAATTGCAATTATTTTTGGTATTATATTTCTACCAAAGATCTACAATCGAATAAATAGTGAATCTATTGTTGATTCCAGCAGAACTGAAGAAGTTAGTAACGATGCAAAATTGGCTTTTATTAAATTGAATGGAGTGGCTCGAAAGGTTCCAGAATTTATTTTTAAAAATCAAGATAATTTATATATATCTAATGAAGATTACAACGGAAAAGTTTTTGTTGCAGAGTTTTTCTTTACCACTTGTCCAACAATATGTGTAGAAATGAATCAAAATATGAAAATATTAGATGAAGAGTTTGGTGACCGAAAAGATTTTGGAATTGCATCTTTTACTATAGACCCAATAAATGACACACCTGTTGTATTAAAAGAATATGCTGAAAGATTGCAGGTTAAGTCAAAAAATTGGCATTTTTTGACTGGCGAAATCGATTCTGTTTATGAATTGTCAAATAGTGGATTTAATATCTTTTCAGGTGTAAACCCAGCCGTTGCAGGAGGTTTTGAACATCAAGGTTTTTTTGCTTTAGTTGACAAAAATGGATACATTCGATCAAGAAGAGATGGTAATGGCAATCCAATTGTTTACTATTTAGGAATTACATCTTTGGGACAAAAAGTTCAAGGAATTGATATGATCAAAGAGGACATTAAAAAATTATTAAAAAATGGTTAAAACATCTAAGCTATATAATTCTTTGATTTGGTTTGTGTCTGTGTTTGTTCCCATTGTGGTCGCTTTGCTTCTATTCACAAAGTGGAGTCAGGATAAATTAATATTTGACATGAGGTTTCCAAATAGTGAACCTGTTGTAATTCTAGATAACTTACCTTTTATTGAACCGCTAACCTTTTTACCACCAATTTACGCAGTAATAAATGGCCTAACAGCAATATTACTAGTAGTTGCTGTCTATTATATAAAAAATGGAAAAAGAAAAATACATGAATCTCTTATAAAAGTGTGCATTGCACTTTCATTAATGTTTCTCGTAATGTACATTGCCTATCACATGACTACCGATCCTACATCCTATGGTGGCAAAGGATTTATAGCTTATGTCTATTATTTTATATTAATAACCCACATAATATTGTCAGTTGCAGTTATTCCACTCGTATTGACAAGCTACAGTCGTGCGGTCCAATCAAATTTTAAATTACACAAAAAAATTGCTAAAATAACATTCCCCATATGGCTTTATGTTGCTGTCACAGGAGTTGTTGTTTATTTAATGATATCCCCTTATTACTAATGATTGAGTTAATCCAATGTTCAATGTGCAAAGCAGTACTAGAGTCTGGAGCAGACGAAAAAACTGCTGAAAGTTTAAATGATGGAATCATCTATCTTATGGCTATTCCATATATTTTAGCAGCTATTACTGCATATGTTCTTTATATTAAATTTTTTAAAAAAAGTAAACCTTCATAGTTAGATTATGTCTTAATAAAGCTAAAAGCACTAAGTTAATTGATTTTAATTCTTAATTTTGCCCGGCAATTATTATGATATCGAATACAAATATTAGGTCTAAAGCTTGGAATAACTTAAAACAAGATATTGGTATTGCAGTTGGCGCAATAATATTATTTTTTATTGTATCGATTGCCATTAGCTCACTACCTTTTATAGGTTTTATCTTACAAATACTCTTTACAGGCGCCCTATATGTTGGTTATTGTTTCTTTTTTTTAAAAATTGCACGAAATGAAAAGGCAGAGATCGAAGATTTATTTATGCCTTTTAAATCCAAAAAAATTATAGTTGACTCAATCATTGCGTATCTGTTAAGTGGCCTAATCATTGCCGTCATGTTTATAATTTGTTTTCTATTATGGGCTTTTGTGATGTTTGGTGGTTTTGAACCAGTTGGTTCGTTGATAGAAATGTTTAATTCCTTTATGAATTCCCTAAACCAAGTTGACTCTGAAGTATATTCATACGATTACAACTACAGCATTGACCCTGAGCTTGCAAGTTTTAGTTTAAGTTCCTTATTTTTTTCTTTTCTTTTCATTGTTCTATTGCCTTGTGCAATTATTTCTTTAGGTATTTCACAGACTTATTATTTATTAGCTGATGGCAAACCGAAAAATGGTTTAGAAGCCATTACGATGAGTTGGAGCTTGATGTATAGTAAGAAAATAAAATTCTTATTACTTCAACTCAGTTTTATTGGATGGATTATGCTTAGCATTTTCACACTTTTTTTTGGTTTTTTGATTTTGGCCCCTTACATATCATCCTCCTACGCAACATTTTATGATAATTTGGAAAATCAAAAAGATATTTAATGATTAGAATTAAAAATCTTCACAAATCATATGAAATGGGATCTAATTCCTTACATGTTCTAAAGGGTATTGATTTTAATGTTTCCGAAGGTGAATTAGTAGCAATTATGGGATCATCAGGTTCTGGAAAATCAACGTTGCTGAATATTATAGGAATGTTAGACAACTATGACAATGGTTCTTATGAATTGGATAATATTTTAATTAAAGATTTGGATGAAACAAAAGCTGCCAACTACAGAAATAAATTTCTTGGGTTTGTTTTCCAATCTTTTAATTTAATTAATTATAAATCAGCACTAGAGAATGTTATACTTCCACTTTATTATCAAGGAATTAAAAGAAAAGAAAGAGAAAAAATTGCAATTGAGTATCTAGATAATGTAGGTTTGAAAAATTGGGCATCTCACTTACCCAGTGAGTTATCAGGTGGTCAAAAGCAAAGAGTAGCAATAGCTAGGGCAATGGTTTCAAAACCTAAAGTTTTATTAGCTGATGAACCCACGGGCGCATTAGACTCCAAAACATCTAGTGAAGTAATGTCTTTAATACAAGAAATCAACAACTCTGGCAAAACAATTCTTGTTGTAACTCACGAGGAAGATATTGCCAAAATGTGTAAAAGAATTGTTAGACTCAAAGATGGAGTTATTGTAGAGGACAAAAAAATAAATCAAAAAGTTTTATAAATGTTTGACAAAGATCGTTGGATAGAAATTTTTGAAACCATAAAAAAAAATAAATTAAGAACCTTTTTGGCAGGGTTTACAGTTGCTCTTGGTATATTCATTTTTATAATGCTTTTTGGACTTGCAAATGGACTTGAAAACACATTTGAAAAGTATTTTAAAGATGACCAATTAAATACAATCTGGATTAATGGAAGTAGAACTTCCAAGCCGTATGCCGGATACGAGTCGAACAGAAGAATTAAATTAAAAAATGAAGATCTTGAGGATATTCAAAATAAATATGATTTTTTTATTAAAGGTCTCACACCTCGAATAACAATTTCAAGTGAAGTTGGATACAAATTAAAATCAAATAATTATACTGTCAGGGGAGTTGGCCCACACCACCAATTTAATGAATTAACCGTTATTATGAATGGTAGATACATTAATGAGGCTGACATTTTTAATAAGGAAAGAAATGTTGTCATTGGAAGATTGGTAAAACAAGATTTATTTGGTAGTGAAAATGCACTAGGCAAATATGTAAATGGTGGAGGAAGATCTTGGAAAGTAGTTGGTGTCTTTCAGGATGATGGCGGTGATAATGAGGAAAGAATGATTTATTGTTCCTACACAACACTTCAATCAATTTTGAAAAGCTCGGATGAGGTCGATCAAATAATTATTTCATATAATCCCGAGATTGGATATGAAGGAGCAATTGAGTTTGAAAAAAATATTAAGAAATACTTAAAGAGCAAGAAAAAAATTGATCCCAACGACCCAAAAGGAATATCTGTAAGAAGCGCCTCCAATGATATGCAGCAAAATGAGCAATTTTCCAGTGCCCTAAATTACATGATAATTTTTATTGGCATTGGTACGTTATTGGCGGGAATAATTGGAATTTCCAATATAATGGTTTTCGTAATTAAAGAAAGAAACAAGGAGTTTGGGATTAGGAAAGCTATCGGAGCGACTCCAAATTCTATAATTGCACTTGTTTTACAAGAATCAATTTTCATCACCACAATTTCAGGTTATGTCGGATTATTTTTTGGGGTATTACTTCTCTCATCAATTGGTGATAAGTTAGAAAAGACATACTTCATTACTGATCCTTATGTGGATTTTAATTTTGCAGTTTCTGCAACAATAATGTTGGTGTTTTTTGGTGCAATAGCAGGTTATCTGCCTGCTAAAAAAGCGGCAATGATCAAACCAATTAAAGCATTAAATGAAAAATAAATGAAAGAATTGTTCGAGCGTGATACATGGCAAGAAATATTTGGTTCTATTAGTAAAAATAGGTTAAGAACTATAATTACAATGATTGGTGTATTGTGGGGAATATTTATTTTTATTACACTATCTGGAACTGCAAAAGGTTTGGATAATGGGTTTGAAAAAGCTTTTGCCTCAATTTCATCAAATAGTTTATTTGTTTGGGGTCAATACACATCACTCCCTTACAAAGGATATAAGGCCCGCAGGGGTATTCAACTTAAAGTCGGGGATGTGGAAATTATTAAGAAAAAAGTTCCCGAAATTGAATTTATAGCACCAAGAAATGTAAGAGGTGTTTTTGGATCATCAGGTGGAAATGTTGTTCGCGGGTCAAAGACAGGCACTTATGCGATATATGGTGAATATCCAGAATATATTAAAATTGCAACATCAAAAGTTTACGATGGAGGAAGGTTCATTAATGAAAATGACATGGCTTTCTCGAGAAAAGTGTGTGTCATTGGTGAGAGAACATTAAAAGAACTTTTTGAAAAGGATGAAAATCCAATAGGCAAATTCATTGTTATTAACAGTATAACATTTAAGGTGATTGGAGTTCATAAATTTGTACAGGGAGGTGGATTTGGAGACGATGGTGATATATATATACCATTTGTTACATTCAAGGATTTATTTAACTCTGGAGATAATGTTGGGTTTTTTATGATGTCTGCTTATAAGAGTGCTGATGTAGTAAAAGTAGAAAAGGAAGTAAAAAGTGTTCTTAAAGATATTCATAACATAAATCCAAATGATGAAGAGGGCCTGGGAGCATTTAATTTAGGTAAAGTATTTAAGGACACATTGAATTTCGTTAATGGTTTATCATTTCTTTCCTTAATAGTTGGCCTAGTTACAATATTAGCTGGTGTTATAGGAATCGGTAATATATTGTTAATTTCTGTAAATGAAAGGACAAAAGAAATTGGTATTCGCAGGGCGTTGGGAGCTACACCAAAAAAGGTTAGAAATCAGATTTTGATCGAATCAATATTCTTGACTCTAATTGCCGGAATCATCGGAATTATATTAGCAACAATAATTTTGTTTTCTATAAATTACGGAACAAAAGATTTAACAGATTTCCCATATACAAATCCTACAGTCCCATTGAAATTTATTTTTGGAGCTTTATTTCTGATGATTACACTGGGATGTTTAATTGGAATGATTCCAGCTCGGAAAGCAGTAAAAATTAGGCCGATAGAGGCATTGAGAGAAGAATAATTTTAATTTTGATAATTATATGAAAAACATAAAAAATATTGGTTTTGTTTTAATAGCATTAGGCTTATTATTTTCAATAGCTTACTATATTAAAACAAATAGTAGGTCTGCAATTACTTACGAAACGGAACAATTAAAATACAAAACAATTGAAGATAAAATAGTAGCAACAGGAAGTGTAGTTCCGGAAGATGAGGTTAATATTGTTCCTCAGATTAGTGGGATTATTCAAGAGATTTTTGTTGATGAAGGTGATCAAGTTAAGGCAGGTGATTTATTAGCAAAGATCAAAGTAATTCCCAATGAACAAACCCTTAATAGTGCAGAGGGTCGGGTTAAAACAACTCAGATAATACTTCAAAACTCAGAAAAAGAATATAACAGAAACAAAAAGTTATTTGAAAAGGGTATAATTTCAGAGCAAGATTTTAATTCAATTGAACTGAGATTCAATCAGGATAAACAAAGTTTAGAGAATGCAAAATCAGATTTACAAATTATAAGACTTGGTTCAATTGGAGGTTCAGCATTAACTAATACCAATGTTAGATCAACTATTTCAGGAACAATTTTACAAGTACCCGTTAAAGAGGGTGACCAGGCAATTGAAGCCAACACTTTTAATCCAGGGACAACAATAGCAACTGTAGCAGATTTAAATAAAATGATTTTTGAGGGTCGTGTTGATGAAGGAGAAGTTAGTAAACTTAAAACAGGCCTTCCGTTGAAAATAGAAATTGGAGCAATTGAAGATAAGGTTTATGACGCTAAATTAACTCTAATTGCACCAAAAGGTATTGAAGTTGCAGGAGCAATTCAGTTTCAAATTGAGGGTGAAGTTTATTTGGATGATGAATATATAATAAGGGCTGGTTACAGTGCGAATGCATCAATTGTTACACAAACCAAAGAAAATGTTTTGGCAATTGATGAATACCTACTTCAATTTGACAATAAAACAAAGGAAGCCTTTGTAGAAATTGAAATTTCTGATCAAAATTTTGAAAAAAGACAGATTGAGTTAGGAATTTCGGATGGAGTTTTTGCTGAAGTATTGTCTGGTGTTACCATCAACGATAAAATTAAAGTCTGGAATAAGACTGAGCCTATAAAGAGAGGAGATGTTGAAGATGTTGATAATGAATATAAACTAGATAGATAAAAAATGAGAAAATTTTTACTATTAATATTAATTTTTTGTGCCGATATCACTGCTCAGAAATCCTGGACCTTAAAAGAATGTGTTGCTAGAGCGTTAGAAAAAAATATATCCATAAAACAGTCTGAACTAAATTTTACCGAGGCTGAATTAAATAAAAAAAATGCAATTGGAAATTTTATACCCAATTTTAATATTGGCAGTTCTCACTCATGGAACGTTGGTTTGAATCAGAATATTACGACAGGAATTTTAGAAAATATTACCACTCAATTTACATCAATGAACTTAAATGTTAATGTTGATGTTTTGAATGGTTTAAAAAATATTAAGCAATTGCATTTAGCAAATTTGAATATTTTATCAAACAAGTTTCAGTTGGAGGATATGAAAGAAAATGTTTCATTGTTGGTTGCTAATTCATTTCTTCAAATTCTTTTTAATAAAGAGCTTCTAAAGGTCCAAAAAATCCAATATCAACTATCAATTGAAGACTTATCAAGAGCCCAAGAGTTGGTTGAAAATGGTGTTTTACCCGTTGGTGATTTATATGAAATTGAAGCAAATAAGTCAAGTGCCGAAAAATCTCTAATTGATGCTGAAAATGCATTGACTTTGGCAAAATTGGCACTTGCTCAATTAATATTAATTGAAAATTATCAAGAATTTGACATTGTAGATGAAAACTATGACCTCGAGATGAGTGAAATCTTAAATAAATCACCTGATATGATTTATAATTACGCTGTTCAAAATAAGAATGAAATTAGAGTAGCAGAGATAAATGTTGAAATTGCAAAAAAATCATTAGAATTAAATAAAAGTTTTTTACAACCAAGATTATCAGCTTTTTATTCTTTCAGTTCAAGAATTGCTTATAGTGACAGGTTAGTCGGAACTGGTAATTTTGATTTAGTTCCAATTGGATTTGTTCAGGGAACTAATCAACCTGTTGTTGCTCCTTTTCAACAAACTATTGTCAAATCACCAAGATCATTCACTGAGCAGTTTGATTCAAACAAAGGTCAAAACTTTGGTTTAAGTCTATCAATTCCAATTCTTAATAATTTCTCTACTAGAACCAATGTTAATAGGAGTAAAGTTAATGTTGAAAGGTCTGAAAATCTGTTGTCCCAAACTAAGCTGGATTTACAAAACACAATCAACCAAGCTTACAATGATGCGAAAGGTTCCTTCAAAGCATACGAGGCTTCCCAAAAATCTCTAGAATCTAGAAGAATATCTTTTGAATATGCAAAGGAAAAATTTAATCTTGGAGCTATAGATTCTTACGAGTTTTCGTTAATCAAACAGAGATATGAATCTGCACTGTCCGATTTAATAATTTCAAAGTTTGATTTTATTTTTAAGATCAAAGTTCTAGAATTTTATTTTGGTATTCCCTTAAAAATTTGAAACCAGACTTAATATTAAATATTGAAACCTCAACCTCAAATTGCTCTGTTTCTTTGTCAAAGGGGGAAAATTTAATTGATTTAATTGAAATTGACAATAGTTCTTATTCTCACTCCGAAAATTTACACACTTTTATTTATCAAATCATAAATAGTAATAAATTTAGTTTTGAAGATTTAGGATGTGTTTCAGTAAGTAGAGGTCCTGGATCATATACTGGTTTAAGAATTGGTGTTTCAGCTGCAAAGGGTCTATGTTTTGCAAATGATATTCCTCTTGTCTCAGTTTCTTCTTTGGAAATACTTGCTAACTCTTCCAATTTTAATGGTATAATTATACCAACAATTGATGCTAGACGTGATGAAGTTTATTCATCTGTTTTTTTTCAAAGTAATATGATTAGGAAAGAAAAACCAGAGATTATAAAAAGTGAATCTTTTGGTGAACATTTAAAAAATAATAATATAATAATAGTTGGTAATGGTCAATTTAAGTGCGAAAAAATTATAAAAAAGAATAAAAAAATATTTTTTGATAAAAATATCATAAACCCTTCATCCAAATACATGCCCAAATTATCGTACAGAAAATTTATTAATAATGAATTTGAAGACTTAGCTTACTTTGAGCCAAGATACCTTAAAGAGTTTAAAACTAACTTATGATTATCCGTTTATCGCAGTAACAGAATTAATTTTTTCTGGTAAATGGTCCTTTAACATGCTCTCAATACCACTTTTCAATGTAACAGTTGATGACGGACATCCGCTACATGCACCTTGCAGAAGAACCTTTACTTCTCCACTTTTTTTGTCAAATGACTGAAAAACAATATTACCACCATCTTGAGCTACAGCTGGTTTAATTTGCTCATCAATTAGTTTTGCAATTTCTTTTGATGTTTCATCTAATTCATTCAATGAAATTGAATCAAACTTCTTTTCAACATCATATCCTTGATTAATTATTGTGTTACCATCTTTTATGTAAGACAATATGAACTCTCTAATATCCATCATATGGTTTTCCCAATCAAATCCTAACTTTAATGAGACAGATATAAAATTAAAATCAATATAGACTTCAGAAATAAATTCGTGCATGAATAGAGCGCTTGCTATTGGGCAATTGGATGCGTCTACTATTGCTTTGAATTCGTGGGGATTATTTACCAGTCTTTTATTTGATACAAATTTCATAACCCTTGGATTTGGAGTTCTTTCAGCATAAATACTTATTGCTAAATTGCTATTGGTGTATATTGACATCCCATTGTTCAGATTTTTCGTAATCTCCTCCAAGACTTCATCTTGAACATCACTCCACTCAAGAAAATCAAGTTTTTCAATAATAATTAGATGTTTGTCTAATATGACTGACTTTACAAATGGTAAAAAAAACAGTTGCTTAACAACAGGATAATTATCTAGTTCTGAATTCTCATCAAGTTTAATTCTTTTTGAAAAGATCATTTGATTTGAAGATATAACTAGTTGGTCTTTATTTTCACTTTTTAAAATTTCTAAATTATAAGCCATAATTAAATCTCAATTACAGAATTTTTTTTCCCTAAAAGTTTTTCCAAAGCAAAGTTATTGCCATTGCTGTAAAAATCATTGTAAATTTCATTTTTTTCAGAATTAACTATTTTTTCTCTAATTAAAATTCGTTCTACTTGAGATGCAACAGCAATATTATAATTATTTATCATAATATTATTTCCAATGATTTTTTGAATCAAATCTTGGATTATAAAATAGTGAGTACATCCTAAAACCAACTGATCAATACCATAATCAATCATGGGTTTCAAATATTCAATTAATATTGATTCAAGTTCATCATTTTCAAAATCACCCGACTCAATAATTTCAACTATTCCATCCCCATGACTCTCAATAATATCATAGTTATTTGTTTCAATACTTTTAGTTGTTTTTTCAAAAAGTTCACTGGATAAAGTACCTTTTGTTGCTAATACACCAATTTTTCCTTTTTTTGATTTTTTTAAAGCAGGTTTGATTCCTGGTTCAATACCGACAAAGGGTATTTGAAATTTTTTTCTTAATAAGTTTATTGCATTGGTTGTTGCTGTATTACAAGCTACTACAATTAATTTACATCCTTTATCAAGTAGCCAATTGGAATTTTTTATACTAATATTTTGAATTTCAGATATTGATTTTGAGCCATATGGTGAATTTTTTGAGTCAGCGTAATAAATTGTATTTTCTTTAGGAAGTAATTTTTTAACCTCTTTCCATACGCTAACGCCACCTATTCCTGAATCAAAAAAACCAATTGGAGATGAATTCATAAAAAAACTACCTATAAAATTATAGATAGTTTTTAAAAAATAAGTTAATTAAGATCTAAAAAACTAAAAACCAAGTTCTTTTTTGACGTCAGCCATTAAATCTTTACCATCTGATAGAATAAGTGCACCACCAGGTGTAGCATCAATGACATAATCAAAGCCTTGTTCTTTGGCAACTTTTTGAATTGCTTCTTTCGCTCTCTCAATAAGAGGTCTTAATAAATCTGCTTGTTTTTGTTGAATATCTTGAGCAGCAGTCTGTTGGTATTGCTGAATGTTTTGTTCCATTCCTTGCAATTCTTTTGCTCTTGCTTGGTTTGTCACCTCAGTCTGGTTTTGCGCATCTGCAGAATAAGTTTGAGATTTGGTTTGGTATTCTTTCATGGATGCTTCAATTTCAGTCTGATAAGTCTTTTGAAGTTTTTCTAATTGAGCTTGTGCTTCTTTAACCTCTGGCATTTGACTAATCAAAGATTGACTATCAATATGGGCAACTTTACTTTGTGAGTAAGAAATTGTGCTAAAAGCAACAAATGCAATTGAAACTAATAATTTTATATAATTCATCTTTTTAAGTTTTAATTTTCTTTTTAATGTTTATTAAACTATCTCTTTTTCTCTTTATTTCTAATTTTTTTAATTCTCTAAGTTTTGAAACTGAATCTCTTCTTTTTTTATTTTTTTCTAAAGCTAATCTTCTCTTTTCTTCGATTTCTTTTTTTCTTTCATCCTCAAATTCAATTTCTAGGTTCTCAATTTTCTCTTGTCTTAAGATACTCCTTAAAACCAGCTCGCTAATATCGTATTTTTTTTCTGAATAAAGCATAATCACTGCGCTAGATTTGTCAAAAATAAAATCGAACTTATTTTTATCTGCAATTTTTTGAACAATCGCAAGAACCTCATCCTGAATGGGTTGAATTAAAATTTTTTCCTGAACCAACCAATCACCTTCGGGTCCAAACCTCTTTTTTTTGTAATTTTCAAGTTCTTGAAAGTCAAAATCTAATTCTTTACTTCTTTTGATATAAATTTGATTTGGAATTAAATCTTTTTCAAATTCTAATTCTTCTCTTTTTGTTTTTATTTTCTTCTCTCTTTCAAAAATTTCATTTTTCCATTGCTCAATTTTATAATCAAATTCTTTATTTGCAACCTCAAAATCTTGAATATTACTCAAAATATAATCCATATCAATATAGCCAACTCTTAAATCCTTTTGACCATTGAGATTATTTACTGAAAATAATGCAAATAGGATTAAAAAAAAATCAGTTAAAATTTTCATTATTTTAGAAGTTTTGACCAATCACAAAGTGTGTTTCCCACCCGTTGGGTGTAAGATCATTATCATTTACTCCATCTAGCCCATATCCAAAATCAATTCCCAGTAGACCAAACGCAGGCATGAAAATTCTAAGACCAACCCCCATAGATCTTTTAGAATTAAAGGGATTGTAATCTCTAAATTTATCGAAACCTTGACCCGATTCTAGAAAAGTAAGACCAAAAATAGAGGCAGCTGGTTTTAGAGTTATAGGGTACCTAAGTTCAAGTGAGAACTTATTATATATTGTTGATCCATTTTGACTTGATAAGGATTGGTTTGGATAGCCTCTCAAGGCAATCATTTCTCTACCATCCATTGCATATTGCGACATACCATCACCACCTAGAAAAAATCTATCAAAAGGAATAACTCCACGATCATTGTTATATGCGCCTAGGAAACCAAATTCTGCATGAGTCCTTAAGACTAGTTTATCAAAAAGCCTGGTATACCATGACCCTTTAAATTTTATTTTGTAAAACTCAAGCCATTTGTATTTTTCCTGATCAATTGCAGATTGGTCTGGATTTCCATTTGAATCTTGGAATTCAGGTAAAGATCCTAAATTCGAATAATCAACTCCATTCCACAATGAATATGGTAGGGAAAATCTAGCACTTAACACAAATTCAGAACCACCGAGAGGAAATATAGGATTAGTAAAAGTATTATTTCTAGAAAGAGCAACTGTATATGCAATGTTATTTGATTTGCCTTGTCCGAATGTAAATAGTCCAGTGAAGTAATTTTGTAAATTATAGTATTGGTATGATAATGACTGAGAAAGCGTAAAAAAATCGTCTGGAACTCTCAAGCGCTTGGCTAAACCTATGCTAGCGCCAGTTATAGAAACAAATTGCTCTTTATTAACACTTCCTGTGAAGAAATTATATCTAAACTGTTTGGTATGAGAAAAGGATGTAGAGAACTGTACGGGTTGTTCTCCACCAAACCAAGGATCAGCTAAAGAAAAGCTGTAGACCCTGTAAAATCTATTGGCCTGTAGGCGAAGGGATAAAGATTGACCATCTCCCATGGGAACAGGTTTCCATGCTGTTTTATCCTTTAATCCTTTAAGTGAGAAATTATTAAAGGAAACACCAATTGATCCAATAAAAGAATTACCACCATATCCACCTTGAAGTTCAACTTGGCTAGCTCCCTTTTCAACAAGACCATATTCAATATCAACAGTTCCGCCATTTGGATCTACGTTTTTAAAATCAGGGCTTATTTGTTCAGGATCAAAAAATCCAGTTTGACCTAATTCTCTAACTGTTCTTACAACTTTATCTTTACTGTAAAGATCACCAGGTTTAGTCCTTAGTTCTCTGTAAATTACGTGATCATTTGTTCTTGTGTTACCAACAACAGTTATTTTGTTAAAATATGCTGGATTACCTTCAACGATTCTTATTTCAAAATCGATAGTATCATTAATTGCTGAAATTTCTACTGGGTTGATACTTGAAAAGAGGTATCCATTGTTTTGATATAGATTAGTTAAATCTTCCCCATCTGGTTTTGATGAATCAGCAATTCTTTTCTTTAATAAAACACCATTATAAGTGTCACCCTTAAATAAACCCAATAATTTACTTAATTGATCATCGCTGTAAACTGTATTTCCCAAGAAGTTAATATCACCAAAATAATATTTTTTACCCTCGTTGATGTCAATTTTTAATTTGATTAAGTTATCATTGGTAATTACAGTATCTGAGATAATCCTTGCATCTCTATAGCCTTTCTCTTTGTAAAAATCGATAATTGAACTAAGATCTGTTTGATAATCATCCTCAATGAATTTTGACTTTTTCCAAAACCTTCCAGGTAGTTTTGTTTTTGTCTTTTTCATTTTCTTCTTTAATTGATTCGATTTAAAGATATCATTACCAGAAAATTCAATTTCATTGACTTTAACCCGGTCTCCTAAATCAACATTAATAACCATTTTTTTGTTATTTAAACCAACTGAATCTTTTATGGTATTAATATTAACTTTGGTATTTAAAAAACCATTTTTTTGATATTTATTAATAATGTAATTCTTTGTTGTTTCAATAAAATTTTCAGTTATTTTTTGACCTCTTTTAATTTCTATTTCTTCCTCAATGGTCTCAGATTTTGCTTTTTTTAAACCGGTTATTTTGTATTCTGAGAGTGCAGGTAATTCAACTATTGAAATTTCTAGATCAACTTTATCATCAATAATTTTTGTGATGTAGAAGTTGATATCACTAAAAAGTTCTAGTTTCCAAAGTTTATTTATTATTTTGCTAATATCCTCACCAGGAATTTGGACTTTTTTACCTACAAAAAGACCTGTGTAGGTTATCACAGTTTGTTCATTAAAACTTTTTATGCCCGTTACCTTTATATCATTTATAACATACTCTTTTCCCTTGACATATGCGTTATCTTGACCTAAGACCAAATGACTAGTCATAAGTATAATTAAGAAAAGGTATTTTAAATTAATTAGTTTTTCCAAATCTTCTATTTCTTTTTTGAAATGTTAAAATCGAGTCATAAAAATCTTTTTTTCTAAAATCGGGCCACAGCATCTCATAAAACAACAATTCCGCGTATGAATTTTGCCATAATAAAAAATTACTAAGTCTAAATTCTCCCCCCGTTCTAATTAAAAGATCAACATTTTTAGAAATTTTTGTGTAAAGATGATCATTTATTAGCTTTTCATCAATATTTTCAATGGAAATTATATTTTTTTTAACTTTTCCAATAATCTGTTTAAATGCGTCAATTATTTCAGTCTTTGAACCGTAGCTAATTGCTAAATTCAAGTTTAAACCATCATTTTTGATTGTAAGGTTAGATGCATCAATTAATTCATTTTTTACACTTTTTGACAGTTTATCAATTGAACCAATAATTCTCATACGAATATTATTTTTATTAATGTCGTCTATTTCATTTTTAACCGATCTTAAAAGCAATTTCATTAGTGCATTTACTTCACTTTTGGGTCTTTTCCAATTATCAACTGAAAAAACATAAAGTGTTAAATTTTTTATCCCCAACTCGACACACGATTCAATTGTTTCTCTGACAGAATTGATACCATTGGTATGGCCAAAAATTCTTTTTTTCCCGTATGTTCTAGCCCATCTTCCATTCCCGTCCATTATAACAGCAACATGCTTGGGCAGATTACCCAGATCAATATTATTTATGTATTCATTATTGACATTTACATTCATAATTTCCAAAAACGTATGTTAAAGTTAAACCTGAAAAAACAATCCAATCTTGACTCAACCCACTCCCAAATCTTTTTTCTGAATAAATTTCTGTGTTTTCAAAAGTTGGATAACTACCATCCAGATTTTCCGTGAAGGTATGCCGTGCAGTGACCTCAAAACCTAAAACAAAGGTTTTGAGTACTTTAGATTTAATTCCAACAGTAATAGGTATTGCAAAATCAGAACTTTTCCCATATGATTGAGCAGTGGTTTGACCTAAAGGATAATGAATTCCATAATATCTAAAATAACTTAATCCTGTGCTTACATATGGGGAAAATTGAAATTTATCCTCTTGAACATCAAATTCTGTAAAGTTAAAGTCAATAGCAAGGGTAATTTCTTGAACAGTATTTTCAAAAGATTTTCCCCTCAATTTTCTGTATTCTGGGGAATTATCCATTAAATCACTAGACTTTACATCAGAGCTAGAAATTTGTGATCTAACTGAGAACCTATCTGAAAAATTATTTCTGTATAAAATACCGTAGCTGTAGGTACCATATGAAATGGGGTCAATATATGTGGTTGGGCCAACATCACCAATATAATTCGATCCACCAAACAAGAGACCTATTTCATTTCTTTGACAATTTAATTGGAATGAGATTAAAAATATGAACAGGACAAGATATTTCGCAATTATTTTCAAAATTAGTTTCTTTTATCTTTTCCCCAAAATAACTTTTCTCTCAAGGTCTCATAGTAAGAGTTTCCATCCATGTTTACAAGCTTAAATTTAATTGGAGATTTTTCTATAATGATAGACATCCCTTTTTTTAAGCTTATGATTTTTGTGTCAATTGATAGTAAATGAAAATCCTCTCTACCTGAAACATTAATTTCAATTTTTGTTTTATCTGAAATCACAATGGGTCTGGCATTCAAGTTGTGAGGTGAAATAGGAGTTAGAATTAGCGAGTTACTATTTGGTGAAACTATTGGACCACCACAACTTAATGAGTATCCGGTTGAACCAGTTGGTGTGGATACTATTAAACCATCAGACCAGTAAGAATTTAAATATTCACCATCAAGCTTTGTCTTAATATTAATTAATGATGTTGTGTTTTTTCTAACAATACTTATTTCATTCAAACCAACACAAAAAACTTTGTCAAGAACATTTGAATTTAAAACTTCTACTTGTAGGGTTGATCTTTCTTCAATTTCATAATTTGAATTTAGAATGTCATTATATAACTTACTTATGTTTTGATCGTTAATAGTAGAGAGAAAACCAAGTCTTCCAGTGTTAATACCTAAAACAGGAATACCTTTATCTCTAATTATATCTAGAGTCCTCAAGAATGTTCCATCACCACCAATACTAATCATTAAATCAACCTCGGGGTCTAAGTCACTATGATTATTAAATAAACTGTGATCATTAAGATTGAGTGATTTGTAAAGTTCCGAGTAAATTTGATAAGAAATATTTTTATTTATTGAAAGATCAAAAATTTTATCAATTACTCTTATAACATCATCACCTACTTCGATTGAAAATACAGCTATTTTCATAAAATATTATTATTGCAAATTAACTAAAAAATGTAGATCGATGAGGGTTATTTTTTTATTTTTGGCTTGAAAAAATGATAAAATTAAGTGTTAATATTAATAAAATTGCAACATTAAGAAATGCAAGAGGTGGAAATAACCCCAATCTAATCAAAATGGCTGAAGACATTCAGTCTTATGGTGCTCAAGGAATTACTGTGCATCCCAGACCCGATGAGAGACACATCAAATATGCTGATGTTAGAAATTTAAAATCTGTAATTAAAAAAGAATTTAATATTGAGGGTAATCCAACACCTGAATTTTTAAAATTAGTCAATGAAGTTAGACCAGATCAAGTTACACTAGTTCCAGATGGACCTGAATCAATAACTTCAAATTCTGGATGGGATACAAAATCTAATTTGGACTATCTTACAAAAATTATCAAACAACTTGATGACATAGGTGTAAGAACATCAATATTTGTGGATCCGGATATAGAAATGGTTAAATATGCATCAGAAACAGGTTGTAAAAGAATTGAGCTGTATACAGAGCCTTATGCTATGAGCTTTTCTAATGGTAATAAGTCATTAATTGAGCAATATATTGAATGCTCTGTTCTAGCAAACAAACTTGATATGGGTATTAACGCTGGTCACGATTTGAATTTAAATAATATTGAATATTTTGCTTCAAAAATGCCTTATTTGGATGAAGTTTCAATCGGACACGCATTAATTTGTGAATCATTGTACTTAGGCATACAAAATGTAGTTAATATTTACATTGACAAGCTAAATAGATGATTTTAAATCACAAAGTTTTCGGTTCGTCTAATCATAAAATAATTATCCTTCATGGTCTCTTAGGCTCATTAGATAATTGGGTTACTGTGGCAAAAAACCTCGCTAATAATGGATTTGAAATCATTCTTGTTGATCAACGAAATCATGGCAAAAGTTTTCATGCAGACCAGTTTGATTATCAAACTATGTGTGAGGATTTAAAAAAGTTCTTAGATGAAAAAAAAATTAAAAAAGCATCATTAATTGGTCATTCCATGGGAGGAAAAACAATAATGAACTTTACTTTGAATTATCCTAACTACGTCAATAAAGTTATTGTAGTTGATATTTTACCGAAAGCTTACAATAATGACTATGAAAAAATATTTAGTTCTTTTTCAAAAATGGATTTAAATAATTTAAAATCTAGAAAACAAATTGATGAATATTTTTCAAGATTTTTTTCTGACCATACTTTTGTTTCTTTTCTATCAAAAAATATAAATCGAGACAGCAATGGAAAATTTAAAATTAAATTTAATTTAAAGTCAATCAAGTCTAACATATTAAAAATAACTTCAGCAATTACAACTGATAGGGTTTTCAATGAAGACATTTTGTTTATTAAGGGTGAATATTCAAATTATATAGATGACCAAGGCTTATTTGAAGCAAAAAAATTATTCCCAAAGCTGAGCCTTGTAACTATTGAAAATTCATCCCATTGGATACATTACGAAAATCAAAAAAAGTTTTTGATTGAAATCTTAAATTATTTGAGAACCTGAATTTTGAAGTAAATACTAAATAGTCTATTTTTGACCTCCTTTTTTATGAAAATAAACGAAAAAAAATCTAAAAAAAATACATACATAATAGATCTTACAATTGAAAAAAAAGATTATGTAGAGAAAGTTGATTTAACAATAAAGAGTTATAGAAAAAAAGCAAATATCCCTGGTTTTAGAAAAGGAAATGTTCCTGTTGGATTGATAAAAAAACAATACGGTATGGCCGTTAAAGTAGATGAAATTAACAAGATTGTCCAAAATGAAATTTCAAAATACATCTCTGAAAATAATATTTCAATTTTAGGCTCTCCATTACCTTTTGAAGAACATGAAGTTGATTGGACAAAAGATGAAATAAATTTAAAATTTGAGATAGCTCACAAACCACAGTTTAAAATAAACTATAAACCTAAAAAGCCACCGACTTATTATACTATTGAAGCTGACAATGAGATGATCAGTTCACAAGTTGAATCCATACGAAATCAATATGGAAAATTAATCACATTGGAATATCCTGACAAAGAATCCACAATTTTAGGAAAAGTACAACTAGAATCAGAAAATGATAAAAGTCTTAGTTTAGATTCACAAAAATTCAAAAAGGAATTCTTTGTAAAGCATTTGTCTAAATCTAAAGTTGGTTCATCAATTAAAATAAATAAAAAATCTTTTAATGATGAACAGTATTTATCTTCATTATTTAAAAACGAAGAAAATGAATTTTTTAGTAGGGATTTAAGCTTTTACATAACTGAAATTTCAAAAAGAGAAAAAGCTGAACTTTCTGAAGAATTGTACAAAAAGGTATATGCGGATGAGGATATTAAGTCCCAAAAGGAATTCAAAAATAAAGTTAAACTTGATATAGAAAAACAATTTGTAAACCAGTCAGATCAAAAGTTTTTTAATGATTGTGCAGAGCTATTAATTTCAAATACTAAAATTGAATTACCAGATCATTTTGTAAAAAAATTAATGATTGCAAATCAAAAAGAAAAAGTTAACGAAAATGATATTGAAAAAGAGTTTTCCCAATCAACAAAGGGTATCAAATATCAGTTAATTGAATCCAAACTAATTGAAGAAAACAATATTGATATTAGCTCAGATGCTGTTAAAGATTATGCTAAAGAAATGGTCAAAAAACAAATGGCTATGTATGGGCAAAATAAAGTTGATGATGAAGAATTAAATTCAATTGTTCAGCGAGTCTCCTCAAATCAGGAAGAACTTAAAAGAATTTATTCAATGTTACTTAATGAAAAAATTCTCAATGTTTTTAAAAATAAAATTACCAAAAAAGAATCTAAGGTAGATTACAAAAAGTTTATAGAAACTGCCTACGATAAAAATGTTTAAATTTATAAAATGAACTATTCGGACGAATTCAAAAAATATGCAATAAAACATCATGGAATTAATTCCATGTATTTTGATAAAATAGTTGGCAGTATGACGCCTTACATAATTGAAGAGAGGCAACTTAATGTTGCCCAAATGGATGTTTTTTCTAGACTGATGATGGACAGAATTATCTTTTTGGGTACTGCAATTAATGATTCAGTTGCAAATATAATTCAAGCACAATTGCTTTTTTTAGAGAGTACTGATAAAGACAAAGACATCCAAATTTATATTAATTCACCGGGTGGATCTGTTTATGCTGGTCTAGGAATCTATGACACTATGCAATTCATCAACCCTGATGTAGCAACTATTTGTACAGGAATAGCTGCATCTATGGCTGCTGTGTTACTATGTGCTGGTGAAAAGGGAAAAAGATCGGGTCTAACTCATTCTAGGGTTATGATTCATCAACCACTTGGTGGCGCGCAAGGTCAAGCATCAGATATAGAAATCACTGCAAGGGAAATTATCAAATTAAAAAAGGAACTTTATGAGATAATTGCTGATCATACAGGACAAAAATATGATAAAGTTTATTCTGACTCTGATCGTGATTACTGGATGAAGGCACCTGAAGCAAAAAAATATGGAATGATCGACGAGGTTCTAAAAAAAACTAAATAATGTCTGAAGAGAACTTGTCATGCTCCTTTTGCGGTCTTAGTAAACTTCAGACTAAAGTTTTAGTAGCGGGTCAGGATGCTCATATTTGTGATCAATGTATTGAACAAGCGTTTTCAATTTTAAATCATCACAAAGAGAATGATCACATAACAACCTCATCTGATATACAGGATTTAAATCCAAAAAAAATAAAATCATTCCTTGATGATTATGTTGTTGGTCAAGAATATGCAAAAAAAATTATTTCAGTTAGTGTCTACAATCATTACAAGAGAATTGCTAACGAATCTCCTGATATTGAAATTGAAAAAAGTAATGTAATCTTAGTTGGTCCAACAGGAACGGGAAAAACACTAATTGCAAAAACTATAGCCAAACTTTTGGAGGTTCCAATAGCAATTGTTGATGCAACTGTCCTCACCGAAGCTGGTTATGTGGGGGAGGATGTTGAAAATATTTTGACAAGACTACTTCAAGCCTCTGATTATAAGATAGAAAAAGCAGAAAAGGGAATAATTTTTATTGATGAAATCGACAAGATTTCAAGAAAAAATGATAACCCTTCTATAACTCGTGATGTTTCAGGTGAGGGTGTCCAGCAAGCTCTATTAAAACTCATGGAGGGAGCAGTTGTCAATGTTCCACCCAAGGGAGGTAGAAAACATCCTGATCAAAATTTTATAAAACTTAATACAGAAAATATTTTATTTATTGCCGGCGGTGCATTTGCTGGTGTAGAAAAAATAATTTCTAAGAGAATGAATATGAATGCAGTAGGTTTTAAAAATTCAAAGTTAAAGTCATCTGTTACATCCGACCAAATAATAGAATTTATAAAACCTAATGATCTTAAAGAATTCGGATTGATTCCTGAAATTTTGGGGAGACTTCCTGTAATTTCCTATTTAAAAGATTTAAATTTTGAAACCCTTAGAAGGATTTTGGTTGAACCAAAAAATGCCTTAACTAAACAATATGTGAGATTATTTAAATATGATGGTATAGATATTATTTTTAAGTCTGATGCACTTGATTTTATTGTAAATAAAGCCCTTGAATATAAGTTAGGAGCAAGGGGTTTAAGATCAATTTGTGAAGCCTTTTTGGTAGATTACATGTTTGAATCACCTGGTTCAGGAATAAAAAAAATAATAATTGATAAAAATTACGTCAAATCCAAGCTTTCAGATTCGCAGTTTTCATATGTCAAAAAAGCCAGCTAGTTCATTTGAATTAATTCCTCGATAAAGCTTCTCTCATTGAGTAAGCGTGGCACTTTATTTTGACCACCTAATTTCTTTTTCTTTTTTAACCAATCGTAAAATAAGTTTTTTCTTGCTTTGATGAGTCTTGGTCTGTCAAGTGTGATATTTTTGAATCTTTTAGCCTTATAATCAGAATTGTTATTTTGTATTTGAAAATCGATTTCTTTCATAAATTCATCAAGATTATTAGGCTCTTTTACAAACTCAATCATCCACTCGTGTTTACCTTTTTTACCATTTTTCATGTAAAGTGGTGCAACAGTAAAGTCTTTAATTGTGCAATTATATTTATTTAAAGCAATTTCTAAAGATTTTTCAACATTTTCGATAATAACCTCTTCCCCAAAAGTATTTATAAAATGTTTAGTTCTACCTGAAACTTTAATTCTAAACGGTTTTAAATTTGTAAACACTATTGTATCACCAATCTTATATCTCCACAAACCTGAATTAGTAGTAATCAGTAATGCATAGTTTACACCAACTTTGACCTTTGATAGATCAATAATTTTTTCTGAATGATTTGTATTGTCAATTTCTATAAATTCATAAAATATCCCATAGTCTAACATTAAAAGCAACTCATCGCTTTCATTTTGATCTTGAATTGCAAAAAATCCTTCGCTAGCGTTATAAACCTCATAATATTTAAATTTTTTGTTTGAAATAATGTTATTGAATTCGCGTTTATATGGTTTAAAACTAACTCCCCCGTGAAAATAAACCTCCAAATTTTTCCATATTTCATCAATGTATTTTTTCCCCGTTGTCTCTAATAGTTTGTTCAACAACGTTAACATCCAAGAAGGAACACCAGCCAGACTTCTAACATCCTCTTGCAATGTTCCTTTGATAATAGCTGTAATTTTTTCATCCCACTTGTCCATTAATGAAATTTCATTATTTGGGGTACTAATTAACTCGGCCCAAACTGGTAAATTATCAATAAGAATTGCAGATAAATCCCCAAAATAATGATCATTATTCTCGTATATCTTTCTACTTCCGCCAAGTCTTAAAGATTTACCTAAGAACATATTTGAATTTTCATTATTATTTAAATAAAGACATAACATATCCTTACCACCTTTAAAATGACAATTATCCAAAGATGAATTACTTACTGGTACAAACTTACTTTTCGAATTAGTTGTTCCGCTAGATTGAGCAAACCACTTTATTTTTTCTGGCCAAAAAATATTTTGATTGCCATTTATAGTTTTATTAATGATTGGAAAATATTCTTCATAGGTGAAACTTGGAATCCTTTCTGCAAAGGTTTCATAACTATCAATTGATGAAAACTCATATTGCTTACCAAATTCTGTATTTTTCGAAATTTGAATAAGTTTTTTTAACTCTTCATTTTGAACATCTAATGGATACTTTTCAAATAACTCAATCTGATGAATTCTTTTTTTTAACATCCATGATGCAACAGTATTTATAAATGAAAATGGCATTATATTTATATTGTAAAATTAATATAAAATGTTCAACGGAGTTTTTAAAAAAATGCAAACTGAATTTACAAGTCCAATTAATTACTTTTTGGATATGGGTGATGATTTTATATACTTGAATGATGCAATTAATAAAGAAATTTCAATTCTTTTCAGGGGATATTCGTGTCTAAGTTGTAATTCTGATTCCAAAATTAAGGGAAATGGTCTTTGTAATAAATGTTTTTTTGAACTTCCACAGGCAGGATTTTGGAATACTCGCCCCGAACTTAGTAAAGCTCATCTGGGTGTTGAGGACCGTGACCTAGAGTTTGAAAAAAAAATGCAATTATCCCCACACGTTTTGTATTTGTCATTAACTAGCGATTTGAAAGTTGGTATTACCAGGGCAAGCCAAATACCCACACGATGGATTGACCAAGGCGCCTCTCAGGCAATAATTGTTGCACATTTTGATAATAGATATAACGCTGGAATTACAGAAGTTGGTTTAAAGAAATACTATAAATCGACAACCTCAGCAATCAAAATGCTGCAATCTCAAAATTTTGATATTGATTTGATAGCACAGAAGAAAGAGTGTATAAAAAATATGAATAAAGAGTTAATAAAAAATATTGAAGATAATGATGAGATATATAAACTCAAATTTCCAATTAAAAACGTTCTCTCGAATCCAAAAAAAATAGATTTGACCAAAGAAAATCAATTTAGGGGAAAGTTGACAGGAATTAAGGGTCAGTACTTAATCTTCAATGATCAATATTATATTAATATTAGAAATAACCAGGGTTATTTAATTGATTTAGAGATTATCTAAATTTTGATTTCTTCATTTATTTTCAAGTCAAACTTTTTTCTAAATAAGTAAACACCTAAATATAGTAATGGAGTGTCAATCAGCGCGACAAGTACCTTGAAGATGAACGCTGAAAGAAGAAGACCTAAAAACGATTCCCATGGAAGAGCGCCGAATGAACAAAGTAAAAAAATAACTGTAAATGAGTCAATAAATTGTGATGTGAAAGTTGAAAAGTTATTTCTTAACCACAACAATCTTCCCTTGGTTTTTTTCTTCCAAAAATGGTAAATTCTAATATCAATGAATTGTGCAAATAAGTAAGCTAACATAGATGACAACACGGCAACACCTGACAAATAAAACACTTGTGTAAAGGTTTCATTGTTCACAGGCGAATCTACAATAGCTGGTACTTCATTTGCTGTAAAAATTATCGATAATGAAAAAAAGGATGCGAAAATTCCTGCAATCACAACTTCATTAGCTTTTTTCTTTCCATAGATTTCAGAAATAAGATCTGTTACTAAGAAGGTTATTGGGTAAGGTAAAATACCAACCGAAAGCTCGAATAATTTGAATCCAAATATTTCTAATTCAAATGGATGCCAAAAGAAAAATTTTTGAAAAATTAAATTTGAAACGACTAAAGATGTAATAAAAATTGCTCCAAGGTATAAATATATCTTTTTGGCTAATTCAACTTTCTTATTATCGCTGTAATCCATTATTTTTGCTCGAATAAAATTAATCTTTAAGTTCAATATTTTGAAGAAATCAACAATTTATTTTTCACTTGGAACAAATGTTGGAAACAGAAAGTTTAATCTTATAAATTGCATTTCCAGAATTAATAAAAACATTGGAAACGTTGAGAAAATTTCAAGCATATATAAAAACCCCGCTATTGGTTTTGATGGAGATTTTTTTTTCAACTGCTGTATTGAAGTATCAAGTTTTCTAGCAGTTAAAGATATTTTATTAGGTATTTTAAGTATTGAAAAAGAAATGGGTAGAACTGAAAGGCTTGCCAATGAATACGAATCAAGAATAATTGATATTGATATCATTCTTTTTGGAAATAAAATAGTTAATAATAAAAAATTGGTAATTCCGCATCCTCGATACAGCAATAGAGATTTTGTCTTAATTCCTTTACTTGAAATCAATAATGAATTAAAAGATCCACAGTCAGGACAATTAATTTCAGTTTTTTTAGATTCAATTCAAAAAAATAAAATGATTGAAAAATTAGATTTTTAATGTAATGAGTTGTAAAATTTCCAAATCACAATACCTGCAGCAACAGAAACATTTAGCGAATGTTTCGTTCCGTATTGATCAATCTCAATAGTATTTTCCGAAATATCAATTATTTTTTGATCAACTCCTTTAATTTCATTACCAAAAACAATAGCGTGCATCACTTTACTATTTATTTTTTCTATACCATTTAGCTTTTGAGCTCTTTCAACTTGCTCAATAGACCAAATTTTTACGCCCTCTGATTTTAACTTTTCTATTAATTTTATTGTTGATTTGAAATACTCCCATTCAACACTATCAGTTGAACCTAGGGCTGTTTTATTAATTTTTCTATTTGGAGGTTTAGCTGTGATCCCACACAAGTATATTTTTGAGACAAGAAATGCATCACATGTTCTAAAAATTGACCCGATATTATTAAGACTTCTAATATTGTCTAAAACAACAATTAATGGAGTTTTTTTAATAGATTTAAATGATTTAACATCAATTCTGTTTAATTCAGAGTTTTTTAATTTTTTCATTTAAAAACCGATAAAATAAACTTATAAATAATTATTTTAATTACAGTAAAATATGAAAAAAGAAACCCCCTTAATGAAGCAATACAATGATATTAAATCAAAATATCCTAAATCAATTTTGCTTTTTCGTGTTGGGGATTTTTACGAAACATTTCATGAAGATGCTGTAATTGCCTCTAAAGTGCTAGGAATTGTGCTGACAAAAAGAGGTTCTGGTGTAAATAAAGAAACAAAACTCGCCGGCTTTCCACACCATTCGCTAGACACTTACCTACATAAATTAGTGAAGGCTGGTCATAGGGTTGCTATATGTGAGCAATTGGAAAACCCTAAATTGACTAAAAAAATTGTTAAACGAGGAGTCACAGATCTCATAACACCCGGTGTTTCACTAAATGACGAAATTTTAACATCAAAGAAAAATAATTTTCTTGCAGCTATAAATGTTTTAGATGATCAATTTGGATTATCATTATTAGATGTCTCAACTGGTGATTTCTTTTTGAGCAGAGGTTCATTGAATTATATTTTAAACTTAATGAAAAACTTTGAACCAAAAGAAATACTTATTTCCAGAAAAGATTTAAAATTCTTAAGTGATACGAATATTGATAAATCTTTTTTCTTTTATGTTGATGACTGGATGCTAAATTTTAACACTGCTTTAAAAAATATTTATGATCATTTTAATGTAAAGTCGGTAAAAGGATTTGGAATTGATAAGAATAATATCGGTTTAATCTCAGCATCTATGATTCTATTTTATTTGAAAGAGTCACATCAAAAAAAACTATCTCATGTTAACAAGTTAATCGAAATTAATATCACTTCATCTTTGATGATGGATAGATTTACAATTTCAAACTTAGAAATATTAAATAGTAAGAATGAAGGTGGTAAAAGCTTAATCGAAATAATTGATAGAACCAAAACAGCAATGGGATCTAGACTTTTGAGAAGATGGCTGTGTTTTCCCTCAATTGATGTAAATGAAATAAATAAAAGATACAGTATTGTTGATGAATTAAAGGAAAATTATATAAATAACGATGAGTTTATAAGCCAATTTAATTCTATATCCGACATTGAAAGAATTATTTCTAAACTCATAAATTTCAAAACCAACCCGCGAGATTTAATTTATTTATCAAATTCTTTAAAGAGTATAGATAAAATCAAGATTTTTCTCAAAAAATCAAAAAATAAAAATACTGTAGCAATCCAAAATAAGTTGGTACTGAGCAATACCATTACTAAAATTTTGGATGATTATTTAAACCCTGATGCACCTGCATCAATAAACAAGGGAGGTGTTATAAATAAAGGAGTAAATAAAGAATTAGATAATACAAGAGATATTTTAAATAATAGTAAAAAAACACTGGACGAAATTTTAGAAAGAGAAATAGAAAAAACTGGGATTTCATCTCTTAAAATAAGTTTTAATAATGTTTTTGGTTTTTATTTAGAAGTAACAAATTCACACAAAGATAAAGTTCCAACTGATTGGATTAGGAAGCAGACCTTAGTAAACGCTGAAAGATATATTACAGATGAGCTAAAAATTCATGAGAATCAAATTTTGAATGCTGAAGAAAAAATTCTTGAAATTGAATATATGGAGTTTAACAATCTTGTTAGAAAAATTCAAACAAAAATAGATATAATACAGAAAAATGCATCATGTATTGCATACTTGGATTGTTTATTATCATTCTCACATTGTGCTGATGAATTAAGCTATGTAAAACCAATAATTAATGATAAAAATAAATTCTACGTAAAAAATTCACGCCACCCTGTTATTGAGCATACATTAGATGATGGAAAGCATTATATTCCAAATGATATCAAGTTGAATAATGAAGATCACCAAATTTTAATGATTACAGGGCCTAATATGTCTGGAAAATCAGCGATACTACGTCAAGTTGCACTAATAGCAATTCTTGCACAGATTGGTTCTTATGTTCCGGCAACGGAACTCGAAATGGGCTTTTTTGATCGAATTTTTACCAGAGTTGGGGCAAGTGATAACATTTCCCAAGGTGAATCAACATTTATGGTTGAAATGTTGGAGTCTGCCTCTATAGTAAATAATATTAGTGATAAAAGTTTGGTAGTATTGGACGAAATAGGTAGAGGGACAAGTACATACGATGGAATTTCAATTGCTTGGGGGATTACACAGTTCTTGCATGAAAATATTAATAGACCCAAGACGCTTTTCGCTACTCATTATCATGAATTAAACATGATGGCGGATAAATTCAAAAGAATCAAAAACTATAACGTGCAAGTGAAGGAGACTAGTAAAGACGTAATTTTTTTGAGAAAACTTATCCCTGGTGGAAGTGCTCACAGCTTTGGAATTCATGTAGCGAAAATGGCCGGAATGCCTGAGAAAATCATAAATATCTCAAAAAAAATTCTCAAAAAGTTGGAAAAATCACACAGTGAAAAAAATAAGTTTGATGTTGATGAAAACTCTGACTTACAATTAAGTTTTTTTAGTCTTAATGATGATGGTTTTCAGAACTTAAAGGGTGAGTTAGAATCAATTGATATGGATAATATAACACCAATTGAGGCATTGGTTAAGTTAAGTGAATTGAAACAAAAAATTAATAAAGATGATACATGAGTTTAATTTTTTATTTTACATTTGCTATCCGCTATTTGCGAAAGTAGCTCAGGGGTAGAGCATCACCTTGCCAAGGTGAGGGTCGCGGGTTCAAATCCCGTCTTTCGCTCCACTGCTCGGGTGGTGGAATTGGTAGACACGTTGGACTTAAAATCCAATGAACAGTAATGTTCGTGCGGGTTCAAGTCCCGCCCCGAGTACTTGACGGGAGACGTTCGAAAGATTGTCTTCCGTTTTTTTATTTAACATAGATATTTTACTTGAATTTTGAATGTATAGTAGAACTTAGGCCTGAAACAACTTTACTAAGCTCCTCCGTCCTAGCCTAATTAATATTTTCATCTTTGTAAAAGCAATTACAAAAAAATGCAGTCTAGTTTATTAATTATAAAATTTTCTGTTCCAGATATACTCATTAAAGTTTTTACCAAGTGCAAAACCGTAGTAAATGAAAATGGCAATTACAGATTTCAAGACAAATAGGTAGGTTATGAAAAATTCAGCTCCAGGATTGTTTTCATATTGAAACAAATCTTTTGGAATTATGAGTGTTAAAAACAGAGAAATAAAACACATAAACATGATGATATTGTACAAACTTTTAAAGGGCCACATCATTACCTTTCTGAAAAAGCTTAAATCATTACCCCATTTGTGGATCAAATAAAAATAATCATTACCAAGTGAAGCAAACATTAGAGGATCATCATAATTTTCTAGTTGAAATAGGCTTGATGGTGCCATCATTTTAATTTCCCTTTTTATTTCCTTATGATCCGAATAAAAACTTTTTAAATTTTTATATGCTTCATCAGGAACTATGCCCTTAAACAATTCAAAATCTAAAAACCTCAGTCTATAATCAATACATATCTTTTTTATGTCTGAAATATGAAAGATTCTGTCAGAATTAATTTTATCAAGTTTGTAATCTAGGCTAAGATCTATATTGATGTCTTGGTTTATTTTTGACCTTTTTTTGGTCTTTAAAAGCTCTGCGTGTAAGTCAGTACCCGGCATTTTCAAATCCATGATCAAAATTAAGCAAAATTTATACCAAAAGAAATAATTAATCGAAAGTATTTAATTGAAATTAATTATATGTTTTGCACACATATATCCAGGTGTTCCTGCCACACTTCCACAAGGAAATGACCCAGCTCCACAATAATAAATATTATCATAATCAAAATATCTAAAAAAACTTTCTTTTGGTTGGTTGGAAAATGTTCTTTTATCGAAGTTCTGATTGCCACTTAAAGTCATGTGGTCTATATTACCTTTTGGGAAATAAAAAGTTTCTTTGAGATCAGCAGGTGTTAGAAATTTTGTTTCAATTAAGTCATCAACATTAACAATATATTTTGACAAAAGATTCAAAATATCTTGTTTGCAGTCTACAAGATCCTTGGATTTTTTGTTAAATGAAAAGTTTTTTGAAAAAAGAATTAGTTTTTCAATTCCCTCATCATTTCCCATTTTTCGCTGAGCCGCACCTTCTGGATAAATTTGAATGTAGCCAGGTTCATAGTCTTTATGATTTTTGTACGCAATCTGGCTGGATTTTTCAAACTCACCAAGATCTGAATTTGAAAAAATAAATCTAAACGATGTATCCAGTGAGTCGTCATTAGCTGGATATTTCCAAACAACTGGGTTTTTAAAGAAAGCAGTTATCTTTCCACTTGTTCCAATAAATTCTTTGTCATTAATAGTTTTAATTTTTTTATCATCTTTAAGCAATCGGGCGGGAGTTATTGGATCTGTTGCAAATAATAGGTAATCATAATCTAATTCTTTATTATCAAGAAATATTTTTTTTGATTTGTGATCAATATTTTTTATTGAGACTGAGTAATCAATTTTAACTCCTATCGACTCATTAATTTTTCCTAAATTTTCAGAGATTTCCCAAATTCCATTTTTTACAAAACCCCAATAACCATTAAAAATTGAACCTGAATCCATTAATGGTATTGTAAATGCTGTACCCTTTTGAAAAATTGATGCTGGACCACTCTCAGTAACTGTCATCCCCATGTATAATTTGGTTTTTTCTGATGTGAAATAATGATTTAATAAATCATATGCTGAGCCTTTGATCCATAGTTCTGTAATTTTCTTTCCTAGTATATTTTCAGCATCTGAAATATCTGGAACAGTACTTTTTTTATAAATATTTTGTAAATATTTAATTACTATAGCTTCATCATTTCTAAATCCTTCAATATCACCTTTTTCATTCCATTTGATCTGTAATTCTTTTTTTAAAAGATTTACATCTTGGTAAATTCGGGTGGGTTCAAAATTGTTTTTAAAATATACCAGTTTTGGACTTTTTGGATAGTAAGTTTTAATAAATTTTGAAAGGTTAGTTTCTTCGAAAACAAACTTTTGCATCATCCCCAAAACTGTTGCACCTTTGGGATAATTTACAGGCTTTTTGTTAATAACAACTGAATCCTTAACACAAGCTCCACCAATATTATTATTTTTTTCCAAAATTTTAACATCAAAGTTTTGCTTCTGTAAATAATTTGCCGCAGTTAACCCATTAATACCTCCACCAACAATAACTACTCTTTTTTTCATAGATTCAATTTCAGTCCTGACATAAAACTGATTTTAGGAGCAGGTTCATAAAACCTTGATCCAAATGCATTAATTCTGATGTTATCAATATAATCTTCACTTAATAAATTTTCAATTGCAAAATATGGTGTGATGTCCAATCCAAATAAGGAAATATCACCAGATATATTAAAATTTATTGAATCATATCCTTCAATAAAAGTTGTATTAGAATTATTGGCATAAATTTTTCCAACCTTTTTCCAGCTAATAATTAGATTTAGGTTATCGTCAAAGTATCTTAAACTCAGTTTGTGAAAGTTATTTGGTATTCCTGCAATATTATTATTTGAATAGTCTATTTCCCCATTTGAAAAATCTTCAAAGGCATACTCACCTTTTGTTAGTGAGTAATCAATCATAAAATTTGAATTTAATTTTGTATTTAACTCAAATTCAACTCCTTTTTTTATTGTTTTTCCTGCATTTTGATATATAACTTGCCCTGTTGTTGATTCAAATGGTATAATTTCATTTTCAGTAAGAATATTAAAATATCTTAGGTTGTATTTTAATTTTGTAAATTTTTCATAATTAGAAATTCCAATTTCAAAAGATTTAGATTTAACGGATTTTAAATCACTATTAAATCCTGATTGATCAATTGTAGCAGATAGTTCATTAAGCGTTGGTGTTTCATATCCACTTGAAATATTTGAAAAAACATCAAAATTTTTAGTTGCATAATTCAGATTAAATGAAGGGTTTATTGATTTGATACTCTCAGAAATTTTCTCTGAATTTGTTAATATATTTTCAAGAGTAATTGTATTGTTGTCATACCTTATTCCAGCGGAAAATATAAATTTTCCAATCTTTTTAGAACTGAACATATACAAACCAATGTTATCATATTTTTCAAATTGGTTCATTACAATCTCAGATCTCAAACCCAAATCATTTACAAATCTCTTTCGATGATCATTTTGATTATTGTATGAAAAACCAAGGTTATAGTTCAGAGAATTATCAAATTCAAAATTAAGTTTATAACCCCAGAATGATTTATCTAATATGATAATTCCACCATTTCTAAATGGCAGTTTTCCATCAAAAAGCCTTCTATTGTAATAGATTGAGTTAGTTAATCCAAAATTGTTAAATGTACTTTTTAAATTGATTCCTAGTTTATACTGTTTTACACTCTCTCTTGCGTCAAATTCAATATTTCTAGCCCTCGCTTGTCTTCTATCTGATTCCACTTCGTAAGCGTTTAAACCACCCGGATCCATTGCGTCGGGACTGTCAAGTACATTAGCAACAATTTGTAATTTATTTTTGTCACCAAGATTTGTCAAATATTTAAAGTTTGCATTAAAGTTCTTGAATCCACTGTGTTTTCTATATCCCTCAGAATTTGTGCTTGAAATAAAGAAAATCATTTTTTCATTTTCATTTTTTATTCCTAGGCTGGCCTGTGTTTTGGTAGTTGAGAATGATCCTGATGATAATCCAATATTTACAAAATTTTCTTCAAAATTTTCTAATGTTGTGATTGAAATTACTCCACCGGCTGAACTTCCAAAAAAGGACGAGTTATTACCTCGATAAACATTTATTCTTTCAATTATTTCTAAGTTAACATTGTCAATTTGTGATTGACCATCGGGGGAGGTTTCTGGAATTCCATCTACAAAAATCTTGATTCCTCTGATTCCAAAGTTGGCTCTAGCACCAAACCCTCTAATTGATATTCTAGCATCTTGAGCAAAATTATTATTGTTCATTATGAAAAGTCCGGGAACTGATTCAAGATATTCACTAATCTTAATTTGTGGTGTTAGGGTTTGAAATGTTTCAAATTTTAGATTGCTCACGGGATAAAGCTGTTTTTTATCTGCTAATAATCCATCAATTGGTTCAACAACCACCTCATCCAACTTAACGGTATCATTAACAATTATTCTTTCTTGTGAAAAAACATTATTAAGAAAAATGATTGTAAAACAAAAGAATTTTAAATGTTTCAAAGAACAAATTTACAGACTTTTTAAAAATTTTACTTCATCGTTTTTTAGGTGTCTCCATTTACCTCTAGGTACATCTAAGTTTATATTTATTATTCTTACTCTCTCAAGTTTTTTCACTTTGTAATCAAAATATTGACACATTCTTCTGATCTGTCTATTTAGTCCTTGTGTTAGAATAATTTTAAATTGATAATCATTAATATATCTTGTTTGACACTTTCTTGTGGTTGTATTTAAAATTGGAACACCATTTTCTAGTTTTTTTAAAACCGCTTTCGTAATCTTTTTATTTGTTGTCACCAAATACTCTTTTTCGTTATCGTTTCTGGATCTTAAAATTTTATTTACAATGTCCCCATCATCAGTTAACAAAATTAGGCCCTCACTCAGTTTATCTAATCTACCAATCGGGAAAATTCTTTTTTTGTAATTAATAAAATCTATTATATTTTTTTCTTCTCTTGTGGTATCTGTTGTACACACTATTCCTTTGGGCTTGTTGAAAGCGATATATGTGAAACTTTTAGTTCTATTTTTGATAATCTCACCGTCAACTTTAACAACATCCTGAGTTGTAACTTTAAAACCTGGTTCTATTAATTTGTTGTTTACAGTAACTCTACCCTCATAAATTAAACTATCAGCTTCTCTTCTAGAACAGAATCCTGATTGACTTAGAAATTTATTAACTCTTGTTGTATCCATTATATTTGAAGTAACCCGTTTGGTAAGTCCATTTCCAAAATTTGTTCCTCTTTATCAATGTTAGTTATCAATTGCTTAGCAAATGGAATTAAAACATTCTTGTTCTTATAATCTACAACAATTAAATCTTGTCCAATTCTGCTTATGGTTGAAATTATAGGCCCGATGAAAACCTTTTTATTATATAAAGTAAAATTTATTAAGAAATCTAAACTGTCCTCATTTTTAACTAATTCATCTTTTTTTATGTAAACCTCTTTCTTCACAAGACTTTTAGCTTTTTCTTCATCATTGATTCCAGAAAGGTTAAACTTGAAAAGATTTTTTTTATGTAAGCTTGAATTCACAAGTTTGAAGGGTACATAACTATCATCAATATTTACAAAAACTGTCTTTGAGCTGATGCTATTAAAATTGGAGTAAACAATTAATTGACCTTGGAAACTAAATGGTTTGGAGATAGTTCCAAATAAAACTAACTCATCAATTGTCATTAGACATTAATCTTTTTTTTCTTCTTCAGCAGGTGCCTCATCAGCAGGTGCTTCTTCAGCAGGTGCTTCTTCAGCAGGTGCTTCTTCAGCAGGTGCCTCATCAGCAGGTGCTTCTTCAGCAGGTGCTTCTTCAGCAGGAGCCTCATCAGCAGCAGCCTCTTCAGCAGCAGCAATAGCAGCTAGCTTTCTTTTTTCACTGGCTTCTTTTTCAAGAGCCAATTCTTTTTTCTTTTTTTCAGAAAGTTCTTTTTGAATTTGAGATAGTTTATCTTCTGATTTTTTATTCTTTTCACTAACCCAATCTTCAAACTTTTTATCAGCTTCATCCTCTGTCATGGCACCTTTTTTAACACCATTTAGTAAATGATTTTTTAAGAGTGCGCCCTCTTTTGAAATAATAGATTTTGCTGTATGTGATGGTTGAGCTCCAAATTGAATCCATTTTACTGTTGCATCGATATTTAATTCAACTAATGGCGGATTAAAGTTTGGATTGTAAGTTCCTAATTTTTCTAAATATTTACCGTCTCTTTTTGATCTTTGGTCGGCTGCGACAATCCAGTAAAAAGGTTTTCCTTTTTTACCGTGTCTTTGAAGTCTTATTCTAACTGACATAATATTAAATTTTAAGGTTCGAAACCAATTTTATTAATGGACAGCAAAAATAATCGAATTTGTCAAAAAATCAAGAATAATTAATTTTTTTTTAAACCTGATTTATATAAAAAGATAACTAAATTTAAAGGTTATATGTTTTTAATTTTTGACACTGAAACTACAGGCTTGCCCAAAAGATGGGATGCCCCAATTAGTGACACAAATAATTGGCCAAGAATTGTTCAATTAGCCTGGCAACTTCATGATGATAATGGAGTTTTAATTTTAAATAAGAGCTATCTAATCAAACCTAGCGATTTTGACATTCCTTTCGAGTCTGAAAAAGTTCATGGTATTTCCACTATGTTGGCATCCGAGAATGGTGTGATTATTAAGACTGTACTAAAAGAATTTTTGAAGGATCTTAAATCCTCAGAATACCTAGTTGGACATAATTTAAAGTTTGATATTAATGTTGTTGCATCTGAGCTCTTTAGATTGGATATTGAAAATCAATTGTTAAATAAAACAGTATTAGATACTTGTACAGAAAATACAGCTAAAGTTTGCAAATTGCCTGGAGGTAAGTCGGGAAAATTTAAGTATCCAACCTTAGTTGAGCTTTATGAAAATCTTTTTAAAAACAAGTTTGAAAATGCACACAATGCATCTGCAGATGTCGAGGCAAACGCAATGGTATTTTTTGAATTGATTCGACTAAAATTATTTGATCCTTCTTTGATTCAGGATTTTGAAAATTTTCAAAAAAAAATTTCAGCTACATTCTCCAATAAAGTTTCAAGTTTTGGAATCACCCATATAAATTTAAAAGTAGAGTCAAAAAAATTAAAAGAACAAAATCAAACTAATAAATCAAATACCGATGATTCAGTTAATACTAATTTCAAATCAGATTTTGTTCACCTTCACAACAACTCACAGTTCTCTGTTTTACAATCAACAACAAAAATTTCGGATCTAGTTAAAAAAACTGCAGAGTATAAAATGAATGCAGTTGCTCTAACTGATAAAGCCAATATGATGGGTTGCTTCCATTTCTACAGAGCGGTCAAGAATTATAATGATGAGTTATCAAATAAAGACCAAATAATCAAACCAATTCTAGGTTGTGAGTTAAATGTTTGTGAGAATAGATTAGATAAATCATACAGAGACGATGGCTATCAAATTGTGTTTCTTGCTAAGAATAAATTGGGATATGAAAATCTTATGAAAATGTGTTCTATCGGATACACAGATGGATTTTATTATGTTCCTAGAATTGACAAAGATTTAGTTAAGAAATATAAAGAAGGGTTAATCGTTCTTTCTGGCTCAAAATATGGAGAAATATCAAATAAAATAATCAACGTAGGAGAAAAACAAGCTTTAGAAGCATGTATTTGGTGGAAGGAAAATTTTATGGATGATTTTTACTTGGAAATGAATATTCATGGTGAAGAAGAAAATGAAATAATTAACACACAACTATTAAAATTTTCAAAAAATCATGATATAAAATTAATAGCAACTAACGATACCAAATATATATCTAAAGAGGATGCTAATGCACACGATATTTTATTATGTGTAAAAGATGGTCAACAACAATCAACACCCATTGGAAGAGGGAGAGGTTTTAGATATGGTCTAAAAAATCAGGAATATTATTTCAAAACTAAAGATGAAATGATTGAACTTTTTAAAAATTATCCGGATGCAATCAACAATATTTCTGAATTAGTTGAAAAAGTTGAGTTTTATGATTTAAGTCGAGAAGTTCTATTACCAAAATTTTCAATTCCAGAGAATTTTAGTTCAACTTCAAATGATATAGAGAACGAATATTTAAAACATCTTGTTTATGAGGGTGCCAGTGAAAAGTATGAAAATATAAATGATGGTCTAAAAGAAAAAATAGATTTTGAATTAGAAGTTATTAAAAATTCTGGCTATCCAGGTTATTTTTTGATTGTTCAAGACCTGATCCAAGCAGCTAGAAGAATGGGAGTCTCGGTTGGGCCTGGAAGAGGCTCAGTGGCAGGCTCAATAGTGGCATACTGTCTTGGTATTACAAAAATAGACCCAATAAAGTATGATTTGCTTTTCGAAAGGTTCCTTAACCCTGACAGGGTTAGTATGCCTGACATAGATATAGATTTTGATGATGATGGAAGAGGTAAGGTTATTGATTATGTTATTGAGAAGTATGGTTCTGATCAAGTTGCCCAGATTGTTACATATGGTAAAATGGCTGCAAAATCCTCGATTCGTGACACAGCACGAGTTTTAGATTTATCCCTTTCAGATGCAGACTATTTGGCAAAGCTAGTTCCAAATATGACGAAGCTTTCTGACATATTTGATTCTGACAAAAAGAAATTAAGCTCATCGATGAGATCAGATGATTATTCAAACGCTATTGAATTAAAAAATATAGCGGATGGCGATAATCTTCAATCTGAAACAATTAATCAAGCAAGGGTTTTAGAAGGTAGTCTGCGAAATGTTGGAGTTCATGCATGCGGAGTAATCATAACCCCAGATGATATAACAAAATTCGTCCCTGTTGCAACTGCAAAAGATTCAGATTTAGTGGTAACACAGTACGATAATTCAGTTGTTGAAAATGCGGGTCTTCTAAAAATGGATTTTCTCGGATTAAAAACATTGACTTTGATTAAGGATACTATCAAATTAATAAAGTATAGACACAAGAAAGAGATCGATATAGACAATATATCACTTGAGGACGAAAAAACATATGAGTTATTCCAAAAAGGAGATACAGTCGGAATTTTTCAATATGAAAGTCTTGGAATGCAAAAATACTTGAGAGATTTAAAACCTACTGTTTTTGAGGATTTAATTGCAATGAACGCATTGTACAGGCCTGGTCCTTTGGAGTATATTCCTTCATTTGTTCGCCGAAAAAATGGAACTGAAGAAATCAAATATGATATTGCTGAAATGGAGGAGTTCCTTAAGGAAACTTATGGAATTACAGTCTACCAAGAACAGGTTATGCAACTTTCACAAAAATTAGCTAATTTCTCAAAAGGTGATGCTGATACATTGAGAAAGGCAATGGGAAAAAAAATCTTCTCATTGCTCGAAAAATTAAAGCCAAAATTTATATCAGGTGGTAAATCAAATGGATATGAACCAGAGATTTTAGAGAAAATTTGGAAAGATTGGGAAGCTTTTGCATCGTATGCATTTAATAAATCACATTCAACTTGTTATGCTTTGATCGCATATCAGACTGCATACTTAAAAGCACATTACCCCTCCGAATACATGGCTGCTGTTTTATCAAATAACATGAATGATATAAAACAGGTTAGTTTTTTTATGGAAGAGTGTAAGCATATGTCAATTGATGTACTTGGTCCAGACATAAATGAGTCAATTTTTAAATTCAATGTTAATGATAATAATTCAATTCGTTTTGGAATGGGTGCGGTCAAAGGAGTAGGACAAAGTGCTGTAAAAGCCATTGTTGAGGGAAGGCAAACCGGAAAGTATAAATCAATTTTTGATTTTGCAAAAAGAGTCGATCTGAGATCAGCAAATAAAAAAGCATTTGACAGTCTTGTACTGGCAGGTGCTTTTGATTCTGTAGATAACGCACACAGAGCTCAGTATTTTTTCGAAAATGGAGATGGTGTAACATTTATTGAAAAGGCAATTCGGTTTGGTTCCAAATTTCAGGAAAGAGAAAATTCACCCCAAACCAGTCTATTTTCTGACGCGGATGAAATAAAAATAAGTGAACCAAGTTTCCCTGAGTGTGATAGATGGTCTAAACTAGATCAATTAAAAAAAGAGAAGGACGTAGTTGGGATTTATATCTCAGGTCACCCGCTGGATGATTATTTTGATACATTGAAGTTTCTGACCAACATCCATCTTAACGATTTAAAAGATTTAAGAAAGTTAGTTGATAAAGAGGTTAGAATTGGTGGGATTATTGGAGAGGTTCAACATAAGATTTCAAAAAATGGAAAAGGATGGGCAACATTCATAATAGAGGATTATTTTGAATCTTATGAATTAAGAATTTTTGGAGAAGATTATTTAAAATTCCAACATTTTTTGATCGAAAATAATTTTGTTCATATTAAGATGTACATTAAAGAAGGTTGGAAAGATGCTGAAACCGGAAGAATCGGGGATCCAAGAATTCAATTCTTAAACTTTCAACAACTCCAAGATACTCTTGCGTTCAATACCAAGAGAATATCAATTAAAATGGATGCTCACTTAATTGAGCAAAATCATATTGATTTTTTCAAAAAATTAGTAAAAAAACATAAAGGTGATCAAGAGATCGTATTTAACTTATCGGCAAATGGAAATGGATTAAATATAAATCTACATTCAGTTAAAAATAAGGTCAAAATATCTGAGGAACTAATTAAATCTTTGAAAGAAAAAAAATTAGAATTTAGATTAAACTAGATTTATAATTATTTATTTATATTTTTGGCAAAAAAATTTATGGCAGTAGAGATAAACGATGATAATTTTGAAGAATTAGTTCTGAAATCCGACAAGCCAGTGCTTGTAGACTTTTGGGCAGAGTGGTGTGGACCATGCAGAATGCTGGGGCCCATTATTGAAGATTTGAGTGATGATTTTGCTGATAAAGCAATTATCGGAAAAGTTGATGTTGATTCCAATCAAAAGTTTGCAGCTCAGTTTGGTGTCAGGAATATTCCTACTGTTTTAGTTTTTAAGGATGGAGAAATGGTCAATAGACAAGTTGGGGTAGCCCAGAAAAGTGTTTATGCCGAATTTCTTAACGCCTTATTGTAGTTTTCGGTCTGGTAGTTCAGTTTGGTTAGAATACATGCCTGTCACGCATGGGGTCGCGGGTTCGAGTCCCGTCCAGACCGCAAGATTCCCTCTTTTAAGAGGGTTTTTTATTTAGTATATGGATTATTTTGTAGAATTAGGATACTTGGGTTTATTTATAGTCAGTTTTTTGACTGCTACTCTGATCCCACTAAGCCCAGAAATTATGCTAGGAATATTAATTGCAAAGGGGTTTAATCTTCAATTGTGTATTATAATTGCTTGCGTTGGTAATTGGTTGGGTGGTGTAACAACATATTATATTGGTAGAATAGGTGACTGGAAGAAAATTGAAAAAATTTTTAGAATAAAAAAAGAAAAAGTTTATTCATTTAAAGAAAAAATAGATCGTTGGGGTAGTGTTGCAGCATTTTTTACTTGGCTTCCCCTTGGTGGGGATATTTTAACTCTAGCATTGGGTATTTTTAAAGTTGATGCCTTTAAGGTTTCATTATGGATGTTGATTGGAAAATCTATAAGATTTCTTGTTTTAGGGGCTTTGATTTATTTTGGAATTGACTTATTTACCAACTAGCCAATTATAAATAATTTACATTCGTGCTCTTTTAAAAGCTTCTTTTGATTTCTTTAAATTCCACATTGGCATATCTGTCCAAAAATATCCTCTAGATAAATTACTCCACCGTAACAGACTTTGCCAGGTTTCTTGGTTGATCGATACTACACCCTTTGAAATCTGCTATATAATAGGATAGAAGTTGTAATGGGATGTTTGCAAGAATAGGACTAATCAATTCGTGGCATTCAGGAATTTCAATAAAATCATCAGAAATTTTCTTAATTTCCTTATCACCCTCTGTAACAATAGAAATTACTTTACCACCTCTTGCTTTAATTTCCATTACATTACTCACAATTTTTTTATAGTTGCCTTTTTTAGTTGCAACAACAACGACAGGCATATTCTTATCAATGAGAGCAATAGGTCCATGTTTCATTTCAGCCGCAGGATAACCTTCAGCATGTATGTATGAAATTTCTTTTAATTTTAATGCACCTTCTAAAGCTACAGGAAAATTATAACCTCTACCTAGATATAAAAAGTTTTTAGATTTTGAATACTTTTTAGCTATTTCTTCAACCTTGTTAGATTTTTTTAGAATCTTCTTGACGTTGTCAGACAAGTTTTGAACACCATCAATAATTTCACTGTATTTTGATTTTGTAATTTTTTTAAGCTTGTAACCGATTTCAGTTGCAATTATCAGCATTGTTACAGCTTGACAGGTGAAAGCTTTTGTTGAAGCAACACCAATCTCAGGTCCTGCGTGTGTATAAATTCCCGTGTGGGTCTCTCTAGCAATTGATGAACCTACCACATTGCAAATGCCATAAATAAACGCACTCATTTCTTTAGCCAGTTTGAGCGCAGCTATTGTATCAGCTGTCTCGCCAGACTGTGATACAGGAATAACAATATCATCTTTGTAAATGATTGGATTTCTATATCTAAACTCTGACGCATATTCAACTTCTACAGGAATCCTAGCCAATTCCTCAAAGTAATATTCACCAAGTAAGCTGGCATGCCAGGAAGTTCCACATGAGATAAAAATTAACCTATTACTTTTCTTAAATTTTTCCCAATATTCTTCTACCGAGGATATTTTAATTTTTGCTGGATTTGAAAAAATTCTACCACGTAATGAATCATTGATACATTTGGGTTGTTCAAATATTTCCTTAAGCATAAAGTGTTTAAAACCACCTTTTTCTACTTGTTCAATTTGAAGTTTCAGTTTTTCAATTTTTTGATCTTTTACTCTGTTTGTTCTAAAATCTCTTAGTGTAAGACCTTTTTTTCTACTGAGTATTGCAAGCTCATAATCATTTAAGTATAGACAACGGTTTGTTTCTTTGATAAAAGGAGAGGGGTCAGAACCAACAAAAAAATCCTTTCCCTTTAAACCGATAGCAAGTGGGCTTCCTAATTTAGCTACAACAAGTTCATTGGGTGAGTCTTTGTCAAAAACAACAATTGCAAAAGCGCCAACAACTTGATTGAGTGCAATTTGAGTTGCTTTGCCAATTTTTAGTTCCGGATTACTTTTTTTGACTTCTTCAATTAAGTTTACCAATACTTCAGTATCAGTTTCAGATTGAAAAGTATATCCTTTTTCAATTAGAATTTGTTTTATTGAAGCATAGTTTTCAATTATACCATTATGGACAATAAATATTTTTCCATTATTTGAAACATGGGGATGTGAATTTTTGGTATTTGGAATGCCATGTGTTGCCCATCTTGTGTGACCCATACCTATTGTACAAGAACTTAGATTATCATCATCCATTTTCTTTTCTAGGTCAGCAACCTTTCCTTTACATTTTCTCAGGTGACCTTCATTGTTAAACAAAAACGCACCGGCTGAGTCATATCCCCTGTATTCAAGTTTTTTTAAACCATCAATTATAAAATTTTTGGTTGGTTGTTCACCAATATATCCAACTATACCACACATAATTAAATCCTCATTATCATTTCAAATTCGTTCTTTTGAAATCCTAATTTTTGATAAAATTTAAGATTTTTTTCACTTGAGCTCAAAACAATTTTATCACAATTATTTTTTTTTGCTTTTTCAATCAGATTATTCACTAAAAGTTTACCAATCCCTTTCCCTCTCTGATTTTCTTTTACAACAACATCTTCAATTATCCCACTCTTTCTGGTTATTTTTTTTATGTAATGAATAGAGGCATAGCCCAACACATTTCCTTTTTCTAAAGCAACTATACCATCAACTTCATCACTTGAGAATATTGATTCATTAATTTTTTTGTCATAGTTTTTACTAAATGAATCAATTAGAATATTGACAACATCTGTTGAATGAGACTTATCTAAGCTTTCTATAGTTATCATTTGCCCTTAAAATCAATAGTAAATATACCGAAACCATGAGCCTTTAAAAAATTAATTGTAAATTTGTCCTGTTGTGAATTCTCGCATCGAGAATTTGTAGAGACCAATGAAGAGCTTTCCTACAGGAGAGCTTTTTTATTATGAAACAATTCCTAATTTCTCAGTTTCTTTCCATTTACCCCTTGTAAAATCAGGAAACTCTTGCGGTTTTCCATCTTCCAAAATCGATTGTTTTGACAGTGGTGCTACAGCAGACCAAAAACATCCTTCGTAAACATTTTGATCGAGAGGCAATCCATTATTTAGACACTCTACAATCCTATACATCATGATTCCATCCATACCCCCATGACCACTTTTAACAGTTTTTTCGTTTAGTTCTTTATAAAGTGGATGATCATATTTTTCATAAAGTCTTATTAAATTTTCATTTTCTATCCAAGTGTGATGGTCTTTTGTGATATCCTCAAAACCATTTTCTAAAGCAACTCTGGTTGGAAAACCTGCAAGTGTTCCTCTTGTTCCTTGTATTAAATTTAATCTGGTATATGGCCTAGGGCTTGTTTCATCCCATTGTACTAAAATAGTTCTACCAAGTTTTGTCTTGATTATTGAACTGTTAATATCTCCGTTCTTAAAAGAAATATTCTTCCAGGAATTGCTCTCACTCAATTTTTCTTGTGAGTATTGGTTTCTTCCAAGTGCTGGACTAGAATAGGAAACAATTTTGTGAAAATTATCCTCTGTTCTGCAAAGATTCATGTATTGCGCAACTGGACCTAGACCATGCGTCGGATATATATTTCCATTTTTTTCTCTGTAAAAATCTGTCCTCCAAGACCCCATCCTTGTCTCATCATGATCCATTTGCCACCGAAGATCATGGATATACGCAGCTTCACCATGCAATAATTCACCAATAACTCCCTGTCTACACATGTTTAAAAACATCAATTCATCACGTCCATAATTTACATTTTCAAGCATCATGCAGTGTTTCTGATATTTTTCAGAAATATTAATTATATCCCACAGTTCATTGAGCTCCAATGAAAATGGAACCTCACAAAAAACGTGACAACCTTTTTTAATACACTGTTTAATCATTGGTGTATGACTTTCCCAATCAGTGGAAATGAAAACAACATCGGGCTTAACCTCATCAATCATTTTAATCCACTCATTTTTGGATCCCCAATAGCTTTTAAGATTTTTTAGGTTATCTGTTATTTGATATAATCTCTCTAATTCTCTTTTTAAAGTTGATTCGTATATATCACATAGACCAACAACCTCGGTATTATTTAGACTAGCAAAATTTCTTAAATGAGTTCCTCCACGATTGAGACCAATGAATGCAGCCCTAATGCTGGGAATAGGGTCGGCTTTAAATCCACCAAGATATTTGTCATGATTAGATTGATTAAGATTGTTTTGGCAATTAACGCTGAGGGTTGAAGCCGCTATTGCACCAAGCGATGAGGTTTTGATAAATTTTCTTCTATTAAAATTTGTCATCTATCTCAGGTATTTTTTAAAAAATGACCAAATTTCTTCACTAGCACTAATATCCATGTTTCCCCATGCACCAGGCCAAGTGTGCCCACCACCGTAAATAGTGTAAAGCCATACTTCATTAGATTGATCTTCATTATAGTTTTTTTCTAAAATTACGTATGAGTTATCGTTTTGATTAACATTTGCAATTTTTAAAATTTCATTTTTATTACATGAATTTAAATTTGACCAATAGTCAATGATTTTGTTTATGTCAGGTGCGCCTCCCCAACCTCCGGCGGCTGACATTGAACCATCCATGGGAACGACATAATCATCCGTTCCAGAAATTTGTAGCACAGGGATTGGTTTTTCAGGATCACAGTTGTTCCAATCATGGCCACTCATCGTCCCAGTAATACTAGCAATAGCACTGAAAATATCAGATTTATTACAGGCTAGTGTATAACTCATAAATCCCCCATTAGACATTCCGCTAACAAATGTATTTTCTTTGCTTAAATTATGTTCATTTTGTAAAAAAGTTGCAAGTTTTGATAAGAAATCAGCATCTTTAACGTTGCTCATTTGTTTAAGATTTGCATTCCAGTGTGTTCTACTTGTGTAATAATTTATAGAACCTTGGGGATAACATACTGCAAATCCATTTCTATTAGCAATGTCATTCATTTGAGAATATGTCATGATATTTTTTGCGTTACTTCCGTATCCATGCAATACAAAAATCAGTGGTGCACCATCTTGAATGTTATTGGGTTTATATAATGTGTATCTCCTAGTAATTCCGTCATGCTCAAATAAATAATCTACTGGATATGAAATTTCAGGTTGATTATTCTCAATCTCGTCAATTGTTTCACAGGAATGGGTAAATAGTACTAGTAATAAGAATTTAAAGAAATATCTCAAAATAATTGATTAGAAAGAACCAGGTTTCGGTATTTTGTAGTAACCATTAGAGTCAGGGAGTGTTGGGGGATTTGAATTCCAACTTAAATCTTTTGGAATCATATTATCATCAGCATTCATTGCCTCTTCCCACTCAACAACTTTTCCAGTGTATGTAGCCATTCTTCCCATCACGGATGTCAATGTAGCTTTTGCTCCGTTTTCTCCATCATTTATATAACCTCCATTTCGGATACTTTTAAAAAGTTCATTGTGTTCTATTTGGTATGGACTTTCATCGCCTCTTTGATTGTACTGAAACAAGGTATCACCATTGTGGTTTTTTATAATGGCGTTTCCATTTCCACTTATTTCCAAAACTCCTTTAGTCCCGATAATTGTTTCATTAACTTGTCTGTGTGTATTTGGTTGGTGCCTACATTGACTAGAAACAATCGCACCACTTTTATATTTGAATTCAACATAATGATGATCAAATATTTCTCCAAACTTCTTATCCTTTCTAATTTCTCTTCCACCCATTCCTTGTGCTGTTTCTGGGTATTCATTTAGAAACCAATTTGCCACATCTAAATTGTGAATGTGTTGTTCGCAAATGTGATCACCACAAAGCCAATTGAAATAATACCAGTTTCTCATTTGATACTCCATTTCAGTTTGATTTATTTCTCTCTCTTTCACCCAAACTCCCGCACTATTCCACCTCACATGAGCAGAAATTATTTTTCCAATGATACCACGATCAATTTGTTTTTTTGCACTTAAATAACTTTTCTGGTAACGCCTTTGAAGACCTACTACAACATTCAAATTTTTTTCCTTTCCTTTTCTAGCAGAATTTAAAACTTGTCGAATTCCATGAGCATCTGTTGCAACTGGTTTTTCCATAAATACATGTTTGTTTTTATCTATGGCATACTCAAAATGAGCAGGTCTAAATCCAGGCGGACTTGCCAAAATAACTACGTCAGATTTATCAATTGCCTTTTTATACGCATCAAAACCAACAAACTTATTTTTTTCTTTAATATTGATTTCCATTTCACCCTCAAACTCATCTTTTATTGCATTTAAGCTTGCTTCCAAACGATCTTTAAAAGCATCAGCTAGAGTAACGAGCTCTACATTGTTATCCGCTTTTAAAGCTTGAACAGCAGCACCAGTTCCTCTACCACCACAACCAACAACAGCAATCTTGAGTTTCTTTTGATTAATTTTTTTTGATTTAAAAGATAGTTTTGGGAGTATTAAACCTCCTGCAATTAGCGATGAGCTTTTCAAAAAGGATCTTCTGCGAAACATGCCTTTAATTTAGTGAATTTTAATTAATCCAATACTTCTTTTTATCATCTTCGTTTGGTGTTTCTAGTGGCCTTACAATTCTAAAACCTAGGAATTGAGCATCTGTATGCCACCACCTACTTCTTGGTATTTGTGGATCTTGTTTTTTCCATTGTTTATTGGATGAAAACCTTGTCGCACTTCTAACTCTGTAATCTGGGTTCATAAACGAACCACCCTTGACAACTCTTGGATACAATTTTTTTGCATGATTATAAGGATTGTATAAAATACTATCAGTTTGGTTTGAATATGCTCTTGGATCATACTGATCAAGTGTCCATTCAGAAACATTTCCGTGCATATCAAATAACCCAAAGTTGTTAGGTTTTTTTGTTCCAACTTTTTGATATTTACCATCACTGTTTTTACTGTACCACGCATAATCGTCAAGAGTTTCTAAATTTTCATCAAAATGATAAGGACCACTTGAACCCGCTCTGCACGCATATTCCCATTCTGCTTCTGTTGGCAGGCGATAATAGTTTCCTGTCATTGCAGATAACCATTCGCAAAATTTTGATGCTGAAAGTTGCGTCATTGAAATTGCTGGATAACCATCAGTACCCATACCAAAACTCATTTCGACATACGGCGTAGTGGCAGAACTAACTCCATCAACATCAATATCAATCTCATTATTGACATTTCTAATTTGATTTTTATCAATTTCTCGATCCATATAGAGTTGAAATAAATTCCAAGTTGTCTCATGCTTGGCCATCCAAAATGAATCAACAACAACTTTTCTTTGGGGCCCTTCATCAGCTAGCCTATTTTTTTCATTCATAGGACTCCCCATTTTAAATTCTCCACCAGGTATTGCTGCCATTTCAATGAGAAAATTAGTGCCTGGTATTTTTTGAGAATATTCTACAAAAATTTCTTGAGAATTAATATTGATAGCTAAAAAAATAATCGATAGTCTTAAAATTAAAATCAATTTATTCATCGGGTGTTCTTAAATTTTCAACAAGTTTTTTAATTTGATTTGGTGGCTCTTTGGTTAAACTGGATACCAAAATCGAGACAAAAAAGTTTAGCATCATAGCTATTGTTCCAAAACCCTCAGGTGAAACGCCCATAAACCAATCTTCTTGGTTACCGCCACCAAACCATCCAAACTTAAATTTTAGCATGTAGTATAGCATTGACGAAATTCCAATTATCATTCCGCTTATTGCTCCTTCTTTATTCATTCTTTTGTAAAAAATTCCTAATACAATGGCTGGAAAAAATGAAGCTGCAGCTAACCCAAACGCAAGTGCAACTGTGGCAGCAACAAAATCAGGTGGGTTTATTCCGAAGTAACCCGCTAGAAGAACTGCAAAAAAAGCTGATATTCTAGCTGCAATTAATTCTCCTTTCTCTGAAATATCCTCTTTTAAAATTTTTCTTCTTACTAATTTTGGACTTATAATTTTTTTTATCAAATCATGGGAGATTGATGATGAGATAACCAGTAGTAGACCAGCTGCTGTAGAAAGAGCTGCAGCCAGAGCACCTGCCGCTAGTAATGCAATCACCCAATTTGGCAACTGAGCAATTTCTGGATTTGCCATCACCATAATATCCTTATCAATGGTTAACTCATTTAATTTCTCATCTCCTAAATATTGAATAATACCATCTTCATTTTTGTCATTAAACTTTAAGAGTTCCGTTTCTTCCCACTTTTTAAACCAAGATGGCATGTCAGAATAATTTTTATTTGAAACAGTCTCAATTAAATTTGTTCTGGCAAAAACTGCAATTGCAGGGGCTGTTGTGTAAAGTATAGCAATAAATAAAAGAGCCCATCCAGCAGATTTTCTTGCATCACTAACTTTTTTTACAGTAAAAAATCTAACTATTACGTGAGGTAAGCCAGCAGTTCCAATCATTAAAGCTGCAGTTATAAAAAAGATATCAATTTTTGACTTTTCACCCGATGTATATTCACTAAAACCTAATTCTTTGTGTAATCCGTTTAGCTTATCCAGAAGATAAACTCCATCTTGTGTTTCAGATCCAAAACCAAGCTGAGGAATTGGATTCCCAGTCATTTGTATTGATAAAAAAATTGCGGGTACCATGAATGCAAAAATTAATACACAATATTGAGCAACTTGTGTATACGTTATTCCTTTCATACCACCCAAAATTGCATAAAAGAGAACAATACCCATTCCGATAAAAACTCCATTGTTTATATCAACCTCCAGGTATCTTGAAAAAACAATACCAACCCCCCTCATTTGACCAGCAACATAGGTGAATGAGACAACAAGAGCACAAAAAATTGCAACAGTTCTTGCAGTATTTGAATAATAGCGATCGCCAATAAAATCAGGGACTGTAAATTTTCCAAATTTTCTCAAATAAGGTGCTAGCAATAAAGCAAGTAAAACGTAACCACCTGTCCAACCCATCAAATAAACTGAACCATCGTAGCCAACAAATGATATGATCCCTGCCATTGAAATGAATGATGCCGCACTCATCCAATCAGCTGCTGTTGCCATTCCGTTGGCGATTGGATTCACTCCTTTTCCCGCTATGTAGAACTCACTTGTCGAGTTGGTTTTTGACCATATGGCAATTCCAATATAAAGAGCGAAAGTAAGTCCTATAATTATCCATATTGATAGTTGAAGTGTCATAGAAGATGTTATGATTTAAACTCTTTATCAAGTTTATTCATCAAATAGATGTAAATAAAAATTAGTATTACAAAAGTGTAAATTGAGCCTTGTTGAGCAAACCAGAAACCTAATTTAAAACCAAAAAACTCAATTAAGTTTAGCTGATCGACAAGTAATATTCCAAATCCAAATGAAACAATAAACCAAATTGATAGCAGAACTATTAAATAGCTTAGGTTCTTTTTCCAGTATAGTTTGTTTTTAACTTTCAACTTAATTACTTCTCAAAATAATAATACTTAAATTAAAATCTAAACTTTTAAAAATAATTTAGATAATGTTTTGTTAAATTTAATCAATGAATTTCAAAATTATATCTTGTTTGTCTCTAACGTTACTGTTTTTTATTTCGTGTAAGAAGGAATTAAAGACAAATCAAGTTTCAAAAGATGGAATGGTTTTTATTAAAGGTGGTACTTTTATGATGGGAGCTGGTGATGATGAGTCCAGAGAGGATGAATTCCCCTCACACCTTGTTGAAGTGAGTTCTTTTTGGATGGACATAAATGAGGTAACTAATAAACAATTTAAAAAATTTGTTGATGAAACAGGATATGTTACCACAGCTGAAAGGATTATAAACTGGGATGAAATTAAAGAATTTGTTCCCCCAGGTACTCCAAAACCCCACGATAGTTTATTGGAACCTGCATCACTTGTCTTTAAAGAAATTAAAACCGATAATTTACAAAATTACAGCAACTGGTGGTCCTTGGTGAGAAATGCGAATTGGAAACAACCTTTTGGTCCAGGAAGTGATATCATAAATAAAGATGATTATCCAGTAGTTCATGTAAGTTGGGAGGATGCAGTTGCATATTGCAATTGGTCGGGAAAAAGATTGCCTACTGAAGCTGAGTTTGAATACGCAATTAGATCAGGAAAAAAAAATACAAAATATAGTTGGGGAAATGAGGGAATTGAAGAAAATCAATTTAAGGCGAATAGCTGGAATGGAAATTTCCCCTCTTTAAATACTAATAAAGATAAATTTTATTATTCTGCTCCCGTGGGTTCTTTTTCCCCAAACGATTACGGTATTTATGATCTTGCAGGAAATGTTTGGGAATGGTGCTCAGATTGGTACCATTCAAATTATTACTCAATGATTGGTGATAAAAAAATAAAAGATCCAAAAGGGCCAGAAACTAGCTATGATCCAATGGAGCCTTTTAGTGAAAAAAAAGTTATCAGAGGAGGAAGCTTCTTATGTAATGACTCTTATTGTAGTGGATATAGAAATTCTGCTAGGATGAAAACTACACCTGACTCAAGTTCGTTGCATACTGGTTTTAGAACTGTTGTAAGTGACTAAAAAGAAAAATGCTCGTACGTTTGAGTTTGTACGAGCATTTTAAAACAACAACTAACCAAAAAATATTATTACTTTCTGTATTATATAAAATACATGAATCGTGCCAAACTTTTTTTTTAATATCATTTTAACATCTCATTAAAACTATATGAAATACCAAAGCCCTTATTTTTAAAATAATTTTTCAGATTATTATGTCCACAAGCAAGCACAAAATCACCACCCCAAGCTCCTAAGCTTTTTATGGATCCATTAAAGTCTTTGAAAAGTGTATTCTTTACTGTTTCTTTCTTTATTTTACTAGATATGATTGATTCGTGTTTTTCAATCAAATCGTTAAAATCATCAATTTTTTTACATCTCAGAACCTGATTTGTAATCTCACTGATTTTACGGATTTCATCATCTTCAATTCTTATTTTTTTAAATTTTTCAACCTCTTTTTCGCTACTTTGTTTTTTATTGAGGTAAACAAATAGTAAATTTTTTGAGAAAGGTGGATTAAAATGAACTTCTTTATAGTATGGTTTTTTATTGTTATTAGAAAAAATTATTGGTTTTGATATTTTTGTTGATGCAATATCAGCACCGCTACTGTTCGTAACATTTTTTGAAACTTCAAATGGGTCTAACCCAAAATAATTTGATAAATTATTTATAAGGATTGCAGAAGATCCAAGTCCCCATCTCCGGTTAAAATCCATGCTTGTTTTAATATTTATTCCAGAATTATTCTCAAAGATGTTTGGTTTTTTTTTTGCTACAAAATCTAAAATTTTTTTCAAAAAAATTTTTTCTTTTGTTTTCTCACCATTAATTGCAAGATCCGGTAGATTAAACTTTGCTGAAAACCATTTACTATTATTTTGATCATAACTTTCCCATAAAATACTACTGTCCTCATTCAATTTTGATACAGTCATATCTTGAAAAAATTTAGTTGGCAAAAGCAAAGACTTTGCCCCATGTAGAACAAAGTACTCACCTGTTATCATCAACTTACCGTGGCTTTTGAATACTTCATCCATTTCTAATTTCTTTCAATTTATTTTTTACTAGACTGTGGCTTACGACCTTATTATCGAAAAATTTAACAAGTTGTATCCTTTCATTATCATCAGCCCCAAGCAGATTTAAAATATTTGATAAATGCATTTTCATGTGACCTTTTTGAATTCCAGTAGTAATTAGAGATTTTATGGCAGCAAAGTTTTGAGCCAAGCCTGAAACTGCGATTATTTTCATAAGGTCTTTGGCACTAGGACTACCCAACAGTTTGAGTGACCAATTAACAAGCGGATGTAAGTTTGTTAATCCTCCAACCGTGCCTATTGATATTGGAAGCTCAATCCAATATTTGAATTTATTTTTGCTTATTTCAGCATGAGTCAAGCTTTTGTATTTTCCATCTTTTGATGCGTATGAATGGGCGCAAGCCTCAACGGCTCTAAAATCATTTCCGGTAGCTATCACGACTGAATCTACTCCATTCATAATACCCTTGTTGTGTGTCACCGCTCGTGTTACATCTTTCTTGGCAATTTCAACTGCGGTCTTAAATTTTTTAGCAAATAAACTGGAATCTGTAATATCTTTATCAATCAAATCATCTATTTTACATTCAACTTCAGCAATAACTTTACAATCCGGAGTGTAATTTGATAAAATAGACATAATAATTTCTAAATTATTATGGTTAAATCTTGGATCAGAATTTAACTCGATTTCCAATGTTTTGGAAAACTGCTCTAAACAAGAATTTATAAAATTTGCACCCATTGAATCAGCAGTTTCAAAGTCAGCATTTATTTGATAATAGTTTTCAATATCCATTGTTTTGTCAAGAAGTTCTAATGAAACTATTCCGCCTCCTCTTTTTTTCATATTGGCAGTTATATGTTCGCAACTAATTATCAATTTTGTCTTAATCTTAGCAAAAAAATTAAAAAGTTCTTTTTTGTTTCCATCAAATAAAAAATGAACTTGACCTGTTTTTTCTGTTCCAATAATCTTTGTTTTAAATCCACCTCGTTTATACCAAAACTTTGCTGAATTACATGCGGCAGCAACAACAGAACTTTCTTCAACTACCATTGGTATTGTTAAATCTTTGCCATCTATTAAAAAATTTGGTGCTACACCAAGTGGCAATAGAAAGTTTGACAGAGTATTTTCTGAAAAATCATCATGAATTTTTTGCAGGTCAGAGTTACTTAAGTGATATTGTTCAAGCAGTTTTTTAGCTTCAATATTGTTAAGGAATACTTTGTCAACCAACCAATTGATTTTTTCCTCCTTAGTCAATTTTGAGAAACCATTTTTCATTGTAATCGTAAAGATAACTATTGTAAGATTTTTTATTTAAAAACTTACTTATTATATTTTGGAGCAATTAATGAAGTACATCGATCAATTTCTTTTAATTACATTTTCATTATTTCTAGTTTGTTGTTCGAATCCAAATAAAGATTTACCCAATGTTATCTATATACTTGCTGATGATTTAGGTTATGGTGATGTTGGTTTTAATGGTCAAAAATTAATTGAGACACCAAACATTGATTACCTTGCTAGTAAAGGAATGATTTTTTCAAATCATTATTCTGGAGCTGCTGTTTGTGCTCCAACACGCGCAGTTTTTGCTACAGGAATTCACACTGGAAAAAACCACATTAGAAATAATAGTGAATGGGCTGAAAGGGGAGATGTATGGAGCTTTAAAGCAATGCTTGATGATCCAAGTTTAGAAGGACAAAGACCTTTACCAGATACCACCAGAACTGTTGCTCATATTTTTAAAAGTCAAGGATACAAAACTGGTATGGTAGGTAAATGGGGACTCGGTGCTCCCAACACCAATAGCATACCTAATAAAATGGGATTTGATTTTTTTTATGGATACAATTGTCAAAGACAAGCTCATACTTATTATCCAACTCATCTTTGGAAAAATCAAGAAAGAGAATATTTAAATAATTATATCGTTGATAAAAAACAAGCTTTAGAAGAGGGGCTTGACCCACTTGATCCTAATAGTTATATAGATTATTATCAAAATGACTATGCCCCAACTTTGATGTTGAAGGAGGCGTTGAATTTTATTGAGAAAAACAAACATGATAATTTCTTTCTTTACTATGCTTCTATAATTCCTCATTTACCTTTACAAGCACCAAAAAAATGGGTTGATTATTATGTAGAAAAATTTGGTGATGAAAAGCCATATTATCCTGCTTATGCGTACTATCCAAATCGTTATCCTAAGGCAACATATGCTGCAATGATCTCATATTTGGATGAAATTGTAGGTAGTTTAACTCAAAGATTAAAAGAGATCAATCAATTTGAAAATACTATAATAATGTTTACAAGTGATAATGGCGTGACGCATCTAGATCAAGTTGATAGTGATTTTTTTAATAGTAGTGCCATGTTTAGTGATAATGTTGATATGGTCAAAGGATCGCTTTTTGAGGGGGGAATAAGGGTTCCTTCCTTTGTATCCTGGCCACGGAAAATTAAAGAAGGTTCATTTAGCAATCATATATCATCTACTCAGGACTTTTATGCAACCATACTGGACCTGTTCAAGATCAAAAAACCGAAGCACATAACTGGCCTAAGCTTTTTACCAACGTTGCTTGGAAAAAAACAAAATAAACACGAATATTTATATTGGGAAACAAATTCAAGGCAAGGTCAACAAGCTCTAAGAATGGATAAATGGAAAGCAATCAGAAGAAATATTGCAACTGGAAATAAAGAGATTGAACTTTTTGATTTAACTTTGGATTCAAAGGAAAAAAACGATGTTTCCAAATCAAATTTGGATGTAATTAGTCAAATAGAAATAATTTTTAAAGAGGCAAGAACAACACCAACTTTAAAAAACTTTTACATAAAAGGATTAGATTTTTAAATTATGACAGAAACTATAATGATACTAGCTGCAGGGATGTCTTCAAGAATGAAGAAATCTGAGTCAGATGAATTAAATAAATCAAAAATTGATGAAGCAAATAAAAAAAGTAAATCTTTGATTTCATTTGGAAAAGATGACAAACCATTTATTTATTTCTTATTAGATAATATAATCAAAGCTGGTTACAAGAATTTGATTCTAGTTGTTGGAAAAGATTATTCTGATTTTGAACAAAATATTAATAAATACAAGGATTCAAATCGTCTTAAAATTTCATTTGCCATTCAAAAAATTCCCCCTATTAGAGTTAAGCCTTTTGGAACAGCAGATGCAGTGGCTCAAGCCATAGATCAATTTCCATATTTAAAATCAGAGTCATATTGTGTTTGCAACAGTGATAACTTATATTCTGTAAATGCTTTAAAGTTGATTAGGGAAAATGATTTTGAAAATGCTGTTTTAGCCTATGACAGAGATACTTTAGAATTTCCACTTGAAAGAGTATCCTCATTTTCGATTATGACAATGAATTCTGAAATGAATTTGTTGAATTTTATCGAAAAACCAACCAAAGATCAAGTCGATAAAAATCTTGATGAAAATGGCAAAATCAGGGTCAGTATGAATATTTTTAAATTTTCGGGAAAGTCTTCATCTGATTTTATCATAAATTGTCCGATAAACCCTCTCCGTAATGAGAAAGAATTACCATCTGCTATAATGAATATGATTACCAGTTCAGAGTCTTATATGAAGGCAGTACCTATTGCTGAACACGTTCCAGATTTGACATCAAAAAAGGATATCGCAATTCTCGAAAAGCTTATTAATTAAAGATCTTTTTTGAATGTTTTTATATTTTTAAATAGTGGTTGAATTATCATTTATTGACTCAGCAATAATTATATTTTTTCTATTAGTAGTAATTGTAATTGGATTCGCAGTATCGAAAACTTCATCTAAAAATACTTCTCAATATTTTTTGTCAGGCAGAACTATGCCTTGGTGGTTATTGGGAATTTCAATGGTAGCAACAACTTTTTCAACTGATACACCCAATTTAGTTACAGATATAGTCAGGACCAATGGTGTGTCAGGAAATTGGGTTTGGTGGATTTTTCTTTTAACTGGTCTACTTACGGTATTTGTTTATGCTAAACTTTGGAGAAGGTCAGAGGTTTCAACCGATATGGAGTTTTATGAGTTAAGGTATAGTGGAAAAGCAGGTAGATTTTTGAGAGGATTTAGATCAGTTTATCTAGGCGTAATTTTCAATGTTTTAGCAATGTCTGGAGTAACTCTAGCCGCAATTAAAATAGGAGTAATCATGCTGGGTTTATCTGCAATCGAAACTATTTTTTATGCTGGTAGTGTTACATTGATATTTAGTGCAGTGGGTGGATTTAGAGGAGTAGTATATACAGATTTCATCTTATTTTTTACTGCGATGGCTGGTTCAATTGGTGCAGCAATTTATATAGTTAATTTGCCCGATGTAGGCGGAATCGATAGTATAATTAATAACGAAAGTATTAATAATAAAATTTCATTATTTCCAGATTTGACCAATAAAGAAACTTTATGTACATTATTAATTATTCCTCTTACAGTACAATGGTGGAGTTCATGGTATCCAGGTGCCGAACCAGGTGGAGGTGGTTACATTGCACAAAGAATGTTGGCTGCAAAAAATGAAAATCATGCATTAGGTGCTACACTTTTTTTTAATATTATGCATTACGCTCTAAGACCATGGCCTTGGATAATTGTTGCTTTAGCCTCACTAGTTGTTTTTCCAGATGTTGAATCCATTAGTCAAGCCTTTCCAAATATTGAAAAAAATAAACTGGGTCATGATTTAGCGTACCCTGCAATGCTTACTTTTTTGCCAACTGGATTACTTGGATTAGTTTTAGCATCTCTAGTTTCAGCATATATGTCAACAATTTCAACTCATCTAAATTGGGGATCGTCCTATGTTGTTAATGATTTTTATAAGCAATTAATAAATCAAAAAGCTTCAGAAAAAGAGTTGGTAAAAGTCGGAAGATTTTCGGTTTTAGTTTTGATGATTATAAGTTCAATTATTGCATTATTACTTACAAATGCATATCAACTTTTTGATATTATATTAATGTTTGGAGCAGGAACAGGCTTAATTTTTATATTAAGGTGGTTTTGGTGGAGAATAAATGCCTGGAGTGAAATTGCTGCGATGATCAGCTCAGGAATTATATCAATTGCATTGACAAATGAAAAAATATTTAGCCTAATTTTTAATGAGTATGGTTTACCACTTTACATGAAACTTCCCTTAATTGTTTTCATAACCACAATTATTTGGCTTACTGTTACATTTATTACACCTGCAGACGACAACGAAACTCTCATTAATTTTTACAAAAAAACAAAGCCTGGTGGTCCTGGGTGGAGTTTTATTAAAAAACTAGACAACATTGATAACGAAGAAGATAAATGGATAGTTCCCTCAGGAATATTATGTATGATATTTGGTTTTCTTATGATTTATTCAGCACTATTTTCAACTGGCTATTTCATATATGGATTTACATTCGAAGCATTTGTATTTCTTTCTTTCGCAATTGTCTTCTCAATGCTCTTGTATCTTTACTCCAAAAAACTTTTTTAAACAATGCAAGAGTTTTGTAAAGAAGTGTGCGTTGATAATATTGAGGATGCTATGCGTGCAGTTGATTTAGGAGCTAACCGCATTGAGTATTGCTCAAAGTTGAATGAAGAGGGTTTGACACCAGAAATAGAGGATGTAAAATATTTATTAAAAAACATCAATATTCCGCTCAGGATTATGATTAGGCCACATTCCAAATCTTTCAACTATTCAGAAACAGATATCTCAATAATGTTGAGAGATATATCTACTTTTAAAAAGATCGATATTGATGGTATTGTAATAGGTTGTTTAAATAAAGATGATGAAATCGATTTAAAAAAAATAAACCTGTTGATTGAAAAGGCAAGGCCTTTAAAAGTAATTTTTCATAAGGCTATTGATATAACTAGTGACCCATTAAAATCTTTGAAAAATCTGATCAAATATTCAAATATTGACGGTGTTTTAACATCAGGCGGTTTTAAAAAAGCAGAAGATGGTGTCAAACTTTTAAAAAAGATGCTAGACATTTGTCCAATTAATTTTGAACTCATCATTGCTGGAAAAATAACATCGGAAAATATCCATAAAATAAACCAAAAATTATCTGCTAAATTTTATCACGGAAAAAAAATCGTTGGAGTGTTATAATTAATGTATATTTTTACAAATCTATGGAACGAATTTTTAACGGATCTGATCTAAATCAAAAAACAATATTTGATCACCCTTCAGGTCTTTTTGTTTTATTTTTTACAGAAATGTGGGAAAGGTTTAGTTATTATGGAATGCGTGCTATTTTAGTACTTTTTCTAACATCCTCCATAATGAATGAAGGTTGGGGATGGGAACGCCAAGATGCTTTAGAACTATTTGCAGCTTACACCTCATTAGTTTATTTGACCCCATTATTAGGTGGAATTTTGGCGGACAAGCTTATGGGTTACAGAAATGCTGTAGTATTAGGTGCACTAATAATGGCACTTGGGCATGGTTCCCTGGCCCTTGAGGGAATTGAACAAAATTTCTTTTATCTGGGTTTGGGGCTTTTAGTCATCGGCAATGGATTATTTAAACCTAATATCTCTTCCATCGTTGGTCAATTATATAAAGCTGATGATCCAAGAAAAGATGGTGCATACACAATTTTTTACATGGGCATCAATGCTGGTGCATTTTTGGGTATACTTTTATGTGGCTATTTGGGGGAAAAAGTTGGATGGCATTATGGTTTTGGTTTAGCTGGAATTTTTATGTTTTTTGGAATGCTCCAGTTTTATTTTGCCCAAGGTATTTTTGGATCTATTGGTATTAAGCCATCAAAAAAAAGTAATACATCAAACTCCAACGAAAATGCTGTAAAAGTTTCGTCTGATGCAAATCATAAAAAAATTGTAAGAGACAGAATTTTTGTGATTGTTATATTTTCTATTGCAACTATTTTTTTCTGGTGGGCTTTTGAACAGGCTGGTGGGTCTATGACTATATTTGCTAATGATTACACAGATAGAGAATTATCAGGTAATTCAGCCGTTATTTTTAACACCATAAATACTGTAATAACAATTGTTCCAATGGTTGTTATTACTTATGTACTGATAAAACTCTTTCAGAATATTTTTCAGAGTTATTTTATTTCAAATTTTTTCCTTGGTTTAAGTTTTGTAATAATTTGGGGTATTGTAATTTATATGTTAAATACTGAGATTGGACAAGAAACATCTGAAATTCCTGCATCATGGTTCTCAGTTCTTAACTCATTATTTATAATTTTATTAGCTCCAGTATTTTCAAAAATATGGGCATCAAAATATAATCCATCTGGTCCAATAAAATTTGGTATAGGTCTAATTTTATTGGGTGTTGGATATTTGTTTGTTGCCTATGGTTCCTTAGGTATACCAGTGGGTGCCCAGACTGCAAGTGTCAGTGTGATGTGGTTGGTCTACGCTTATCTTTTTCACACACTTGGAGAACTCTGCTTGTCTCCAGTAGGCTTATCTTATGTTAGCAAACTTGCTCCTGAAAGATTAGTTGGCCTGATGTTTGGTATTTGGCTATTGTCTAGTGCTGTTGCAAATGCTTTAGCTGGGATTACAGGAAGTTATATTGATGCCATATCCTCTGAGATTGGGCTAAATGGTTTTTTTGCCATTTTTGCTTTAGTACCGATAGGCGCCGGATTAATAATGTTTTTATTAAATGGTAAGATAAAAAGAATGATGCATGGTATTAAATAAGTTAACTCTCTTTTTTTTAATATTCTCAATTCAATTTACTTATTCACAAAAAGTAAATTGGGTTTCATTTGAGGAAGCAGTAGAATTACAAAAAACCAATCCTAAAAATATCATGATGGATGTATACACTGAATGGTGTGGTCCTTGTAAGATGATGGATAAAAATACATTTGAGAATCCTCAAATAGCCAAATTCTTAAATGATAATTTCTATGCTGTCAAATTTAATGCTGAAGGGACTGAGAAGGTTTCTTACAATGGTAAAGTTTATGGCAATCCCAACTTTAAAAGTGGAAGAATCCGTAATTCTTCACATGATTTTTCTAGATATTTAGGAATTAATTCATACCCAACAATCGTATTCTTTGATAAAGACTCCAAGCCTATTGCACCCATAAGAGGATATCAAGGTCCAACTCAAATTGAAGTTTACCTCAACTTATTTTTGGGGGATAGGTATCTGAGTGTGACAAATCAAGATGAGTTCAGAGAGTTTTTGTCTAGTATGAACAGTATGTTTAAAAGCTAGATTTTTTTTCTAGAGTCCTCAATAAATATTTCCAAAGCCCTTGACATTGATGAAACTCTTTTTCGAGGTGCTTCTATATTAATTTTTAAACCCTTTTCTTCTGCAGCCTTCACAGTATTCTTACCAAAAGCAGCTATTATAGTATCATTTTGTTTGAAATCTGGAAAATTTTTGAACAATGATTCAATTCCAGATGGGCTAAAAAAAACTAAAATGTCGTAAAAAACATTTTTTAAGTCAGATAGGTCACTAATGACTGTCTTATAAAAAACACCTTTTTTCCATCTTATTTCAAGATTATCAAGTTTTTCTTCTATCGCAGGGGATAATACATCAGGTCCTGGTAAAATATAACTTTCATCAGGATATTTTTTTATAACTTCTGTGAGATCATCAAATGTTCTTCCGCCGACATAAATTTTCCTTTTTCTATAAACAACATATTTCTGCAAGTAAAAAGCAACAGCTTCTGAAAGACAAAAATATTTTAATGCATTTGGAATTGGAAAGCGCATTTCCTCAGCTATTCTAAAAAAATGATCAACTGAGTTTCTACTAGTTAATATAATTGCAGAGTATTTCGATAAATCAATTTTTTGTTGTCGGACTTCTCTACTTGTCTTGCCCTCAACATGTATGAATGGTCTAAAATCAATTTTTACTTTCCATTTTTTTGCAATTATGTTGTATGGGGAGTTTTTTAACTCAGGCTTTGGTTGGGAAATCAAAATTGACTTAACTTTCATAGAATCAGCTAACAAATAGGGGTTGCAAATTTACAAATTCATTTTATTATTATGTAGAAATAGCTTTAGATTTTAAAATGAATTAAAATTTAATTATAATTTTGATTAATGTATCAGGGTAAATCTCTTATAATTATACCATCTTATAACGAGGCTGAAAATATTGTTGAAATTATTAATGACGTTTTAATTCAAAAGGAATCCTTTCATCTGTTGATTGTTGATGATAATTCACCAGATAAAACTTATAAGCTTGTTGAAGAAGAGATCATAAAAAATCCAAAAAAAATATTTTTAATCAAGAGAGAAAAGAAATCTGGGCTTGGAAGCGCATACTTGGCGGGATTTAAATGGGCAATTGAAAATGGTTATGAAAAAATTTTTGAAATGGATGCAGATTATTCCCATGACCCAAAAGATTTATTAAGGATGGATGTTTTTTTGGATAATGATGGTTACGATGTTGTTATTGGATCTAGGTATGTGTCTGGTGTAAATGTCGTTAATTGGCCAATCCAAAGAGTTTTACTTTCATACTTTGCTTCAATCTATGCAAGATTGATAACAGGCGTTCCAGTTAAAGATCTGACATCAGGATTTGTTGGTTATAAAGTCAATGTTTTAAAATCTATATTAAAAGAAAATATAAGATTTAACGGCTATGCATTTCAAATTGAAATGAAGTTTAAAGCTCATTCAAATGGGTTTAAATTAGTTGAAATACCTATAATTTTTACTGATAGAACTAAGGGCGAGTCTAAAATGAGTTTGTCTATTGTTTGGGAAGCTGTTTTTGGGTTGTTATTATTAAAAATTAAAAAAGTTTTTAAGTTTTAAAATGAAAATTTTAATAAAAAATGGATACATAGTAAATGAAAATAAAATTTTTGAAAGCGATATTTTGGTTAATGGGGAGTTGATAGAAAAAATTGATAAAAAAATATCCTCATCTGATGTAGATAAAGTAATTGATTGTGAAGGGTCATTAATTCTACCTGGAATTATCGATGATCAAGTCCATTTTAGAGAACCTGGATACCCAAATAAAGCGACTATATATTCTGAATCAAGAGCTGCAGTTGCAGGCGGCATTACATCATATTTTGAAATGCCTAACACTAATCCAAGCACAACCACTATTGAAAGTTTAAATCATAAATTTAAAATTGCATCAATGTCCTCATTAGCTAATTATTCATTCATGTTTGGTGGGACGAATCAAAATATCAATGAAGTTAAAAAGTTGCCTGAACATGAAGTTCCAGGGATTAAGTTGTTTCTTGGTTCATCGACAGGAAATATGTTAGTTGATGATTATGATGTAGTTGAAAAGTTATTTGAAATTTCAAAAGTTCCGATTGTTGTACATAGTGAGGATGATAAAATTATTAATGAAAATCTAAAAAATTTCAAAGAAAAATATGGCGAACAAAATATAAGACCGGAAATGCATGCTAATATTAGATCAAGCATTGCATGCTTAAAATCTACAGAAAAAATAATTTCTCTTGCGAAAAAAACAAATGGAAGATTACATGTTTTTCATTTATCTACAAAAGAAGAAGCTAAACTTTTTGACAATCAAAATGATTTAAAAAATAAAAAAATTACATCAGAAGTTTGTATACATCATCTATCTTTTAATGATGCGGATTACAAGACAAAAGGTAATTTCATAAAATGGAATCCATCCATTAAGACTATTGAAGATCAGAATGCTTTGTGGGATGCACTAAGATATGATAAAATTGATGTGATTGCAACCGACCACGCACCACATACATTTAATGAAAAAAATCAATTATATGTTGATTGTCCCTCAGGAGGTCCACTCGTTCAGCATTCACTTTACATTATGTACGAACATTTTTTGGAGAAAAGAATTTCTCTTGAAAAAATTGTTGAAAAAATGTGCCACAATCCTGCAATTTTATTTAACATAAAAAAAAGAGGATTTATTCGAGAAGGATTTTTTGCAGATCTAGTTATTTTAAGAAAAAATCAGAGTTGGGTAATTAATAAAAACAATATTCTATACAAATGTGGTTGGTCTCCATTTGAGGGTAAGAAAATTAACTCAATGATAACTCATACATTTGTCAGTGGAAATTTAGCTTACGAAAATGGGGTATTTAATCAGGATATTATGGGAAAAAAAATAGAGTTTAACTCATGAAAAAAATCTTTCTTTTACTATTTCTATTCTTTATTTCATGTAACAACAATTCAAAAATTGATGATGACATTATGACTATTGATGAAATGATTGAGTTTTTATTTGATGTTAATTTAATTAATACAAGTAGGGGATTTACCAATATTAGTAAGAACAATTATTTTTTGATTAGGGACACTATGCTCTTCAAAAAACATGAAATTGATTGCTTAAAATTTGTAAAAAGTAATGATTTTTATTCAAGAAATCCTAGGCTTTACATTAAGATATATGAAGGTATTGATGCAAAAACTAGTGCAATAATTGATTCAATTAATAACATAAAAGAATAATATTAGATATCTTTGGGCATGCCAAAAAACTTTTTCGAGGAGCTAAAATGGAGAGGTTTAATTCAAGATTCTACGCCCGGAGTTGATGAAGAGTTGGAAAAAAAATCTTTGTCAGCGTACATTGGTTTTGATCCAACATCAGATTCATTACACATTGGCAGTTTGGTTCAATTATTAATTTTGAAACATTTTCAAGAATACGGACATAAACCTATTCTTTTAATAGGTGGTGCTACTGGAATGATTGGTGACCCCTCAGGAAAGTCAAAGGAAAGAAATTTACTAAGTGAAAGTGACATATCTCATAATGTTGAAAAAATTAAAAATCAAGTATCAAAATTTCTTGATTTTAAAAAACAAAAAAATCCTGCTCTAATTTTAAATAACCATGATTGGATTGGTAAGTTAAATATTATCGATTTTTTCAGAGATTATGGTAAAACTTTAACTGTTAATTACATGATGTCAAAGGAATCTGTCAAAAAAAGAATTAGCCCAGGTCAAAGTGATGGAATGTCATTTACAGAATTTACATATCAACTTTTTCAAGCTTACGATTTTTATCATCTTATGAAGAATTATGATTGTAAAATTCAAATGGGTGGAAGTGATCAGTGGGGTAATATTACATCTGGAATTGAATTAATTAGAAAAAAAACAGGTCAAAAAAGCTTTGCAATAACCTGTCCATTAATTACTAAGTCTGACGGATCAAAGTTTGGAAAAACCGAAGACGGAAATGTTTGGCTTGATAGAAATAAAACTTCACCATATAAATTTTACCAGTATTGGCTTAACTCGTCTGATGAAGATTCGGAAAGCTACATAAAGATTTTTACAATGGCTGACAAAAAATTTATTGATAGCCTAATTCTTGAACATAAGTCCAAACCCCACGAAAGGATTCTTCAAAAATTTATTGCAAGTGAATTAACCAAGATGGTTCACTCTGAGGAGGACTTAGAGAGCGTAATTAAGGCTTCAGAAATATTTTTTGGAAAGTCAACTTTTAGTGACTTAAAGGAAATCAAAGAAGATGTTTTCCTTGATATTTTTGAAGACGTACCAAGTGTAAAAATTTCAAAAAATGAATATGAATCGATTTCAAATGTGGAAATATTTTTACAATTATCAGGACTTTTTAAATCAAATTCTGAAATCAAAAGATCATTGAAAGAAAATTCGATTATGATTAATAAAGAAAGGGTTAATGATCATTTTAATTTTGATTCCATTTCTTTGATTAAGAAAAAATATATTTTATTGCAAAAGGGTAAAAAAAATTATTTTTTAATTAATATCCAATAACATATTATTACATCCTCTAATATCGGATTCATTTGCTCTCCCATAAATTTTAAATGAACCATCTTTGAATACTTCTCCAATGTCTTCTGTAGATATAAAACAGCATGAATTAATATTCGCCAAATCAATAATGTTTATAACTCCCCTCCCTATTTTCTTAATTTTAAAAGGATCGTTAAAATCTCTGATTAAAACTTTTTTCCATGGTGGCGGACGAAATATATCATCCTTCACAGTATAACTTTGAGATAATAGTTCAGTCATTCCATACTCTGAAAAAATTTTGTCAGTCCCATACCCATAAGATAAAATTTCATGAAGTTTTTTCTTTTCAATTTCTTCTCTATTCCCTTTCATACCACCTGTTTCAATCACAATACAATTGTTTAATTTGATTTTTTTATTCTCAATAAATTCTAATAACATATGTGATAAACCAAATACTATAATTTCAGATTTAGATTTTTGAATTTTTTTTATTTTGATCTTAAATTCCTCGAATTTAGATGAAAAAAATCCTTCGTTCTTTGAATAACTCTGTAATTTATCAATCATATAAATCAAAGATGAATTTTTTCTTTCCTCGGGACTAGGTGTTATTCCAATGAAATGAAACTTTTTTGGGTCTCCAAAGGCATATTTAAAAGAGTTTAGTAGACTATGGTTATAAATATTTAAATCCGTTACATAGTGTTTGCTTTTTTTTCCAGTAGTTCCGCTACTTAAAAATAGTTTACTTTTTGATTTTTGATTGGATTGGATTTTATGGTTTTTAAAAAAACTGATTGGTAAAAATGGTATATCCTCTATCCTAGTATTATCAGAATAATTTTTATTTATTGAATCGCAGTATTCTTTGTATAGATCACAACTGTTATAATTAAACTTAAAAGCTTCTTGTATCGACGTTTCAATTTCAGACTCATTAAAAATACTAGCTAAGTAACGATGCATATTAAATAATTGTTAATTGAACTATTTTTTTTTTTAAAATCCCTAAATTAAAGCTTTAAATGAAAAAAACATCTGCCAAAATTTTAGTAGTAGACGATGACCCAGAAATTGTAGAAATTTTAAAATACAATCTTTCAAATTCTGATTTTGAAGTAAAAGTAGCATACAATGGTATTCAAGCAGTAAAAAAATCAAAAAAATTCAAACCCGATATTATTTTAATGGACGTCATGATGCCTGAAATGAATGGCATTGAGGCATGTACAGAAATAAGAAATATAGATAATTTAAAGAACGTCCAAATTATATTTCTTTCTGCTAGGGGAGAGGATTACACACAAATTGCAGCATTTGATGCAGGTGCAGATGATTACATTAATAAACCTATTAAACCTAAAATTCTTTTAAAAAAGATCACAAATATTGCCAAAAGATTAAAATCCTTCGAAAATGGTGAAACTTTTATTAAGGTATCTGATTTAAAAATTAATAGAGAGGAATATTTAGTTACAAGAAATAAAACAGAAATAATTTTACCAAGAAAAGAGTTTGAATTATTATTTTTATTAGCGTCTAAGCCCGGAAAAGTTTTTTCAAGAGATGAAATTATGAATAAGGTTTGGGGAAGCCAAGTTGTTGTTGGGGACAGAACAATTGATGTTCATGTAAGAAAATTGAGAGAAAAACTGGGTGAGAACTATATAAAAACAAGAAAGGGAGTAGGCTATAAATTTAAAGCCTAAATGTCTATACGTCAGAAGATTCGATTTCAATCTCTTTTTTATTCGATTTTAATATCACTTGTAATTTGTTTAATTGCATTAGCTAGCTTTGGAGAATTTTCAATTGAATCCATCTTTAGTTTAAATTTTTTCTTATTATTTATTTTATGTTCAATAGTTGTATATGTAATTGGAGCATTTTTCGTAAAATTTTTTCTTTATAACAGTGTAAGGGTGATTTCTGATGAAATTTTCCAATCCGATGTTGATTCAACTATCACTACCAATATGGATGATTTATTGAAGAAAATTAGACAGTATGATGATGATCAAAAATCTGAAATTTCTGAAATGAAAAAACAAGAAACTTTTAGAAGAGAATTTATCGGTAATCTTGCTCATGAACTCAAAACACCACTCTTCACAAGTGAAAGTTATATTTTGACCTTACTTGATGGTGCCATTGATGATGACGAGGTTAATAAAAAATATTTAAAAATTGCAGGGAAAGCCATACACAGGTTAAACTTGATAGTTAAAGACTTAGATCTAATCACAAAAATTGAAAGTGGCGAATCTGAAATTCAAAGAACCGACTTTGATATTATTAATTTGGCACAAAATGCTTTGGAAATGCTAGAAATCACAGCTTCAAAAAAAAACATAAAATTAATGTTAGAATTCAATGATAAATTACCGCTTAGAGTAAATGCTGATAATGAGAAAATTCAACAAGTTTTAACAAATTTGGTCGAAAATTCCATAAAATATGGAAAAGAAAATGGTACTACTGAATTGGTTATACAGGAATTGACTGAAAATAAAATTATTGTAAGAGTTACAGACAATGGGCTGGGTATCGAGGAAAAACATTTCAATAGACTTTTTGAAAGATTTTACAGAGTTGATCAGTCAGGAAGTAGAAAAGGAGGCGGCTCAGGACTGGGATTGGCAATAGTTAAGCACATAATGGATGCCCATGATGAAAAAATATATATAGAAAGTGAATTTGGTGTGGGTTCAGAATTTTCTTTCACACTTGAAAAATCTTTACAATAAATTTGGGAGGGAATAAGCTAAAAAGATTTAAAGAAAATTTATCGTTTGATAATTTACTGCAACCTAATCGAGAGGATTTAGTTAATGACAAATTTAAATTAAAGGGTAAATGGTCAAATTTTTTTAAAAATGATAATCCAATTATTCTAGAACTCGGATGTGGAAAAGGTGAATATACATTTTCATTGGCCTCTAAGTATCCAAATCAAAATTTTATTGGTATTGACATTAAAGGCGCCAGAATTTGGAAAGGTGCGAAAGATTCAATCTCAGAAAATTTAAAAAATGCTTGTTTTCTGAGGTGTCAGATTGAATTGATAGATAAAGTTTTTGATGTGGGTGAAATTAGTGAAATTTGGTTGACATTTCCCGATCCACAGATAAAGTTCCAACGGAGAAAGCACAGGTTACTTAACACTAATTTTGTAAAACTTTATAAAAAGATATTGAAAAAAAATTCACTTATTCATTTAAAGACAGATAGTGAATTTTTACACGGATACACTCTTGGGATAGCTGAGGGTATGGGTTTAGAAATTGTCAAATCCAATCATGATATATATTCAAATAGAAATGCACCTTCAGATGCAATAAATATTCAAACATTTTACGAAGAAAAATTCTCTGATAAAAAAATAACATATATGTGTTTTAAAATAAAGTGATGGAAAAAATGGACTTTTTTTTAAAGGTTTATGATGTCGTAAAAAAAGTACCATATGGCAGGGTTACAACATATGGAGCTATAGCCAATTATCTAGGTTCAAGGAAAAGTGCAAGAACTGTTGGATGGGCTATGAATTCTTCCCACCAAAATTCTGACATCCCTGCCCATAGGGTACTAAACAGAAATGGTGTTTTAACGGGAAAGCACCACTTTAGCGGCACGAATTTAATGAAGCAATTGTTGGAGAATGAAGGCCTTAGAGTTGTGGATGATAAGTTGGTGAATTTCAATAAATATTTTTGGGACCCTAGTACTGAACTATAATTTGATTGTTAGCATTATATTTGCAAATGCAAAAGCAATGAAGTTCGATAAACCCAAAATAAAGAAAATCCTCTCTAGAATTATTGACTCTCATGATATTGTAAATATCAATCACTTTGATAAAGAAATAATTATTGACATTAATTCTACAAACCCAACTTTGAAACACAAAAAAGAGTTGGAGAAAAAAATATTGGAAAATTTAAACGAAAATTATTCCAAAGATTTTACATATAAACTAAATATTAATGTTGTTAAACCAACAATTTCACAAAATGTTAATCGCTTGGAAAATATTAAAAATATAATAGCTGTTTCATCAGCAAAGGGAGGGGTTGGTAAGTCTACACTTACAGCAAATATTGCTTGTTCCCTCAAAAAAATGGGATTCAGTGTTGGAGTTTTAGATGCAGATATCTACGGCCCATCAATGCATATAATGTTCGATTTGGTAGGTTCTAAACCTCTTGCTGTTAATGTGGATGGTAAATCAAAAATGTCTCCAATAGAAAGTTATGGAATCAAAGTTTTATCTATTGGATTTTTTACTAACATGGATCAAGCGGTAGTTTGGAGAGGTCCAATGGCATCAAAAGCACTTAATCAACTAATTTTTGATGCTGATTGGGGCAATCTTGACTTTTTACTTGTTGATCTTCCACCCGGAACAGGAGATATTCACTTAAGCATAATGCAAAAAATTTCAATTAATGGTGCTTTAATAATTAGTACTCCTCAAATTGTAGCTTTGGCAGATGCTAGAAAAGGAGTATCTATGTATCAGCAAGATAATATCAAAATCCCTGTCCTAGGTATCGTGGAAAATATGGCTTATTATAAAACAGAAAATGATAATACAAAGCACTATATATTTGGAAAGGATGGTGCAAAAAATTTAGCAGAGGATTTTAAAATCCCTTTTCTTGGTGAGATTCCTATTATACAACAAATTAGAGAGTCTGCAGATGTTGGAAGACCCCTATCGGTAGACGATGACTCAGATGTTGCCCTGATTTACAATGAAATAACAAAAAAAATGATTAAATTTTTAGTTGAAAGAAATAAAAATTTACCACCTACTGAAATATTAAAAATTAAAACAATGGCGGGATGCCAATAATTATATGAAGAAGCAAATAGAAAAAGCACTTGATGAAATAAGACCCTTTTTGCAGTCAGATGGAGGTAATATTAAACTTATCTCATTTACAGAAACAGAAGTAAAAGTTAAACTTCTTGGAAATTGTGTTAACTGTACTGTTAATCAAATGACCTTAAAAAATGGAGTTGAAATGACAATAAAAAAATATGTTCCGCAGATTGAAAAAGTAACCAGTGTTGAATGATAAAAACTGACTTAATTATTATTGGTGCGGGACCTACTGGACTTTTTACTGTTTTTGAAGCTGGCTTATTGGGTATGAAATGTCACCTAGTTGATTCTTTAACTAAACCAGGTGGACAGTGTGTCGAAATTTACCCTAATAAACCGATTTATGACATTCCAGCTCACCCAGAAATTTTGGCTGGCAAATTAGTTGATAACCTTTTGGACCAGATTAAACCATTTTCACCAAATTTTTCACTGGGTGAGATTGCTGAGGAATTAGACAAGAAAGATGGCCATTTTGTTTTAAAAACAAATAAAGGGACAGAAATTCATGGGAAAGTTATTGTAATTGCAGGTGGATTAGGAAATTTTGAACCAAGGAAACCATCTATTGAAGGTTTGGATAAATTTGAGAATAGAGGAGTCCAATATTCCATTATTGAAAAGGAAAAATTTAAAAATAAAAATGTAATAATTGCAGGTGGTGGAGATTCTGCACTTGATTGGACTATTGAACTATCAAAAATTTGTAATATTTCTCTTATTCATAGAAGGAATGGATTCAGGGGAGCTAACAGTTCTGTTAAATCTGTACAAGAACTAAAAGACAAAGGAATTGTTGATGTAATTACACCTGCTCAAGTTGTAGAATTATTTGGAGAAAAAAAATTAGAGAGTATTAATGTTAAAAGTGGAGAAAAAATAATTAATATGCAGGCAGATTTTTTTATCCCACTTTTTGGTCTCGTTCCCAAAATGAATATTTTTAAAAATTGGGGTCTTGAAATTGAAAAAAATGCCATAGTGGTAAACAATTCATTAGATTATCAGACAAATATTAAAGGTGTTTATGCTGTTGGAGATATCAATACATATCCTGGAAAATTAAAACTAATATTATCTGGTTTTCATGAAGCTGCTGTTATGTGTCATAGTGCATATCAATTGATTAATCCTGGAAAGAAAAATATTTTAAAGTATACAACTGTCTCAGGTATAAATGGTTTTGACGGGTCAATAAAAAAGCCTGCAAAAACTGATGTTGGAACTATTAATTGATTTAACCTAAAAATTAAAACTGATGAATAATAAATCAGGTTTTACAAGTTGGATTTCACCATCAAATATTGCACTGGTCAAATATTGGGGTAAAAAAGAAAATCAAATTCCAATTAATCCATCGATAAGTTTTACACTAAAAAACTGCAACTCTAAAACCAAGGTTTCTTATTCACAATCAAACAAAGGATTTAATTATGAATTCTTTTTTCATGGTAAAAAAAAGAAGTCGTTCAATAAGAAAATAGATACTTTTTTTAAAAGAATCATTCAGTATTGTCCGTCTCTCAATCATTTAAGTTTAAAAATAGAGTCAGAAAACACGTTTCCTCACAGTAGCGGAATTGCATCCTCAGCTTCTGCATTTAGCTCTCTGTCATTATGTATTTATGAAATAGAAAAAATTATTAATGAAAATGAAAAAGATTTTTTTAATCAATCCTCAATCATTTCAAGACTAGGATCTGGCAGTGCCTCTAGAAGCATATATGGACCTGTTGCAGTATGGGGAAAAACAAAACATTTTGAAAATAGCAGTGACGATTATGCAATTCCAGTTAACAACTATCACAAAATATTTAATAATTACATGGATACAATCTTGATTGTGGACCATGAAAAAAAAGATGTATCAAGTTCACATGGTCATGAGCTTATGAACACTCATATTTTTAAAGTTGATAGAGTTAATAAAGCGCATGAAAACATAGGTGATTTGAAGAAATCATTAATTTCTGGAGATTTAGAATCTTTCATTCATATTGTTGAGCAGGAAGCATTGATGCTCCATGCCCTTATGATGACATCCAAAACACCTTATATTCTATTCAAACCAAACACTATCCAAATTGTAAATGAAGTATGGAGTTTCAGAAAAGAAACAAATCTTAATTTATGTTTCACCCTAGATGCTGGCGCAAATGTTCACTTGTTATATCCAAAAAATGAAGAAATTGAAATAAAGACATTTATTGAACAAAATCTATCCAAATTTTGCAACAATAAAAAATATATTCACGACTTAATTGGTGATGGACCAAAACCTAGAAATGAATAACAAAAGGTTTTTTTCAAAAATATTACTATTTGGTGAATATGGTATTATAAAAAACTCAAAAGCACTAGTAATCCCCTACAAAAAATATTACGGCTCACTCAAATTTTCAAGTAAACTTGATAATTCTCAAAAAGATTCAAATATCAATTTAAAGCAATTATCTAAATACATAAAAAACAATGAATTTGTAAGTAATAAGATAAATACTTTGAAACTTGACTCTGATATAAAAAACGGTTTATATTTTGAAAGCACAATTCCAGAAAGTTATGGCTTAGGAAGTAGTGGCGCAGTCGTAGCTGCTATTTATGAATCCTATAAACAGGAAGTTGGTGTCAATTTAGAGATAAATGATTTAAAATTGATTTTATCTAATATTGAATCATTTTTTCATGGAAAATCCTCTGGAATTGATCCGCTCAGTTGCTATGTTCAAAAACCATTATTAGTTGAGTCAAAAAATAGTATTAATACCATTGATATTCCCCCTCACAATATTAACTCCAAAAGAACACTTTTTCTTTTAGACACAGAATGTAAAGGAAACACTCAAGGTTTGGTGGAGATTTTTTTAAATAAATTTAAACGAAAAGATTTTGAATTTTTTTTTGAAAATGAGTTTGCGGTTGCCACAAATAATTCAATTACAAATTTTTTGGAACTTAAATATGAAGATTTTGAAAACAACTTTATTGAACTTTCGAAAAAAACATTTGATAATTTTCAAGAGATGATACCCAGCAACTTTAAAAAATTATGGACCGATGGTATCGAAAATGAAGATTACTATTTGAAACTTTGTGGTTCAGGTGGAGGAGGATTTTTGATTGGATTTACCAGAGATATTGACACAATTGATCAATACTTTCCGAAAAAAAATTTTGAGGTATTAATTAGGTTTTAAATTTATTTCATCGCCCACTTAAATCCCCTAGTTAAAAGAGTCCATGCATCATGGTGAATTTTAAATTCTTCGGGATTATGACCAATAGAGATGTAAAAAACTTTTCCTTTACCATACCTTTTTTTCCAAGCCACAGGCATTACTACATTTTCAATCCATGTAGGATTCAATATTAAATCTGAATTATTGGGCGAAAAGGGTTCCCCATCAAACTTTGTTGTAGCTATAATTTCAATATTCGGATCATAATGCATGTAATATTGTTCAGTCTCAATTTCAAAATCTTCAAGTCCTATTGTCAATTCATCTTCTAAAAAATTGACTTTAAATTTTTTTATTTTTCCAGGGTGTTCCACCCATTGACCACCTATCATAAATTGGTAATTGGTTTTATTTCTAAACGAGTCTGCCAAACCTCCATGTGCTCCGGCAATACCTATACCACCACTAATAGCTTTTAATAAACCAAACTCTTGATCATTAGTGAGTTGACTCATAGTAACGGATTGAATAATCAAATTAAATTTGGACAAAAATTCAAAATTTGCATAATCATTAAGGTCATTAGAGACTGCATATTCGATAGCCTCGCTTTCAAGCCAATTTTTAACTTGCTCAACAAATAATTCGGGTTGGTGACCTTCCCATCCTCCCCACATTATTAATACCTTTTTTTCATTTAAATTTTGAGAAAAAATTGATAATGAAAAGGCTGAAAAAAGAATAAAAAATTTTATATTTTTTTTCATAAATTTAGGTGAGCTTTTCCCAAATTATTAAAAAATTTATGAAAAACAAAACCAGAAGAAATTTCCTAAAAAAATCAGGCTTGTTAACCACAGGGTTTTTTATAGTTCCCAGAAATGTATTAGGTGGAAATGGTTTCATTTCACCAAGTGATCAATTAAATATTGGTGCGATTGGTATTGGAGGAAAGGGGCAAGATATTATGGGCTCTTGGGCTAAAAATGAAAGAGTAATTGCACTTTGCGATGTTGATCCTGATAATTCTGTAAATGGTGTTACAAAATCTAGAAAATATTACCCTAAGGCCAGCTTTTACGAGGATTTCAGAGAGATGCTTGACAGAGAAAAAGATTTGGATGCAGTAACGATTTCAACACCAGATCATACGCATGCAATCATTGCATCCAATGCAATGAAAAAAGGTTTACACGTCTATGTTCAAAAACCACTAACACACAATATTCAAGAAGCAAGAATTCTTACAATACTTGCGAAAGAAAATAAGGTTGTTACTCAAATGGGTAATCAAGGTGGTTCGTGTTCAGGCGTTTCGAAGATCCAAGAGTGGATCGATAAAAAACTAATTGGAAAAGTTTCAAAAATAAATGTGTGGACCGACAGACCTGTTTGGCCACAGGGTTTTCAAATGAAGAGATCATCTTTAAAAAAACCCAATAATCTCAATTGGGATCTGTGGCTTGGTCCTGCAAATTATACGGACTACACGACTGAACTTCACCCCTTTAACTGGCGAGGATGGTGGGATTATGGAACCGGAGCTTTGGGTGATATGGGTTGTCATTTATTGGATGTTCCTTTCAAATCACTTGATTTAGGATATCCAACGGATGTTGAGTGTAGTGTTGCAACAGTTTTTGAAAAGGCATGGAATCATAATTATGTTCCTGAAGGCTGTCCTTCTTCATCAATTGTTACGCTCAATTTTAACGAAACTTCAAAGAATAAATCTAATGTTGAATTAGTATGGATGGATGGTGGGCTTCGACCATCACATCCTAAATTGATTCCAGCTGATGATTTCTTGGGTGAAAAATATAGTAGAAATGGAGTTCTGATGATTGGTGAAAAAGGAGTTATTTCATGTGGAACATATGGGATGAACCCCAAGCTATATCGCAATGGTGAAAAAACAATTCTTTACAATACTGATAAGAATGGTGAGAGACAACCCGAACTGGACTTTATTCATCACAAAGCTTGGGTTGATGCATGTAAAAGTGGTTATAATTCAAATGAGCATAAAATACTCACTGCATCCTTTGATTACGCTGGACCTTTCACAGAGGCTGTATTAATGGGAAATCTTGCAATTAGATCTTATATGCTAATTGGAACTAAATCACCTAAATATTCACCCAATACAGTACATGTCAGTGAGCATGATAATTATATTGGAAGAAAAAAATTACTTTGGGATGGTAAATCGATGAAAATAACAAATTTTGATTTAGCCAATCAATTTGTTAGTAGAGTTTCAAGACCTGGTTGGAAAATCTAATAATATGAAAAAATTTTTTTTCTTGTTAGCTGTGTCGTGGATTTATTGTTCAAATCTTCTGGCTCAAATTGAATCAAAAAAAGATTGGGATATATTAATCCAAGCTGAAGGTTTAGATGGCTGGCATTACTACCAGGACAAAAAAAACAAAAAAAATGGTTGGTCTAATAGTAATGGTATTTTGACTTTTGACTCTTCCTTCAAAAAAGGTCGAACCGATCATAGTTTAGTCACAGACAAACAGTTTTCTAGTTTTAAAATATATTTTGAGTGGAAGGTTAGTCCAGGTAACAATAGTGGTTTTATGTGGGGTGTTAGGGAAGATAATAAATACAAACATCCTTATTCAACAGGTCCAGAAATTCAAATTTTAGACAGAGATTTTACTTATGAAGATGGTTCATTACCTAACCCAAAGCACACGGCTGGTGCTCTATACGATTTAGTTGCACCCGAAAAAAATGTAACCAAAAAGGCAGGTGAATGGAACTCTTTTTTAATCACGATTGATCATATCAAAAATCATGGCGAGGTAATCCATAACGGAACCAAAGTTTCAACTTTTCAGCTCAGTGGTGAAAACTGGGAAAAAATGGTGAAAAATTCTAAATTTTCAAATTATAGAGATAAAAGTTTTAAGCATGGGGATTTTGGAAAATTTAAAAAAGGTCATTTGGTAATACAAGACCATCCTGGTATCATTTCTTACAGAAATATGAAAATTTTAGAGATCAATTAATGGAAATCAAAAAAACTTCTAAACAATATGATGTAATTATTGTTGGTTCTGGTGCTGGAGGTGGTATGGCTACTAAGGTTTTGTCTGAAGCTGGATTAAAAGTGGCTGTAGTAGAGTCTGGACCCTACTATGACCCTGCAAATCCAGATCAAATGACCCAATTAAAGTGGGCATGGCAGTCACCTAGAAGAGGGGCCGGAACTACTAGGCCTTTTGGTGATTTTGATCAGGCATACGGAGGTTGGGATATTGATGGCGAACCTTATACTCAAAAAAATGATACCAATTTTAGGTGGTTCCGATCAAGAATGTTGGGTGGAAGAACCAATCACTGGGGAAGAATTTCATTAAGATTTGGACCTAATGATTTCAAGAAAAAATCTATGGATGGTTTGGGTGAAGATTGGCCAATCACGTATGAAGATTTAAGGCCTTACTACGATAAAGTGGATAAATTGATTGGAGTTTTTGGAACCAAAGAAAACTTATATAACGACCCAGATGGTTTCTTTTTACCACCACCTAAACCCAGATTGCATGAACTCTACTACATTAAAGCAGCAAGAAAAGCTGATATAAAAGTAATACCCTCAAGGCTTTCTGTTATTACAAAGAGAATTAACAATGATAGAGGAGTTTGTTTCTACTGCAATGGTTGCGCCCGAAGTTGTAATGTTTATGCTGATTTTTCATCAGGTTCGTGCTTAATATTTCCTGCCCAGAATGCTGGAGGTCAGATTGACCTTTATGTTAACTCAATGGTAAGAACAGTTGAAACTAATTTTGAGGGTAAAGCTACTGGAGTATCTTATATTAATAAAGATGATGGTAATGAGTATAAGTTAAATGGAAAAGTAGTGGTTTTGGCAGCATCTGCGTGCAGTTCTGCAAGAATTCTTCTCAATTCAAAATCAAAGCAACATCCAAATGGCTTGGGCAATAGTAGTGATTTGGTGGGTAAATATCTTCATGATTCAACAGGTGGTGATATGATGGCATTTTTGCCACAGCTCACAAATAGAAAAATATACAATGAGGATGGTGTTGGAGGAATGCATGTTTACTCTCCTTGGTGGCTTGATAATAAAAAATTGGATTTTCCAAGAGGTTATCATATTGAGGTTTGGGGTGGCATGGGTGCCCCAACTTATGGTACAGGTTTTAATGTGAATCATTTTAATAAATTTTTTGGATTGAAAGCTGGTGGATATGGTGATGTGTTAAGGTCTGATATGAAAAAATATTACGGATCTACAATTGGATTTTCAGGACGTGGAGAATCAGTAGCAATGAAAAGTAATTATTGTGAAATCGACCCCAATAAGGTTGATAAATACGGTGTTCCTGTATTGAGATTTAATTATAAATGGACTGATTATGAGATAAAACAAGCAAAACATATGCAGGATACTTTTGAAGAAATTATTCACAATATGGGTGGTCAACCTTTATGGAATAAGCCTGGTATTGAATCAAATTACGGTCTAACAAAACCTGGTGAAATTATTCATGAGGTTGGTACAACTCGTATGGGTAAAAACCCGAAAGACTCTGTTGTTGATCAGTTTGAAAGAATGCACGATGTTGATAATGTATTTGTGGTTGATGCTGGGCCTTTTGTTTCACAGGCAGATAAAAATCCAACATGGACCATTATGGCTTTAGCATGGAGGGCTTCTGACCATATTGTTTCAGAGTTTAAAAAACAAAATTTTTAATGAAAAGAAGAGATTCAATCAAAACTATAACTCTAGGAGCAATAGGAGCTTCATATTTATTAAATGGTTGTTATGGTGTTACTCAAGAAAAAATAAAGAGGTCTTTAACTCGATATAAATACGGTAGAACACCGCAAGAAAAATTATATGATGACAAACTCTTCAGTCAAGAATTTTTTACAGATGAAGAACTGACAATATTGAATAAATTATGTAATTTAATTTTACCGCCCAACGATTATGGGTCAATTGAGGAAGCTGAAGTTGTCCAACTAATCGAATTCATGGCCAAAGATATTCCCTCATATCAAAAACCTTTGAGAGATGGAATTGATTGGATAAATGAACAAAGTGAATTAAATTTTAACCAAAAGTTTATTGATATTTCCGAAAATTCACAGAAGCAGATTATTGATAAAATAGCATATTATGATCCCAACCTAGATATGAATGATTTGCCAGACGAAGTTCAATGGTTTAATTTATTACGAAATTTAACCTTAACAGGATATTTCACTTCTGAAGTTGGAATTAAAGAACTTGGTTATAAAGGAAATAGTCCAAATGTCTGGGATGGAGTCCCCCAAGAGGTGTTGGATGACCATGGTTTAAGTTATGACGAAGAATGGTTGTCAAAATTTGTAGATCAATCAAAAAGACTTGACACTGCAAAATGGGATGAAGATGGTAATTTAATCTCATAAAAAAAGCCGCATTAAACGGCTTTTTTTATGGCTTAAATTTTATTTAAATATAAAAATTACAATCCTATAGCTTTATTAAATTCTTCATCAGTAAATTCATTTCCGTAAAGAAGAGTTGAAAATCTATTAACTTCTGCAGCAATTTGAACAGCTGCCTTGATTTCTTCATCAGTTACTCCAACTCTCTTAGCAAAAATGATCTGTGCTTTTATACAATATTCACATTTTATTGCCGCTGATGCAGAGATTGCTGCAAGTCTCGCCTCTTTCGTTGTGGTGGGTCCCGATGAAAAAAGCTTATTCCAATCAGTAAAATATTTAGCTGCTTCAGATGCAATTGATTTTGGATACATTCTATTAAATGGACTTTTTTCAAGAAATTCCTGATAGTTTGATTCGTCAGTTTGCCCTAATGCATTTAATGATATAAATGCAAAAACAATTATTAAGATATTTTTTTTCATTTTTTTTTAAATTAATTATAGTTAAATGTAAAAAAAAAGCCCCAATTTTTGGGGCTTAAAGTGGTACCTCGCAGAATCGAACTGCGGACACAAGGATTTTCAGTCCTTTGCTCTACCAACTGAGCTAAGGTACCATTGCATTTTAGCACAGCAAATATAAACGTTTTACTAGATATTAAACAAATTGCTAAAAACTTGTTTAATTTTACCATTGCTCGATGAATTTATTAATTGACATAGGTAACTCAAACTCTAAAATTGCAATAACAAAAGATTATACAATTATCAAAGAAATTAATTCCTCAAGTATACCTATTGAAAAAATAAAGGAATTATTTTCCAATTTTAAAATTACTCATTCTTCAATATCAAATGTTTCAGCTACAGATATTGAACTGATTGATTTTTTAAAAAAAAATAGCTGCTTTTTTGACTTAAAAAAGAATAATGACTTACCATTTAAAAATCCCTACAAAGAAGGTCTAGTTGGAGACGATCGTTTGGCCTTAGTTTGTGCTGCCCACAAAGATTATCCCAATGAAAATGTCTTAATTATTGATATTGGAACTTGTATAACGTATGATGTTAAAACAAAAAATAATGAATATTTGGCAGGTGGAATATCGCCAGGTTTAGGTTTGAGATATGAATCCATTAGCCAAAAAGCATTTTTAATAAAAAAAATCAAACCAAGTTATCCTAAAAACATGAAAGCATTTGATACTGAATCATCTGTTAATATTGGGACTCTTTTGGGTACTCAGCTTGAGATTGAGGGTTTTATAAAAAAATATTCAACCAAATACGATGATTTAAAAGTAATTATAACTGGAGGGGATTCAAATTTCTTGTCAGGTAAGATAAAAAACACCATATTTACAACTTCAAATTATGTTTTCAAAGGTCTAGAATTCCTTATAGAGGCAAACAAATAACATGAACAAAATTTCATTGCTTTTTATCATTTTATTTATTCAGCTGGGGTTTGCTCAAAAATCAAGTTATTCTCCTTACTCTTATTTTGGCGTAGGAGAAACTAATTTTTCAGCAACTGCTGAAAATAAAATGATGGGAGGCAATACTTCATATTATGATAGTGTGTCCGTAAACCTTAATGTTCCTGCATCGCTTTCCAAGCTAAGATTTGTCAATTATTCAGTTGGTATTAATCTTAAAACCAACAGATATGAGGTGGTGGAAAGTAATGTAAAAACAACTACTGCGAGCCTCAATTACTTATCTGTTTCTGTTCCTACGAAGATTTTGGGTTTTAACTTTGGGCTAAAACCAAATACGTCTGTTGGTTATCTTCTCGAATCAATGGACGAATCTACAGATCCAGTTACCAACAATAGATACGATGGTAATGGGGGTATAAATAGTGCATTTGTTGGTGTTGGTTTTGAGTTATTTAAAAATTTTGGTTTGGGTATTAGCTCATCATATTCTTTCGGAAATTTAAACCATTATCATTCAAGAATTTTAACAGATATTGAACTTTTTACAAGAGTTACAAGTGAATCATCATTGAGTGGAATTTCTTATAATTTTTCAGCAGTTTTTCAACAAAAATTTAGAAATAACATTCAAATATATAGCTCATTTGTTCATCAACCAGAGTCAACATTAAATTCAAAAAACAAACAGTTAATTGCAACTTTGAAATCAGACGGAGGTTTTGGGGGTGATGTAGAGAATATTGATTTATCATTAAATGGAAAGGATGAAACAAAAATTAGTATTCCCAGTTTTTCAAGTTTTGGATTTGGGTTTGGTGAGGATAAAAAATGGTTTTTTGGTTTTAATCTCAAGTCAGTTAGTGGTAGTGGTTATAGAAATGAATTGATGGCTCTAGATAATGTGAATTTTAATAAATACAAAGTTTATTCAACAGGTGGTTTTTATTTACCAAAATATGACTCCTTTACAAGCTTTTTTGACAGAGTAACATATAGATTTGGGTTAAAATACATCGATGGAGGGTTAGAAGTTAATCAACAGCCCATCAAGGACTTTGGTATAAATTTTGGTTTAGGTATACCAGTGGGCAGAATATCTAAAGCAAATATAGGTTTCGAGATTGGTCAAAGAGGTAAAAACAGTTTTGGTTTAATAAAAGAAAATTACCTCAATTTTATGGTCGGTGTATCACTCAATGATTTGTGGTTTATCAAATCCATGTATAATTAAATATGAAGAAGATTGTTTTTTTAATTTTTTTAATTTCTCTTACAAGCTTGAATTCTCAATCAAATATTGATTGCAACTCTAACCTTTCAATTTTTGCTGAATACTATAAAGTAAAAAATTTTGATGCAGCCTATGAACCATGGATGTCTGTTCGAAAAGACTGTCCAAAAATAAACCCAGCAATTTATTTTCAAGGTTCTAGAATGCTGGAAGATTTTATTAAGAAATCAGACGGTGAACAAAAAAAATCTTATCAACAAGATTTGTTGAATTTGTATGATGAGTGGCTTGTAAATTTTCCTGCCTACAACGGTCGCTCAATAGTGGGTCAAATTATATCTAACAAAGCACAAAAAATGATTGATTACAAACTTGCCTCAAATAATGAGATTTTTGAAATTTTCGAAAAAGCATATCAAACTGATCCTGTAAGTTTTGACGATCCAAAACCACTTTACAATTATTTTAAGACTTATTTTCAGCTTTATAAACAAGGTGATAACGGAATCACATTAAATCAAATTTTTAATAAATATGAAGAATTGTCAGAAAGATTCAATTCAATAATTGATCAATATTCGAAACAGATCGATATAATTATAAATAAAGAAAATTCTGGAGTTGCATTAACATCAAGAGAAAAAAGAAATAAAAGAGCGTATGAAATCAATTCCAATGCTTCTAACATATACTTAAGAAATTTAAATGCTATTATAGCTAAGGAATCGACCTGTGAAAATTTAATTCCACTTTACAGAAAAAATTTAGAGGAAAATAAGACTAATCCAGTTTGGTTAAATAGGGCTGCAAGCAGAATGGATAGCAAAGAATGCTCGGATGATCCTCTATTTGTGGTTTTGGTTGAGCTTTTACATAATTTGAATCCATCTGCTAACTCGGCTTATTATCTTGGTTTGTTAAATGATAAGAAAAATAATAGTGAGGAAGCATTAAAGTTTTATAATGAGTCTATAGAACTTGAAACTGATAACATAAAAAAAGCACGAATTCTTTATAAAATTGCTACAAAATTTAAAAATACAAAACAGTTTTTCAGATCAAGAAACTATGCAAGACGTGCATTAGAATTTCAACCATCAATGGGAAGGGCACATCTTCTAATTGCTAATTTATACGCAAGTAGTGCAAATGGTTGTGGAAAAACTCAGTTTGAAAAAAGGTCGGTTTATTGGCTGGCGGAAAGGGAGGCTAGGAAAGCTGCCTCAATTGATGCCACAATTAGAAAAACTGCCATTAAAGCAGCTGAAAGCTATTCGGGAAGAGCACCTTCCAAAACTGATATTTTTACTGAAGGAAATTCAGGTAAAGTAATAACATTTGACTGTTGGATTGGGCTGTCAGTTACCGTTCCAACATTGTAATTAATGTTTAGAGTAATTCTTTTTTTTCTCATAACGTTAAATTTTTCGTGTAAAAATGATTTGAATAGTATCATTGATATCAATAAGTTTTCAAAAACACCGGCAGCAATAACCGAAAATTTTGTTTTAAAATATACTGATTCAGCCCTGACTCGTGCAATTTTGGATTCTCCACTAAATATTGACTACACAAATCAAAAATTTCCATATTCAGAATTTCCTGAAGGATTAAATATTAAATTTTATGAAAACCAAGGTGATTCTACAAATATTTCTGCTGACTATGGAATTGTTTATTATAAAACTAAAATGGTTAGTTTAGTTGGTAGTGTAATTATTGAGACTTCTGACGGAAATAATATTAAATCCAGTCAGATATATTGGGACCCGGAGCAGGAGTGGTTATTTACTGAAGAAAATATTGTTTTTTCAAGTGATGAATATGACATTAATGCTAAAATGCTTGATGCTGACAGATCATTTAAATTATTAAAAACTGGACAACTCAATGGAAATTTTTTATTCGATGATAACTAATTTATTATGAAATATCATAAGATTTCAGAATTCGCATATTTAACCATTTCAATCGTAGTTTTTTTTGATATAATTTTTCTAAAACAGACTGTTGATGGAAATGTCCCTCTTTTAATATTAGGTGTTCTTTCTTTTTTAATGTTCCTTTTTAGAAGGCATTATAGGAAAAAATTTAATAACAGAAAGAATTCCAATCAATAAATTCTGAACGAGCGAGCACTCTTTAAATAATTCTTTCATTGTACTTATGATAGATATTTGTATTTTCGTCATCTAAATTTTTTTTATGGCGGCTTTAGGTAGTTTAAGACGAAACTCTTTTGTATTAATTTCTGTAATTGGTATGGCACTATTCGCATTTGTATTGACTGGAGTTTTCGATGGATCAGGTTTTCAATCTCAAGAACCAATTGGTGAGGTTAACGGTAAAGAGATTTCTCTTACAGAATTTAGAAATCAAGTTGATTTTTTAAAAAAATCATATAATTTTTCTGAACTGCAAGCCTTAAATACTTCATGGGATCAGCTGGTTAGAAAGGAAGTTTATAAACAAAGAATGGAACAATTAGGACTTGGCTCAGGCAAGGCGCATCTTGACTATTTCTTAGCAAATAATCCAAGCTTCAACTCTGATGAAAGGTTTTTAAATGATATTGGTGTTTTTGATATTGACAAGTTTACAGATTTTGTTCTCAACCTAAAGGATTTTAACCCTCAGGGTTATAGTCAATGGACCCTACAAGAACAAGAATTTAAAAATCAAATTGATCAAAATAACTATATCAACTTACTAAAGTCTGGAATGAATTCATCAAATTTTGAAGGTGAATTGGAGTTCTTGAAGTCAAACCTCTCTGCCAATATTAATTATGTAAAAATTCCTTACAGCTCAATTCCTGACAGCTTGATATCTGTTTCTAATGCTGAGGTAAAGTCTTATGTTAATAAAAACCCTGATGATTTTGAGCAAAAATCAACTAGAGATTTTGAATACGTTGTATTTAATGAAATACCATCTGCTAATGATGAAAGAGACTTGAGAGATAAATTAAATTCATTTTTAAATGATCGTGAGGAATTTAACCCCGTCTCTAATCTAAACGAATTCGTTAAGGGATTCAAGAATACAACTGATTTTGAGCTCTATGTTGACGAGAATTCCGATATTCCATATGATTCCTTATATAGACCCAAAGGTTACTTTGGTTCAAATCATGCCCAAATGATTTTCAACTTGAATAATGACCAAATATATGGTCCATACAAAGACGATGGTTACATGAAGCTTTCAAGAATGTTAGAAAAGAAAAAAAACGGTAATGTTAGAGCTAGCCATATATTAATTTCCTACAAGGGCTCTCAAAATGCTGCTCCATCTATTGAGAGATCTAAAAATGATGCCAGAATTGAGGCAAATAGGCTACTCAGATTAGCACGCACGAATCCTGATAATTTTTCAAGTTTGGCTCTAGAGTATTCTGACGGGCCGTCGAGTTCCAGTGGTGGTGATTTAGGGTTTTTCCAAGAGGGTATGATGGTAAAACCGTTTAATGATTATGTATTTAAAAATAGTATAGGAAGAATTGGTGTTGTAGAAACAGAATTCGGATTTCATGTTATTAAGGTTGTTGCAAAAGAAGATTTAGCAAAAGTTGCAACTATTGCTTTAAAGAATATTCCATCAAACTTTACAAGCGACTCTGTATTTAATGTTACCTCAAAATTTGAAATCGAACTTTCAAAATCTCGAGATCTTATCACTGCAGCAGATATTTTTGACTATGAGACAAAGTCATTGACTAATATTACACCTCTTGATCATGAACTACCGGTTCTAGGTAACCAGAGAAACTTAGTAAAATGGCTCTTTGAAAATGACACAAATATTGGTGATTATAAAAGATTTGATTTGACCTCTGGAGGATATGTTTTGGCTCAACTGAAAGCCATCGCTGATGAAGGTTTAATGGATGTAAATTCTGCATCATTATTAGCACTGCCAGAAATTAGAAAAAATAAAAAGGCAGATATAATTTTAAAGGAAAATAGAAAATATACGAATTTAGATGAATTAGCCTCTGAAAAAAATCTTGAAATAGTTTCAGTCTCAGCCATAAATCAAAGTTCACCGGTCGTCTCACAGGCAGGATATGAACCACTAATTATTGGAAATGCTTTCGGATTAAGTCCTGGTGAAACATCAGATTTTTTTGCTGGTGAGGATGGTGTTTATATGATCAAGTTAGTTGATATCAATGAAGTTGATAGCCCACCAACTTACATCAGTTTTGAAAATCAATTATCTAATAAACGCAGGTCTGATGTGGAATCTAAAATTTTGGACTCTTTTAAAGATGGTTCCAAAATTATTGACAATAGGACTTTATACTATTAAAAAAAATCATTTCTATATTCCCAAAAAATACTTAGATAAAAAATAAAGTAAGTCATACTCAAGCAAAATTTTAAAACAATGCCAGTTAGTGTTCCTAAAATTGAGCCCAGGGCAGGCTTAAAGGAATTTTTCAAACTATTATTATTTATCATTTCACCTGCTACTGCACCGATTAGTGGTCCAAGTAATATTCCTAATGGACCCATCAGAAAAATCCCAATTAATAGACCTAAACTAGCACCAATTTGTCCTCCGTAGGAACCGCCCAGTTTTTTTACACCATATATTGGTGTAACAAAATCTACTAAAAAAACTAAAACTGCAACTGAAAAGGTTATTAAAACAAACTTCAAATTAAAAGGTACAGCATCGGTTAAATTTAAAATCAGTATTCCCAACCAAGATGTAATAGGTCCAGGAATTACTGGTAAAAAGCTTCCAACTATGCCTGTTAAACATAAGATTATACCAATGACAAAAATTAAAATGTCCATAAGGGTTTATTAAAGTAATTTTGTATTTTAAGACAAATGTCCATTTTAAAATTAAATAACATTAAATTTTTTTTCATTTTTTCTTTTTTAAATTTTTTTTCTTGTGATGTTCTTGAGAAAAAACCAAATGAAATGCGTGAAAAATTAATTTGGACAGCCAACGATGAATATCCAACAGTAATTGAATGTGAAAATGTTGTTGACACAGAAGATAGATTAAATTGTTTTTATGAATATTTATATGAATATCTGTCAAATAATTTAAAAAACAGGGATGATGTTAAAAATCTAGAATTTAATGATTCCATTATGATTAAAATAATTGTTGATAAAAACGGAAAAGTCTACCCGTCAGAAATCAGGTTCAAAAATCCGGAATATTATAATGAAAAAATCAACTCAATTATATATGAACTACTTGATTCAATGCCTACAGTTGTTCCTGCAGTTAAAACCGACTATGGAGTCAAGGTGAAATCGCAATTTGATTTGCCATTAATTTTAAAAGTTAAAAAATGAGTTCAAAGATTATTTTAGGAATTGACCCAGGAACAAACATAATGGGATATGGTTTGATCATTTCTAAGGAAAAAAAAATATCTCTTTTAGATTTTGGTGAAATTAATATGACTAAAATAAAAGATCATTATTTAAAACTGGATAAGGTTTACAAATCTGTAATTGATATTATTGATACTTATAAGCCAGATGAAATTGCAATTGAGGCACCTTTTTTTGGTAAAAATGTTCAATCAATGTTAAAGCTTGGTAGGGCACAGGGTGTAGCAATGGCCGCGGGCATTTCTAGGCAAATCCCAATCAAAGAGTACTCACCAAAAAAAATAAAAATGGCAATTACAGGAAATGGTAATTCCTCTAAGGAGCAAGTTGCCAAAATGTTACAATCTATTCTGAGATTTGAAGAGATTCCAAAAAAATTGGATTCAACTGATGGATTAGCAGCTGCAGTATGCCATTTTTACAATGAAAATAATGTTGTTGGTAATGTTAAATACTCGGGCTGGGATTCATTTTTAAAAAATAATCCTGACCGGCTAAAAAATTAAATTTGGCAGGAATATATATACATATTCCATTTTGTAAAAAAGCATGTAGCTATTGTAATTTTCATTTTTCAACATCAATGGCGCTCTATGATAAGATGATTAAAGCCATCAAAAAAGAAATTATTATCAGGTCAAAAAATTATAATGATGAAATTCAAACTATTTACTATGGTGGCGGCACTCCTTCATTACTGAAAATAAAAGATATAAATGATATTTTTAAATCTATCCAAAACAACTATAACTTATCTAAGAACTTAGAAGTTACAATTGAAGCAAATCCAGACGACTTAACAAAAAGTAAGTTGAAATCTTTAAGCAAAACAAAAATCAATAGGATTAGTTTAGGAATACAAACATTGAATGATGATGCACTTAAATTAATGAAGAGAGTTCATTCATCTAAACAATCAATCGAATCAATTGAAAATTCATTATTATTCTTTAATAACTTGTCAATAGATTTGATATATGGAATACCAGACTCAGATTTAAAAAGTTTGGATAAAGACTTAAGACTATTACAATACTATGACATAAAACATGTTTCAGCATACGCGTTAACTGTTGAATCAAAAACCTTATTGGAGTTTCAGGTTAATAAAAAATTGATAACCATGCCAAACGACGAAGAGATTTACAATCAGTACATGCATATTAACTCATTTTTGTCCAATGATGGTTATATAAATTACGAAATGAACAGCTATGCAAAAAAAGGATTTTTTTCAAAAAATAATTCAGGGTACTGGCTTAGAAAAAAATATATTGGAATTGGACCCTCTGCTCACACTTTCGATGGGTTTTCAAGAAGTTGGAATATTTCGAATAATGCAAAATATATTAGTCATATCAATGCAGGCAAATTAAATTCTAAAAGAGAAGTGCTTTCAAAAATTGATTCATACAACGAGTATGTGATGACTGGACTGAGAACCATGTGGGGTGTTTCAGCAACATATATCTTAAAAAATTTTGGTGAAAAATTTTATGAACACTTTTTAAATGGTTCAAAAAAGCACATAAAATCAAAAAATTTATCTAAAAATGGAGACCTGTACACTGTTTCTAAAAAAGGGAGATTTTTAACTGATGGAATTGCAGCCGAACTTTTCCTTATCAAACTTAAATAGCTATTTTGTATAGTGGTGATAAAACTTTGTAATTGTTTCAATACCATTTAAAAAATTTGAAACTCCAAAATGTTCATTCGGAGAGTGAATAGCATCTGAATCAAGACCAAAACCCATTAAAATTGTTTTACTTTTTAATGTTTTTTCAAATTGTGCAATTATTGGTATTGAACCTCCATCTCTTGTTGGTATGGGTTCTTTTTTGAATACATCTTTGTAAGCATCAGAGGCTGATTTATATGCCTTTGATTCAGTTGAAGTCAAATACGGCTCACCACCGTGGTGTTCTGTAACTTTGACTGTTACGTTAGGAGATGCTATTTTATTTATATAATCAGAAAATTGTTTACTTATTTTTCTCCATTTTTGGTTTGGCACCAATCTCATAGAGATTTTTGCAAATGCTTTGCTGGGTATGACAGTCTTTGAGCCCTCTTCAGTATATCCGCCCCATATTCCATTAACATCTAAACATGGTCTGATTGATCTACGCTCAATTGAAGAGTATCCATCCTCACCAGAAGGATTATTTAATCCAACAGATTTTGCATAATCAATCTCTGAGAAGGGTATAGATTCCATTTTTTTTCTCTCTGGTTTGCTGTATTCGATAACGTCATTGTAAAAGCCAGGTATCGTTACTTTATTTTGATTATCGTGAAGATGATTGATAATCCTTGATAGTTCATTGATTGGATTAATTACTGAGCCACCATAGTGACCAGAATGCAAATCTCTATTTGGTCCTATCAATTCTAACTCCATGTAAGTCATACCTCTTAAACCAATTGTAATGGATGGAGTTTTCTTGTCTATCATCCCTGTATCAGAAACTAAAATTATATCACATTCAAGTTTCTTTTGATTTTTCTCTATAAAAATTTCTAGATTATCACTTCCAATTTCTTCCTCACCCTCAATCATTACTTTGACATTACAAGGAAAACCACCATTTTTATTTAAGATCTCAAACGCTTTAATATGCATGAATATTTGCCCTTTATCATCACATGCTCCTCTGGCAAATATTGCGCCTTCAGGATGTATCTGGGTTTTTTTTATTTGAGGTTCAAAGGGTGAAGAATCCCACAATTCAACAGGATCAATTGGTTGAACATCATAATGACCATATACCAAGACTGTCGGCAGTTCATGATCCACTATTTTCTCTCCATAAACTATTGGATGTCCATTGGTTTTACAAATTTCACAATTTTCAAAATCATTTACCTCTAAGTGGTCCTTTAATAATTTAGCACAACTTAAAATATCTTTTTTGTGTTCTGATTTTGCGCTTATTGAGGGAATTCTTAATAGCTCAAATAATTCATTTAAAAATTTATTTTTATTTTTTTCTATGTATTCTTTTACCTTATCCATCTTGATTGTAAAATTAATAAATCCTCTTGTAGCTATTAAATTATCTTGCTTATATTTGCTTCCCCTGCGGGTGTGGTGAAATTGGTAGACACGCTAGACTTAGGATCTAGTGCTTCACGGCATGGGGGTTCGAGTCCCTCCACCCGCACTTTTATTTTCTCCTAACCCAAATTTCATGAATTGGATCTCCTTTACTACTAAATCCCATGTGATTCCACTCACCATTATCTAATTTAAATTCAAAATCAAGTTTAGCACCAACCCTCGAATCATCCCTTGAGAAAAACTCAATTTGTTCAATGTATTTGCCCTTGACTGTGAGGTAAGTTCCTCCACCTGTCCCCATGAATTGTCTAGTTTCAGTATTGTAGGCTATCCATTGAAATCTGCTGCCTGACAAAATTTTCATTGTTTTCCTAGGTCTATCAATGCTCCTTGTACTTTTCACACCATTTCTAAATCTTCCAGACATTAACCATGCACCATTAAGTCGACCTGGGCTCCCATCATCAATTCTATTCCACGTCTTACGCGAATTAATGTTGGTAACTGTATTTTCTTTTATGTCAAGATCAAATTTTATGGTGGATCCAACTTTTTCTTGATCTTGGGTGTCAAATTCAATTTTTTCAGTTAAGGTACTACCATCAAGAAACCATGATCCCCCATGGGTTGATATAAATTTTCCATTCGAACTGTCAAATACACTTGTTGATTTAAAGCCTTCGCTAAAAATTACAATATGCCTGTGTGTACTACCATCTGAATTTGTTTCATATTTTTCCCAAGCGCCAATAATTGATTGGGAGTTCAGAAATTGAGAAAATAAAATAAGTAGAAAAAGTTTTAATTTATTCATTTTGCATTGATTTGATGATACCGTTTATTGATGCTATGTTTTCATTAATAAATTTACTGTTAATTATTTCAATTTCTTTTAATTTATTGGTATTGAGTAAAAGCTCGTTTACAATATTTTTAAGCTGTTTTGAATTTTGTATACTAAATCCACCTTTGAGGTTAACTAATCCTTTAGCTTCATTTGAAAATTTGAAATTTACCCCAAAAATTACAGGTTTTCCATATACACAGGGCTCCAGTATATTATGTAACCCCTTTTTTTTAAAACCACCACCTACATATGAGATATCTGAAAATGAATACAAATATTTTAGTACACCTACTGAATCTACTAGAAGTATATTATTTTGTACATTATATTTATTTTCACTGAGCAGATTTACTTTGTTAAATAGTTTTGATCTTATTCTATTTATATTTTTTTTTGAAACTTCATGAGGCGCAATTATGTATTTCACATTTTTATCAATTTCTTGTTTTATATAGTCAAATATAATCTCCTCATCCTTTTCCCAAGTACTGCCAAATATTATACATATGTCATCTCCTAAATAATTAGTCAACTTTTTATTATTATACTTTTCTTTTTTTTGGATTATTGCTCTGTTAAATTTTAGATTCCCTATATATAATGCATTGTTAACACTCATCTTTTTCAATTGTCTTTCACTATTTATATCTTGGGTAAAAATTTTAGTATATTTTTTTAAAATCCGTCTAAATATTCTTGAATTATATTTTTCATATACATAATTTACTAAGTAAAATTTTATGTTTCCTTTTTTGAGCTCGTTTATATAATTAGGCCAGATTTCTGATTTTATAAATATTGCAAATCTTGGATTAAAAAGCTTAACCAATTTTTTTGCGTTATCATTTGAATCTATTGGTAGAAAGTATGTTTTACTCACCTGAGCTATTCTATCATTCAATTCAAAACCAGATTCAGAAAAGAATGTTAATATTATGTCATTATCAAAAGTTTTCTTGATTTCTTTTATAAGTGGTATTGCCAACTCATATTCACCCAATGATGCTGCATGCAACCAAATATATTTTTTCTTTCTATCTAGGTCTTTATCTATTTCTTGTAATAAATCTTTTCTAAGCTCTACAAAACGACTAATTTTTTTGGAAAAAATTGATAATATTGGTAAGAAAATTTTATCAACAAATTCAATAAATATATTGTAGAGAATATTCATTTATCCAGCTGAATCTACATGAACATCCCTGTTAATCTTCCTTATTAAACCACATAATACTTTACCAGGACCTATTTCTGTAAAGTTTTTAGCCCCAAGATTAATCATGTTTATAACCGACTCAGACCATTTTACAGGTGAGACCATTTGATCAATTAAATTATTTTTGATTTCACTTTTATCAAGCACCCCACTCCCAGTGACATTTTGAAAAATGGGACATGTGGGTTCATGAAATTCAATTGAATTTATAAACTCTTTTAGTTCTTTTTTAGCATCATTCATTAATTCTGAATGAAAAGCACCACTTACATTAAGTTGTATACTTCTTTTAGCTCCGATATTATTAAATAGGATACAAATTTCCTTGATTGCTTCAAATTCACCAGAAACAACTACTTGTCCTGGACAGTTTAAGTTCGCAGCTACAACATATTTATCAAATTTTTCGCATTCATTGATAATTGTTTTATCATCTAAACCTAAAATTGCAGCCATACTGCCGTGATTATTCTCACAAGCTTTCTGCATTGCATTAGCACGTGCAGAAACTAGTTTTAAGCCATCTTCAAATTTAATTGTCTTGTTAGCTACTAATGCTGAAAATTCGCCAAGTGAATGGCCAGCAACAAAATCTGGTTTAATTTTAGGATCCTGCTCTTGTAGTTTTGCTATAGAATGAACAAATATAGCAGGTTGTGTTACCTTGGTCTTTTTTAAATCTTCATCTGTTCCTTCAAACATAATTTTTGACAATGAAAATCCAAGAATTTGATCTGCCTTATCAAATAATTCTTTAGCAGATTTTGAATTTGAGTAAAGTTCTTTACCCATTCCCGGGAATTGCGATCCTTGCCCTGGAAATACAAATACATTCATTTAATTAAATTTATCATATGTTATGAAACTGAAATTATAATCATGATTTTCAATGTCAAACATTTCTATTTTATTTACTTCTTTCCAGACTTCTTCATCTATTTCAGGAAAAGCAGTATCACCCTCAAAACTTTGATGAACCCTTGTTAGCTCTATTCTGTTTGCATAATCAAGTCCTATCTTATAGATTTCACCACCGCCGATAATAAATGGTTGCGGATCATCTTTACAAACCTTTAAAGCATTTTCTAAAGAATTTACTACAATTATATTTTCAGCAACATAATTTTTATTTCTTGTAATAATAACATTTGTCCTATTTGGAAGAGCTTTAGGCATGGATTCAAATGTTTTTCTTCCCATAATTACGTGATGACCCTTGGTTAAATTTTTAAACCTGATCAAATCTTTACTCAGATGCCATATCAATTTGTTATTATCTCCTATGATATTATTTTCAGAGGCAGCAACAATAATTGTGACCAATTGATTTGAATTGTTTGAATTCGAATCAGCATAAATCTTAGATTCTGTTTCAATATCTTTTTTCAAAGACTTAATTTTTTCTTGTTGTAGCTTAATCAAATGACTTTTTTGATTCAAAATCCACTTGTTATTGATAATTTTTTTTGAAATAAAGACATCAAACAGATGATAAAGTAGTATGAAAGTCCAAATTAATAAAACCCAAATTGACCATGAATAATTAAATATTAATATGTTTTGACCAACTGCCAAAAAAAAATCAATAAATAGAAAAAATCCTGAAATAAAAAGATAAACTATAAAATGCTTATATACATTTTTCTTTTGTCTTATCCTATCTTGAGCATTTTCCAATAGCTCAATTGTTTCATGATCAATATCTGAATTTCTATCACTAAACATTGAATAGCAAAAGTAGAAGAATAAATTTACTTTGCAATCTTAGTTAGATACCGTAAACTTAGATATTCCTGAATCAGAATTACTACCTGAGTTATCCTTCGTAATGATCTTCCAATAATATACACCAACATCCGAAATTGTTTGAGTGATTTTTGTTGAACTTAGATTTGATCTGACCTTAGTTGTTGGTGGATTTGAAGTTCCGAAGTAAAAGTCATATGTTAATGTATCACCTGTATCTACATCACTTCCATTCCATTCAAATTCAATGCTTCCAGGAGATAATGTTTCCTCGGATTTGGGTTTAATTAAATCAGCTGGAAACGGAGCATAATTAGAGGTTTGTTCACCCTTCAAATAAAACTTCCACTTTTCACTTTGAGCTGTATCACCAGACGAATTAGATGATGATACAATATACCACGAATAGGGTTGTCCTTTTTCTAATTGTATAGTAATATTAGTTGAAGCAGTATTTTGAGATATAACAGATTGAGTTAATAAATTTTTAATATTGATCGTATAGGTATCTGTATATTGGGATGAATTCCACCTAAACTCTACGTTCTCACCATCAAGACACTCTGTATTATTTGCAGGTGAAATAAGACTAGATGCTGTTGGTGGATTTACAGGATCAGGTGGATCTACATTTCCTCCACCACCGTCATCCTTACCTCCACATGAGATCATTGTTAAAGAAATAAAAACCAAGAGTATATATTTTACTTTTTTCATATTATTTTTTTATAAGTTTAGCAGTTTTCTTAACTGTTTCTGAGTCTACTTTAATGTAATAAAGTCCAGGTCTTAAATTAGACACTTGTATATCAATGGACCTTGAATTATTTACTTCATTATTTCTTGTCCAAATTAATCTTCCAGCATTGTCAAACATACTGATGGTTACATCATCATCATTACCACCAATCCAAAGATTTGAGGATGAGGTTGCTGGATTGGGACTTAGGAGAATATCTTCAGAATTAAATACTGTTTCTTCATAGACACCTTGACATTCTCTATCCCCAACAACTTTGATAAAATTGAGACCCTTATCGAGTTTAAGATTAAACTTCGAATCTGAAGTGGTATAGTATTTATTGTTGTGAAGGATATTGTAATTCGTACTACCACTTAAATCAAGTGTTATTGAGTTCGAATCATTAGCTATGGCGCTAAGCACAGAAATATCTTGGGGTTCAGTTATAATAACATTAAAGCATTGCTTAAAGTTAGGTAACGATTCAGTTGTAAAGCAAATCGTGTAATTACCCGCTTCAACGTTAGTCTTTGACCAAGTATCGGACTGAATCACTTCTGGTGTAAAGTTAAAATCGTTTGGACCACCTTCAATTGAAATTGTAAAATTCATATTTTCAGGGATAATTTCAGAATCTATTGAAAGATTAATAGAACCATCATCAGAGCTTCTACATGTTTCATCTTTTATATTTAAACTAAATACAGTCTGGGGGATGGGATTTGGATCACAAACATCTCCTATTTGATCGTTGTCAATATCCGATTGTAGTGGATTCGGTGTTTCTGGGCAATTATCTACATCATTTAAAATACCATCATTATCATTATCGTTAGATGTAATTTTAAGGGTGATTTCTAACTCTCTTGATTTCGATGAAGATACTGCCTTAAATTTTAAATTATATATACCTATTTCTGCATCATTACCAACTTCTAGTTCAACATTTAAGTTGCCATTAGTGTCAATCACATATTTATTGCTAGGATCATAACTGACATTGACATTGTCAGGTAATCCATCAATTGAGAACTCAACTTCTTGATTAAATTCATTGTATACATTATAAGAAATATCAAAGCTTTTCTTTTCACCTTTTAAAATTTCCAAATAGGTCGTATTGGTAGATATAGTAAAAGTTGGTTCGCTGTTTTGAAAAGTACCAGAAAAGATTCCTAAGCCATATGTTGATATAAATACTTTATTATCTCCTTTTCGCATATCCATGTCAGTTACTCTTAAGTCTTTCATACCTGCATTAGCTTGTCTCCAGTTTGGATTATTTGAACTGAAGTTATTTGTAAACCAAACTCCAAGCTCGGTTCCGATGATTACCTCATCCTCATCAAGTGGGCTTTGTAGAATGTTATAAACTGGAATATCAGGAAGATTTCCCTCTTTTTTTGACCAATTTTCACCACCATCTGAGCTGTAGAAAATGCTTTCTACACCATAATTGTAAAATGTCACAAAAATATGATTCTCATCCTTACCAAACTCTATATCTGATACACTACCAACAAACTCATCACCTGTCAAATTAACTCTTGTTTGTCCATTCGGATTGTCAGCATTTAAAACCTTCCATAATTGACCTATATCATTTCCAACAAAAAGTGTAGATGTAGATCCTGCAACTTGAGAGGGTGATGTATTTAATGCAGTTGCACTGCTTCCCAAACCATTAATCAAAAAGGTTTCAGCTAAACTTCCCTGTGATTGTGAAAAGCTATCCCAAGAGTGATAAACTCTAACATTACCTGATCCTGCATTCATGTAAATTACACCTCTGTTTGAGTCTAAAGTTCCTCTATTTATGAAGTCTCCTTCGTCATCATCATTGTCAGAAATTCTCCATGTGTAGCTCCTTTTATTATCGTTAGGATTATTCATGTTTAAAACCCTTACTTGATTGTTGTAGACATAGTTGTAGACAACATACTTATTATCTACTTTTTGTGAAAACATAGTAGCAGCTCCATCACCTCCGCTAAAGTCATTAGCTTCAGAAAACCCATTTTCATTATCGATTTGAATTGATGTTCCATTGTCTTGCATTCCACCTGCGAAAACATCTGAGTGACCATTAATATTTGTTATTTTATTATACACATAACTACCAGCACCATCATCGGCAGTGGGATCCCAATTTCCTTTCAGTGGATCAAAACCATATATATTGGTTTCATAATTATCAAACATTCCCAAGGGAGCAACACCTAAAGAATAATATTGCGAGGTATGATAATTTTTATTTCTTGTGACAATGTTTCCGCCGTTGCTGGTGTAACCAACCCCACCGTCATTTCCAAACAATACCTTGTTGTTATCATTATCATTAAAAATAACAGAATGTTGATCTGCATGTAAATATTGATTATATCGTCCTTGCCAATGAGAAATTTGTCCCCAATCTTGTCCACCAGAATTCGATTGGAATAAATCAATACCACCAATATAAATTTTGTTTTTATCACTTGGGCTAGCTCCTAAAGATATACTGTAATAACCCTGACCACGTGCAAAATCATATTCTTGAATACCAGAATCTTCATCATTTGGCTTGGATAATTCAGTAAAATTCCCACTAATCCACTGAGGAATATTTCCTTTGTATATTCTTGGTACATATCGACCAACACCAGGAAATCTCTCAACTGCATAACACATTAAAATAAGTTGATTGTCGGCAGTAAAAGAAATTTCTGTTCTTCTTCCAGGATATTCTCTGCTATTAAAGTTTGTTTTTATTTCGGCAATAAAAGTTGCAGACTCACCCTCTTCATTAAGTCTATACAATTTACCTCCTCCAGTACCTGGATCGTTCCAAATATCATTAGTACTGTATTCTGGGCTAAGGGTGGTTGATGCCCAGACCCTGTTATCATTGTCAATTTCTAAATCCATAGGAACAACGGTTGTATTATAAATACTGTTGTAAGAATCAATAGGATGATAGAGCTCGATTTTTGTCCAATTTTGACCATCCGTTGACTTGTAGATACCATCATGTGCAGAACCTAAAACAATTTCCTGATCATCACTTCTAGACCCTAATACTCTATTCCATTTGGTTGATCCAGCTGCGACATATATTTCTGAATTACCATCAACATTTCTAACGATGACATCGTTTATAAAAAACAAACCAGGTAAAATATCTATCCCAGAAACGGATAGGTTTGTTTTTCTTTCAATTCTTATTGATGTGGTTTCAGATTCAACAAATTCTTTTAATTTGTTTCCATCGCTTGCCTTAATAAACAAAGAAGGTATTTGTATTGCAGAGGAATCGTCACCTGCCTCAATATTCATTGTAATTAAATCATCACTCCAATCTGCATTACCTGTGTCTTTGTTATAAACAATAACAGCTTTAGCACCAGCATTTTGACCCTCTAAAACTTTATTATAATGACTGCAATTTGATGCTGAAAGAGAACCATCTTGAATTAAAACAATTTTATCCTTTACAGCTTCACTGTTAGATAGTGTTGAACAACCATCTAAGGGGTTAGCAATAACTATACTATTTTCAAGATATTTTAGTGGCGGTCCGGGTAAATTAGGGCCAAATGCGGACTTACTAAAGAAAATTGGATTTTCATCAGACTTAGATGTGATTTTTATTTCATTTATAATACTTTTAAAAACTTCATCAGAGTCTGACCTTCCACCAAAAATATTTTCCCATGAACTTCCACCATCGTTAGATCTCCACAGCCCGTTTCCAATTGCATCACCACCTGTATAAATTTCACCAGTACCTGCGTAGAAAGTATTGGTGTTATTTGGATCATAAGTTAGAACAGAGATTGGCAAGTTTCTGGGAACACCAGAAACCATTCTCCATTCAGAGTTTTCATCGTCAATATTATCATTCACAAAAATACCACCACTTACGCCTCCTGCAAATACCTTTTTATTTGACGAATCGTTCGGATCAAACATTAATCCATTTGTCCTTCCTCCTATATTTACGGGTCCACGAGCGACCCATGCCATATCGGGGTTTTCGCCAGGAACTCCTTGTACTCTATTTTTTGATAATTTTTCTAATTCCTCTTGAATTTGAAAAATATTTTCGGTCTTAGGCCTACCAAGAATAGGGTCCATTGTTAATTCCCAGATCCTATTATTGTAAGGGTTGGGTGGCAATTGTAATCCTCTTCTTTCATTTTTTGAAAGTTTTTTAGTATTGCTATAAGGGCTATTTTTTAAATTTTCAATATGTTGTTTTCTAATAACATCAGAATCAGCAATTGAATCTGAGTTGTTTTGTATAAAAAATAAAGTAGCAACTAAAGCTAAAAGTATTAATGGTAAAAATCTCTTGAACATCTAAGCAATTTAATTATTTATTTTTTTATAAGTTTAGCAGTTTTCTTAACTGTTTCTGAGTCTACTTTAATGTAATAAAGTCCAGGTCTTAAATTAGACACTTGTATATCAATGGACCTTGAATTATTTACTTCATTATTTCTTGTCCAAATTAATCTTCCAGCATTGTCAAACATACTGATGGTTACATCATCATCATTACCACCAATCCAAAGATTTGAGGATGAGGTTGCTGGATTGGGACTTAGGAGAATATCTTCAGAATTAAATACTGTTTCTTCATAGACACCTTGACATTCTCTATCCCCAACAACTTTGATAAAATTGAGACCCTTATCGAGTTTAAGATTAAACTTCGAATCTGAAGTGGTATAGTATTTATTGTTGTGAAGGATATTGTAGTTCATACTACCGCTTAAATCAAGTGTTAAATCATCGGAGTCCAATGCAATATCACTTACAACAGAAATATCCTCAGGTTCTGTAATAATTACATTAAAACATTGTTCAAAATTTGGTAAACTAGGTGTTGTCAAACATACCTCATAATTACCATTTTCAAGGTTTCCTAATGTCCACTTGTCACCAATTATGGACTCTGGGGAGTGAACAAATCCAGTTGGACCATTTTTGACATGAATTGTAAATTTAATTCCTTCAATATTATCCTCTAATATGGAAATACTTAATTTACCATCATTTGAAATACTACATGATTCATCTGTTGATTGAAGCGTAAAAGTATTCTGTGGAATTGGATTTGGATCACAAACATCTCCAATTTGGTCTCCATCTAAATCGCTTTGATCAGGATTGTATGTGCTTGGGCAATTATCGTTTTCATTAAAAATCCCATCATTGTCAAAATCATCAGACAATATATCAAGAGTAAGATTTGCTGTTAACGATTGAGAATTGCTCTCAGCAGTTATTTCTAAGTCATACGAGCCTGATTGTTCTTCAGCTCCGACATTTAGGGTGACTACAACTTTTCCATCAGTATTTATATTTAGAGTGTTTGATGGATCATATGTTTCTGTTGTTAGGGATGGAAGATTCTTTACTGAAAAGGTCGTTTCTTCATTAAATCCACCTTTGATTTCGTAGTTTATATCAAATGAATCTGAATTGCCTTGACCAATTTTCAAAATTTTAGGATCAACAGAAATACTTAGCGATGGTTCAACATTAATTTCTTCATCAGTAAATTTTCCTGAGTATATACCTAAACCATAAGTCGCAGCAAATACTTTATAGTCATCTCTCATATCAAGATCGGTTATTCTAACATCACTTAAGCCTGCGTTAGCTCTTGTCCAGGATGGATTGTTAGCTTCAAAATCTTTTGTGTACCAAACACCCAATTCGGTTCCAATGATTACCTCATTTTCGGAGAGAGGGTTTTGAAGAATACATCTAACAGGAATATCAGGTAAATCGCCTTCTTTTTTACTCCATGTACTTCCACCATCAGTTGAGTAGAAAATATTTTCTGTTCCGTAATTATGAAAAGTTACAAAAATATGATTCTCGTCTTTACCCAACTCAACATCAGAAACACTGCCTAAAAATTCGCTACCAGTTATGTTAGACCATTCAGCTGTTGAATTTTCATTTGCGTCAAAGGTGTCAGCATTTTTAACCTTAAATACACTTCCAGTCTCAGTACCAACAAATATTGTTGAGCTGTTTGTGGTGTATGGCGAAACTTTTATTGCAGAAACATTACCGTCAAGGGAACCTGTTAGAATAACTCGGTCAGCATTTGAATTTTGATCTGAATCGTTAAAATCGTCCCATCCGTAGAACGCAGCTATCCTGTTATTATTACCTGATCTGTAATTGGAGTAAACAACTCCTCTGTTGGAATCCAAATCTTGTACTGTTATAAAATCACCATTAGTACTGTTTTCGGAATTAATCCTGAATGTTCTTGCCGAATTTCCATTCAAGTTCACAGCTTCAACGGCCCTGTTATAAACATAGTTAGTGATGTAATATTTGTTGTTCACATTTTGCGAAAACATAGTTGCAGCTCCATCTCCCCCAGAAACATCGATAGCGGTTGTTGCTCTTTCCTGTCGATCAACTTGAAACATTGTACCATTGTCTTGCAAACCACCAACAAAAACATCTTGGTTAGATCCAGCTTGTGTTATTATTGCAGTTCTACCTGCATTGATACTCCTGTCAGTGCCTCTTTGGCTAACTGAGTGCGACTCAAACATTGTGGATGGTGCAACTGCAATTGTATAGTATTGTGATGTATGATAATTATTGTTTCTTGAGTTTAAATTTGTTCCGTTATCGTCACTAAAAAAAATTCCACCATCATTTCCAAATAAAATTTTATTGTTGTCAACCTCAGAGATCTCCGAGCTATGTTGATCGGCATGAGCAAACTGAGTTCCTGATCTTCCATACCAATGTGAAATCTGAGTCCAAGGATTGCTTGAACTAGTTCCATTTCCTCCATTGTCGGTTCTAAATAGATCGATTCCTCCAACATATGCTACATTTGGGTTTTTGGGATCAGCTTTTATCATTAAGTCATAAAATGATTGGCCTCTTGTGAAATCATCATCATCAATGCCAGGATCAATGTCACTTGGAAGAGTAATTCTAGTTACTGTCGATTCGAATGCGTTAGGAGCTTTGAATATTCCAACAGGTGGGTTTGATAGTCCACCATTTGCAGTCTCAATTTGTCCTAAAACCCAAATTGTATTGTTGGATGCAATATCGATTTCAGTTCTACGTCCACCACCTAAGTCTGACGAGTCAGAAGTACCGTCATTATTAGTATCTTCAGTGATTTGAAATTTCTTTTCAAAGGAAGAGACATCATCATTAGAAACATAAACAGCACCACCACCTCGACCTCTCCATCTAGTGGTTGAAAACCAGACTTTGCTGTCGACAGGGCTTATTTCAATATCAATTGGTTGAACCAAGATATTACTGTTTTCAGCATAAACAGGTATTCTTTCCCAGGTCCATTCTCCATTTTGATCCTCAGAGCCCTTAAAAATTCCATAATCATCATCACCGCCAAAGATAGTTGCACGTGCGTCCCTGTATGTTGATGTCCCTGCAGCTACAATAACTTCAGACTTTCCAACTTGATCATTAAACCTGACTGCTACATCATTTATATAGAACGTACCAGGCACTATTCTGTATCCTTGAATTTGAACGCTTGATTTCTTAATCGATAATCTAACACTTCCATTATTTATCAAGGATTTTAAATGATTCCCATCTGCTCTTGAAATTAATATTGACGGTATTTTTATATCATTTAAATCATAAAGAATAGGAGGATCAGCATCAGCACGGGGGCTGGTCATCGTAAAGACACCATCTTCCCATTCGCCTGACATATCATCTTGATTAACAACAATCACAAGTTTAGCTCCAGCAACTGATGCTGCGTAGCTTTTGTTGGAAAAGTAGCATTCACCACGATCAACAATCACAATTTTATCTTTGACCTCACTTGTATTTGACAAAGATTCACAAGCTAAATTTGGTATACCTAGAACTGCCTCTGCAACAATTGGTTCAGTGGGGACAGGTGGTCCATAATCTGCACTTCCGTATCTGTATGTTCTAGAAGAGGAGGGGTCAACAATTTCTACAACATCGGGTTCGCTGATAAAAGTTGATGGATTTTCAGTATCTCCTCCAAATACTTTAATCCATGTGTCACCACCATCCTTTGACTGCCACAAACCATTACCTAAAGCATCACCACCAGTGTATGACTCACCTGTTCCAGCATAAAAAATTTGCGTATTGTTTGGGTCATAAGTTAGAGATGAAACAGCAATATTTTGAGGAATATTTTTTGTTACTAAAGTCCACTGGGAATTAGGATTCGAAATTTCGGTATTTTTAAAAATGCCACCACTTACTCCACCAGCAAAAACTGTTTCATTTGAAGGATCGTTCGGATCAAACATGATTCCTTTGGTTCGGCCTCCAACATTGATTGGACCTCTTTGAATCCAACTCATTTCTTCATTCTCACCTGGTACTGCTCCAGCTCTAGCAGAGAACCTGTTTTTGTCTTGATTTTCAAGTTGTCTTCTAAGCTGAAAAAGCTTTTCATACTCCGTACGACCAGTTATGGGGTTCATTGAAAGTGTAAGCATTTTTTCGTAATAGGGGCTTGGTGGAAGTTCTAATACTTTACGAGATTTTTTATCAAGATTATTTGTTTCATTCAAACTAGATTTTTTCAAGTTCTCATGATGAATTATTCTTTTTTCATCATTGGAAACGATCATATAGTCAGCTAATAATATTATTAGTATTGTGGATAAGAAAAGTGTAAATTTTGTGTTTGCTTTCAAGAATACAAATTTAATTTAAAATAAATATTTCAACATAAAAATATTAGCAAAATCAATGCCATAAACACTTACAAACTCAGTGCCAAACTAAACCGAAACTTTACCTTTAATGTGGGGATGTGGATCGTAATTAATAATTTCAAAATCTTCAAATTTAAAATCAAAAATACTATCCACTTTGCGTTTGATATTTAGTCTCGGTAATTTTCTAGGAGATCTTGATAGTTGTATTGATATTTGATCGGTGTGATTACTGTAGATGTGAGCATCTCCAAAAGTGTGAACAAAATCTCCAACATCCAAGTCACAAACATGTGCAATCATGTGAGTCAAAAGAGCATATGAGGCTATGTTAAAAGGTACACCAAGAAAAATATCTGCACTTCTCTGATACAATTGACAAGACAGTTTATTTTTTGAAACATAAAATTGAAAAAAGGCGTGACATGGCGGTAGTGCTGCTTTTCCATTCATCACATTTTCGCTAAAACTTTTTTTTGTATCAGGTAAAACACTAGGATTCCATGCGGAAACTAACATTCTTCTGCTTTCAGGATTATTTTTTATCAACTCAATTAGTTGTGAAATTTGATCAATTTTTTCGTTATTCCAGTTTCTCCATTGGGACCCATAAACTGGACCTAAATTTCCACTTTCATCAGCCCATGCATCCCATATTTTAACTCCATTTTCTCTTAAGTATTTAATGTTAGTTTCTCCTTTGATAAACCACAAGAGTTCGTGAATTATTGATTTAATGTGAAGTTTTTTTGTTGTAACAAGTGGAAAACCATTGTTTAAATCAAAGCGCATTTGATAACCAAATACACTTTTAGTTCCAGTTCCTGTTCTATCATCCTTGTAATCACCATTTTTAAGAACATGTTTTACAAGTTCAAGATATTGTTTCATTCCTGTAAAATTATAAAATGTATATAGAGAAAAATTAAAAAAAATAAAAAGATATTAACCAATCAGCATGCCTGCAATAGTAGCCGACAGTAGTGATGCCAAAGCTCCACCCATTAACGCTTTTATACCAAATTCAGAAAGTGTTTTTCTTTGGTTTGGAGCTAGAGAACCAATTCCTCCAATTTGGATACCAATTGATGAAAAGTTTGCAAACCCACACAACATGTATGTAGCCATTATAACAGATTTTTGATACTTAAGAGTCGAGAGGCTTGAACTATTTTGAAAATCTGCGAGTTGCATGTAAGCAATAAACTCATTGATCGAGAGTTTTATACCTAAAAGTTGCCCCATAGGCATAATATCTACACTTGCAATACCTATTAGCCACATAAGTGGAGCAAATACAAAACCCATGATGGCTTCCAGTGATAAAGAATCGTAAATGGTATTTTCTTTCAAAAAACCATTAATTCCAGTTACTTCACCAAAACTTAAAAATAGATAATTAATCAATGCGATAAATGCAATAAAAACTAATACCATTGCACCAATATTTACGGCAAGTTTGATTCCCTCAATGGTTCCATTAGATATGGCATCTAAAATATTTGAACCGGCATTGTAGTCAGATACTTTAATATCACTCTCAATTTTTTCTGTCTGCGGATACAAAATCTTTGATATTAGTATTGCTCCAGGTGCTGCCATGACTGATGCTGTCAGTAAATGCTTAGCAAACTCTACTTGTTTCACTGGATCATCACCACCCAGAAATGCAATATATGCAGCCAAAACACCTCCGGCTACAGTAGCCATACCTCCCACCATGACGAGTAGTATTTCAGATTTATTCATTTTGGGTAAATATGCTTTAATCATGAGAGGAGCCTCTGTTTGTCCTAGAAAAATATTGCCAATAACTGAAAGACTTTCAGATCCTGAAATTTTTAAAAATCTTGTATAGAGTTTTGCAAAAAACTTAACTACGACTTGTATAACATTAAAATAAAAAAGTATTGATGTAATGGCTGAGAAGAATATAACAGTTGGCAGAATTTCAAATGCCCATATGTAACTGGTTGAGTTTGGTTTCAATAAGTCTCCAAAAACAAATAAAGTTCCTTCTCTTGTAAAATCAATAAGTTTGACGAAAGCATAACCTGCACCTTCAAATAATTTTTGAATAAAACCAACTTTTAAAATTAAAATTGCAAGAATGATTTGTGAAAACAAAGCAATAAATACAGTTCTCCAATTAATTTTTTTCTTGTTATTGCTGAAAAAATACGCAACAATCAATATAGTGACAAGTCCAAGAATTCCCCTTGTAAAGCTGTCAAATGTAAAACCTGAACTGGGTATATTTTGTTCAATAAATGATAAAAAATTTAACATAAATTATTATCTGGAATTAATTTCATCTCTCAATCTCGCAGCTAATTCATAATTTTCAGCTTCAATTGCATTTTCAATTTTTTTATTAAGTTGTTTTTTGCTAAACTTTTTTAAATCATCGCTGAGATCATTTTTAACATTTTTTTTAGATATCTCTTTACTTAAAATTATACCTGCTTTTTCTAGAATCTTGTCATAAGTGTAAATTGGCGAATCAAATCTTAAGGCAAGTGCAATAGCATCAGATGTTCTTGCATCAAGAATTTCCTCAACATTCTCTCTTTCGCAGATGATACTTGAATAAAAAATACCATCAATTAACTTATGAATTATTACTTGTTTGATCTTAATTTCAAAATTTTTTGCAAATTTTTTAAATAGATCATGAGTTAGAGGGCGAGGTGGTTCAATGTTTTTTTCTAATGCGATAGCAATAGATTGTGCCTCGAAACCACCAATAACGATTGGGAGTTTTCTTTCACCTTCATCTTCTTCAAGAATTAATGCATATGCACCGTTTTGTGATTGGCTGTAAGATATTCTATTAACTTTTAATTCAATTAGGTTCATGAATCATTAAAATAACTGCAGAAAGTTAATTATTTTCAGCTTGGAAAGCCTTAAGTTTTTCATTTAATTTAGGGACAACTTCAAATGCATCCCCAACAATTCCATAATCAGCAACCTTAAAGAAAGGTGCCTCAGGATCAGTATTAATTACAACTTTTACTTTTGAGGAACTAACACCTGCTAAATGCTGAATAGCACCAGAAATTCCTATTGCAATGTATAGGTTAGTTGAAACAGGTTTTCCAGTTTGACCTACATGCTCGCTATGTGGTCTCCAACCCATATCTGACACAGGTTTAGAGCATGCTGTTGCAGCATTTAATGTTTTTGCAAGATCCTCAACAATGCTCCAGTTTTCAGGGCCTTTCAAACCTCGACCTGCAGATACTACCACATCAGCATCTTCAATACTTACAGACTCGTCGGACATTTTTATTGATTCACTAGTTAATCCAGATTCAGTAAAATTAATATCATGATCCATTATGATTGGTTCTGATTTATTCTCATTGAAACCAATTGAATTTTTTGAAATGCTTAAAATTTTGATTTCGGAATTAATTTCGATCTCACAAAATGCTTTATTGGAGAAGGTACTTCTTTTTAATGTAAAAGGGTTTGTGGAAGTAGGTAGGGAAACTACATTAGATACAAACGCAGCGTTAAGTTTTACAGAAAGTAGGGAAGC
>CACCAP010000003.1 GCA_902544085.1 uncultured Bacteroidota bacterium
AGCTATGCATGCATAGTACTTTAACGAAATTTTAAACACAGAAATTTTTATTTTCATTTCTAAGTTATATTGATTTGTTAACATCTTTAGGTTAAGATTATCATAATAACAATTTTTAGCTATTTTTTTTATTGATTTACTATGCGCGCATAACAAATTTTTGTAAATTCGTAATTATAAGTTATTATACTCTGTAGTAATTATAATTTATGAGTAAACAACAATTAAATCTTAAAAATTATTTATGAAAAGTCATATTATATATATCCTTTTTGTGATTTTTTCCCTTATTGGGTTTTCACAAAATGGAACAGTGACGGGAACTGTTTCAGACTCTGAAACGAACGAACCCCTTCCTGGAGTTAATGTTGTAGTAAAAAATACTACCATAGGAACAAATACTGATTTTGATGGAAACTTCTCAATAGAAGGTGTTTCGTCAGGTGACGTACTTGTTTTTTCGTACTTGGGTTTCAAAACTCAAGAAATTACCGTGGGTGATGCTTTAAATTTAGATGTCTCTTTGGTTGCCGATGCAGAAGCACTTGATGAAGTTATTGTACTTGGTTATGTTAGTCAAAAAGCAGCAAATATTTCAGGTTCTGTTTCTACTGTCTCCGAGGAACAAGTTCAAAACTTAAAACCAGTGAGAATGGAAGATGCTTTGCAAGGTCTGCCTGGTGTAAATATGTTTTCAAACGGTGCTCCTGGTGCAAAGCCAAATGTTATAATTCGAGGTGTTACATCGTATACAGGAAATGCACCGCTGGTAATTGTGGATGGAATAACTCTCAGTTTGGATGACATGAATGCGCTGGATCCTAACGACATTAAAAGCATTTCAGTTTTGAAAGATGCTTCTACCACTGCTCTTTATGGTGTAAGGGGTGGTAATGGTGTCATTGTAATTACAACCAAATCTGGATCTAGAAACCAAGATGCTAAATATTCATTCAATACCTCATATGGTCAGCAATCTCCTGAAAAAACGATAGGTGTATTAAATGCAACCGAGTATGCTGCTATCTTAAACGAAATGAGTGTAAATTCCGGAGGACCATTGATCTACAATGACATTTCTAACTTGGGTAAAGGAACCGATTGGCAGAAGGAAGTTTTTAGAATTGATGCTCCTATAGTTTCTCATTCTATATCAGCATCTGGTGGTTCCGAAAAAACATCATATTATTTGTCAGCTGGTTTTACTGGTCAAGAAGGTATTGTTTATGGAAAAGACAAGCAGTATTTTAATAGATCAACTTTTAGAGCAAATTTCAATACAGATTTATCAAGCAAGTTGAATCTTCAGGTCAACAACCGATTTTCCAACATGAAAGATAGTGGATTGGGTGATATTATCTTCAACGCATTGAACATGTCTCCAACAACACCAGTTTTTGCGGATGACGGTTCATATGCAATAAGTAGTACGATTACACAAGAAATAAAAAACCCTATGGCTCAAATATCCAACTCCTATGGAGAGGGTAATGTAAATACCATCTCTGGTAAAATAGAGTTGCAGTATGATTTGATGAAAGATTTAAAAGTTACATCAAGATTAGGCTACACTTATGTAAATATTCATGGCAAAGGTTTTACTCCTTACCAGTTTTATGGTGTAGGTCATAATGCTACTAATGCAAATCCAGATCTTTCACCGATTTCCAGTACTGATGCTGATGGTGAGGTTACTCAAACTTGGAATAGTGTTAGTGAAAATAAAGATCACCACTTTAGTTATACTTATGATCTGAATGCCAGTTACAAATTTTCTATTGATCAACACAATATCAATGTGTTTGCCGGTTTTCAAATTGGTAAAGGTTCAGGTGGTAGTGTAAGCGGTAGTAAAGTTGGAGTGCCTTTTAATTCATGGGATTACGCTGATTTAGCTTCAGCAACAGGACCTGATGATGAACAAAGATCTGGCTCTTGGCAATATGTTAATAGAAGGGTGTCTTATCTTGCACGGGCTGAATACGATTTTAATGAAAAATATTTGGCTTCATTTACCATAAGAAGAGATGGATCGACAAATTTTGGACAAAATAACAAGTTTGGATTTTTCCCATCAGCTTCATTAGGTTGGGTTGCGACAAGTGAAGATTTTTTCAACGTCGATCAAATCAACTTCTTAAAAATTAGAGCAAGTTATGGTTCAGTTGGTAATGATAATGCGAGTTCACAATTTGGAACAATAACAACTTTCCCAAAATATACATTTGGAGGTCAAATTATTACAGGTTCCGCTTTAGATGGAATACCTAACCTAGATGTTTCATGGGAAAATCAAGTCCAGGCTAACGTTGGTTTTGATTTGAGAATGTTTGAGTCTAAAGTTTCCTTGACTGTCGACTATTACAAAAAGACGGTTGATGATTTATTGTTTAACCCAACACTTTCTTTATACTTGGGTACACCTGTTTATCCATCAGCTAATATTGGAAAAACAGAAACAACTGGTTTGGATGTTAATTTTGGTTACCAAAATGATTTTTCAGAAAATATTTCTCTGAGTACAAATGTATCTTTTACTACTGCAGATAATTTAGTAAAAGAAATTGCAAATGGCGATAAATATATTTGGGGAGCCGGCTATGGAATCCCTTATAATAATCTGGTTAGATTTCAAGAGGGAGAATCACCAGGTATATTCTGGGGATATTTGACAGACGGAATATTTCAAAACCAAGCTGAAATTGATGCTCATGCTACTCAACCCAATGCTGTCCCTGGAGACATAAGGTACGTAGATGTTAATGGAGATGGAAAGGTTGATGCAGATGATAGAACTAAAATTGGTGATCCCTTTGCTGATTTTTACATTGGATGGAATTTCAACCTAAAGGCTTACAACTTTGATTTAAGTGTCACAACTTATGGTTCCTTTGGCAATGATATTTTTAGGGGATATGAAAGAAACTTAAACTATACCAATAAGCCTGTAAGTATTCTGTCAAGATGGACTGGACCTGGAACAAGTAATACTGAACCTAGGGCTAGTTTTGTTGATGGAAATAACAATATTAGACCTTCTACTCGATATGTAGAGGATGGTAGTTATTTTAAAATCAGAAATGTTCAGTTAGGCTATAACTTTGATCTCAAAAATTCTAATTATTTAGATGCTGTTAGATTATATCTGCAAGGGAAAAATCTAATGACCTTTACCGATTATTCTGGTTATGATCCTGAGATGTCAGGAGGGGTTTTGGATACAGGAATTGACAGAGGTAATTACCCGAGTCCAAGAACTATTTCAGTTGGTTTAAATGTTAAATTTTAATTAAAAAAAAATGAAAAAATATATAAACAAATTTATTATATCAATATCGCTGATCTTTTTGTTTACTGGTTGTGATGACTATGTAGATTATGAAGCATCAGAAAATTATCAGATTGTTGCTGACGATTATTTTAAAAAATCAGCAGATTATGAAGCTGCTCTCGTTGGTGTTTATGATGTTCTTCAATGGACTTTGTACAACTTTATGATTGGAGAAATTGCTTCGGATAATTCACTCTGCGGAGGGGAAAGTGCATCAGATGTTTTAGGTCTTCAACAGATCGATGACATGTTACACAATCCTGTCAATGATCAATTGTCTCGTATTTGGCAGTATATGTATGAGGGAGTTAATAGAGCCAATTACATGATTGAAAACAAAGATTTGATTGATTTTCCTAGAAAGGATGAAATGTATGGGGAGGTTCACTTTTTGAGAGCTTTTTTCTACTTTGAATTGGTTAAAATTTATGGTGACGTTCCCTTGTTTACAAATGGAAGGCTTACAGCTGGTGACTCTGGTACTTTATCCAGAGTTCCAAAATCTGAAGTTTATTCTGTCATCGAGTCTGATCTCCAGGCAGCAATCGCAGCGTTACCTGCAGAAAAGAGTTTAGATGGAAGAGCAACTTCATTTACTGCACATGCGTTACTAGGTAAGGTTTATTTGTATCAAGACAAATTTTCTGAAGCTGCAACAATTCTTGAACCGCTTATTGGTCTTTACTCATTACCATCTGATCCTGGCAGTGTTTTTCTAGTTAGTGGAGAAAATGGTCCTGAGGCTGTTTTCGAGATTCAACATTCCAAAGAGTCAAACGGATGGAATTGGGGTTGGATGCCACAAAGTACGGAAGGTAACTTTGGTGTTATTCATCACGGTATTAGAGGTTATTCTGGTCCTACTTATTCCTCAGGATGGAGTTTTAATGTTCCAACAGATGAATTGCATAAAGCCTATATTTCAGGTGATAAAAGAAGAGATGCTTCAATTCTTGATATTGTAAAATGGTCTGATGATAATAACGCAAGTTACAATGAGGGCTATGAACACACAGGTTATTTTAACAATAAGTACATACCAAGACAAGGATACTCAAAAAATACAACTGAGTTGAATTATGAAAATAACTACAGATACATAAGATACGCAGATGTTCTTTTAATGGCTGCTGAAGCGAATAGCAGAAGCGGAAATGATGTGAAAGCAAGAGATTATTTGAATCAAGTTAGAAAAAGAGCTTTTGGCGATGATTCTCAAGCTAGTTCTGCATCTGGTTCAGCATTGACCCAAGAAATCTGGGATGAAAGGAGATTGGAGTTTGCAGGTGAAGGTCACAGATTTTTTGATCTTGTCAGAACAGGTCAAGCTGCTGGAAAAATCACTGGTTTTGTTGAAGGAAAACATGAAGTTTTTCCAATACCGCAGACTGAGGTAGATGTTTCTAACTTAACTCAAAACCCTGGTTATTAAATTTTAAATTATACAATTAACATGAAAAATATATATAAATTATTTTGTTCGATTTTCGTTTTACTTCTATTTGTTGGATGTGAAGATGATTTTAGCGACACAACAGATTTTGCTAATGTTGCTCCTCCATCAAATATTTCTGCATCTTTTGAAGTAACTCAAGACAATACGGGTCTAGTCACCATCACTCCAAGCGGTGAAGCATCAATCAGTTTTGTTATCGATTACGGTGATGGATCCGAAGTATCTCCTTCAATTAAGAGCGGAGGAAATATTCAACATACTTACAAGGAGGGGTCCTATACCGTAAAAGTTACTGCAACAGGATTAAATGGTTTGACAGCAACTGGAGAAGTTCCCCTAACTGTATCGTTTAAAGCACCTGAAAATCTTGTATTAACAATCGCAAATGATGAGGTGAAATCCAAAAAGGTAAATGTTACCCTTAATGCTGATTTTGCAACGATGTATGAATACTATCCTGGTGTTGATGGCGTTGATCCTGTAACTGCAAACATAGGAGAATCTCTTTCTTATCAATATGCTGAAGCAGGAATTTATACTGTTAGAGTTGTTGCTAAAGGTGCAGCGATTGAAACTACAGAACTCACTCAAGAGTTTGAAGTAACAGCAATTTTACAACCGACAGTTTCAGCTCCAGCACAACCTGATCGTCCGTCCTCTACAGTTATTTCAATATTTTCTGAAAAATACAATGATTTAACTGGAACAGATTTTTATCCTTGGTGGTGGCAGTCTACCCAGTATGAAGAATTTGATTTGAATGGAGATAAAATGATAAGGTATTCCAAAGTTAATTATCAGGGTGTTCAGCTTGCAGAACAGCAAGATATTTCAAAGATGGAATATATGCATATTGATGTTTGGACTGCATCTCCTGAGTTTGAAAATTTAGAAATTTCACTTATTAGTGCTTCGAATGGTGAAAGACCGGTTCTAGCCAAACTTACACAGGATGAATGGACAAGTTTTGATATTCCAATTTCAGATTGGACAAGTCAAAATGGGTTTACGATCAACGATATGCATCAATTAAAGTTTGCCATTAACCCATATAATGGTGATGGAGCTGGTGTAATATTCCTAGACAATATTTATTTCTGGAAGGAAAATTCGGTAGAGCTACCAATTAGATTTGATAATGAAGAAAAATTTGAAGGAAAAGGAAATCCAGCAATGACTTTTGCTCTATCAACCAATCCTGATGATTCCTCCGATAATACAGGAAAATTAACTACTACCGAGGATTGGTGGGATACTGCTGAAATTAGTTTGGACGTACCAATACAAATTGCAACAGGTGCTGACAATAAAGTTTCAGCTAAAGTTTACTCACCAAATGACGATACTCATAAGGTTATGATTAAACTAGAAAATATTGTAGATGCTGGTGATAGAACCAAAAATGAATATATAGAACTAACCAAGGATATTAGTGGCACAGGATGGCATGACGTAACTTTTGATCTTTCTGAGCTTGAAGGTGGAAATCAAGCATATCCAAATGATCAAGTTTCTTGGGACGGTAATGGTTCATTTGAAAGATTGATCTTTTTTATAGACCCAGGGGATTGTAACTGGTATGGATTGTGCAGTACAACTTATGGAAAAGTTTTAGACTTTCATATTGATGATATTATTAAAGGAGTTCCTGTTGTTGCACCAGTTGTAAAAAAAGCAGGCTCTATAATTTCAGATTTTGAAGTTGACGGTAGTATATCTGGTTTTGATGGTGGTGCACAGGAAGTAATAGATAATCCAGACACTAGTGGCAACTCCTCAGATAAAGTTTTAAAACTTGTAAAGAATTCTGGTCAAGTGTGGGGTGGTCATAAATTTACTGTGACTGATAAGTTTAACTTTGCCAGTGAGCAAAAAATCAAGATTAAAATGTGGTCACCAAGAGTGGGGCTCAAACTTAACTTAAAAATTGAGGATGAGGTTCCTTGGCCTGGTGTCAGTGCAACTTCAACAGTAACTGGAACATCAACTGTTGCTAATGAATGGGAAGAGATCGAGTTTGATTTTTCTGGAGACAGCAAATTGACTGCGGATGATTGGTATAACTTAGTCTTTATTATCGATGAGGGAACTCAGGGTGACGGAACATCAAACTTTACAATATATGTTGATGATATAACTCAAAATTAATAATATTTAAAAATGAAAGAAATGAATAGATTTAATAAAATTTTTAAAACATTAATGTCTTTAACAGTCGTAATTTTCATTACAGGTTGTGAGATAGATAGCTTTGCTGAAAGCGATGAACACTCGTTCGGTGAAATTATTGCGCCATCAAATGTTCAAATTACCGCAAACATTGTTGGTCAAGACGCTGACAATCCTAACGGTGATGGTAGTGGTGAAGTTGAATTCACTGTAACTGCGGAAAATGCAATTTCCTATAAGTTTGTGAATAACGGCGCTGAAACCCTAAAACCAAGTGGAACCATAAAATATGCTTTTACAAGTTTAGGAGTTAATTCATACACCATAACTGCAATTGCAATAGGTGCAGGTGGAACTACTTCATCCCAAAATATAACTGTTGATGTTTTAGTTTCTTATGTTGCTCCAGCTGAACTTATAGCTGCCTTAACGACGGGTACTTGGAAAATGAGTAAAGATGAAGGAGGTCACCTAGGAGTAGCTGCTGGTTTAAATGCAGATAATTCTGCAAATGCAGCAAATTGGGGAGCACCAATTCCATGGTGGTGGTCAGCTGGTCCACTAGATAAATCTGAAACTGCAATTTACGATGATCGCTATACCTTTTCAGACTGGGACGCTGATGCTGGTAAAGGAAAGTTAACCTTCAATGTTGGCCCAGATGGAGCTATTTTTGGAAAAGAAGAACCAATGAAAGCAGATCTAGGCGGTGACAGGGGAGCTACAAGCACTGGAGATCCGAATTATGAGTATGAGTATTACCCATATGAAAATTTTGAAGTAGAGTTTACTATAGTCCCTTTCACAGCAAGATGGGACTGGAACCAAGATGGTAAGTATGAGGATACTGCTGCGGGTCAAGAAATTTATCCTGGTGAAAAAATAATTTTTTCAGGCACAGGCTTCATTGGTTTCTATGTTGGGAATCAAGAATTTTTTATATGGGAGAGATCTGATACTAGAATTCGATATTCAACCATTGGTTTTGATGGAAATTCATGGCATGGGATAATAAATAATGAGTAGTTTATTATTTTGAAACTAAACAAAAAAGAGCTCTGGATTTTCCTTAGCTCTTTTTTTAAATACTTAACAATTGAAACAAGGTTTGTACAATTTATTTTTATTTGTTTTTATAATCTTTTCGTGTTCTGGTGAATCAACAGATGATGCAACTGATCCCAGTGATCCTGACAAGGTTATTCCTTCAAATTTAACGTTGTCTATCGAAATAGTGGGGTTAGATTCTAATAACCCTAGTGGTGACGGATCTGGTGTTGTAAAATTTACTGCAACAGCTGATAATGCTGTAAATTTTAGTTTTCGTTTTGGGACAGGTGACTTTGAAGAAAGTTCATCCGGTGTTGTGGAGTATACTTACACAAACACCGGAACAAACACGTACAGTGTTAATGTATTGGCATATTCTACAACAAATCATTTTGTTAGTACTTCTCAAACAATAGAAGTTTATGTAAGACCCGCACTTGACGCGGATCTTGTTGAGCTACTTTCAGGTGGAAGTCAAAAATCATGGAAAGTAAATGCTGCATATGATGCTCATTTTTCTAATGGTGATAACCAATTTAAGTATCCAACATGGTGGGAAGCATCAGCTTTCTCTAAATCAAATGCAGGTTTTTATGATGATAAGTTTATTTTTAAATCCGATGGAACATACATTCATGAAACTAACGGAGATGTGTATGGTAAAGCAAATTATCTAAATCAAACTTTTGGGAATACAGGCCAATTCATAAACGGCTCTAATGAGATTGAAAAATATAGTTTATCAAATTATCAAACTACTTTTTCAGTTTCAAAAGAAAATGATGAGAATAAACTGGTATTTCAAGACAAAGGTTTTATTGGTTTTTTTGTTGGTCAGCACCGGTCTACAATTGAATGCTATGATGACAACAATATATTTGTCAGAACTGTAGATGATCAAAATCGTGCATGGTATATCTGGCTTACAGATCAAGAGGTCTCAACTACACCATCTAAAGATTTGTATACCAATCTAATTTGGCAGGAAGAGTTTGATTACAACGGAAAGATTGACAGCAACAAATGGGTTTACGAAGTCAAAACCGATTGGTATAATCAAGAATTGCAAGCCACCACTGATCGTTTAGATAATGTCATTGTCCAGGATGGTAAATTGAAAATTATTGCCAAGAGAGAAAGCTATAATGGAAAAAGTTTTACATCGGGAAGAATTAAGTCAAACGGTAAATTTGACTTTACATATGGTCGTGTAGACATCAGAGCAAAGCTACCTGGGAAAAAAGGTACCTGGCCAGCACTTTGGCTTTTGGGTTCAAATTACGATGATATTGATTGGCCAAAGTGTGGAGAAATAGACATCATGGAGCACGCTGGAAATAGATTAAACAAAATACAAGGAACCGTGCATCATCCAGATAAACACGGCAGCGGTGATGGGGGTGAAACAAATGAGTATACAAATGTTTCAACAGCTTTTAATATATATTCTGTTGTCTGGAATGAAAAAGCCATTACGTTTTTAGTAAACGACAAGCCCTATCACATAGTTGGTAATGCTTGTGCCTTGCCATTCAATTGGGATTTCTTTTTAATCCTAAACATTGCCATGGGAGGTACTTTTGGTGGCTCAGTCCCTGATAGTTTTGTTTCGGATATAATGGAAGTTGACTATGTCCGAGTTTACCAATAAATTTAAAAATATGAGATACTTTAAAATTCTATTACTAACATTATTTATCATCAATTTTTCTTGTGATTTTCAAAAAACAAATGAACTTTCAGAAAGTGAAATTTCATCAAGAGCAAATGAAATTTTAAACATGATGACTTTGGAAGAAAAAGTTGGTCAAATGACACAAATCGATCAAAGATTTCTTGATACAATCACAGATTTATCTACCTACCATATTGGTTCATTACTTAGTGGTGGTGGTTCTCATCCTGAAGTAAATGAACCACAAGCTTGGTTAGATATGTATAATAAATATCAATCTGAAGCTCTTAAATCCAGATTGGGAATCCCGTTGGTTTATGGTATTGATGCTGTTCATGGTCATAATAATGTCTACGGTGCTGTAATTTTTCCACATAATATCGGTTTGGGCGCAACGAACAATCCTGAACTAATTCACAAGGTTTCAGAAATAACCTCTATCGAAGTTGCTGCTACTGGGATTGATTGGACATTTGCTCCATGTTTGTCATCACCTGAAGATTACAGATGGGGAAGAACGTATGAAGGGTTCTCCAGCGATCCGAGCTTAGTTGCAAATCTTGGAGCTGCCGCAGTGTCGGGTTATCAAAGTGTTGCAAACATGAATGGGAAAAAAGTGATTGCTTGCGCAAAACATTTTGTTGGAGATGGTAATACTGAATATGGAACAGGAATGAATGGTTTGGTGGACAGAGGAAATACCGTCTTATCAATTGATGAGCTAAAAGAAAAGTTATTGCCAAAGTATCAAGAGGCAATTGATGCAGATGTTCAAACAATTATGGCTTCTTACAATAGCTGGAATGGTGTTAAATGTCATGGAAGCAAGGAGTTATTGACGGATATTTTAAAAGATGAAATGGGTTTTACAGGTTTTGTCATTTCTGACTGGCAGGGCATAGATGAAATACCGGGTGATTATAAATCGGATATTGAGATTTCTATCAATGCTGGTATCGATATGGTTATGGTATCCGGTCAGGGTCAACCATATAAAAAGTTTATTAAGTTATTGAAAGAAAACGTTGAAGAAGGTCTAATACCAATGTCAAGGATTGATGATGCAGTGTCTAGAATATTAAGGGTTAAAATAAGAAATGGATTGATGGATAGTCCTCTTGTAAGTAACGAAAACCTAACCTTAATCGGGTCAGCTGAACACAGATCTGTTGGTAGGCAAGCTGTCAGAGAGAGCGTAGTAGTTTTAAAGGATGATAATATACTTCCTTTATCAAAGGATTTACAAACGTTGGTTGTTGCTGGAAAAGGCGCTGATAACCTTGGAATGCAATGTGGTGGTTGGTCGATTGAATGGCAGGGTGGTCAAGGTGATATTACTGTTGGTACAACAATTCTTGATGGCATAAAGAAAACTGTTTCCGAATCAACAGAAATTATTTACAGCGAAGACGGCTCAGATGTTGTACCCAACTCTGATAACATTGCTGTTGTTATAATTGGTGAAGACCCTTATACAGAATGGTTTGGAGACAAAGAGAGCTTAGATTTAAATAACGATGATATTAATCTCATCCAATCATTAAAAGACAAAGGTTTTAAGGTTGCCGTTCTTTTAATTTCTGGTAGACCCTTGAATGTTGCTGATCACATTGGTCAATGGGATGCTTTTGCCGCTATTTGGTTACCCGGAACAGAGGGCGATGGTGTATCAGATATTTTATTTGGCGACTTTAATTCAAAAGGAAGATTATCATTCCCGTGGCCAATTGATGCAGAAGATGGGTCTAATGCAGATAAAGATAACCTACTATTTGATATTGGTTACGGATTATAATAAAAACGTAATTTTACTCAAAAATTGACTTTGAGATATATCGTTTTTTGTTTAAGCATCTTATTGTTTTCCTGTAAAAATGAAATCAAGACAAATGTTGTTTCTGAAAATGTTAGTGAAATCGCATTTAATTCTTTCTTTGACTTAGATACTATTCCTGAAATATTACAATTGGATAGTTTGTATAATTCAGAGTTTGAAAAGTGGTCTGACTTTCTAAGCCTATCGGAAATATTGAATAATATGTCTGGAGAGGATGGCAATCACAGAATATTGATTTCTTCACTCTATAATCAAATAGAGAATGTGGAAATAGATAAAATTCCAGCCCCTTTTGATACACCACCCATAATTGGAAGAACCAAGGTTTTGAAAACATTTGTTGAAAAAATATTTTTGTCAGATGAAACGGAGTTTAATTCTGATGGTTATAGGGATGATATAAAAAAAATAATTATATCTTTCAATGCGCTTGTCTATCAATTAAATGTAAGAGTTAAAGAAATTAACTTTTAATATTGGAGTTCAGTTTTTTTAATTGCTTTTCAACTTCATCATCCTCAATTTTTCTAAATATTAAATAGGATTTTTTTATTTTATGACCTGGCTGAATAATTTTTCCACTAGATTTTAACCTTGTCCAGTTTACTAAATTTATATCTAGTATATCTCTTATTTTTTTTGCCGAACTGGGAATAAAAGGTTCTGATAAAATAGAGAGTAATGCACATGTCTCAAGAGAGGTGTAAATTATTTGTTCAACCTCTTTTATATTGTTTTCCTTATGGCGTTTCCATGGCTCTTTATCAGCCAAGTATTTATTCCCTGTTCTTGCTAAGTCAATCAAATGGTTTACGGCATCTCTAAATTTAAATTTGTCTAGAGAACCAGAAATTAATGATACATAATCATAGATTTTAATTATTTGATTTGAATCAAGTTCATCATATTTAGGAATTATATTATCGAAATATTTTTCAGTTAATACAAATACCCTATTTATAAAATTTCCAAAAATAGCTACTAACTCATTGTTGTTTCGGCTTTGAAAATCTTTCCATGTAAAATCATTGTCTTTATTCTCGGGTGAATTAACAGTTAGAGTATATCTTAACGAATCTTGCATATTTTTAAAATCTTTCAAATATTCGTCAAGCCATATTGCCCAATTATTTGATGTGGATATCTTTCTTCCCTCAAGATTTAAAAATTCATTTGCAGGAACATTTTCTGGTAAAATGAACTCACCATGTGCTTTTAATATAGACGGAAAAATTATACAGTGAAAAACAATATTATCTTTCCCGATAAAATGTATTAGCTTAGTGTCGGGTTTTTTCCAATAGTCCTCCCAATTTTTATTTTCTTTCTCTGCCCATTCTTTAGTTGAAGAAATATAACCGATTGGAGCATCAAACCATACATACATAACTTTACCCTTGGCATCATCTCTTGGTATTGGAATTCCCCAGTCTAAATCTCTGGAAATTGCTCTTGATTCAAGTCCTTGTTCTAACCATGATTTTACTTGGCCATAAACATTTGGTTTCCATATCCCTCTTTTCCCCTCTAATATCCATTTAGTCAAAAACTTTTCATAATTACCTAGCGGTAAATACCAATGTTTTGTTTCTTTAAGTACTGGCTTTGAACCACTTAATTTAGATTTTGGGTTAATCAAATCGTTTGGGCTTAAAGTTGCCCCACAATTTTCACATTGGTCCCCATATGCATTTTCATGATCACATTTTGGACATTCACCCATGACATATCTATCAGCAAGAAATTGATTTTCACTTTTATCGTATAGTTGTTGAGTAGTTTTAATTTCAAAGCAATTGTCCTGATCTAATTTCTTAAAAAACTTTTTTGATGTTTCGTGATGTATAAGATTCGATGTTCTCGAATAATTATCAAAAGAAATTCCGAACTGCTCAAATGTTTCTTTAATCAGATTATGATATTTATCAATTATTGATTTAACAGAAGTGCCTTCTTGTCTTGCTTTGATTGATATTGCGACACCGTGTTCATCGCTGCCACATATAAAAGCTACATCATTCTCACACAGACGTTTATATCTTGCATAAATATCCGCAGGTAAATATGCTCCGGCTAAGTGACCAATGTGAATTGGTCCATTAGTGTAGGGAAGAGCAGAGGTTATAGTGAACCTTTGGTTTTTTTCCATCCATTTCAAAAATAATCAATTTAACTATGATGTTCTATTTTTATTAATGTGTTATTTTTGCAATTATTTGTGATTTTTAAAACATTATATTTTGAAAACTATTTCTAGTGCTGTCAGTGAATACATAAAGTCGAAACCCTTTTTAAGTTCTGCTCTTTCTGATGGAATAATCAATTTAACTTCTCTTTCGAGAATTATTAAGCCTGACATTGAGGAAATATTGAGAAAAAATATAAATCACGGAGCCATTGTTATGGCACTAAATAGACTTTCAGTTAACCTTGAATTTCAACATACTCAAAAGATTGCCAGGGTAATAAAAAAAATTGGAGATATTACTGTTCGGTCAAACTTGACAGACTATAATTTTAAAGTATCGGAATCACTCATGATTAAACAAGCAGACGTTTTGAAAAATCTTAAAAACATTATTAATAACTTCTATTCTTCATCACGGGGAGTAGATGAATGTAACATTGTTGTTAGTGAAAATTTAAGAACCTTGGTTGAAGAAAATTTTGCAGGAGAAACACTTATTAAAATGACTGATAGATTATCAGCTATATCCTTCAAATTACCACAAGAAAATATTTCTGTACCCGGCATATATTATTACGTTTTTCAAAAACTGTCTTGGGACGGAATAAATATCTCCCAAGTAATTTCAACATCAAATGAATTCACAATTTTGGTTTCTGAGGACGAGGTTGATAATGCTTTTTCTGTGATTAATAAATTAAAAAATATTTAAATTTTTTAATGCCTCATCTATTGAATTTATATTTTCAAAGACAACGTAAAGTTTATTTTTTTCTTTGAGCTTGCAGCTAGGGGTTTCATTGATGGTTTTTAAAACTGTAATAAAAATATCAGATTTAAAATATTCATGATTTTTATCTGAAATGAAATAGCAAACCATTTTTTTATTTTTTAAAACAATTTTTTCGAAACCAATCTTGCGGGCAACCCATTTTAATTTTACACTATTGATTAAGTCTACAGACTCATCAGGGATATCACCAAACCTATCAATAATTCTATTTTTAAATGAATCAAGATCATTATCATTTTCAATTTTTGCAAGCTCTTTATATAGCGACAATCGTTCATCAATTTGTGGGATATAAGAATTTGGAAATAAGATCTCAAAATCTGTGTCAATTATAACTTCCTTGATACTTCTAAAATCTGCAACTTCTGAACTAAACAACTTTTTAAATTCATTGGTTTTCAGCTCATCCACAGCCTCATTTAAAATTTTTTGATATGTATCAAATCCGATATCATTTATAAAACCACTTTGTTCACCACCCAATAAATTTCCTGCACCTCTAATTTCTAAATCCTTCATCGCAATATTAAAACCTGCCCCTAACTGATTGTATTGGTTGATTGCATTTATCCTTTTTTTTGCTTCATTAGTTAGCGATCTTGATTCAGGTGTAATAAAATAGCAATATGCATTTTTATTACTTCTTCCAACTCTTCCTCTCATTTGGTGTAAGTCACTTAAGCCAAAATTTTGTGCATTATTAACAAAAATTGTATTTGCATTAGGAACATCTAAACCACTTTCAATTATTGTTGTTGAAACTAAAACATCAAATTCATTATTTATAAATTCAAGCATAATTTTTTCCAACTTATTTCCACCAATTTTACTGTGAGCAATTTTAATAATTGCCTCTGGGACAAGCGACTTAATTAACTCCCCGAAATCAACAATATTTTCAATTTTATTGTGAACAAAAAATATTTGTCCTCCCCTCTCTAGCTCATACAATATTGCATCTCGAATTATTTTTTTATCAAAACGAATAATTTCAGTCTGGATCGGTACTCTGTTTAAAGGGGGAGTATTAATTATTGATAAGTCTCTTGCAGACATTAGACTGTATTGAAGTGTTCTCGGAATGGGGGTTGCTGTCAAAGTTAAAACATCTATATTTTCCTTCATGGATCTAATTCTCTCTTTTACATTTACTCCAAACTTTTGTTCTTCATCAACAATTAACAACCCCAGATTGTTGTAAAATACCTTTTCATTGACCAACTGATGAGTACCAACAATCAAGTCTAGCTTACCAGTTTTTAAATTTTCTAGTATAGTTTTTTTCTCAGAATTTGATTTGAATCTATTTAGATATTCGAATGAAACTGGAAAATTTTCAAAACGTTTTTTAAATGTTTTATAATGTTGAAATGCCAATATCGTTGTTGGTACAAGAAAAGCTACCTGCTTTCCATTGTCAATAGCTTTAAATGCAGCTCTTATTGCAATTTCAGTTTTACCAAAACCAACATCTCCACAAATTAAACGATCCATGGGATTTTCAGATTCCATGTCCAATTTCACATGTTTATTTGCCTTTATTTGATCTTCAGTCTCAACAAATAAAAAAGAAGCTTCTAACTCATTTTGAAGCCAACTATCTTTTTTATAAATAAAACCCTTAGAAATTTTTCTTTTAGCATACGCCTTAATGAGATCAAATGCAAGCTCTTTTATTTTTGTTTTGGCTTTATTCTTTATTCTATCCCAAGCACCTGATCCTAACTTATATATTCTTGGCTTTGAGCCATCTCGGCTGTTAAATTTTGATATTTTGTGAAAAAGGTGAATACTAAGATAAATTACATCACCCTCACCATAGGATAACTTAATAACCTCTTGTTTTTTTCCATTATTTTCGATTTTGGTAAGACCTTTATATATACCAATTCCGTGATCTATGTGCGTCACATAATCATCAATTTTTATTTTGTTTATTTCCTCTATGTCAACTGTTTTTATTTTAGAGTAAACTTTAGAAATTTTGTACTTATGAAATCTATTAAAAATTTGATGATCAGAGTAAAATATTTTTTTTTCGTCATAATCAATAAAGCCTTCAAACAAAGATTTTTTAATAAGTTTCAACTCATAATTCTTTCTATATTTTGAAAGAAGTTGTTGTAGTCTTTCTTTTTGACTTTCATCTGTATAGCACAAGTTTATTTTAAATCCTTTAGCCCACATCTCATTTAAATTTTCATTTAGAAGTTCTATTCTTTTATTAAATGCTGGTTGTGGACTTATTTTGAAAGTTATATCAACTATATTTTCATATTCACTTATCAAAATTTTCTGAAATTTTTTAATAGAACTCAAGAATTCATTTTCACTAATACTGTTTTCTTCGATTTTATTATTTTTTGAAATTGTCTCCAGAACAGTGTTAAAATCATCTATAATTAATATAGAATCTTTGCTCAATAGCTTAAAAAAACTTTCATTTTTATCACCAAATATATTAGGTGCCAATTTTATAGAATTTAAATTATTTAATGAAAGTTGTGTATTTATATCGAATTCTCGTATGCTATCAATAAAATCATCATCAAATTCTATTCTTATTGGATTTGTGTTGGAAAAAGAAAATATATCAAGAATATTTCCCCTTGACGAGAATTCACCGGGTTCATGAACAAAATCTCTTTTTGTAAAATCAAGTTCAAATAGATGCTCAATAAATTTTATAAGATTGAGTTTGTCGCCCTTTTTTAAATCTAGATTTTTTTTGGAAATTTTTTTTAAATCAGGGACTTTTTCTGTGATAGAGTTAGTTGAAAAAATACAAACTTGTTTTTTATTTTGATATATTTCGTTAAGTATTTTGGTTCTGCTAAGAATATTGCTTTTATCCTCTACCTTATTTGAATTTTTTCTAAATCTTGACGGAAAATAATTAATTTTTTTTTCAATAGTATCATCTAAATCTGTGTATATATAAGACGATTTTTCACTGTCATTGGTTAAATAAAAAATAGGCTTATCTAATTTTTTAAATAGTTTATTGATTAAAACAGAAATTGAAGATCCTGAAATTCCTTTTACTTTGATGTTACTTTTATTTTGGGCAATAGAATTTAACAGGTTATCAAAAATTGATACCTTAATTTTTTTTGAATCAAATTTGTTTTCATCAATTTTATTCATCAGTTGGAAAATCCATGAAAAGCACAGCGAATATAAAAAGACTAACTTACATATGTAACAAAATCTGTTTATTATATTGAAGTTTTCGTAAAATTATGTTTTTATTAGGATTCAATTAGTTTTGTAATTAATATGAACTTTATAGTAAGAAAAGCCAATCAAGATGACATGAGTGATGTCATGAGCCTAATTAAAGAGCTTGCATTATTTGAGAAAGAACCTGATGAGGTTGAGATTAGCCAAGACGAACTAGTGAAAGATGGTTTTGGAAAAAAAAAGAGTTTTAAATGTTTTGTAGCTGAGTTCGAATCAAAGGTTGTTGGCATGGCTTTGTTCTATCCAAGATATTCAACTTGGAAAGGAAATGTTTTACATTTGGAGGATTTAATTGTAACAAAAAAATTTAGAGGAAAAGGCATTGGATATGCTTTGTTTTCAGAGTTTATAAAGTATGCTTACAATAAGAAAGTTAAAAGAGTTCAATGGGTTGTGTTGAATTGGAATGATCATGCAATTAATTTCTACAAACGAAATGGAGGAGAAATTTTGAATGATTGGAGGGTTACTATTATGAATAAAAATTCTATTAAGAAATTTGTTAAAAATGAAAGTATTTAAGTTTGGAGGTGCTTCTGTAAAAAATTCAGAAAGCATAAGAAATATTTTAAATATCATAAGTTCATACAACACAAATGACTTGATTGTCGTAGTATCTGCAATGGATAAAACAACAAATGCACTGGAGGAGATGGTAAAAATATATTTAGAAAACAACCAGGAGTACTTACAAAAGGTTGATGAAATATTTAACTTTCATGAGGCAATTTGTTTAGATCTATTTCCAAAAAACCACGATGTTTTTTCTGGATTAAGAAAATTAATCACAAAAATCGTTTCATTTTTAAAAAATAATAAATCTCCCAATCATTCTTTTGTTTATGATCAAGTTGTATCATATGGTGAGCTTATTTCAACTTTTATTATTAATAGTTACTTTATTCAGGAAAAACTACATCCAAACTTTATAGATGCTAGAAATTGTATAAAGACAGATTCTAAATACAGGGAAGGAAACATAATTTGGGATAATACAAATGAAAATATAAGATGTCATGTAAAGATTAATCAACTTAACTTGACCCAGGGTTTCATAGCTAGTGATAAAAATAATTTTAATGTTACATTGGGAAGAGAAGGATCAGATTATAGTGCGGCTATTTTTGCATACGCGATCAATGCAGAATCACTAACTATCTGGAAGGATGTTGAAGGCTTACTTAATGGTGACCCAAAGTATTTTAAGAACACGAAGTTGATTAAAAATATATCTTATTCTGAAGCAATAGAACTTGCTTTTTATGGCGCATCAGTAATTCATCCCAAAACATTACAACCTGTGCAAAAGAAAGAAATACCACTTTATGTTAAATCCTTTGAAAAGCCCAACCAAAAAGGTACGGAAATAAACAAAAACCTCGATTTAAGCCCTAAAGTACCTTGCTATATTTTTAAAAATAATATGATCTTTATAAAGATTTTTTCTCTTGACTTTTCCTTTGCGATTGATAAAAATCTTAGTCACATATTTAAGAAAATTGATGAGTTTAAAATGAATGTCGATATCATTCAAAATTCGGCTATTAGTTTTTCTATTTGCTTGTTTGATAAGTATAATCAAATTGATAATTTGATTAAAAGTCTTGAGGGTAAATTTAAAATAGAGTTATATAAAAATATTTCACTTTACACAATTAGATATTTTGATGAACAAGCAATTAAAGTTGTAAGTAAAGGAAAGAAATTATTGCTTGAACAAAGGTCTGAAAAGACAGTGAAATTAATTTTTAAGAATTAACTTCAAGCTATTAATAAAAGTTATAAATCTAAAAATTCTTTGATTTTATCAACTGTTATTTGAGCTAACTTAATTTTACTCTCATTGGACCATCCAGCTATGTGGGGAGTTAAAATAATATTTTCAAATTTTTTTAACTTATCAAGGTTTTGATCATCTGACATTCCCTTAAAATCTTTATTTTCATTTTCCAAGACATCTAACCCCGCACCTAAAATTTTACCACTTTCTAGTCCATGTATTAAATCGTCATTATTAACACACTCTCCTCTTGCTGTATTAATAAGATAAAATGACTTTTTACAATCAGCAATAAATTGTTTATCAACAATATGATGGCTGGATTGGTTCAAATTTGTATGAAGACTGATAATATCTGAAGTTTCTTTAAGCTCATTAATTTTGACTTCCCTTGCATAATTATCTCCTAAATTTCTTTTTATATCAATGAATATAATATTGCAATTAAACCCTGAAAGTTTCTTGGCAAAGCTTTTCCCTGTTTTTCCATAGCCAATTAGGCCTATTGTTTTTCCTTCAATTTCAAAACCTCTATTTTCTTCTCTTTTTCTTAACCCATTTTTCATCTCGATGTTTGATTTTGTAATTTTTTTAGATAAACTGAGAAGCAATCCTAATGCATGTTCACCGACTGCATTTGAATTGCCCTCGCCTGAGGATATTAGTTCAATTTTTTTTTCCTTTAAATATTCGCAATCAATATTTTCAGTTCCAGACCCCACTCTTGCTATGAATTTTAAATTAATAGCTTTTTCAATGAAACCTTTATCAATTGTAATTCTGCTTCTCACAACAATACCATGATAATTACTTATTATATTTTCTATTTCACTTTTGGTAGATTTCAAATCAACATGATTTTCAATCCCTAGCGCAGATAGTTCTTCATAAATCATATCATGATTACTATCTAGATGAAGAATTTTCATTGTCTTAAAAACCTAAGATTATTTTAGCTGTGTAGAAAAAGAGCAAAATACCTATAACATCATTCCCTGTAGTGATGAATGGTCCAGTAGCAATTGCAGGGTCGATATCCAATTTATCAAGTATGATTGGTACTGCTGTTCCAATAAGAGCAGCAACGATAATTACAAAAATCATAGACACACTAATTGTTAGGCTCATTTCGATTGGTTGATTTACAATTTGTCCAAAACCAATAATTAACAAACTCAATATAATTCCATTTAAAACGGTTAAACTTACTTCCTTTACCAGTCTTTTTAAAACACTCCCTTTGATAAGGTCATTTGCTAACCCTTGAACAACAATGGCTGAAGATTGTACACCAACATTACCAGCCATTGCAGCAATTAATGGTGTGTAGAAAAATAATGCTCTTAGTGATTCAGAAGCCATAATCTCTTCAAAACTTTCTAGTATAAATACGCTGCCAAGTCCACCGAAAAGCCCTAAAATTAGCCAAGGTAGTCTTGCTTTTGATAGTTCGAATATTGAATCATCTGCTTCAACATCGTTAGATACTCCGGCAGCCAATAAATAATCTTCTTCAGCCTCATCTTTGATAAAATCAACGATATCATCTATTGTAATTCTGCCTAGTAATTGTCTGTCATCATTAATGACGGGAATTGCCTCCAGATCATATTTTCTCATCAATTTAGCAACGTCCTCAGCACTGTCATTGACATTAACATAATCAACCTTTGGTATGTAGATTTGCTTAATTTTCTTTTTTGATGGAGACATAATCAAATCCTTTAATGATAGCCTTCCAATCAGTTCTTCTTTTTTATTTAAAACGTAAATTGAGTGAACTCTTGTAATATCTTTTGCTTGTTTTCTAATCTCTCTTAAACATTTTAGTACGCTCCAATTTTCATTTACACTTATAAGTTCTTTAGCCATTAATCCTCCAGCAGTGTCTTCATCATAATTTAGAAGTTCTCGAATGTTTTCCGTTATGTTCTCATCCTTGATTAAAGAGATTACCTTTTCTTTCTTTTCCTCAGAAAGTTCAGAAAGAATATCAACAGCATCATCACTATCTAATTCCTTAATTTCTCCTGCAATTTCCTTTTCGGAAAATTCTTTTAAAACCCTTTCTCTTAAATCTTCATCAAGTTCAGTAAGTACGTCGGATGTTTTATCACTATCAATTAATTTGAGTAAATAAAGACTTTCATTAAATTTTAACTCATTAATCAATTCTGCTAAATCTGCGTAGTGGAGGGTTTTAACAATTTTCTTAATTTCTTTATTATTCTTGTTAAGAATTAAATCTGAAATATTGTCAATTAGTTCTTTTGATAGCTCAAATGTTTTCATTATTCAACAAATTAGTTAAATTAATAAAATCCAAAACCCCCAACTCTTCAGGCCTTTTGTCAAAGATAGGACTATCAAATTTAATCTTTGAATAATTTAATGTCTTTAAGCTATTTCTTATTTTTTTTCTTCTAAGATTAAAAGTAGTTTTCACAATCTTTTTAAACAGCCCTTCGTCACAGTCCAATCGTTCACAATTCTTAACAATTTTTATTACTGCAGAATCAACTTTTGGACTTGGGTAAAAACTTTTAGGCTTAATTTTGATTTTCATTTCCACATCAAAATAAGCCTGAATAAGCACGGATAGAATTCCATATTTTTTTGAACCAGCTTTACTACAAATTCTCTCTGCAACTTCAAATTGAAACATACCAACCATGGATTGTACAATACTTCTATTTTCATAAATTTTAAATAAAATTTGATTAGAGATATTATATGGAAAATTCCCAACGATAATTAATGGTGCTTTAAAGCTTTTTAAATTGATTTTCAGAAAATCATCATTTATAATGCTGGTGCTTATTTCAGGTATTGATTTTTGTAGATAATCTATGCAATCTTTATCTATTTCAATAAAATTCTTTTCATCGATATTTATATCTAAAAGCTTCTTTGTAAGGAAACCTAGACCCGGACCAACTTCAATTAAAGATTTACAATTTGTGGGGTTAACATATGACGCAATCTTAGAACAAAGATTTTCATCATTTAAAAAATTTTGTCCGAACTTTTTTTTTGGCTTAAATGGAATCAAAAGATCACTTTATTTGTTTAAAACCAGTGTATTTATGAAGTTTTTCAGGAATATTTATATGGTCTTTTTCTTGAAAATTTTCTAAAATACATGCAACAATCCTTGGAAGTGCTAGAGAGCTTCCATTAAGTGTGTGTGCATAATTTTTTTTCTTATCCCCAAGGTCAATTTTAAGATTTAATCTATTTGATTGGAAACTTTCAAAATTTGATACAGAGCTTACTTCAAGCCACTTATTTTGCCCCATTGAATAGACTTCAAAATCATATGTTAAAGCAGAGGTAAAACCTAAATCTCCACCACAAAGGCGAACAATCCTGAACGGAAGTTCAAGTTCGAGGAGTAGATTTTTCACATGCTCAACCATTTCGTCTAAAACCTCATAAGATTTACTTGGCTCTTCAATTCTAACTATTTCAACTTTATCAAATTGATGCAATCTGTTCAATCCCCTGACATCTGAACCATAACTTCCTGCTTCTCTCCTAAAACAAGGTGTGTAACCTGTAAGCATTATTGGAAGACTATTTTTACTGATTGTTTTGTTTCTATAAAAATTTGTTATTGGGACTTCAGCAGTAGGTATTAAGTAAAGGTTTTCATTTTCAATTTTATACATTTGACCTTCCTTATCTGGCAATTGACCAGTGCCATGACCCGAACTCTCGTTAATTAATATTGGGGGTTGAACCTCTGTATAACCACCTTTAATGTTATAATCTAGAAAAAAGTTTATGAGTGATCTTTCCAGTTTAGCACCTTTGTCTATGTATGCAGGAAATCCTGATCCGGAAATTTTATTTCCAAGTTCAAAACTAATCAGATTATAATGAGAAGCTAATTCCCAATGTGGCTTTGGTTTGGTTGATAGTTTGTCAATGTCATCCGATTGGTAGATAATCTCGTTATCCTCTTCATTTTTACCTTTTCGAACTAGTTCGTGTGGAACGTTTGGAACATTATTTAAATTCTCAAATAAGTCTACTTTTATTTTATTTAAATCTTCCTCTAATTTTTTTTGGTCAGGCTTTAACGCTTCGACTTCTTTTTTTAATTGATTTCCAGAAGCATGGTCTCCAGACTGAAAATATTCACCAATTTTTTTTGAAAGTTTGTTTTGTTGGGAGAGCAATTCATCAAGTTTAGATTGAGTAGTTCTTCTTTTTTTATCAAGATCAATAATTAAATGAATTTCTTTAGAAAAATCTTTATTTCTCTTTTTTAAACTCTCAATAATTTCTATCCCATTATTAATTAAGTCAGATACAATAAGCATATTATAAAACTAGTTATTATATGTTGAATTCATGTAACTTTTACAAGTTTCTCTATCAATTTTTATTTGCTTAATGAGTTCATCAATATTCTGAAACTTGATTTCATTTCTAATAAATTTGATAAATTCTATCTTGATATTTTCGCCATACACGTCCTGATTAAAATCAAAAATATTGACTTCAATAGTTAATTTTTTATTGCCAAAGGTTGGGTTAAATCCAATATTCATCATTCCAAATTTTTGAATATTCTTAATCTTGCAACTCACAAAATACACCCCATTTTTTGGTAGGATTTTGTAATTTTCTTCAACTCTTATATTTGCTGTTGGAAACCCAATTTTTTTCCCTATGGACTTTCCTTTGACTATATTACCATCAATTGAAAAATTATAGCCGAGATATTCGTTGCAAAGCTCTACTTCACCCGCCCCAATAGCATTACGAATTTTGGTAGAACTGATATTAATCTGATTGATATCAAATGCATCAATCTCCATAACATCAAAGCCATACTTTTTTCCATAAACTTTTAATTCATCAATACCGGCTTCCCTGTCTTTTCCAAATTTGTGATTGAATCCGACAATGATTTCCTTTATTTCACAAAACTTTAATAGATGTCTAATGAACTCATTTGCACTTAGATTAGAAAATTTATCATTAAATTCTTGAATAATCAATTCATCAACACCTAATTCGTCTAAAATTTCTTTCTTCTCTCTTATTGTGTTAATCATCTTTAAGTCATTAGATTTTGATAAAAAATTTCTGGGATGAGGAAAGAAAGTTAAAATACAAGATCTCAGTTTCTTTTCTTTTGCCGATTTGACCAATTTTTTTATGATTTTTTTATGTCCTAGATGAACCCCGTCAAAAGTTCCTATGGTTAATATAGCAGGGGTGGCTGAGTTTGAGTTTTCTATATTTTTTGTTGTAATCAATTAGTTGTATTTATTCATTGTATTTTCAACTCCGTGCTTTACAATATGAAGGATCATTTCACTATTACTGTTTATTAGGTCTTCTAAACTATTTTTTTCACTTGAGGACCATTTTCCAAGAACATAATCAGTTTGTTTACCAGTCTGAAAATTGTTCCCAATACCAAATCGAAGTCGAACAAAATTTTCAGTATTTATTTTTTCAATTATACTTTTTAGTCCATTATGACCACCATCTTTTCCAGATGGTCTAATTCTAGATTTTCCAAAATCTAAATTTAAATCATCAACTATCACAATAAGATTTGAGGGTTTAATCTTTAACTTGTTAAGCCAGTATCTAGTTGGATTGCCGCTCAAGTTGATGTAAGTATTTGGCTTCAGAATGTGTATAGATTTTCCAGAGTATTTTAATTTTCCAGTAAATCCATACCGATCTTCAGACATAACTACATTTCTAGATTTGGATAAGTGATTAACAATATCGAAACCAATATTATGTCTTGTCCCGCTATAGTCGTCTTCTGGATTTCCAAGTCCTACAACAAGAAACTTGTTCATGTCAAATTCTTTTTTTTGATTAAAAAAAAATTTAAATAAATTTTTCACTTAAACAAAAATATAAAAGCATATGCCAAAAGAAAACAAATGAAAGATTAAGAATCCTCTTTTTTCACCTCTTTAGATTCACCCGACTCAGTTGCTGCATCAGATTTTGATTCAGATTCTGTAGAACCTTCCTCTCCTTCCTCTCCTTCTTCTTCATCAGTCTCCGTTTCGAGTGACATGGATGCTCTAGACATCTTGACTTGACAAACAACCATGTTATCCGGATGAATGAAAGAATAATTTTCATCTTTTAAATCTTCTATTGTGATTTTGTCATTAAGATTCAGTGTTGATATATCAGCTTTTATAAAATCAGGTAAATTTTTGGGTAGAGCTTTTACAAAAAGCTTTCTTTTATTTTTAGATAAAATACCACCTTGCAGTCGAACACCTGGGGAATTACCTTCAAATTTTACAGGGATAATCATTTTGACTTCTTTATCATCAAAGACCTCAAAAAAGTCAATGTGAAGAATTTTTTCACTTACGGGGTGAAATTGAATATCTTGTATTACTGCATTAATTTTATTTTCATTCTCAAGTTCAATAACTACTGTATGCGCATCAGGCGTATACACTAGTTTTGAAAAACTTAATTCATCTGCTGAAAAGTGAATAGGTTTTTCTCCTCCGTATACAACGCAAGGAACCTTTCCAGCATTACGTAGAGCTTTGGTCGATGACTTCCCTACGGTTTCTCTTTTAGATCCATTTATTGTTATTGATTTCATTGTAATTTATTTTATAAAAAATGAGTTTATTGATTGATTATTATTGACATTTTGCATTACATCAGCAAATAGTTTCGAACATGTCAATACTTTAATTTTTTTTGATGTCTTTTTCTGGGGAATAGAGTCAGTTATAATTAATTCTTTGAGCTTAGATTTTTCTATTTTTTCATAAGCATCCCCTGAAAGAAGTGCGTGTGTTGCAATGGCTCTAACAGATTTAGCCCCTCTCTCAACTATCAAGTCTGCAGCTTTTGTCAGTGTGCCGGCGGTGTCAACCATATCGTCTACAATTATAACGTTTTTATCAGTTACATCACCGATTAATTCCATGTGAGATATGATATTCGCTTTTTTTCTTTGTTTATAACATACAACGACATTGCTTTCCAAAAATCTAGAGTATGCATAAGCTCTTTTTGAACCACCCATATCAGGTGATGCAATAGTAAGTTCATCCAATTTTAAAGAATCTATGTATGGAATAAAAATTGTGGAAGCATATAAATGATCAACTGGTTTTTCAAAAAAGCCTTGAATTTGATCAGCATGCAAATCCATAGTAATTATTCTAGTCGCACCAGCAGCGACAAGCAAATTTGCAACCAATTTAGCTCCTATAGGAACCCTTGGTTTGTCTTTTCTGTCTTGCCTTGCCCAACCAAAATACGGCATAACAGCAGTGATATGTCTAGCAGAAGATCTCTTAGCGGCATCTATCATAAGTAACATTTCCATTAAATTATCTGTACTGGGGTGGGTAGACCCTATGATGAATAGTCTAGCTCCTCTGACTGATTCTTCGAAAGACGGTTGATATTCACCATCGCTGTAGTGAGAAAAATCAACATTACCTAAATCTAGCCCATAATGCTTAGCAATTTTTGATGCCAAATCAATACTTTGACTACAAGAAAAGATTTTTACTATTGGATTTTGACCAGCCATTTTTTTTGGGGCTCAAATTTAATAATTATTTGATATAAAGTCCTAGAAACTAAAAGTTTTTATAAATTTGGCTGCCTTTGCTTCGGTGGCGGAATTGGTAGACGCGCTGGATTCAAAATCCAGTTCTGGCAACAGAGTGTGGGTTCGATTCCCACCCGAAGTACAAATACACATTTTATATCCTATTAACTATATTTGATGAATGAAATTAATTGTTTTACTGTAAATGAGTAATATACAAATGGTTGACCTTAAAAGTCAATACTTAAAAATAAAGACCCAAATTGATAGAGAAGTTCTAGATACAATTTCATCGACAAAGTATATTAATGGACCGAAAGTACATGAGTTTTCATCAAATCTTTCTAAATATTTGGGATGTAAACATGTAATTCCATGCGCAAATGGAACAGATGCATTACAAATCGCATTAATGTCCTGCAATTTAAAGCCTGGAGATGAGGTCATTTGCCCATCTTTTACATACGTTGCAACGGCTGAGGTCGTTGCTTTATTGGGACTAAAACCAGTAATGGCTGATGTTGATGAAAACACTTTCAATATGTCTGTTGATCACATTGAACCTTTAATTAGTTCAAAAACTAAAGCCATTGTGCCTGTACATTTATTTGGTCAATCTACAAACATGGAGGAGATTTTAATTTTAGCCAAAAAGTATGATTTATTTGTTATTGAGGATAATGCTCAGGCTATTGGTGCCAACTATAAATTCTCAAATGGTGAAATAAAAAAAACAGGTACAATTGGTCACATCGGAACGACGTCTTTCTTTCCATCAAAAAATTTAGGCTGTTATGGTGATGGTGGAGCTATGTTCACCAATGATGACAATCTCGCAGAAAAAATGAAAATGATTGCAAATCATGGTCAAAATAAAAGGTACTATCACAAGGTTACGGGTTGTAATTCTAGACTTGACTCCATCCAAGCTGCAATACTAAATGTGAAATTAAAATACCTAGATCAGTACAATTCAAACAGGGAAAAAATGGCCAAAACTTATGACATTGGTTTGGATGATATAGAACATTTAAGTATACCTTTTAGATCACCAAATTCAACCCATGTATTTCATCAATATACATTAAAAACTTCTGCTGAATACAGAGATAAATTGATAAAATATCTAACAGAAAAAGAAATACCTGCTATGATTTATTATCCTGTTCCCCTCTATAAGCAAGAAGCATTTTCAAGTTATGTCCCTGAAAATTATTCCATTGAGAATATTGAAAAATTATGCAGTTCTGTTTTTTCACTTCCAATACACTCTGAAAAGGAAAATTCTCAACAGGATAAGATAATTGAAGCGGTAAGATCTTTTTTTAATTCAATTTAATTTGAGAAAATTTAAAAAATACGGTTTTGTTTTTTCGTTTGTATTACTTGCATTGAAACTGTACCCCCAGTTAGAGGCCAAAGCAAATGTTTTGACAACATTGGGTTTGATACCAAATTTTGGAATTGAGATACAAGTTGGTGAAAGAAACAGCTTACAGTTGGATGTTCTAGCATCTTTTTGGAATAAATTAAATAATTCAAAAACTCCATTTCATATCAACCAAACATTTTTAGAGTACAGATTTTACAAAAAAAATGATTTAAGTGGGCTTTTTCTTGGTACTCATATAGGGTATGGAATGTTTACTTTAAAAAAACCAAATTTTACCATAATATATGATCCCTACGTTAGTTCCAGTTATGACAATGATACTTATCAATCAGGCAGAGTAGCTTTTTATGGATTAACCATTGGATATAAAAAAAGACTTAGTCAGACAATTTCTTTGGAAGCTTTTATTGGAGGTGGATATTCAATGGCAAACTACAAGTCATATAGAGAGGACATCAGGGTTGATATTCGGGATAACTGGAGGACATTTAACAGAAGTGGAGAATTTGTAGCGTATAGGGGAGGGTTAATGATAAATTATAATTTCAAACTTTACACAAAAAAATAAAAATCATTAGTTTTTATTTTTAAACCAGTTGATGGTTCTTTTAATTCCTTCTTCAAATTTCATTTTTGGTGACCAATCGAGTTCGGATTGTATTTTACTTGAATCAATTGAATACCTAAAATCATGACCTTTTCTATCATCTACAAATGATATTAGAGTATTATAATTGAAATCATTTGGATATAAATCAACATACATTTCTATAATTTTATAAACTAAATCTAAATTTGATATTTCATATCCACCACCGACATTATATGTTTCCCCAATACCCCCATTATTAAAAATCTTTTCAATTGCCAAAACATGATCGTGTACATATAACCAATCTCGGATATTTTTACCTTTACCATATATTGGAATAGGTCTTCTGTCAATTAGTGATTTTATAACAGTTGGTATGAATTTCTCTTTATTTTGATATGGTCCATAATTATTGGAGCAATTAGATATAACTACTGGCAGATTATGAGTATTAAAATAAGATCTTACAAAATGATCAGAGGATGCTTTTGATGCTGAATACGGAGACTTAGGATCATACTTTGTAGTTTCTTTAAAAGATCCATTTAAGCCCAACGATCCGTACACTTCGTCAGTAGAAATGTGATAAAATAAATGATCTTTTTCATCAATCCAATAATTCTTGGCTGCATTTAATAAGTTAACAGTTCCAATCACATTAGTTAAAGCAAAATCAATAGAGTTTTCAATTGATCTGTCAACATGTGATTCAGCAGCCAAATGGATTACATGTGTTATATCGTATTTTTTAAATACAGCATTAACATCTTCAGCATTATTGATATTAATTTTTAAAAATTTATAATTTTTGAAAGATTCAATTTCAGCGAGGTTTTTTGGTTCTGCAGCATATGTTAAACAATCTAGATTGAATATTTGAAAATTTGTGTATTTTTTCACGAAGTGTTTTACGACGTGTGCCCCAATGAATCCAGCTCCCCCTGTTATTAAAATTTTCTTCATTAAATATTTTTTAGAAATTTCATTAGAGATTCTTTCCAATCGGGTATTTTTAAATTAAACGCCGATATTATTTTTGTTTTATTAGTAATTGCAAATTTAGGTCTTTTAGATAATTGACTAATTTCATTTGTTTTAATTTCTTCTAAATTGCATTTAATATTAATCTCTTTTAATATAACTTTTGCAAATTCAAACCATGATGTATAGCCAAGATTTGAAAAATTATAAATTTTAGATTCTTTATCAAATCTGTCTTTGGATTTTATAATCTGTATTATGGCATTGGCTAAATCACAAGCATTAGTTGGACACCCGTATTGATCTCCAACGATTTTTAATAGCTCTTTACTTTTTGATTTTTCAATAATAGTTTTTACAAAATTTTTACCAAATGATGAATAAAGCCATGATGTCCTAATGACAATTGATTCCGAAATTGAATTTTCTATATGTTTTTCACCATTTAACTTTGAAACCCCGTAGTAATTTTGGGGACTAACATACTCATATTCAGAAATTGCTGATTTATTAATTCCGTTATATACATAGTCTGTTGATATATGAATCAATCTCAGATTGTAAGTTTCAGAAATCTCGACTAAATTTTTAATAGCATTGTCATTTAGTTCATCAGCTTTTTCCTTTTCGATTTCAGCACCATCAACATCAGTGTAGGCTGCGCAGTTAACAATACAGTTTATGTCATGGCTTGTAATAACTGATTCAATTTTCTCTTTTTTGGTTATATCTAAGCTGTTAATATCAGTAAAGATAAATTCAGACTTATTTTTTACGATAGATTGAATAGTTTTACCCAACTGTCCATTTGACCCAGTAACAAGTGTTATCATTGATGAAATCTAAATTTAGGTGATTCCTCAAGATTCGGCGAAATAGAATCTTTTTTACTCCTAATAATTTTATCACAATAAGCTTCCATATCAAAATTAAGTTTTGGATCAAGTGAATTTATACCGTGATCATAATCCTTATTGTAATAATTATCTACTTGATATTGAACTTCTGCAATATCACTTAATACCAAAAAACCGTGAGCAAAGCCTTTAGGAACTAATAACTGGTAATGGTTTGTATCATTCAAAATAATTTGAATTCCTTTTCCGTATGTCTTTGATTCCTTTCTAATATCTACAATCAAATCTAAAATTTCACCCTTAGAAACACTAACAAGTTTTGTTTGAGCAAAAGGATAAGTTTGAAAATGAAGTCCCCTTAAAACTCCTTTCTTACTTCTTGACAAATTGCTTTGACAAAAATTAAATTTTTCATTTAAGAAATCTTCAAGTAAATCTTTTCTGAAAACTTCTGCAAAAAAACCTCTTTCATCTTCTTTAATCTCTGGTTTACAAAGAACAGGACCTTCAATATCAAATTTTTCAAATTCCATTTAAGATACTTTCTAGATAACTTCCATATTGGTTTTTACCAATTGATTTAATTAATTTTTTGAACTGCTCACTATTTATATAACCCAATTTAAACGCAATTTCTTCCACACAAGCAATTTTAAGGCCTGTTCTTTTTTCAATTGTATGGATAAAATTAGATGCTTCAAGCATGGACTCATGAGTTCCTGAATCTAGCCATGTAAAGCTTTTGTCTAACAATTCAACCTTCAATTGTTCTTCTTTAAGATACTCTGTATTAATAGATGTTATTTCAAGTTCACCCCTTTGACTTGGTTTAATTTTTTTTGCAATTTCTACAACGTTGGGAGGATAAAAATACAATCCGACAACTGCATAATTACTCTTTGGTTTTAAAGGTTTTTCTTCAATAGAGATTACATTATCGTCAATATATTCGACAACCCCGTATCTAGATGGATTTTTTACATAAAAACCAAAGACTTTAGCTTTCTTAATTTCAATTAATTCAGATACACTGTTTTGAAGAATTTTGGTAAAACCACTGCCATAAAAAATATTATCACCAAGTATCAAACACACAGGATTATTATCAATAAATTTTTCACCAATAATAAACGCCTCAGCTATACCCTTTGGCCTTTCTTGCTCAGCATATTGTAATTTAATTCCAATGCTTGAACCCGTTCCAAGAAGTCTTTGAAAGTTTGGCAAATCTCTTGGTGTGGATATTATTAAAATTTCTTTAATACCTGCAAGCATCAAGACAGACAATGGATAGTAAATCATCGGCTTATCATGAATAGCCAAAAGTTGTTTTGACTGACCTTTAGTGAGTGGATATAACCTTGTTCCACTTCCACCTGCTAGAATGATACCTTTCACGAACTGCTAAGTTATTTAATTACACGGTATTACCTATATTTGCACCTCAAAAATGAATTATTTTTTTACGTCTGAATCTGTAAGTGAGGGTCATCCAGATAAAATTGCAGATCAAATTAGTGATGCAATTTTAGATGCATTTTTAGCAATTGATGAAAACTCTAAGGTTGCTTGTGAGGTGATGGTAACCACAGGACAGGTAATCGTTTCAGGTGAAATAAAATCATCTGCATATGTAGATATTCAAAAAGTAGTTAGAGAACAAATTAAAAAAATTGGTTACGATAACAGTGAATTGATGTTTGATTATAAATCTTGTGGAATACTTACATACATTAATGAACAATCAGAAGACATATCCAGAGGTGTAGAAAGAATTAATCCAGAGGATCAGGGTGCAGGTGACCAAGGAATAATGTTTGGATATGCTACTGACGAAACAAAAAACTTTATTCCTATTGGACTGGATTTATCCCACAAAATTCTTAAAGAATTGGCTTTATTGAGAAAAGAAAATAATAAAATTAAGTATTTGAGACCCGATTCAAAGTGTCAAGTCACAGTTGAATATGAAAAGCCCAATATTCCAAAAAAAATCAAATCAATAGTAATTTCAACTCAACATGATGAATTCGATGACGAGACAAAAATGTTAAATAAAATTAAACTTGACATCAAAGAAATTGTTTTACCAAGAATCTTAACAAAACATCCTGAGTTTAAAAATATTTTGAATGATAATAAAATCGAATATTTTATAAATCCTACAGGTAAGTTTGTAATAGGTGGACCGAATGGGGATACAGGATTAACAGGAAGGAAAATAATTGTCGATACTTACGGTGGGAAGGGTGCCCATGGTGGAGGTTCATTCTCTGGCAAAGATCCCTCAAAGGTTGATAGAAGCGCCGCATATGCTGCAAGGCATATCGCCAAAAATATTATTGCAGCAAATATTGCAAAAGAATGTCTCATTCAGATTAGTTATGCCATTGGAAAACCTGAACCACTGAGTTTATATGTAAATACACTTAACACATCTAAATTGTCTATTTCTGATGAAAAGCTTTCTGAGGAAATATATAAAATCTTTGATTTGAGACCATACTTTATAATTGAAAGATTAAAATTGAAACAACCCATTTATACTGAGTCATCATCCTATGGCCACATGGGAAGAGATTCAGAAAAGGTGATTAAAAGCATGATTTTTGAAAATAATATCAACAAGGAAATAAGTGTTGAATTATTTACGTGGGAAAAATTAGATTATGTAGATTTGCTATCCAAAAAATTTAAAAATTCTTTTAAAAATGAAAAGTAAAATTGACTCAATGACAAAACCAAAATTTAAAGTCAAAGATTTATCTCTTGCTGAATGGGGACGTAAGGAAATTTCACTGGCAGAGTCTGAAATGCCAGGTTTAATGTCATTAAGGAAAGAATACGCAAGTACTAAGCCTTTAAAAGGCGCAAGAATCGCAGGTTGCCTACACATGACAATACAGACAGCTGTTCTGATTGAAACACTTGTGGAGTTAGGTGCGGATGTAACGTGGAGTTCTTGTAATATTTTTTCAACACAAGATCATGCAGCAGCAGCAATAGCAAAAGCCGGGATACCTGTCTATGCTTGGAAAGGAATGTCAGAAGAGGAGTTTGATTGGTGTATTGAGCAAACAATATTTTTTGGAGATGACAGAAAGCCATTAAATATGATACTTGATGATGGAGGTGACTTAACAAATATGATTTTAGATAAATATCCTGAACTGATCAGTGGAATCAAAGGAATAACGGAGGAAACAACTACAGGTGTTTTAAGATTGTATGAAAGAGAGAAAAATAACACACTTCCATTACCTGCTATTAATGTTAATGATTCTGTTACTAAAGCAAAATTTGATAACAAATATGGTTGCAGAGAATCTGCAGTTGATGCAATACGTAGATCTACAGATACAATGCTAGCAGGTAAGAGAGTTGTTGTTTGTGGATATGGAGATGTTGGTAAAGGAACTGCTGCATCTTTTGCCTCTGCAAAGTGTCTAGTAACAGTGACCGAAATTGATCCAATTTGTGCTTTACAAGCAGCTATGGATGGCTTTGAAGTAAAAAAGTTATCAAGTGTAGTTGGAGAAATGGATATCATCGTAACTGCAACTGGGAACAAAGACATTGTTAAAGAAGAACATTTTATGAAAATGAAGGACAATGCAATAGTATGCAATATTGGTCACTTTGACAATGAAATAGATATGAGTTGGTTGAATTCAAAATATGGAAATACGAAAGAAGAGATTAAGCCTCAGGTTGATAAGTATGAAATAAATGGAAATCAAATTATAATATTAGCAGAGGGAAGACTCGTTAATCTTGGATGCGCTACAGGCCACCCAAGTTTTGTTATGAGCAACTCGTTCACCAACCAAGTTTTAGCACAACTTGAATTATGGAAGAACCGTGACAATTATGAAAATAAGGTTTACGTGCTACCTAAATATTTAGATGAAAAAGTTGCAATGTTGCATTTGGAAAAGCTTGGTGTAGAACTTGAGGAACTCAATTCAGAACAAGCCGACTATATTGGTGTAAACGTCAAGGGACCGTTTAAAAATGACTCATATAAATATTAGAAGTGAAAAAGCCTACAATTGGTATTATTGGAAATGGTTTTGTTGGGGAAGCTCAAGCATTCGCCTTTTCACCAGTGTGTAACATAAAGATTTATGATGTTGATCCAGTAAAATCAACTCACACTTTAAATAAAACTCATGATTCTGATTTTGTTTTTGTTTGTGTACCAACCCCTATGTACAAAGATGGAAATCAAAACTTAGAATTTGTGGAAGAGGTTTTTAAACATGCTAATGAAAAACCTATTTACATATTGAAATCTACTGTTTTACCTGGAACTACTGAAAAATTAAATAAAATTTACACCCAATTTAAGATAGTTTTCTCACCCGAATTTTTAACTGAAAGGACATCGAAGCTTGATATGTTGACACAAAACAGAATCATTATAGGGGGTAACAAGATATGGACTAAACAAGTCAGAAAAATTTATGAGCTAAGATTTAAAAATAAGAACATCATTGAAACGGACTCAAAAACATCTGAATTAATAAAGTATATGAACAATACTTTTTTTGCTACAAAAGTTTCAATAATGAATGAATTTAAATTAATATGTGATAAAATTGGTGCAGATTGGGAGGAGGCATTGAATGGTTTCGCATCAGATGGTAGAATTGGAGATAGCCACTTAAATGTTCCTGGCCATGATGGGCAACTTGGTTATGGTGGAAAATGTTTTCCCAAAGATGTTAATGCGCTTATTAAGTTTTCCAAAGAATTAGATATTGATCTAAATGCAATCGAAGGAGGTTGGAATACAAATTTAAAAGTAAGAAAGGATAGAGATTGGGAAAATAAATAACCAATTCGATTTTTATCTTTTTATTATATCTTTCAATCAATACAATATTAAATATTCGATCTCCCCATTTAAAAATCAAATGTGGAGTTTCAAAATTGTCAAAACATCATTCTCTAGTTTTTTTTTATCTTTGCCACCCAAAATAATATTATGAGATACTTATTCGTCATAATCTTAATGTCTTTTACTGGCTTCTCACAGACCAATGAAACTATTATTAAGCAAGCAACACAAGCCGTTCAATCTCAAAATATAACTACCAGAACTCAGGCCTTAGATGCTTTGAAAGCTAATGGAATGACTGAGACTCAAGCTAGACAACTAGCAACACAGAGAGGAATAAGCTACGATCAATTAATTAATGAGTTGTTTCCTAATGAAAATTCTAAAAACCCTAATGTAGATGAAACATTAGATTCTGATGGTTCTGAAGAAAATGAAGAAGATAGCAACAAAGTAGAAGAGAATGTATTTGAATTTGATGTTGAAAATGATGGACCGAAATATTTTGGGTATGATATCTTTAATAACAATCCTTATCTAGACAAAGAATACTTACTTGGAAATATCGATGAGGGATATCTCATTGCACCTGGCGATGAACTAAGAATTATTACATATGGAGATAATTCCCTCGAGCAAAATGTTAAAGTAGATAGAAATGGTAATATTAATATTAGAGGTTATGGACTATTTTTCGCATCAGGGAATTCCTTCAAAACATTAAAATCAAGACTAAAAATATTTTTAGGTAAATATTTATCTGGTCTTACTAGTGATCCTCAGAAAACCTTTATGGATGTTTCTCTAACGCAACTTAGACCTGTTAAAGTTGTAGTTTTAGGGCAGGTAAATGCACCTGGCCCACATATTTTGAATACATCAGGTTCTGCTCTGTCTGCATTATATGCTGCAGGGGGGGTTAAAACGAGTGGAACACTGAGAGATATCAAAATTTATAGAAATAATAAACTTTACAAAACTATTGATCTTTATGATTACATAACAAAAGGCCAATTACGGGAAGATGTTAGGCTAACAAATAATGATATAGTATTTGTTGATGTTAGAAAAAATAGTTTTCTATTGGAAGGGGAAGTTTACAATAATGCTGTTTATGAATTAAAAGAAGACGAGGGACTTTCAGAATTATTACAGTTTTCTGGGGGATTACCAGTTACTGCACAAACAAGAAAAGTAAATATTAGTAGAATCACACCCCCTGAGATGAGAACTAAAGAAATAATTGCTGATAGGGAATTAATAACCTTTGATTATCAGGAAGCGAAAGACATGGGTAAGAGAATTAATTTGTCTGACGGAGATAAAATTACATTCTTTCCAATTTTAGATGTGGAATTAAATCAAGTAACTATATCAGGCCATGTTGCTGAACCTGGTATGTATTCACTTTCAACTTACAATGATTTAAAATCATTAATAATGAACGCTGCAAAAGGAGTTTTACCTGATGTATATTTAGAAAGAGTCGATGTTACAAGTATTTTAAATGGGATCAATGTTGTAAATTCTTACAATTTGAATGATATTTTAAATTCTAGCACTTACATACAACTGAATGATTTGGATCAAGTGATAGTTTACAGTAATGAACGAGTTGATGGAGCCAAATTTGTATCAATTAGTGGATATGGAGTTGACAGTATAACTACATCTTGGAAAGAAAACTTAACAATTTATGATTTGATTTTCAGTGCATCTGAAATTAATAATCCTGACTTTTTTACAAATTTATTAAAATCAAGAATTGACATCAAAAGATATAATGAGGATACAGGAGAATTCAAAACTTTATCATTTGAGTTTAATGATTTAGAGGAATTAAAATCCACAGTATTGTATCCAAGAGATAAAGTCTTGTTGTTTAGTACAGGTACAATTGAAAATATTGATAAGAAAGTAGGTATTTTTGGTTATATCAATAACCCAGATACATATGATTTGGATGAAAATATGTATCCAGAAGATCTCATATTGCTCTCTGGTGGATTTCAAATTAGTGCCAACCAAGAAGATTTAATTGTGAACAGACCAGAAATTGATATAGCAAATGAAAGAATTGTTAGAAAATTTAATATTAAACTTGACAAAGATTATTTACTTGGATTGAAAGATAAGCCTGATAACGGATTTTTGTTAAAAGACAGAGATATTGTGGTAGTTAAACAAACTTTAGGTTATGAAAATACCACAAGAATTAGTATTTCGGGAGAAGTTAATTTTCCGCAGACAGTTGTGGCTGAGTTTAAAAGTTCAACATTAGGAGATTTAATTGATTATGCTGGTGGATTAACACCATATGCTAATTTGGAGGCATCTACCCTAGTTAGAGATGGAAAGTTAATTACACTCAACTTCAAAGATTTAAAGGCTGAGGAAATATTTGAAAATGGTGATGTTATAAATATAGCATCTGATAAAGGAATTGTTTCAACAACAGGCGCTGTTCAAAATCAATCTAATTTTATTTGGGAAAAAAGATTAAAAGCTAAAAATTACATTAAAAACTCTGGTGGTAAGTTATTTAATGAGGGAGGAAAGTCCTACGTTGTATATCCAAATGGTAAAACCAAAAAAATTGGTTTTTTTAGAAACCCTAAAGTTCTTCCTAACTCAGTTATAGTAACTGATTTTAGACCTGAGGGTGTAGGCTTTAAAGAAGTTGTTAAACAATTTATTGATGATTTTTCTGCAACTTTAACTTTCATAACTTCAACACTTACTACTGTTTTAATTGCAACTAAATTATAATAGATGGATAGTAATCAGTCTAATTCATATTCAAATGCTGGAGAGGATTTTCTTGATATTGTAGCTATTTTAAAGAAAATATGGAGAGACAGAATATTGATTGTAAGATCAACTATATCTTTTTTTATAATTGGATGTTTGGTTGCTCTAACACGTCCTATAGTATATACCTCTCAAACCACTTTTGTTCCTCAAATTAGCGATGATCAAATGTCACCTTCTAATCAACTGGGATCGTTAGCTTCAATAGCAGGTATTAATATAAATTCAACTGAAATGACAAGTGACTCATATTTGTCCCCGCTACTTTACACAAAAATTATAGATTCGGAGGAGTTTTCTCTCAAGTTATTATCGGCAGAATTGACAAGTTCAAATTCAAATAAATTAACTATTCGTGAATATTTATTATCAAATGAAAGTTCATTCAATTTTAACCCAATTAATAATATTAAAAAATATACAATTGGATTATTTTTAAATAAAGAAAAAAAAGAAATTAGTAGCAATATTCTTAAAAATTACAATTTTATCAGCGATAATGATTATAACCTTATTCGCAAATTAAGAAAGAAATTTGATATCGAATTAAATAAAAAAGATGGATTCGTTAAGGTTCAAGCTACAGACAAAGATGCCTTTATCAGTACTCAAATAGTTGAGCAAGTAACCAAAAATCTGCAGTCTAAAATAATTGAGATTAGAACAAATAAAATAAAAGAGAGATTAGAATTCTCAAAGAACCAGTATGAGTTGAAACAAGGTGAGTTTAATATATTGGTTAATAAATTGGCAGAATTTAAAGATTCAAACAAAAGTATTTCTACAGCACTTTTTCTATCGGAATTACAAAAACTAGAGTCTGAGTATCAACTACAACAAAATATTTTAATTAACCTGGCTTCTGAATATAATAATAACAAGATCAAGTTAAATAAAGACACCCCTATATTTTCGGTCATCGATGAGGTCTCTGTACCAATAGATCGTTCTGAACCGCAAAGAGGTAATATAGTTATTATTTATTTTTTATTAGGATTAATATTTCCTGTGGTTTTTATTTTATGTAAAGAATATATAACTAATTTAATTAAAGAGATTACTAATTAAATTTACCTTTTGCTATCAACTTTTTATAAAACTCAATTCGACTAGTTTTTCTATGTACTACCTTCTACTCGTTAATCTTTTAAATAACCAAAATCGATACTTTTTATAAATTAAAGACTTATAAATAATGTCTAATCTTCTTTTTAAAAATAAATAAGTCTTTATGAGTTTACGTCGTCTTTTTGTTGCTTGAATGTTGGTAATCTGACTATTAAAAATCCTTAAATAGGAAAGTGTCATTTTTGAACTTTTGTATTTCAAACTATCTACCTTATTAAAAATCTCATAGCAAACTGCTAAAAAACAATTTAAAGTATTGGTTAATTTAGCTAATGCGCTCACCGCTCTTTTTACTTTCGTTTTTTTCGATAATAAAAAAACATCATAAGCATTTCTTAATGTAATCATCTTATAATAAATGCCATTATCGTTTATTTGATTTGCCAAGATGGACAAGTTTAACTTATTTGCATAACTCAAAACACAGATCTGATTTATAATTTGGCTATCTTTTTCTATATAGTTATAATTAAATTCACGGGAATATTTTTTTTTATCTAAAAGTTCCTTATGAATCTCTATAGCGGCAATATTATTTTTTTTTTGAATTCTTATGTAATGTTTCTCAGATGGTAAATGATAATTATACTTTTGAGTGTCAGAATAATTAAATTCTTTTAAAATAGTAATAGCTCTTGGGTAGTCTTCTTTTGAGAAAATAAAATCAATATCCCCAACCATACGTTCACCAATATCTTCATAAATACCTGCTAAGAGATTACCAGTTCCTTTTACAAAGATTGGCCTGATATTATTGGATAATAATAGTGTGTTTAACTCTTTTGCCTGTATAATTATTTGTTTGTTTCGATCTCGGTTTAAATTAGTTATGTGTTCCATATAAGATACCAAATTCTTAGGTAGATAAATTAAGAAACCTGCACGCTTTAAATTACAAAACAATGCAGGAAGTACATAATGACTTGTACTCACTTTTACTACGTTGTCCCAATCTATACTGTTCGATCGCAACTGCTTTTCAATTGCCTCTTTGTTCGTATCCTCAAATGAAATAGTCAGGCACTTTGCAACAAAATATATAGTTTCTTTATAATTCAATTATATTAGTTTATAAATAAAAGTTTTGTTCAGTTAAACTCATAAACCATCTTTGTTAGTGTATTTTGTGTGATTGTTTAATCACTAAAGCTGTTGTGAAAATTATTTTCATATTATAAAAGACGAATTGGAACTTGTTAATACAACGTTCTATCTTAATTTTCATAATAATTTATTAACATTACTTTAATCAATTTGACCAATTTCTTTCTTTAATTTCATCATAAACCATTCTAATTCCTCTTTCCAATTTTATCTCTGCTTTCCAACCTAATTTGGTCAACTTAGAAACATCCATTAATTTTCTCGGTGTTCCATCGGGCTTTTTTGGATCGGTTAATATTTGACCTTTAAATCCTACTATTTCTTTTACTGTTTTAGCTAAATCTAAAATAGAAATATCTTTTCCAACTCCTATGTTAATAATACCTGGTTTATTATAATTAAGCATTAAAAATAAACAAGCTGAGGCTAAGTCATCTGAATGTAGGAACTCTCTTAAAGGACTTCCTGTTCCCCAAATAGTAACAGATTTTTTATTATTTTTTTTAGCTAAAATAAATTTTCTAAGTAATGCAGGTAAAACATGTGAATTCTTAGGATGATAATTATCATTTGAACCATATAAATTTGTTGGCATTACTGAAATAAAATTACAGCCATATTGAAATCTATATGCATCACACATTTTAACACCAGAAATTTTTGCAATTGCATAGGATTCATTAGTAGATTCTAATTTGCCTGATAGTAAATAATCTTCATTTAGGGGTTGAGGTGCATTTTTTGGATATATACAGGATGAACCAAGAAACAATAATTTTTTAACCCCATTTAAATAAGAATAATGTATTACATTATTTTGGATCATTAAATTCTCGTAAATAAAATTTGCCTTATATGTGTTATTAGCTACAATTCCTCCAACCACAGCTGCTGCTAAGAATACATAATCAGGTCTTTCTTTTTCAAAAAAATTAGAAACTTTGTTTTGCACTCTCAAGTCTAACTCATCAGAAGTTCTAACTATAATATTTTTATATCCCTTAGAAACCAAAAGCTTTAAAATTGCTGAACCAACCATTCCACGATGACCAGCAACGTATATCTTACTATTTTTTTTCATAAATCAGATTAATAAACTTTATTAATTAAATCCATTTTACTTAAGTAATTTATTTTTTTTTAATCTTTGTAAATCTGATTTTACCATTTCACTAATCATTGATTTTAAATTATATTCAGGTTGCCATCCTAACTTAGTTTTAGATTTTGTAGGATCTCCGATTAAGGAATCCACCTCTGTTGGACGAAAATAATTTGGATCAACAGCAATAATTTGCTTGCCGACTTTTATCTGGTAATTTTTGTTTGAACAAGATTTAACATATCCTCTTTCATTAAGTCCATGTCCTTTAAACTCTAATTCAATACCTACTTCAGAGAATGCCATAATAACAAAATCTCTAACATAAGTTGTAACTCCAGTAGATATGACATAATCATCAGGACTTTCTTGTTGTAAAATCAACCACATTGCGTTAACAAAATCTTTAGCGTGTCCCCAATCTCGTTGGGCATCTAAGTTACCTAGGTACAAACAATCTTGTAAGCCCATAGAAATAGCAGCTGTAGCCATTGTAATTTTTCTAGTTACAAATGTTTCTCCTCTCCGAGGGCTTTCGTGATTGAACAAAATTCCATTACACGCAAACATTTTGTATGCTTCTCTGTAATTTTTAGTTATCCAGAATCCATAAATTTTTGCAACACCATAAGGAGATCTTGGGTAAAAAGCAGAGTTCTCATCATAAAAACCCTTTTCATTTTTATTTTCAGCTAAACCTCCATAAAGTTCAGAAGTTGATGCCTGGTATATTTTTGTTTTTTTCTCCAAACCAAGTAGTCTAACAGCCTCTAGTATCCTCAAAGTCCCTAAACCATCAACATTTCCTACATATTCAGGTGTATCGAAAGAAACCTTTACATGAGACATAGCTCCTAAATTATATATTTCATCAGGTTCACATTCTTTTATTATTTTAGTAAGATTCATAGCATCTGTTAAATCGCCGTAATGCAATTTTAGCTTAATATTTGGTTGGTGAGGATCTTGGTATAAATGGTCAATCCTCTCAGTATTAAAAGAGGAGGATCTTCTCTTTATACCATGAACTTCATAACCTTTTTCCAATAATAGTTCTGCTAGGTATGAACCATCTTGACCAGTAATTCCTGTAATTAATGCTTTTTTCATTTATCTATTATTAGTATTAGTAATGATTTCATTTTCAAATCTATCAAAATTAAACTTTTCCTTCTTTAATTTTGATAATTTATTTCTCATTATAATACGATAATAATGATAAGCAATAATCATAAAAAATAAGCATGCTATAAGAATTTTTATAAAGGTAACTTAACAAATAATGGATTATACACTAAATTTTAAAAGATTATATTAGTGAATAATATTTTGGTATAAATTATTAATTGATAATATTTATAAAAAACTTAATTTAAATTTTAGGTTTTAAAATAGTATTAAGAACAGTAAAGAATATGAAACTAAAAATCTTTAAGTTTTTTACAATAATATTCTTTTCATTACTAATAATTTTTTTTTCATCCTCTGAGCTGGTTTCTGAAGAATTTGCACTAGGAGATGAAACCAAATCGTATTATGCTTTAGATTCCGATAATAAAAAAATTCATTTTTCAAAAATAGATGATATAGAGTTTAAAGATAATTCTGAATTAATTATATTCCTTGGTAACTCTCAAACACATGGAGTCAATCAGTTTGTCAAAGGAAATTCTAATTATGTAGAAATTCTTTCAAAAAAATATCCAAATAAAAATATCAATGCAATTTCAATTCCTAATGGTTCATTGACTGAGTTTTATATGATTAGTACTTATTTGATTTCAAATTTTGATATTAAAAAAATTATTTTGCCAGCTTTTTTTGATGACACGAGAGAATCTAATATCAGAACTGAAATTATATCTTTTTTTGATGAAAACAATAAATTTAATTTTGATGATAATATAAAATTAATACTAAGTAAAAACATAATTGAAAGTGAAAATACTATTTCAACTCAAGATTTAAGCGAAGAATTTCTAAATAATTTCTTTGAAAAAAATAGTTTTTGGAAAAAGCGGGAAAGTTTAAGAGCCCAAGTGTTTACTTTTTTATATAAACTTAGAAACACTATCTTTTTTATTACACCATCATCTAAAAGATACAAAATTGAAGAGGCATACAATCAAAATATAAATTCTTTACAATCCTTAATTAATTTGTGCACTTTAAATAATATAAATTTGAATATATACATTCCGCCCATTAGGAGTGATATTGAAATTCCATACGATAATTTAGAATATAATGATTTTAAGAAAAAAATTGAGGAGATTATAAATGTCAATAAAGATTTTCAGTATTTAAATTTTGAAAAAATAATCCCAGCTAAATACTGGGGAATGAAAAGCTCTACAAATTTATTAAAAACTAAAGAGTATGATTTCATGCATTTTAATTTTCAGGCACACAAAATTTTAGCAGACTCACTTCAAATTTTATTGAAATAACAATGTTTTTTAATTCTATTACTTTTTTAATATTTCTTTCAATTGTATGTTTTTTTTTCTGGAATGTTAATAAAAGTTTTAGAGTAGGATTTTTAGTTTTTTCAAGTTGTATATTTTATGGGTTCTGGAGATGGGATTTCTTGTTGTTAATTTTATTTTCTACTGTGTTAGACTACACCATATCAATTTTAATTGATAGAAATGATGACAATAACAAAAGAAAAATTTATCTCCTTATAAGTATTATAACTAATTTATCTTTATTAGCATACTTTAAATATTTATATTTTATAGTAGACAACATAAACTTTGCTTTTGGATCAAATATATCTTTATATGAAATTATTCTTCCATTTGGGATAAGCTTTTATACTTTTGAAACAATAAGTTATACAACAGATGTTTATAGAAGATTGATTAAGCCAGAGTCCAATTTTTTAAGATATGCTTTATTTGTGACTTTTTTCCCTAAGCTTGTTGCTGGTCCAATACAAAGAACAAAAGAGTTTTTGGATCAAGTTATAAATCCCAATAAGTTTAGTTTGGATAATTTATTTAAAGGTCTTAAAAGAATTATTGAAGGACTTTTTTTAAAAGTTGTATTAGCAGATAATTTAAGCGCAATAGTTGATGATGGTTTCAATATTAACCCTGATATACTTTCAGGTGTTGATGTTATGACCCTATCAGCTTTATTTGGATTTCAAATTTATTTTGATTTTGCAGGTTATTCAAGTATCGCAATTGGATGTGCTTTATTACTTGGATTTAAAATTCCTGAAAATTTTAATTATCCATACATATCAAAATCTTTTAAAGAATTTTGGAAAAGATGGCATATATCATTGTCATCATGGATAAGAGATTATTTATATCTACCCCTACTAGGTGTAAAAGTATTGGAAACAACTGCAAAGGGAGGGATTGGAAATAAATTAGATCAAAAAAAAGGTAGAAATAAAAATCTAATTTTATTTATTACCTGGGCTATTATGGGTCTTTGGCACGGAGCAAATTGGACATTCATTTTATGGGGATTAATTCATGCAACTTTAATTTTTATTGAGAGAATACGAACGAAGTATATAACCTTTAAAACAAATACTATTATCAACTGGGTTACAGTTTACATTTTTTCTATGTTAAGTTGGATTCCATTCAGGGCAGAAAATATTGAAAATACACTTACTATGTATTCAAAACTTTTTGATTTAGGCTCTTTCATAAATTTGAATTTAAGAGAAAACTATTACTTAATTGCTTTTATTTTGACTCTATTATTTTTAATGTTATATAATTTTAGATCTTATAAGCTTGCTAAAAATAAAATTGGCATTTTTATTATTGATGTTTCAAAAATCACTTTAATGGTAGTTTTAACATACATATTTTTAAGACCAATTCAACAATTTATATATTTTCAATTTTAAATATTCAAAAAGAAAAAAATTATTTTTTTAGTTAAAAAAACTGTTTTATTTTTAAAATGTTCTTTAATAAAATTGTAAACCCCCCCCCCACATTATTTGACCTAACTGCCCTATAATCCTCCAAAGTTTTTTGAATAATGTTTTTGATGCTTTTATTGGAAGCTCCACCTAAGCGCATTCTGGTAATGCATTTTGGTAGATAACCAAATTTAAGTGCTTTATTTTTTAGTATGCGCAACATAAAATCATAATCTGCAGAAATTTTATATGATGTATCAAATTCTCCATACTTTTTGTAAACATGTTTCTTTAAAAATAATGTTGGGTGAGCAGGCATCCATCCCCTTTTCAAAAGTTTTGGATGAAATTTACACCCCTTCCATAGTCTAATGACTTTATCAGTGTCCCCTTTCTTTACATATTGTAAATCACCATAAACCCCGTCATATTTGTTATCCTTAAAACATCCAACAATATCAAAAACGGAATAACAATCATAAAAAAGATCGTCAGAATGTAAGAAACCAATAATATCCCCAGAAGCATATTTTACACCCTTATTAAGTGCATCATAAAGTCCGTTATCAAGCTCTGATATTATTTGAATGTTTTTATTTTTCAACTTATATCTATCAATAATATTTAACGTTGAATCACTTGAATTATTATCGATAATAATAAATTCTATATTTAAATAAACTTGTGCTAATATAGATTTAATGCAATCCTCAATTGTTTTTTCACTATTATTTGTTGCTGTTATTATAGATACTTTCATTTTTTTCTAAAATATAATTTCCTAAAACTAACATATCCATATCTGTTCTTAGGTAGCAATTTATTGCTTCTTCTGGAATATTAACCACTGGCTCATTTTCATTAAAAGAGGTGTTGATTAAGATTGGAATACCTGTAATCTTATAAAATTCCTTTATCAATCTATAGTATCTTGGTCTTAAAGCTTTTTTAACTGATTGAAGTCTACCACTACCATCAACATGGGTAACCGCTGGAATCAATTTCTGTTTTTCTTTTCTAATCGGAAGAACTCTCTCCATAAAGGGAGTAAATTGGTAGTTTTCAAAATATTCTTCTCCGTACTCTTCAATTATACTTGGAGCAAATGGTCTGAACGACTCTCTTTTTTTAATTTTTTCATTTAAAAGTTGTTGCGCTTTTGAGTTTCTTGGATCTGCTAATATAGAACGACTACCCAATGCCCTTGGTCCGAACTCGGCTTTTCCATCAAAAAATCCAATTACATTATTATTGGAGATTGATTTTGCAACATACTTAAAAAGTGTGTCATCTTCTAAATATTTAAATGCTATACCTTTTGTTTCAATAATTTCTTTAATTTTTTTCGTTAGAAAAAGAAATTCCAAGATTAGCATCATATAGAGGTTCTGTTCTTTTCTTTCCTAAGTTATGGAAATAGTGATATTGTGAAGCACCCATTGAGATACCAGCATCATGCCCCGCGCTAGGTATGTATATTTCTTTAATCGGAGTATTATTCAAAATTTTACCATTAGCAACGCTGTTTTGCGCTACACCTCCAGCTATACATAAATTAGAAGAACCTGTTTGTTTAAAAGTTCTTTTAATAATTTCAAAAATTATTTCTTCAGTTCTCTTTTGTAGGCTTGAAGCTATATTTTTGTGCCTTTGATTAATTTCTTCATTTTTTAACCTTTTAACTCCAAATAACTTCTCAAAATTAATCCCATCAAATAACTGACTTACGTTAGGGTTGTTATTACTGTATGATACAGCGCCACTATTCAAGTTAAAGAAACTTGGATTCCATTCCAAAATATTTTTATCTCCACTCCAAATTAAAGATCTCATTTCATTTAGGTAGGTAGGGGATCCATAGGGTGATAATCCCATAACTTTATATTCATCACCATAATATGGAAAACCTAAAAATTGTGTAAAAGCAGTGTAGAAAAGACCCAAACTTATAGGAAAATCTTGTGATTCTAAAACTTCAATTTTATTACCGTATCCTTTTCCAATCATGATAGTAGAAAAATCACCAGAGCCATCAATTGAAATTATTGAAGCCTTGTTGAACGGACTAGAGAAAAATGCTGATGCTAAATGTGCTCTATGGTGTTCAATAAACTCTATTTTAGGACAGAATCCAAAATGGTTTTTAATATTATCCTCCAGAGAATTTAAATCGGAATGATTGGCAAATCTTTGTTTTAGCATAGATATCGCTGGCTTAATATTTTTTGCCATATACTTAATTTTATTAAAAATTTTAGCTTTAGGATCTCTTCCAATACAAATACTAGAAATATCGCTCATTTTTAGACCTTGAGAACTCAAACAAAATTCTATAGATTTTATCGGCAAGCCTGCCCAATGTTTCTGCCTAGTAAACCTCTCTTCTTCTGTAGCACAAGCAACTTTTCCTTTAACTAATAATGCCGCAGAACTATCAGCATGATAAGCATTAATTCCTAAAATATTCATAATTTAATTTTATTAGTATAATCACAATGTAATTTCATTATGATATGTTCAATTATTAAATGAAAATCTAAAAATAATTTGATATGATAACTAGTCGCCAAGATATGATTAGTTACTGTTAAATTAGATTTTCCTTCATAAAATTCTAAAATACCAAAAGATCTATTCCTTACTGCGAAAAGTAGTATTTTATTTTTCATTGAATAAACTATTTATTTTTCAATTTATTAAAAATCTCGATGTATTTTTTTGCTCTAGACTCAGAGGTCTCCATCGAATTAAGTCTTTTGATTCCTTTTTTTGTAAGTGAATTGTATAATTTTTTATTAAGAATTATTTCTTCAATAGTGTCAGCAATATTTTGTGGATCAGTGGGATCAAAAAATAAAGCTGCATCATTGCAAACATCTTTTGCAAAGTCTAAGTCAGATGTTAAAATTGGTTTTTTCATTTTCATTGATTCAGGATATGAGGCGGAAAAGGTCTCAATTAATGTTGGCAAAAAAAGAGCATCTGATGAAGCATATGCAGCTGGACAATCTACTGTATTTAATACTCCCAAATTTTTTACAAACCTATTTTTTTTAAATAATTTCTCAAAACTAATTTTGTCCATTGTCAAGTTGAAACAGAAATCAAGATTTTTAGCAGCTAAAAGAGGAGTAACTTCATTTATTATTGATAGATTTTTATGTGGGTAAGGCGTACAGATTGTAATTAAATTAAAAGTTTGTGAAGTTTTTTTAAAATTAAATTTTTTTTCAAAAAAGTGACTAAATGTATTACCAACTACATAAATTTCATATTCTTTAAAATTTAAATATTTTATAATTTTTTTCTTAGCATCATTGGTCTCAACAATTACAAAATCCGTACTGTATTTTAAAACAGAATTTTTTACAAACGATAAAAATTTTCTTTTAATTTTTTTAAAATATGTTAATTTATTGAATGCTATTGATTTTGGATTGTAACACCAACCGTCAGCAAATCCTGTAATATGTGTACATTTTGGCCTCCAATAGGACGGTCCAAAAATTGTAAAAACTAAATCAGGATTATGAATAGATTCAATTTTTTTTAAACCTCCTCTTATTTTTAAAAAATTAATAAACTTATTTCTGTGTTTTGAAAGAACATAGAAAGTAAAATTTGAATTAAAATTACTTTGGTTTATTGTTTTATTAAGTTCCTCTGAAAGTACAACAACAAAACTTATGAAATCATACGAATTGAGTTCATATAAAACTGATTCTGCTACTTGTTTTCCTCCGCCTTTTTCAATAATTGAAGCGTTAATAATTATTTTCATTACCGACATTCTGTTTCAAAGCTGACATAAAGCTGGCTGCAACAATTCTAGGTGTAATAACTTTCGATCTTTCCAAAGCGTTATTAGACATTCTGATAAGTTCAGCATCTGTCATATTTAAAATATTTTTAATTTTAATTTTTAGATCTTCAATATTATTAGATTTGAATGAATAACCTGTATAATTTGGCACAATAAATACAGCTCCGGCTCCACAAACGTCTGAGGCTAAGACTGGAAGTCCTGCAGACATAGCTTCATGAATTACTAGTGCCCATGGCTCTTTTAAGCTAGGTAAAATTAAAAAACCATATTTTTGAATTTCATTAATTAAATCGCTGGGTTGTATGAAATCTTTGAGAATTACATCTGCACTTTTTTCTATTTCTTTTTTTAATGAGCCATTACCCATAAATGTCAGTGTCCATCCTTTTTTATCAACTATACTTTCCCAAGCTTGAAGCAAACAACTAATCCCTTTTATTTCTTCAAATCGTCCTAAAAATAAAAAGTTCTTTGAATATTTTCTATCACTAGTTTTTTTTATTTTGTCACTAAAAGCATCGACATCAGCTGTATAAAGATTGAAGATAATTTCATCATTAGCAAATCCTAATTTTTTAGCATATTCATATTGGAAAGGGCCTGAGACCCAAATATGGGTAAAACATTTTTTATATGTATACTTAAAAATCACCGAGGCTATATTTTTTTTTAAAGTATTTTCCCATTGAGTATCCGAACCTACAACTATAGGAATGTTTTTCTTTTTAAATTTTGCAGCTATTTTTAAATATTTTTTATCCATCCAACCAGAAACGAAAATAATATTTGGGTTAATCTTCTCAACCAATTTATTCATACTTGAATAATTTAAACCAGACCTTTTATAGTATGTAATGTTTTGAATAATGGGTGGTATATATGGCGTTAATTTTTTATGATCCCAATGAACTACATGAACATCTGCGTCATATTTTGATACGTATTCTTTTAAAACAGGTATTTGATAACCCATTAATTCAGCATATAAGTATAATATTGTCATTTTTTTTCTGAATATATTTTTAATATTTCTTTTGCTCTGCTTTCAGCGCTGTGGTTGTCTTTTAAAAGTCTTTCATAACCAGCATTCCCAATTGCTTTAATTTTGGATGGGTTATCTAGAAGATGTTTACATTTAATTATTAAATCTTTTTTAGTTTTAAAATAAACTGCTTCTTTGTTTTCTTCAAACATACTATTTAAATCTTCTGAATATTCACTTAGCATTAATGTTTTAGTAGCTGGAATTTCAAAACATCTTCTTGTATAGGTGTCACTATTTATTTTTGATAAAAATACCAATGCAATTTTAGCTTTATTTATAGTAATATTATATTTTTCTCCCGTTTGTTTTTCTTTTATTACATGCTTTATTTCTTTATAAAGAGGTGCTTTTTTCCATAATGCACCACCAAAAACTGTTACATTTAAACCTGTTTCGATCAATGCTTTAATATATTCATCTCTTCCATCATTTTCGAAATGTCCTATAAAAATTATATCCATTGTTTTTTTAATGTTCAGTGGATAATTATTTTCTTTTATGTAATAGGATTTTAAAACACTTAAATTTTCTATACCTCTTTTCTTAAATTCTATTAAATTTTTAGTTCTGTAAACAAAATTGTGGTCACAAAAATTGGTACTCTCTATATAATTATTCCAATATGCTTTTGATGGAACTCCACTAAAAGGGTCATCATTATTATACGAAAAAATAACACAATTTAAATTTTTAATTTTACATATTGTTTTTGCTTTAATTTCTATTGCCCTGTAAAGAAATAAAATATCTATTTCATCATTTTCCATAATATCCAATAGCTTATTATTAATCTTTTTTATTTTTGGACCTTTTACAAACCTTGTCTGAACTCTTTCAAACAACTTCAAAGTTGTGCTAGTTCCAGTATAATTAAATTGATCTAAATCAAATGATTGTACGTTTTCACCCAAATTTTTAAATGCATTAAGAAGTGCATTTGAGTATATCTCATACTTAAAACTACCTACTATTAGTATCTTAATCATTTAATCTTGTCATAATTTTTTAGTTTGACTGTTAAATTTATCAGGACCAATAAGTTTCTATTTTATTGGTGAGACTTTTTTGTTCTTTTTCAATTTAACTTTTATCTTATAAAATAAATACATAATTATAAATAAATAAAAAGAGGACTTTATAAAAGTAATATGATTATAAAGTAACCACCTTGGAGCTGTAATTAACATCAAAATACCCAGTGCATTGTACATATAATTTTGAGACTTATGCATCTTTCTAAAAATATACACATAGATGAATGAACCCACAACAACAAAAGGTAAACCACCAATAAAATAAAAATATGCACTTGGTAAGCCACCACCACCTGCCATTGAAATACTTTGCGAAAACAGAGATATATCTGCCTTTTCATTTAAAAATGAATATGGAAAAATATAGGAAAAAAAATGTTGAGTTACCATTTCGAGTCTCAGGCTTTGAGAAATTAAATTATCATTAATGATGCCCTGCATAACAGAGGAACTATAGATAACTTCAGAAAAAGTAGATGTAGCTCCTTGAAAAAAACCTAACTCAAAAATACTTATATCAGAAATAGCAGTAATAATTAATTCAAGGCTTAAACCTGTACTTCTAATACTACCTATTACTTGAAAACCAATTATTGTTATAAAACTAATGAGTAAATTTTTAACGGATTTAAAATTAATTTTTAAAAATATGGAATATGCAAATAAGACTTGTAATGCTTCAACTCTTCCACCGTATAAAACATTTTTAAGTATAAATAAAATATTAAGTAAGTGAATGTATTTATTAGGCTTGTATATAAATAATGTAATGACTAAAAAAATTAAATAATACTCGTTAATAGAGAAGCCTAAAAAACCAGAAAAACCTGTTGTGTTTATTTGTCCGTAATTAGAAGTTAAAATTGTTTCACCTGTTTTCCCGAATAATAAAATAAATATTTGAATAATAACACATAATTTTAGGTAGACATCCCTTTTTTTATAATGATTAAGTATGTGGTTTAAATTTATATTTAAACCATCAATACGAGCAAGAAAAATGATTAAGAAAAGTAGGTAACAAAAAAAAACATTATCATAATATAAACCACCATAATATTGATTATAAAAAGTAGTTTTGATTTGAATTGCCTCTAATAAAAATGGGGTTATTGATGTAAAAGAAAATAAAGCAAATAACAGAACTGGGCCTTGGTTTCTAACAAAAAAAATTACATAAAGAATAATTAAAAAAAATAATGAATATTCTGTACTATAAGTAAAAGAAAACAAAGAAGCTAAACCTAGGAGAGGAATAATTAATTTACTCATCAATGTAGGTTTAATTTTATTTTCATTAAACATTTTGTCTTCTAATAAGTTATGTTATTTTTTTTTAACCATTTATCAAGCATTAAAAGAGCAAATAATCTCTCTGAATTTGACATTCCTTTTTTTAATCCACTGAGTAATTTTAGCGCATATTTTTTATTTATCAATTCTTCAAAATTATTAATATCATTTATTAGATTATTATACCATTTAGTCCTAAACCATTTGTCTAAAGGTATTGAAAAACCTTGTTTCCTATCAAAGTTTATATCTGATTTAATTTTTTCATTTAAAAGTAACTTTGGCAGTAATTTCAATTTACCATCTGCAATTTTAAATTCAGATTTTACATCTTTAAATGCAAATTCTACAACAGACTTGTCTAAAAATGGAGCTCTAGTTTCTAAAGAATATGCCATACTTGATCTATCAACCTTGAACAAAATATCATTGGGTAAGTAGTTAAGCATATCTATCTTTGTAATGTCATAAAGCAGGTCTTCAGAAACAGAAAATAAAAAATTATTTTTTAAGATATTTTTATTTTTTAATATTTTGCTAATACTATAATTATCAAATAAAGAATTGTAGACAAATTGATCCCTAATTCCTCCACTCAAACCCATTAAGAAATGTCTGCCCTTTGTGCCTGTAGGTAAATATTTAGAAATATTCGCAACAGCACTCCTTATTAAATTTGGAATATTTTCAGTTAGTCTATTGTTTAAATTAAAAATCCGTTTGTAAGTTGTATATCCACCAAACAATTCATCACCACCATCGCCACCCAAAACTACTTTAAGGTGATTGCTTGTCAATTCTGAAACTAAAAAAGAGGGAAGTAATGAACTATCAGATAATGGTTCATCAGTAAATTCTGTTATCACATCTAAAAGGCTGTATTCAATTTCATTCCCGCTTAACTCAATATGTGATGTGTCAAAGTAATTAGCTACAGTTTTTGCATACTTTGCCTCGTTAAATTTACTATATCCTCCTAGAGAAATATGGAATGTTTTTATTTGTTTATCTGAAATCTCCGAGGCGTAGGCTGTAACTAATGAGCTATCAATACCTCCACTTAATAATACTCCAACAGGAACATCAGATATTAATTGATTTTTTACAGATTGCTTTAATAATCCATCAAATTTCTGGACTAGTTCATTTTTTTCTAAATTATTTCTTTGATATGATGGAATACTCCAATATTTATTAATTATTAATTTATTTTTTTTAATTGAATAGATTAAATAGTGGGCAGGTAAAAGTTTTTTGACATTATTAATAAGTGTTCTATCTTCTCTTACATAACCATAAGCAAGATAATCTTGTAAACTTTTATAATCTAAACGCCTATCTAATTTTTCATCAAGAAATAGTTGATTCAATTGTGATGAAAAACTAATTCCATCAGATTTTTTCCAGTAGTAAAGAGGTTTTTCACCAATTCTATCTCTGGCTAATACCAACTCTTCCTTTTCAGTATCATAAATTGCAATTGCAAACATTCCCTCTAAATGTTCTAAAAAGCTTATGCCGTAATAAATAAAAGATTTTAAGACAACTTCGGTGTCAGAACCAGAGTTAAATGTGAAACCAAACTTTAAAAGTTTCTGTTTTATTATTTTAAAATTATAAATTTCACCATTGAAAATAATTACATATCTGCCATCATCTGATTTCATTGGCATAGTACCATTAGTTGATAAATCTTGTATTGATAATCTTTTACTACCTAAAAAAACGGTATGATTAGAATTGTGCCAAATTCCTGTGCTATCTGGACCTCTATGATGAATAACTTCTAGTTGTTTTTGAAAAATAGATTTATTAATTCCTTTGCTATTGATATCACCTAATATTCCACACATAATTAAGACATTGAGATTTCTACATTCATTATTTTTTCTCTAAATATCATCCAAGATTTTTTTGAGTAAAAATATTGAAGAATTATTCGAAAAATATTTGCAATTATAAATGATAATGCAGCACCTATTTCTCCGTAATTGTTAACAAGAATTATAAGTAAAACTAAATAAATTAGTCCTGAAATTATACTTGAATTTAAAGCAGATTTTGCATCACCAGTCGTGTATAAAAATATTGTTACTTGTACTTGAGCAATTTGATAAAATAGCCAGCCCAAAGAAATAGAAATAAACAAGATACCATTAGATATGTAATCAGAACTTAATAAAAAGTTTAAAATATAATTTTGTGTAAAAAATAATGTGATTAATAAGATAAATGATAAAAGAACATAGAATAGTAAGATTTTATTAATTTGACTCTTGAAGCTGTTAAAATCAACAATTTTTTTTAATTTTTCTGCTTTACTAAATAAGATTGGAGCAAGAAATGTTAAAGCAATAGAAGATATTATCATAAATGGGATATTTGCAATTTGTGAGTTTGCAGAATAAATACCAACATCATTTATTGTCAGGAAAGAACTTAGCACCCATCTATCTGCCCAAGTCAATAACCATGTAAAAATACTAGCGAATGCAAATGGTAATGCAAATTTAAAAACTTTACTCTTGAGTATTCTTTTTTTATTGTCTTCAATGAATGAGAAATCAGTACTTTCTTGTGATTGAAATTGTATTTTCTTCTTCCAAAGAATATAAAATAATAAAATAGCAGTTAAAATAAAACCCGTGTAAATATTCACTAAACTTACCAATCCCAACAAACTAATTATAATTATTGAAATCACTCTAAGCATTTGATCTAGGGATTTAAATACTGTTACCAATTTTCGGTTTCGGTTCATGTGAAAAATTCCAATAATTATGTCTCTATTCACATCTAAATAGACAAGAGTTATTGAAAGCAAACAATAACAGAAGAAGGTAGTTTTGCCTAAAAACAAAAAAATAATTCCTAAAAATAAAGTAATGGGTGTTATTATATAAAATATTTTGGAGCTAATTATTTTGACAAATTCAAATGAATGGCTAATATCCTTCAAATAATACGAATATCTACTGGCGCCCTGAATTAAAGAAGAAAAAATAACTATTTCAATGAATTGTATTATCGAATTCAACAAGCTGTATGTTCCATAATCATCTGTACCTAGAAAATGAGTTAGTAATTTAATAATTAAAACACCTGAAAGTAATTGAATAAATAATCCTAAAAGTATCCAAATTAATTCTGCTTTATATGGACGAAGTATTTGATGAATTAGACTAATAATGTTTTTGATCATTATTGAATTATTTAAAATTTAGCTGAAAGTTGATGAACTCACTTCTCATTATTATTTATGATTAACGTGAGTATTGTTAATACACGTTTTCTCAATGAGATTTTCATATTTATTTGTAATGAATTTTGGATCATACCTGTAGATACTTTGATATCCTTTTTCCGCTTTTTCTTTTAATTTATTACTATTCTCATATGCAAAAAACAAAGCTTTAGTTAATTCATCTACCGACAAATAATTATATAAATTCCCAAATTCACCGTTTTTTAATATCTCTTTTGGACCACTGGGGCAATCTGAACTGATTATGGGTGTTTTCAAAATTAATGTTTCAGTAAGTACACAAGGTAAACCCTCCCATGTTGAACTTAGGACAAAAAAGTCAGATTTATATATATATTTCCAGGGGTTTGATTTGAAGCCAGCTAGATAAACTTTTTCTTTAATTTCATTATCAGCTATTAAATCAGTTAGTTGTTTTTTGCTACCACTACCCATTATTATTAATCGACAATTGGGATATTTAGATGCTAGGACACTAAAAGAATTTATTAAAATATCATGTCTTTTTTGATGGACTAATCTACCAGAACTTATAAAAATTACGTTATTATTTTCTTTCCATTTACTAAACGTCTTATCAGTAATATTCTCTTTTGATTTTGTTTGAATATTTTGATAGTCATTAGGGTTATTTATCAGTGTAGTTTTATTTCTTTTTATTTGATGATTAATTATCAGGTCTTCTCTGCTTTCTTCAGCAATCGTAATTATATTATCAACTGTTTTTGAATTATATACAGTTTTAAAATATTTTTTATATATTTTTTGAAATGCATTACCCATATTTTCCGAGTCCAACATAGCGCCTGTTACATGAGCATGTTCTGAAACAATGAGTTTAAATTTTTGTAAATACAATTTTTTGGTAATAAATAGTGCAAAATTTGTAAAAGGTACTATAGAAATAATAACCTCAAGGTTTTCTTTTTTTATTGCACGATAATATCCATAAAATAAATACTCTAACACACGCAGCTTAGGAATATTTAAAATTTTTTGTTTGACCTCAATAATTTTAATAAAATTTGGTATTTCATTTTTAAAATCACCTGTAACTTCATTAACTATTAAAAAAATATCAAATTTTGATTGATTAATATTTTTTAAAATTGTAATCAATACCCTCTGTGCTCCTAGACTATCGAGAGTTGGTATTGCAAATCCAACTTTTATTTTTTTCATATTTGAATACTTTTTTCTTAATTAGTGAAATCACTATGCAATGGTCTTCACTAAGTTGATAAATTACATTTTATTAAGTCTGTTAATAATTGATTTTAGGTTGTTAAGACAAAATAACTGCTTTCATAAATTATTAATTAGATTAAACAAATGCATAGTAAAAAAAATTATTTTTTTTAAATTACGGTTTTAAAATATTCGATTGTTTTTAATAGCCCTTCTTCTAATTTAATATTAGGTTCCCAAACTTTCAATTCTTTTTTAGCTAATGAAATATCAGGTTTCCTTTGCATAGGATCATCTTGTGGTAAGGGCATAAATGTAATTTTAGATTTTGATGATGTTAGTCCTATAATTTTTTCCGCCAATTCTAAAATTGTAAACTCATCAGGATTGCCAATATTTACCGGCCCATAAAAATCATCTCTTGAATTCATCATTCTTATCATTCCTTCCACCAAGTCATCTACGTATTGAAAACTCCTTGTTTGGTTTCCTTTACCGTAAACAGTAATATCTTCGTTTTTTAATGACTGAACAATAAAATTGGAGACAACTCTGCCATCGAAAGGATTCATGTTAGGTCCATAAGTGTTAAAAATTCTGACAATTTTTATCTTTAAATCATGTTCTTTTTGATAATTAATAAATAAGGATTCTGCACATCGCTTTCCTTCATCATAACAAGACCTTAAACCAATCGGGTTTACATTACCCCAATAAGTTTCTGGCTGGGGATGAATTTCAGGGTCACCATAAACTTCGCTTGTTGAGGCCAGTAATATTTTAGCTTTTACTCTTTTAGCAAGTCCCAAAGAGTTGATAGCCCCTAAAACTGAAGTTTTTATCGTTTTTATTGGATTATATTGGTAATGGGGTGGTGAAGCTGGACAGGCTAGGTTATATATTTCATCAACTTCAGCAAAAAAAGAATGTGTTACATCATGTCTTACTAATTCAAAGTTTGGATGATTTAAAAGATGCTTAATATTTTTTTTGCTACCTGTATAATAGTTATCTAAGCAAATTACATCATTTCCATCATTTATTAATCTTTCACACAAATTAGATCCTAAAAAACCTGCTCCCCCTGTTACTAATATTTTTTTCATAATTATTTACCTATTGTATAAGTGTTAAACCCAATTTTATTTAGAAAAATTTTATCTAAAATATTTCTTCCATCAAATATAAATGCCGGCTTTTTCATACTAAAATATATTTTTTCCCAATCATAAATCTTGAACTCATCCCAGTCTGTTAAGATGGCAATTGCATGTGCATCTTTAATTGCTTCATATGGGTCTTTTGTAACTTGAACTAATTTGCGATTTTCTGCTGAATCTCTAGAATTTAAATAATCCAAGTCTGAAAAAATTTGTTCTTCTTTTACTTTGGGATCAAAAACTGCAATATTCGCTTTTTCATCTAATAAATGATCTGCAACATAAATTGAAGCAGATTCTCTAGTATCATTAGTATTCTTCTTAAAAGCCCATCCTAAAAAAGCTATTTTTTTGCCTGAAACAGTATTGAAAAGTGTTTCTATAATTTTGTCTGAAAAACGCTTTTTTTGATGGTCATTCAAAATTATTACTTGTTCCCAATAGTCTGCTACTTTATTTAAGCCATATGATCTAGCAATGTAAACAAGATTTAATATATCTTTTTGAAAGCATGATCCACCGAAGCCAACTGATGCTTGTAAAAATTTTGGTCCTATTCTACTATCAGTTCCTACAGCATTTGCCAACTCACTAACATCTGCTTCAGTTGCTTCACACAACTCTGAAATTGAATTTATTGAAGACACTCTCTGTGCTAAAAACGCATTAGCCGTTAATTTTGAAAGTTCAGATGACCATACATTCGTTGTTATAATCTTTTCTCTTGGGACCCAATTTGTATAAATATTCACTAAAGCTTCTATAGCTTCTTTACCCTCTTCTGTTTGCATACCTCCAATTAAAACCCTATCTGGATTCATTAAATCATCAATAGCTGTTCCTTCTGCTAAAAATTCTGGATTTGATAATACTGAAAATTTAACATTATTACCAGTCCTTTCTAAAATAGTTTTGATAGTATTTGCTGTTCTTACAGGTACTGTCGATTTTTCTACAATAATTTTATCAGTATTTGATACTTCTGCTATTTGCCTTGCACAAAGTTCAACATACTTTAAATCCGCTGCCATTCCTTTGCCTTTTCCATAATTTTTAGTAGGTGTATTAACAGATATAAAGATCATATCAGCTTTATTAATGGCTTTATTTACTTCAGTGCTAAAAAAAAGATTTCTATCACGAGCTCTCATAACAACCTCTTTCAAACCCGGCTCATAAATAGGAAGATTGTTTAAGTTTTTATGATTCCAATCATTAATTCTTTGTTGATTTAGATCAACAACTTCAACATTAATTTCTGGGCATTTATCTGCTATAACAGTCATAGTCGGGCCCCCAACATATCCTGCACCAATACAGCAAATATTTTTAATTTTTTTTCTCATTTTTTATAATTTAAATACCAATTAGTGAAACTTTCAATTCCGGATTCAAGTTCTGTATTTGGTGAATATTTGTAATCTTTGATTAATTCATCCACATCAGCGTACGTTCTTGGTACATCTCCTAATTGCATTGGATACATTTCTTTTGTAGCTTCCTTACCCATTGCTTTTTCAATGGTCGAGATAAAATCTTTTAAACTTACAGTTTTATTGTTTCCAATATTATATATTTTATAATGTTCTCTCGAGCTTATATTCTTTTCAATCACCCTAACAACTCCATTAATTATGTCATCTATATATGTAAAATCCCTCTCCATTTCACCATTGTTAAACACTTTAATGGGCTGATTGTTAAAGATTGCTTCAGTGAATAAATAATAAGCCATATCTGGTCTCCCCCACGGACCATAAACGCTAAAAAAACGTAATCCAGTAGTTTTAAATCCATATAAATGCCCGTAAGTATGAGCCATTAATTCATTGCTCTTTTTTGTAGCGGCGTACAAACTTATTGGATGGTCTACATTATCGCTGGTTTCAAAAGGTATTTTTTTATTTTCACCATACACACTCGAACTGCTAGCATATACTAAATGCTTTACTTTATAATTTTTACATCCTTCAAGAATATTTAAAAAACCAGAGATGTTACAATCGATATAAGCTTTGGGATTTTCAATACTATATCTAACTCCAGCTTGAGCTGCTAAATTGCAGACTAGTTCAAATCGATTTTTTTTAAATAGTTCGTTTATACTCATATAATCGACCAGATCTATTCTAGAAAAACGTAATGAATTAAATTTTTTACTCAAAACCTCGTTTTTAAAGATTTTAGTTTCAGATTTATTAAATCCTAACTCAACTAAACGATCAAACTTAAGTTTTGGGGCATAATAATCGTTTATGTTATCAATTCCATAAACCTCATGTCCTTGATTAACTAACTTTAAACAGGTGTGAAACCCAATAAATCCAGCTGCCCCAGTAACTAATATTTTCATTTATTTATTTTACTAAAAAGAATAATTGAATTTGAATCCAACTTTTGATTCAATAAGAAACTTACTTCTCTTCCAATTTTCTTTTTTATTTTAGGTTTTATATTTTTTAAATAGTCTTTGTTCACATTAGAACCATTAATCACTATTTCAATATTTCCACTATCAATTCCTTTAGTGTATTCACCAATTAATGCTATTTGATCTACATCACCGATTCGTTCGATCACAGTTTCAACAATTTGCTCAAGACCAAGATGTTGTCTTACAATTTTTTGTAAAACATTAAACATTGGGTGTGAAGTATTGGCATTATATATGATCTTATTATTTTTTTTTGATTTTCGAAGGTAACCAGCACTAGATAAGTTATTTAATTCCTTTCTAATTGAATTCGTAGATTCATTGAATTCGGTAGCTAAGCCATTTAGGTAACCATTATTTGTTGCATTAACAAAAAACTTTATCAACATTCTTAGTCTTGTTCTGGATGTGATAAGCGAGTTTAACATAATAAGTAACAAAAGTACTCAATTTCAAGTAATTTAAGTACTTGTTTTAATATTTTTTGAAATATTGTTATTTTCCGTTACTCAATAATTTAATATTTTAGCAAGCATTAGTTAAAAAGTGTATTTATTTTATTTTATACTGGGTCTAATAACATCATTATTTCTAAATGGCTATTTAAATAATTTTTTTCTTAGAAGAAAACTATACGATCCTGTAAAAGAAAGATCATCACATAAAAACAAAGCTACTAGATCGGGAGGTGCTGCAATTTTTTTAACATTGTGTTTTTGTTATGGTCTTGGAAGAGCTTTTTTAAATTTAGATATTAATTTATTTTCTCTAATCGCTTGTTGTTTTGTAGCTTTTGTTGGATTTTTTGATGATTTATTTGATTTATACTATGTTGAAAAATTTGCATTGCAAATTTTCGCCGGAATTATTTTAATTCAAAGTGATGTTTACATAAATAATTTTCATGGAATTCTTGGAATATATGAAATATCAGAGCTGACAGCGTATATTGTATCATTGTTTGTCTTTCTAGTAATTACCAATTCATTAAATCTTATTGATGGTATTGATGGCTTGGCAGGCCTTGTAGCTCTAAAGTTTTTTATTGCTATTTCATTTATTTTATATTTTACGGATGCTAGCCTTTATTTGTATGCAGTCAATAAAGAATCCATGTTGGCATATTCATTAACATTAATTGGCGCCTTGATTGGATTTCTAATCTTTAACTTCAAATCCTATAAAAAAGTTTTTCTTGGTGATTTTGGTTCTCTTTTAATTGGTTCTGTCATTACTTATTTTATTTTTTCAATTCTTCACTCTGGAAATCAAATAATCACAGATAATTGGATAAATAGATCTTTGATTGCTGTACTATTGCTCATTTACCCATTGTGTGATACCTTAAGAGTTTTTATTTTGAGAGCAAAGTCTGGAGAATCTCCATACCTTCCTGATAGAAGACATTTGCATCACAAGCTTATAGATAAAGGTTATAGCCATGTAAAAGCTTCTATTTTAATTGCATTGTTATCAATTTCAGTTTTAATTTTTGGTTTTGGAACATCCCTTTTGATTTGGAATATTGATTTATCTTCGATTTTATTTGAAGGAGTCAATATTATTACAACTATTTTGATTATTCTTGCCTACATGATTTTCCTCTACTTTAAATTTTTTGAATCAAAAGTATTAAAGTGATTTTATCACATAGGTTACAATTCCCCAAATTTGTAACTCGTTTTCTTCATCAATTTTTATTGGCTTGTAGTTTTTATTTTCCGGCTTCAAATATAAATCCTCCCCTTTCTTAATAATTCTTTTTACTGTAAAATCTCCATCAATAAAACATACGGCTATTTTATTGTTTTCTGGATTTAAACTGCGGTCAATCACAATTAAGTCCCCATCACTTAGTCCCGCATTTATCATTGAATCTCCGCTTACTTTCGCATAAAAGGTAGCATCACCATTTTTTACTAGTTCCCTGTCCAAGCTTATCCTGATTTCCTTGAAATCGTCTGCGGGTGATGGAAATCCTGCTGATATCCCTTGTTCCATTAACCATTGACCTAAATTTTTTTCTTGCTCAGGTTGAAAGAAGTTTAATTTATCTTTTTTCATTTTACTTTTATTATTTCATTGATTTTTGTAGTATAGAGATTGCTTAATCTTTCTTGTTTCATTTTCCATCTTTTTTTAAGGTCTTGACTTGCTAGCTTTATTTTACTTTGCCCATCTTTTTTTTGAATGTAGTCAATGGTTTTCATCAGTTTCCTGTGTTTAGGATTTTCATTCTCAAATAAATTTGTTTGATAATTTTTAATTGAGTTGATTGCCATTACAATTACACCTGATTTTTTATAATTAAAACCAGATCTAAATATCTTTTTTAATCCTTCAGTTGCATATTTGCTTATTACCATATTAGAATTTGTTGCAAATGGTATTGTCATAAGTATCCCATTCCTATACTGTGGTTTATTTTTTTGAAACTTATTACTTCGTACAAAAACATAAACTGCATTACATGTGCTTTTCTGTAGTCTTAACTTTTCTGCACAGCATACTGCAAAAGTTGATACCCTTTCCTTTATTTTCTCAAAATCTGTAATTGTACCTTCAAAACTTCGGGTTGTAGCAATGGCTTTTTTAGGTGATCGATTTTCTTCTAGACATAGGACAGATTCCCCTTCTAATTCTTTTTTAAGCCTTAACCCCACGACACTCATTTGTTTTCTTACCCAATCATCTGGAAGAGATACAAAATCATGAGCATTATTTATTTCAAAACTTCTCAGTCTCTTCGCATGTCTAAATCCTATTCCCCAAACATTTCCAACTTCTAGCCATTTTAATGCTTTAATTCTATTTTTTTCTGATTTAATCATATAAACACCTTTAGTTTTTTTTGGAAACTTTTTTGAAATTCTATTTGCTACCTTAGCCAAGGCTTTCGTAGGTGCTATACCTATACTTATGGGTATTCCTGTCCATTTAAGAACTTTTTTCTGTATTTCCTTGCAGTAGACTTCCAAGTCATATTCTTGAAATCCCTTAAATTCTAAAAAAGCTTCGTCGATACTATATATTTCAATATTAGGAGTGTAAGAGGATAGGATATTCATCACTCTACTACTCATGTCCCCGTAAAGGGGAAAGTTGGATGAAAATATTTTTACATTATTCTCTTTGAAAATTTTTTCATATTTGAAAGCTGGTGCGCCCATTGGAATACCAAGTTTCTTAGCTTCATTACTTCTTGATATTGCACAGCCATCGTTATTTGACAAAACTACAACTGGCTTTCCATTAAGAGTAGGGTCAAAAACTCTTTCGCATGAAACATAAAAATTATTACAATCAACCAGTGCAAACATTCTATTAAATTTAATATGGATTTATAGCTTTATCAAATAATAGTGTATTAAAATTTCAGTAATTTTATTTTATGGTTTTTATGCAAAAAACTTTAGAGGAAATCGAGTCGAAAGGCTTTAAAGTTGTAGATAAAGATTTTCAAAGACCTTGGGGAGGATTCTTAGTGATTGATGAAAGTCAGGCTCAAGATTTTTCTAATAGTTTTTTTAATGGAATTGATGTGAGTGACCTTAAAATATCTGGAAAATTAAGCCCAAAGATTCTAATGGTGAAATCTAAGTCAAGATTATCATGGCAATATCACTATAGAAGAGAGGAAATTTGGAGTGTACAAAAAGGAACTGTTGGAGTAGTGGTCAGTAACACAGATTTTGAAAAAGAAATGATTAAACTAAGACAGGGGGATCAAATAAAACTTAAAAAAGAACAGAGACATAGATTGATTGGATTGGATGATTGGGCAGTAATCGCTGAGATTTGGCAACACACAGAAAGGGGCAATCCCTCTAACGAAGATGATATTGTAAGAATTAATGACGATTATGGAAGATAAGTAGTGGAAATACCGGTATAAGTTGTAATTTTGATATGTAATTGGATTATATGGATCCTTACTCATTTTTAAATACCGCACATACAGCATTTTTTGCAGAACTTTATAATGAATATCTTCTGGATCCTGATTCAGTTGAACCCAGTTGGAGAGCATTTTTTCAAGGTTTTGAATTTGGTATTGATAAGAAATCAAAAAATGAAGACTTTTTAATACCTGAAAACATTCTCAAAGAGTTTAGAGTTGTTGAATTAATCAATGCTTACAGAACAAGAGGGCACCTTTTTACAAAAACAAATCCAGTCAGAGATAGAAGAAAATATGTACCAACATTGGATTTAGAAAATTTTGGTCTTTCTCATGAAGATTTACAATCAACATTTAATGCCGGTGAAATTATTGGAATTGGTAACTCAAGTCTTGAAAACATCTTGATTCATTTAGAAAGAATTTATTGTGATTCAATTGGTATAGAGTACATGTATATTAGAACCCCTGAAAGAATTAAGTGGATTCAAAGTTTCTTAAATAAAAACGACAATCATCCAGAGTTTGATACTACTAAGAAAAAACAAATACTCAAGAAATTGATAGAAGCCTCTAGTTTTGAAAGTTTTCTTCAGAAAAAGTTTGTTGGGCAAAAAAGATTTTCATTGGAAGGAGGAGAGTCATTAATTCCTGCACTTGATTTTATTTTCGAAAACGCAGCACTGAAAGGAGTTAAGGAGTTTGTTGTTGGAATGGCTCACAGAGGAAGATTGAATACATTATCTAATATTTTTGGTAAACCTGCTAAAGAAATTTTCAGTGAATTTGTTGGAAAAGATTATGAGGAACAAATTTTTGATGGAGATGTTAAATATCACTTGGGTTGGACATCAAAAAGAAAATCAGATTCCGGGATTAATGTCTATATCAATTTGGCCCCAAATCCATCTCACCTTGAATCTGTTGGTCCAGTTGTGCAAGGAATAACACGAGCCAAGCAAGATAAATATCACAATGAAAATATTGAGAACGTTTTACCGGTAATCATACATGGTGATGCAGCCATTGCTGGTCAAGGTGTTGTTTACGAAGTTGTTCAAATGGAAAGGCTCAAGGGTTTCAAAACTGGTGGAACTATTCACATAGTAGTGAATAATCAGGTAGGTTTCACAACCAATTACATTGATGGACGATCATCCACATATTGTACTGATGTGGGTAAAGCAAATTTATGTCCAATACTACATGTAAATGCTGATGATGCTGAGGCGGTTGTGCATGCTTCAAATTTTGCTTTGGAGTATAGAATGAGATATAAAAGAGATGTTTTTATAGATTTATTAGGATATAGAAAATATGGTCATAACGAAGGAGATGAACCAAGATTTACCCAGCCAAAACTTTATAAGTCTATTGCTAATCACCCATCAGTCAAGGAAATTTATGCCCAAAAATTAATAACAGAAAATGTCATCACTGATTCTGAATTAAAGAAAATGGAGAAAAAATATGCTGATGAGTTGGATTCTGATCTTGTTGATTCCAAAAAAGAAAAAAATGCCATTATAACGCCCTTTATGGAACACGAATGGAAGGGATTTAAATCTGTCAAGAAATCTAACATGTTGAAAAAAGTTGTGACTTCAGTTAGCAAAGAGGATTTGGATAAAGTTTCCATAGGTTTATTTGAGCTTGATCATCCCGATCAATATTTAAGAAAAGTTTCAAAATTAATGTTAGACAGAAAGACAATGTATTTTGAAAAGGATAAGATAGACTGGGCGATAGCTGAAACACTTGCTTATGGTACTATTCTGCAAGAAGGTTATAACGTAAGAATTTCGGGACAAGATGTTGAGCGTGGAACTTTTTCTCACAGACACGCTATACTTAAAAAAGAAAAATCTGAAGAGGAATACATTCCACTAAACCATGTATGTGAGAATCAGGGTGTATTTCAAATATATAACTCATCATTATCAGAATATGGTGTTATGGGTTTTGAATATGGTTATGCGCTTGCTTCCCCTCAAACATTAACAATTTGGGAAGCACAATTTGGTGATTTTAGCAATGGTGCTCAAATTATGATAGACCAATACTTATCTTCAGCTGAGGATAAATGGAAACTTCAAAATGGATTGATTTTGATGCTTCCTCATGGGTATGAAGGTCAAGGCGCAGAGCATTCATCTGCTAGGCTTGAAAGGTATCTTCAATTATGTGCCAAAGACAACATGTTTGTTGCAAATTGTACGACACCAGCAAATTTATTTCACCTTTTAAGAAGACAAGTTGTTACAAAATATAGGAAGCCTTTGGTTTTGATGACGCCGAAAAGCCTACTAAGGCATCCAAAAGTTGTTTCATCAAAAGATGATTTAATTAATGGTGGGTTTAAACCATTAATTGATGATGTAAATATTGAAGGCCCTGAAAAACTAGTTTTCTGCAGTGGTAAGTTTTTTTATGATTTAATTGATTTCAGAGAAAAGAATCACATCAAAAATGTTGCAATTGTAAGAGTAGAACAATTGTTTCCTCTGCCCGTTGAATCAATTAAAAAATTAATTGATAAATACAATGCAAAGGATGTTGTTTGGGCTCAAGAAGAACCAAGAAATATGGGGGCATGGGGACACATACTGATGCATCTTGATATTTCAAAATCATTTAGAGTTGCATCAAGGAGATTTTATAGTTCTCCAGCATCTGGGAGCGCTGTAAGGTTTAAAAGAAGACATAAGCAGGTAATTGAGTACGTATTTGATGAAAAAAAAGATAATTTTAAATAATTAAAAATGATAAAAAGAAAAAAATATTTTTTGGCTAGAGTGAAATTTTTACTGATTTTGGGTCTTTTGACTGTTCTAGCATGTAGTGATGGAGCTGATCAAGGTGATTCCGGTAATATTGATTCCAAATCGATCACTGTGTACCCTGAATCAATTGAGTTTCCTGAGACTATGGTTTCAAAATCTTCTGCAACTAAAAACATAAATGTCACGCCAAACAATCTCGATGCAAATATTGAAGTTAATGTGGCAGGTGATTTTCAAATATCATCTGATAATGTAAACTTTACTAATACTATCTCAATAGATGGTAATATGATGTCAACAATATATGTTAGGTTTCAACCTACTGAAACAGGAGAAATAACTTCTAACCTAATTTTTAGAAGCTCAGGTGCTAGTAATGTAAATGTAGATCTTACTGGAACTGCCACAAGATTTCGACATAATTATAAGACCTTTTCTAATCAGAGAATAGCTTTTGGGGGAGGTTTTAACAGATCAAATATTCAAAGCTTTGATCTTCATGACGAAATCACCAATATTGAAATGATTAAAATGTATTTACGTTTAGATTGTCCTTCCGGTGGGTGTGACCCTTGGGATCGATATGCGAATATTCTTATTAGAGACCAAATCTCTAATGAATGGTACGAATTAGGTAGACACATTACACCCTATGGTGTTGACAACAGGGTACTGGATAGGGGCCTTGAATTTGATGTTACAGATTTTAAGTCTTTATTAAACGGAAATGTTGAGCTTAAACTTTTTGTTGATACCTGGGTTGCTCAGGGTTGGGTAATTTCGCTAGAATTTGATTATTTCCCAGGAACACCAGACTATAAATATTACAAAATATCAAGAATTATTCAATATAATTCAAATTCCCTTGCAGGTGTTCCTTACGGAGGTGAAATAAGAAATGGTGAAATTAGTACCCCAGAACAGATCGAAGCTAAATTTGATTTAAAAAAATCAATCCAAGTTGGACCTAATATTGACAGTGCACATATAAGAACAATTATAAGTGGATGGGGTCATGCTACACCAGCTGATAGTGATGGAAGAAGATGTGCCGAATGGTGCTTTAGAACACATAATATCAAAATTGACAATGTAAATACATTTAGTCATTACATGGGACCGATTGGTTGTTCTCAAAATCCGATTAACAACCAGGGGGGTAATTGGACCCCTGACAGAGCGGGATGGTGTCCTGGAATGGTAGTACCTGTTAGAATTAATAAATTTGATAATAATATTTCTGGAAAAAATATGAGTTACGAATATGATTTTAAGGATTGGGTTAATGATTTCCAAACAACAACTGATAATAAAAATGGATATTATGCAATATCCTCATTTTTGGTTTTGAAAAGTAATCAAGAGATACAAAGGGCAACAATAATTGAATAGTATGATTTTAGAAATGAAGGTCCCGTCACCAGGAGAATCTATTTCAGAAGTTGAAATAGCTCAATGGCTTGTTTCTGACGGTGACTATGTTGAAAAAGACCAAACCATTGCTGAGGTTGATTCTGATAAAGCAACACTCGACTTGCCTGCTGAGGAGTCGGGAGTTATTACATTGAAAGCAAACGAGGGTGATGTAGTTCCTGTTGGAAATGTCGTTTGCCATATTGATACATCAGTAAAAAAATCAGTTAAAAAGCATACTGAAGTTTCAAACCCATCAAAAGATGAGAACCTTACAGATAAAGCTCTTGAGCTTCAATCTAAACCAGAGAAAATCATACCTGAAAAGGCAAAAAATTCTTCTCCTTCGCCGGCTGCATCCAAAATTTTAAGTGAAAAGGGAATAAATCCACTTGATATAGTTGGTTCTGGAAGAGGTGGAAGAATTACCAAGGAAGATGCCCTAAAGGCATTGCCAAAAATTGATGAAACCTCTATTTCTAAAGGAAGAAAAATAGAGCGAAAGAAATTATCAATGCTCAGAAGAAAACTTTCCCAGCGACTGGTAGCTGTAAAAAATCAAACAGCTATGTTGACTACCTTCAACGAAGTCAACATGACTCCAATTTTTGAAATGAGAAAAAAATACAAGGAAATATTTAAAGAAAAACATGGTGTAAGTTTGGGTTTTATGAGTTTTTTTACAAAAGCTGTTGTTAACGCGTTAAAGGAATTTCCTGATGTTCACTCAATGATTGATGAGGATCACAAACTCAGCTTTGATTTTTATGATATTAGTATTGCTGTCTCAGGGCCTAAAGGTTTATTGGTCCCTGTGGTTAGGGATGCTGATAAATTAACTTTTAGTGGAATTGAAAAAGAAATTAAGCGTTTGGCAATAAAAGCAAGAGATGGTGAAATCTCCATTGAAGATATGGAAGGGGGAACTTTCACTATCTCAAACGGAGGTGTATTTGGTTCAATGTTATCAACTCCTATCCTTAATCCTCCTCAATCATCTATTTTAGGAATGCATAATATCATTGAAAGGCCAATTGCAGTCAATGGGAAAGTTGAAATTCATCCTATGATGTATTTGGCATTAAGTTATGATCACAGGATAATTGACGGGAAAGAATCTGTTGGTTTTTTAATTAAAATAAAAGAAGCTTTAGAAAATCCTGTAGAAATATTGATGAGTAATGATTTGAAAAAATCCCTAGAGATCTAATTTTAAATAAATTTTTTTTTCCCTAAAACTTATAATTCCATCATATTTACTTATGATGTCATTTCCAAGAATCCCATCAACTTTCGTCGACTCATTTTTTTCCAAGGTTTCATTAATGTGATTCATATCAAATACAAATAATTTAAAATTTTTGATAGTAAAACCAACAATGTCAATTGAATTTCTTGTGGAAATGTACATGTCTTTTATTTTTTCTGTAGCACTTGATGCTTGCTCATCATAATTTTCAATTTCAATCTTAAATGCTTCAATTTTGTTTGAATCTATACAGGAATTTGATGCACCTGTATCAATAATGAGTTTTGCAGATACCCCATTCACATGAGAATTAATGATTAAGTGTCCTGATGAGAGAATTTTAAACTTTTTAGATAGATAATCATTAGTTTTTTCAAATACCATATGAAAATAATTAGTACTAATTTAAATAACTTTGATATCATGGAAATTGTAGATACTCATACCCATCTCTATTTAGATCAATTTGATCATGATTTTGATGATACTGTAAGGCGTTCAATTGATAATAATATTACCAAGTTTGTTTTTCCATCCATTTCGTCAAAGTATTACAATAAAATGATTCAATGCAAAAAAAAATATCCAAAAAACATTTTCTTGATGCTAGGTTTGCACCCAGTGTATGTGGATAAAAATTATCTTCAAGAGCTTGACTTTGTTGAAAAGAATATCAATGCTAATAATTTTGTTGCAGTTGGAGAAATAGGCTTGGATACATATTGGAGTACAGAATTTTACAAACAACAAATTGAAGCTTTTGAAATTCAAATTGATTTGGCTATAAAAAATAAATTACCCATAATCATTCACTGCAGAGATGCATACGAAGACACAATTGATATTTTGGAAAAGAAAAAAAACAAAAATCTGAGAGGAATTTTTCATTGTTTTACTGGTTCTTTGGGTGATGCTCAAAGAATTATAAATATGGATTTCAGTTTAGGAATTGGTGGCGTGGTAACTTTTAAAAATGGTAAAATTGATCAATTTCTGAATAAGATTAGCCTCGAAAATATAGTTTTAGAAACAGATTCTCCCTATCTGGCACCAGTACCCTACAGAGGAAAAAGAAACGAGAGTTCTTATATTATTCACATAGTAGAAAAATTAAGTGAAATTTATGATTTAAATATTGATCGGATTATCGAACAAACAAGCTTGAATTCACATAAAATTTTTAATTTCGGTGCCCAATAGACTTAGAGAGGTGGCCGAGTGGCTTAAGGCGCACGCTTGGAAAGCGTGTATACGTTAATAGCGTATCGAGGGTTCGAATCCCTTCCTCTCTGCAACTTAAAAGCCTAACACTTAATCGATTTTGATTTGTGTTTATAAGTTTTTTATATATATTTAGCCTTCCAAAAAACTATAATAAAATAAATATGAAAAAATTACTAACTATAGCTTTTGCATTTGGATTAATCTGCTTTTTACCACAACAAATGCTTGCAAATTTAAATCAAGAACAAGAGCAAGAAGTTGAGGTTGTTGAAGCTCCCGCTGTGGAAGATCAAGAAGAACCCCAGATGACAGTAGCTGAAGCTCCTTCAGTTGGATTCACTCAAGAATTAAAAAATAGATTTATTGAGGGTGGACCTGGATTTATGGGTATTGTTTTAGCATGTTTGATATTAGGTCTTGCAATAGCAATCGAAAGGATAATTTATTTAAATTTTGCAACAACCAATACTGAAAAATTAGTTGAAGATATTGAATCAGCACTAAAATCTGGTGGTGTAGATTCTGCTAAAGAAATTTGCAGAAACACCCCTGGGCCTGTTGCCTCAATTTTTTATCAGGGTCTTGACAGAGCTGGAGAAGGTGTTGAAAGTGCTGAAAAAGCTGTGGTCGCCTACGGAGGTGTTCAAATGGGACAACTTGAAAAAAATGTATCTTGGATATCATTATTTATTGCTTTAGCACCTATGCTTGGTTTCATGGGTACAGTAATTGGTATGATCCAAGCTTTTGATAAAATTCAAGCTGCAGGAGATATGCAACCCTCTCTAGTTGCGGGTGGTATTAAGGTTGCACTTCTTACCACTGTATTCGGTTTAATTGTTGCCATTATTTTACAAATATTTTACAATTATATTGTCGCTAAAATTGATAGTATTGTTAATGATATGGAAGATGCCTCAATTACATTGATAGATATTTTAGTATCTCACAAGAAATAATTTCAGATGAATATTCAAAAAATAACTAATATAGTTTCTTGGACACTCGGCTTATTGGGTTTGTTGTTTCTGTTTATATTGATATTCCAAGGCGATGACTCAATTGAAGCCAATGCGATGCAAGGAAGTTATGGTTTTGTTTCATACATGATATGGCTAGCAATAATTGTACTGTCCCTAGTCACCCTTTCAACCCTTGTTTTTTCTCTGAAGAATATTTCGTCTGATAAATCCAAACTTAAGAAGTTTGGAATATCTATCGGTTCTTTTCTAGTAGTTATTGTTATTGCTTTTATTTTTTCATCTGGAGCTGAAACACCAATGGGTGATGGTAAAGTACTGTCAGCTACGGGATCAAAACTTGTTGAGACAGGAATCAAAACTTTTTATTTCTTAGTTTTAATTGCTGGTGGTTTAATGGTGTATAATTCTGTAAGTAAATTATTCAAAAAATAGAATATGGCAAGAAGATCGGCACCTGAAGTTAATGCTGGTTCAATGGCGGACATTGCGTTTTTGCTTTTGATTTTTTTTCTTGTTACAACCACAATTGAAACTGATTCTGGTATCAACAGAAAACTTCCTCCGATGGAAGAAATAATTGACCCACCAATAATTAAAGAAAGAAATATTTTTACGGTTGTTGTTAATAAAAATAACCAGATACTTGTAGAGGAAGAATTGATGGATCTTCGTGATCTTAGAAAAGAAGCTGTAGCTTTTTTGGATAACGGTGGTGGGGTAGCTGAGGAAGCTTGCGCTTATTGTCAGGGAGAAAGAGATCGAGCATCTTCCGATAACCCTGATAAAGCCATCATATCTCTCAAAAATGATAGAGAAACCGACTACAAGGTTTATATCTCTGTTCAAAATGAATTAGTCGCTGCGTACAACCAATTAAGAGATAGGGAGTTTACAAGATTATATCCTGAAGAAAATATGAGTTATGTTGAAGCCGACAAAAAATATTCAGACCCTAGGACTGATAAATCTGTCAAGGAAAAGTTAAAAGAAAAAATATCTGTTATAAAATTGATGTTTCCAATGAAATTGTCAGAAGCAGAACCAAATAAAACAAGTTAAATATGTCTAAATTTAAGAAAAAGGGAAGTGGTGAGTTACCAAAGATTTCAACAGCATCTTTGCCTGACATTGTTTTCATGCTTCTTTTCTTTTTTATGGTTGCTACTGTTTTAAGAGACAATACTCTGCTTATACAAAATACATTGCCTGCCGCGGATCAAGTACAAAAATTAGATAAAAAAGATCGTGTTATATACATTTACGCTGGTAAGCCCAGCTCCAGATACCAGGACAAATATGGTGATCAGCCCAGAATTCAACTCAATGATAAGTTTGCAACAGTTGCTGATGTAGGAGCTTATGTGTTGGCTGAAAGAGCTGCCAAAAGAGAAGAACTTCAAAATGTATTGACCACTGCACTAAAAGTTGATGGTGAAACAAAAATGGGTTTGATTAGTGATATCAAACAAGAGCTAAGAAAAGTTAATGCTCTAAAAATTAACTACACTACTAGAATTGGTGATTACTCACAAAACCAATAAGAATTCACTCCATACTTTTTTATCTTTATCAAAACTTACTTATGGTTATAAGATTTTTTATTTTTTTTATTCCACTATTATTTACTATTGGTTTGTTATCACAAGAAAAACAAAGGTATTTTGAGGATCAGTTTTACATGGGTTTATCATACAATTCACTCGGCGGAAAAGTTGATAAGCTCAAGGAGAATAAATTTTCCTTCTCTGTAAATTATGGGTTTATTAAAGACATTCCAATCAGTGATAATGGAAAGCTTGCAATTGGTTTAGGTATAGGGTTAGCACACAACTCTCTAAACAATAACCTGAAATTAAATGAGTCAGAACTCAATTTTGTAACAAATTTAAGTTCAATTAATACTAACAGATATAATTATACCGAATTTCAAATTCCTTTTGAGTTTAGGTGGAGAAATTCATCATTAACTAATTATAAATTTTGGAGAATATACCCTGGCTTAAGGTTCTCAAGAGTTATAAAATCTAAATATATTTTTGAGGATGATACAACTATTAACAAAATTGATGTTTTCCCAATGAAAAAAAATCAATTGGGAGTAACCCTCAATGTTGGATTTAACACCTGGAATATAAGTTTGTACCAATCACTAAATTCCTTTTTTGATAAAAATGATTATTCAGATATTGAAGATCTCAAGCAATTTAGAATGGGTTTTGTCTTTTACATATTCTAAGATTAGGCGGTATTTTTTTAATGATTTCTCTGTTATAGATGCCTAAAAATATTACTTTTGCAGAAATCTTTTATATTTACAGAATATAAACGACTAATATTAAATTTAAAAATATGAGAAATATTTTGTCCATGATGTTTGTATTGTTAAGTACATTCATCCTCGCACAAACTAATGTAACAGGTGTGGTTGTTGATAGCAATAGCACTCCAATCCCTGGTGCAAACGTTGTTTTTGATTCAACAACTGGTGCAGTTGCTGATTTTAACGGAGAATTTTCGATTGATATTGATGCAAAACCTCCTTTCAGCTTAACTATTTCCAGTATTGGGTTTGAGACTACATCAATAACAGTAACTGATTCAGGTGCTTCTGTTTCAGTAACTTTAAGTGATTCAGAAAATTTACTTGACGAGGTCGTATTATCTGCATCTAGATCCGCTCAGAGTTTATTTGAATCTCCCGTAACAATAGAAAGATTTGATTACACCGATATTGCAGCATCTACTGGCGCTGATTTTTATCAAAGCTTAGAGGCATTGAAGGGTATTCAAGTAATCAGTACGGGGATAATAAATCAAACCATTAACGCCAGAGGTTTTTCATCTGCATGGAATGAAGGTTTTGTTCAGTTAGTTGACGGGATGAATAATGAGGCTCCTGGTCTAAACTTTTCAGCTGGAAATCTTGCAGGTGTAAATGAATTAGATTTATTTAATATAGAGTTCTTACCTGGTGCGTCTTCAGCATTATACGGTCCCAATGCTTATAAAGGAATTTTAACAATCAATACAAAAAATCCTTTTGATTTTCAAGGATTTAGTGCTTACCTAACTCAAGGAGTTACATCTCAGGATGTAGCTGGTGACAACCATTATTATGACTTTGGGATGAGATTTGCTCACGCATTTTCTGATAAATTTGCTGTCAAAGCAACACTCGGTTATGTAAAAGGTAAAGATTGGCAGGCTGCAAATTACAATGATTGGAACACTGTTGAGAATGCTTTTATTCCCGGAACATTGGAAATCGCTGATCAATCATTATTTCCAGATTATGATGGTATAAATGTATATGGTGAACAAAGTTTTGGAAATGTACCAATGACCGATACCTTTCTTGGACTTGTCCTACCTCGTTTAGGTGCACAAGCGGGTTTGAGCCCAGGAAATATTGCTTTCATTGGAAATATATTTTCTTTATTTGCTCCAGATTACTTTGGAAGTCAAGTGATTCACACAACTGGATATAGTGAATCGGATCTTGACCCAACAGGCAATGCATCCAACTTTAAATTCAATCTGGCTGCTCATTACAGATTCAATGGTAATTCAGAGCTTAGTTATGTTTTTAACAGCGGTCAGGGTAATACCCTTCTTCAAGGATTTGCTAGATTTAAAATGTTGAATTTTGGTATTCAGCAACACAAGTTGGAGTATAAAACTAAAAACTTTACAGCCAGAGCCTATAAATCAATTGAAAGTTCTGGTAATACTATGCAGTTTGAAGCCCTGGGTGGTTATTTATTCTCTGCTCAACCTGGAGGTCCCGTTGCATTTGCTGCAAACTATTTTGGAACATACTTTCAAAATCTAGCAGGTCAAATCCATCCAAATCCAGTAACTGCAATCAATGCAATGCTTTCTGGAATACTTTTGGGTGGAGATACCAGCATGTACGACAGATACGTCACTCCAAAAATGAATTATTTAGCTCATGGAGCGGCGAGACAAGCTGCCAATGCAAATATGTTGGTTCCTGGAAGTGCTGCATTTAATGAAGCTTATGACCGAATTGCTAATACTCCAATTGCAGATGGCGGAGCGGTTGTTCTTGATAACACTTTATCAAATAGTTACGAAGCCACTTATGATTTAAGTGATCTAGTCACTGGTTTTGAAATGGTTATTGGTGGGTCACATAGGGAATATGTTCTCCGATCAAATGGAACACTTTTTACAGATTATGATGGACCAATAACAACTAGCGAAACAGGACTTTTTGCAAGTGTACAAAGAGATATTTTTGATGGTGCTATTAGTTTAAATGGTGCATTGAGATATGATAAGGCTCAGAACTATGACGGCAGCTTTACACCAAGACTTGGTGCATTGATTAATTTGGCTCCAAGACATAACCTTAGAATTTCTTATCAAACTGCAATGAGAACACCAACAATGCAAGATATGTATATTGGATTGAGAAGTGGTACTCAAAGTGGGTTTCCAATTGTATTGTTTGGATCTTCACCTGACAGTGTTGATAGATTCACAACAGACTTTATCAATGGTGCTACAGGAGCATCGTACACTGTAACTGGTAATATGGTCATGAATAATTCATATCGTGCGGAGCAGTTTCTAGCTGGTTCTTTCGAAGTTGCTGAATTAGATAATGTTGAGCCAGAATACGTTCAGTCAAGAGAAATTGGATATCGATACAATGGAAAAAAATTCTCCCTTGATGTTAATGCATATTGGGCAAATTATAGAAATTTCATTGCATCCAAAAATGTTGTTGTTCCTTTTTATGGAAGCGTAGCTAATGGTTCTGCTTTGGCTGCAGTTCAAGCTCGTGACGTTGCTATTTTTGCCGTTGACAACAATACTGACGAACTTGTCTCTACCATGGGATTAGACATTGGACTGGACGCGAAGATATTTGAAAAATTCGATTTTGGTGCAAAATTCGCATACAATGAGATGGACAGAAGTAATATTGATCCAAATTATGAGACATCCTTTAACACACCGAAAGTCAGAGGAAGGTTATCATTAGGATCTACTGAAATAGGTAAAAACTTTGGATTTAATCTTTCTGCTAGCTATCATAATGCATTTTTGTATGAGTCATCTTTTGCTGATGGAATTATTCCTGCTAACTGGGTATTCAATGCTTCTATGAGCTTTGATGTTCCTGAATTGCAAAGTAAAGTTAAGATTGGTGCAGTTAATTTAACAGGTGATGATTATGTGAGCATACCTTACACAGGTCTGATTGGTAGTCAATACTATGTTAAGTTCATCCTCAATCCGTAACATATCAACAAATGATGTTAATAAAGGCGCTTTTTTAAGCGCCTTTTTTTTATTTTTTAATCTATTAAAATACAAGTTTCAACTATATTTGTATTGACTTTAAATTAAATCTATTATGTCACAAAAAGTTGGAAAAGTTTCTCAGATAATTGGCCCAGTTGTAGATGTTTCTTTCGACACATCGAACATTGAACTCCCTAATATTTATGATTCCTTAGAAGTCAGTAAAGATGACGGTTCTACATTAGTACTTGAAGTTCAATCACATGTTGGAGAAGACATGGTTAGAACTATTTCCATGGATTCAACAGATGGACTGCAAAGAGGTCAAGATGTTGTATCAACTGGAAGTCCAATTCAAATGCCAACTGGAAAAGAAATATATGGTAGACTTTTCAACGTTATGGGAGATTCGATTGATGGAATGAAAAATTTACCTAAAAAAGGAGAATCAGGTTTGCCAATTCATAGAGAAGCTCCTGCTTTTGATCAACTTTCTACGTCAACTGAAGTTTTGTTTACAGGAATAAAAGTCATTGATTTGATTGAGCCTTATGCAAAAGGTGGAAAAATTGGTCTATTTGGTGGTGCTGGAGTTGGTAAAACCGTTTTAATTCAAGAGTTAATTAATAATATTGCGAAGGGTCATGGTGGGTTATCTGTTTTTGCTGGAGTTGGTGAAAGAACACGTGAGGGAAATGATTTACTCAGAGAAATGCTTGAGTCAGGAATTATTAATTACGGAAAAGAATTTATGGAGTCTATGGAAAATGGTGGATGGGACCTGAGTAAAGTTGATAAAAAAGCTTTGGAAAAATCAAAAGCTACTTTTGTTTTTGGTCAAATGAATGAGCCGCCAGGTGCAAGAGCAAGAGTTGCACTTTCTGGACTAACTGTAGCAGAATATTTTAGAGATGGTAGTGATGACGGTCAAGGTAAAGATGTTCTGTTTTTTGTTGATAATATTTTTAGATTTACACAAGCTGGATCTGAGGTTTCCGCTTTGCTTGGTCGTATGCCCTCTGCTGTTGGTTATCAGCCTACTTTAGCCACAGAGATGGGTGCTATGCAAGAAAGAATTACATCAACCAAAAAAGGGTCAATTACATCAGTTCAAGCTGTTTATGTTCCTGCTGATGATTTGACCGATCCTGCTCCAGCTACAACATTTTCTCACCTAGATGCAACTACCGTATTATCTAGAAAAATTGCTGAATTAGGTATTTATCCAGCTGTCGATCCACTTGATTCAACCTCTAGGATATTAACACCTGAAATTTTGGGTGATGATCATTATAACTGTGCTCAACGAGTTAAGGAAATGCTTCAGAAATACAAAGAGTTGCAAGATATAATTGCAATCCTTGGTATGGAAGAATTATCGGAGGAAGATAAATTGACTGTCTCACGAGCTAGAAGAGTTCAAAGATTTTTATCACAACCATTCCATGTTGCAGAACAATTTACTGGAATTCCTGGTGTTCTTGTTGATATAAAAGATACAATTAAGGGATTTAATATGATCATGGATGGAGAATTGGATCACATTCCTGAGGCTGCATTTAACCTGAAGGGAACAATTGAGGAGGCGATTGAGGCCGGTGAAAAAATGATTGCAGAATCCAAATAATAATATGCAATTAGAAATTGTAAGTCCAGAAAAAACCATTTTCAGTGGTGAGGCCAAGTCGGTCCATTTACCAGGCTCTGAAGGCCATTTCCAGGTTTTAAATAATCATGCACCAATCGTATCTACACTAAAGAAAGGAGAAATTTTGATTGATGGAGTAGATAATAATTCAGAAATTGACTTTTTAGATTTTTCAAATGGAAAGGCATCGCTCGAGATTAAATCTGGAATAGTAGAAATGAAAAAAAATAAGTTAATTATTTTGGTTGATTAATTTTTTATTTTTTGAAAGAAAAACTAATTCTAATACTAATCTTTATTTCGCTAACGATTAGTTCTCAAACTACTCAGCAACTTGACGAGGTTGTTGTTTCCGGTTCCAAAATCAATATTCCTTTTAGTAAAAATTTTAGGTCAATTCAAATAATTGATTCAAAAACCATAGAGGAGATCGGAGCTAGAGACGTTACTGAGCTATTACAACTTCTCACAGGAATTGATGTTCGAAGAAGAGGAGTTTCTGGTACACAAGCTGACTTATACATCAGGGGTGGTGGTTTTGATCAAACATTACTTCTAATTGATGGAATGAAAATGGATGATATTCAAACAGGTCATCACACATTGAATTTACTCTTACCGATTCAGTTAATTGAAAGAATAGAAATCATTAAAGGACCTGCCGCCAGAATTTTTGGACAAAATGCATTTAGTGGTGCAATTAATATTATAACGAAAACCCTAAAGAAGTCTAATAATAAAGTTGTTGAGATTTATGCTAACGACATCTCGTACGGCTCATACGAGCAACTTAACTATTCCATAAAAATGAGAACCAGCATTGAAGATAAATTCAACTCATTGATATCATTTCATAAGTCAAAATCTAGTGGTTACAGATACAACACAGACTTTAAAAACGATTTTATTTTTATGAAAAATAATATAAAATCTAAAAATGGATCCATTGATATTATTTCAGGATTTACAGAGAAAAAGTTTGGCGCAAATGGTTTTTATGCTAGCCCAGAAGCTATTGATCAGTATGAGGAAACACAATCAAGTTTTTTTGGAGTATCTACAAAATTTAAAAAAGAAAAACTGGTTGTAAAACCTAAACTGTATTGGAGAAGAAATCAAGACGAATATATTTACATTAGAGATAATCCAGAAATATATAGAAACTTACATATCTCGAATAAAATTTATGTTGATTTAAACTTCATTAAGTTTTACGACTCAGGCAATTTTTCGAATTTCGGTATTGATAATTCACAGTCCTATATTTCGAGCAACAATTTAGGCTCGCACAAAAGATTCACATCAACAGTTTATTTTGACCATACATTTAATTTGCTCAATGATAAGGTTATTGTTTCTCCAGGATTTTCTGTTTCATATTTTTCGGATTTGTCTTTTCATTTCTTTCCTGGTATAGATTTAGGTTTTCACCTTTCAGAGAAATCCAAATTGTATGCAAATTTTGGCAAAACTTATAGAATTCCAACCTACACGGATCTTTATTATACAGACCGAAACACCATTGGAAATCCTGATTTAGATCCTGAACATGCTGTAAGTAATGAACTGGGTTTTAAATTTGAAAACAAAAATATTCAACTATCATCTTCCTTTTTTCAAAGAAAGTCGACAAACATAATTGACTATGTTAAAGAAAATGAAACCGAAAAGTGGAGAGCTACGAACATTAGGAATCTGAATACAAAAGGTTTCGATGTTGATTTAAGCTATGAAAAAGTATTAAGAATTGGTTACACATATCTTTTTGATGATTCTTATGTTAATGATATCAATTTTTCTCGATACTCAATCAATTCATTCAAACACCAATTAACATCAAGAATATTTTTGAATTATTCTAAAAGATTATCACAAAATTTGATGCTTAAGTATGGGGAAAGGTCAGATAAGTCAAACCACTCAGTTGTTGATACAAATATTAAGTATAGTCTAGGAAGCAAAGGTTATTTATTTTTTTCTTTAAACAATATATTTGACCAGGCATACTCAGAAACCAATTTGGTTCCCATGCCAGGAAGAAATTTTTTGTTTGGATTTATTAACTACTTCGAGTAAACAAGTTCACCGTCAATATAGGTTTGTATTACTTCTGTATTCGGAATTAAGTCTGCTTCAACTTCCATTATGTTTTGATTTAAAACAACAAAATCTGCACTTTTCCCAATTTCCAGACTTCCTTTTTCATGTTCCTCGAAATTAAAATAAGCACCCCAGATGGTCATACCTTTTAGCGTTTCTTCTCTACTTAGGGAATTCTCCATTTGGAATCCATTTTCTGGATAACCGTTTAGGTCCTTCCGCTCAACTGAACTGTAAAACGTATGAAATGGATTTACTTTTTCAACTGGAAAATCAGTCCCTAGAGCTACCCTACTGGACGATCTTAGTAAATCTTTGAAGGCATATGCTCCTTTTATTCTTGAACCTAGCCTGTCATATGCCCAGTACATGTCACTTGTTGCGTGTGTGGGTTGTATGGAGGGTAAAATTTTATCATTATACAACTCAAATTCATTAATGTCAACAACTTGGGAATGTTCAATTCTCCAGCGAGGGTCATCAATATCTTTAAGTACTTTTTTGTACTCATTTAATAGGACAGAAACAGTAGAATCTCCTATCGCATGAGTATTCATTTGAAATCCCATTTCGGCAATCTCTTTTGCATAAAACTTTAAATCTTTAGCACTTGTTCTAAGAATTCCATAATTGTGAGGATCATCACAATATGGACTTTTCAATACGGCTCCTCTTGAGCCCAATGCTCCGTCACCATAAACCTTAAATGATCGAATATTGAGTTTTTTGGATTTATATATTCCTTCTTTTTTAAATTTTTCAATATTTTTTCTGGAGACACTTATCATCGCATAAATTTTAATTTTCAGATCATTGGATTTATGCAAACTATCAATTATAGATGTTATGTTGGTACTTAAGCCTGCATCATCAACAGTTGTAAGACCATAACTAAAACAAATTTCTTCTGCCTGTTTAAGTGCATTAATTTTTTCATTCAAGGTTTTCTCGGGTAAAACTTTATCAACCAATGACATAGGACCGTCAATCAACACACCAGTTGGTTTGTTATCTTTTAATAGAACAAGACCTCCACGAACTAATGTGTTTTTATCAATTCCAGCTAGTTCAAGAACATTGTCATTCACTATATATGCATGTCCATCTATTCTTTCAAGAACAACCAACTTATCTCCAAATTCATCATTGAGTTTTGTGTTTACTGGAAAACTTTTATTTTCCCAATCATTTTGATCCCAACCTCTACCAAGTATTACATTAGTTTCATTATTTAATTCATAGTTTTTCAATCTTTGAATAATCTCATCAAAAGATTTAGTTTCTCTGAGGTCGACAACTTGTTGATCAAGACCAAGATTGTAAAAATGACAGTGTGAGTCGATAATTCCTGGTATGATGGTTTCTCCATTTAAATCAATAATTTTAGTTGAGGTGTATTTTGAGTCTAAATTTTTGACATCTATATCGATAATTTGCCCATTTTTTATAGCCATCGATTTTGCGATTGAAAAATTATTATCAACTGTATATATTTTGGCATTGATGACTACTAGATCAACTTCATTTTTTCCAAAACCGTAAATAAAAAAAACAGTTACTAGAAAAAAGAGTTTAAAGTTTATTGATTTCATTGTAAATAATTTCATTTTCCCATCCTCTGTACTTAAAATAATCAAAAATTTTTTTCTTTATTATTATTTTCTTTTCATTTTTGAATTTTTCAGCTAAAAAGTTAAAACGCTCTTTAAACTTAGCTTCGTAAACACTCTGATTAATTTGTTTCATAGCGATTTCAATATTCTTTTTTGATATTGATCTCTTTTTTAATTCCATAATTAATCTAATTTTACCCCAATTTTTGTTTTTGAATTTTCCTCTAACAAAGGTTTCTGAAAAACGTGTTTCATTCAAAAAGTCATCAGCAATTAGTTTGCTAATTACCTCACTAATATCTCTATTTGAAGAGGTAAATGTTTTTAGTTTTTTATAAACTTCCGCGTGACATCTTTCTTGGTATGAACAATAATATTCTCCTTTTCTCCGAAGTTCTGAAATACTTAAATACTTGTTCATTACAAATAATATAAAAAAAAAAGCGGCATAAGCCGCTTTTTAATGATGATTAATCTTTCCTTTAATATTGAAAAATCTGTAATGTAGGTAAGTATAAGAATCTCGAGGTATCACTTTGATCCATTTCTTGTACTTAAAAAACCACATTACTCTCATAGAAATTAAACCTTTCGTTATGTAAGCTGCTATGAATGGATGTAAATGCAACTTAAGATTCTTTTTTGAAATGTGTTTATTTCTGAGAATTTTTTCTATAGAATTATTAATCTTATCTATAATAACAATAGGAGCTTCAATTTTTCCATTACTATTGGGGTTATTTTCCTTAGTAGTAATATTCATTTCAGGTCTTACCCTCTGTCTGGTCATTTGTATCAACCCTATTTTACTTATTGGTAGAATTTTGTGTTTTGCTCTGTCTGATTCCATTTCAGATTTGAAATGATCAAACAATTTTTTTCTATTCTCCACTTTAATCATATCAATAAAATCCAAAACAATGATTCCGCCCATATCTCTGAGCCTTAACTGTCTTGCAATTTCAGACGCAGCAATTAAATTTACTTCTAATGCTGTTTCTTCTTGATTAGAACTTTTGTTCGAACGATTTCCACTATTAACATCAACAACATGAAGGGCTTCAGTATGTTCAATAATCAGGTAAGCACCCTTGCTCATTGAAACTGTTCTTCCAAATGCTGACTTTATTTGACGTTCAATACTGAAATGTTCAAATATTGGAGTGTCAGATTTATAATATTTAACAATTGAATTTTTACTAGGAGCAATTTGTTCAATATAGTCCTTAAGCTCGTAACATAAACTTTTGTCATTACAATACACACCTTTAAATTTTTCGTCGAAAACATCTCTGAGTATAGAGGATCCTCTGTTTAATTCGCTCAGGATTCGTGAGGGTACTTTCGAACCATTAATTTTTTTACAGAGATTTATCCATTGATTGTATAAACCCTGTAAGTCCTTACTTAATTCAGCTGTTTTTTTTCCTTGAGCTACAGTTCTGATTATAACACCAAAACCTTTTGGCCTGAATTCTTCAATTAAATCTTTTAGTCTATTCCTTTCATCTTTGCTTCTAATTTTTTGAGAAACAGAAATTCTATTAGAAAAGGGCATAAGTACTAAAAATCGACCGGCAAATGAAAGCTCCGAACTGATCCTTGGACCTTTTGTAGAAATAGGTTCTTTTATTATTTGAACTAATAGGTTTTGATTTGCTTTAATTACATCATCAATCTTACCTTGTTTTTCAATTTCTTTTTCAAATTTAAATTTTTCAAGTGAGTAATTCGTGATTTTTCCATCACTGACTAACTTGGTGAATTTAATTAGAGACTTAACTCTTGGTCCTAAATCATGATAGTGAAGAAAAGCATCTTTTTCATAACCAACATCAACAAAGGACGCATTTAAACCTGAAATTGTTTTTTTTATTTTTGATATAAAAATATCACCAACCCCAAACTTATTATTATCCTTTTCTCTTTGTAGTTCAATGAGTCTACCTTCTTGTAAAAGAGCATAATCAACAGCTGAATTAATTGATCTTACAATTAATTCTTTATTCACAATTAATAATTTTAGTTAAACTTTTTTTATCGAGCTTGCGTTGTGTAAGCTCTAAATTTCAATGATCGTACAGACTTTTTTACTTTTTCTTGTGTCTGTTGGCTCTACTTCTTTTTTTTCTTTTATGAGTAGCAACCTTGTGTCTTTTTCTTTTTTTTCCGCTTGGCATAAGTTAGTTGTTATTTTTTACATCTTCAACAAAAATTTTTGCTGGTTTAAATGATGGGATTGAGTGAGCAGGAATTTTTATGGTAATATTTTTTGAAATATTTCTACCTGTTTTTTCTGCTCTTTTTTTGACAATAAAACTTCCAAAACCTCTCAAATAAACATTCTCGCCTTCACTTAATGAATTTTTAACTTCTTCCATAAAATCCTCAACTGTTGCAAGTACTTCATTTTTTTCAAGTCCTAAATTTGAAGATATTTTTGTAACCAATTCTGCTTTCGTCATTTTTATTTGAATTTTTAAAATTTTTGATTGCCAAATATATAAATTTATATTCTCATATAAATTTTTAATATATATTTTTTGGTCCAAGCAATCTCAGACATAAATCTTTCCGATAAGTTGATAAAATGGTTCTTAAGCAATAAAAGGGATCTTCCCTGGAGAAAGACTAAGGAACCTTACTCGGTATGGGTTTCTGAAATTATTTTACAACAAACTAGAATTGAAACGGGAATAAAATATTATTACAGTTTTATTAAAAAATATCCAAATGTCAAACTACTTGCTAAATCCAATAAACAACAACTTTTAAAGACATGGGAAGGTTTGGGTTATTATTCAAGGGCATTAAATATGCATAAAGCGGCTAAACAAGTTTTGCTTAATCATGGTGGTGTTTTTCCAAAGGATTATCAGTCATTGATAAACTTACCCGGTGTTGGTGATTATACAGCTTCTGCGATAAGTTCTATTTGTAATAATGAAAAAGAAGCTGTCGTCGATGGAAATGTTCTGAGATTTATTTCAAGATTGCTTAAAATTGATGAACCAATAAATTCTTTTAAAACAAAAAAACAAATCAAAAAATATTTAAATGAAAAAATTTCTCTAAAAAACCCTGGTGATTTTAACGAGGCCATTATGGATTTTGGTTCTACTGTATGTAAGGCTAAGAAGTTTTTATGTCAAAGCTGTATTTTTTCTTTAGACTGTCAAGCACACCTTTCTAATACAGTTAAAAACTATCCAATAAAATCAAATAAAATTAAACCTGTTAAGAAAGAAATGAACTACGTAATAATCATTTCTGATGACAAAAAAATTTATTTAAATAAAAGATCAGATAAAGGAATTTGGAAAAATTTATTTGAGTTTTTTTTAGTTAAGGGTGACCCAATGCCAATAACAAAAAGTATGGTTGTTAAAAGCTTATCAAAAAAATTCAATTTTAATTCTAATAAATTGAGATTACATAAATCGATTATACATAAGTTATCTCACATGGATTTAAAAATAAATTTTTACATGATTGAGGTTAAAAATAACGGAGGGAAAATGTATGATTTTAGCAGTTTAAATGAAATACCTTTTCCCAAACCATTAAAAGTCATAATAGATGATTTTGTGTGATGATGTTTTATTATCTTTGAGCTATGAGTGGGTCATTAAATAAAGTAATGTTGATTGGAAATCTTGGAGATGATGTCAAAATGGTGAATTTTGATGATGGAGGATGTTTAGGCAGATTCCCCATTGCAACAAATGAAAGCTACAACAACAAACAAACAGGAGAGAAAGTTGTTAATACAGAATGGCATAATGTAGTTGTTAAGAATAAAGCTGCTGAAATTTGTGCAAAATATTTAAAAAAGGGAGATAAGGTTTATGTTGAAGGTAAATTAAAGACAAGAAAGTGGAAGGGTGATGATGGAGTTCAAAGATATTCAACCGAAGTTCACGTTTCGGAGTTTAACTTTCTTTCTAATAAAAATGATGTATCTAATACAACTGTTAATGAACCACCAATGAATTCACCTTCCACAAATCAAGATTCAATGGCTTCATCCGATAATTCAGATGACCTGCCGTTTTAAAGTTAATTTAAAAACTTTGAGTCCCGCATTAAATAGTCTTAAAAAATGAGAATTTTTTGGATTTTTTTAGTTTTGTTCTCTTGTGATTCACCAATAACACCAAAACAAAGTGCATTTTTTGCACCTGAGTTTGGAACATCATCCCATAATTCATTTACAACTGAGTGTAATTACAGTTTTTCAAAAAATAAAATTGCTAGAATTGAATATTTAGACAATTGCAATTTCAATATTGTTTACGATGATTTAAATGCTAAAATTTTCTTTAGCTCCATTAATATCAAAAATAATTTTCCACAAATAATCAAGATTTTTGATGATAGAATAATTGAGAATTCCGCCAATGTGACTGAAGTTAAAGTAAGCGAATATACAGATGACCAAATTTTAGTTTATAGTAGAATGTTTACCTATGTTGGCAATGCTCCCAGTAATGTACAGTTTTATTTGACCGACTCCACATCCAATTTTTTGGCAGGAAGTTTGTTTTTTAGTAGTGAGCCAAATTATGACTCTTTACTTCCCTACATAAACTATATAAAAGCAGATGTTAGAAAACTTATTGAAAACTTTGAGTGGAATAAATGACAAACAATAACAAAAAGTGGATTCTTTTATTAATTCTTTCTGTAATATGGGGAAGTTCATTTATTTTAATTAAAAAAAGTTTAGTTGGGTTAACACCACTTCAGGTTGGAAGCTTAAGAATTATCTTTACAGCTATTGTGATTTCTATATATTCTTACTCATCCCTTAAAGAAATCCCAAAAAAAAGTTGGAAGTGGATCATTTTGACTGCCTATGTAGGTACATTTTTTCCAGTCTATTTGGTCAGCTTTGGTCAGACAGAAATTGAAAGTGGTTTAGCGTCTATCATAACAACTTTGACTCCAATTAATACTTTAATAATTGGAATAATTTTCTTCAGCTTAACCTTTACAATAAAACAAGTCATAGGCTTGGTTGTCGCTTTTTTTGGCGGGATACTTTTATTATATAATGGTGGAATTTCCCCAAATTACAATGTTTACTTTTCAATTTTTATTTTTTTTACAACAGTTGGTTATGGAGCATCAGTAAACTTAATAAAGACTTACTTAACAGAAATTTCACCCTCAGCAGTTACAGCAGGAATTTTTCTGTCAATTCTGCCTCCAGCTGTCTTAGTATTATTTTATTCTGATTTTTTTGTTTTGAAGTTTGGTCAATCCAATATTTATGAATCAATAGTATTTGTTTTCTTACTTTCTTTATTTAGCAGCGCTATTGCTCAAACACTCTTTAATAGGTTTGTGAAATTAGCTTCGCCCTTGTTTGCCTCTGCTGTGACATATTTAATGCCTATCGTTGCGATTTTTTGGGGAGTGATTGATGGTGAAGTTCTAAGTCTCAAACAGTACGTAGCCACTATAATTATTCTTTCAGGGGTTTATTTAGTCAACAATAAACAGAAAATTAGTTAAAATCACTCTCAGCGAATGACTCATTGAATTTAATTTCTTCAAATTCAATTGTAATGGTTTGCATTCCATTTATAATTTCGGTTTTAAAAGGATATAAAATTCCATCAACATCTCTGTAATCTGATAATTTTCTTGTTGTGGTTATGGAGTTCCCTTCCACCGACGTAGTTTCTTCAATCCGTTCAAGAAGACCAGAATTTACATCATAATATTTTATGGTTTTATCATCAACTTTAATTTTTACCAACTCATTGCCACCAATTGTAGTATATCCATCAACTTGCAACTGTGATGAATCATAATAAAGTTCTTCAAAAATTCCCTTCTTTGATTTAGAACTTTTAATCTGATCCTCATTTAATGGAATATTTTGCCCCATTTGCTCCATATACCCTGTTTCACCATTAAATTTTTGTTTCATTATCGTTCCCATTTCTGGAGCACTCATTTCCAGAGATGTTTTATTTGGGTTTTGCTGCTTAATTATAACGGATGGCTTAAATGGTGCTTGAGGAATTTCAAAATTCCCTACCATCATTATAGATTCAACGTACTCTAACTTCTCTTTTCCTCCAATTGCCTCAATATATTTAGACATAACATCTGAGGGTGAAACTTCAACTTGATTGTAAGAATTGATTAAAAATAGTAAAGCAAAAAGTGATAATATATTTTTCATACAACCAATTTAACTAATTTTTAACCATGAAAGTTGTCTTTTTAAATAATAAATATTTTTTGTTCAAATTATTCGGATTTAATTATATTTGCCCCGCTATAAGATGAATGCAATAGTTAAAATTTCTGGAAAACAATATAGTGTTGAGAAAGACACTAAGCTTTTTGTTGATAAACTTCAAGAAAAAGAGGGTGCTAAAGTTAAATTTGATGATGTTTTGATGGTTGACAATGGAAAAGATACTAAAATTGGTAATCCACTAGTAGTTGGAGCATCTGTTGAAGCAAAGATTATTAAGCATTTTAAGGATAAAAAAGTTATTGTTTTCAAAAAAAAGAGACGAAAGGGTTATAAGGTTAAAAATGGACATAGACAACAAATGACAGAGATTATCATTGAGAAGGTGAACGAAAAGTCTGCTGCCAAGGCCAAAGTGGCCACCAAGCCCAAGGAAGAAAAACCAAAAGCAAAGGCAACAAAAACCAATAGTAAAACAAAAAAATAATAAGAAATGGCTCATAAAAAAGGTGTCGGTAGTTCCAAAAACGGTAGAGAATCAGAATCCAAGCGACTTGGTGTTAAAATCTTTGGAGGTCAGTTTGCTCATGCTGGAAATATCTTAGTAAGACAAAGAGGAACTAAACACAAAGCAGGTGATAATGTCTATCTTGGAAAAGACCATACATTGCATGCCAAGATTGACGGAGTTGTTAAGTTCACTAAGAAAAAAGACAACAAATCCTTTGTTTCAATTCTTCCTTTAGAAAAATAAATCTCATTTATTTATATTTAAGCCTTATGGCTTTAATTGATCATACCCAACTTTTTAATAGGTTTGAGTTATTGATTTGGGAAATCAAAAAATCAGACAAAATGAAAGCGACTGATCTTCCAAAAAATATATTAAAAAAAATAGATTCCAATAAATCCCAATTAAAGAAAAATCAAATTTTAGCAGTACATCAAATCCTTAAACACAGAAATATTCCTTCCCAAGACCTTTTCTATAACAACTATGGAGCACCTCTTCTTACCAGTGGTTTAAATATTTCAATTAGTCATTCAGAATTCTTTGTTGCAGTTTGTCTTTCAAAAGAAAAAGTGGGGATTGATTTAGAGATTATAAATGAAAAAATTTTTAAAGTATCCAATAAGTTTATCAACGATCTTGAAAAAAAATTGACTGAAAAAAATAATTTGAAAAAGTTGACTCAGTTATGGACAATCAAAGAAGCTGCATATAAATACTTTACAGTCGGTCAACTGAGTTTGAAAAACGATATTATAGTTAAACAATTGGGAGATGACTCAAACCTGCAAATTAATGGTTTAGGCAAACATTTAAATTTAAAATCAAAAACTATAATTACACCAAATTATATTTGTAGCCTTGTATATGATGAATGAAATTATAGATCAAATATTTCAACAATACAGTCAATATTCCAACGTTGACATAAGTTTAGAGCTGATAGCAGTTTTTTTTGGACTTCTTTCTGTTTGGTTCTCAAAAAATAATAATGTATTGGTATATCCAACCGGTATTATTAATACTTCAATTTTTGTTTACTTATTGGTAAAATGGGAATTATTGGGAGATATGATAATAAATGTATATTATTTTTTGATGAGTATTTACGGATGGTATTATTGGACAAGAAAATCCCATAATCAAGAATATACTCCCATTACCAAAATAAAAGAAGCAGATATTAAAATAATTTTGATTATTATCATTTCATCAACTCTTTTTGTTTCATATCTATATTCTTTTTTTGACAAGTGGAGTGGTTTGGTTTCGTATATAGATATTTTAACTACAGCAATCTTTTTTGTTGGAATGTGGTTGATGGCTAGAAGAAAAATTGAAAGTTGGTTTTTTTGGATTTTGGGAGATGTTATTTCGGTTCCTCTTTATTTTGTTAAGGGATTGGCTTTCTCGAGTTTTCAATATCTTATCTTTACACTAATTGCAGTTGCTGGCTATTATAAATGGAAAAGTATTTACAACAACAAAAAACGGATTGCATAAAAATAGTTTTATTTGGTCCAGAGTCTACAGGAAAAACAAGTTTAGCAGTCGAACTTGCAAAACATTATAAAACTTTATTTGTAAAAGAATTTGCAAGAGAGTTTTTGCAAAAAAAAATGGATGAACAAAATAAGGTCTGTGAAATTGATGATCTGATACCAATTGCAATTGGTCAAATGAATTCTGAAAATATATTAAGTAAAAAAGCAAATCGTATACTTTTTTGTGACACAGATCTTTTAACAACAGCCACATACTCCAGGTTGTATTTTAATAATTTTTGTGACCCAGTAATTGATAAGTATTCAAAAGAAAATAAATACGATTTGTATTTATTACTTGATATTGACATACCGTGGGTGAAAGACGATTTAAGAGATAGACCCAATGACAGAAAGTTATTTCTTGAAAATTTTAAAGAAGCTTTAATTAAAAATCACAAACCTTTCAAATTAATTTCAGGTAATTTTAAGGAAAGATTGAAAAAATCTATTAATTTTGTGGACGAAATTTTACTCAGGAAAACTTGAAAAAAGTTATTGTTTCATTCTTTATTTTTTTGCTTTTTCTTCCTCAACTATTGCAGTTTGGTCATAATTTTTTCCATGATCATCATCATGATCATCATCATGATCATATCAGTAGCACAGATCAAACACTTCAAACCCCGGAAAGTATATGTACTTTTTGTTTAATTTTTAGATCTGCCACTGATTTTGACTATTATTATTCAATTTTATATTCATTTATTATAACTATGTTGACTGTTGGTTTGGTTTTTTCTAAATCATTCCAAAAAAACTTTGGTTTTATCAATTTTAATTCAAGGGCACCACCTATTAAAGTTTAGAACACGGATAAAAAAATTAATTAAATAAAATATATATGAAAAACTTAATAAGGGCCACCTTGATATTGGCCCTACTAATAACAAATAAAAATTTTTCTCAAGAGGTTGAGGTTGATTCGATATTGCCAGTAATGTTGGATGAGGTTATCGTATCCACTCCCTTTGGAGAAACAGCTGATGAAAATGTAATTAAGGTTACAAAAGTAGATTTGGCAAAAATGAGTGCTGTAAATACTCAAACAATGAAGGATGTCCTTGGAGAAACACCAGGACTTTCATTTATATCAACAGGACCTGGAATATACAAACCAAATATCAGAGGTCTGTCTAGTAATCGTGTCGTTGTTTTCAATCAAAACATTCGTTACGAGAATCAGCAATGGGGTGATGAACACGGCATTGATATCGCAACTGGTGGCGTCAGTTCTGTTGAACTGATCAAAGGACCAGCTTCCATATTGTATGGTAGTGATGCCATTGGAGGTGTGCTGTATTTCAATCCTCAAAAGTACCTCAAATACAATGGGACCAAGGGGGATTTCTCTACATTTTATAATACCAATTATTCAGGTTTTAATTCCACTATAGGAGTTAGTACTACAATCGATGAGTTTAGTTTAATCGCTAGGGCTAGTGTTGTTGAAAATGGTGATTATTCAGGATCAAAAAGACCTGATGGTTACGAGGGGCCTTATGAAAGCACTGGAATGGAATCGAAAGATTTTCAACTTGCTTTGGGTTATTCTAAGGGCAACTATAGCTCTGATTTTAGAATTAATTTCAATGAGTCAACTTTGTATGTACCACATGGAGATGAAGAAGAAGGTCACGATGACCATGATGATGGGGATCATGATGATGACCATGATGATGACCATGATGATGATCACGACGATGACCATGATGATCATGAGGAGCATGAAGAAGAGGAAAGTTACCAAGACATTGAAAACTTTATTGTTAGTTGGAAAAATGATATAAAGTTTGACAATTCAACTTTTACAGTAACTGCAGGTTTTTCTCAAAATTTGAGAAAAGAATTTGGACATCATGATGAACATGGTGATGAGCATGGTGACGATGATCATGGTGATGACCATGATGATGACCATGATGATGACCACGATGACCACGATGACCACGATGACCACGATGACCACGGGGAAGAAGCAGCTCTTGATATGACATTGAGAGTAACTTCTCTTGACTGGAAATATGTCAATGAAAAAAATGACAATGTTGAGATAGCTGTTGGAGGTAACTTTATTCATCAAACAAATGAAAATCATGGAGAGGAGATTTTAATTCCTAACGCTACAAAAAATGATATGGGATTATTTATGCTTTCACATTTTCATTTTGATTCATCTAATTTAATGCTTGGAGTTAGAGCTGATATGAGGCAAATCGATGCCATTGGTATTGAAAAAACCTACACAAGTATGACTGCATCAGCTGGCTACAAGAAAGATTTGTCTCAATCTTCTATTTTTCGATTGAATTTGGCAACTGGCTACAGGGCTCCTAATCTTTCTGAATTATTTTCTGATGGTGAACACCACGGAACTGGTAGATATGAAATTGGATCTACTGAACTAGCGGTTGAAAAAAACTTTCAAACTGATATTTCTTTCGAGACATCTAATGAAAAATCCAGTTTACTTGTAGATTTATTTTATAATAATATCAACGACTATATTTTCTTAAATCCAACAGGTGCTCAAACTGATGAATTTATGCCTATCTATGAATACGCACAATCAGATGCAACTATTCTAGGTGGTGAAATTGCTTATTCATCCAAAACTGGAATCGATTGGTTGTCATATTATGCATCCATGGAATACCTAAGAGGTAAAAAGAAAAACGATGGATGGCTTCCAGACATTCCACCAGTAACATTTAAGCTTAATCTTGATCTAGACTTTAGTGATAAAATTAACTACGGAATAGATATTTTACATAAAGCGAGACAAGATAAAGTGGCAACTTTTGAGAATTCAACTCACTCAAACTTCTTAGTTGATGTTTCAGGGCAGTATGATTTAAATATATTATACCCTGGTGCGAGAGCTCAGTTATTCTGGAAAGTTGAAAATGTTTTTGATAAGTATTACTACGATCATTTATCCAGATTTAAAAACTACGGTTTTTATGATATGGGAAGAAATGTTTCTATTGGACTCAAAATTTCTTATTAGGATTTAAAAGCGGCTTTCGGGCCGCTTTTTTTTTTAACTTTGTATAAATTCTGGGGTGCTACGGCTGAGATTATACCCATTGAACCTGACAAAGTAATTTTTGTAAGGAAATGTGACTCACTTTAGAATCCCGTTAAAGTTTATAAATATGAAAAATTTAATTTTAACGGTATTTTTATTTTCGAATATCGCAATCTTTTCACAAGAAAATATAGTTGACACTATTCTAGTAAATAAACAAAACCTTGACGAGGTAGTTGTAACAGCAATTAGAGCTTCTTCCAATAACCCTGTTCCGTTTAAAGTATTGGATGCTGATGATATTTCAAAAGTAAATCTTGGGCAAGACGTCCCTTTCATTTTAAGTATGACGCCGTCTGTAAATGTTACATCTGATGCAGGAAATGGAATAGGTTATACGGGAATGAGTATTAGAGGTTCGGATGGCTCTAGAATTAATGTTACAATAAATGGTGTACCACTTAATGATTCAGAATCCCACGCTACTTATTGGGTTGATTTGCCAGATTTTGCGAGTAGTATTTCAAGTATTCAGATTCAGCGTGGGGTAGGAACTTCTACTAACGGGGCAGGGGCTTTTGGTGGGAGTATTAATGTTTCTACTCAAAAACAATCTCAGGCTCCTAAATTCAAATTATCAAATTCCTTTGGTAGTTATGGAACACTAAAAAATTCAATAAGTTTTACAACTGGGAGGGTAGGTAAGTATTTTGAATTAAATGGTAATCTATCAAAAATATATTCCGAAGGATATATCGATCGGGCATCTTCAAATTTAAAAGGTTATTTTTTGCAGGGCTCATATTATAAAGAAAGAACCAATATAAAATTTATTGCTTTTGGTGGGCATGAGAGAACTTATCAAGCTTGGTATGGTCTTGATCAAGAAACCTTAAGTACCAATAGAAAATTTAATTATGCAGGCATATATTTCAATGATGATGGTGATCAATTTTTTTACGATAAACAAGAGGATAATTATAAGCAAGACCATTACCAATTGATTTTTAATCACAAGATAAATCCATCATGGCGTGCCAATCTAACATTTCATTACACTCACGGCAGAGGTTACTATGAGGAGTATAATGAAGACCAAAATTTATCTGATTATTTGATTTTTCATAATAATGGTGAAGTAATCTCAGACCTTATTAGAAGAAAATGGTTGGATAATGATTTTTATGGTTCACTCTTTAATTTTATTTATGAAAAAAATTCAAGCAAATTGATTTTAGGAGGAACACTAAATAAATATTTTGGTGATCATTTTGGTGAAGTAATATGGGCTAGAAATGCAGGTAATTCAGAAATCAGGCACAGATATTACGATAATTATGGTAACAAAGAGGAGTTTAATTTATTTGCAAAGTTCCAATATACTTTCAATAATAAGCTTTATGCTTTTGTTGATCTTCAGAACAGAAATATAAATTATGACGCTGAATTAATTGGTGGTAATAACATAAATAAAATTTTCAATTTTTTTAACCCCAAAGCAGGTCTCTATTATAAATTAAATCGCAATAATGAATTTTATTTATCATTTGCTCGTGCTCACAGGGAACCAACAAGAACAGACTACGAAAACGGAAATCCTTTTCCTGAAATGCTTGATGATTTTGAGTTAGGATGGAAGTATAAAGGAAAAAAGTCCATATATAATATCAATTTATACTTTATGGATTATAATGATCAATTGGTTTTAACTGGAGAGAGAGACGATGTTGGTTATTATATAAGAGCAAATGTTGGGGAAAGTTACCGTGCTGGAATTGAGTTTGATGGTATTTTCTTTATAGATGATTACTTTACAATTAAGCCGAATATTACATTTAGCTCAAATAAAAACAGTGATTATTTAACTCAATTTGATGGTAGTTTGAGAAATTTTGGTAAAACTGATATTTCCTTTTCACCAAACTTGATTTTTGGAAATTCTGTTGAATATAATTTAAATAGTAAAACACTTTTATTTTTTAATACCAAGTATGTTGGAAAACAATACATGTCAAACACAAATGTTGAGTCTTCTATTCTTGCATCATATGTTGTTAATGATTTAGGATTAAACTATAACTTTTCAATACCAGGATTTTCTCAAGATTCTGAGTTTAAGCTACTAGTAAATAATTTATTGAATCAAAAATATGAAAGCTATGGTGGGCATTATTTTTATGACATTGATAATAAAACATACTCCGGATCATATTTTTATCCAATGGCTGAAATTAATTTCCTGTTAGGTCTTGATTTTAATTTCTAATTATATATTCTAAGTGAAGATCCGATTTTTTCAGTTCTGTATCTCACTAGGGGGTATTTGTTATTTTGATCAATGTTATTTAGTAGTTGACCAGTGGCTAAACTATATAGGTTTTGTGTACAATCACATGAAAGTTGTACCCCACTTATATTTAATTTTGGGCATGATGAGTTAACAGAATGATTGGGTGGACATTGTTCCCATGCTAAAATATCGCCGTTGAAGTTAAAAATCACTATCCCGCATACACCAATCCCGCTAAGTTCAACAGAACCACTTGAGAACTTAACATCATCATATAATGGTAAATCTAAATTGATGGTTTTATCAAAGTTTATATTTGGAATGTAAGGATTGAAATTAACGTTCCCATCTTCACAACTAAATATTAAAACAATTACTATTAATATTATTCTCATTATCAATTTTCAAATTTAAATAAAAGAAGATTAAAATTTGTATATTGGGTAAACCTCTATTTAAGAGGCTTTTTTTTAAAGTGTATGAAGGTCAATTACTATACAAAAGATGGTCTTAATAAGTTAAGGGCTGAGCTCAATCAGTTGAAGGATGTAGAAAGACCTAAAGCTTCAAAAGCAATAGCAGAGGCAAGAGATAAGGGCGATTTAAGTGAGAATGCTGAATACGATGCAGCAAAAGAGGCACAGGGATTGTTGGAGCTGAAAATTTCAAAATTGGAGGAAACACTATCAAACGCTAGACTTATCGATGAATCACAGCTTGATTCTTCAAAAGTACTTGTTCTATCAAAAGTTAAAATCAAAAATCAAGCTAATCAAGCTACCCTAGAATATACTTTGGTGGCAGAAAGTGAGGCTAATTTAAGAGATGGAAAAATATCAGTTAATTCACCTATTGGGCAAGGTCTTCTAGGAAAATCAGTAGGTGATATTGCTAAGATTAAAGTTCCAAACGGAACAATAAATTTTGAAATTTTATCAATAACAAGGTCGTAATTTGTCTTCAATTTTCACAAAAATATTAAGAGGAGAGCTGCCATGTCATAAAATTGACGAGACTGACGACTGTTTTGCTTTTTTAGATATTAATCCAAACAGTAAGGGTCACACATTATGTATATTAAAAAAAGAGATTGACTATATTTTTGATCTAAGCTCTGAAGATTATCAAAAACTCATGAATTTTTCTAGAAAAATTGCGATAGCATTAAAAAAATCAGTCAATTGTAAAAGAATAGCACTTTCGGTTGTAGGACTTGAGGTTCCTCACGTTCATGTGCACCTAATACCTTTAGAATCCATGAGTGATATGAATTTTGGTAGATCTATAAAATTGGATGATAATGAGTTTAAATCCATAGTTATAAAAATTAAATCAAATTTAAAATGAATATATCAGGAATAATTAAGTTAATAAATGAAACTAAAGAGTACGGCTCTAATGGTTTTAAAAAAAGAGAACTTGTAGTAACCACACAAGAACAGTATCCTCAAAATATTTTAGTTGAGTTTATACAAGATAGGTGTGAAATTTTGGATTCATTCAATGTTGGAGAGTTTGTAAAAATTGATATAAATCTTAGAGGAAGAGAATGGGTAAATAAAGAAGGGGAGACAAAATATTTCAACTCAATTCAAGGATGGAGGATCGAAAAAACACAAAATCAAACCGAGGGTAATTTACCACCTATTCCTGATGATATTGATATTAAAGCTGATGATTCAGCGGATACGGATGACCTGCCATTCTGAATATGCAACAACTCGGTGATGATTATAAGTTCCCCCCCCCACAATCTGCGACTAAAGAAGGCATTGTTGCTGTCGGAGGAGATCTAAATCCCTTAAGAATATTAGAAGCATACAAAAATGGGATTTTCCCTTGGTTTAGTGATGATGAAAATTTAATGTGGTGGAGTCCAGATCCTCGCATGATTTTATTTCCAGAAAAAATTAAGATTTCAAAAAGTTTTAAGTCATTTTTAAAAAAGAATGAATATCGAGTTAGCTTCAATGAAAACTTTGAGGATGTAATTGAATCTTGTTCAAATATTAAGAGGGTTAACCAAAAAGGCACATGGATTACCAATGGGTTGAAACAATCATTTATTAAGCTTCATGAAATGGGTTACGCCCACTCTGTCGAAGTCTGGCAAAATGGTGTGATTATTGGGGGTTTGTATGGTCTGGATTTGGGTAATATTTTTTGTGGCGAAAGTATGTTTTCGGTAAAATCTAATGCAAGTAAAGTTGGGTTGTACTTTTTATGTCAAGAACTTAAGCGTAATAATTACAGGTTCATAGATTGCCAGGTGCCTTCACAACATCTAAGTAGTCTGGGTGCAGTAGAAATATCGAGAGATAATTTTCTGAAAAAACTATTTAATCAAAACTTTTGAAATTATTGATGCTTATTGAGCTGGCGAGATCGTAATCTCCAATTGAAAACCTTTCAAGATGTTTCACAAATGCACCTGAATTAAGACATTTTCCAAAATCATTTGCTATACTTCTAACATAAGTTCCTTTTGAACAAGTAATTTTAAAATCTACTTCCGGGAAATTGTTTTTTAATATAATAAATTCAAAAATCTCAATTTTTCTTTTTTTTATATCACTTATGTTTATTCCTTTTCTTGCAAAATCATATAGTTTTTCTCCATTTTTTTTAATTGCTGAATACAAAGGAGGTTTTTGAAGTAATTCACCCTTAAACTTTTCAATTGTTTGTTTAATTTGATTATTGGTTATGTGATTAATATCATAAACTTTGTCTATATCAGTTTCAAGATCAAATGAAGGGGTAGTTGCTCCAAAGTGAAAAGTTGTATAATACGTCTTTTTTAAAGCTTGAAGCTTTTCTATTTGTTTTGTTTTTTTCCCCGTACAAACCAATAGTAAGCCAGTTGCTAAAGGATCCAAAGTACCTGCATGACCAACTTTGATTTTTCTAAGTCCATATTTTTTTTTGAAGAAAAATCTTATTGTCTTAATAACATCAAATGATGACCAAAACAATGGTTTGTAAACTGGAAGAATTAATCCATCCTGAATTTTTTTAACATCATCAAACATTTACAGACTGAAAAATATACAAATTAAACCTACAGCCAAACAATATAGTGAGAAGTACTTCATCTTACTTTTTTTTACGATTACAATCATCCATTTGCATGCAAAAATTCCAGATATAAATGCACTTAAAAATCCAAAAACATAAGAACTAATAATTTCTTGATTGAAAATTATTTCATCAAAAATTAGAATTTTTAAAAATGAACCAAATATTATTGGTAGAACCATTAAAAATGAAAATTTTGCTGCTAATTCACGATTGACTCCCATTAAGACGGAGGAACATATGGTTAATCCACTCCGTGAGATCCCCGGGATTATTGCTAGAGCTTGTGAAACTCCAACAAAAAAGGATTTTACATAATCCAATTTATTTGTTGTCTTTATTTTAAAGTCAGATATAAATAAAATTATCGATGTTAATAACAACATTGAACCTACCAAAATGATATTACCATCAAAAAGGTTTGAGATCTTTTCTTCAAAAAAGAAACCGACAATACCTGCTGGAAAAATTGAAATTAAAATTAGGGAGAAAAAATAGGTGTTTTCGTCTTTTTTTAAGCTAAAAACACTTTTAAAGATTTTTTTAATATCGATCCAATATACAACTATCACACTGAAGCTAGTTGCTAAATGAAGTATTAAAGTAAAAAGTATATTGTTATTGAGTCCAATTTCAAAGCCTAAAATAACTTTGAATATTTCAAGATGTCCACTTGATGAAATTGGAAGGAACTCCGTTAATCCCTGAACTATCCCAAGTAAAATTGACTTAATAATTTCCATTTAGTCAGGGTTTTTCATAATTGCATATGCTTCAATTACAAACCCAAAAACAACTAAAAAAGGAGCAAGGCGTATTCTTCTAAAATTATAAATTTCATCATTAAAAACGTTGGGGTCATCGGATCCGCCCCCCGACATTAAAAAAAATCCAAGTGCAATAAAGACCAAGCCCAATATCATTAACTGGTAATTTCTTTTCCCAAATAGAAGTTTTTTTTTCTCTTTTTTCATTAGTACAGTTTGTCAATTTTTGAATTTAAAAATTTATTGGTTATAAGTGTTGTTGAGATGAAAGATATAAATAAGCTAAATAAAAGAGATGTAGAAAATGAAATAATTAATGAATTCAGTATTTCATTGATGTTAATCTCAAAAATATTATTTGACATATATATGACAATAAAAACGATTATTAAACTTGAAATTATTGATGCTGTAATTGCGAAAAAAATTTGACGTTTTATTATTGGCCGCATAATAAAGCTTTTTTTAGCTCCAACTAACTGCATGGTTTTAATATTAAGTCTATTTGAATAAAGCGACAGACGAATGGTATTATTAATTAATATAAGTGATATTAACATAAATAAACAGCCAAGAATAAGTGTTATTTTTTTTAGTTTTTCAAAATTTGAGTTAATTAAAAATATTAAGGGCGCATCATAGGTTACTTCATCAATAAAATCTTCACTTTTAAATGTATTAACAATTTCATCTACGTTAAATGAGTCTATATAATCAGAGTAGAAAAAAATATCAAATGAATCTAGTAAAGGATTGTATCCTAAAAATTCTAAGAAATCTTCACCAATATTTTTACTTAAGTTTTCGGCTGCTTCATCTTTATTTATAAAATTAAAAGACTTTACTTTTTCGTCAATTTTTAATTTTTTTTCAAATTGAATTAATTCGATTGCCGTAATGTTTTCTTTCAAAAAAACTACAACTGGAACTTTTTCCTTTAAATTATTAATAATCTTTTCAGAATTTAGTATTGTAATTAAGAAGGATGAAAGAAAAAATAAAACAATAGTAATACTGATTATAACCAGTATGTAGTTTGAAAATATTTTGCTGTTTGTAATTTTTTTCAATAGATTTTTTTATAAAATTACTAAAGGTTTATGATTTAAGTTTAATTATAACTTTTTTGTTATCAAACAATAGTATTATTTTTATCACATTAATTCCTAATGGTATACGATTTTAAATCCATCGAAAGTAAGTGGCAGAGCTACTGGTCAGAAAATAAGACTTTCAAAACTGAGATGGATCAAAGTAAGCCTAAATATTACGTTTTAGACATGTTCCCTTATCCAAGTGGCTCAGGCCTTCACGTAGGTCATCCATTGGGATATATTGCATCTGACATAATTTCAAGATTTAAAAGAAAAAAAGGGTTTAATGTATTACACCCGATGGGTTTCGATTCTTTTGGTCTACCCGCTGAGCAATATGCAATAAAGACGGGTAAACACCCTAAACTCACAACTAATATAAATATTGAAAGATTTAAAAAACAACTAAACAAACTTGGTTTGTCATATGATTGGGATCGTGAAATAAAAACAAGTGATTCAAGCTATTATAAATGGACTCAATGGATCTTTTTAAAACTTTATAACTCTTTTTTTGACGTCAATGAAAACAAAGCAAAAGATATTTCGCAGTTGGAAATTCCAATTGGTTTAAATGAAAATGAAAAAATGCAATTTATCGATTCAAAAAGATTGGCATACCTTGATAACATAAACGTGAATTGGTGTGAGGAACTTGGAACTGTTCTTTCAAATGAAGAGGTTATTGGGGGTCTAAGTGAAAGGGGAGGTCACCCCGTTGTTAGAAAACCTATGCGACAATGGGTAATGAGGATAACAGCATATGCTGAAAGATTGTTAGACGATTTAAAAACTTTGGATTGGCCAGAATCAATAAAACTATCCCAAAAAAATTGGATTGGAAAGTCAGAGGGTGCAAAAGTCAGATTTGTAATTGATAAAAATACTTTTGTTGATGTGTTTACGACCCGTCCAGACACCATTTTTGGAGCTACATACCTTGTTTTAGCACCAGAAAATGAGCTGTCAATAAAATTGACAACAAATGAAAATAAGAGCCGTGTTGAGAATTATATAATTAAATCCTCCCACAAGAGTGATCTAGAAAGGCAAGAAAATGTAAAAGATAAAACAGGAGTTTTTACTGGATCTTATGCAGTCAATCCAATATCCAAAGAGAAAATACCAATATGGATTGCAGACTATGTATTATCAGGATATGGAACTGGTGCTGTTATGGCTGTGCCTGGACACGATAAGAGAGACTTCGAATTCGCAAAAAAATTTAACCTAAAAATCGTTAGTGTTATCCATCACAAAGATGAAGGTGAGTGTTACACTGGAAATGGAAAAATTATAAACTCTGGTAAGTTTAATGGAATGGATAATCAAAAATTTAAAAAAATTGTATGTGATTTATTGGTGGAGTTAAAGTTGGGTGAAAAAACTACCAACTTTAAGTTAAGAGATTGGATTTTTACCAGACAAAGATATTGGGGTGAGCCAATTCCAATCATGTTTGATGGTAAAATAAAAACACCTGTAAGTGAGAGTGATCTTCCACTAGAGCTACCTGAAGTTGAGTCCTTCAAACCAGCAAATGATGGGTCATCCCCTTTGACAAGAAATAAATCCTGGAAAAATGTTTTATTGAATGGAAAAAAATATGAAAGAGAAACCAACACAATGCCCCAATGGGCCGGTTCATGTTGGTATTTTCTAAGATTTTTAGACCCTAGGAATAGTAAATCATTTGCAGAAAAAAATAAAATTGATTACTGGATGCCAGTCGATGTTTATATTGGGGGTGCTGAACACGCTGTATTACATCTCCTTTACGCAAGATTTTGGCACAAGGTATTGTATGATCTTGGACATGTTTCAGGACCGGAACCCTTTAAAAAACTTGTTAATCAAGGTATGATCCTTGGTAACAGTGCATTCATCTACAGAATAAAGAATACCAACACATACATTTCATATGATTTAATACAAAAATATGATGTTCAAAAAATCAATGTTGATATTGACTTGTTGACTAACAATAATGAACTCAATTTAGAAAAACTTAAAAATTCAGACACTAAGTTCAAAAATGCTGAATATATGTTCAATGAAAAGTTTATTGTCAGTAGAGAGGTTGAAAAAATGTCCAAATCAAAATTTAATGTTGTGAGTCCTGATAAAATATGTGATAAATATGGTGCTGATACGCTGAGGATGTATGAAATGTTTTTGGGTCCATTAGAACAATCTAAGCCCTGGAATATGGACGGAATAACAGGTGTTCACAATTTCTTAAAAAAGTTTTGGAATTTATTTCATGATGAAAGTGGATTTAATGTTTTAGATACAAAACCAAATGAAAATTCATTAAAAGTTTTACATAAAACAATTAAAAAAGTTAACTCAGATATCGAAAGCTTCTCATTTAATACATGTGTTAGTGCTTTTATGATTTGTGTAAATGAATTATCATCTTTAAATGAAAAATCATCTTCGGTTCTTAGAAACTTGTGTTTATTAATGTCGCCTTTTGCTCCACATATCTGTGAAGAAATTTGGTCAAAGTTTGGCGAATCTGATTCTATATCTAATCAAGATTTTCCAATTCACGATGAGTCATTTCTAATTGAAGATAAATTTGAGTATCCGATTTCATTTAATGGCAAGTTAAGGTTTAAAATGATTTTTAAGTTAGATTGTGAGTACAGTGACATCGAAAGAGAATTATCTCAAAATGAGAAAGTGAAAAGTTATTTGAATGGGAAAAAAATAAAAAAAATTATTTTCGTTAAAAATAAAATAATCAATATCGTCTTTTAGTTTTTTATGATGTGAGAAACGATTTTCTTGGCTGTATTATCCTTACCAATAATCTTTCTCAATTCCTTATAATCACTATTAATTTTGGTGTTATTGAATAAATTATACAACTCCATTTCTATTTTTTTTGGATTAACATCATTTTGAATAAGTTCTTTTACAACTTCCCTTCCCATTATTATATTAACCAATGATATGAACTTAATTTTTACAATAAACTTTGCAAGAAAATAATTCATGAAATTTGTTTTGTAACATACTATTTGAGGAACATTGAAAAGAGCAGTCTCTAATGTTGCAGTACCACTTGCTACTATTGAGTATGAGGATGAATTAAGTAATTGATAAGTTTTATTGAAAACAATCTCAGTATTGTTTCCTTTTAATATTTTTTTATAAAATTCTTTATCAATGTGAGAAACACCCGCTACTATAAACCTATATTTGGGAAATTTTTTTATAACTTTTAAAATATCATTTAAAATTTTTTTAATTTCTTGCTTTCTGCTTCCAGGCAATATTGAAATAATAGGTTTTTTTGATTTGATATTGAATTTATTTCTACGCATAAACTCATCAATATTATTCAAAACAGGATTTCCAAAGTAATTAACCTTATAGTTGTGTTTTTTTTTAAAAAATTCTTTTTCAAATGGTAAAATTACATAAAGCTCATTAATGTATTTTTTTAATGTTTTAACTCTGTTCTCTTTCCATGCCCAAACCTGGGGACTGATGTAATAGTAAGTCTTAAATCCTTGTTTTTTTGCCCACTTGGCAATCCTTAAGTTGTGACCTGGGTAATCAATAAAAATTATTTTATCTGGATTGAAAAGTTTGATATCTCTTTTACAAAAAGAAAGGTTTTTAATTACTGTAAAAATGTTAATTAAGATTTCATAAAAACCCATAAATGATAATTCTTCTAAACTTTTCACAACCTTACCTCCAGATTTTGACATTAGTTCTCCTCCCCACAGTCTAAAGCTGGATTCTGGATCATTTTCTTTTATTTCCTGTATTAGTTTGGAGCCATGAAGATCACCTGAAGCTTCTCCTGCTATTATGTAATATTTCATTTCAAAAATTCCAGTTTTGTAAGTCTTTTAAAACTGAGTAGTTAGTTAAATCATATTGAATAGGGACAATGGAAATGTATCCATTTTTTAAAGCCCACTCATCAGAATCGTTTGAGTTATCATTATTTATAAATTCGCCTGTTAGCCAGTAGTATTCTCTACCTTGTGGATTGATTCTTTTATCAAACTTTTCAATCCAATGAGCTTTTGCTTGATTGCATATTTTGATTCCCTTTATTTCTTTTTCCATCAATTTTGGAAAATTTACATTTAAAGAAGTTCCAATAGGAATTCCATTTTTCAACGACTCAAGTGAAATTCTTTTTATAAAACTCTTTATTTGATTAAAATCTGCTTTCCAATTGTAATCTAACAATGAAAAACCAATAGCAGGTATGCCTTCGATTGAGGCTTCAATAGCAGCACTCATTGTACCAGAGTAAATAACGTTTATTGATGCATTGGACCCATGATTAACACCTGAAACGCATAAGTCAGGTTTTCGGCTCAATATTTCATTGATACCAAGTTTTACACAGTCTGCAGGGGTTCCAGAACATGAATATTCAATTTGTGGACCAGTGTCTATAACCACTTTTTGACAATGTAGGGTAGAATTAATTGTTATGGCATGTCCCATAGCCGATTGTGGACTGTCAGGTGCAATAACAACTACATTTCCTATTTCATTCATAACATCAATAAGGCATCTTATTCCGGGTGCTGTTATTCCGTCGTCATTGGTTACTAAGATTAATGGTTTTTTTTTATCCAATGGTCCAATTTTTGACAAAATTAAAGAAATAAGATATATTCACATTGACTTTGTGCAGATAAACCTCAATTAGTTATATTTAATCAAGATATGAATCTAAAATTTTCAATAACAATTACAATTTTAAGTCTAACTATTTTTGGTTTTACTTTTAAAAAGAACAAATTAAGTGATCCAGAGAAAGAGAAAGTTTTACTTGAAATTGTAAAGTATGTTGTTGAAAGAGGTCATTACAACTCAATTGAATTAGATGATGATTTTTCAGTAAAAATTTTTGATGATTTCATTTATAAACTTGATCCACAAAAAAGGTTTTTTACTATAAATGATATTAAACAACTAAATAGATACAAGTACAAAGTTGACGATCAAATAAAAAATTATCAATTAGAATTTTTTGAAGAAACTTACAACACTTACAATTTAAGAGTAAACGATGCAAAATTATTTGTAGATAAAGTTCTTGAGACAGATTTTGATTTTACTGAAAACGAATTTATTGATTTTAATAATGATTCAATTCCATTCTCATCTGGAAAAAATGAGCTCTTTGAGAGATGGAGAAAGCAAATAAAGTATTCTGTTCTTGATATCGTTACCCAAAGATACAGCTCTGACTCATTAGACTTCAATGAAATAAAAACAAACGCTATTTCTACTGTTAAGAAAAATACTAATGACTTTTTTGATTATGCTAATGAGCTGGATAGAGATGATTGGTTTTCCGTATTTGTTAACTCATTTGTTAGTCAATTTGATCCTCATACGTTCTATTTTAAGCCTGACGATAAAGAAAAATTTGATGTTAGTATTTCTGGAAAATTTGATGGTATTGGAGCTCGATTATCTAAGGCTGATGGTAATGTAAAAATTGTAGACGTCATAATTGGTGGTCCTGTTTGGAAGGATAAGCTTTTAGATGTTGGTGATGTAATATTAGCTGTTGGACAAGGAGATGATGAGCTGGTGAGTATTTATGGAATGAAGTTAGACGACTCGATAAAATTAATTAAAGGCCCTGCAGGAACAGTTGTTACATTGAGAGTTAAAAAAATTGATGGACAAATTCAAGATGTGAAAATAAAAAGAGATGAGGTTGAGCTCGAAGAAACCTTTGCAAAATCAACACTAATTTCTAAAAATGATAGTAATTATGGATATATAAGTTTACCTAAATTTTATGCTGATTTTGATAATTACAAAAATAGAAATTCTGCCAATGATGTTAAAAATGAAATTATAAAATTAAAAAACAATGGTATCCAAGGGCTTATACTTGATTTGAGAAATAATGGTGGGGGATCTTTACAAACTGTTGTAGAAATGACAGGTCTATTTATTGAGAAAGGACCTGTTGTTCAAGTTAAATCAATTGGAAACAGAAAAAAAATCTTGTATGATAGAGACCCACAAGTTTATTGGGATGGTCCTTTGGTGTTATTAATTAATGAAATGAGTGCATCTGCATCAGAGATTATTTCAGCTGCTTTACAAGATTACAACAGAGCTATAATTATTGGTAGCGAAAAATCATTTGGAAAAGGAACCGTCCAAAATATTGTTGATTTAAATCGATTTATTAGCAATACTGATTATGATATGGGCGCTCTTAAAGTTACAACTGATATTTTCTATAGAGTTAATGGTGAGTCTGTTCAATTGGAAGGTGTGCAAAGTGACATAATAATTCCTGACAGCTACATGTATATTTTCAATGGTGAAAGGGATGAAAAAAATCCTATTAAGTGGGATAAAATAGGTCCTGCAACTTACACTAAATGGAACAAGTACAACGACAAATTTAATTACGTAAAAGACCAAATCAATAAGAAACTAAATCAAAATAAACTAATAAATAATATTTATGATAGAGCCGAGTGGATTAGGAATCAGCAAAATAAGAAGAATGTTCCATTGAATATTGTAAAATACAAGGAGTATCAAAAAAATCAAAAACAACAGGCAAGTCAATTTGATAATATTTCGAAATTTCAAAATGAATTGAGTTTTAATCTCTTAAAAGCAGAAAAGACTTTTATAAACGCGAATAAAGAGCTGTTCGAAGCTAGATCTAAATGGCATGAAAGTCTTTCAAAAGATATTTTTATTGATCAAGCAGTTAATGCACTTAACCTTATTGATAACTCTATCAAAACAAACTATATTTTAGCTGTAAATAATAAATCTGAATAACAATCTTGTTAACTCAAATAATAAAAAAAATTCCATTATATATTTCAATATTTATTATTTGCTTATTTATTTTCCTTTCAATTTCTTCTTATTTCATAATTCCTGACAAAACCACAAATGCAAATAGTATAAATTTGATTATTAAATCAAAAAAACCAGGTTTTAAAAAAAAGTTTTTTGAAAATGTATCCCATCAACATAAATTAAAAGATTTATTTTTTGGATCTAATATTACCGCTGAATTATACGCTATTGATGATTATGAGATTATAAACGACAGTGTATTGAAGATTATTAATTACAATGAAATTAATAAATCAGTAATTGATGAAAAAATTATTACTATCAAAAACAATAGTAATATACATAATAATGTACATAATATTAAAGATTTTATCTATGAAAAAAAATTTATTTTTGGAACTGATATTTATGGTAGAGATTTATTTAGCAGAATAATTTTGGGTGTTAGAGTATCTCTTTCCATTGGCTTAATGGCAGTAACTATCTCCAATTTAATAGGGATTATCTTAGGATTAATCTCTGGTTATTATGGAGGATACGTCGATAAAATTATCGTTTGGATAATCAACGTATTTTGGTCAATCCCAACATTATTGCTAGTAATCGCATTATCTCTTGCACTTGGCAAAGGCTTTTGGCAGGTTTATATAGCTATAGGCTTGTCCATATGGGTTGACGTTGCAAGGTTAGTGCGTGGCAAGGTGATTTCTGAAAAAAATAAAGATTATATTTTTTCATCAAAGGTTTTAGGGTATAGTAATATCAGAATATTATCAAATAATATACTCCCAAATATCCTACCACCAATACTAATTTTCTCTGCTGCAAATTTTGCATCGTCCATTCTACTAGAAAGCGGTCTTTCATTTCTTGGCATTGGTTCGCAACCTCCCACACCAAGCTGGGGATATATGATCAAAGAAAATTATCAATATATCATTTTTGGCAATTCTTATCTGATTACTATACCCTCAATCTTTTTAATATCCCTGGTCCTTAGTTTTTATTACTTATCTAATTATTTTGCATCAAAAAATAATTGATTTACCATTTACTCTTCTTTTGACTGTCTATTTTTAAATATCCTGTAAATAAAATCATGAATGAAAGCAATGATGAACCACCATAACTTATATATGGTAATGGAATACCAACTGTTGGAAATAAACCTATAACCATACTAATATTAATAGCAAAATGAAAAAATATTATTGCTATTACTGAGTATGAAAAAATTTTGTAAAATATACTTGTTTGTTTTATAGTCCTCTCCGTCATCCTCATTAGCAGAACAATAAACAATGATATAACGAAAAGTGAACCAAAAAATCCCCACTCTTCACCAATTGTAGCAAAAATGTAATCACTGTGTTGTTCAGGAATAAAATCTCCTTTTGTTTGTGTTCCTTTTAAAAAACCCTGGCCAAATAAACCTCCTGAATTAAACGCTAATTTTGATTGATTAGCATTATAACCAATTCCCGCAAGATCTTTTTCCAAGCCAAGAACAACTCCTATTCTGTCTCTATGTCTTTGCTCAAAAAGGTTTTCATAAATGAAAGTAGAAATTAAAATATTAAATACTGCAAAAACTGATATATAAATAAGTTTACTTTTTTTATTTTTTTTATAAATCGAATAAAGAAATATAATTGAAAAAATTATCCCAGTAATCATCAACATTATCTTCATGCCAATTATAATCGTAGCTATAAATAAAATTGAAATAAACATAAAGATATTTAGATATATTGATGGCAAACCTACAATGTGTAAAACCAGGTAAAAACTAAAAAAAATTAATGCTGTTCCGGGATCAGGTTGTAATAAAATTAAGACTATCGGAACTAATATTATAATGAAGCTGTAAAATTGAATTTTATAGTTTTTAATATCAGAGTGAACGTTACTTAAATATTTTGCTATTGCTAAAGCTGTTACAGGCTTCATTAGTTCTGAGGGTTGTAAACTGAACCCAAGAAAATTGAACCATGATTTTGCACCATTTACTTCTTTTCCAATAAAAAGTAGTAGGATTAATAATAGTACCATAGAAATGTAAATAATACTAGCATATTTAAAGTAAAAATTGATGTCTAGCAGTATTAGAACAGAGCATATTGCAAATGAAAATAAAACAAAAACCAGTTGCTTTGTAAAAAAATTTTCGATTGAGTTTGAATCACTATATGAAACCGAATAAATATTGATTAAACCAATAATTATAAGAGAAATAACAATAATTAGTGAAGTAAGATCATAGTTTTTAATTTTTAGATTACTCATTAATACTGAAATTAGTAGTTAAATAGGGTTTTAAATATTCTGTAGTTAAATCGCCTTCGAGGATATAATTTTCTAACCACTTTCTATTAATTTCCTTTTTCAAATATTTTTCAATAATCAAACTAGATATAGGTGCCGCCCATCTTGATCCCCAATATCCATTTTCAATAAATACACAAATTGCAATTTTTGGGTCATCTGCTGGTGCAAAACCAATAAATATAGAGTGGTCAGTCAGTTGTTTTCTTTTTCCATTAACTCTAATGAAATTTTCAGCAGTTCCAGTTTTTCCAGCAATTTTAATATCTCTAATTTTAGAATTCGTTGCAGTTCCAATATCAATTACATCTATCATTCCATTAATTATTGGTTTAAAATGTTTTGAATCTATAAGTGAAACGTTTTTTCTCTTGTAGTTATCATTTATTGAATCATTTTCAATTTCCTTTACAAAATGTGGGGTAATATACCAACCACGATTTGCTATAGTAGCCGCAAAATTAGCAAGTTGTATTGGAGTTGTCAGTATTTCACCTTGTCCTATAGAGTTTGATATTGTTGTAACTGCTCTCCAAGAATTATTATACCAATTATCATAGTATTGTGAAGATGGTATAAAACCAGGTTGACCTGTTGGATGATCGTACCCTAAATAATTTCCAAATCCAAATGATCTTACATAATCATTCCATTTGTCCAAACCTACAGATGAACTTTCATAATTTTCAATTATTTCTTTGTAAGTTTTTGCAAAAAATGTGTTGCAAGATGTATAAATTGCATTATTAAGATCACTAAACGTTGTCTCCTTAGTGTGACATCTCATGAAAGCATTTTTAGAATAGAAATGCCCTCCTTCACACCTATGCATTGTTTCTTCATTAATAACATTTTCCTGTAAACCAATTAAGGCATTTATGATTTTAAATGTTGAGCCAGGTGCATATTGACCTTGTAGTCCTCTTTCAAACAGTGGTTTACCAATAGAATCATTTTCAAGTTTTTTGTAATTAATCGATCTGTTTTTATCAATCAAGCTGCTCAAATCATATGATGGAGAATTTATTAGCGCCAATATATCTCCAGTTTTTGGTTCAATTGCGACTATACTTCCTCTCTTATTTTGCATTAATGAATCACCATATTGTTGCAAATCAAGATCAATTGTCAGAGTCAAATCTTTAGATGGGATCGGTAAAGTATCATAATCCCCATTTTTATATGAACCTATTATTCTGTTAAACTTATCTTTTTGAAAAAATTTTACACCTTTTACCCCCCTTAGTTTATCTTCATATGTTTTCTCCAAACCCTGTCTCCCAATCATCTCACCAATTTCGTAATAGCTATTTTTTTCAACTTCAGATTTGTTTACTTCACTGATGTATCCAAGTAAGTTGGCTGCAGTCAAAGCATTGTAAGTTCTTTTAGATTTTTTCTGTACAAAGAAACCACTGTGTTTCCAAAGTTTTTCCTGAATTGGTGCATATTCATCTTTGGATATATTGTTGATTAAAATCGATGCTTTTACATTTGAAAAATTTTGAGCATCTAAAAGTTTTTCATTGAAAACACTTGTATCAATATTAAAGTCTTTTGAAATCAGGATACTATCCTCTAAATTAACATCTGCAGGTACAACCAAAATATCATATGAGAAATCATTAGAAACAATGAGTTTATTATTTCTATCATAAATATATCCTCTTTCAGGAAATTCATATATTTTTTGAACAGATGCATTATAAATGAGCTCTGAAGAACTATTTATAACTTGTAAAGAAAATAGTTTAACTATTATTAATATACCAACAGAAATTATTAATAATTGTAATAATTTATCTCTCATTTTTGTAGTAGAAAAGTGACAAAATAATAAGTATCAAAGTTATAGAAATTAAACTACTTATTGTCGCATTTCTTAAGATGAGGTCCAATTTATAAATTGAAAAAATTTCAACAAAATATAAAACAAAATTATGACTGAATATAACTAAAGATATGTAAGTCAGTTTTTGGTAGATTGTGGTATTAATCAGGTAATCCCTTACCTTACCAACTTTTCTCATATCAAAGTTACCAAATGAAAAATCAAGAATATATGGTCTCAAATAGCAAGATATTAATAAACTAAAAGTTATTATACCAAACGAATTTGAAAATGAGTCTAAAAAAATTCCATATATAAAAATTAAAAAATAATATAAAGACTTATTAATATTTTGAGGAAATATTAATAGAAATATAATATATATATCTGCAGATAAGCCAAAGATTAAAATATTATTAAATACAATGATTTGTGTAAGAAAAATAATTATGAAGCGAAAAAAAACTATTGAACTAATTGATCTCATTATCAATTTTTAAAGTCTCTAATTCATTTTTATCATAAATTGAAGTTATGTAGACAGATCTTAAAGATGACAAGTCCTCAAACAACTCAACATCAATCACATAATAATTACTGTCTTCTTCGAGTTCAATATTTTTAACCTTACCAATAGGGATATCCTTTTGAAAAATAAGTGACATTCCTCCACTAACTACTGAATCATTAATTTTTATGTTGGCGCTTTTTGGAATATCAAATAATGTCATTATTTTATGATTTTTACCATTCCACTGTAGGCTTCCAAAGTGGTTAGTTCTTTTAATTTTTGAATTTATTTTAATGTCGCTATTCAGAATTGAAATAGCGGTTGAATATTTTGGAGACACTTTATTTATGATCCCAATGATACCATTATTTGTGACTAAACCATCATCTAATTTTACTGAATCATTACTACCCTTATTAATAATTAAATAGTTTCTTGAATGTTTTATGCTATTGGAAATAATTTCTGCAATATTGTAATTATAATTTTTTGCTTTGTAAGCAGTATTTGAAGGTATTTCAATAGAGTTAATTTGTATTTTAAGAGCTAGATTTTCACTTTTTAATCTTTTATTATCGCTTTTTAAATATAGATAGTTGTTAATTTGTTTTATTTGATTATTGACAGACGAGATTATATTATTCGTAAAAAAATTGAATTTAGAATTTTGAAAAAAATTACGATTTATAATAAAAGAAAATGAAATTATTATGAGGACTAGAAAAACAATTTTATCAATTTTTTCAATAAAAAAATTTATAAAATTTCGCATCAAAATTATTTCACTAGTACGCTTCTGTAGCGTTCAATATTTTTTAAAGTGATGCCAGTCCCTCTCACGACAGCTCTCAGTGGATCTTCAGCTATAAATACTGGTAAGTCAGTTTTTTTTGAAATTCTTTTGTCTAATCCTCTTAGCATTGATCCACCACCTGCTAAATAAATACCTGTATTATAAATATCAGCTGCAAGCTCTGGTGGTGTCTGAGATAGTGTTTCCATCACTGATTCTTCAATTCTAATTATCGATTTGTCTAGAGCTTTTGCTATTTCTCTATATCCTATTGAAATTTCTTTAGGTTTACCTGAAAGCAAATCTCTGCCTTGCACTAGCATATCATCAGGTGGATTGTCTAGTTCATCAATAGCAGATCCAATATTAATTTTTATTTTTTCTGCAGTCCTATCACCAATCGATAAATTGTGTTGTGTTCTCATGTAATAGACTATATCTTCTGTGAATACATCACCAGCAATTTTAACCGATTTATCACATACAATACCAGCTAATGCAATAACGGCGATTTCTGTTGTTCCTCCTCCAATGTCAATTATCATGTTTCCCTTTGGTTGCATTATATCCACACCTATTCCAATTGCAGCAGCCATAGGTTCATGAATTAAATAAACTTCCTTACCATTTACTCTTTCAGCAGACTCTCTAACAGCTCTCATTTCGACCTCCGTTATCCCAGATGGAATACAAATAACCATTTTTAATGCTGGAGAGTAAAACTTTTTATTTAAAGTTGGTATACTTTTAATAAGCTGACCAATCATTTGCTCTGATGCATTAAAGTCAGCAATTACACCATCTTTTAAAGGCCTAACAGTTTCAATATTTTTATGAGTTTTTCCGTGCATCATGTTAGCCTCCTTTCCGACAGCTATTATCTTACCGCTTTTCTGGTCAATAGCAACAATTGATGGACTATCAACAACAACCTTATCATTGTGAATGATTAAAGTATTCGCTGTACCCAAGTCGATTGCAATTGCTTCAGTCCAAAAATCAAAAAAACTCATTATTTTGTAATTTAATTAAAGTTAATAAAATTAATGTTTAAAGTGTCTAATTCCAGTCATTACCATTGACATATTGTTGTTATTACAAAATTCAATTGATAAGTCATCTTTAATTGAACCCCCAGGCTGAATGACAGATTTGATTCCACTTTTACTTGCAATTTCTACACAATCGGGAAATGGAAAGAATGCGTCACTTGCCATAACTGCACCATCTAAATTAAAATTAAACTTTTTGGCTTTTTCAATAGCCTGATTAAGTGCATCAACTCTGGATGTTTGTCCAGTTCCTGATGCTAGTAATTGTAAGTTTTTGGAAAGAACGATGGTGTTAGATTTTGTATGTTTACATATTTTCGATGCAAAAAGAAGGTCTGATAATTCAGTATCATTAGGTTTTGAAATTGTTACATGCTTTAATTTATCTAAGCTATCAGTGATTATATCCCTATCCTGAATTAAAAAACCATTTAGACATGTTCTGACAACTTTATTATCAAATTTTTTTCTTTTTAATTTTAAGATTATTCTGTTTTTTTTCTCTTTTAAAATATTGATTGCATCATCGTCAAATTCTGGCGCCATTACAACTTCACAAAATAAATCTTTTATTTCACAAGCTGTTTCATTATTAATTTTAGAGTTAGTAATTAATATTCCTCCGAATGCAGACACGGGGTCACCAGCTAGGGCATCTAAATAAGCGTCCTTTACATTATCTCTTGTGGCAACACCACAAGCATTATTGTGTTTTAATATTGCAAATGTTGGTTTTTCATTCCAAAATTCTAGCATCAAATTATAAGCTGAATCAATATCTAATAAATTGTTATATGATAAATCTTTACCACTGATTTTTTTAAAAATTTCATCAAAGTTACCTTCAAAATAGCCCTCTTGATGAGGATTTTCACCATACCTCAGCTTATATTTATTATTAACATTTCCCTTCATTAAATAGCTATGAATTTGTGTGTCATAATTTGATGAAACTTTAAATGAATTCATTGCATATTCTTTTTTTTTGCTAAGAGGAAAATTACCTTGATTTTGTTCAAGGTCAATTAAAAATTGATTGTATTGATTAATTGAAGAAACACAAACGAGATCATTGTAGTTTTTTGCTGCTGCTCTAATAAGGGAAATTCCACCAATATCAATTTTTTCAATGATTTCTTCGTGTGATTTTACATTATTTACGGTTTCTTCAAACGGGTATAAATCTACTATAACAAAATCTATTGAGGGAATTTCAAATTTATTACGTTCATTAATATCATTATCTAACTCTCTGCGATGTAAAATTCCACCAAATATTTTTGGATGTAGAGTTTTAACTCTGCCACCAAAAATTGAGGGGTAATTTGTTAAATTTTCTACTTTTTCAGTTTTAATTCCTCTGCTGTTTAAATACTTTTCAGTACCACCTGTTGAAATTATTTTTATTTTTAAATCAACGAGTTTCCTCGCAATTTTTTCGATTCCATCTTTATTGAATACTGAAATTAAGGCTGATCTTTCTGTTAGATTTGACATTTAATGTTAATCTGTAAATGTAAGTTATTTTATAAAAAAAAAAGCTACAAATTTTGTAGCTTTTTTTAAATAAATTAGGAATTTAGAATTACATCATCCCCGGCATTCCTCCTCCACCCATTGGTGGAGCTGCAGGAGTATCCTCTTTAATATCGACTAATGCACATTCTGTAGTAAGAATCATACCAGCAACTGATGCTGCATTTTCAAGTGCAATCCTTGTGACTTTTTTTGGGTCAATAATGCCAGATTTAAACAAGTCAACATATTTATCAGACTTCGCATCATAGCCAAAAGAATCTTTACCCTCTATAACTTTCGAAACAACAACAGAACCTTCACCACCTGCATTTTCAACTATTGTTCTAAGTGGAGACTCAAGTGCTCGTGAAATTATTTGAATACCTGTTGCTTCATCGTCATTATTGGCTTTTAAGCTGTCAAGTTTAGATCTAGACCTTAGTAGAGCAACACCTCCACCAGCAACAATACCTTCCTCAACAGCTGCTCTTGTTGCATGTAAAGCATCATCAACTCTGTCTTTTTTCTCTTTCATTTCAACTTCAGAGGCTGCACCAACATACAGTACTGCAACTCCACCAGCCAATTTTGCTAATCTCTCTTGTAACTTTTCCTTATCATAATCAGATGTGGTAGTTTCAATCTGAGCTTTTATTTGATTTACTCTTGCTTTAATATTATCTTTTTTTCCTGAGCCATTCACAATCGTTGTATTATCCTTGTCTATGGTTACTCTTTCAGATGTTCCAAGCATTTCAAGTGTCGTGTTTTCAAGGTTAAAGCCCCTTTCTTCAGAAATTACGGTTGCACCAGTTAGTATAGCAATATCTTCTAACATAGCTTTTCTTCTGTCACCAAAACCTGGAGCTTTGACTGCTGCTATTTTTAAGGCTCCTCTCAACTTGTTAACAACAAGTGTAGCCAAAGCTTCTCCATCTACATCTTCAGCAATTATAAGCAATGGTTTACCAGATTGAGCAACCGGTTCTAAAATTGGTAAAAGATCCTTCATTGCAGATATTTTCTTATCATATAAAAGAATATGCGGATTTTCCAAATCTGCTTCCATTTTTTCAGAATTCGTCACAAAATATGGAGACAAATATCCTCTGTCAAATTGCATCCCTTCAACAACATCAACGTAAGTATCAGTTCCCTTTGCTTCCTCCACTGTAATTACACCTTCCTTGCCTACCTTTTCAAATGCTTGGGTAATAAGTTCTCCGATCGCATTATCATTGTTTGCAGAAATTGATGCAATTTGCTTAATTTTTTCTGAGGAGTTTCCAACGGTTTGAGCCGATTTGTTCAAAAATTCAACAACGCTTTTTACAGCCTTATCAACACCTCTTTTTAAATCCATTGGATTTGCACCTGCGGTAACATTTTTGAGTCCCTCATTAACAATTGCTTGTGCTAAAATTGTTGCTGTTGTTGTTCCGTCACCAGCTAAATCATTCGTTTTAGATGCTACTTCCTTAACCATTTGTGCACCCATGTTTTGTAAAGCATCCTCAAGTTCAATTTCTTTAGCAACTGTGACACCATCCTTAGTAACTTGGGGGCCACCAAAAGATTTTCCAATAATTACATTTCTTCCTTTTGGTCCCAGAGTTACCTTAACAGCATTGGCTAATGCATCAACACCCTTTTTTAAACCCTCTCTTGCCTCAATATCAAATTGTATTTTTTTTGCCATTTGTATAATTTTTAATGTTAAACGATAGCGAGAATATCACTTTCTCTCATAATTAAATAGTCTTTACCATCCAGTTTCAGTTCAGTCCCTGAGTATTTACCATACAACACAGTCATACCCTTCTTCAGGGTTACTGGATTATCTTTTGTTCCAGGTCCAACTGAAACAACATTGCCTTTTTGGGGCTTTTCTTTTGCAGTATCTGGTATTATGATACCTGATGCGGTTTTAGTTTCAGCTTCTAGAGGCTCAACGAGTACTCTGTCAGCCAATGGTTTAATATTTAATTTACTCATATAATTGTTTTTAATATTTTTTTCATCAATCATGCCATTTTAAAAAAAAGTGTCAATTCATCAAAAAAAATTGATATTTATGACAGCTTGACATTATTCATTTGGGTTTGGATCATCATTTGTATTTTCCAAAATTTCCTCAATGTTTAATTGTTCTTGATTTTGAATCAGATCAGATTCAAAATTATCAGAATCTGAGTTCAGCGTTATATTGGAAAATAATATTAGTACTAATATTAATGATGCAAGAATCCAAGTGGTTTTATCTAGAAAATCAGTTGTTTTTTTAACTCCACCAATTTGTTGGGTATCGCCACCAAAAGAAGACGATAATCCACCGCCTTTTGGATTTTGAACCATAATTATCAGTATAAGTAAAAAAGATAAAACTAATATTAAAGCAAGAATTACATTAAACATTTTTCAACTTATTTTCTAAAAAAATTATTTGGTCTGCAAATAAACTGATTTTTTCTGGATATTTCAAACTCAAAATCTCATAAGCTTTTAAAGCTTCTTTAAATTTTTTCTGCTCTATATACAGCTCAGCGAGTGTTTCAGTCATGTAATCCTCTTTTTTAATTTTTTTTCTTTTACTATTTTTTAAATCTACAAAAAGATCAAAAACTACATTACTGTTGGAATTATAATCTTCAGTTTCAATTACTGGTTTAGTTGATTTAATCCACTCAACAAATGACCTTTTATTATCAATAGACTTATCCTTTAAGTCTTTCAATACTTCAAATTTTTCTTCATCATTTAATATTTCATTTTGAATTATTTCAAAAAGGTAGGATCTATTTGAAATTTGTGTTGCACATATTTCGAGATTTTCATCATAATCTAGACTGTTATATTTCTTTGAAAGTATTAGGTTTATTACTTTGAAAGGGATAAATACAGGGTATTTTTTTGATAGTTTCTTGAAAACTTGTTGATCAGTTTTCTTTAGACTTTTAATATCGTCTAGTTTTTTTAAAATTTCTTTTTTTGAAATATCTACCATTTTGCTAATGATGCATTAAATATGTCTTGTGTTATTCTTTCAAAAATAATTTCATGTGCCTCATTTTTTACACTAATTAGTTGTTGTTCTGCAGGGAAATCATAATAAAATGAGAATCTCCTTTCAAAATTATCATCCTCTTTTTTGAAATTTGAAAAAATAACATTCACTGTGATTGTTAATCTGTTTTGAGCAGCATCAAGATTTGCAGTTGCAGTCATTGGACTAACCCTGTATTCAATTATTTCACCCTCATAAACTAAATCTCCGTCATTTTGTAACATTTCCAGATTTGTTTGATTTTCAAGAATATTTTGTAACGCGATTGTGAAGTCTCTATCAAGACCAGGCTCAAAAATCGATCCCACATTGTTTCCTGAATTATTTTCAAAAAGATTAACTTGAAAAGATTCTGTTCCATCTGGAATTGATGCTCCAGTGAATGAGTAATTTCCACAACCGTGAATGATTAATGTAATCAAAAAGATTAAATATAACTTACATTTCGATATCATACTGTTTAATTTTTCTGTAAAGAGTTCTTTCGCTAATGCCTAATTCTTTAGCAGCAATTTTTCTTTTTCCTTTACTTTTTTCAAGAGCTTTCACAATCAGCTCAATTTCATTGTGTTGAATTGATAATGTTTCTTCTTCAAAAACTTCTTCTGCATACGAATATTTATCGTTATCATTTTGAATAGTTTTTCTCTCAAAATTATTTTCGTTCGAATTATAAATCTGCTCTTCTCTGGAGATAAAATCACTAAAATCAGTCATCTCTTCGGAGTTTTTTTCATCTTTTTTAAGATATTTTGTAATCTTTTTTAGCTCATTTAAATCTCTTTTCATATCGAAGAGAATTTTATATAAAATTTCTCTTTCACTATTAAAATCACCATTTTCATTTTGTTTAGCATTAATTAATGCTGGCAGATTTGATCTTGGTTCAGGTAGATAAGTACTAAGTAAATCATAAGTGATGGATCTGTTTTTTTCAAGCACTGATAATTGTTCAGTTATATTTTTCAGCTGTCTAATGTTACCATTCCATTTATAATTTTTCAAAAGAATTTCTGATTTTTCATTAAGCCTTATAGTAGGCATCTTATATTTCTTTGCGAAATCTGAAGCAAATTTTCTAAATAGTAGTATAATGTCTTCACCTCTTTCTCGAAGTGGGGGAATATTAATTTCCACTGTACTAAGTCTGTAATATAAATCTTCTCTAAATTTACCTTTTGAAATAGCTTCACGCATATTTACATTGGTTGCAGCAACTATTCTAACATCTGTTTTTTGGGATTTTGATGATCCAACTCTAATAAACTCACCACTTTCTAAAACCCTAAGTAATCTAACTTGGGTGCTTAAGGGAAGTTCACCAACCTCATCCAAAAATATTGTTCCGCCATCAGCTACTTCAAAGTAGCCAGCTCTACTTGATGTTGCTCCTGTAAATGCACCTTTTTCGTGTCCAAAAAGTTCGGAATCAATAGTTCCCTCTGGAATTGCACCGCAGTTTACAGCAATATATTTATTATGTTTTCTGTGGGAATTTTGGTGAATAATTTTAGGAAACACTTCTTTTCCAACTCCGCTCTCGCCCATAATTAAGACACTGATTTCAGTCGGTGAAACTCTCAACGACTTTTCAATTGCCATATTTAAGGAATGATCGTTCCCTATAATTTCAAATCTTTGTTTTGTATTTTGTATTTCAGAATTCATAATTTTAACTAGTGCCAATCAATGTTGTTGACGTGTTATTATTTATTTTTACATTAACTAAATCACCTGGTTTGTGATTTTTTTTAGGAAAAACAACCATTATATTTTGATCATTACGTCCAGCCCAGTGAGAAGCAGATTTTTTAGATTCTTTTTCAATCAAAACTTCACAATTCTTACCAATAAACTTTTTTAAATTTATAAAACTATGTTCTTGTTGTAAATGAATAATTTCTTCAAGTCTTCTTTGTTTAATTTTTTCCGGTACATTATCATTCAATTTTTTATAAGCTAAAGTACCGGGTCTTTCAGAGTATTTGAACATAAATCCAAAATCATATTTAACGTATTTCATTAACTCTATAGTTAATCTATGATCCTCGTTCGTTTCATTTGGGAATCCAGTAATCATATCGTGGGATATTCCACACCCAGGTAAGATTTCTCTTATTTTAGCAATTAGTTTTTTATAATCATTAACTGTGTGTTTTCTGTTCATCAATTTTAAAACTTTATCACTTCCAGATTGTACTGGAAGATGAATATGATTGCAAATATTTTTGTGTTTTGCCATTGTGTTTAAGACATCCTCTGACATATCTTGTGGATTTGATGTCGTAAATCTTATTCGCATATTTTTAAAATTATTTGCAATTAAATCTAGAAGTTTTGAAAATGATAGAGAACATTTTTTTTGCAATTCACTTGCGTTTTTGAAGTCTTTTTTTAAACCACCACCATACCACAAATAACTATCAACATTTTGACCTAATAAGGTTATCTCTCTATATCCTTTTGATTTTAGCTGTTCAATTTCTCTAAGTATACTTTTTGGATCTCTGCTTCTTTCTCTTCCCCTTGTAAATGGAACAACACAAAATGTACACATATTGTCACAGCCTCTTGTTATGGATACAAACGCAGTAATTCCATTCGTATTAAATCTAGATGGATCAATGTTACCATAGGTTTCATCCTTAGATAAAATAACATTTATTGCACTATTTCCTAACTCTACTTCATCCAATAAATTTGGAATTTCACGATAAGCATCAGGCCCAACAACTAAATCAACAATCTTTTCTTCAATTAAAAATTTATCTTTAAGCCTCTCGGCCATACAACCCAAAACTCCCACTTTCAGACTGCTATTCTTCTTTTTTAATTTTTTAAAAGACTCTAGTTTTTTTCTAATTGTTAATTCTGCCTTTTCGCGGATGGAGCATGTATTTAATAAAATGATGTCTGAGTTTTTATAGTCATCGCACGATTGATATCCATGTTTATTTAAGATCGACGATACAACTTCAGAGTCAGAAAAATTCATCTGACAGCCGTAGGTTATGATGGAATACTTTTTCTTGTTATCAACAGACGTTAACATTATTTTAATATGATGGCAAATATAAAAAAACCTGACAAATTGTCGTGTTTTTTTAATTTTTTGATTTACTTTTTTTTTTCGATTGGCATAAGACTTGATGTTTAGACAATTCAGACCATAAAAAAAAAACATATACATTTGTCAACCAATTTTTAGTAGTGTCAAAAAATTTAGTCATTGTTGAGTCACCCGCAAAAGCAAAAACAATTGAAAAGTTTTTAGGTAAAGACTTTAAAGTTGTTTCAAGCAACGGACACATTGCAGACTTACCATCCAAAGAGCTTGGAATTAATATTGAGAACAACTACGAACCAAAATACATTGTAAATTCCGATAAAAAAGATATTGTTAGAAAGCTTAAAAAAGAGTCAAAAACTGCTGAAATGGTTTGGTTGGCAAGTGATGAGGACCGAGAAGGAGAGGCAATAGCATGGCATCTTTATGAGCTTCTTGGTCTTAATAAAAATAATGCAAAAAGGATCGTTTTTCGAGAGATAACGAAAAATGCAGTATTAAGTTCAATCAAAAATCCAAGAGAAATAAATGAAAGTCTTGTTGACGCTCAACAAGCCAGAAGAGTTTTAGACAGACTAGTTGGCTATAAAATTTCACCAGTTTTATGGAGAAAGGTTAAAGGTGGTTTATCAGCAGGAAGAGTTCAATCTGTCGCTTTAAGGCTGATTGCTGATAAAGAAAAGGAAATAGAGAGTTTTAATCCTGAAAAATCTTTCAAGATAACTGCTGAATTTTTTACACTTGATGGAAAAATATTTAAAGCAAAACACAAATCAAAAATTGATAAAAATATTGATTTGGATAAATTAATAAGTTCATTTAAGGATTCTTCATTTAAAGTAATTGATGTAAGAAAAAGTCCAATCTCAAGAAAACCGCTTCCTCCTTTTACTACATCAACACTACAGCAAGAGGCGTCACGAAGATTGGGATTCCCAGTTTCTAAAACTATGCGTACGGCTCAAAAATTATATGAAGAGGGACACATTACTTACATGAGAACTGATAGCATAACCTTATCAAACGAAGCTAAAAAAGCTGTGAAAAGTAAAATTTTAAATGAATTTGGTGAAAAATATTTTTATGAAAGAACTTACACCAACAAATCAAAAAACGTTCAACAAGCACATGAAGCAGTGAGACCGACTAATTTTGATAACAAAAATGTTTCAGTTGACTTGGATCAGATCAAGCTTTATGATTTAATATGGAAAAGAACCGTTGCTAGTCAAATGTCTGATGCAAAAATTGATAAAACCTTTGTGTCTATAGAAACGGACATGATTGATATTCTATTTTCATCTGAAGGTGAAGTCATCGATTTTGATGGGTTTTTGAAGGTATACAATCCCCCAAAAGAAAAAGAATCTGATGATGAATCTTTTGAAAATGAGTTACCTAAGTTAAATGTCGGGGAAAATTTAAATAAAAAAGTAATCTTAATAAAAGAGAGTTATTCCAAACCACCATTTAGATATACTGAGGCATCACTAGTAAAAAAGATGGAGGAATTAGGTATTGGAAGACCATCCACATACGCTCCCACAATCACAACTGTAATCAATAGAAAATATATTTTTAAAGGCACAAATGATGCAAAGAAAAGAAAGATATTACAGATTGCTATTAATGATAAAGTTGAAAAAAATATAGTCGAGGAATCATATGATTCTAACAAAGGAAAACTAGTTCCTTCAGAGGTAGGAAAATTAGTAAACGAATTTTTATGTAATAATTTTAAAAATATTATTGATTATAATTTTACAGCTGATGTTGAAAATAACTTTGACTTAATAGCATCAGGAAAAAAACAATGGAAAGAAATTATTAACGAATTTTACAATCCTTTTAATGACAGAGTCTCTGAGGTTGAAAAAAATGCCAAGAGAGAAACAGGCGAAAGAGTTTTAGGAACTGATCCAAAAACTGGAAGACAAGTCAGTGTTAAGTTGGGTAAGTATGGTCCAATGGTTCAAATTGGAAAGGTCGACGATGAAGAAAAACCTCTTTTTGCTAGCTTATTACCTGATCAACAAATTAGTAGTTTAACAATTGAAGATGCATTAAAATTATTCGAACTTCCTTTCAAGGTTGGTGAATTTGAAGGTAAAGATGTTATTTCTAACATTGGAAGGTATGGTCCATATATAAAATATGAAAATACTTTTATCTCAATTCCCCAAGGTCTGTCCCCATTCACAATTTCAATTGAAAAATCAGTTGAACTAATTAAAAATAAGTTGAAAGAAAACAAACCCTTAACTAGTTATGAAGGTTTTGATGTAACTAAAGGTAAGGGAAGGTTTGGGCCATATATAAAGTGGAATGGGACCTTCATCAATGTAAATAAAAATTATGATTTTGAAAATCTCTCTGAGGCTGATTGTATAAAATTGATTAAAGCTAAAAAAGCTAAGGATGCTGAAAAAATATTAAAAGTTTGGGATTCTGAGAAAATCTCAATAGAAAAAGGGAGATGGGGAAAAATTTACATTATAAAAGGAAGATCTAAAATTCCAATTTCTAAAGATATTGATGTTGAAGCTATTGATTTAAAGACTGCAAAAAGTTATTTTAGAAAAAAATAATATTAGTGATAAAAGATTACTTCATCTCACTATCCGATTTTACAGATTTTGTCCATAAACTAAACAATAAATCGCTTGGTAAAAACATTGTTATTAATGGAATTAACGATTTTGATTTAGACCAATCATTTGATTTAGCAATTTTTTCAATCAGTGATTTAGAAATTGATTCAGAAAATTTATCAGATTACACCAAAAAGATTAGAAAAAAGATATACAGTTTATCAAGTGGAGGCTGGAATTTAAAGATATTAGATCTTGGTATTTTCAAAAGGGGAAGTCAACATTCTGATAGCTTTTTTGCAATTAGTGAAATTTTAAAACAATTATCAATTTTAAAAGTAAAAGCACTAATCATAAACTACGGAAATAACTTGACTTTTGATTTTTATTATGCACTGAAACAAAACAATAATCTAATAAATATTGTTTCAGTTGATAATAAGTTACCTGACAATTCATTAATTAAAAAAATTTTAGATGACGATAACTGCAAACTTGGAGAATATTCTTGCGTTGGTTTTCAAAAGCATATCAACAATTTTGATGAAATCGACCTCTTCAAAAATATGTTGTTTGAAACCTACAACTTGGGAAAAATAAAAAATAAAATAGCCAATACAGAACCAGTTTTTAGAAATTCGCATTTTATTGATATCAATATTCGATCTGTTAAGTCTGGTGATATTAATAACTCTCATGAATTTACTAATGGGTTGTCATCTTTTGAGTATTGCAATCTGAGTAGATTTGCTGGTTTATCTAAAAATTTAGATTTAATTTGCTTTTCATCATTATATCAATCTTCAGCAATATCATCACTAATCTCTGAGGGCATATGGTATGCAATTGATGGCATGAACAACCTTATTGTCGAAAATATAGATCTTAATTCAGATAACTTTATTGTTTACAATGTTACAGTCAACAATTATGATTTAAAATTCGTTAAAAGTTTAATCACAAATAGATGGTGGGTAAGCCTAGAAAACACTAACCTTGTACAGATAGAAAAATCATACATTCCGTGTGTTGAAGATGATTACTTGTTATCAAAGAATTCTATTTTATCAGACAGGATTTTGTCGAGAATAAAAAATAAAATAAGCTAAAATTAAATCAAAAGTATTATTTTAGGGTCCAATTTTTGATATTGTATAGATAATATAGTATGAAAAAGAACCTATTATTTTTATTATTGATATTCTTTGCCGTATCCTGTTCAAAGGATGATAGAGGTGATTTAGTTGGAGTTAAAGCTTCAAAATTTTTCCCAAACAAACCTCAAGGAATGGTTTTAATACCCTCAGGTTCTTTTGTAATGGGTCCATCTAATCCCAATGCATACATGGATCAAAACCCAACACTCAAAACAGTTTCACTCAAAGCTTTTTACATGGATGAAACTGAGATTTCCAACAGTGAATATAGACAGTTCGTCAATTGGGTCAGAGACTCAGTAGTTAGAAATGAACTTGCCAGAGCTGCCTATGAGAAAATTGGAGATGAGGTAAATGAAGAAGATGTTCTCTGGGATTACATGCCGATAGCAAAAATATCTGGTTCTGATGATGAAGAAAAGTCTGCTTATCAAGAGTACCTTGAGCAAAATGATTTAGGATTTTTAGACATCGATAACAAATTCACCTACAAACTTAACTGGGATACTGAGCTATATTGGGATGTTGAAGACTATGTAGACTCTAACTATGCAGCTGTTTTGGAAGGTGGGTCAGGAGCTGATACCTCAGGACTTTACGAGAAACTACCGCAGCCAATTAATGATGAAGGAGAGGTAAAAAACTATATTAAAACCAATGACTCACTCATTGGTTTTGAAGGGTTCATGGTACCTGCTGATAAAACACCTAACGGACTAAGAGCATTTAAAACCAAAAGAATCGTTTACAGCTACAGAGAGTTTAATATTGATAAAAACAAATGGTCCGATTATAAGCAGATAGAAGTTTACCCGGATACCACTGTCTGGTACAAGGATTTTGCATTTAGTTATAACGAGCCCATGCACAATGATTATTTTTGGCATGACGCTTATAATGAATACCCTGTCGTAGGTGTTTCATGGGAACAAGCAAAAGCTTTTGCACACTGGAGAACATTTTATAAGAATCAAAATCAAAGAAAAGCTAGAAAAAACATTCAACTGGTTAGCGAATTTAGGTTGCCAACTGAAGCGGAATGGGAATATGCTGCAAGAGGAGGTATTGAAAGAGCTGAATTTCCTTGGGGTGGCCCTTACACTTATGACGAGAAAGGTTGTTTTCTTGCTAATTTTAAACCTGAAAGAGGTGATTATGCAGCCGACCAAATATTATACACAGCCGAGGTTGAATCATATTGGCCCAATGACTTTGGTTTATATAATATGTCAGGAAATGTTGCAGAATGGACAGATTCCAATTATGAAAAGGACGCAGTTGACTTAGTTGCAGGGCTGAATCCAAACATTGAAGGTTCTGAAAAAAATAACCAAAAAGTTGTTAGAGGAGGATCATGGAAAGACGTAGCCCATTTTTTAAAGGTTTCTACCAGAGATTATGAGTATCAAAACACAAAAAGATCTTACATTGGTTTTAGAACTGTTCAAAGTTATCTAGGTGAGGATGTAGGTTTTCAGGAAAATCCGAACAAAATATTTTAATTAAAACTTTAAACTAAAAATAAATAATTATGAAAAAACAATTTATACCCGACAATTACATGGAACTATTTTTTGGTATTGGAGCCGCAGTTGTAATTATTGGTGCTTTATTGAAAATTATTAATGCATCACTAATTTTTTCAGCTAATACTTGGTTAATTGCTGGTCTGTCAACAGAAGCAATAATTTTTACTCTTTCTGGTATCCAGGGTTATTTTCTCTCATCTCCTGGTGCTGAAGAAGATGCTGTAAGCACTATAGCTGTTGAAACTGCTGCACTTCAAAAGGCAGTTGACGGAACTGTTAAAGGTCTGAGTGACTTAAATTCTAATTTATCATCTGCTTCAAAGGCTGCCCAGTCAATTACTGTTCCCTCAGATTTGTCAGGAAATGCACAATCTGTAAGCGATGGTCTATCATCTGCAAGTGCCAGCATAGACGAAATAAATAATTTGTATCAAAATTTAGGAAAAACATTATCTCAAGTAAATTCAGCAACAAATGCATTGGATATACCTGAAGGAATCGGTGAAGAATTAGAGAAAATGAAGAATACAATTAAAGAGTTGAATGCTAAGTACGAAGCTATGCTTGGCGCAATGAACAAGTAAAATGGCAGGATCATCAGGAACACAAACGAGAAGTCAACAATCTCGTCAGAAAATGATAAACATGATGTACCTCGTGTTTATTGCTATGCTCGCATTACAGATCAGTAAGGAGGTATTAGCCACTTTAGGAATATTGAGTGAAGATATGGAGAAATCTACAGCTGAACTTAAAATTTCTATTGATAATGCCTATACAATTATTGATCAAAATAGCAATCAAGATTATTATAAAATTCCGTCAGAGGAGTTACCAAATTTAAAAAATGCAACAGATGAATATTTTAATTTTCTTCAAAACTTGAAAGATTCTTTAATTGGGATTGATGAAAACAATTACATGATTGATGTTGAGTATGTTGATGAAAATGGTGAGGAAAAAGTCAGTCAAAGAAGAGATTATCAAGTCATGGATAAAAGTAATTATTTAGATGAGATTTTTTTCACAAGTGATGGTGTAAGTGAAAAGGGACAAGAGTTTATTGACTACTTTAAGAGCTTTTCAACAAAAGTTGAAACTGTTTTGGATTCTATTAAACAAAGAGATTCAAGAACTGTCCAATCCAATTATGGCTTTTCTGCAGCATTATCTAATTTGTCTTTAAGATTTGATTATCCGGAAGATGATCAAGTTGTCAACAGAGATGGAATCAAGGAAGATTGGATTTATTATAATTATGAGAAATTTCCGTTAGTTGCTTCCCTTGCAAAAATAACAAAGATTCAATCAGATATTAGATCTGTTGAATACGAAATATTAAACTCTCTTGTGAGCAAAACTAAGGATCGTCAATTGAGTTTTGATTCAAAAAGTACATTACTAGAAACGGACAGACAGGCCTACTACACAAACAGTATTGTTGACGCAAAGGTTGTGGTAGGGAACACTGATTCAAGCTTTAAGCCTGATAGAGTTGATTTAAAAGTTGATAATGTTTCACTAAGAGACTCAGAGTTTGATGTTGTTGATGGTAAGATTAAGCTTAACAAAAGATTTTCTTCCCCTGGAATAAAAAAAATATTTGGTTATTTGTTTTTTGACAACAACGGAAATACAGATAGTCTTTTAGTTGATACACAATTTTATGTCATTCCCAAACCCAATGAAGCTGTTGTATCACCAATAAATATGCAAGTATTCTACATTGGTTTAAGAAATGAAATAAAAGTTGCTTTCCCTGGTGTGGCAGACTTGACTTCGATCAATGTTTCTGCTAATAATGGTCAAGTAATTAGACAAAATGGAAAATATTATGCTGCACCTGATGCGGGTGTTACCAGTATGGATGTCTTAGTTTCGGGTAAGACCAATGATGAAACCGTTACAAGTGTAGTACCTTTTGATGTTGCCGAGGCACCGCCTGGCAGAGGCTCTGTATTTACTGGTGTTGAGAGTTTTGTCAATACAGATGGTATTACTAAGAATAATTTGAAGTTTGGTCAGATTAGAGGAGAAAAACCACCCTCCTTCTTGTATGATTATGCAATTAATGTCAAAAGATTTCAAATTAAAGTTGGAAACTTCAACACAAGAGATATTGTTGGAGATAGGGTTAATGCAAATGCATCAGCTTTAGCAGATATTGATGCTGCGAGCTCTGGAACAAGTATTGTAATTACTATACTAGATGCTGAAAAAATTGATGGTGATTTTAAATCACCAACCGTTGTTGAACCATTTGTTTTAACTTTAAGATAAAATGAAAAAACCTTTTTTACTTATTTTATTGATTTTCTTGGCTAACGAATCTTTTAGTCAAGCAAACTTATTAAATGCTAAAAATCCCTCAGAAATTGGTGATTCCTCAGCGTCAAGTAAAGCAATCAATGAATTTGTAGATTATGAAAAAGTAGACGACAAAGATATTCTTTGGTCTAAAGTTGTTTATGAGTTTATTGATTTAAATGAAAGACTAAATTTTCCTTTGCTATTTCCAGTAAATGACACCAAATACGATGATACGAGAAAATCACTCTGGAGAGTCATAAGGGAGAATATTGAAAATGGAAAAATTAGTGAGGTTTATGACTCCAACAATGACAATTTTACTGAAGCTTCAAGAATAATAGGTAAGGATAGTACTGACTTGGAAGCTAATATTTATAAAAATTATAATATTACGGACATCTACAAGTCCAAGTATGTTCCAGAATCATTTGTTCCGAGAGACGTTGCCTCATCTGCGGATATCTTTGGTTATGTAATTAAAGGAGTTTGGTATTTTGACAAAATTCATGCAGAGCTTAGGTACCGATTATTAGCAATCCAACCCTATGGAAAAGATTTAAAAACATCTGTTGACGGTGAAGAAACAGAGACTGGTTATTTTTGGATTTGGTATCCATCAATAAGAGAAATTTTAGATAAACATTTAGTTTTCAATGATAAAAACAATAATAACAGAATCTCCTTTGATGAACTTCTAATTAATAGAAGATTTAGCTCATACATATATAAATATGACAATGTATATGGCGACAGAGAAATTAGAGATTACATTAGACAAAGAGATAATGAATCATATGCTCAATGGCAAACTAGAATCGTAATGGAATCTGAAAGAATCAAAAAAGAAATTCTAGATTTTGAAATTGACATGTGGGGTTATTAAGAATGAAAACTTATGAGACCCAATATTATCAAATTATTTTCCCTATTGCTTATTGCCTCATGCCTCTGTTTTAAGTCTTATTCCCAAGATCCTGTTTTTACACAATTTTATAATATACCAGATTATTTGAATCCATCATTTACTGGGTTTTCAAAGGGAACTAAAGTTGGTATTATAAACCGTACCCAATGGTTTGGCTTAAATTATGGTTTGAATTCACAGTTCTTCTTTATTGACAATTATTTTGGTGACGATGCTGAAACTGGAATAGGTTTAGGTTTAAACATCATGAATCATCATGAAAGTGTGACAAGATATAATTTTACTCAGGTCAATCTGAATTATGCCCATCATTTAAAATTATCCAATGAATGGTATTTTAATCCAAGTCTGACAGTTGGTTTAGGCGTAAAGGATTATACTTTTGATTATTTGTTAGAAGACCAAATTTTAATCTTTCAAGGAATAATAAATGCCAATTCAAATGATCCAATTCTCCTGAATGATAGTTTATCCTTTTTTGACATGTCAGCCGGATTACTTTTTTACACAGAAAATATATGGTTTGGAGCTAGCTTAAAACACCTTACTAATCCAAAAATATCATTTACGGGTGATGGTACAATTAAATTAGATCATTTCCTTTCGGTTCATGGTGGTTATAAATGGGATTTGAGTAACAGAAGCATTCGTGAAGATTTGGATCTAAACATTGATTTGAATTACATGAGACAAGGTAATTATGACCGTTTTGATATAGGAACTCGAGTTAAGTACAATGATTTCAGCCTTGGAGTTTTTGGTGTTGTTGCCCCAACAGATGTTACTGGAAGATCTCATAAGTTGACATCATTTAATATAGTTGGAAATATGGATTTCAATAGATTTAGATTTGGTTATTCATACGACTTAAATGTAAGTGAACTGAGAAATACAAAAGGAGTTTTTGAAATCTCAATTTCCTACAAGTTTGATTCACTTTTTGGAAATAGAGGACCTAATCCGTGTGAATGTATGTGATAGAAATGAAGAATTTTAGAAATATATCGCTAATAATTTTTGCTCTTTGGAGTTTTATGTTCTCTTTGAATATTCAATCTCAGGTTAATAATATTAGCCAAAACCGAACATATGACACTGATGCTACAAAAAATGTGGTTTTTTTCATAGGAAATAATGAATGTATCAACATAACAATTGACTTAAATATGATGTCATTCCAAGATCAAAATGGAAACTACTATGGATATGATTTAGGAGACGGAAATAATTATCAACCCATTCCGAATAATTGGGATTTTGAAATAACCAATTTACCATCTCCTGGTAGTGAATTATCAAGTGATGGTAAAACTTTTAAATACTGTACGGGATCAGAAAATACAAATAATACTTTCACCATAAGAATAAAAGTTTTTGATAAAAATACAGGTACTGAGATTTCTAATCTTGGTAATGTGAATCTTACTCTATATATAAGAGATAAATTTAAAATTGGTAATGGAATCTGGAATGCCTGTGTTAGTCGATTTATCCTCTCTGTAAGTGAAACGATTGATGGAAACAATCAATCTGCTTGTTCCCCTTATACGATCAAAGTTTACAGACTAAATGAAAAGGACGCTGGACCAATTTATGAAAATACACAAGATAGCAACACTTGGAATTTAGATCTTGATATTGGACAATATCAGGCAGATGTTACTGATAGTTGTGGTCAGGTTATTGAAAATTATCTGATCGATATTCGTGATGCGTACACATTTTCAGTAGATATTCTTTTTGAAGGATTTCAATGTTTTGACGATAATAGCGGGCGAGTAGTGGTACAAATTAAAGGGGCTCAAGTATTCCAAGGTGGTGATTTGGATGGGCAAATAAAATGGAACCTAAAAAATGCCAATGGTGATATAATTAGAAGTAATGGTACAAATACTGGACAGTCAAATTATTCATCCAACCAGGGCGGAGGACCTCCCTTTGATTATGGTGTTGTAGATTTAGCAATTGAAATTCTTGGCCTCCCTGAGGGCACGTATACATTCTATTTTGAAGATGCTAATGGTTGTGAAGAGGAAAAACAAATCACTATTGAAAAGTCAGTCCCAATTACTGCAAGTCTTTTAGATGGCGCAGTCGATCAATTATTATGTCATGGAGATACAAATGGTAAATTATGCTTCAAAGCTTCAGGCGGTTGGACTGAGCCATGGGATGGTAATACAATTAACTCAGATGCCTGGGGAGCTCCATACTCTTTTACACTTTTAAATTTAACCACAGGACAAGGATATAGTTCAGGTAGTGTAACCAATCATTTTGATAATAGCGGAAATCAAGATGGCTATCAAACATGTTTTAATAACCTTCCTGCCGGTAAATATCGTTTGACAGTTGGAGAAACTGTTGCGAATGATCCTTATGACAGCACTAAAACGATTTTGTGTGAGAGAAGTTTTCAGGAGTTTGAAATTACTGAGCCTGATCCAATAACAACTGCTCAATCAACGATTAAAGGTATTACATGTAAGGGTGATGATGATGGTGCCATTAATTTAGTAGTTGCTGGCGGAACATCACCATTTACTTATTCTTGGACTAAATCAGGTGATACTTCCTATTCTGCACCAACTGAGGATTTGAGTGACTTATCACCCGGAACATACAATGTTACGATCACAGATGCCAATGATTGTTCGATTTCTAGATCATTTACAATTGAAGAACCCGATACCCTGGAGATGCAGGCGTCTATTTTAACAGAAATATTATGTTATGGTGATGACGGGTCAATAAAAGCTGAGATTACAAAACAATCTGATGGTCCATATGTATTTAGAATAAGCGGTACAGACTTTAACAACAATACAATTACACCAGTAGGTGTAACACTTTCAGATGTAAATAATCTGAGTACAACATTTGTAGTAAAGGCAGGAACTTACACAGTTTCTGTAACTGATGCTAATGGTTGTCAATTGGCTGAGGAAAATATTACCCTTACACAGCCTGATGCTCCACTTACAATTGATAGTTCTACCATTAAAAATATTTCTTGTTTTGGAGCTGATGATGGCCTGATTGATTTAGTGGTTTCAGGTGGTACAGGAGCTTACACATATCAGTGGTCTAATGGAGCATCTTCTGAGGATTTATCCAACTTAGCACCTGGAATATATAACGTTACAATAACAGATGCTAATGGATGTTCAACTTCAGAACAATATAGGGTTACAGAACCAGCGCTATTGGTTGCTTCTGGAACTAAATCCTCACACAACGGTTTTGAAATTACTTGTAATGGTGCGGATGATGGATCAATTGACCTTTCAGTTTCTGGAGGAACCAGTCCTTATATCTATTCTTGGACAAAAACAGGTGATGCTCTGTACAGCAGTTCCTCGCAAGATATATCAGACTTATCACCTGGAACATACCAAGTAAATGTAACCGATGCAAACGGTTGTAGTTCAGATCAGACATTTACTATTTCTGAACCTGATGAATTATTAATCTCTTCATCAGTTTTATCAGCAATAGGTTGTTATGATGGAAATGCAAATATTCAAGTCGATGTTACTCAGACATCTGTTGGTCCTTATGTGTTCACATTAGTTGGTAATGATTACAACAATCAGCCTGTTTCTTTGAGTTCAAGTTCATTAATTGTATCCGATTTGGATGCTGTGTTTAATACTATTAAAGCTGGGTTGTATACAATAAGAGTTACAGACAGAAATAATTGTTTTAAAGAACTCCCACTAACAATCACTCAGCCTGATGCAATTACAATAGACTATCAAATTTCTGATTATAATGGCTTTAGTGTAAGTTGTCTGGGTTCTAGCAATGGTTCAATAAATATTTCACTTGCTGGAGGAACAACAAATAATACTGACTATACATTCTCATGGTCTACAAGTGACGGTTCAGGTCTTGATTTAAGTTCATTGAATCAAAATGGTCTTACTGCAGGAGCTTATAATTTAATTGTGAGTGATGATAATGGATGTAGTATTCAGCAAGAGATTGTTTTAGATGAGCCAACAGAAATTACAATTACTGAAAATATATCTGACTACAGTGGTTATCAAGTTAGTACCTCAGGTGGGAGTGATGGTACTATAGTATTGAATGTAGTTGGCGGTACAAACAGTTTTACTTACCAATGGTCGACAAATGATGGGAGTGGCCTGGCTTTAAATCAAAAAGATCAGAGTGGTCTTTCTGCTGGCACATATACAGTTGTTGTTACTGATTCAAACGGATGCTCTGTTACAAAAACTTACACATTAGAAGAACCGACTGCTTTGCTGATTTCGATTGACAATAGTGTTGTCTCAAATATTGCATGTTTTGAAGGAAACACAGGAAAAATTAAAATTGATATCGATCAAGCTTCTGTTGGACCATACACTTATGAAATCTTTGGTACTACTTACACTGGTGATCCCTATCTAAACAGAGTTGACAATATTGATTTGCTGACTTACACCTTTACAGGGCTGGTAGCTGGTAAGTATCAGATAACAGTTACTGATGGTAACGGAAATTCTACTACAACAGGTATTAAAGAAATTACTCAGCCTGAAACTCCTCTAATTGTTACAGCTGTTTTATCAACATATGGTAATTTTAATGTTGGTTGTCAGACTGACAACGATGGTTCAATTGATATCACAGTTTCCGGAGGTAATGTTGCAGGAAATGCAAATTATACCTATGTATGGTCAACAACGGACGGAAGCGGTTTAATTCAAGGTGAGGAAGACCAATCTGGGTTGGGTCCAGGAACGTACACGGTTTCTGTCACAGATGAGAACAATTGTACTGCAACTCAATCCTTTACTCTAACACAGGCGCAACCATTGAATTATGTATTGGATAGAAAACAAGATATTACGTGTTTTGGAGATAATGATGGAGCAATTGAAATCTCAGTGACTGACGGTACAGGCGTTTACACATATGATTGGTCAACCACTAACGGAAGTGGTTTGGTTCAAGGTCAGCAAGATCAATCTGGACTAAGTCCTGGTGATTATAAATTGATTTTATCTGATTCATGTACAACTCTTGAATACAACTATACGATAAGATCAGCAGGAGAACTAGAAATTACACTTGACGAAGTTCAAAATGTTTTATGTTTTGGGGACAGTACTGGAAAAATCTCTGTCACTGTTTCTGGGGGAACACAACCCTACAATTACGTATGGGTAGATAATTTTGGAAACACTTACAACAGAGATATTGGAAATGTCTTTAACTCAGGAAATTTATCAAATATTCCCGCTGGAACGTATACTTTAACTGTAACAGATTCTAATCAATGTAGTGCAACATTGCCACCTGTTGAGATTACTGAGCCAGCAGATTTATTATTGTCATTTGATAAAACAGACCTGAGTTGCTACAACTCCAATGATGGTACCATAACTGTTACTGCATCTGGTGGGGTATCACCGTACACATATACTTGGAGTGATTTAGGAAATGGAAGCTCAAGAGATAATCTTACTGCAGGAACATATTCGGTTATAGTTAAAGATGCGAATGAATGTGAGGAAACAGTTAATATTGTTATTGCAAATGCTGAATTATTTAATGTAGATCCAGTGATAACCCAAATCAGCTGCTTTGGAGCAAATGATGGAAGTATTGAATTAAATTTTGTTGGTGGTGTTGGAAATGTAAATGTTCAGTGGACTGATGACTCGACTGCTGGTGTAAATAGAAATAATTTGTCTCCTGGAGTTTACTCAGTTTTAATTACTGATGAATCATCTTGTACTATTGAAAGAGACTTCACAATTATTGAGCCTCAAGAAATAGAAATTACAGGAATAATCACAAATGCAATTGATTGTATTGAACCGAATAGTGGTTCAATTGATTTGCAAGTTGCTGGTGGAACTGCACCATACACTTTCTTATGGTCTAACGGCTTTACAACTGAAGATCTTGCAAATGTCCCTGCAAACAACTATTTAGTTACTGTTACAGATTCTAATGGTTGTATTTCTGAAAAGGAATTTGAAATAACAAGACAGGACGATTTAGAGATCATTTTAGATACAGAATTATTTGCTATTTGTGATACAAGAGATGTTTTCCAAAAAAGTACAGTTTCAGTCTCTGGTGGGGTAGCACCATATACAATAACGTGGTCTAATGGTGTTGTTTCGGGAACAAATGGTGAAACAATGGACACAAATCTGGAGGGTTCATACGAAGTTACTGTTACCGACTTTCTAGGTTGTAGTGAGTCCTTGATTTTTAATGTGAATTTACCTGAGATTGGATATCCCGAATTTGATTACACATCATTTTATTTTACAAATTACGGTGGATTATCAATCAATGATCCAATCACATTCACAAACCAATCAACTCAAGATTATTTTTCTGTGCTGTGGGATTTTGGAGATGGAAATACATCAACTGAAGAAAACCCAACACATACGTATTCTGTTAGGGGATGGTACGATGTAACTCTTACTGTTGAATTTATCCTGGGTTGTTCGTACTCAATTACAAAAACCTTATATATTGGGGATGATTATGAAATGGTTATACCTAATGCTTTTACTCCAAATTTTGATAACATAAATGAAACATTTCGCCCTGTATATTATGGAATTACCAGTATTAGACTGACTGTATATGATACTTGGGGAACACTAATTTATTATGAAGATTCAACAGAAAATGAAATGATAGGTTGGGACGGAACAATCAATGGAAAAAAGGCTGAAAATGGAAACTTCTTTTATCAAGTTTCTGCTACTACTTACACAGGAAATTTGATTGAAAAAAATGGTTCATTTACATTAATTAGATAATTTCTTGAGGTATTCCATATTAATTTTATACTTTAGTTAATTAAGTCAAAAAAATGAAAAGAATAATATTTATATTTTCTTTAGTTCTTATTATTTCATGTGAATCACCTGTTAATAATGGAGTATCTGAAGAAAATCAAGCAAAATTTGAACAACAAATAGAATCATTTAGAACATTCACTGAAGGGTTTAGCAAAGAAGATTTAGAACTTACGATGAGTGTAATAGCTGATGATATACAATGGAGTCCCCCGGTATACAATGGCGGAGAAACTATAGGATATGATGGCTTCGTTGAGGCTCTGAAAGGTTATTTTGAAACCTTCGACAATGTACAGTTTTTGGAGGGTGAGGGCCCTAATCTAGGTCCAGCTCTTAGTGCAGATGCTAATACTGCCTTTTGGTCTGGGTCTTTATATTCAAGTGCAACCCCAACTGACGATCCTAGTGGGTTGAGAGTGTATGGTGTTTGGAAGTGGAAGCACACAGAATCTGGAGCTGAAGGTGGAAATAAATGGTATGGATTAATCAATTTTAATGAAGAAGGAAAAATATATGGATTTAGTGATTATATGGATTACCATGGTATGCAAGTTCAGATTGAAAACTATCTTAAATCAAGTCAAAATTAAATTATGAGAAATTTTATATTATTATTTGTAGCAGCCTTGTTTGTGGGCTGTGCATCACCTGGAGTTAAAGTAACTACTGACGATGAAAAATCACAAGCAATAAAAGCAGCCTATGATGGATACTTAGTCAACGACTTTACTGCATCAAATGAATTATATTCAGAAGAAACGGCTATATATATAAATAGTGTAGAAACCATTAGCAATGAAGAAAATCTTGCTGCATTTTCTTCACACCACGATTTTTACAGTGATATTTCAATGTCTAGAACTTACATTCAAACATCAGCCTATGATAACGATTTGGGAACATGGACTCATGCATGGTTTGTATGGAAGGGGACAGGAAAAGCCTCTGGCAATACTTTTGAAGTTCCGTGTCATGTTGCATATCAGTGGGGTGACGATGGAAAGATTGCGCAAACATGGTTTTTTAGTGATCAATCCAATCACTTAAAGGAATTGGCTGCTGCTGGTGTTGAACTTTAATAAAAAAACATCAGAGGAATAATTTTTAAAAAATACATTATGAAAAAAATACTTTTTACATTTTCAATATTTCTGTTTTTTGCTTGTGTCTCCAATGAGGATAAAGCAAAAATTGATGGTGCCAATCAATTCGTAAGTGGTATGGAAAAATTTGAAAAAAATAAAGAATTGGCAGATAAAGGATTTGATTCTTTTGAGTCTGGTGATTTAGAGGGTTTATTTGCTTTAGTAAGTGATGATTTAATATGGAATCCTCCTCATGTTGACTCTCTTTCAAAGGATGATTATGTCTTGGGAATGAAAGGTTGGCATTCAGAATTTGAAAATTTTAAATTTACTGAAAGACAATACTTCCCAGGAGTTGATGATTCTCTTTATTTACCAAACGGTTCTGTAAGAGCATACGGTGTATGGAAGTACAATCATAAAGCTAGTGGGACAGAATTTTCAACTAAATATTACTCAGTTAGTGAATTTGATGAATCTGGATTACAAACCGTTATTTATGAATTTTTTGATAGAGGAGATATTTTCTTAAAACTCCAATAAATAAAAAAATATAGATCTAAAAAGGGGCTTTATGCCCCTTTTTTTATTAGGTTTAGAGCTGAACCTTCCTTGTACCATTCTATTTGTTGTTCGTTGTAAGTATGATTGGTTTTTATAATATCAACTTTTCCGTTTGAGTGTACAAGTTCAATTGAGATTTGCTTGTTTGGTGAGAATTTTTCTAAATCAATGAAATTGAATGTATCATCTTCCTCAATTAAATCATAATCATTTTCATCATCAAAGGTAAGAGCAAGCATGCCTTGTTTTTTTAAGTTGGTTTCATGAATTCTAGCAAATGATTTTACTATTACAACTTTAACTCCAAGATGTCTTGGTTCCATTGCTGCATGTTCTCTTGATGAACCTTCACCATAGTTATGATCGCCAACTACCACGGTATCAATTTTATTCTTTTTGTACTCTCTTTGAATATCAGGAACACTTCCATATTCAGAATCTATTTGATTCTTAATTAAATTTGTTTTTTTATTAAAAGCATTCACTGCGCCTATTAGACAATTGTTTGATATATTATCCAAATGACCTCTATACCTCAACCAAGGACCTGCCATTGAAATATGATCTGTTGTACATTTACCAAAAGCTTTAATTAAAAGTTTTGCTCCTAAAATATTTTTCCCGTCCCAAGGTTCAAAGGGTGTTAATTTTTCGAGTCTTTTTGAGTCAGGATTTATAACAACCTCAACATTAGATCCATCCTCTATTGGTTCTATATAACCGTTATCATCCACATCAAATCCATCAGGTGGTAATTCCCATCCTTTTGGTTCATCAAGCATCACTTCTTCACCCTTGTCGTTAGTCAAAATATCATTTTGTGGATTAAAAGCCAAGTCCCCTGAAATTGCAATAGCAGCAACAATTTCGGGTGATGCTACAAATGCGTGAGTATTAGGATTACCATCTGCTCTTTTAGCAAAATTTCTATTGAAAGAGTGGATTATTGAGTTCTTTTCTTCTTTTTCCGCACCTTTCCTTGCCCACTGCCCAATACAAGGGCCACATGCATTTGTAAAAATTTTGGCATCTAGTTTTTCAAAAATTTCTAAAAAACCATCTCTTTCAGCTGTAAATCTGACTTGCTCCGAGCCTGGATTAATTCCAAAAAAAGCTTTGGTAGAAAGATTTTTATTTAGCGCCTGATTTGCAATGGATGATGCTCTTGAAAGATCCTCATAAGAGGAATTTGTACATGATCCTATTAATCCCCAATCAATTTTTCTTGGCCAATCATTTTCTTTTAGAACATCTTTCATTTTACTGATTGGAGTTGCAATATCAGGTGAAAAAGGACCGTTAATATGAGGTTCAAGTTCTGATAGATTTATTTCTATAACTTGATCAAAATATTTTTCAGGTTTTTCATATACCTCAGGGTCACCTGTTAAATAATCTTTAATATTGTTAGCCTCATCAGCAACTTCACTTCTTCCAGTGGCTCTTAAGTATTTTTCCATGGATCTGTCATAACCAAAAGTTGATGTAGTTGCTCCTACTTCAGCTCCCATATTACAAATAGTACCTTTACCAGTGCATGATAAATTTTCAGCACCAGGACCAAAATATTCAATAATAGCACCGGTTCCACCCTTAACCGTAAGGATTCCTGCAACTTTTAAAATAACATCTTTTGCTGATGTCCATCCAGAAAGTTTTCCTGTAAGTTTCACTCCAATTAGTTTTGGAAATTTTAATTCCCAAGCCATTCCTGCCATAACATCAACAGCATCAGCACCTCCAACACCAATTGCAACCATACCAAGACCACCAGCATTCACAGTATGCGAGTCAGTACCAATCATCATACCACCGGGAAAAGCATAATTTTCAAGAACAACTTGATGAATAATCCCAGCACCCGGTTTCCAGAAACCAATCCCGTATTTATTGGAAACAGATTCCAAAAAATTAAAAACTTCATTACTTGTATTAATTGCTTGTTGAAGGTCAGTTGTTGCACCTATTTTTGCTTGAATAAGATGATCACAGTGAACCGTAGTTGGTACAGCAACCTTCTTTTTCCCAGCTTGCATGAACTGTAACAAGGCCATTTGAGCTGTCGCATCTTGGCAAGCAATTCTGTCTGGCGTAAAATCTACATAATCAACTCCTCTTTCAAATGCTTTCTCAATGTTTGACCACAAATGAGAATAAAGAATTT
>CACCAP010000004.1:0-97500 GCA_902544085.1 uncultured Bacteroidota bacterium
GCTGGTAACCCAGTTACCTCAGTAATATTATTTTCATCAACTATAAAAATGTTACCTCTTTTTTCCGTGTAAATAATTGTTTTTTCATCAATAAACTCTATGCTCCATGGAATATTTTTTGTTGGATGAATTAGCTGCAAATCATAGATTTCATCTTTAGGTTCGTTGATTGTTTTATCGTCTTGTGCGCAAGATATATTGATAAAAAAAAGTAGAATTAAAAATTTTTTCATAGTATTTAAAAAAAGTCGGGATGACAAGATTTGAACTTGCGACCCCACGCACCCCATGCGTGTACGCTACCAGACTGCGCCACATCCCGAATAATATACAAATATACTTTAATGACAGCTAACATTATATTTTTTTAGTTTCCAATAATTATAGGGTAGTGGTGTATAGAAACCAGCTAAAAGCATTATTGGAACTACCCACCAAGTTAGCATAGCACCGCCTGTCAAAATTAAGTCAGTTATATTCATGGATGCTTCCATACCAATCATTGAAATAAAAGACATCCCAAATGCTGTTTTAAGTGATGAGGAAAAACTCATTTGTTTTAACAGAATAATAGTTTCAAGAATAACGGATGTAATTAATCCATTAATGATTGCTAAGCCCATCACTTCAAAGTTAGACCATGAGTGCTCAATATTTTGGAAATAAAAAATTGTTCCAAAATCTCCAATTGAACAACCAAGTAAACACCATAATGTATTTTCTTTTGCTTTTCGCCAGGTAGATTTACAATTCCAATTCATATTACAAAATTATTGAATTGTTCTTATTTTCTTAGATTTGGAATTAAATTAAAGTTATAAAATGAAAAAGTTATTAATACTATTTATCGTAATACTATTTTGTGCTTGTGATGAGCCTGTAAAAATTGATTCGGCTGATTGGTCAGGAACTATTTCAGCAACTGACGAAAGAAATGCTATAATGAATACGTTCCCTGACGCATATGAAAATAATGATAGAGAAGCGGCACTTTCAATATTTGCAGAGGATGCCGTGTTTTATGTAAATGACACACAATTAACAGCTGTTGATGTTGTCGATGCTTTTATGACAGGACATGAATATTTTGATGATGTTAAAAATATAGATAGAACAACAACTACAATGTTTTACAATAATGGTGAAATTTATACCAATTATTGGTACACTTGGAATGGAACCAATAAAAAGACAGGAGAATTGTTATCGATTCGAGGACATGCTTGGTTTAAGTGGGATGGATTAAAGGTAGTTGAAGCATATAATGCTTTTGATCCTACAGAGTACAACAAAGTTTTTGAATAAAAACTACATTCGACAAATTTAAAAATCCTCTTCTTAAAGAGGATTTTTTGTCGGGGTGGCAGGATTCGAACCTACGACCTCCGCGTCCCAAACGCGGCGCGATAACCGGGCTACGCTACACCCCGAAAATGGCTGCTAATATAAAACTCTTTACATTAACCTCAAACACAAATTTTTGTATTAATTTTGATTGAATGTCAACAGAGATTATTAAAACACTAATTATTGGGTCTGGTCCTGCTGGATACACAGCCGCAATATATGCTTCAAGGGCCGACCTGAAGCCTGTTTTATATACAGGAATGGAGCCTGGAGGCCAACTTACAACTACAACTGAAGTCGATAATTTTCCTGGATATCCAAATGGAATTGATGGACCAAAAATGATGGAGGAATTAAAAGAACAAGCTGAACGTTTTGGAACTGATGTAAGAATTGGTGAGGCAACTAGTGTTATCTTTAGTAAAGATCCAAACAAAAACCACGAAATAGTCATAGACCACGAAAAAAAAATTTTTGCAAAAACCGTTATTATATCCACAGGTGCTAGTGCAAAATATTTAGGTCTTGAAAGTGAACAAAAACTTATTGGTGGTGGAGTTTCTGCTTGTGCAGTTTGTGATGGATTCTTTTACAAAGGTCAGGAAGTTGCAATCGTTGGTGGTGGAGATACAGCTGCTGAAGAGGCAACTTACTTAGCTAATATTTGCTCAAAAGTAACCATGCTTGTTAGGAGAGATGTTATGAGAGCTTCTAAAGCAATGCAACACAGAGTTAACTCCAAGAAAAATATTGATTTAAGATATAACACGGAGGTTGTTGAGGTCCTAGGAGATAATGTTGTTGAAGGTATTAGAGTTGTTAATAATAAAACAGGTGAAACAGAGGTTATTGATATTACAGGTTTCTTTGTTGCAATTGGTCATAAACCCAACACTGATATTTTTAAAGCTCAATTGGATATGGACGACACAGGATATATTTTGACTGAAGGTAAGACAACAAAAACAAATATTCCTGGTGTTTTTGCCTCTGGTGATGTGCAAGATAAAGATTACAGACAGGCAGTAACAGCTGCTGGCACGGGATGTATGGCAGCGTTGGATGCCGAAAGATACTTGGCTTCTCTAGGTGTTTAGGTATGTTTAAATATAATTTTTTCCTATTTAAAGATTTGCCATCAGCATGGTTATGTGGCGTAAGAGTGAAAGATTTGAATGATAAAAAATGCATTATTTCTGTAAGGCACAATTGGTTCAATAGTAATCCTTTTAAGTCACTTTATTGGGCAGTACAAGGAATGGCTTCAGAATTAGCGACAGGTTTGGCCATAATTGATTTTGCAAATAAAAACAAACTCAAACTATCTATGCTTGTTATTTCAAATGAATCAAAGTTTTTAAAAAAAGCGAAAGGCTTGATTCGATTTGAATGTGACCAAGTAAAAGCATTAAAAAAAACTTTATCAAGCCTTTCAAAAAATAAAACCACTGATAAAATAAAATTAAAATCAACTGGTTACGACGAAAGTGGAGATGTTGTTTCAGAATTTATTTATGAGTGGAGTTTTAAGCTTAAGGAATAAGAATTAAAAAACTTTATTTAATCTATAATATCAACTTTAATCTTTACATTATCAATGGGCCATTCTCTTCTGTCAGTTTCTAGATCAGAAATTTTGTCAACAACATCCATTCCATTAACAACTTTGCCAAATGGTGTATAGTTTTTATCTAAATGGTATGCTCCGTTTCTATCCACAACAATAAAAAACTCGTAAGGTGATGCTAATTTATATGGATTGTCAATATCGCTACTAGGAATTGAAAGTATTCCTCTATGATGTTTAAAACCTTTTTTTGTATCTGGTGGAAGTAAATACCTTCCGATTTTTTGTCTCCTTTTTGATACATCATAAGAATCTGAATTACCACCTTGGATTATAAAGTCTTTAACAACTCTGTGAAAATAAGTACCATCAAAATATTTTTCTTTTGTTAAAAAAATAAAATTAGCACGATGGTAAGGGGTTTCTTCAAAAAGCTCAATGTCGATGTTTCCATAATTTGTTACGATTCTAACATTTTTCTCTTTATTTTTCATTCCATATTCATAAAAAAAAGGAATTGCATTTTCATCATTCAAAATAAATTTCTTTTCAACCAATTTAGGCTCTTCCGCTATTTTTTCAATTTTTTTTGGCAATACAACTTTATTGTTTTCCTTAGGCTTGTTTTCACACGAAAAATGGAATACCAATAATGTGGTTAAAAGAACTCTAAAAAAATTCATATTTAAAATTTAAAAATAATAAACATATTATTTTATAATTATTTGTGATTATAAAACCTATATATTTGACCGAAAATTAAAGCATTGTTAATTTTTAGAAAGAATACCTTTGGCCATAACCTATACATCAAGAAGTGGCTTATTCGTTTATTCGGACTTTTTACACACAGAAGGTATCGAGGTTTTAACCAATTAAAAATAGAAGGTTCTCACCACATAAAAGATTTGCCTAAAAATAACGTTCTTTTTGTTTCTAATCATCAAACATACTTTGCTGATGTGGTAGCAATGTTTCATGTCTTTAATGCCAGTTTGAGTGGTAGAGTTGACTCAATTAAGAACCTTGGCTATATATGGCACCCGAAACTTGAGATATATTTTATTGCTGCTAAGGAAACAATGAAATCTGGATTGTTGCCTAGAATTATGGCATACGCAGGTGCAGTTTCGATTGAAAGAACGTGGAGGAAAAAAGGGCAGGATGTTAACAGAAAGGTAAATTTATCCGATATATCAAATATCGGCAAAGCACTTAATGATGGATGGGTGATAACTTTTCCACAGGGGACAACAACACCATTCAAACCTATTAGAAAAGGTACTGCTCACATTATAAAAACATTTAAACCAATTGTTGTACCTATTGTAATTGATGGTTTTCGAAGATCTTTTGACAAAAAGGGGTTGAGAGTTAAAAAGAAAGACATTCTACAATCTATGGAGATTAAAAAACCAATGGATATAGACTATGACAAAGAAACAGTGGATGGAATTGTTGAAAAAATAGAATACGCCATTGAGCAGCACGAATCATTTTTAAAAGTTATGTCATTAGATCAGCTTCAGGAATTGGAAAAAAATAATATTAAGAGAAGATTTTAAATTAATTTATTCCAAAACAACTGTTCTGCTTGATGGATTGAACGGAGTTTCAATTAATTCACCATCATTATCCAATAATTCAAGTGTGATAGAAACCTCACCCTTATCTAAACCTTTAATGTAGAAAGGTGTCCATTCATCAACTAAAAAATCATGAGTCTTATCACTCTGTTTGATTGATATTTTTACTTTGTTGCCCTCTGGACTTAAATCAGTATTTACTAAATAAAAATCAAGCAATAATTTTTCCGTATCGGATCCTTTGTATGTTCCTTTTGGTCTACTGTAGAAAATAAACTCATTTTCTAAGTCAATATTGTTTGTATCTCCAATTTGAGTCAAAATATAGGCATTAGGATTTTTAACTGATTCATGATAAGATCTTGATAAAAAAGCTAGAATAACATTATTATCATCTGTAAGTTTTGTTTCGAAATTATCTACATAATGAGCAGAGTAGGGGCCGTTGTTAACAATAAAGTGTATGTGTTGACCTAGATCTGAATTAGCTAAATTATAATCAAAATTTTTTTTGGTTTGAGTTCCAAGTTCATAATTATTAATATCAAATGAAAAAATAAAATTGTCTCCCACATTACTTATGTCTTTTATCGCAATTGAAGAATTATCATATGCTGGAGAACCCTCAACTTTATGTAAAGAAATTTTCTCATTGTTAATAGAACATGAATAAAAAATTAATAGTATTGTTGAAAAAAGAAATGTTAAATTAAAATTGGTCTTGAATTTGATCATATTAAAATAAGGTTTTTGAATGTTTGATAAAATTATGAAATTTAAGCTAACTCTCTTATTGACCATTTTCTTTTGTTCCTGTGGATTATTAAAAGAGTCAAACAATGAAATCATTTACAAGTCTATAAATCATGACCAGTATAAAGCAGTTACTAGTCCTGACTACAATAATTTAAGCTCTTGGCTTGTTCACCCAGATCATATTGAAAAAAATGATTTTTTAGCGGATAATGATGGTAAAAAAAGAGCTGATGTTTTTTTTATAGCCCCAACATTGTTTTCAGACAAAAAAAATCCCAATTGGAATTCCGATATCTATGATGAAGAATTTAAAAATTATCTTCTCAATTCAACAATTAAGTTTCAAGCAACGGCTTGGAAAGATGCTGGTAATCTATACTCGCCAAATTATCGACAAGCTCATTTTAGAGTTTTTGATGAAAGGTATTGGAAAATTGGTGGTGAAAAAACATTACAATTAGCCTATGATGACATAAAGGCTGCTTTCATGGTTTACATGAAAAAATATAACAAGGGAAGACCGATTATCATTGCAGGTCACAGTCAGGGAGCTGCACATGCGGTAACTTTATTAAAAGATTTTTTTGATGGCAAAGATTTACAAGATAAATTGATTGCAGCGTATTTACCAGGAACTAAAATTACTAGTGAAGATTTCTATGATTTAAAATTAATGAAAGATCCACTAGATATTGGAGGATATGTAACATGGAATACATTTAGAATCTTGAAGAATTATCAAAAATATGATTTAACTATCCCATTGGAATGGTTGAAGGGTGGTCAGGTTTCTAATCCTATATTATGGAATGATAGTAAAACATCCGATTACAAAAGTCACAAGGGTTTGTACTTTATAAATGGAAAAGTTTATAAAAATTCAGTCAAAATTGAATATACAAATTATGCCATATTTTTAAGAATGCCCAGAGTAAATCTTTTTAAAACAATTTTATTTTCATTTCTAAAAGATTATCATAAAGGTGATATCAATCTATTTTGGGAGGATATAAGAACAAATGCAATTGCGCGGGTAGATTCTTATTTTAATGAGTTGTAGAAATCCGAAACTTTCCAGCCATCTCTTGCCTCCTCTTTCAAAAATTTGTTTAGTTCAGGCCTATTCGTAATTTCCATATTTTTTGCATCATATTCGATTCTCCCCCCAAATCTTTGGGACAAAACTCCAACTAATGCCATTTCAGTTAGCTCTGCACTATAATTGAAATTTGAACCTGGTAAAAAATCATTTTTAATTCCATCTATCCACTCTTGTATTGGTGTCTCATCTCCTGATTTTACTCTTGGGATTGTTTGTTTCGGAGTGTTCTTCTGAAATTCAACCCATTCTTCATTGTCAACAAGTAATCTTGGATTATTCGGACGACCACCAGTCATTAAAGATTTTTTGGACCCAATCATAACCATTCCCAGATTTGGTATTTTTTTTAGAGGAAAATCATCATCAAACTCAGGTTTAAAGCCACCTTCATACCATTTTAATTTTACAGATTTTCTTTTTTTATTAGCGGGAAAATTAAACTCTACAGTCGATTTATCAGCAACAAAATTCTCTTTAATTCTTGGATTAGGAACGTGTCCAACCACTGAATTTGGCATACCCAAACCTAAAGCCCAAAAAGGTGCATCAAGTGTATGGCACGACCAATCACCCAATTGTCCGTTCCCAAAATCAAAAAAACCTCTCCATGACTTAGGAACATAAACTTTGTTATAATCTCTGTTTTTCGCTGGTCCAAGCCACAGGTCCCAGTCCAAAGTTTTTGGAATGGTTTGTTTTTTAGGTGGAAATTCACTTGGCATATCCCACCAATGTCCAGGTTTAAAATTAAATTCACCAAACCAAGCGTGAACTTCGCGAACTTCCCCTAATATTCCAGATTCATACCATTCTTTTACTTGCCTAATCCCATTAGTTGTGTGCCCCTGGTTTGCCATTTGTGAGACTATTCCATAATAATTTGCTGCCTTTTTTAATGTCCTGCATTCCCAGATATTGTGTGCTAGCGGTTTTTCAATACAAACATGAAGGCCTAACTCCATTGCTGTGATTGCAGCATGAAAATGAGTATGGTCAGGTGTACTAATTATAACAGCATCGATCATGTTTTTCATCTTGTCAAACATTACTCTATAATCTTTAAATCTCCTTACCTTTGGATGAAATTCCTTTATTTTATTTAACGCCTTGTATGCCCAGTTATCGTCCACATCACACATGGCAACAATATTTTCAGAATTGATAATTGGTTGCCAGTTTTGAATTCCTCTACCACCAACTCCAATTAATGCAATATTTAATTTGGAATTTAAGTTTCTAGCTAACAGATTAGGGAATGTAATCGTTGATGCAGCTATTAAACTACTTGTTTTTATGAAATTTCTTCTTGAATTATGCATTAATATTCTCTTTTAAATTTTTTTAGAAAATAATTTGCTTCTTTCTCTAAAAAAACTCCATTTTTTCTATCCCAATTTAATTTTTTACCTGGAAAATTTCCAGCAATTACACCAAGTAAAATTGTTTCAGTGAGTTTTGAAGCATAGCTGAAGGGAGCAGAACATTCTGATTTACCAAGACAGCTATCAATAAATTCATGATAATGATAAAAAGACTGTTCTTCATAGTTTTTTTTTGGGTTTTTCTGTATTTCTCCAGACTTTATGTACTTGCTAATATCGTAATCTTTATATGCGTTTTCTACAATCAATTTAGGGCTCTCCATAAAATGAGGTAATAATAATTTTCCCTTGTTTCCAAAAAACATTACTCCTTGTAAAGGAAGTTTTTCATTATTGGGTAATTTTAATTCCTTAGAAATTTTTGGGGATCCTTTTCCATCTTCCCAAATCCAAATTAATTTTTCGCTTGTAAATTCTGTTTTATTGAATTCATATTCAACATAATTTTTCTCTGGAAAACTGTAATTATTTGGCTTTCTACATTTATTTTTTACGCTAACGGGAGAATCCAGATCTAGTGCATTGTAGGGTGTATCAAAAATATGAACACCCATATCACCTAAAGTTCCACAACCAAAATCTTTCATTTTCCTCCACATCATCGGGTGATAAACTCCATCACAATAATCCCTGTACTTTGTATCACCAAGCCATAAATTCCAATCTAAATTATTAGGGATGGAGTTTGATGCTTTGTGTTTTTTTCCATTATATCCCCAGTTTTTTGGAGACCACGCTCTCACTTTATCAACTTTACCTATTATACCATCTTTGATAAGCAAGGTTGCCAATTTGTAATCGTGGAAAGAATGAACTTGAATACCCATCTGAGTAACTAATTTTTTTTCTTCTGCCAATTTGTTCATTTCACGACAATCGCTTATGTTGTTTGATAATGGTTTTTGACAATAAACATGCTTTTCATTCTCCATTGCTTCAATGGCAATTGGTCCGTGCATGTGATCAGGGGTTGATATAACCACTGCATCAAAAAAATCTTTCATTTCATCAATCATTATTCTGTAATCAGAAAATTTTTTGGCTTGTGGAAAAAATTTTGCAGCTTTTTCAAGAGCAATACTATCAACATCACATAAACCAACAACCTCGACACTTTCGTGACTTGAAATATCTTTTAGATCTGAGAGCCCCATTCCTCCAACCCCAACATGGATGGTTCTTATCTTTTTCATGGTAAAGCTCATTTTTGGTATTACTGAAACTAAGGATGATAACAATGATGATTTTATGAAGTTTCTTCTGATCATATTAAACAAAATATAAAATGATAAACCCGGTTATGATTCCTTTAACCCAAGAAATCCAATAAACCTGATAATGTGACAACCTATAAAGTGTTCTTTTTTTTTCAGTAAATTTTTTATGCCAACTACAAATTTGTTTCATTTTAAATAAGTTAAGTTAATTTTTTCATTAGTTAAAAGATTACATTGATAGAGGCTCAAAAGAATATCTTGTTGGAACAAAATTATGTTCTTTAAACATTTGTTGAGTGGATGGTTTAGCCAACCATTCTTTGAGTTTTGGAGGATTTACATCAAAAAAGAGCTCTAAAACATTTTGATTATCAATTTTACAAAAAATACATTTTGAAGAATCACACCAATCAGAAAACTCTGATTTCACTTTTTCATAGCCATTTATTTTAAAATCATCAGCATCATTACAGCTTGCAGTTAGCATTAAGTTCATATAATTATATTTAAGTTATTTATCAACCTAATATATGAAATTATCCCTTTTTTTATAGTGTTACATTGTGTAACATTTTGAGTTTATATTTCTTTTTCTTACTAATTAAATAACTGCCATATAACTGCCAATTATTATTAAATAATTGATACTATTGAGTATTTTTTATAAATTGAATAAAATCTTAATAGCCACAGTTTTTAAATGTTGATTGCCCCGATATACAGATAAAAAAACCCCAACAAGTCGCTGAGGTTTTAGTGATCGCGGCACGATTCGAACGTGCGACCGTCTGCTTAGAAGGCAGATGCTCTATCCAGCTGAGCTACGCGACCGATTGATGCGCAAATTTAAATAATTAATTTTCTTAGGCAATGTATTAATTTTTCAAGTTTTATGTTCTGTAATCAAAGATCTGTCACAATTTCATGTAAAAACATAACATATTCTCATCATATACAGTCAATTTTTATGGATAATTAAAATTTAAAGGTTCTTAGTGTAAATTTTTTATTAATTTAGCCTTGAAAATTTTACGAACTAACCAAAAATTATTAAACATGAATAGATTTCTATTAGTTTTTATGTTGTTTCCTATTTTGGTATTTGCTCAGTCAAAAACAATAACTGGAACAATAAATGATGAAAATAGTTCACCTCTTCCTGGTGCAACTGTTCAATTAAAAGGGTCAGACTCTATTGGAGCAATATCTGATTTTGATGGTAATTTTTCCATTACAATCCCAACAGACGGTGACCAAGTTCTTGTGGTTTCCTACATAGGATACACAAATCAAGAGGTTGATGTCAGCAATCAAACAACTATTTCAGTTCAGTTACAACCTGATACAGAAGCCCTCGAGGAAGTTGTAGTTGTTGGTTATGGTACTGTACTCAAAAGAGATTTAACAGGATCCGTAGCGTCTGTCAAAATTGAGGATGAAGTATCTCGACAAGCTGCTACAGTGGATCAACTTTTGCAAGGTAGAGCAGCTGGTGTTCAAGTGACTCAAAATGCTGCTAACCCTAACTCTGGAGTAAGTGTAAGAATCAGAGGTGCAAGTAGTTTAAGAGGAAATAATGAGCCTTTATATGTAGTTGATGGTGTTATTATTTCATCTGCCGCTGAAGATGTAGCTTCGGTTGACGGAAGCGGCCAAGGTAATACTGGTCAAGATCCCCAAAGTGGTTTAAATGGTATTAATCCCAGAGACATAGAAAGAATTGAAATTTTAAAAGATGCATCGGCCACCGCAATTTATGGCTCAAGAGGTGCAAATGGTGTTGTTTTAATTACAACAAAAAGTGGATCTTCAGACGAACCAGGTGGAAAGTTTAATACATTTTTCAGCAGAACTATTAGTGAAATAACAAAAACTTATGATATGCTTGATGGGGTTGGTTATGCTAACTACTCAAATGCAACAAGAATTGCTGCTGGTGAAACTCCTAGATATGTTGTTAATGGAGGATCTGTATTTTCATTTTTATCGAATCCTGATGGAACTCCGTCAAACACCGTAGATACAACCCCTGCTACATTGTATAATTGGCAGGATGAGGTTTATCAACAAGGCGTTAGCTCTAGCTTTGGAGCCACATTTTCAGGTGGTAACGATAATGGAGATTTTTATTTATCAGCTGGTTTCAATGATTTAAATGGATTAATTGATAACTCATCTTTCAAAACAACAGATATAAGACTTAACATTAATTATGATTTGAGTGATCGTTTAAGGGTAGAGGGTAGATTTTCAACTTTTTTCAGTGACTCAGATTTTGCTGAGGGAGGTGATAAAATTGGTGGTGATCAAAGTTTTGTTCAACAAACAGTCTCATATAATCCTGTGTTATCAAATGGAACTGATGAAGAAAGTTTCTTTGACGATGGACAACTTTCTAATCCACTATCTTGGGTAAATGATTTTGCTGATGAGTCAAGAGAAAATAGAGTAATAGCTTCTCTGGCTTTAAAGTATAAGCTTAGAACACCCGGTTTAATGTATGAGTTTAGAATAGGTGGAAATCTAAGGGACAAGGATAGAACTAGATTTTATGGATTGACAACATGGCAAGGTGCAAATGCAAATGGTTTGTACCAAAAAATGAAATTGAATGCCTTAACTTACCAGATAAATAATTTCCTACGATACAACAGAAATATAAATAGAAATCATAGAGTTAACGCTGCGCTAGGTGTTACTTATGATGTTAGAGATGTTGAAAGTAGTGTTTATGCTGTTCAGGATTTTGTCACAGCTCAGTTGGGTACTCAGCAACCTTTCCTAGGTCAGATTGTTTCATCTCCTTTGCTTTTGAGGGCTGCTGATCAGCAACTTTTTTCAGTTTTGGGAAGGGTAAACTATACATTCAAAAATAAGTATGTACTTACAGCAAGTTTCAGACGAGACGGTGTCTCAAAATTCTCAGAGAATAACCGATATGGATTTTTCCCATCATTTGCTTTCGCATGGAGAGCTGGAAGTGAGAAATTCATACAAAATTTAGATTTATTTTCCAGTCTAAAATTCAGAGCTGGTTGGGGTGAAATTGGTAATCACGGTATTGGTCCTTACGGAACACTACCTAACTATGGTGCTTCATCTGCTCTCTATGGGAATCCATCTAATGGTACTACTGTGCCGCTTGTATTGGCCAACGTTGCAAACCCAGACCTAACTTGGGAAACTACTGAGCAAGTGAACTTTGGTGTTGATTTTGGATTCGCAAATGGAAGAGTGACAGGTGTTGTTGATGTATATCAAAAAAACACCAAAAATTTATTACAACAAACCCCAATTCCGACATCCTCTGGATTTGCAAGTATGTTAGTTAATAGAGGTGGGTTGGAAAATAAAGGATTAGAAGTTGGACTAGATTTCACTGCTATAGATAAAGGTGATTTCAACCTTTCGTTTGGTGGAAACATTTCATTTAACAAATCAAAAATTGAAAATCTTGGTCTAGTTCCTGGTGACATATTAATGTCTAATGGAATGGGAGGATATTCAAACCAACAAATTGCGTCATACCTTGGAAATGTACCAAGTCGTGGTAATAGTATTAAATTCCCAATAAATATTTTCATGGAAGGTCATGAAGTCGGGTTATTTTATGGTTGGAAAACAGATGGTTTGTTTCAGTCAGGAGATACAATGTACCCAATTAATGGATCTATGTCCCAGCCAGGTGACATAAAAGTTTTGGATTTGAATGGTGATGGTGTTGTTGACCTTGCAGATAGAACTGTTATAGGAAATCCAAATCCTGACTATGTTTACGGATTTAATGTAAACCTTTCATACAAAGGATTTTCAATGAGAGCACTGTTTAATGGTGTTGAAGGAAATGAAATTGTTAATGGAAACTATTATAGGTTTGGATGGGCTGAAGGAACATACAGAAATATTGTTGCTGATGCGTGGTATGATAGATGGACACCAGAAAATACTGGCGCTGCATATCCAAGATTGGGATATTCAGCAAACCTATTTGGTGCTCTGATGGATAGAGTAATTGAAGACGGAAGTTATTTAAGATTAAAGAGTATAACTTTAAATTATGACATTCCATTGAGCAATAATAACTTTGTTGATGCAGCAAACGTTTATATAACTGGATCAAACTTATTTACTTGGACAGATTATTCGGGTTACGACCCAGAAATCACAACTTTCTTGTGGGATGGATTGCTACAAGGAACAGATTGGAACAATAAACCTAATTCGAGGTCAGTCCTTGTTGGTGTTAACTTAAACTTTTAATAAATAAATTTTAAACAAATGAAATACATAAAACTTTTTTTAATTCTTCCTTTGGTATTTTTTGTATCGTGCGACTTGGATGAGAGTCCTCCGTTTCTTGATGCAACATTATATCAAGATGTTCAAAGTGCTGAAGCCGCAAGAGATGGTATATATCAAGCATTGACAGGTTATAACACTCAAGAAAGAAGATTGTTTATCGAAAATCTCTATTCTGGTCTTATGTTTACTAGAAAAGGTGGAGGTAGAGTCACATCGAGAGACATGTCAACACTTTGCTCACTGAAACCAGGTTACCATATGGATGCTGAATTTATGTGGGGAGGATTGTACCAAGCCATTGCAAGAGCTAACGGGGCAATTGCAGCAGTAAATACTGTCGCAACTCCCTCAAACACAGACGAATTAGCATTTAACGACGTTGCTGGTCATGCTTATTTTGTTAGGGCTTGGGCTTATTTTAAATTAGCTACACACTGGGGTGATATTCCGCTGTGGTTGGAGCTTCCCTCTCAAGGAAATACCAACAAAGCTAAATCCCCTGCATCAGATGTTTATGATCAAATCGTCTCAGATTTACAAATGGCACAAACGTTATTGAATGGTAATGGCGGTGTAGGCTATCCAAAACAACATGCTGCTAGTATGTTATTGGCAAAAGTTTATATGGCAAAAGCCACAAACACTGATATTCAAACTATGGGTGGTTCAATGGACTATTGGGGACTTGCTTACTCAGAAGCTATTAAGGTATACAATAGCGGTGAGTATTCGCTTGTCTCTGATTACGGAAGTTTGTTTACAGTTCAGGGTGAAAACTCTACAGAATCCATTTTTGAATTGCAGATTGCACAAGATGCAGCAAATTCTCAAATCGGAAGAAATTTTACACCATGGAAATACAAAGCTGGTATGCACTTTGGTTGGTTCCAGGTAACTGCTTTTCAACATGATAAACATGTTGCTGCCTATGGTGGAGGGCAGAATTGGACAGGACCTACGTTGATCACTAGTTTTCCTGATAAAAGATATAACGCTACTTATCTTCATCAGTATTACAGAGCAGATAGAACAGCTCCAGCTGGTAATGTAAGAGTCTATCCATCTGCATCATGGAGAGGTGGTATGGGAAGCTCACATCCATATTTATTTAAATGGGTTGAAAAAGACAGAACACACAGTAATCAATACAACAGCCAAAATGTTGTTGCGATGAGATATGCAGAATTATTATTAATGCTTGCTGAGATATCAAATGAGCTTGGTAATGGACAAGAAATGACTTATTTAACACCTGTTCTCAGCAGAGCTGGTCTAAGTCCTAGAGCTGAATTTTCTGCAGGTCAAAGTTCATTTAGGGATGCAATCATGGAAGAGTACCAATTCGAGTTAATTGGTGAAGGTGAAGATTCATTCCATACCAAAAGACGTGGTTATCAGTATTTCCTAGATCACACCGTTTTACCTCACAACAATTCTTTCGGTAAAAAAGTATTAATTGGTTCTCAGAAATATCAAGCAAACAGAGAAGTTCAGTTTTCAACAAATGAGTCTGAAATCATGAAACTTCAGATTCCTCTGAGTGAAATTAATACTAATGAATTAATAAACTAATTAATTATGAAAAAGACAATTTTATTTATCTTTTTGATTATACCGGTTTTTGTATTTGCTCAAGAACCAACAAAAAACCAGATTAAGAATGCTGAGAAAATTACAAACTATGTTGCTGAAAAGCATTCTCTAAGTAAAAAAGATAAAAAGATTTTTTATGATGCAACTTTAAATCAAATTGTTACAAACGCAGCTGAAATTAAGAAGCAAGGCATTACTGACACTGAGGCTAAAAGAGTAGTCTATCGAAAAGGTTACAATAATATAAAAGAAACTTTATCCAAAAAGTTTGGTAACCAAAAAGCTGTTGCTCTTTTAAAATCCGGTAATGAGGCTCGAAGGCAATAATTGATTTATAGCTTTAAAAAAAGGAGGATTTTTCCTCCTTTTTTTTTTAAACTAACCTTATCTTTATCAAAAGACTTAACGGATGAATAATAATTCACTAAACCTAAAACACTCAATATTCATATTGATATCATTTTTCGTATCTACGACATTGATTTCCCAAAAGAAACAAAATGTTTTGTTTATTGGTGTTGACGATATGCGACCGCTCATTAATTCATATGGGTATCCTCAAATGAAAACACCAAACCTGGACAAACTTGCATCAGAAGGTGTTCAATTCAATCAGGCATATACTAATATTGCAGTTTGTGGTGCTAGTAGAGCAAGTATTTTAACTGGCGTAAGAGGAAGTAAATCAAGGTTTGTCAAGTACTATTCTAGAGCTGATGAAGATTTACCCAAAGCCATAACATTAGCAAAACTTTTCAAGCAAAATGGTTACACCACTGGATCTATCGGAAAAATTTATCATGAATGGAGAGATAATTTTGACGAGTGGGATATTTACAGAAATTTTAGAGAGCAAAGGGACTATCAGAGTAAAAAAACTCTAAGAATGATTGAAAAGAGAAAAGAAAGTAATCCTAACCAACCTAATAATTACATCGGTCCTGCCTGGGAGTATGCTGATGTTGAAGATGATGCATATACAGATGGTAAATTGACTGATTTTGCTATTAAAACGCTTAGCAACTTTAAGGATTCACAGGATCCTTTCTTCCTCGCGGTAGGTTATGTCTCTCCTCACTTACCTTTTATTCAACCAAAGAAATATGGAGAAATGTACGAGGATAGTGATTTGACTATCTCAAGAGAAAGAACCATTCCCAAAAATGCACACAATAGGGCTTTTCATAACTGGGAAGAATTAAGGAATGGATATTTGGACATCCCTAAAAAAGGACCTGTCTCGCCAGAAACTGAAAAAGAATTAATAAAAAGTTATTATGCAAGCGTTAGTTATTTGGATGCATTAGTTGGTAAATTAATCAAATCTTTGGATGATTTAGGTCTGAGAGATAACACAACTGTAGTATTTTGGAGTGATCATGGTTTCTTCTTAGGAGAACATGGTTTTTGGTGTAAGCACCATACATTCCAAGAGGCAATTCACGTTCCGTTAATTATTTCAGCTCCGAATATGACAAAAAATGAAAAAACAGATGCGTTAGTTGAATATGTCGACATCTATCCCACTTTAAGTGAATTAGCTGGTATAGAGGCCCCAGATTACATTCATGGCGAGAGCCTTGTACCTATTTTGAAAAACCCATCCCAAAAATTTAAATCTGAAATATACAGCAGATATCAAATGAGAGAAGTTGTTCAAGATTTAGATTATTCATACCATGAGATAATAGGTTACGATAAATATTTTAAAGACAGAAATGGAAATAATACACCATCTCCAGATTCTAATGAAAGGGTTGTTGCTAAAATGTTATTTGACATGAGAACCGACAAACTACAATCTACCGATATTTCGAATGAACCGAGGTATAAAGAAGTTGTAGAAAAATATTCAAAAAAGCTGCTTAATATGAGAAAAATTACTAATGAACCAATTCTTATTAAATGAAAAAAATAATTCTTATAATATTTCTAACTACTAGTTTTAGTTTTGCACAAAAAAAATTTCTTAATGATCCATTAGTCACTGAAATTTTTACTGCTGACCCATCTGCGCATATTTTTAATGGAAAAATATATGTATATCCATCGCATGATATTATAGTTGAAAATCCGCCTGTTGATGATTGTGGCGGAAAGTATGCAATGAGAGATTACAGAGTACTATCTATGAATTATATTGGAGGACCAGTTACAATCCATGATGTTGGACTTGATCTAGACGATGTGCCATGGGCAAAACGACAATTTTGGGCACCTGATGCTGCAGAAAAAGATGGTAAGTTTTATCTATATTTTCCTACAAAGGATAAAGATGATGTTTTTAAAATAGGTGCTGCTGTTTCAGATAAACCTGAGGGTCCTTTCAAAGCAGAGGATAATCCTATCGAAGGAAGTTATAGCATGGATCCAAGTGTTTTTAAAGACGATGACGGATCATATTACATGTATTTTGGAGGTATTTGGGGAGGTCAATTACAAAGGTGGAATGAGGACAACCAATATACCCATGGAGAGTGTGGTAATGAACTTCAGGACAGTGGTATTCCAGATGGTCCAGCAATATCACCAAGAATAGCAAAAATGTCAAATGATATGATAAGTTTTGCTGAAGATCCAAAACCAGTAAGAATTGTCGATAAAAATGGCAATCCCATACTTACTAAGGATCATGCAAGAAGATTTTTTGAAGCCGCTTGGGTTCATAAAAAAGATGGAGTTTATTATTTGAGCTATAGCACTGGAAATACCCATCTAATTGTTTATGCTACAAGCGATAATCCCTACGGACCATTTGTTTATCAAGGGATAATTAATAACCCAGTTGATGGTTGGACAAATCACCATTCAACCTTAAAAGTTGGTGATCAATGGTATTTGTTTTATCATGACACACAAATTTCTGGAAAAGACCATTTGAGAAATGTCAAATTTACAGAGATGTACCATAACGAGGATGGGTCTATTCAAGAAATTTTTCCTCTAAAGAATTAAATTTTAAAATGTATAATATTGGATACGATTTAGGAAGCTCATCTCTAAAAATAGCTTTAACTAAATCCGAATCTGGTGAAAAAGTAAAACTTATTCAAGAGCCTAATTCTGAGATGAGTATTATCTCTAAAAATAATGGATGGGCAGAGCAGGACCCAAATTATTGGTGGGAATTAATTTGTATAGGTACAAAAAGAATCATAGCTGAGTCTGGAATTAGAAACAATCAAATTACTGGAATTGGTATTTCGTATCAAATGCACGGACTAGTAATTGTTGATGAAGATGGAAATTGCTTACGAAATTCAATAATATGGTGTGATGGTAGAGCTGTTGAAATTGGGAATAAAGCATTTAAAGAAATTGGGGAGGAAAAATGTTGCACTAACTTATTAAATTCACCTGGGAACTTTACTGCATCAAAACTTGCATGGGTAAAAAATAATGAACCCGAAATATATGACAGGATATATAAATTTATGTTACCTGGAGATTTCCTGAATTTTAAATTAACTGGTGAGTTTAATTCGACTGTTACAGGATTGTCTGAGGGTATGTTTTGGGATTTTAAAGAAAATTGTACAGCAGATTGGTTATTAAACTATTACCAAATTGACTCATCACTGACACCAAATATTGTTGAAAACTTTGAAGACCAAGGATATGTAACAAAATTAGCATCTGAAAAAACAGGCTTACCTATCGGTATCCCTGTAAAGTACAGATCTGGTGATCAACCAAATAATGCTGTAGCATTGAATGTTTTAAATGTTGGAGAGGTTGCAGCCACAGGTGGAACATCAGGGGTTTTGTATGCACTAACAGATCAATTAAAGTCAAAAGAATCACTGAGAATTAACAATTTTGCCCATGTAAATTACTCAGAACTCAACAAAATTGTGGGTAAATTGTTATGCATCAACGGAGCAGGTATTCAGTACAAATGGATAAAAAATTTGATCGGTTCTAGCTCTTACAATAAGATGAATGAAAGAGCAGGGAAAGTTGATATCGGTTCTAACAATTTACTTACATATCCGTTTGGTAATGGAGCTGAAAGAATTTTTGAAAATAAAGATATTGGTACTCATATTAAAAATCTTAATTTAAATATTCATAATTCAAATCATATATGTAGATCAAGTTTGGAGGGTATCGCTTTTTCCTTTGTTTATGGAATGGAAATCTTAATGAATGATAATTTTCAACCTAAATTACTCAGGTCGGGAAATGATAATCTTTTTAGATCCGAAATTTTTTCAAATACTATTTCTACACTGCTTGACAAAGAAATTGAAATTCATGATGTGACTGGCGCTTACGGCGCTGCAAGGGTCGCCAGTTTAGATCAAAATAATTTTGAATCATTTTCAAAAAATATCTCTAATAATGACTATATTAAGAGCTATGTACCCTCTCAAAAAAAGCAACAATATAGAGATGCTTATGAAACGTGGAAAATTAACTTAAAAAAACTAATCGATAAATAATTATGGCATTAATAGGTGACAAAGAATTTTTTAAAGGTGTGGGTAAAATTAATTATGAAGGTCCAGATTCAGACAATCCTTTGGCTTTCAAATATTACAATCCAGAATTAGTTGTAGCAGGAAAAACCTTAAGAGAACATTTTAAATTTGCTGTTGCATATTGGCATTCCTTCTGTGGAGTGGGAGCAGATCCTTTTGGGGCTGGAACCCAAATCTTTCCTTGGGATCAATCGAAAGATCCTTTACAAGCTGCAAAAGACAAAGCTGATGCAGCATTTGAGTTTATTTCAAAGATGGGGTTTGATTATTTTTGTTTTCACGATTATGATTTGATTCAAGAGGCAGATACATTTTCAGAATCCGAGGAGAGATTAAATTTTATTACCGATTATATTAAAGAGAAAAAGAAAAATTCAGGAATAAAACTACTTTGGGGAACTGCCAATTGTTTTTCAAACCCACATTATATGAATGGTGCTGCTACCAACCCTGATTTTGATGTTGTTGCAAGAGCAGGAGCACAAGTTAAATTAGCCCTTGATGCTACTATTGCATTAGATGGTGAAAATTATGTTTTTTGGGGAGGTCGCGAAGGATATATGTCATTGTTAAATACAGACATGAACAGGGAATTAGATCATATGGCTCAATTTTTAAAAATGTGTCGTGATTATGCTAGATCTAAAGGATTTAAAGGTACTTTTTTCATTGAACCTAAGCCTATGGAACCATCTAAACATCAATATGATTTTGATACTGCAACATCAATTGGTTTTTTAAAAGAGTATGGTTTAGAAAAAGATTTTAAAATTAATATTGAGGTTAACCATGCTACTTTAGCTCAACATACATTTCAACACGAATTAACAGTTGCAGCTAAATCTGGAATGCTTGGAAGTATAGATGCCAACAGAGGTGACTATCAAAATGGTTGGGATACAGATCAGTTTCCAATAAATATTCAAGAAACCACTGAGGCTATGCTTGTTTTTTTAAAGGCGGGAGGTCTCAAAGGTGGTGGTGTAAACTTTGATGCTAAACTGCGTAGAAATTCTACGGATCTGGAAGATTTATTTATTGCCCACATTGGAGGAGCAGATACTTTTGCTAGAGCTTTAATTATAGCAGATAACTTACTAAAAAATTCACCACTCCCTGAGATGTTAAGAACTAGATATAAAAGCTTTGATACAGGTAAAGGAAAAAGTTTCGAGGATGGTAAGTTAGTTTTGGAAGATTTATATGAACTGGCTAAAGAAAATGGTAATTTAAAACTTACTAGTGCAAAGCAAGAATTAATTGAAAACATATTGTTTAACTACATAAAATAAATATTAATGGAAGAGACTAAAACAATTTTCGAAAGCCTTGACTGGGTAGTCTTGGGTTTATATTTTGCAATTTTAGTTGGTGTTGCTGTTTGGGTTGCACTACAAAAAAATAAAAATACAGAGGACTATTTTCTCGCTGGAAGAAATGTTGGTTGGTTTGTAATAGGTGCATCTATTTTTGCCTCCAATATAGGCTCTGAGCATGTAGTTGGCCTTGCCGGTACTGGTTTTTCTTCAGGGACACCACTTGCTCACTATGAATTACATGCTTGGATAGTTCTGTTGCTAGGATGGCTTTTTCTCCCATTTTACATAAGGAGTGGTGCTTTTACAATGCCTGAATTCCTTGAAAAAAGATTTGACAGTAGGTCTAGATGGTTTTTATCTGTATTTTCACTTTTTGCATATGTTTTAACCAAGGTATCTGTCACGATATATGCTGGTGGTATCGTTGTTTCAGAGTTATTAAACATAGATTTTTGGGTTGGTGCAATTGGTATTGTCATTTTTACAGGAGCGTATACCATTTTGGGAGGCTTGAGAGCTGTTGTATATACTGAAACATTACAAACTGTAGTTCTTATTATGGGCTCTGTTATTATTACCTATCTAGGATTTCAAGAAGTTGGTGGATGGACTCAATTAACTGAAACCGTAACTCAGGTTAGTCCTGAACACTTTAATATGTGGAGACCATGGGATGATCCTGATTTTCCATGGGCTGGACTATTGTTTGGTGGTACTATTGTTGGAATCTGGTATTGGTGTACCGACCAATATATAGTTCAAAGAACTTTGGCTGCTAACAACATTACCATAGGTAGGAGAGGGGCAATTTTTGGAGCTTATTTGAAACTACTCCCAATTTTGATTTTTTTAGTTCCAGGTATAATTGCTTTTGCACTAACAATTCAAAACCCTGAAGTTTTTAATGTTATGGACGTAAATGGTGTTCAGAAGGCTGATAGGGCCTTTCCAATGCTTGTTACTACCTTATTACCTGTTGGACTAAAAGGTTTAGTAGCAGGTGGTTTGATGGCTGCATTAATGAGTTCTTTGGCATCTGTATTTAACTCATGCTCAACGATATTTACAATCGATATTTATAAAAAAATTAGCCCAAATAAATCAGAAAAATTTTTAGTAAATGTTGGAAAAGTAGCAACTGTTGTTATTGTTGGTCTTGGTATTTTGTGGATTCCAATTATGGAAAAAATTGGTGGCGGAGTTATGTATCAGTATTTACAAAATGTTCAAGCTTATATAGCACCACCAGTTACAACAGTGTTTTTACTCGGTATAATTTGGAAAAGAGTTAATGCTCAGGCTTCAATTGTAACACTATTTGCTGGATTGTTTTTATTAATCCTCAGACTCGGTTCCGAAATTTATTATCAACCTGAGATTGCCTCTGGATCCGAAGTTGAAGGGTTTTTATTTTTATTCGCCACTATTAACTTTTCTTACATGGCAATTTGGATGTTTGCTTTTTCAGTAGCATTATGTATAACAGTTACCTTGATGACAGCAGAACCTGATTACGAGAGAATAAAAGGTCTATCTTTTGGAACGATCCCAGCGCATTTAAAAACTAATAAACAAAAGGATTATTCGAATATTGATATTGTACTTTCATTCGTTTTAGTTCTGATAGTTATAGGAATATGTATATTTTTCTCACCTATAGTGTTCTGAATTTGCGTGTAATAGTTTTTATATTGTTAAGTAATCTAATTTTTACTCAAACTAAAAATTCGATTAAAAATATTTTAATTGATAAAGAATACGATTCTAAATCTTTTTTTGTTGGAGCTACAATTGGACACGGTGATCTTTTGAGACCCAATATTACTCAACTTTTTTTGAGTGAGTTTACATACTTGACCCCTGCAAATTCATTTAAACAAACAGCAATACACCCTAGACCCGGTGTTTGGAATTGGAAAAAATATGATGATTTTATAGATTTTGCAGAAAAAAATAATTTAACACTTAGGGTTCATGGACCTGTAAGTCCACAAGCATCGAAGTGGGCCAAAAATGATAATAGAACCAAGGAAGAGTTACTTAAAAATATGGAAGAATTTTTTACAGAGCTATGTATAAGATTAAATGATGAAAAAACTGTGAAATGGATGGATGTTGTAAATGAAACCGTACTTAGGAATGGTGAGTGGTTCAAGGAAAAACCGGGTGATTCTAGTTGGGAAAATCCATGGACTCAAATTGGTTTGAATGATGATGGTTTTCCAATCTACATTATAAAAGCTTTCGAAATAGCTAATAAATATGCACCAAATGTAAAGTTGGTGTATAATCATAATGGTGGAATGGAGAGAAAAATGTGGGAAAAAGTACTTGAAACAATCACATATTTAAAAAATCGGGGATTAAGAGTAGATGGAGTTGGATGGCAGGCCCATTTACGTGATAAAAATGGTGTGGGTTTGGTTAAGGAGGACTTGAATTATTTATCATACTTAATAGATTGGACACATGCCAATTCAATGGAATTCCATGTTACCGAACTTAATTATTGGTTAAATAATGAAAATCCAAAATCTATATCAGTTCAAAAAAGACAGGTTATTTCATATAATAATGTAGTTAACACATTAATATCAAAAAAAAATAATGGTGTTGTTACTCTAAATATTTGGGGTTTGTTCGATCGAAAAGGACCTGGTGATTACCCTAAAAATATTCTTAGTCTATATGATCAAAATGGTAATCCTAAACAATCTTTATATGCTATAAAAAAATCGCTTATCAATGAGAGTACTAGCTTAATTTTTGAAAAATAATGATGAAAAAAGAATTTTTTTTAGTGATTTTAATTTTTTTCCTGTCATGCTCTAGTTCGAGTGATGATAATTCGGATATTAATAGTGATAAACAAAACAGACCCCCTACAGTTCAAAGTTTAACAGTCACTAGTGACGGTTCACCAATAAGCATAGTTTTGCAAGGCTCAGATCCTGACAATGATGATTTAACATACTCAATTGTTACAAATCCAACCAAGGGTTCAATTGATTTGTCATCGAACAATGCCACATACACGCCTTCTACTAACGCTTATGATTCTGACTCATTCACCTACAAAGCAAATGATGGAGAGTTAGATAGTAACATTGCTACTATCTATATCACTTTGCCAAATGCTCCTGTAGTTGAAGAACCAAGCTTCAAACAACTTGTCAGTGAAAATTATGATAAAAGTAAATTTGCTTTTGGTGCAACACTAAATTATTATCAACTAGATTCTAATGTTGAAGAACTTTTTCTATCAGAGTTTGATTACACAACACCTGAAAATTCATTTAAACAATCAATAGTACACCCAGAGCCTGGAGTTTGGAAGTGGGACAGGGTTGAAGCATTCATAAATTTCTCCAATGCAAATAATATTAAAATGAGAGTGCATGGTCCAATTGGTCCTCAGTCTTCTACTTGGGCAAAAACTGATTCAAGAACACCTGAGGAATTATCTGAGGTTTATGAGGAATTTTTGACTGAACTGTGTAAGAAGATTAATGGAAACAGTAACATTTTATGGATGGATGTAGTGAATGAAACTATAGATTCCAACGGAAATTGGACAGATAAAAGGAATGGAACCAATCAATGGGAAAATCCATGGACACAGATTGGTAAAAATGATGATGGTATACCACTTTATATCATAAAAGCTTTTGAAATTGCCCAGCAACATGCTCCAGATGTTAGTTTAGTTTTTAATCAACATGCTGGAATGCAACCTGCTATGTGGAACAAAGTCAAAGAAACTATTTTATATTTAAAAAATAAAGGTCTCAGAATAGATGGTTTAGGATGGCAAGGCCATCTGAGGGATAATGTTGTTTTATCTTTGAACCAATCTAAGTTAAATTATCTTTTATCAATAATTGATTGGGCTCATGATAATGATTTAGATTTTCACATTACTGAAATTGATTATCGAATGACGAGTGACCCCCCAAACAGTAATGAGTACAATCGACATGCAAATGGTTATACGAATATATTAAAGGCAATTATTGCAAAGAGAAATAATGGTGTTGTAACGTATAATACATGGGGAATATACGATAAGAATGGACCTGAAAATCATGAGTATAAATACATCTACGATTCCAATTTGAATCCAAAAAAGGCGGTAGAATTACTAAAAAAGGCACTAAAAAATAAAGAGACTGATTTTACGTATTTAGACTGATCTTTTTAGAGTAATTGACGTTATTTCAGGCCATATACCAACCCTTCCGGGAAAGGCGAGTACCCCAAAACCTCTATTTACATTTAGGTATCTTCCTTTATGATTATATAAACCTGCCCAGTATTTGTACACCCATTGAACAGGACTCCACTTTATAAACCCTGGAATTTCTATTCCAAATTGCATACCGTGCGTATGACCAGAAAGTGTTAAATCAAATTTTTTCGGGTGATCCTTCAAAACTCTTTCCCAATGTGTTGGATCATGAGACAAAACAATTTTAAAATCCTTATCAGAAATATTTTTAATAGACTTCTCGATATCACCCAATTGATTAAATCTTGCACCCCAATTTTCTACTCCAATAATGGCTATATTTTCATCACCCCTAATTATATGTTTGTTTTCATTCATTAATACCCTAAAACCTATTTTTTTTTGTATCTCTAATAGATTTTTAAAGTTTTCCTGTTTTTCAATTTTATTAGACCATCGTTGGTAATCACCATAATCGTGATTTCCTAGAACCGATATCATATCGTCTTTAGCTTTTAATTTTGAAAAAGATTTAACCCACGGTTTAACCTCATCGAAGCGATTATTTACAAAATCCCCAGTAAATAGAATTAAATCAGCATTTTCATCATTAATCATTTTAATTGCTTTGTCAACCATATTTTTATTTTCTAAACTACCACAGTGAAAGTCTGAAAGTTGGATTAGTTTATAACCATCAAACTTTTTAGGTAAATTTTTAAAGTGTATTACATGGTTGATTACTCTGTATCGATATTTCCCAAAAAAAATTCCATCAAACCCAATTGGAAGTGTAAATGAAGAAAAAATTAAACTTAATTTACTTATTAATGCACGCCGCTTTAAATTAACTCTTGATTTTTTAATGATTTTACTTTTTACAAAACTAAAAAGACGAAATAGGTCTTCAATTAAAATGATAGGTAATGATATTGTTTTAGCTACCAAGAATAGAAAAATTATTGTTAAATAATAAGAAAAGACTCTTGAGCTGGAGCTAATTTCGAAGGAAAAAGAATATATAATGAAAAATAGATATAATGAAAGAAAAGTAAAAATGTAAATTAATCTAGATTTCTTATTTAATGCCTTTTTAATACCTACATAAAAATATAATTCAATAAAAACTATAATAAAAAAGAAAATAATTAATGAAATTATCAAAATAATTTATTGGTTTAAATCTTGTAATTTATTTATAACTGTAAATGATGACCTTTACGTTGAATATTGCTAAATTAACATTTCTATGCGATTAATCGAAATTAACAAAATTGCAGAAGCATCAGAAAAAATTTCAGCTTTAGTTAGGACAACAGAGTGTCAAAAATCAAATTACTTCTCTAACCTATTTAATACAAATGTTTTTTATAAAAGAGAGGATCAACAGAAAATTAAGTCATTTAAAATTAGGGGTGCATACAATAAAATTTTATCACTTGACAATAATGATCTCAATAAAGGTTTGGTTTGTGCTAGTGCAGGAAATCATGCTCAAGGTTTTGCATTATCATGTAGTTATTTAAATAAAAAAGGAACAGTATTTATTCCTAAAAGTGCGCCACAACTAAAAATAGATCGTGTTAGTCAGTTTGGTGGAAAATTTATTGATATAAATATTCATGGGCTTAATTTTTATGACGCATATGACGAGGCTAAAATATTTACAAAAAAAAATAATATGGTTTTTATTCATCCATTCGATGATATTGAAGTCATCGAGGGTCAAGCGACACTTTTTTTAGAGATGATTAACCAAGTTGATTTTAATATTGATTATTTGTTTGTACCAATTGGTGGAGGGGGATTATTATCTGGAGCAATAAATGTTTTTAAACAACTTTCAAAGTCAACAAAAATTGTTGGAGTTCAAGTTAAGGGAGCTCCAGCTATGAAAAAATCACTTGAAGCTAACAAATTGATATCATTGACAGATGTTGATAACTTTGTTGATGGGGCTGTAGTTCGTAAAGTTGGTAAAATCACTTTTGATTTTTGTAATAATTTTCTTGATGAAATTGTTGTAGTAGATGAAGGAGAAATATGTCATAACATAGTACTTCTATCAAAAAACGAAAAAATAATTGCTGAACCAGCAGGTGCAATGTCAATTGCTGCGCTAAGAAAGTATAAAAACAAAATAAAAAATAAAAATATCATGTGTTTGATATGCGGCGGAAACAATGATCCAAAGAGATTGCCAGAAATTGAGAAAAGATCACAGGAATGGCTAGAGAGGAAAAAAATTGAGACTATTTAAAGTTTGCGGAGAGACGGGGATTCGAACCCCGGCGACAGTTACCCGTCGACAGATTAGCAATCTGCTCCATTACCACTCTGGCACCTCTCCAAAAGTTTTCAAATTTAAGTTTTTTTAAATGTTTTTGGTCAGTTTTTTAACTAAATCATTTTTATTAAAAAAAACTTTAGCAATGACTTTAAAACTTGTATATGTTGGAATTGCCAATATCATTCCACCAATACCAAACAATAATCCACCAGAAATAATAACAATAAAAATTTCAAGAGGATGTGATTTTACTGAATTTGAAAAAATATAGGGTTGACTAATAAAGTTATCAATTAGTTGTGCTATTAAGTAAAAAATAGAGATGTAAAATGATGTTGGTGCAATAACATCACTAAAGTCTTGACCTAAATTACTTGTCATTGAAAGAAAAATCATCAAAAAGATACCAATGAGTGGCCCTATATATGGAATTAAGTTCAATATGGCGCAAATTAGTGCAATTACTAAGGCATCTTTAATTCCAAAAATTAGTAGCGTAAAAGTATAAATGGTAAATAATATTGATACTTGCACAATTAACCCAATAAAATATCTTGATAGCAAAACTTTTATCGTTTCAATCGATTTTTTTATTCTTGTTTTTAATTTTTTTGGAAATAATAAAACAACACTATCCTCAAAATAAATTCCATCTTTAAGTAAAAAAAATGAAATAAAAAGGACAGAGAGGATTCCGATTGTTATTGAACCCAAAACTGAACCTATCCAATTCAAAATACTTGGTATGATCTCAACACTATTTTTAGTGAGACTTTCTAAGTTTAAAATTGATTCGTTCAGAGAAATATTAAAACCCAACAGGTATTGATTTAATTCAGTGTATAAAAGATTTAATTTGTCATTTAGTGAATTTGTGTTGAGTAGAGATAGGTTTTTACCCTGTTCTAAAACAAGTGGTACTAAAAGAGATATTAGACCAGCAATTATCAATGAGAGAAGTAATAATGCTAATATGCTTGATAATGTGGTGTTAAATTTTAATTTATTATTTAAAACTTTAACAACAGGTCTTAAAATAAGAGATAATACACTTGCAATTAGAATGTAACCAATTACAACTTTCAATTTTATTAATAAAAAAATTACTAAAGCAGCTAATGTAATGTAAGTTAAGAGCTTTAGTGCTATTTTATCATTAACTGTTTTCATGATGCGCAAATATATTACTTAAAACTTGAAAAAGCACTAGAGACTACAATCGCTGCAGTTTCGGATCTTAATCTATTGTTCCCCAGCGACAATGGTTCAAAGTCATTTTTTACTGCATAATCAACTTCATCTTTGTTAAAATCACCCTCAGGCCCAATCAAAACCACAGTAGACTCTTGAATTTTTGTGAGATTTAAGACTGGGATTTTTTTTATGTCTTGACATGTAGATATGAATTTATATTTTTCATTTGAGTTGTTACAGAATGTTTCAAAAAGTTCCAATTCATTTAATTTTGGCATATAATATTTTATTGATTGTTTCATTGCTGAGATGATTTTATTTTTTGATCTTAACATGTTTATACCTTTTTTTAACGTATTCTTGCTGACAATTGGTGTAATTTCCTTAATTCCAATTTCTGTTGCCTTTTCTAAAAAAAATTCAAACCGATTTGGTGACTTCAAAAGGCACATACCAATATGTAAATTATTCGAATGAGCTGTTTTGAAAAGCTTTTTAATTTCGAAGTAAATTTTCTTTTTTTCAATTCTTTCTATTTGACTTTCGAACCCATAACCTTTTCCGTTAGTAAACTTAATTATGTCTCCTTCTCTTTTCCTCATAACTCTTGTAATATGTTTTAAATCTTCATCACATATTGCAAAGTTCGTGGTGTTTTCATCAATTTTTGAATTATAAAAAAGTTCCATTACATTTTATACTTGGCATCTGAGACAGCATTTAACATTCCAAAATTTTTGGTTTTATATTTTAAATATCCAACGATGGCAATCATTGCTGCATTATCTGTTGTGTATTCCAATTTTGGAAAATAATGATTGATATTTTTCATATTGGATTTGAAACGCTCTCTAATCATTGAGTTCGCTGATACGCCACCGCCATACACAATATTTTTAACATTAGTTATTTTTATTGCTTTCTCTACTTTTCGATATAAAATTTCTGAGATTGTATATTGTAGAGATGCACAAAGATTATATTTCTCTCTTTGTATAAATCCCGGTTCTTTCTTTTCTTGTGTTTCAACAAACCTTTTAAAGTTTGTTTTCAGTCCGCTAAAACTGAAGTTAAGTTCTTGAACTTTCGGAATTGTAAAATAAAACTTTTTGTGATTTCCTTTCTTTGACATCCTATCTATGGATGGTCCAGAGGGGTAACTTAGGCCTAGAATTTTACCACACTTGTCAAAAGCTTCTCCGATTGAGTCATCAATCGTTTCACCAATTATATCCATATCGAAATAATCATTACACCTTATAATTTGTGTATGACCACCTGAGATATTTACACCTAAAAATGGAAAATCACATTTTTGATTGCTTCCATCGTGTATAAAATGTGACAATATATGTGCTTGCATATGATGAACCTCAATCAGTGGGATATTTAAACCAATGGATAGTGATTTAGCAAAAGATCCACCTACTAATAGTGAGCCTAATAAACCCGGTCCTCTGGTATAAGCAATTGCATCTATATCTTTTTTTCCGATATTTGCCTTATCAATGGCCTGTTGTACAACTGGAACAATATTTTTTTGATGAGCTCTTGATGCTAATTCCGGAACAACTCCTCCATAATTTTGGTGGACTGTTTGATTAGCAATAATGTTTGACAGAACCCTGTTGTCCTGAGTTACAGCTGCTGATGTTTCATCACATGAAGATTCAATTCCAAGTATTGTAACAGGCATAATTGTTGTAAATTTTATTTAAAGAATTATTATCAAAAATAAAAAATCAAATATTAAAAGAATTTTTTTTTCAATACTAATAGCTCTAGTAGCAATTTTTGTTGTTGGTTTTTATTTGGTTGAAAAAAATCTATCCTCTATAATAGCGTCAAATATTTCATCTAATAATTTTGATTTTTCTTTGAAGGATATAAATCTGAACCTAAATGGGAAAGTCTCAGTTAATGATTTTATCATTTACAATAAAGAAAAAGATACTGTGTTGTATGCCAAATCATTTAGTGCAAGTCCAACAGAACTGGTTAATTATATCAATAATGAAAAGTCAAGTTTCAAGAGCTTGAATCTTAATGGTGGTTTTATTAATGCGAATAATTTCAATTCATCTGTTTTACTAACATCAAATCAAAATGGTTTAGAAATTATAGACAATTTTAAATTTGTTAGTATTCAAAATATTGGAATTACAGATTTTGACATTTTGATAGATCAACAGGGAAAAAAGTATATCATATCAAATGATGAAATTAAAATAGAAAATCTTTTGATCAAGAACAGTCAGATTCAATTTTCAGTTTCTGATTTCAAGTCAAAAATTAATGCCAAAGAGGTATCAATTCTTACAGATGTGTTGATTAAGGATAGTGATGCAAAACTTGATTTTGAAAAGTTTTCCTATGGCAATTCTATTTTTACTGGAGTTATTCATTTAAAAAATGTAAATGAAATCAAAAAATTTAAGTATAACGGTTATTTTAAAAATTCAACTCTAAATAGTTCTGATTTTAAAACTCCAATAACTGATCTGGATATTCAAATAGAGTCTTTTTTTGAGGGAAATATTGATGAGATTAAATTTAAAGATTTAAATGCTAAAAGTTTAGATAATGAATTGATTACAGATTTATTTGTTAGATTTTCTGAAAGCTTTAATGATTCTGATATTGCATTTGAACTCAAGAGTTTTAACTCATCAACAACTTTTATTTATTCTTTATTTCCAGACTTATTTGGTACAGTTATTCCTTCGGCTTTTAAAAATATTGGAAAACTAGAAATGGATGGAATTTTTACCAAAAATGATGATATTATACTTTCCAATGCAAACATTAAAACTGAATTTGGTGTGATTGATTATGACATTAAACTCTCCAATCTTAAAAATATAAATATTGCAAAATACCAAGGAAGTTTTAATGGCAATAGTTTTGATTTAGCAAAAATAATCAACCTTCCTTTTGAACTTCAGTCTGACTTTAGCTTTAGTATTGATGGTCAGGGTTTTGATGAAGAAAACTTAAGATCATCTGTTGTTGGTCAAATGAATAACGTTATTATTAATAACTATCCTTATAAAAAAATCATGATTAATGGGGATGTTAGTGACAAACAGTTTACGGGCTCTTTAATTGTTGATGACAACAATTTGAATTTAAATTTCGATGGATTGATTAATTATTCCAATGATTTGGTTGAATATGATTTTAATGCAAATATCAAAAAGGCAAATCTAAATGAAATTAACCTCAGTAAAGTCAAGAAACAATCCGTTTTTGGTAATATTAGTGCAAAACTAGTTGGAGAGAATTTTCAATCAATGATAGGTGATATATCATTTACTGATTTTATTTTAAATGGTATGGATGATGAATACCAATTTGAAAATTTAACTATTCAATCAAGGATTAACAACGAAAAAAGATTTTTTAATATAAACTCTGAAGATGCAGTTTCAGGAATTCTTATTGGAGACTTTAATTTTTTACTTCTACCAACCCTTATGAAAAATTCAATTCTTTCGGGATATAACAATTATTCGCCTTCAAAAAATAATAGTGAATTTGATTTGAGTTTTAATTTGAATTTAAAGCCAAAATTCGCGAATATTATCAGCAAAAAATTTACCATAGACCAAAACACCTTCCTGAGCGGAGAATTTGATACTGATAATTATAACATAAAAATTCAAACACCGAGTTTGGAATTTTCTAAAGTCATAGTAGATGACTTTACACTCAATATCTCAAATAACTCTGGGAATATAAATATCAGCACTGTAAAATCTAATTATTTTAATGGAGAAAATATTGAAATCTCTCTAGCAAAAATTGGAGATTTTACCAATGTGGATCTAAATTTCAAACAATTAGATAATAGTTCTGGTTCTCTACAATTTGAGCATACAATTAATCCTAACCAACGATCTGAATTTCTAATCAAAGAATTAGCATTTGTATTTAATGGAACAGATTGGCAACTAAAAAAACAATCTAAAGGCAGAGCTAGTAATTTATTAATCATCGGTGATAAGTACACTGAACTAAAACCTACGAATATTTTTTCATCAGATCAAAGTATTGGGTTTAACTACTTTGATGATGAGAATGATTTTGTTTTCTCATCTGATTTTGATAATGTAGAGTTTTCCTCTATAGTACCTAAACCAAAAAATATTTTTTATGAAGGAAAAATTAATGGTTCAATTCAGCTCGAGAAATCTGATGGTCTCTATCTTGGAAGCTCAGATGTAAGTATTGGGTCTTTTTCCGCAAATGGTAATGTTTTAGGTGATGCTAGTCTATCTATTGATAATTCATTAAATCAAGATAGTTACAATTTGGAGTTCATAATTAAAAATAAACGTAATAATATTTTTGATCTAGCCGGTGTTTTTAAGATTGAAGATGATGATTATCCAATGAACTTCAAATTAATTACAAGAAATTTTAATATTGCACCATTCTCAGCAATTGGAGAAAATGTTCTTCAAAATTTTAAGGGTTATTTTAACTCTGCTATTGATGTTACAGGAACTTTCTACAAGCCTATTTTTGAGGGTTACATTAATGCCGTAGATTCCAGCTTTGATGTTCCATACCTTGGTTTACGCTATGGTTTTGTGGATGACCCGACTTTTACTCTAAATAATCAGACTATAAATATTAAAGATTTTACTTTAAATGAAAAAAAATCAAATACGAATGGAATAATGAGTGGAAAAATATCCCACAACAGATTAAAAGATTGGTTTTTAGATTTTAAAATTGAATCTAATAATCTACTAGCACTAAATACCCAATCATCTGAAAATGAATACTACTATGGTACAGGATTTTTAAACGGCTCTGCTTATTTTTTTGGACCAGGAAAAGATTTAGATATAGAAATTAATGGTGCTACTCAAGAAAATACAAAAATTATAATTCCAATTAGATATGGTGATGGTTTGGATCAATTGTCTTACCTGACATTCAAAGAGAATAATAACGACTCAACAACAAATTTATTAAATCAAGGCTTAGAAGTTTTTTTAAATATTAATATCAATAAAAATGCTGAGATCGAAATTATTTTTGATGAAAAAACTGGCTCTAAAATTTCTGGGCTAGGGGAGGGTCAATTCAATATAATTTCTGACTACTCTGATAATTTTACTATTGATGGAGAGTTTACTCTTGAAACTGGATATTATTTTTATAAGAATTTTGGTATTGTTGAAAGAGTTTTTGATTTAAATAAAGGGGCAAACATAGTATGGAACGGCGATCCATATAAGGGAATCATTGATGCGAAAGCTAGATATAATGTCCCTGGTGGGGCAAATCCTGCACCATTAATTCAGAACACCTCATTCAACAGAAAAATTCCTACATACGTAGATGTAGAGCTTCAGGGTGAGCTATCTAATCTTGAAACTCCAAATTTTGAAATTATTTTTCCAAATACGAGTGGTTCAATAAAATCGGAGTTAGATTATTATCTAAATGATTCTGAAAAAAAACAAACCCAAGCCATATCTTTGATATCACAAGGTTATTTCTTAGATAATTCATCCTCAAGTCTTGTATCAACCCAGACAATAACAAATAATTTGTTTCAAAGAGCTTCAGGGATTATTGATGATTTACTTGGTGGTGATGATGATAAAATGAATTTGGGTATTAATTATGAGCAGGGTGATAAGTTTTCAACCTCAAGTCTTCTTAACAGGGATAGAATTGGTCTTTCACTCCAAAGTGAAATAAGCGATAAGATTTTAATTAATGGAAAAATTGGAGTTCCAGTCAGTGGGACGGAAGAAAATGTAATTCTTGGAAATGTTCAAATAGACTTTTTATTAAACAATTCAGGCAGTTTAAGAGCAAAAGTTTTTAATAAAGAAAATGAATACCAGTTTTTCGGAGATGAAATTGGTTTTACACAGGGAGTGGGTATTTCATATGATGTTGAATTTGATAGTTTCTCAGAGTTAATATCAAGTTTAAAAAAGAGTAGAAAAGAGAAATAATCTTTATATTTAAATTACAACAACAATTTACCATGAAACAAAATATTATCCCTAAAAGGTTATTTACTGCTAGTTGCTTTGCATTAATAACAACTGCAATGACTTTTGCAATAAGAGTTAAATTAGAAATGGTCTTTAATCAAGACTATTTGCTTACGTTAGAAGAAATTGGTTATGCTTTTGCACCTGCTTTTTGGGGATTTACATTAGCAATGATGATAGGAGGGTTTTTTGTTGATTTATTTGGAATGAAAAAGATAATGAACATAGCCTTTTTTGGTCATTTGACTGGGATTATCGTAACAATTTTAGCAAGAGATTATATTACATTATTTTGGGGCACTACTCTGATTGGAGTAGCAAATGGAATGGTTGAAGCAGCTTGTAATCCTCTTGTTGCGACACTTTACCCAAATGAAAAGACTAAAATGTTAAATAGATTTCATGTTTGGTTCCCCGGCGGAATAGTTATTGGGGGAGTGCTTGGATTTATAATTATGGATTTGATGGGACTAAGTTGGATGATTTTAGCAGGTACATTATTGATCCCACTTTTGATTTATGGTTTTTTATTTTTTAATGTTCTATTTCCTAAAACCGAAAGGGTAACTAGCGGAGTTTCTTACAGAGATATGATTAAAAATTGTTTTCAACCACTTTTTATTTTCATGTTATTATGTATGATGTTTACAGCAGCAACTGAGCTTGGTACCACTCAAAGAATTGAGGTTTTGTTGGGAAAATCTTTGGAATCTCCAATTTTAATATTGGTTTTTATAAATGGATTAATGGCTTTAGGAAGGCTTTACGCTGGACAAATTGTTCATAAACTAAGTATTACAAAAGTTTTATTATTTTCCGCAATATTCTCTTGCTTAGGTTTGCTTTTACTTGCTAACACAAGTGGTGCGATGACATTTTTAGCTGCTGCAGTTTTTGCAATTGGTGTTTGTTATTTTTGGCCAACTATGCTTTCTTTTGTCTCCGAGAAAATTCCCGAAAGTGGAGCCCTAGGTTTATCATTAATGGGTGGGGCTGGAATGTTATCTGTCTCCTTTGTTTTACCGCAAATGGGCAAGTTAATGGACTCTAATACTACAGGATCAGAATTGCTATTATTATATGCATATATTCCTGCAACATTAATTGTTGCATTTCTAATTCTTCATATTTATGTTAAAACAAAAAAAATATGAAAAAAAAAATTAGATTAGGTTTTATCGGTGGTGGGCACAATTCCCTTATAGGTATACTTCACAAAGTATCAGCGTACATGCACGACAAATATGAAATCGTTGGAGGTGTTTTCAATTCTAAATATGATGATAGTCTTGAGTCTGCTCGACAAATTGGTATCAGTAAAGATAGAATATATAAAGATGTAGATGATATGATTGCGGTTGAGAATAAAATACCAACTGAATCAAGAATTGAAGCAGTTTGTATTTTAACTCCAAATAATTCTCATTTTGAGATTGCAAAAAAATTTCTTGAAAATAAATATCACATAATATGTGAAAAACCGCTAACAATTTCATTAGGTGAGGCCAAACACCTACTCTCCATCAAAGAAAAAAATAATTTAGTTTTTGCAGTTACACATACTTATACTGGCTATCCCATGGTCAGACAAATGACAAAAATGATTTCAGAGGGTGTAATAGGAAATATTCAGAGAGTTGATTCTCAATATTTACAGGGTTGGATTAATCCAATAATTCATGAAAAGAAAAAAAGAAAAAGTTCATGGAGATTAGATCCAAAAATTAGCGGAATAAGTTCATGTGTTGCTGATATTGGAACTCACGCATTTAATATGCTTGAACTAGTTACTGGTTTAAAGGTTCATAAAGTACTTTCTGATATAAACAGTCTATACAATGATAATCCACTTGATATAGATGCTAATATTTTAGTTAGAATGAATAATGGTGCAAAGGGAGTAATTAGATCAAGTCAAATTGCAACGGGTGAGGAAAATAATTTAAGAGTTAATATATATGGAGATAAAGGTTATTTAAAATGGCAACAAGAAAATCCAAATAAACTTTACTTTTTGAAAGAAAATGAACCAATAAAGGTTCTAAAACCAGGACATGAGTATAATTATCCAATTACCCTAAATTCATCCAAGTTACCACCTGGGCATCCAGAGGGCATATTTGATGCAATGGGTAACATTTATTTAGGCGCTGCAAAAGCTATTCGAGGTGAAAATTTTTACGATCATGAATTTCCTACTATTTCTGAGGGAGTCAGGGGAATGGATTTTATTGAAAAAGTAATTGATTCTCACAATAGAGGAAACGTTTGGCTAGAATTAGAAAAATAACTTAATCCTTTCCAAAATTTAACTTAATTTTACGAAAGAATAAATGAAGACTATAGGAGTTTTAACATCTGGAGGTGATTCACCTGGTATGAATACAGCCCTGAGATCTATTGTTAGAACTTGTGCGCATTATAAAATCAAATGTGTTGGTATAGTTAGAGGATATTCCGGGCTCATAGAAGACAATACCAAAGTGCTTAATACAAGAAGTGTAAGAGGTATTATAAACAAAGGAGGTACATTTTTATATTCAGCAAGATGTGATGAGTTTATAGAGGCTTCAGGTAGAAAAAAAGCCTACAAAACATTAAAAAATAATAATATTGATGGTTTAATTGTCATTGGAGGAGACGGCTCTTTCACTGGAGCTTTAAAACTTAAAGATGAATTCAATTTTCCCGTAATAGGAATACCAGGCACAATCGATAATGATATATTTGGAACATCACACACATTAGGGTATGATACTGCTTTGAATACCGTAATGGACGCTATCGACAAAATCAGGGATTCTGCTATTTCACATGATAGATTATTTTTTGTTGAGGTAATGGGTAAAGATGCTGGCTACATTGCTATGAGATCTGGAATTGCTATTGGTGCCCAAGAAATTTTAATACCTGAGGTTAACACCAAGATTAATGATCTGATAGATTCACTTAAAAATAGTAAGAAATCTGGAAAAACCTCTAGTATTATTGTAGTTGCCGAGGGATATAAACCAGGTAAAAATGTATATCAAATAGCTGATGAAATTCAAGAGAAATTGCCTAATTATCAAGTACGAGTTTCTGTTTTGGGGCACATACAAAGAGGTGGAAGACCCAGCTGTTTTGATAGAGTTTTGGGAACAAAAATGGGTGTTAAGGCTGTTGAATTATTAAAAAATGCCAAAACAGGAATAATGGTTGGTACTCAGCATGGAAAAATTGTAACAGTTCCACTGAAAAAAGCTATCTCTGAAAAAACAAAAATTGATAAAGATTTGCTGAGAATCTCAAAAATAATGAACACTTAAATATAAAGCATGAAAAAAATTAAAATTGGAATAAATGGTTTTGGAAGAATTGGCAGAATGGTTCTAAGATCTGCTGTTACTAGGGGAGATGTTGAAGTTGTTGCTATAAATGATTTATTAGACATTAAACACCTTGCATATTTACTAAAATACGACTCGGTTCATGGCGTTTTTGATGCTAAAATATCACATGATGAAAATCATCTATTTGTTAATGATCAAAAAATTATAATATCTGCACTAAGAAATCCCAATGAAATTTTATGGGATAGAAAAGGGGTTGATGTTGTTCTTGAATGTACAGGTCTTTTTACAACTTATGATACAGCTAAGCTTCACCTCGATGGAGGAGCACCTAAAGTTGTAATTTCAGCACCATCTAAAGATGCTCCAATGTTTGTCATGGGAGTTAACCACAATGAGGTTAAGAACTCTGATTTGATTATATCTAATGCTAGTTGTACAACAAATTGTTTGGCGCCACCAATTAAAGTATTAAATGATAATTTTGGAGTTGAGGAAGCATTGATGACAACAGTGCATGCTGTCACTGCAACTCAATTTACCGTTGATGGTCCATCAAAAAAGGATTACAGAGGAGGAAGAAGCTCGCTGCTAAATATAATTCCTGCCTCTACCGGAGCTGCAAAAGCCGTAACAAAAGTTATACCATCTCTTGAGGGAAAAATAACTGGTATGGCATTCAGGGTACCAACTGCAAATGTTTCTGTTGTTGATTTAACTGTAAAGTTGTCAAAAGAAACCTCGTATGAAGAAATTATGAAAGTAATGAAAAATGCCTCTCAAAATGAGATGAAAAATATACTAGGTTTTACGGACGAGGACGTAGTTTCTCAAGATTTCATAGGTGACGCAAGAACGTCAATTGTTGATTCCAAAGCTGGTATTCAGCTAAATTCGAAATTTTATAAAATTATATGCTGGTATGATAATGAAGCAGGCTATTCAAATAAATTAATCGATCTTGCCATTCACTCAAATGGTTAATCTCTGATATGAAACTCATAGTTGATAGTGGTTCTACAAAAACTGATTGGATTGGTGTTGATGAAAATGATTCTAAAGTGTTTGAAACCCAAACACTTGGTCTAAACCCTCAAGTTTTAACAAGTAACATTATTAAGGAAAGAGTTATAAATAACTTTGAACTTTATCAAAGCAGAAAAAAAATTACTCATTTATATTTTTATGGAGCTGGATGTGGAACTGAACCGCCTAGAATACTCATAAAAAAAGTTTTCGAGTCAATCTTTTCTAATGCATCCATTACTGTTAAAGAGGATACATATGCAGCTGTATACGCATGCTCAGATAAAGGTGAGAGGTCTATTGTTTCCATAATTGGTACAGGTTCTAATTGTACATATTTTGATGGTGAAAAAATTATTCAGAAGGTTACCTCCTTAGGTTATATATTAATGGATGATGCCAGTGGAAATTATTTTGGCAGACAACTAATAAGAGATTATTTTTTTGAAAAAATGCCCTCATCTGTCTCCAAAGAATTCTACAGAAAATACCGATTAGACGCTAGTGAGGTAAAAGATAGGCTTTACAAACAACCAAACCCAAACACATATCTTGCTAAATTTGCCAAGTTTATAATAGAAAATAAAGACTTAAACTACTGTAATAAATTAATTACAAAAGGATTTAATCTTTTTGTTAAAAATCAGATTGAGCAATTTGACGACTGCAAACAAATCCCTCTTCATTTTGTTGGGTCAATCGGATTTTATTTAAAAGATGAGCTTGAGAAAGTTCTCAAAAAAAATAACCTAAAATTGGGTAAGGTTTTGAAAAGACCAATTGAGGGGCTTGTTAATTACCACCTCAAAAATATCTAGTTATTAAATACTGCAATCATATCGATCTCAACATTCACCCCTAACGGTAGTCCACTAACCTCAATTGTTGTTCTTGCTGGTGGATTTGATTTAAAGTAAGAGCCATAGACATTGTTCACTGCTGAAAAATCGTTCATGTTTGTCAAATATATTTTTGTCCTAACAACATTATCGAACATTAAACCAGCCTCTTTTAAGATATTTTCGATATTTTTCATTATTTGGGTGGTTTCATCTTCAATATTACTTTTAATGATTGTATTCGATATTGGGTCAATTGCTACTTGACCAGAAATGTAAAGAGTATTGCCAGCTCTAACAGCTTGGCTGTAGGGACCCACAGGCTTTGGAGCATAATCACTATTTATAATTGTTTTCATATTTGTTTGTTGATATATAGACGGACCATATAAAATTAAAAAAATAAATAAAAATTTTTTCATTATTACAATCTTTTATCAGGCTCTCTTCTTTTGTCGTATTTAAGGTCACTAAGGAATCCTGACTTAATACCAATGAAAAAGTACCAAGATTCTCTGTTACTGAACGGCACCCAGCTAAAATTCATTTTCCAGCTATCTAAATCTCGTTCAAATCTTAACTGAGTATAAGTAAATCCTTTGTTTTTAAAATCATATCCTGATGAACCACCAACTTTCCATTTTTTTGAGAGCATAATATTTCCAGAGAACATTAATGAATTGTTTCCAATCCTTTTTTGTCCTCTGTTGTTCAAGTATGTTAATGAGTGTGCAAATCTAAAATCCCATTGTATCTTATTATTGTACTCAGCAGTATTTTCATTTTTCTCGTCATTTAGATCTTCATTATCGAAAGTACTCCTGGATAGGTCGTCACTAGAACCAAATAAGTCATCGGCTCTTCCTCCACCAGTTAAGTTTTCAACATTATCTTTATTTGAACCCTCCCCTAAAGATTTACTATCAATAGAAAAAGACATATTTATGTTAGCACTTGTCATTCTAAATAATTTTCCATTTTTGATATTTAGCTTATCAATCCTGGCGCCTAACTCATTTATTTGATAGGGATCAAATGTTGCTCCTAGATTAATGTTTAATTTATTATTGAAAAGATTAGTTCCCCCAGTCATTCTAACAGGACTAAGTTTTAATGAATCAGCTGCTAAATTGTAACTTGTTGATAAGTTAAGGTTATTTAGAATTGTTATTTTTTTTGGTTCAGATGCTAAACTATCTTTTGACCTAACCTTAGCTTCAAGATTATTGCTTATTTGCAAACCAATAGAACTTGAGTATGTTTTAGATGGTGAACCAAAAAAATTTTCTTCAAACCTTGTGTATTCTGCTGTATTTCCGTTAGCGTCAATAATGTATGTATCGTAGTATTCGTCAAAGCTTGGTCTTATACTATAATTAATTGATGGTCTAATTACGTGTCTTAAAGCTTCAATTTTCGATTCCTTTTTAAAGTTAAACAAACCATACACTGTTGTGCCTATACCCATTCCAAAGTTATATTGACCAAATCTATCAAAGCCTTTTATTTCTATCTTTTCATCTGAACTTTCTGTCTCTGGATCATAGTCGCTCCTTTGTAATGTAGATCCAGTCCATACTTCTTCATAGTTTCCACTCATACTTACACTGAGATGTTTCAAAAGTTTGAAATTTGTACTAACTGGAATTGTATGTCTCATTCCATATTTGGCATCATCAAACATTTCTTTTTTTAAGAAAAGAGAGTCTGTCGTTGTAATTCGATTTTCTCCCCTAAAATTATATTGCATGTTAATATTTTTTAAAATGCCTTTTTTCTGACTATTTCTTTTAACAAATGGATATATTCTTTCCATACTGCCTTGAAAAGTTGGCAAAACTAAGTTCACACTATTGGATCTTGTGTTTTGAGAGTGTGAAGCACTAATTGATATATTAACAGATGGATATCCTCTGAATGTTTTTGAATAAGAGACAGATGAGTTTAAGGAATTATTAAGAAAATTGGGTGTATTTATTTGATTTAATGATTCTCTGAAATAATTGCTGCTACCCAAATTAACAGAAGCCGAAAATCTACTATTTGGGTTTGCTTTTGAATCTTGGGAATGTGACCATCTAAAATTATATATGTTTGATTTCGAATAACCAGGAAGACCTCTTTCACCATCAATCAAATTCTCAAAACGAATACTTAGTCTGCCATTATAACTATACCTCTTCCTGTAACTTGACTCAACCCTGAAGCCATAACTTCCGTTGGTGTAGTAATCGCCTAAAAGAGTTAAATCAAAAAAGTCAGATGCTGCTATGTAGTAACCTCCGTTTTGAAAAAAGTATCCTCGTCTGTTGGTTTGTCCAATTGATGGAAATATAAAGCCCGAGTTCCTGTCTTTTGCTAATGGAAAATAACCAAATGGTAAAAAAATTGGTGTAGGAACATCATATATATATAGATTGCTAGGCCCTGCTATTATTTTATTATCAGGAATAAATTTACCTGTTCTAATTCTTATGTAATACTCAGGATCTTCAATATTTCTAGATGTTGTAACTTTAGCCTCTTTAATAAAATAAACTGAATCATTCTCTTTTTTTGTTGCTTCTGAAAATACATTCATTTCACTTTGTTTTGTTTTTGAATTCCAAATCAAAGCTTTTTTGGTTTCAAAGTTATATCTGATTGAATCTGGATTTATTTCTTCACCAGCTTGTTTAAATACAGGACTTTGTACAAGATTTCCTACAGAATCTTTTATTCTACCTGCAGAAACAATATTGGTTTCCCAATTGAATTGAATTATTCCTGACTGTAATTCAATATCAGTATAGTAAAGTTCAGCCCTATCAAAAAGAGTGATAATTTTATTTTTATTATCAACACTTACATATCCTTTAGCTTTTCTATCAACCTTATCAATTAATATTTTATTATTTTTTAATGTATCAACAACAATTGAATCATTAATTTTTTCTTGAGCTATAACAAAACAGTTTGATAGGAATAGTACTAAGCTTATTAAAACACAGTTTTTATGTTTATTATTTATATACAAACCTTGTAAGATTTAACTAAATTAATGATAATTTTATTAGAGAAGTAAAATGAATTTCTACAGATACTTTTGGATATTTTTATTATTGATAAATTATACTCTTTTTTCTCAATCAATTGACTCTAATTTTACGCTTGTCATTGATCCTGGACATGGAGGAAAGGATCCAGGTAATACAGGAAATGGATATTTGGAAAAAAAAATCGCATTAAATATTGGACTTAAAATTGGGGAAAGATTAAAAAAATATAGAAATATAAGTGTTATTTACACTAGAAAAACTGATGTTTTTGTTGACTTACACAAACGCGCAAAAATAGCTAATGATGTTCAAGCTGATTTATTTATCTCAATTCACTGTGATGCACATACTTCTAATGCATATGGGGCTGGAACTTTTGTTTTAGGACTTCACGCCAATGAGAGAAATTTTAAGATCGCTCAGAAAGAAAACTCTGTTATTTTTTTAGAGGATGATTATCAACAGAAGTATGAGGGTTTTGATCCAAATAATCCTGAATCTGTAATCAGCTTAGTCTTAATGCAGGAGGATTATCTTGACAAGAGTATAGTAGCTGCAAATTTTATTCAAAAATCATTTGTCAATAGGCTTAAAAGAAGGGACAGGACAGTAAAACAAGCAGGGTTTTTAGTACTTAGAAATACTTTTATGCCTAGTGTTTTAGTTGAAACAGGTTTTTTGACTAATAAAAATGAAGGAAGTTATCTAAATTCAAACAAAGGGCAAAATGAGATGGCTGATGCAATTTCAGAGGCAATAATAAATTATTTTGATGCATTAGATAATCCGCCCAAATCTTTTGAAAATTTAACTCAAATTGATAAGTACGAGTTTAAAATCCAAATCTCAGCATCAAAAAGACTATTACCGCTCAAGAGCTATAATTTCAATGGATTGACAAATCTGTCAGTCAGAAAAGTTGGAAGCATTTATAAATATTTTTTTGGATTAACAACTAACTACAACGAAGCTAAAAAATTGCTAAAAAAATCAAAAAGTTCTGGTTACAAGTCATCTTTTATTGTATTGGAAAAAAATGGAAAACCATATGATTTAGACAAATACCTAAATGAAATATGACATTAATTCATAAATTTGATTAATAGATGAAATTATCACACGAAATCAAAACCGCACTTTTGGTCTTTTCTGGAATTTTTTTGTTCATAGTTATGATCAATTACTTAAAATCAAATGATATTTTTGTTTCTGATAGATCATTTTTTGCGATCTATGACGATGTAGAGGGAGTATCAACTGGAACCCCTGTTACTATTAGCGGATTTAATGTTGGAAGTGTTCAGAACATTTCATTTTATGGAGACGATGCTAAGTTATTGCTGAAATTTAGAGTTGAAAATGATTTTGAATTTTCTTCAAATAGTATTGCTCAAATTTATGAGACTGGATTGATTGGTGGTAAAGCATTGGCAATAATACCAGTTAATGGAAAAAACCTAGCCATAAGTGGAGATACTTTGCAATCTGATATTGCACCTGGTCTGACTGAGCTTGTAAATGATAAATTATCTCCGTTGCAAGAAAAAATAGAATCAATGGTTGTAAGTGCAGATTCGCTTTTGATTGCAGTCAATTCTGTTTTTGATCTTGAAACCAAGCAAAACCTAACCTCGAGTATAAAAAACTTTTCAGCAACGATAGAAAGTGCTAAAAAAAGTGTAGATGTCCTCGAAGAGGTTCTGGGAAACAATGAAAATCGTCTAAACTCCATAATTGTAAATGCAGATCAGTCCCTCAAAAACTTTTCTAACCTTTCAGAAAATTTTGATGAGCTTGACTTAGTTATCGAAAATTTATCAAAATCATCAACCAACATAAACAGCATCACAAGTGAAATTAAGTCAGGGAATGGCTTGGTTAATAAAGTTGTTTATGACGAAGTGTTTGTCGAGTCTTTGGATCAAATATCTTCAAATATTAATCTTCTATTAGAGGATTTGAGAATGAATCCAAAAAGATATGTTCATTTTTCTTTATTCGGAAAAAAAAATAAAACCTACTCTAAAGAATAGATAAAGAAAATAAACAATTAATTATATTTGTTTATGCAATTTTTGCCTAACCTTTTATTTGCTCTATTTTTTTTCTCTTCCATAATTTTTTTCTTAAAGAATTGTAAAAAAATATATCGTAATATCAATCTCGCAAGACCAATTGACAGATTTGATAATAAAAAAGAAAGATTTTTTAAAATGTTAATGCTTGCCTTCGGTCAGTCAAAAATGTTAGACAAACCAGTTGTTGGTTTATTACACTTAGTTGTTTATGTCGCTTTTGTTTTAATTAATATAGAGTTATTAGAAATTATTTTAGATGGCTTTACAGGAAAACACAGGATATTAGCTCCATACCTTGGTAGTTTTTATAACTTCCTTATTGCATTTTTTGAAATATTAGCATTATTGGTAATTATTTCTGTTGTGATTTTTTGGATTAGACGAAATATTATAAAAATTAGAAGATTTGTTTCCAATGACCTTAAAGGATGGCCCAAAAGTGATGCGGACTATATTCTTTACATTGAATTAATGCTAATGATTCTTTTTCTCAATATGAATGCTTCTGATTTAATTCTTCAAAATGCCCCATACTCTGAAATGTATAAGTCATACGGGTATTTTCCAATCAGTCAATTTTTTGTTCCCCTATACAATGGTCTTTCATTAGAAACAATTTTTATTGTAGAAAGAGTTTCTTGGTGGATGCACATAATGGGTATTCTCTTTTTCTTGAATTATTTATATTATTCTAAACATTTACATATTTTACTTGCTTTTCCCAATACGTATTTTTCAAATCTAGATAATCCCGGGAAGTCAACTAATTTAAAATCAGTTTATAATGAGATAAAGTTAATGATTGATCCATCTTATAAAATTCCAGAAACCGAGTTAGAAAATGATATTAAGTTTGGAGCATCTGATATATTTGATTTAAACTGGTTTCAATTATTGAATGCATATACATGTACTGAATGTGGCAGGTGTTCAAGTGAGTGTCCAGCAACTCAAACAGGTAAACTACTATCTCCTAGAAAAATAATGATGAAAACAAGAGATAGGATTGAGGATGTTAGTAAAAATATTGATCAAAATAAGGAATTTGTAAGTGATGGTAGAACCCTTTTAAATGATTACATTACAAAAGAAGAAATATGGGCATGTACAACATGCAACGCATGCGTTGAATCTTGCCCAATAGGAATTGATCCATTATCCATAATTTTAGATATGAGAAGATATATGGTAATGGAAGAATCAACAGCATCTAATGAAATAAATGCTATGATGAATAATATAGAGAATAATGGTGCTCCATGGCCATTTAACAAACTTGATAGATTAAACTGGAGAAACTAAAAAAATTATGAAAAATTTTCTTGAAGATAAGACCCAAGACGGTAAAAAAATAAGCCCTGTGTTACCAAAAGGTATTAAAAATTACTTAATAGACATTGATGGTACCATCTGTGATGATATTCCTAATGAAGAACCAGAGAGAATGGAGACTGCTAAATTGTATCCAGATGCTCTCGAAACACTAAATAAATGGTACGATCAAGGACATGTAATTTACTTTTTTACATCCAGGACTGAGGAACATCGTGAAGTAACTGAAAAATGGCTTAATAAAAATGGATTTAAATACCACGGTATGGTAATGGGTAAACCAAGAGGAGGAAATTACCATTGGATTGATAATCATTTAGTTAAAGCAACTCGTTATAACGGTAAGTTTACTGATTTGATTGAAAAAAGTTCAAAGATTCAAGTTTTTGATGACGAAAGTTAATCTATGAATGTAAAAACTTATAAGGAATGTAAGAAACAAGGTATAGTACCCGATATTCTATTTTGGGTTGGATGCGCAGGTTCATATGATGACCGAGCAAAAAAAATTACTAAATCATTAATTAATTTATTTCATAAAGCTGGAATTAGTTATGCTGTTTTGGGTACTGAAGAAAGTTGTTCTGGAGATCCTGCAAAAAGGGCAGGAAATGAATTTTTATTCCAAATGCAGGCATTATCTAATATAGAGGTATTGAATTCGTATAGCATAAAGAAGATAGTAACGGCTTGTCCACATTGTTTTAATACAATAAAAAATGAATATCCTGATCTGGGTGGCTCATATGATGTTATTCATCATTCTCAACTAATTGATCAGCTTATTAATGATGGAAAATTGAAAGTTAAAAATGATCAATTTAATGGAAAAAAAATAACATTCCATGACCCTTGCTATTTGGGGAGAGCCAATGGGGAATATCTTGCTCCACGAAAAGTTATAAGAGCATTAAAAGCAGAGCTTAAAGAGATGAAAAGTTGTAAAGAAAAAGCAATGTGCTGTGGGGCAGGTGGTGCACAAATGTTTAAGGATTCTGAAAAAGGCAATAAAGAAATCAATATCAAACGAACTGAGGAAGCTATTGAAAGCAATTCAAAAATCATTGCAGCCGCATGTCCATTTTGTAATACTATGTTAACAGATGGTGTCAAGTCTCATGAAAATCACAAAGACATAGAAATAAAGGATATTTCAGAATTAGTTGATAAAGTTACAGACTAATGGTTATCGAATTTGATAAAATAAGTTCTCATTCTCCAATATGGGTCTTTCAATCCAACAAAATACTTGACTCATCTTTGATTTCTCAAATTGAAGTTGATGTAAACAATTTTCTAAACAATTGGACATCACACAATTTAGAGATGAAATCGTCATATAAAATTCTTCATCGCTTATTTTTAATAATTTCAGTTGAAAATAATTTTTCTAATCCGTCTGGATGCTCAATAGACAAGCTGATAAATTTTATTAAGAATATCAATCAAACATATAATATTGACTTTTTGAACAGATTAAATGTTTCCTTTAGACATGAAAATAAAATTAAAGTAGTAGAATTAATTGAATTTAAGAACTTGATTTTAAATGGTATTATTGATTCTGATACAATTGTTTTTAATAATATGATTCACACAAAAGCTGAACTGAATGAAAATTGGGAGACCAAAGTGTCTGAAAGTTGGTACAAAAAGTATTTTAATGATAAATAGAATTAAATATTGTTTTTTTTCACTTTTTTTTCTGTGTTCATTATATGCACAAAAAATAGATCAGCAGAGATGGGTTGATAGCATTTATTCATCTTTGAACTTAGATCAAAAAGTGGGACAGCTTTATTCTGTTTGGACAGCCTCAAAGTATGGTCAAGCCGAAATTAATGAAATAAAAAAAATTATTAATGACTATCACATTGGTGGGTTAATTTTTTCATTAGGTAACATAAATGATCAAATCATTTCTCACAACATATTTCAAGAAGAATCAAACATACCATTGCTAATTTCCATGGATGCTGAGTGGGGTCTAGGGATGAGACTTGATGATGGTTTTTCTTTTCCATATAATATCACATTAGGTGCAATCAGAGATGACTCACTGGTTTTTAAGGTTGGACAGAGAATTGGAAATCATTTAAAAAAAATGGGAGTTCATATAAATTTTGCACCAGTAAGTGATGTAAATACAAATCCTAAAAATCCAATAATTGGTGCTAGATCTTTCGGTGAAAATAAACTCAATGTTTCAAAAAAATCAATAAAATACATTGAAGGTCTACATAATAGTGGAGTTTTGGCTGTTGGGAAACATTTTCCAGGCCATGGTGATACAAGAAAAGATTCTCACCTTACTTTACCAACTTTAAATCATGATTTAAGTAGGATTGACAGTATCGAACTATATCCTTTCAAAGAAATTATTAGAGGAGGGGTAGATGGCATTATGACTGCTCATCTAAAGGTCAAAAGCTTAGATGATAAAAAGATCACAACACTTTCCCGAAAAATCATTAATGATTTACTCAAGGAAGGTTTAGGGTTTGATGGCATAGTGATAACAGATGCTTTGGATATGAAAGCTATTGTAGATTACTCTGATGGAAATTATCCAGATGTGGATGCATTAATTGCTGGAAATGATATATTATTGATGCCCACAGATATAAAAAAGAGTATTAGTGAAATTAAAAAAGCTGTTTTAGATGGAAGAGTTTCATCAAATAGATTGGAAAATGCTGTAAAGAAGATACTAAATACCAAATACGATGTCGGTTTAAATGCTTACAAACCCATTTCAAGTGAAAATATTAAATATGAATTAAATAGTGATCAAGATTATGCTCTACTTGAAAAGTTAGCTGAAAAGTCAATCACAGTGATCAAGAATGAAAGTAACTCAATTCCTATTTCTTTAAATAAAAAAATCAGAGTTGGTTTAGTTAGTCTGGGTATTGATAATGGCATGACTTTTCACAAACACCTAAACGATTATAGAAATGTAGAAAAAATTAATATTTCTGATTTTGAAAATATAAGAGATATCAATAATAAATTTGATAAAATAATTGTTTCTCTACATAAGTCAGATCAATCACCTTTTGAAAATTATAAATTATCAAAGAATGAGATTTCTATAATTAATTCATTAAAAAAAAATAATAATGTCGTTTTGGTTGTTTTTTCGAACCCATACACACTACTTGACATTAACTTAAATGGTTTTGATTCTGTTATGCTAGCTTATCAAAATTCTCCAATATTTCAAAAAAAAGCCTCTGAAGCGATTTTTGGCGCAAATGATATTGATGGTATTTTACCTGTTAGTATCGGTAAAAAATATAAAGAAGGGACCTCAATTAATATAAAAAAAAGAAATGTTTTATCATTTGATCACCCTATTAATTTTGGTGTTGACATGAATCAATTTAAGAAAATTGATTCGTTAATAAATGATGCAATACTAAATAATATGACACCAGGTGCTCAGTTATTGATCTCAAAAAATTCAAACATCGTTTATCATAAATCATATGGGTACAAAACATATGAAAAAAAGGAAAAAATTAGTAACAACAATATTTATGATTTAGCTTCTCTTACTAAAATTCTTGTTTCTGTTCCACTACTCTTGAATGAATTTATGACCAATGATTTTGATTTAACAACAAAGCTATCAGAGTGGTTTCCCAATAAAGAATTAAGTAATAAAAAAGACTTGACTGTGAAACAATTGTTTTCGCATTACTCTGGGATGAAATCATGGATTCCCTTTTACAAAAAAACTATAGATTCTGTCACAAATACTAGAATTAATAAATTTTATTCTAATAATAGAACTAGACAATTTCCTTTCCAAGTTTCAGATGACTTGTATATCAAAAACTACAAAAACACTATTTTCAATGAGATAATAAATTCAGAGCTGAGCGATTCATTAAGCTATGTTTATAGTGATTTACCATATTTTCTTTTGAAATTTTATCTTGAAAAAAAGTATCAATCATCTCTCGATACCCAAATCAAAAACTTCATTTATGACAAAATTGGGTCAACATCTCTCACTTTTAAACCAACCAACTACTTTAATGATAACCTCATAGTTCCAACTGCTATTGATAATTATTTTAGGTTTGATATTGTACAAGGACATGTTCATGATATGGGCGCAGCAATGATGGATGGTATTTCTGGACACGCAGGCTTATTCGGAAATTCTCTAGATGTAGCCAAAATATTGCAACTTTTTCTCCAAAAGGGTTCATATGCAAATGAAAAATTTTTTGACGGAAAATTTTTTGATTTATTTAATTTCCGTCATTTTGAAGATAAAAAAGTAAGAAGGGGTATAGGATTTGATAAACCTGAATTGAACCCTGATGACCCAAACACATGCGGTTGTGTGTCGGATAAAAGTTTCGGTCACTATGGGTTCACAGGTTCAGTTGCTTGGGTTGATCCAGAAACAGAAATTATATATGTTTTTTTATCGAATAGAACTTTTCCAGATGAAAACAATAACTCTCTGTCAGAGTATAACATTAGGACGGAAATACAAAAACTTGTCCATGAAGCTTTTGATTAAATGAATATAATTATTGTTTGTTATCCTACTTATGGTGGAAGTGGTGTTTTGGCAACAGAGCTAGGTCATAAATTGGCTGAATTTGGTCACAAAATACACTTTGTTGCTTATAAAAAGCCAGTTCGATTAAAGTTAATTGATAACAAGGTTCTTTTTCACAAAGTAAATGTCCCATTTTATCCTTTATTTAACTTTCAACCATATGAGCTTGCACTTTCAAGTAAGATCGTTGAAATTTCGGAGAATAATAAAATTGACTTAATTCATGTTCATTATGCAATCCCTCACGCATACGCTGCTTATATGGCCAAAGAAATGCTCAAAACCAAAAATATTGATTTACCTATAGTGACAACACTTCACGGCACAGATATAACTTTAGTAGGAAAACATCCATTTTATCGTAGGGCTGTAAAATTTTCAATCCAAAATTCTGACGTTGTCACCTCTGTCTCTGAAAATTTAAAGAAAGATACGTTGGATTTTTTCAACATTGATAAAGAAATTAAGGTAATACCAAATTTCATCGATATTGATCGATTTAAACAAAAAAATGAAAACTGCAATCAGGATGATAAGACTATCATCTCTCACGTTAGCAACTTTAGACCAGTAAAGAATATTAGAACTTTGATGAGCATTATCGATAAGCTCAAAAGCAAAAATCTATTTTTTAATTTGATAGGAGAGGGGCCTGAACTTGATTTAGCTAAAAGTTTTGTTGAAAAAAATAAAATCAATAACCTCAAATTTCATGGAAATACTCAAAAAATCGAAGAAATATTATGCTCAACTGATATTTTTATATTGCCATCAAAAAAAGAAAGTTTTGGATTAGCTGCTCTTGAAGCGATGGCTTCACATTGCGCACTAGTAACTTCAAATTGTGGTGGTCTTCCAGAGCTGAATATTGATAATGAAACTGGCTATTTAGTTAGTGTAAATGATGAAGATAAATACATTGAAAAAATAATGGATCTAGTTAATGATAAAAATAAACTAGAAAAATTTAAATTATCATCATTTAAAAGGGCTGAGCGGTTTGATATTGATATCGTTGTGCCTATCTATGAAAATTTATACAAAAGATTATTAAAATAGCTTATTTTGGATTGTAAATTTTTTGGGAGTTACGATAAATAAAATCTTTGTCAAAACTCATTTTCTTTGTTTCAAATTTTGAAAACATCTCCATTTGATCATCGTAATGAGGTGAATCAGGATTTTCACTATTTCCATAAGACATGATTGATTCGATCTGCGGTATGCCATTTGAGAATTTTACAAGTTGAATATATGACTCACCATGAGTGATCTTTCTTTTTCCATTAACATGTTTCGATGAAGTCATGGCTGTAATAACATCGGGCATTCCCCAAATTGGAATCTCTTTATTTCCTCTCACAAGCTTTTGATATTCACCTAATGTAACGTTAGTTTTTTTAAAATGCTTTATCATATAAGCTTTGACATCACTTAACATCTGTGCAATCAAATTATTGCTCAGTTTTCTGTTTATATATGGCTTTCTAATATAGTTTCCCAAATTATAATAAAACATAGCAAATATTCCTGCACCTAAAGAGTCTGAATTCGTTGATCTATCCCAGTTTTGAATCTCTTTTATTAACTCCGCAATGTGAGGATATTCTTCAGGATTCATTTCCATTATTTGGTTAATATCAACAAAATTGAATTTAAATGGAGTTGGGAATTTGTAATCAAACTTTATGGATTTTAAATCAGAAAAATCAATTTTTTCATATGATTCAATTAATTCATAGATCCGTGTGCTTCTATTGTTGTCAAAAAGAGAGTAACCCATTTCTTTTGGAAAATCCTGATTTTTTGGATTTTCATTTATCGATGTTGACTTAAATGGTGTGTTATTAGCATTGTAAATGTATCCAGACTCAGGGTTTAGCACTTGAGGGAGTTCTTCAGTACTGTGGTATTCTGTCCACAAAGTTTCTCTTGTATTACCAGGTAATATACCTCTCCAATTGTATTTTTCATTTCTTACAGGAATAATTCCATTCGATATATAAAATATATTATCATTTTTATCGGCGTAACCAAAATTAAATCCGGGTATTTCATTCATTTTTAGTATTTCATAGAATTCATCGAATGTTTTTGCTTTATTCATTTTCCACCATTGCTCAAGAGCTTTGATTTTGAATAGACTTGGGGTGCGAACTGAATAAAAACCATTTTTATTTTTTAGGGTAGGACCATATATACTTCTATAATATCTCTTACCAACTTTAATTGGTATCCCAAGAATTTTAATAAACGCTTTTCCTCTAAATTTCTCTAGTTTGAGAATTTTATCATCTACAATATATTTTAGTTTGCTATTCTTTGCCATTTCTAACTGATATATGTCAGTCTTATCTGGATAATTTACAGTGTGTGTCCATCCCAAATATTGATTTGTTCCTGTTAAAACGCAAGGGGCGCCTGGGAAAGTAGCTCCAATAATATTTGTTCCCTGTTCACTCACAAGATGAACTTCATACCATGAGGTTGGTCCTTCTAGTGGTTGATGAGTATTTATTGCTAGAAAAGTTTCATTGTTTTTTGTTTTTTTTGAACTAAATGCAAATAGATTTGACCCAAGTCCAACATCATTACTGGTATCAATAACACCTGCTTTATTGTTGAATATGGATAAAACAGCCTTTTCGCCCTCTGAAAAAATAAATAATTGCAACAATGAATATTTAAGCATTTTTCTTGGGGTTATTGGGAAGAGCTTATCAACAAGTACTTGATCTGGATTATTTATAGCAAAACTATTTAGGCCATTGGCATATCCCTGGACAACCTTTTCAAAATTTTTATCTAAGGTTTTATACAAGCTATCAATTGTATCATCAGGTCTTATTAGTTGGGAAAGAAAATCAATGGGTGCTCCTCTGATGCCGATATGTTTACTTAGTAAAGCATTTCCAGCTAAGTATGCTTCCTGTATTGTTTTAAAATCATCCTCGGCATGTGCCCAGGCAAGACCGTAAGACAATTCAGCATCAGTTTTTGCATAAATATGCGGAATGCCAAAGGAATCTCTTACTATTTCAATATTATCTATATCAATACTTTGACTGTTTAAAAAAAATATCGGAAATATTAAAAAACAAATGATGATCTTTCTGTACAACACAAAATTAATATAACAAAAAACCCGCCATAGAGGCGGGTTTTTCAAACAAATTATTTAATAATTTAACAATTAGTATCCTGAGTTTTGCTCGATGTTGGGATTAGCATCTCTCTCTGATTTGGAGATAGGATATGCATATCTATATGATCCAAAAGCAGGTGGAGAACCAGTTAAAATACAGTTTAATTGTTTAGCACAATCAACCTCTGGCATGCCTTTTCCAGTTCTAGCTAAGTCATAAAATCTTAAACCTTCTCCGAAAAATTCTTTTCTTCTTTCGTTTAAGATATTATCAAGTGTAGCACTAGTGTAGGCGCTAGCTCCTCTAATAGCAGGAATATTATTCAAATATGTTAATGCTGTTGCTGAATTACCAGCTCTAAGTTGAGCTTCAGCATAAATTAAGTGCATTTCTTCAACTCTGAATAATGTTAAGTTATCAGAACCGTTAACAGAGGGATATTTTCCGATCAGGGTAGGTTGTCCACCATCCATAGGTCCTATCACTCCGTTGACTGTAAATCTAACATCTGTTGCAGCATCTGCAGCAAATACATCATATATGTCATCCGCTGATCCAACAGCATCTCCAGTTAAAATTCTAACATCACCATACGATGTACCCCTTAGAATATAACCCAATCCATTGATACTTGTATTATCAGTACCACTGTAGGCCAATTCAAAAAGTGAGTTGGATGCATTATCTGAAGCATAAGATGCTTTGAAACCTGCAGCAGAAACGGGACTTGCAGTACCATTGTCTATTACCCACTTTGCAGCAGCACCTGCAGCACCATAAAAGCTACTATCTACAGCTCCAAAATATAAAGCTGCTCTAGCCCAAACTGCATATGCACCTTGAACTGTCATATAACTTGTTGATGTATCAAATGCAGTACTCATTAAGCTTATTGCAGTTTCTAAATCAGACTGGATATCACCAACGTTAGATAGCACAGTATCCCTTGCTGGTTGTAGGTTTGCAGGATCTTTGTATGTTTTAACATATGGAACACCAAGTGATCCAGCACCGCCTGCACCGCTAACGAAATGCTGTCCATACATTCTTAAAAGATCAAAATGTGCCAATGCTCTAATAGCATGTGCTTGACCTTTAATATGTTGGACACGAGCAGCGTTACCAGATAGAGTCGAAGCGTCGACGCCGATAACAATATTACAAATAGCAATTACTCTGTAAATTGTAGACCATGGACCATATCCATCAGGATTGTGATCCATATTAGAGTCTTGAAATCTACCAGACGCCATTGTTGAATACATGTTGTCTGTTCTGACATCACCCATAATTATTACGTCTCTACCGTAGTAACTTGACGGTGTCATTCTATTGTATGCACTAGCCATTACATTAAATAAGTCATCATCATTGTTTATTGCTGATGAAGTATCTTTTGATAGTGCTAATGAAGGCTCCAAATCGTCGTCACCACATGATACAACGATCAAAAGTGAAAAAATTAGAGTAAAAATTTTAAATATATCTTTCATTTTTCAAAAATTTAAAAAGTTAAGTTAACACCAAGTTGCCATGACTTTGGAATCGGAACATAAATATTATTGAATCCATTTGCAGGAGGCACTTCAGGATCATATTCGATATCTGCTTTAGTCCAGGTCCAAATGTTTGTTCCTTTGACATAAACATTGACTGCATCAAGTCCAGCAGACTCAACCAAGTTTCCAGGTACTCTGTAGTTTACAGTTAAATCTCTCAATCTAACCATATCACCATCGCTCAAGAATCTTGAGTTCCAGTATGATCCAGTTCCTGTAGTACTGTAAGTATACTGCATTCTTGGAACATCTGTAATATCACCAGGTTGTTGCCATCTGTTCATAAGTTCAGCAGCACCTGCATAGTTTCTCAATGCTTGAAGACCCGTGTGCATGTAGTAAGTAGCCCAGTACTCATAAATTTTATGACCACCTTGGAATACAAAATTGGCATCAACCGTTAAGTTTTTGTAATTCAATCTTGTTCCAATACCACCTTGGTAAGTAGGGAGTTTGTTTCCTAAAAATGTCTGATTAGCTGCTGACCAACTTTCAACACGTTCAGTGCTTACTGGACCAGCATCAGCATCACCACCTTCAATGAAATAAGCATTTCCTGTTTGTGGATCAACGCCACCCCATTGTCTCATGAACCATGTGTCAATAGGTCTACCAACTCTGTTCGCATAAAAGAAGCTATCAAGATTGATATCTTCGCCATCAGCAGTTTGAGCTAATCTTGTAATTTCATTTTCAATTGTTGTATAGTTTCCATAAAGGTCCCAAGAGAAATCTCCTACTTTAACAACAGTAGCATCAAATTCAACTTCAATACCCTTATTTACTACATCACCAACGTTTTGTGTTTGAGATGAGTGACCAGTTGTAAGAGATAATGGAACAGATTGTAGTAAGTCATTTGAATTTCTTTCATAGTAACCAACTGAACCAACCAATCTATTATTAAACAATCCAAAATCAACAAAAGCATCAAGTTTTTCAGCCTTTTCCCATGAAATAATGGCATTACCGAATGATGTTGGGTAAACAACACCACTGTCGTTATAATCTCCACTATATCCGAAAAGTGACTGATACTGATTTAAGCCGATATTACTGTCACCAGTTTCACCGTAAGAAACTCTTAATTTTAGGTTATTCACAATTGAGCTATCAGCTAAAAAGTTTTCAGCTGAAATATTCCAAGCTGCACCAACAGAGAAGAAATCACCAAATCTATAACCTGAAGCAAATCTTGATGATCCGTCATTTCTCCAAGTAAAATTGGCGATGTACTTATCTTTGTAAGAATAATTAAGTACACCCGTGTATGAAAGCTGTCTCCAATCAGAAAATGATCCAGAAACGTCCCTGTTTGTAGGGAAACTAGCTAAGTAATACAAACCAGGCGCAGCAGGTTGCTCACCAGAACCAGAAATAGCATCTGATTTATTTTTTTGGAATGATTGCTGAAGTATTGCACTGATGAAATGCTCATTATTACCAAGTGTAGTATTGTATTCTACACTGTTAATCGTTGACCAAGTAAATCTTCTACTTGTTCTTTGCTCAGCATACCCTTGCTCACCAACACCATCTCCTTCAATTGGATTTTGAAATTCATGAGCACTACCAATGTTGTAGTCCATTGCAAACACAGACTTAATTTTTAAACCTTCCATAATATCAATTGACACAGAACTGTTAGAGATAGCTCTAGTGTTATCAACTTTATAGATGTTTTCTTCTAAAAGATAAGGCGTGTGATGCGCAGCTGCAGGGTGTGGTACTAACCACGATCCATCAGGATTTTTTGAAGCCCAATTTTCTCTCATGAAATAACGAGTAGCTTGAGGATTACCGAAATATGCAGAACCTTCCAGCTGACCATTTAATAAAGCATTTGATACTCTATTGGATGTGGATAAAGTTACTTTTCCAGCTTTTCTGGTGTACGAAAATGATCCAGATACTTGCTCATAATCAGAACCAATTGATGTACCATCTTGTTGAGTATATCCAAGAGATATTCTGAAGTTTTGAGTGGCATCTCCACCAGAAGCTGATAGATTGTATTTTTGAATTGGAGCATCTTTGACCCTTACTAGGTCAGACCACCCACCATCAACTTGTCCACCATCTTCCCAAGCTTGATATCCTGGTAGATTTCTACGAACCCAGCCGTAAGCTGTTTCACTGTCCCAGGTGGGTACACGATTCATCATCATCTCAGTTGCTAATTCTGCATACTGAGCACCTGTTAACATCTCTCTTCCTTCAACAGCATAATTTTGGAATCCATACTGTGAGGAAAGGTTGTACTGAACTTTTCCAGCGGATCCTTTCTTCGTTGTTATAACAATAACACCGTTAGATCCTCTGTTACCGTAAGCAGCAGTTGAAGATGCGTCTTTGAGAACTGTAATAGACTCAATGTCATCTCCGTTAATCATCGATAGGATTCCAAGTCCAGGGTTATTACTAGCACCAGCAGACACTGATCCGTTCACAATTGGAACACCATCAATGACAAATAGGGGAGAGTTGTTTCCTGTAAGGGATCCCTCACCACGAATTCGAATTGAAGTTGGACTTCCGGGTGCACCAGAGATGGTTGCAACCCTCAAACCAGCAACTCTACCTTGTAAAGCATTTGATGGGTTTGTAAAAGCAAGTCCTTCAATTTGTTCTTCGCCAATAGTAACTATACTTGAAACAGATCTTTGTCTTTCGACTGCTCCAATACCAGTTACAACAACTTCGTCAAGGGCTGTACTACTTTCCAAACTTACGTTGATTGTAGCAGAAGCACCGACCTCAATCGATTGACTCACATAACCAACATAACTGAAAACTAGAACATCACCTTCCGAAGCGCTTATTGAGTAATTACCGTCAAAATCGGTAGTTACACCAATAGCGGTTCCTTGCACAACAACGGTGGCTCCTGGTAATGGCAATCCATCAGAATCAGAAACAACTCCTGAAACAGAATTTTGCGCAAAACCAATAAGACCCGTCATCAAAAGTAACAAGGAAAAAAGGTTTACTAATTTTTTCATTTATTATATAATTTTAGTTGAAGTAGTAAATATGTTAAAATTTTGTTAACAAAACAAGTTTTTTTATTTAAAAAGATTCTCTGTTAAATTTTTGTCAAATCCTCGTTTTTAGTTGTGAAAAAATATTCTTTTAGTTAAATAACCATCAAAAAAATAAATAAAACACATTTTTTTCAATCATCGAGTGAGGGATTAACAAAAAAATTGGTAAATTTTAGTAATGAAAACAGGGTTTTTTAAGCAGATTGATGATTCCGCAGCCAAAGGTTTTATTTCAATTTCATTATACCCTTCCAACAATGACAATGTTTTACTTGAATTCAGGTCGCTAGCTCCAAATTGGAAATTAATGGAAAATCTAAAGTCAAATAAAATTTCAGAAGCTACATTTGTAAAAGAATACAAAAAACAACTAAATAATTTGAACGCAAAGTCTATATTTGAACAGATAAATTTTTTAAGCTCTGGAAATGAGCCAATTTTAATGACACATGGAAATAAAACTTCTTTTTGCCACCGACACATACTTGCTAAATGGTTTGAAGAAGAGTTGGGAGTTATTGTTGAGGAATTTAAAATTGGAAATGTAATCAGGTCTGATGGGTATATGAAAAAAATAACACAAAAAAGTCTTTTTGAAAATGAATAAATTAACACTTATATTCTTATTAATTTTTCTGTCATGCAGTGACGGAACCAATAACGGAACTGATGAAAAAGAACCTCCACGAGAGCTAAGGTCTGAGGTTATTGTTGAAAATAACGTTTTTAAAGTTTCATATAATGAATTTTTAGAACAAGCAAACTGGATTGAGTATGAGGTTAGACAAATAACAAAAGCTTGTGATCGTTCAGGAATGAATTGGTATACGGAGGCAACTGTACATACGTCTGACGAGGCAGATTATAGAAACAATGAGTGGGATAGAGCTCACTTGGCACCTGCTGGAGCATTCACTGACTCGTGCGAAAATTTGTATCAGACGTTTTCTTTCCTAAATTGTACACTTCAGTTGGATGTTTTAAATCAAGGAGAGTGGGCTCAGCTAGAATCTCAGGTAAGATCCTGGGCAAATCAATATGGTACATTGGATGTAAGAATTGAGCTTGCTTTCTCTAGTACTAGTTTAGTTCTTCAAACTGGAGCTACAGTTCCAGATGGTTATTACAAATTTATTACATTTCCGGATGGATCCGAAAGATGTTTCTTTTTTGAAAATTTACCAACAACAATGAATTGGGATGAATATGAAATTACTTGTAATTGAGTTTATTAAGTATTGATTTTCTTCCAATTTTTTTCATGATAATGTCATTACTTAGATTCCAACCTCGTGCAGGGGAAAAGCTTCTTCCATAAAGTATTATCTGAATATGTAATTTATTCCAAAGATTTTTAGGGAATAGTCTCTTGGCATCGCACTCAGTTTTTTGAACACTTTTACCACTAGAAAACCCCCATCGAAACATTAATCTATGAATGTGGGTGTCAACAGGAAATGCGGGAATACCAAATGCTTGAGATACAACAACACTAGCAGTTTTGTGTCCTACTGACGGTAGTTTTTCAAGTTCATTGATGTCTCTTGGAACTTTTCCATCAAATTTATCAATCAAAATTTTTGATAACCCATGTATTCCCTTTGATTTCATTGGTGAAAGTCCTACGGGTTTAATAATATTTCTTATTTCGTCAACTGAAAGTTTTATCATATCATATGGGTTATCAGCTTTGGCAAAAAGTATTGGTGTGATTTTATTGACTCCCTTATCTGTGCTTTGAGCTGAAAGAAGTACAGCAATTAAAAGTGTGTAGGGGTCTTTATGGTCGAGCGGAATATCAATTTTAGGATATAAATCTTCCAATGTTTTAATTACAAATTTTACTTTTTCTTTTTTTGTCATTTTCGTAAATTTATAGATAAAATTTAAAAAAATGAACACACTTAAGGTCGGAGATAAAATCCCATCATTTGAATGCTTTGATGATAAGGAGAATTTAGTTAAAAGTGAAAACTTTAAAGGTCATAAACTTATTATTTTCTTTTATCCAAGAGCAAATACTCCAGGATGTACTGCTGAAGCATGTAATATTTCTGAAAACTATGAGAATCTAACCAATGCTGGATACAAGATTGTAGGTGTTAGCGGAGATAAAGTAAAAACCCAGAACAATTTCTCCTCAAAATATGGATTTCAGTACCCATTGCTTGCTGACGAAAACAAAAATATCATTAAATTATTTGGTGTCTGGGGTCCAAAAAAATTCAGAGGCAAAGAGTATGATGGGATCCACAGAAAAACATTTATTTTTGATGAAAATTCAGTCGTGACACATGTTTTTGATAAGGTTGATACAAAAAATCACTCTGATCAAATCTTATCACTGTAGTTGTTTAATACCAAAAAGTTTTTTTTCCTTTATAAGATCAGAAACATTTTCTGGTAAACTGCTTTCCCAACCCTTTTGATTTGATTGTATCTTTTTGAGTACATCCCACGAAAAAATTGACAAGTAAGTTCTATTATAATCGGATATATCTAAAATCCTGAGATTTTTGACAAAATACTTGTATAGATTTTTCATACTTCCTGAAACAACTAGATTTGAACTGTCAATTATTTTGTTTTTTTGAAGCATTGGATAGAGCAAGATTGTTATGTTTTTTGTAAATAGTTTGGAAAAAGCCTCTAATATGCCTCCCTCCAAATCCGTATAGTAATTTTCATCAAAAACTTTAATCAGGTTATCTACACCCATTGTTAAAAAAACCTTTTTGTCAGTATACTTTGAAAAATATTCAGATAGTTTGTAATATTCTTGGAAATTGGTAATCATTACAGTTTTACCCATTGAACAAAGAAGTTTCGCTCGGTCAAGAAAATCTTGTTCATCCAATTCGCCCTGTGATGTAAGATTGGAAAGTGTTATTTCAAAAATTGAAATTGTATTCTTGTCTGTAAATTTTTTATCATTTTTAATCAATTGTAGCGACTTCTCATACATATCCTCATTAACTTTTGTGACAGGTCTGAAACTCCCTCTTATGGTTAAAATATTCTTTTTATACAATTCTGCTGCTGGTAAAATATTTTTTCCATCAGGTCCAAACATAACAGCCTGGGTCATGCCATTTTTGATTAACTCAAGACTTAGTAGTCTGTTATCAACATCCTTGAAAAGAGGGCCAGAAAAATTAATTGTATCAATTTCAATAGTAGTTGGATCAATATGATCATACAAATACCTAATTAGTGATCTTGGCTTGTTGTGTTTATAATAGGCTCCGTATATCAAATTGACCCCCATCAGTCCAAGAATTTCTTGTTGTGCTTTGGCTTCTGGCAAATGAAATCTTACATGTAATTTAATCTCGCTGTATTCAGCCTTACTATCAGTTTGGAATTTAATACCCATCCAACCATGGCCTTTATACTTTTTTGCAAAATCAATCGTTGCCACCGTGTTAGCAAAAGAAAAAAACATTTTTTCAGTATGAGTAGCCCTATCAACTCTCGACTCTAAAAGATTAATTTCATGATTCAACATTTTTGTAAGTCTCGATTGGGTGACATATCTCAGATCATTTTCAATTCCATAAATTGCATCACTGAACCCTTTATCATATGCACTCATTGTTTTTGCTATAGTTCCAGATGCACCTCCGGCACGAAAAAAATGTCTTGCAACCTCTTGACCAGCACCTATTTCAGAGAATGTGCCGTAAATATTTTCGTTTAAGTTTATCCTAAGTGCTTTATCTTTTGTCGATAAAATATTTTCAAATTCTCTATCTCCTTTTAATTTTACGGCCATTTATTCTGTTATTTCCTACAAATTTAATAACTATTGTTCATTACTCGTCATAAAAAAATTAAATTTGATTACTCTATGAAAATTATTTTTTTAGGTACTGGAACTAGCACTGGAATACCATCCATTGGTTTAAATTATCCAGTTTGCTCAAGTAAAGATTTTAGAGACAAAAGATTACGATCATCCATTTTAATAAACCATAACAAAAAAAATATTGTAATTGATTGCGGTCCTGATTTCAGACAACAACTTTTGACTAACAATATCACCAAAGTTGATTCTATATTATTTACCCACGAGCATGCTGACCACACTGCAGGTTTAGACGATGTTAGGCCAATATCCTTTAAAAATGGTAAAATTCCTATATATGCTCATGATAGAGTTTTGAAAAATTTAAAACATCGCTTTTTATATCTGTTTGAAAAACAGAATGATTATGCTGGTGATATACACCTAATTCCCAATACAGTTTATGAAAATGAAGCATTTAATCTTCATGATTTTACAGTCAAACCTATTTCATATTCTCACCATAAATTACAAGTTTTTGGATACAGAATTAATGATTTTGCATACATAACAGATCTAAAAAAAATTGACAAATCAGAGAAAAATAAGCTTTTGAATTTGGATTGTTTAGTTTTAAATGCTTTAAGGCATCACACGCATTACTCACATATTAATTTAGAGGAAGCATTGCAAATTATTCATGAAATTAAACCAAAAAAGACATATTTGACGCACATAGCTCCACAAATGGGATTTCATAGTGATACTGAAAAGTTGTTACCAAAATCAGTATTTCTTGCCTATGACGGGTTGGAAATTAAAATTTAGATTTTTTCTATTAACCATCTCATCATTGATTCTAAATTTTCTTGATTTATTCCATGACCTTGTTCAAAGCTTTCAAATTTAAAGTCAATATTGTTTTCTTTATAAAAATTTAATGACTCTTTGCATGTTTCATAGTCGATTAAATTATCGTTTGTCCCATGTGATATATAAATATTTGTCTTTGGGATTAAACTTGTTTTTTTCATGATTTTTTCATCTATAACACCACTTATAGCCATAATATTTTTTATTTTCTCTGGATATGAAAATGATATTGCGTGTGATAAAATTGCACCTTGACTAAACCCAATTAGCGTAATATTTTCAGCGTCAATATTTTCATTCTTTGATAAATTATCGATAAACTGATATAATTCGTCTCTTACAAAAGCTGCAGCTTTGTGATCATAAAACTTGTTATTGCCATTGAGATAAATATCATACCAAGCGTAAGCATCATTAAATAATTTTAAAGGTGCCCTTAATGAGATTACATGGGTATTATTTGGAAAATAATCAATCAATGAAAATAAATCTCTCTCATTACTTCCATATCCATGAATAAGTAAAATTAAGGGGGAATTTATTTTTTTAGATTTTCTTTCAATAAAAAAAAACTCACTCATCAATAACTACAGATCCATTATTGACAACACCGTAAACATGTCCTTTAATTTCAGAGTTGATAAAAGATGCATTTTTAGACTTAGACCTAACATTGTTTTTTGTAAAAATGTATTTAGTTTTTGGATTAAATAGAGTCAAACATGCCTTTGATCCTAAATCAATTGCATCATTTTTTATTCCAAACAACTCTCTTTTTCTTGTTAAAATTTCAATTACTTTCTCAGTCTTATACAACGAATTTAAACCACCAAAAATTGATTCTAAACCAGTAGCCCCAAATAGGGAATTTTTAAAGTCTGTTTTTTTGTTGTCGATATCAATTGGAGAGTGATCTGAAGTACAAAAATCAATAACTCCCTCTGACAGAGCTTTAACCAAAATTAGCCTGTCCTCTTCTGAACGAATTGGCGGTAGAACTTTAAATCTAGTATCAAAATTTTTTAGTTTTTTTTCATTGAAAAATAAATTATTAATAGAAACACTAGTAATGATTTGAAGGCCTTTTTGTTTTGCATTTTTAATCAATTCAACCGATTTACTGGTTGAAATTGTTGGTATAAAAAGTTTTCCTCCTGTATACTCTAAAATTTTTAAATCACGCTCTAGTATTATTTCTTCTGATAAAGATGGAATGCCCTCTAATCCGTAAAGTGTGCTTATTTCACCTTCATTCATTTGCCCATCTTTACAAATTGATTTTTCGAATGGGAATGTCATGATTAGACCATCAAAATGTTGGACATATTGTAGTGCAGTTTTTAAAAGATTAGGGTTTTTTACTGACATTTTATAATCATAAAAACCAACTGCACCACTATCAAACATTTCTCGCAATTCAGCCATTTCAGATCCCTCACTTTTAAGTGTTAGGGCACCAAGGGGATGAATTTTTAACGCTTTGTTCTTGTTTTTACTTTTAACATAAATAACATCAGCCTTGGAGTCAATAACAGGAAGTGTGTTGGAATTTAAAATAATATCGGTGAATCCTGAAAGACATGCAGTGAGTGAACCATTTTCAATCGTTTCTCTTTCTTCAAGTCCAGGTTCTCCAAAAGATACACTAGTATCCAACCATCCTTGAGAAACATGAAGATTTTCAAGATTTATTTCTTGTACAGATTTTTTTACAATGCAGTCAGCAATCTCTTGAATTTTACCCTGATTAATGAAAATATCTTTTGTTTTGCCATTAAATTTACTGCTGGCATCGATGATTTTTGCAGATTTGATTAGTATTGACATACGGAAGTCAATTTCACGCAAATATAATTTTTATTTTAAAAACTTTCATAACGTCCAAGTCCAAAAAGACCAAAATCATATTTCACGGGATCGATAGCGTCAAATTTTCTGAGACTTAAATCCAATTCTTTTAATGCATTTATATCATTATTTTTACTTTTTATAAGATTTAATTTTCTAGCAATTCTTCCAGTGTGTACATCCAATGGACAAGAAAGAGATGAGGTTGATAATTTTTTCCAAATACCAAAATCAACAATTTTATCATTTCTCACCATCCATCTCAAAAACATATGTAATCTTTTACATGAAGAACCATTACTGGGTTTAGAAATATGTTTTTCAACTCTTTTTTCGTGTTCCAATGAAAAAAAAGTTGACCTAAAGTGTTCAATATTTTTGAAATTATTACTCTCGTTATATTTTGAAAAAACACTTTCTAAGCCACCCTTATTTAAATAAATATTTTTTAGAGATTTTATAAAAAATTGAAAATCGTAATAATTAAAAGTTCTATGGTAAAAATTCAATTTTCTGATCGATTCATCTTTGATTGAAAGAATAAAGTCCAATGGAGATTCCCCAAAAATATTACAAAGTTTTTTACCACTATTAATAATTGAAGTTCTATTTCCCCATGAAATTGTTGCAATTATTAGTGATATTATTTCAATATCCTCTTTTCTTCTATAAAGTTTAGGAATTTGTATAGGATCCTCATCTATAAATTTAGGGCTATTATAATACTGAGATTTAAAATCTAAAAATGATTTTAAATCATCAATGTTTAATGCATTTGCCATCTTTGATTGTGTAAGAAACATTTGCGGTCTTTGCAAACTCTTCATTATGTGTTACATAAATTACAGTTACACCATATTTTTTGTTAATTTTTTGAAGCAGTTCAATGATTTTTCTCGAGTTTGTAGAGTCTAAGTTTCCAGTAGGTTCGTCTGCTAGTATAATTTTAGGGTTATTGATTAGTGCTCTTGCAAATGATACTCTTTGTTTTTCACCACCTGAGATAAAATCAGGTTTTTTATTTAATATTTTTTCAATATTTAGTGTTTTAGATAGTGATAATAATCTTTCCTTGAAATCATTGAGATTTTTTCTACCAATTCTAATTGGTAAAAGGATATTTTCCTCACAGTTTAATTCGGGTAAAAGCTGATGAAATTGAAAGACAAAACCTATATTTTCGTTCCTAAATTTTGAAATTTCAATTTCTTTTAACTTGCTAACCTCAACACCGTCAAGTTTTAATTCTGAATTTTGACCAGGGTCAAAACTTTCAATGGTTCCAATTATATTTATAAGAGTTGTTTTCCCAGCACCAGATGGACCAACCACTGAAATAAAATCACCATTGGAGATCTTTAGAGAAATATTATTTAATATTTTTTGGTTTCCGAAGGATTTAGAAATATTATTTAAAACAATCATTTTTTCTTAAAGCGGTTTGCATCAATAAGATAATTAATTCTTAATGATATTTGATGCTCAATTGGAATTTCAAAAAGATTTTTCAAACTCCTATAATAATCAAGCCCAGATTGATTATCCCTGTTAAATATTTGATTTCTGTATAAAAAAATCAGGTTACTTCCAGGACTAAACCACCATTGAAATTTAACATCCAAATTCCAAATATTGAAATTTGTATTTGGATCATTCTCAAGTAAATTAAAATCAGCTAGTTCACGATACCCGTTGTCCTTAAGTGAATAAAGGATTTCTTTATAATCAGCAGAACTCCAGAAACTTCTTAGATCAAAACTTAAACTTTTATTTGGGTCGATTCGGTAATCAATATCTAGTGAGTTTTCAATTGATTTTTGATTTCTAATTCCAAAGTATATGTTTTGGTTGGTGGTTTGTAAGTAGCCTACGTCATCTTTAGTTTGTTTCAATTGCTGTCTTAATCCTGCTGAGAATTTGTTGGAAAATCTAAAATCAATATTATATTCAAAGCGGTTATAATTTTTCTTTTCATCAAACTGTTCGTTATTTGATTTTATATTAGAAAATTCGATTCCATATGTCAGTTTTTTTGTTGGATTAGAACTAAATTCCAACTGTATGTCGAAATTTGACGGTACTATTAAGTACCTATCAGTATTTCTTGTTTCATAATAATCTTTTGTAACACCTGTGTAATCAAAATCAATTGAAAATTTTTGTAGGTTTTTAAATTCAAAATTGTTTCCAAACCTCCAGCCATTGTAGACTTTTTTAAAAGTATCGTACCTTTTTGTTTCTCCAAAAAAAAGATAGTTGCTGTAGGTACGTAATGATTTGAATTCGTTTAAAATTTGATATCGAACTCTACCATACAACCTTTGACTATTTTGTTGATTATAATAGCCAAGTTCATTTTGATTGTAATATTTATCTGTTCCAAACCATCCAATAGAATATCTGAAGTTTCCTCTGAGCTCGGAAATATCAACACTTCCTCTAAAACCACGTCTACTAGAATATCTTGGAGCATCACTAAAGTATGTTCGAGTTGAAAGGCTAAAATTCCTGTTATTATCATATAATTCCGTTATAAACGCAGTATTATTAGCGTTAAATCCACCATTAGATCTGTTTACATTTGTATTGTGAACTCCAATCGATGAATAGTCGTTTAGAAGTTGTTGAGTTAGTGAGACTACATTATAATTTGTTAATGGGGCAATTATTTGTTTTCTAGTTGAACCATCTTCAATATTTCTAATAATAGCATTTGCTTCGCCAGTGATTGCATTGAGTAGTCCAATACTTAATTTATTTTTCGTAGTACCTGAAAGCTTGATGGCATTAATTAATTTTGGTTTATTATCATAACTAACCAATTCTTCTTTGGGGCTCAAAAATTCATCCTCATCAAATCTAATTTCTTGCCCAATTCTTCTGCTGTAAAAAAAATCTCCTGATCTAAAACCACCATCAGCTTTTTTAAATATATTGGCACCTTCAGTAAAAAATGGTCTATTTTCATCAAATCTCTGTTCAAAGGGTGATAAGTTAAGCTCTTCATCGTCAAAAGTCACTTGTCCAAAATCTGGGATTAATGTTGCATCCAAAGTAAAACTGTTGGACAACCCATATTTTATATCCAACCCAGCAGAATAAATAGATGATGGAGAGGACTTTTTCTTAAGATTCAAAGCAGTTTGACCATATGGATAGAGAAATAATCTTAGTGGAGGTTCTATGTTTTTAAGTCCATTGACAGTTCCAAGTGACTCATACCATTTGTAAACCTTAGTATCGACAGGGCTCCATGAATACCATTCTTCTAGATCTGCCACAGCTCTCGAAAAATTAATGCCCCAATTTTGTATGTTTTTTTCGGGAAACCTTAGTGCACTGTAAGGTATTTTCATTTCCAGAGACCAACCATCTTTTGTGATTTGAACCTCCCCCTCAAAAACTGTATCGTAATCCCTTCCACCAGAATTCCAATCACCTGACCAAAGTCCGTCTACAATAGCACCTGCACTTGTTATTCCAAATCCGTGATGATTTTCCTTGTCGTTATATGTATCAATTGACACAAAAAATAATTCGCTAAAAGAATCCCAAGGATTATCTCTTTCGCTTAGCTCCATGGGAATATCTCCAGGATGATGTAAGTATGCACCAACATAAACCGCATCATCATCGTACATGAAAAATGCAGTGGTTTTGTAGTCTATTGGGATTTTTTTTCCACTTCTTGTCTCTGGTCTCCAAAGTGTAAATTCACTAAGTTTTTGGGAATTTCTCCACTCTTTATCATCAATAAAACCATCTAACCTTGGGGCATTTTCAGTCCTGTATGCATTAAATGATTTTCTGTCTTGGGAGTAAGAGTTTAAAATTGTAAAAAAGATTGCGATTAAAAAAAATTCTTTTTTCATGCGGGGCCAAATATATACAATTAATAACTTTGACTTAATAACTATTAAATAGTTTATTAATGAGCAAAGATTATGCTATACTAGCTGGTGGATGTTTTTGGTGCACGGAAGCAATTTTTGAAAATGTTGATGGGGTGATTAGTGTTTATCCAGGATATATTGGTGGTAAAAATGAAAATCCCTCATATGAAGAAGTTTGTAGAGGAAATACTGGACATGCAGAAGCAGTAAAAATTGAGTTTGAACTTGATAAAATTTCTTACGAAAAAATTTTAGATATTTTTTTTAAAACACATGATCCAACAACACTTAACAGACAAGGGAATGATATTGGTACACAATACAGAAGTGCTATATTTTACAGTGATAAGAGAAAATATGAAATTGCGACCAGGAAAATTAATGAATTGCAAGATGACTACAATGGTAAAATCGTTACCTCATTGGAAAAAGAAACAAAGTTTTACATTGCTGAGGAATATCATCATGAATATTTTTCTAAAAACCCATACAACGCATATTGTTTTTCAGTAATAAAGCCAAAAGTTGAGAAGTTTAAGTCTAATCGGAAATAAATTTCTTAAAACCTATTCTTTTAAGCATTTTCTTTTCAAAATTCCAAAAGAATTTAAATTGACCAAAAACTAATGCAACAAGTAAAAGAATTATTTGGTAAACAAATGTTATTATAAGAACTCTTATCATCCAGTAAATAAAAATGTTTAAATCAGATTTATTAATGTTAATCAATTCCATCAAAGGATCCGATATGTAAGCAGCAGTTGAGCCTGTAATACCAAAAACAATAAAAATAATAACTAGTTGGGAATTGGATTTAATTCCATATTTCAATTTAAATTTATTAAACATCACTTAATAAGAGATATGATTTGGTCAGCAAGTTCTAATCCAATCCTTTCTTGTGCTTCACTTGTTGCAGCACCAATGTGGGGAGTTAATGATATTTTTGAATTCATTAGGGTTTTTATTGACGGATTGGGTTCATTTTCAAAAGTATCTAGTCCAGCAAATTTAATTTTACCAGAGTCAATGAAATCTATTAAAGTTTCTTCATTTATGACACCACCTCGGGCAGCATTAACTATACCAACTCCATCTTTCATTTTGCTAAATTCCTCTTTATCAATAAGGTACTTTTTTTGTGCTGGAACGTGTAGTGTTATATAATCGGAATTTATGAGAAGTTCATCTAAACTTACTGAGCTTGGCTTGAATGATATTGATTGTCCATCAAAAAAACTAACTTTAATTTCAGCTTCTTTTAAAAAATGATCAGAAAAAATCACATTCATGCCACATCCGTAAGCAATTTTTGCAACTTCTTGACCAATTCTTCCAAAACCTATTATGCCAATTGTCTTGTTTTTTAATTCCGATCCCTTGGAATAATTTTTTTTTAGCTTTTTAAAATTTACATCACCCTCAAGTGGCATGTTTCGGTTTGAATCATGTAAAAATCTGGAACAAGTCATTACATGGGCAAATACCAGTTCAGCAACGGAAAGTGATGAAGCTCCGGGTGTATTAATTACATAAATCCCTTTAGATTTTGCATATTCAACATCAATATTATCCATACCAACACCACCTCTTCCAATAAGTTTCAACGATTCACATGAATCAATGATATCTTTTCTTACTTTGGTTGCACTTCGAACCAGTAAACATGTAATGGAATTTTTATTTATGTAATCAATGATTTGGTCTTGAGCAACATTAGTGGTTATGACTTTGAAACCATTATTTTCTAATTTTTCTACACCAACTTGTGAAATACCGTCGTTTGCTAAAACTATCATATGTAATTTTTAAATTTTTTTATAGTATCAATTAAAATCTCAACAGAACTTATGTCCATGGCATTATAAATTGAAGCTCTATATCCACCAACTGATCTATGGCCATTTAATCCTGAAATATTATTTTCCATTAACATTTTATCAAATATATCCTTATGTTTTTCATCACTTAGATTAAAGGTAACGTTCATTATACTTCTATCATCAACATTTGCGAAACCACTAAAAACATCATCACGGTCAATTTCACTATATAATAGTTCTGACTTTTTACGATTTAAATTTTCAACAACATTAATACCACCTTTTTTTTCTAACCATTTTAAGCTGAGCATACATGCATAAACTGAGAAAACGGGTGGTGTGTTAAACATGCTGTCTTTATCAAAATGAATTTTATAGTTTAACATTGAGGGAACTGTTCTGCATATGGATTCTAATATTTCTTTCTTTAATACAACTAGGGTAGCACCAGCTGGTCCTATATTTTTTTGGGCTCCAGCATAAATCAAATCAAATTTATTAAAGTTTAGATTTCTTGAAAAAATATCAGAGCTCATATCAGAGAATAACGGACAGGGTGACTCAGGAATTTTATGAAATTGTGTTCCATAAATGGTATTATTGGTTGTTATATGAGCATAGTCCATATTATCACTGATTTTGTAGTCTTTTGGAATATAATTGAAGTTATTTTCTTTTGATGATGCAATTTCAATTACTTCACCAAATAGTTTGGCTTCTTTCATTGCTTTAGTTGACCACGATCCAGTATCAACATAACCAGCCTTGCTGTTAAGGAAGTTATATGCAATCATTAAAAATTGTAGACTCGCACCACCCTGAAGAAATAGTGACGTATATTCGTTTTCATCAAGGCCAAGCAAGTGTAGGGCCATTCTTCTTGACTCACTCATTACGTTAACAAATTCTTTGCTTCTGTGAGAAATTTCAAGAATTGACAAGTCAATTCCATCAAAATTTAAAATTGATTTAGATGCTTTATCGAAAACTTCGTTAGAGAGGATGCTGGGACCTGCGCTGAAATTGTGTTTTTTCATTTAGGTCATGCAAATTAATAAAAATAAAAGGTATTGTACTTGGCTTACTCATTAACTTTTAACAAAAAATCAACAGTATTCAAATCATCTGCAAAATCTAGAAGTGAGGGGCTTTGTGTCATTCCAAATTTTGTAGAGTTTTTAACAAGATTATTGCTTACAATACATTGTAATTTGTCTTTATTAACATCTAAGTATTTTTTTAACTTATGCAATGAGTCATATTTCTCGTAATACAAAACACTAATTGGTGAGCCTAATTTTTTACTTTCCTTTAGGATGATCAAACCATTCTCATAAAACTTTTCATTATTTAGTAGAAAAACGGATTTATTGTAAGTATAGTTGTTGTAGTATGAATTATTATTTAGTATTTTTTTCCACTCCACTGATGCTTTAAAAATTCTATCCAAATTATAATCCTTAGGAATAAATATTTTAGAAACGTTGCGACAACCCATACCATAGTATAAAAATATGTCCTTCATTAATTTTTTTAAATCTTCATCATTTTCTTCCCCATTAAGAATGGCAACCGAGTTTCTATTTTTTCTAATTATTTTGGGATATTTATTGAAATATTTTTCAAAAAAGTGAGTGGAAGTATTATTCCCTGTTGCAATTACAGCGTCTATTTCCAAATTAATTTTTTCTATAATTTTAAAACAATTTTTAAATTTTGGTTCCCAACCTATTAACAGCTCAAAAATTAAATTGTAAAGAATACTATCCTTGGATGATTTCTTAATTATAGATTTATGACCACAAATAAATACGCATAAAAAATCATGAAATCCAACTAGTGGAATATTACCAGCCATAATGATCAAGATATTTTTTGAATTTTCGGTTTTGTCCTTTGGTTCTAATTTTTTTAGATTAATTTCATTCAAATGCTTTGCCCAATAATTTAGACAGTTTATTATATTTTCGAAATCAAAAAAAGAGTTTTGATATGTAGCTTCTTGAACTTTTTTTTCAGTAAAATTAAATAGCCTCTTATCAAATTCATTATTATTTTTTTTTAAAAATGCGGAAAAAAACCTTCCTAATTTTGACAATAATTTAATTCTTGAATTAATATTCATTTGGAAATTTTAAAAAGTAAAGATATTAGTTAATTTTGTTACCAATTTATGGCAATAAAAATTACTGACGATTGTATTAATTGTGGTGCCTGTGAACCTGAATGCCCAAACACAGCTATATACGAGGCATCATTTGACTGGAAATATTCCGAAGGAACATCACTCCACGGTGAGGTAGTTTTACCAGGTGGAAAGTCAGTAGATGCTGATAAGCACCAAATACCTGTTTCTGACGAGTATTACTTTATTGTGTCTGATAAATGTACAGAGTGCAAAGGATTTCATGACGAGCCTCAATGTGCTGCTGTATGCCCAGTTGATTGTTGTATACCGGATGATGATAACGTAGAAAGCGAGGATTTTCTTTTGTCTAAACAAAAATTCATGCATCCCGAAGAATGAAGGCTGGAATTGTTGGATTACCAAATGTTGGAAAATCGACCTTATTTAATTGTTTAACTAATTCAAAAGCACAAAGTGCTAATTTTCCGTTCTGTACAATTGAACCAAATGTTGGAGTTGTCAATATTCCAGATAAGAGGTTAAATAGAATTGTAGAGCTTATTGAACCTGAAAAAGTTGTTCCCAATACTGTAGATATTGTTGATATTGCAGGGTTGGTCAAAGGTGCTAGTAAAGGTGAAGGTTTAGGAAATCAATTTCTGTCGAACATTAGAGAAACTAATGCCATAATTCATGTTTTACGTTGTTATCAAAATGAAAATATAACTCATGTTGAGGGAAGTGTAGACCCACTTAGAGACAAAGAAATAGTAGATTTTGAATTGCAGCTGAAAGACTTAGAATCACTGGAGAAAAGAAAAGAAAAAATTATAAAGCATTTGAAGATTGGAGGAAATGAATACAAAAAGGAGTTTGTTTTTGTTGAACAGTTGATTGAACACCTCAAAAAGGGGTTATCATTAAGAAATTTTGAAATTGATTCGGAATCCTATGAAAAATATTTAAAACCACTTTCATTACTTACCCTAAAACCAGTTTTGTATGTATGTAATATAGATGAAAAATTGATTAACAATAATGATCAGGTTCTTACAAATACTCTAAAACATTTGGAGAAAGAAAATTCTAAAATAATTATAATAGCTGCAAAAATAGAGCAGGAAATAAATGAACTTGACAGCTATGATGACAGGCAAGTTTTTTTAAATGATTACGGATTGAAAGAATCAGGCACAAGTTTGCTTATAAATGAAGCCCATAAGCTGTTAAATTTATCTACCTTTTATACAGCCGGAAAAAAAGAAGTGAGAGCTTGGACATTTATAAATGGATCAAAAGCACCAAAAGTAGCTGGAGTTATTCATTCAGATTTTGAAAAAGGTTTCATTAAGGCAGAGGTTATGAAATTTGATGATTTTGATGAACATCTCAGTGAGGCAAAAGTTAAAGAAGCTGGAAAACTGAAAACAGAGGGGAAAGATTACACTGTTTGTGATGGTGATATTATTCATTTTAGATTTAATAACTAGATAAAGATTTCAACATTTCTTTCCTTATAATTGTTAATTAATTTGTCATTAAGGCGCATAAAGTAAAACCATAGTGTTTTATATTTAAGATCTCTAAAATGCCTACATCTACATCCTATACTGAAGAAAACATTAGGTCTCTTGACTGGAAGGAGCACATAAGAATGCGACCTGGTATGTATATTGGAAAATTGGGTGATGGCTCTGCATCTGATGATGGAATTTACATTTTACTCAAAGAAATTATTGACAATTCTGTTGATGAGTTTGTAATGGGGGCTGGTAAAACAATTGAAATCACATTAAAGGACAATATCATTAAAGTTAGAGACTATGGCAGAGGTATTCCGCTTGGTAAAGTGGTTGATGTTGTTTCGCGAATGAATACTGGAGGAAAGTACGATACAAGAGCCTTTAAAAAATCTGTTGGCCTAAATGGAGTTGGAACGAAAGCTGTTAATGCCTTATCTACCTCATTCAGTGTCGAGTCAGTTCGAGATGGAAAATCAAAGATTGTGAGTTTCGAATTGGGAGAAATTATCGATTCACCACCCGTTCAAGAATCTACAAAAAGAAAAGGAACTGCTATTATTTTTCAACCAGATTCATCAATATTTAAAAATTATAAATTCAGAAATGAATACATAGTAAAGATGATAAAATACTACGTGTACTTAAATCCTGGTCTCTCAATAATTTTTAATGGAGAAAAATTTAAATCTGAAAATGGATTAAAAGATCTTATCGAAGACAATAATAATATTGATGATTTTTTATATCCAGTTATACATTTAAAGGGAAATGATATAGAAATTGCAATAACGCATAATAAAAAACATTACAGCGAAGAGTACTATTCTTTTGTGAACGGACAAAATACAAGTCAGGGGGGGACCCATCTAAATTCTTTTAAGGAGGCAATAGTAAAAACGATTAGAGATTTTTTTAAAAAAAATTATGATTCATCTGATATAAAAAAATCAATAATTTCAGCCATTAGTATCAAAGTTATGGAGCCAGTTTTCGAGTCCCAAACAAAAACTAAACTTGGATCAACAGAAATGGGAGGTGGCTTGCCAACTGTGCGTTCGTACATATTAGAATTCATATCAAAAAATCTTGATAATTATCTTCACAAGAATAAAGATGTTGCAGAGGTAATCCAAAGAAAGATCATGCAGGCTGAGAGAGAAAGAAAAGAATTATCAGGAATTAGAAAATTAGCAAGAGAAAGAGCAAAAAAATCAAGTTTACACAATAAAAAATTAAGAGACTGTAGAGTTCACTTGGGCGACATGAGTAATGAAAAAAGATTAGATACTACAATATTTATTACTGAGGGTGATTCTGCCAGCGGTTCAATAACAAAGTCTAGGGATGTTAATACCCAAGCAGTTTTTAGCCTAAGAGGAAAACCACTCAACTCATACTCAATGACTAAAAAAATTGTTTATGAAAATGAAGAATTTAACCTCCTTCAAGCAGCATTAAATATTGAGGAAGGAATAGAAAAACTTAGATATAATAAAATTGTAATAGCTACAGATGCGGATGTTGATGGTATGCATATTCGTTTATTGATTATAACTTTTTTTCTACAATTTTTCCCCGAGCTGATAAAGGAGGGTCATCTTTTTATATTGCAGACACCGCTGTTCAGAGTTAGAAATAAAAAGGAAACAATCTATTGTTACTCAGATATAGAAAAAAGTGAAGCATGTGACAAGTTGGGTGCAAAGGTTGAAATAACTAGGTTTAAGGGATTAGGAGAAATTTCACCAAATGAATTCAAAAATTTTATTGGGGATAGCATAAGACTGGACCCTGTAATTATAAATAAGGAGACCAGTGTAGATGATCTGTTGTCATTTTACATGGGAAAGAATACACCTGACAGACAAAACTTTATAATAGATAATTTAAAGGTTGATATAGACTCAGCATGATTGAAGAAAATTTTGATAAAGAAGATTTTTTAGTTCCAATTTCAGGGATGTACAAGGAATGGTTTATTGATTATGCCTCTTATGTTATTTTGGAAAGAGCTGTTCCTGCCATTGAAGATGGATTAAAACCTGTACAGAGAAGAATTTTGCATTCCATGAAAGACTTAGATGATGGAAGATTTAATAAAGTTGCCAATATTGTTGGGCACACAATGCAGTATCATCCCCATGGCGATGCAAGTATTTCAGATGCAATCGTTCAGATCGGACAAAAAGAGTTACTAATTGATACTCAAGGAAATTGGGGCAATATTTTAACGGGTGACTCAGCAGCAGCATCTAGATATATTGAAGCTAGACTTTCTCCGTTTGCACTTGATGTTGTTTACAGTCCCAAAATTACCAATTGGCAACTATCATATGACGGAAGAAGAAAAGAACCAGTCAATTTTCCTGTTAAATTTCCATTGCTTTTAGCACAAGGTGCTGAGGGAATTGCAGTAGGATTGTCAACAAAAATTCTCCCTCACAATTTTGTTGAATTAATTGATGGATCAATCAAGTGTTTAAAGGGAAGAAAATTTCAATTATATCCTGATTTTCCAACCTCTGGAGTTGTTGATGTAACAAACTATAATGATGGAAAAAGAGGAGGTAGGATTAAAGTTAGAGCAAAAATAAACCAGTTAAATAAAAATACTTTAATAATAACCCAAATACCTTACACAACAACAAGCAGTAGCTTAATTGATTCAATTTTAAAAGCCAATGAAAAGGGTAAGATTAAAATTAAAAAGATTGAAGATAATACTGCCTCTGATGTTGAAATTCTAATTCACCTTCCAAACGGAGTTTCACCTGATAAAACAATTGATGGACTATTTGCTTTTACCAATTGTGAAGTATCAATTTCTCCACTTGGTTGTATTATTGAAAACAACAAACCATTATTTACCGGAGTATCTGATATGTTGATTAAATCAACTATGAATACAAAGGAACTACTAAAAAAGGAATTAGAGAACAAATTGAAAGAGTTAAATCAATTATGGCACTCATCAACTCTTGAAAAAATATTTATTGAAAGAAGAATTTACAGGCTGATCGAAGACAAAGATTCTTGGGAATTGGTTTTGGAGGCAATAAAAGATGGTTTGAAACCTCATTTAGAATTACTTAAACAAGTAGTGACTCATGATGATGTGATTAAATTAACGGAAATCAGAATAAAACGAATCTCAAAGTATGATATTGATAAAGCTGATAAAAAAATTATCGAGATAGAAAATCAAATTGAAGAAACTAATTACAATTTGGAAAACCTAAATGATTTTGCAATTAATTATTTCAAAGATTTAAAATTAAAGTATGGCAAGAGCAGGGTCAGAAAAACTGAAATCAAAATTTTTGATGATGTTGATGTAAAAAAAGTCGTCGTTAGAAATGCTAGACTTTATGTTAACAGATCAGAAGGTTTTATAGGAACATCGCTACGAAAGGAGGAGTATGTAGAGGAATGTTCTGACATTGATGATGTTATTGTGTTCACAAAAAAAGGCAATATGATTGTAACTAGAGTTGAAAATAAGAAGTTTATTGAAAAGGGAATTGAACATGTTGCTGTATTCAAGAAAAAAGATTCCAGAACAATTTATAACATGATATATAGAGACGGTAAAACTGGCATAACATTTATAAAAAGATTTAATGTTACGGGTGTAACAAGAGATAAAATATATAATTTAACCACTGATCACCCTAAAACAATTTTGCTTCATTTGACATCCAATCCAAATGGGGAAGCTGAGATAGTAACGATTATTTTACGCCAATCAGGTTCTATAAAAAAATTAAAATGGGATTTAGATTTTGCTGACTTATCAATAAAGGGTAGATCTGTAAAGGGAAATATAGTTTCTAAACATACAGTTCAGAAGGTTTTATTTAAAGAAAAGGGATTATCCACTTTAAAGCCAAGAAAAATTTGGTTTGATGAAACAGTACAAAGAATTAATGTTGATGGTAGAGGAGAATTACTTGGTGAGTTTAAGCCAGATGATGATTTAATAATTTTTCAGCAATCTGGAAAATTCAAAATTGTTAAACCGGATATAAATATGCACTTCCCTGAAGATATGATCATTCTTGAGAAACTAGATAGAGTAAAACCGGTTACAGTTGTTTATAACAATCTTGTAAAGAAAAAATATTTTGTAAAGAGATTTACTATTGGGCAAACCAAAGGAACTCAAAATTATATTGAAAAATCAAAGGATTTAATAACAGAGTTGGTTTTGACAGACTGGAAGCCTGTGATTGAGATTATATACAGGGACAAATCGATTGAAACAAAAAAAATCGAACTGTCAAATTTTATTTCTGTTAAAGGATTAAAGGCTAAAGGAAATCAACTTGAAAACAAAGAAATTAAACTGATTAATAAACTTGATCCCATCCCCTATGAACCACCACTAAATGATTTAAATGATATTGAAGTTGTTGATGAAAAAATTGACACAAACTTTAATGGTGATGAGTTAAGTACTCAAACCAAACTAGATTTTTGATTTTTGAAAATCTTTAAGGCAAAATCATAATCATTTTCATAAATAAGTAACCTATGTGTGTAGTATAAATTGGTTACTCCAAAACCAGCTAAAATCGCAGATTCTTTATAGTCCTGAACAATATACTTTATATCAAAATCTTCAAGTATCGTACAAAATTTTTGAACTTCGATAAATGAACCAGTAAAAAGTTCTTTTAATTTGCTTTTATATATTTTCAAATCTATTTTTTCTAAATACGAAATTTTGACCTAAATAAACCTTCCTAACAACTTTATCCTTAGCTAAATCCTCAGGCTTACCATCTTTTAAAATAGAGCCTTCAAACATTAAATAGGTTCTGTCAGTTATTGCTAATGTTTCTTGAACATTGTGGTCTGTAATTAAAACGCCAATATTTTTATTTTTTAGTTGAAAAATAATTTTTTGAATTTCTTCAACTGCAATTGGATCAACTCCTGCAAAAGGCTCATCAAGAAGCAAGAACTTTGGATCTGTTGCTAATGCTCTTGCAATCTCGGTTCTCCTTCTTTCACCACCTGAAAGTAAATCTCCTCTATTTTTTCTAACTTTTTGCAAACTAAACTCTTCTATGAGTTCTTCAAGTTTTTTATTTTGATCTAATTTGGATAAACTTCCAATCTCTAAGACTGCTTTTATGTTATCTTCAACAGTTAATTTTCTGAAGACCGAAGCCTCTTGAGCTAAATATCCTATTCCTAGTTTTGCCCTTTCATACATGGGTTTATGAGAAATGTTTTTATCGTTTAGCAATATCGAACCTAAATCTGATTTAATTAAACCAACCATCATGTAAAAGCATGTTGTTTTGCCTGCACCATTAGGCCCTAGGAGCCCCACAATCTCGCCTTGAGAAACTTTTATATTAACATTATCAACAACTTTCCTGCCTTTGTATGCCTTTACAATATTTGAAGTTTTTAAGATCATTTATTTTTTAAAACAATTTTTGAAATGTATATACTAATTTGATACAATATTAAAATCGGAATCGCTACAATTATCTGACTTGCAACGTCAGGAGGTGTAATTATTGCAGCCAAAATGAGAACAAAAACTAGTGCATATTTTCTATATTTTACTAAAATTTTTGGAGTTACCAACCCAATTTTAGTTAAGAAATAAATTATTATTGGTAGTTCAAAAATAACACCCGATGACAATGCAGAAGCCCTTACAAGTGATATATAACTGCTCAAATCGAAATCATTAAAAACTTCTTGACTTACGGTATAATTTCCCAAGAAGTTGATTGACAGGGGACATACTACATAGTATCCAAACGATACACCAATAAAAAATAATAGACTTGACACAAAAATAAATCCTCTAGCATACTTTTTCTCATTACTGTAAAGACCAGGACTTATAAAGCTCCAAAATTGATATAATACATAGGGGAACGAAATAACAAATCCTGCTGCAATTGATGTCATTATATGCGCTGAAAATTGTCCAGAAACCGTCCTGCTTTGAATTCTAAATGGTAATTCAGTTATACAAAAACTATCATTAAGACCAATAAAATTGGAAACATTACATAGTATTCTGTATGTTATAAAATTTGGATCTTTTGGTCCAAAAATAATATTGTCAAAAATATAGTCTTTGAATATAAAAGCTATTGAACCAGCAAGAACAATGCCCATAATAGCTCTCAAAATATGCCATCTGAGATCTTCAAGATGGTCTAAAAAAGACATTTCATTTGGATCAACTTTAGACATCCTAAATCCCCGATTTTAAAATTTGATGTATGTGAATCATTCCAATGTATTTAGTTCCTTTTGTTACAATTAATTGAGAAATTTTCTTTGAATTCATCAACCTTAGGGCATCAATGGCCAAGTCTTGATGATCTATTGTCATGGGATGATTATTTTCAAGTGAACTTATTTTTTGATTTAAAGGATCTTTGTGTTTGCTAAGAATTCTTCTAATATCTCCATCGGTAATTATACCCACAATCTTTTTTTTATCCATAACCACTGTAGCACCTAACATTTTCGAAGATATTTCATCAATTGCATGTTTTAGTGTGTCATCGACAGAAACCATGGGTTTTAAATCATAATCTAAAATGTCATCAACTGTCAAGGTTAATTTTTTACCGAGTGAACCGGATGGATGAAACTTTGCAAACGACTTTATATCAAAATTTTTCAATTTCATTAAAGAAATTGCAATTATGTCCCCAACTAACATTTGTATTATTGAACTTGTTGTTGGCGCAAGGTTGTATGGACATGCTTCTTTTTCTATCGGAGTATGAATTAGGTGTTCTGAGTTCTTAGCTAAAAATGAATCCTTGCTTGAGCATAACCCAATAATTATATTTTTATTTTTTTTTAAATTTTTTACCAGTTCTATGGTTTCTGTGTTATTACCACTTTTAGAAATGAAAATCACAGCATCTTTTTCTGAAATAATACCCATATCACCATGCAGAGCATCAGAACCATGCATGAAAACTGATGGAGACCCTGTAGAATTTAGAGTAGCTGCTATTTTCATTCCAACTAAAGCACTTTTACCAATACCTGTGATTATAATTTTACCATCCAATGTGGCCAAATATTCAATCACATCACTTATATCATCAACAATATTAATTTTTAATTTTTCAATTGTTTCCTCTTGAATTTTAATTACTTTATTCGATATTTTTCTGATGTCTGTTTTGTTCACAACTTGTTTAAATTATAGATTCCTGTGGGGCTTAATTAGATTATATTTACTGTAAAGGTACAAATATACCCTATTTGATATACAATGACCCTAAAATCAGATCTCTCAATCTTGTTGTTAAAGCACTTTGGTTTCAACAGTTTTAGAGAAAATCAGTTTGAAATAATCGAATCTCTGGTTACAGGTAATGATACTTTGGTTATCATGCCAACAGGCGGAGGAAAATCGCTTTGCTATCAAATTTCAGCATTATATATGAAAGGAGTAGCGATTATAGTTTCTCCACTTATTGCATTGATGAAAAATCAGGTTGATGTAATGAATGCATTATTTGAAAAAAAATTTGTTGCTAGTGTTTATAATTCAACTCTTTCATCAACTGAAAAAAAACATGTCAAAGAAAATATTTTAATTGGTCAAACCAAATTAGTTTATATCTCACCTGAGTCTTTTTCAAGAGAGAATAATATCAAATTTTTTAAAGACCAGACTATTTCTTTTGTTGCAATTGACGAAGCTCATTGCATTTCAGAATGGGGCCATGATTTTAGGCCTGATTACAGAATTATTTCGGAAACATGTGATAAAATTAGTGCCAATCTAAATAAGATAGCTTTGACTGCAACAGCAACTCCAAAAGTGAAAGATGATATTATTAAGAACTTAAATCTAAAAAACCACAGGATATTTCAATCCTCTTTTAATAGACCAAATTTATTTTATGAAATCAGAAAGAAAGATAGCAATATTGACAAGCAGATCATTTCATACATAAAATCTAATGAAACAAAGTCAGGAATAATATATTGTATGTCGCGAAAAAAAGTAGATCAACTTTCTGAATTACTACAAATTAATAATATTAAAGCTTTGCCTTATCATGCAGGCTTGGATTCTAAAATAAGATCCTCAAATCAAGATCATTTTCTCATGCAAAATTGTGATGTGATAGTTGCGACAATTGCTTTTGGAATGGGTATAGATAAGCCTGATATAAGATATGTAATTCATTACGATATTTCAAAATCCATAGAATCCTATTACCAAGAAACTGGAAGAGCTGGAAGAGATGGAGGAGAGGGACGTTGCATAGCTTTTTATTCATATGAAGATATTGAGAGGTTAGAAAAATTTTTATCATCCAAACCAATATCAGAAAAAGAACAAGGGTTATCATTATTAGAGGATGTTTCTGCTTACTGTGAGACATCTATGTCTAGGAGAAAATATTTACTTAATTACTTTGGAGAAGACTATGATGAAAATAATGGTTTAGGTAACAAAATGGATGATAATTCTATTGATATTAAAGAAAAAAAAGATATAAAATTCAATGTATCAAAGGTTTTAAGCTGCATTAAAGAATTGAAGGAAAATTATAAGTTAAAGGAAGTTGCAAGTTATATAGCAGGAATCGAAACAACCTCAATCAGATCTCATAAATTACTCGAAAGTGAACTTTTTGGTTTCGGTAAAAGCAAAGGAATTATTTTTTGGAAATCTGTTCTAAGAAAAATGGTCGTAGAGAAACTTTTGGTAAAAAACATAGAAAGTTATGGAATTCTAAAAATCTCCCATTCAGGTCATCAGTTTATAAATCAACCATATTCAATTATGATGTCAATTGATAATGATTTTTCAATCGATGATAAAATAAAAATTAAGCAAGTTGATAAAAGTTATGTTATTGATAATGTGTTGATTAGTATTTTAAAAAAGGAAAGAATTAACTTATCAAAAAAACATAATCTACCACCATTTGCAATTTTTCAAGACTCATCATTGGAGGAAATGACTTATAAATATCCAACATCAATCGAACAACTCTCTTTAATTAACGGAGTGGGTGAGGGAAAAGCAAAAAAATTTGGAGAATCATTCATAAACCTGATTAGTCACCACGTAAAGGAAAATAAAATTGAAAATATACAGGAAACAGTTATTAAATCAACTGGAACTAATTCACTTACCAAACTTTTTATCATACAATCTGTCGATAAAAAACTTTCTATCGATGAAATTGCAAGTTCAAAGAATATATCATATCAGGATGTTCTTAGTGAATTAGAAACAATTATATTTTCAGGAACAAAATTAGACTTGACATATTTAGTAAATGAAATTTTTGATGAGGAATCCCTAAATGAACTGAGTGAGTTTTTTCATGAATTAAAGTCCGATTCACTTGATCTTGTAATCGAGGAGTTTTCTGAAGATTATGAAACTGATGACTTAGCTTTGTTTAGATTGTACTTTTATTCAAAACATGCATCATAAATCTTTCCACTTAATATTGCAGCCTATACTTGGTTTCTGGACTGATTTAATTTCTTTATTGTTTAATGTACAGTGAATAGCATTTCTCAAGTCATTTCCTGTAACTTTTAGATCGTTTCCAGGCCTAGAGTCATCAAGTTGACCTCTGTATACTAATTTATTCTTCTTGTCATAAAGGTAAAAATCAGGTGTACATGCGGCATCAAATGCTTTAGCAACCTCTTGACTCTCATCATATAAATAAGGAAAATCAAATTTTTTATTAATTGCAAGTTTTTTCATCATTTCAGGTGAATCTTGAGGATAATTAATAATATCATTACTGCTAATTGCTACAATATTAATTTTTCCTTTATAAAACTTGGATATTGAAATTATCTCATCAAGAACATGAATAACAAATGGACAATGATTACATATGAACATAACTAGTGTTCCAATATCATTACTAAGTTTTTTATTATCAAATAATTGATTGTTAATTGTATTAATGAGATTGAAATTTGGGAGTTCAGATCCTAAATCAATCATATTTGATGGTGTTCTAGCCATTTTTAAAAATTTGATATTCTATGATAGCAAGGTTTTTGTAAATTTAGGAAATATTTAATGGAAATAATTAATTCTTTTTTTTTAGAAATTTCCTCAACTCAAAGAGCTTTAATATTAGCACTAGGAATTTCATTTTTTTGGTTGCTTGAGGGAATTATACCATTACGAATATTTTCTTATAACAAAGTCAAGCATGCAATTACAAACATATTACTAACACTAACAACTATTCTTGTCAATTTTAGCTTGGCATTTTTGATTGTAAAGACATCTGACTTTGTTTATGTTAATAAAATTGGAATTTTCTCCTATTTAGGAATTGATGGTTTAGGCCGTTTTATAATTACTATTTTAATTCTTGATCTAATTGGTGCTTATTTTGCACACCTTTTTCAACACAAAATATCATTTTTGTGGCCAATACATGCCGTTCATCATTCTGATGAAAGTGTTGATACAACTACAGCTAACAGACATCACCCAATTGAGAGTTTTGTAAGATTTTTCTTTACACTGATTGCAATATTTATCTCTGAATCTTCAATAGCTATGGTTTTTTTATACCAATCTCTTTCCGTGGCTTTTTCTCAATTCAATCATGCTAATATCAATATTACTGAAAAAGTTGATTATTTAATATCATTAGTTTTCGTTTCACCCAATATGCACAAAGTTCATCATCATTACAAAATGCCATATACTGATTCTAATTATGGGAATATTTTTTCAATTTGGGACCGATTGTTTGGAACGTATATGAAGTTAGATCTTAAAGATATTAAATTTGGTATTGATGACGGTTATAATGATGAAAATAACTTTTGGAAAGTTATTAAAAGACCGTTTAGGAAAATTTAAATATCTTCTAATTCAACTTCGTCACTTTTCTTATCGTTTTTTTCATCATCAGATTCATTTTCTTCATCTTTCATTTCCGCATTTTTTGATTTGAAATCTTTATCATGTATATCGCTTATAACTTCTTCACCTTTTTCATCGATAATGTATTTTGTCATTTCACTCAGAATATTTGAAAAATTTTCGAAATCTTCTTTATAAAGATAAATTTTGTGTTTTTTGAAGTAGAATGTTCCGTCGTCATTGGTAAATTTCTTGCTTTCTGAAATTGTAAGGTAATAATCTCCTGCTTTTGTTGATCTTACATCAAAAAAATAAGTTCTCCTACCAGCTCTAAGTACCTTGGAAAATATATCTTCATTAACATGTTTACTTTCTTCCATTTTAATAATTTGTATCAAAAATGGTTAAAAAAGTAAAATCAACAAAATCTTAATGGTTTTTTTTATTTTGTTTTAAATCTATTTGATGATAGTATCCCTTAGTATCATTAATTAATTGGTCATGTGTACCAATTTGTAGAATTTCTCCATTAAATAATACCATTATTTTATTGCATTTTTTAATTGTTGAAATTCTCTGACTTACAATAATTTTTGTGATATTACCTGTTTCCATTTGAAGGTTTTTAGTGATTTCTTTTTCAGTGCTAACATCAACGGCGGAAAGACAATCATCAAGAAGAAGAATTTTTGGTTTCTTAATTAAAGCGCGAGCTAAAGAAATTCTTTGTTTTTGTCCTCCTGAAAGATTGATGCCCCTTTCACCTAAGACTGATTCATACTTAAGTGAGAACCTCTCAATTTCATGATCGATGCATGAAATTTTTGCATATTTTTTTATTTCTTTAATATCTGCATCATTTTTTCCAAATCTTATATTATTTTCTATTGTATCTGAAAAAAGTAGTGTCGTTTGTGGAACATATGAAATATAATCTCTAATATTTTCTCTGTTATGGTCTCTCAAGTCAATATTGTCAATTAAAATTTTACCAGACTGAGGATCGTAATTTCTTACTATTAATTCAAGAAGAGTCGATTTTCCACTACCTACTGGTCCAATTACACCAAGAGATTCCCCTTTATTTATTTTGAAGCTTACATTTTTCAGTGCATTTATTTTTGTTTCTTCATAATAAAAATTTAAATCCTTAAACTCAAGAATACCTTCAATATTTGTTTTTTTACTGTTACGACTTATGATTCTAATTTTTTCATTCAAAAATTGATTTATTCTCCCTTGACTTGCATCAGCCTGTTGAACAATTGATGTAACCCATCCTACAGTTGCAACTGGCCATGTCAGCATGTTTACATATATTATGAACTCGGCTAGGATTCCTAATTCAATTTTTCCGCTAATGAACTGATTGCCACCAATAAAAATTACAAGAATATTACTAAGTCCGATCAATAAAACCATCATAGGTAAAAACCACGACTGAAATTTTGCTAAATCAATATGTTTTAATTGAGTGTCGTATGAAATATTTTCAATGTGTTTATTTAATTCGCTTTCAATTGTATATGATTTGATAATAGAAATACCACTAAATGATTCCTGAACCAAAGTCGTCAATCTTGATAATGATTCTTGAACTTTTAAACTCTTTATATTGATTTTTTTACTGAGTTTATAGATAATTAGGGAAAGTAACGGTAGTGGGGCAATTGTGTAAAGAGTCAACTTAATATCAATACTAAGCATGTATGAAATTATTATTATAAATAAAGTAATTGTATTAATTGAGTACATTAGTGCAGGTCCAACATACATTCTGACTCTGCTCACATCTTCACTTATTCTGTTCATTAAATCACCAACTCTGTTATTTTTATAAAAACTGATATCAAGATCTTGGTATTTTTGAAAGATTTCATTTTTTAAATCAAATTCAATAAATCTTGAGACATTTATAAGGGTTTGTCTCATCACAAAAGTTAATAATCCAGCACTTATTGAAGCACCGATTATCAAAACTATATTTCTAATTAAGCTTTTTTTTACAATAGTTGGGTCATTTCCATTGGATAAATAATTTTCTATTATTGTAATTGAGTCACCAATCAAATTTGGAGCAACTAGTGCAAATATTCTTGCAATAATTGTGATAAGAATTCCGATTAATATCCTAAATCTGTATTTATAAAAAAATTTATTTAAATACCTTAATGATTTCATAAAATCGAAACCAAAGATAATCCATATTTGAACATTTATTAATAAATAAATTTTACTTTTGTGACAGGTTCATTATTATGCTTAATAGAAGACACATAAGAGTTAAAATTCTTCAAATTTTGTATTCACAAAATAGAGCTAAATCGCCTGATAAGGAACTCTATAGTTTTTTTAACGCCACTACAAAAAAATTCTATCAATTTTTTATAACTCAATTGCATTTTTTTGTTCTAATAAGACAAGAAACAATTAGGCAGATCGATATTAATAAAAAAAAATATTATAAATCAGAAATTGATTTTTTAGTCGATATTATAATTGATAACAAATTTATCAAAGCAATTGAGGACTCAAAATATATACAAAAATACATTTCTAAAAATGAAATAAATTACTTTAATAATGATTTTAAAATAGTAAAGCAGATTTTTGATAAAATTTGCAATGCTGAATTTTTAAAAAACTCCACTGAACAAATTAATCCTATTTCATCCCTTATAAAAATTTACAAAGAGATTATTGTTTTGGACTCAAGCTTATATAGTTTTTACGAGGATTGTGAAATTGGATGGGTAGATGATTTTCCACTTATTAACACAGAAGTTTTGAATATGATGAAAAGTTTTTCAAAAAATGAAGAATTAACTGTCAATAAAACAATATTTAAGGACAAAAATGATAAAATGTTCGGTTGGAATTTATTTAAAAAAACAACTGAAAATAATAGTATTTATGAAAATTTAATTTCAAAATACACACCACAATGGGAATCTGATCGAATAGCTGTGATTGATAGCTTGTTATTAAAAATGTGTATAACAGAATTTAAGTTTTTTGAAAATATACCCATAAATGTAAGTTTGAATGAATATGTTGAAATATCCAAAGATTATTCAAGTTTAAACAGCAGTAGTTTTATTAATGGAATTTTAAATAATATCATGAGAGATTTAAAAGATCAAGGATTGATAAAAAAATACACTAAACGTTCTAATAATTTGTTAAATTTAGATTTATGAAAAAATACTTTTATAGTTTAATCGCAGGAATTGTAATTTGTTTTATGATTATTTCATGCGACAATAATCCCACAAAAAAAATAAATCAGCAAAATCTTATAGAAACTGAAAAAAGATTAGAGCAAGAGTCTGTTTTGCCAATCATAAAATTTGATTTTGATACTTATGATTTTGGAGAAGTCACGGATGGAGAAATTGTTGAAGTTGACTATACTTTTAAAAATACAGGTGAAAGTAATTTGATTATTTTTGATGCGTCTGCATCATGTGGATGTACAGTTCCTGAATATCCAAAAGATAAAGAGATAAAACCTGGTGAAACAGGTGTTATCAAAGCAAGATTTGACTCATCTGGTCAAACAGGCAAACAGGTAAAGTCAATAACATTAACAACAAATACGAAAAACTCCAAAAAAATTATTCGTATGAGTGGATTCGTAATAAATAAATAAAACAAATGGAAGGAATTAGTCAGTGGACACCAATCATTTTGATGATATTCGCTCTATATTTTTTGTTTATACTACCTCAGAGCAGAAAGGCAAAAAAAGAAAAGAAATTTTTATCCTCTCTTAAAAATGGAGATCTTGTAGTTACAAAAAGTGGAATGCACGGAAAAATTATTGAAGTTAATGATACTAAAAATACGTGTGTTATTTTAACTATGGCTGGTAAAATCAAATTTGATAAGACAGCGTTATCTTTTGAGTTATCTTCAGAATTAAATAAAAAGAAATAAGACTTAGAGGAATGTGGAAATACTTTATTAGACCACTTTTTTTTCTTTTTGATCCGGAAATAATACATGATTTTTTGATAAAATGGACTAAGGTACTTGGCGGTGCAGTTTCACCAGATATGCGATTTACATCACCTTTGTTAGAAAAAAAGGTATTTGGCATCAATTTTCCAAACCCTGTGGGTCTAGCTGCAGGATTTGATAAAAACGCAGAAATAGTCACATCCATAAGAAAGCTTGGTGGTTTTGGGTTTACTGAGATTGGAACTGTTACACCAAGACCTCAGGCAGGAAACCCAAAAAAAAGAATATTTCGTTTAGCAAAAGATGATGCATTAATAAATAGATTGGGATTTAATAATGATGGAGTAGATGCCGTAGTTAAAAGGTTAAAAAATAAAAAATTTAAATATTACAATACAAGCTTACCAATAGGAGCAAATATTGGAAAAAATAAGTCAACACCTAATTCTAAAGCACATGAGGATTATCTTGAATGTTTTAAAAAGTTAAGATCATATGTTGATTATTTTGCTGTAAATGTTAGTTCACCCAATACTCCAGAGCTGAGAAACCTGCAGTCAGTTTCTTTTCTAAAAAAAATTTTAAAAACTTTGATTACAGAAAATAAGATAGGTGAGAGGAAGCCGATTCTCGTTAAAGTTTCACCTGATCTATCCAATAGACAGCTTGCAGATGTTGTCAGGCTCTTAATGGAATTAAATATTGACGGTATTATATGTTCAAATACGACAGTTGCTAGAGAGAATTTAAAATCAGACAAATTAAAAAATGAAAGTGGTGGTCTGAGTGGAAAGCCGCTTTCTAAAAGAAGTACAGAGATGGTTAAATTGATCAAAAACCAGGCTGGAGATAAACTTCCTATCGTTGCTGTTGGGGGCATAATGACACCTGATGATGTAGTTGAAAAGATAAATGCGGGGGCATCACTTGTTCAAATCTATACAGGGTGGATTTACTATGGCCCAACCTTGGTTTATGATATTAATAAAAGGCTTTTAAAAGAATATTTTAAGAATTGAAATTAATTGAAAACTACATACCAAAAACTGAAATAGAGTACAATAAGCTATATCAACAAAGTATAGAAGACCCGAATAGTTTTTGGTCCGATATTGCTTCAACATTTACTTGGAAAAAAAAATGGAACAAAACATTTGAGTTTGATTTTAAAAAACCTGATTTTAAATGGTTTTTGGATGGAAAATTAAATATTACAGAAAATTGTCTTGACAGACATCTTACAAAAAAAGCAGAAAAAACAGCAATAATTTTTGAACCCAATGATCCAACCGAAGAGTGTCAACGAATTTCATACAAAGAATTGCACTCAAAAGTTTGTAAGTTTTCAAATGTTTTAAAAAAAAATAATATTGTAAAAGGTGATAGGGTTTGTCTTTACATGCCAATGGTTCCTGAGCTTGCAATTGCAGTATTGGCGTGTGCAAGGGTAGGTGCTGTTCATTCTGTAGTGTTTGCAGGGTTTTCGGCTACAGCATTGGCCGCTAGAATTAACGATGCAAAGTGTAAAATGTTGCTCACTGCCGACGGAAGTTTTAGAGGAAACAAAACAATTGATTTAAAATCTATTGCTGATGAAGCTCTGACAAAATGCCCTTCGGTTGAAACTTGTATTGTTTTAAAGAGAATCAACAGCAGAATTAAGCTGAATAAAATTGATAAATGGTGGCATGAGGAGTTAAATGGAGAATCTGATAAATTTGACTCTATAGAGCTCGATTCTGAGGACCCATTATTTATTCTTTATACATCCGGATCTACCGGAAAACCAAAAGGAATGGTGCATTCATGCGGAGGTTATATGGTTTACTCATCATATTCTTTCAAAAGCGTATTTCAGTACCAACATAATGATATATACTGGTGCACAGCTGATATAGGATGGATTACCGGACATAGTTATATTGTTTATGGGCCCTTGCTGAATGGTGCAACAACAATAATGTTTGAAGGAGTACCATCTTATCCTGACTTTGGAAGATTTTGGGAAATTTGCGAAAAACATAAAGTAAACCAGTTTTATACAGCGCCTACTGCAATAAGAGCATTAGCAAAACATTCTCTTGATTTTGTTAGAAAGTATGATTTATCTTCATTGAAAGTTCTTGGTACCGTTGGAGAGCCAATTAATGAAGAAGCCTGGAAATGGTACAATCAAAATATAGGAAAGAATAAGTGTCCAATAGTTGATACATGGTGGCAAACTGAAACAGGTGGTATCATGATATCATCACTTGCTAATGTTACAAAAGGAAAACCAACTTTTGCCACCAAACCCTTGATTGGTATACAACCCGTCCTTCTTGACGATGATGGAAAAGAGTTTCATGAAAATAATAGAAATGGTATACTTGCGATTAAGTTTCCATGGCCATCAATAGCCCGTACTATATATGGAGATCATGAGAGATACAATGATGTTTACTTTTCAAATTATCCTGGATATTATTTTCCCGGCGATGGTGCATTTAGAGATGATCAAGGAAATTACAGAATTACAGGCAGGGTAGACGATGTCGTAATTGTTTCAGGACACAATTTAGGTACAGCACCAATTGAGGATGCAATAAATCTACATGAAAATGTGGTTGAGAGTGCTCTTGTCGGATATCCACACGAAATTAAAGGAAACGCTCTTTACGCATTTATAATTTTAAAAAATGATAAAAATATTGATGGAATCACAGTAGAAATAAATCAACTTATTTCCAAAACAATTGGCCCCATAGCAAAACCTGAAAAAATCCAAATTGTTGATGGTTTACCAAAAACAAGAAGTGGTAAAATCATGAGAAGAATTTTAAGAAAAATTGCTGCAGGCGAAACCCATAACTTTGGGGATATTTCAACACTACTCAACCCAGAAATTGTCAAGCATATAGTTAATGAAAATAATTAAGATTTAAAGTAGCTAAAATCATCATCTGGGGCAATCGTCAACAAAGTTTCGTAAATTAATTTTATAACGTTTTCAACATCATCTCTGCTAACTAATTCCACAGTAGTATGCATGTATCTTAATGGTAAAGAAATCAAGGCAGAGGCAACACCTCCGTTGCTGTAGGCAAAAGCATCAGTATCCGTTCCAGTATACCTGGATGAAGCATGTCTCTGAAAAGGGATTTTTTTCTTTTCAGCAGTTTCAATTATTCTTTCTCTAAGGTTGTTTTGTATTGCTGGAGCATAAGAGATAACAGGTCCTTTATCAATCACATTATCACCCTGTTTTTTTACATCAATCATAGGAGTTGATGTGTCATGACAAACATCGGTCACAATGGCAACATTTGGTTTCAAAGTTTCAGTTATCATTTGTGCACCTCTTAATCCAATTTCTTCTTGGACGGAGTTTGTAACATACAAACAAAAAGGAAGTGTTTTTTTATTTTCTTTTAAAAGTCTAGCAACTTCAGCAATCATAAAACCACCAATTCTGTTGTCAATTGCTCTGCAAACAAATCTATTTTTATTTAGAATTTGGAATGAATCAGGATATGTGATTACACATCCTACATGAATTCCCATTTTTTCAACTTCTTTTTTGTCTTTAGCACCTACATCAATACAGATATTTTCTAATTTTGGAGGCTCTTCTTTTCCTGCTGTTCTAGTATGAATCGCAGGCCAGCCAAAAATACCTTTTACAATTCCTTTTTTAGTATGAATATTGACCCATTTTGAGGGTGCTATTTGATGATCACTTCCACCATTTCTAATTACATAGATTAATCCTTTTTCTGTGATGTAATTTACATACCAAGATATTTCATCTGAATGGCCCTCAATTACAACCTTAAAATTTGATTTTGGATTAATAACACCAACAGCTGTTCCGTATGTGTCAGTGACAAACTCATCAACGTATGGTTTGAGATAGTCCATCCATATTTTTTGACCTTCCCACTCATATCCAGTGGGTGAAGGGTTATTAAGATATGTTTCTAAAAACTTTATTGATTTTTCATTTAAAATACTCTTGCCCATACAGTTTTATTTAATGTCTAAAATTAATCATTTATGAATTATAAACGTATTTAATATTAAAAGAATTACTTAAAATCTTTCATGCAAATAAATTAACTTTGACAAAGTGATTAATTACATGCTGAACTTCACAATAATTTTTTTCCTACTCTGCAATGCAGGTTCATCAGTAGATCTTTTTAATCCTTTTATAAAACAGGATTATTACCAAACACGTGTTTTTAAAAAACCAAAATTTAATGTTTTAGTGAAAGAAAATTTGATTTATGGTTATGGTCTTTCTCATGATTCTTACGACAATCAAAACCCAGTAGAAATCCCCTTACATTTAGATGCATATTTACCGAAAAATACAGAAAAAAATAAGCCTATTTTGATATTAATTCATGGTGGTGGATTTCGTGGAGGAGATAAAACTAGCATGAGACAATATGTGGAATTTTCAAAATATTTTGCATCCAGGGGGTGGGCAGTGTTTAATCTTAACTATAGACTATTAAAGGATTATGGTAGTGTTCCTGACAAGTGGAAAGAAATGGTTGATAAGAGGATTATTAATATCAATAAAAACAACAGAGCTAAGGCCATATACCCTGCAGTAAGAGATATAAAAGCTGCTGTACGCTGGGTAGTTGCACACAAAAATAATTTTGGAATAAATACTAATCAAATAACAGTTGGGGGTGGATCAGCAGGTGGGTGTGCATCTTTTGGCGCTGGTATAACTGAAAATGAGGATTATTTAAAAGAATTAAACATTGAACAAGACAAAACATTATTGTCAACTAATATTGAACAGAAATTTCAAGTTCATTCAATTATTTTTCTTTGGGGAAGCAAAGGATGTGCTGAAGCTATTGCCACTTTTAGTGGTAAGAAACTATACAATAAAAATAACCCTCCTGTATTTATTGCACACGGAACCAACGATAAGCTAGTTGATTTTAAAAATGCATCAGATGTAAAAAAAATATATCAAGAGACTGGTGCTTATTATGAATTTTTTCCATTGGAGGGAAAAGGACATGGTCCTTGGAACGCCACAGTTAATGATAAAACCTTATTTGATCTTGTATTTGATTTTATTGTTAAAACACAAGAACTGGATGTACATTGATTTATGCTTAAACTTTTTTCAACAATTTTGATTTTTTTTGTTTCAGCCCTGATTTCATTGCACGGTCAAAATGAAGAAATCTATTACAAGTTTGAGGGGGATTCAATAACAAAAAAAGAATTTGAACTCTCGGAAGTTACAGTTTACAATGAAATTAATTTTAAAGATTCGGATGAGAGAATAAAATATTTAATACTTAGACGAAAAACCCTAAAGGTTTACCCATATGCAGCTTTGGCAGCTGAAAGGTTAAAAAAACTTAACGATCGATTGGGTAACTTAAACAAGAGATCCAAGCGAAAAAGATATACGAGAATTGTTGAAAAATACATTCAAGAGGAATTTACTGAAGAATTGAAAAAATTAACGAGAAGCGAAGGGCAAATTTTAGTTAAACTAATTTTTCGAGAAACTGGTAAAACCACATATGAGCTCCTTAAAGAGCTCAGAAACGGATTTCGTGCATTTTCATATAACTTAGTTGCAAGGGCTTTTGATATTTCACTAAAAGAAAAATTTGACTCAAAAAATAGTCGTGAGGACTATTTTATTGAGGATATTTTAAGAAAACAAGGGTATTAAAAATCCTCAGAAAAATGCTGTAAATCAGCATGTTAATAATTTTGTTATAAAAAATTAACTTATTTTCTTCAAATATATTTGGTAGAATATGAAAGGAGTGTATATTTGCACGGCTTTTCTGTTAAACAGGAAAGAATGAATAAGTTCATTGAAAGTATTGAAATATGACAGCGTATCGATGATTTTATATCATTATACGAATTAGCAAAACCATTCCTGAAAAGTCTTTTATCAATTCAAGTTGTTAAATATTATAAATTTTTTTACAACGAAGAGTTTGATCCTGGCTCAGGATGAACGCTAGCGGCAAGCCTAACACATGCAAGTCGAACGGTAACTTTTGGTGCTTGCACCGAAAGACGAGTGGCGAACGGGTGCGTAACGCGTATGCAATCTGCCTTTTACTAGGGTATAGCCCAGAGAAATTTGGATTAATCCCCTATAATATCATTTTTTCGCATGATTAAATGATTAAAGCTTCGGCGGTAAAAGATGAGCATGCGTCCTATTAGTTTGTAGGTGAGGTAACGGCTCACCTAGACTACGATAGGTAGGGGCCCTGAGAGGGGGACCCCCCACACTGGTACTGAGACACGGACCAGACTCCTACGGGAGGCAGCAGTGAGGAATATTGGACAATGGACGAAAGTCTGATCCAGCTATGCCGCGTGCAGGATGACGGCCCTACGGGTTGTAAACTGCTTTTATACAGGAAGAAACACCCCGACGTGTCGGGGCTTGACGGTACTGTAAGAATAAGGATCGGCTAACTCCGTGCCAGCAGCCGCGGTAATACGGAGGATTCGAGCGTTATCCGGAATCATTGGGTTTAAAGGGTCCGCAGGCGGTTTTTTAAGTCAGAGGTGAAATCCTGCAGCTCAACTGTAGAATTGCCTTTGATACTGAAAGACTTGAGTTATTGTGAAGTGGTTAGAATGTGTGGTGTAGCGGTGAAATGCATAGATATCACACAGAATACCGATTGCGAAGGCAGATCACTAACAATATACTGACGCTCAGGGACGAAAGCGTGGGTAGCGAACAGGATTAGATACCCTGGTAGTCCACGCCGTAAACGATGGATACTAGCTGTATGTCTACCTCAGGTAGATGTGTGGCCAAGCGAAAGTGATAAGTATCCCACCTGGGGAGTACGATCGCAAGATTGAAACTCAAAGGAATTGACGGGGGCCCGCACAAGCGGTGGAGCATGTGGTTTAATTCGATGATACGCGAGGAACCTTACCAGGGCTTAAATGTAATGGGACAGATTCAGAGATGAATTTTTCTTCGGACTCATTACAAGGTGCTGCATGGTTGTCGTCAGCTCGTGCCGTGAGGTGTCAGGTTAAGTCCTATAACGAGCGCAACCCCTATCGTTAGTTGCCAACGAGTAATGTCGGGAACTCTAGCGAAACTGCCGGTGCAAACCGTGAGGAAGGTGGGGATGACGTCAAATCATCACGGCCCTTACGTCCTGGGCTACACACGTGCTACAATGGTCGGTACAGAGAGCAGCCACTTCGCGAGAAGGAGCAAATCTTCAAAACCGGTCTCAGTTCGGATCGGAGTCTGCAACTCGACTCCGTGAAGCTGGAATCGCTAGTAATCGGATATCAGCCATGATCCGGTGAATACGTTCCCGGGCCTTGTACACACCGCCCGTCAAGCCATGGAAGCTGGGAGTGCCTGAAGTCGGTAACCGTAAGGAGCTGCCTAGGGTAAAACTGGTGACTGGGGCTAAGTCGTAACAAGGTAGCCGTACCGGAAGGTGCGGCTGGAACACCTCCTTTCTAGAGAAAGTATGACGACTGAATTTGGGGTTTTTTAAGCAATGCGTTTTGCTAATGCTGTCATTATTTACTATCGATTAGAGTCTCGTAGCTCAGCCGGTTAGAGCGCTACACTGATAATGTAGAGGTCGGCAGTTCGAGTCTGCCCGAGACTACAACGATATTGGGAATTTTGAGTTGAGAATTCTGCATTTTGAATTCTTTTCATAATGGGGAATTAGCTCAGCTGGCTAGAGCACTTGATTTGCATTCAAGAGGTCGTGGGTTCGACTCCCACATTCTCCACAAGTTTTTAACTTAAACGATCATTGACATATTGAAAATTTTTATATCACAAGCACCTGTTATCCAATTCGTGTTTGTGATTATAGATACACTACAAGGTATAAATTGGTTTTTACCAATTTGTACGAGCATAATAATAAATACAATTTCAAAGAAAAGTAAAGTTACAATAGGCTAATTAAGAGCGTAAGGGGAATGCCTTGGCTCTCAGAGGCGAAGAAGGACGTGATAAGCTGCGAAAAGTTGCGGGGAGTGGCACATACATTTTGATCCGCAAATGTCCGAATGGGGAAACCCGGTTATTTGAAGAATAATCATCCATTTATGGAAGCTAACCCGGAGAACTGAAACATCTAAGTACCCGGAGGAAAAGAAAACAATAGTGATTCCGCTAGTAGTGGCGAGCGAACGCGGAATAGCCCAAACCTAAATTGTTTAGGCAATTTAGGGGTTGTAGGACCACAATATTTGTTGCTCAATGAATTAGAATCCGTTGGAAATCGGAACCAGAGAGGGTGATAGTCCCGTACAAGTAAAGAGAGTTAATGATAGTGGTATCCTGAGTAATGCGGGGCACGGGAAACCTTGCATGAATCTAGCGGGACCATCCGCTAAGGCTAAATACTCCTGAG
>CACCAP010000004.1:102500-130362 GCA_902544085.1 uncultured Bacteroidota bacterium
GTTTGTTTAAAACAACTGACGGAGGGCAAACATGGAAAAATGTTTTAAATGTAAATGAGTGGACAGGTGTTACCGATATAGTGATTGATAAGTTTAATCCAGATATTTTATATGCTGCAACTTGGCAAAGACATCGAAATGTTGCTTCTTACATGGGTGGAGGTCCTGGCACATCAATATATAAGTCAACAGACCATGGAAAAAACTGGATTGAAATTAAAGATGGATTACCAACTTCAAATCTTGGAAAAATTGGTTTGGCTATCTCTCCATTTGATAGTACAATTCTTTACGCTGCAGTAGAAACCGACAGAAGAAATGGTGCAGTATATAAGACTACAAATTCTGGGGGAAGTTGGTTAAAGATGTCTGATACCGTGTCGGGAGCTACTGGACCACATTATTATCAAGAACTTGTAGCATCTCCTCATGTGTTCGATAAAATATACCTGATGGATACAAAAGTCCAAGTCTCTGAAAATGGTGGTAAGGATTTTTACATAATGAATGAGAGTGATAAGCATGTTGATAACCACTCACTGACATTTAAAATGAGCGATCCTAATTATTTGTTAATTGGAACTGATGGAGGTGTATACGAATCTTTTGATGATACTAGTTCATGGAAGTTTGTAGCAAACTTACCACTAACACAATTTTATAAACTAGCAGTCGACGATGCATATCCGTTCTATAATATATTCGGTGGAACACAAGATAACAATACACAGGGTGGACCAAGTCGTACTTTTAAAGAGTCAGGAATAACAAATTCAGATTGGTTTGTTTTACTTGGTGGAGATGGTCACCAACCTGCAACTGAGCCAGGAAATCCAAACATAGTTTATGCTCAGTCTCAGCAAGGAAATATTCACAGAATAGATAGAACCAATGGTGAAGCAACATTTATAAAACCTCAAAATGACTTGAATGAACCATATGAAAGATTTAATTGGGATGCACCTATATTGGTTAGCCCACACAACCCAGAAACAATATTTTTTGGCTCACAAAGGGTGTGGGTTTCTAACAACAGGGGCGACGAATGGAAAGCTATATCAGGTGACCTAACATTAAATCAAGAAAGGTTCGAATTGCCAATTATGGGTAAGGTTCAAAGTTGGGATAATCCATGGGATGTTTATGCAATGTCAACTTATAATACTATAACATCATTGTCCCAATCACCAGTTGACCAAAATATCATATATGCTGGTACAGATGATGGAATAATTCAATATACAAGAGATTATGGGCAAAATTGGATAAAAGTTAGTGTAGAAAAATTACCAGGTGTACCAAAGGGCTCGTTTGTAAATGATATAAAAGCAGATTTGTTTGACGCTAACACAGTTTATGTGTTATTAGATAATCACAAATTTGGTGATTATAAACCTTATGTTTACAAGTCAAATGACGGAGGTAAATCTTGGAAAAATATAACTACAGGTATTCCAGATGGTTTTCTTTGTTGGAGATTGGTACAGGACCATGTAGATAAAAACTTAATGTTTTTAGGGACAGAATATGGGGTTTATGTTTCCGTAAATGGCGGATTAAAATGGGTAAAGTTTTCATCTGGGTTACCAACTATATCTGTTCGGGATTTAGCAATCCAAAAAAGAGAAAATGATCTTGTAGCTGCAACTTTTGGAAGAGGTTTTTATGTACTAGATGATTATTCATCTTTAAGGTTTTTATCTGCCAGTTCTCTAAAAAATAATTTAGTTTTTACCCCCAGAAAAGCACTACAATATAACCCTATTAGATCAGGCTCTACATCACAAGGAAGTAATACATATTATGCAAAAAATCCAGACTACGGAGCTATACTTACTTTCTATTTGAGTGATGAAATTTTAACTAAAAAACAAATGAGATTGAAAGTTGAAAAAGGTCTAGAAAAATCTAACTCCAATATTCCCTTTCCAGGATGGAAGGAGTTAGATGATGAGTTAAATGAAAAAACACCAATAACAATCATTGAAATCTACAACAATGAGAATTCTTTTATTGATAGATTCACACTTCCTTACAAAAAGGGGTTTAACAGGGTTTCTTGGGATCTAACAAAAAAAATTAAAACCCATATTACATCTGGTTCATCAAGATTTTATTCACCAAGTATTAGAGTACAACCTGGAAAATATTCATTTAATGTTTATACAGTCTATAGGGGTCAGGTAAATAAAATTGGTAGTAAATTTTTTGAGGTAGAGAGAATTAGACCAGGGATTTTAGATAATCCTAATAATGATAAAATTGAAGAATATGTAGTTGAAGTAGAGAGCATATTCAATGAATATTCAGTTGTTAACAGTAAATTCAATAAAATTAAAGAAACCAATAAATCGATTTTATCACTAATATCCAGAACCAGTAATTACCAGAGTTATGTTGAATTATACAATAATATTCAAAATAAAATCAACGATATTGATGTTTTCGTTTCAGGAAATAAATCAAAAAAAGATGTTAGAGAAAAAGATATTGAAACAATTTCTGATAGATTAAGTGTGGCTGTTAGAGGATTTAATTCATCCTATGGTCCAACAAAAATGCAAATTGAGAGTTTAGGAAAGGCAATGTCTTTAATTAATCAATATGCCGATATGGTGGAAATGTTAACTAAAGATTTTAACAAACTTAAGAATCAGCTAGAATCATCAACTGACCTATTAATTTTGGATTGATAGTCTTGTATTAATAAGTTAACAACCAAATTATAGCTTTTTATGCCTTTATTTTGGTTATTTCTTTTTAGAAAAAGGTCATATATTTTTTTAATATATGGTTCAAATGGGTTTTTGAATTTTTCACTGTAAGATCTTTTTTCTTGAAGGTTTTTAATTACTCCACCATTCAACTTATCAATCAGCTTAGATCCATTGTTTTTGTCTTTAAGTCTTAAATCATAAATAAGATATTGTAAAGCGACCAATTCGCCAGAATAATTAATGACTTTATCGTTTGAATTAAAAGTATTTTTCAATCCAAAAAAATTTGCTTCATTCTCAAAGGAGATTCCGTATTGATGTGCGATTTCATGTGAAATTGTGAATGGGTAAGATATTTTTGGAATATTTTTATTTATGTGTGCTTCTAAAGTAAATGGATTAATGTATCCTGAAAAACCCATGTATGAAAGTAATGTTGAAAATTGAGATATTTTTATTGGATGTTTAGTAAAGTTTTTTATTTCAAATTGTTTTGTAGTCTGCGCCAAGGACTTTACGATTTTTTTTCTTAATTCATTGAAGTTGTCCTCAACTTTAACAGGTTTGTTTTTGTTTTTAGTGATACTGAACTGAGAATTATTAACTTTTGTTACATAATATTCAGTGACCTCTATTAATTCATTGTAAGTGTATTCAATTGAATTTGATTTTTTTCTTTCATAATTGAATCCCCATGACCAATAAAACATTATGTAAGGAAATGATAGAAAATAAAAGCTTATTAATAGTTTTTTTCTCCTCAGTTTTGTTTTTCTAAAAAAATAAATAAATGATATTGGATAAATTACGTAAAGAGAGTCACCTAGGGAAAATGGAATTAAAATTGTTAAGCTCGATGTTAAATTGTACCATATTGAATACAAAATATCATAATTTATAATATTTAAACCTCCGATTTTATTGATTAATGATGTAATAAATAGAAAAAAAAATATAAAGAAAAAACAATTATAATCTTTTGAAATCATTTTAAAGTTGATCAACAATTTCAACCTCAAATATTAAGTTAGATTTTGCAGGTATTCCTCTATTTTCCATTTCTCCATAGGCTAGATAGTATGGAATGTATAATATTGCTTTATCACCAACATTAAGCAGTTTTAAACCTTCTTTAAAACCAGAAATCATCATGTCTTTTGGTCCAACCTTAGCTTCAATTGGGTTGTAGCCATTTGCTTTTTTTCTTTGAATGTTGACCACATTAAACTTTTCAGCAATTTCCAAAACAGACGTATCTAAGAGTTGTCCATCTTCAAAATAAACAGCATAATGTGTTAGTATTACCTTGTTTTCATCTACTTTAATGCCATTTCCTAATTCAGTTACAATGTATTTCAAACCTGACTCAGTTTCTTCAGCTTTGTTTTTAAGTTTTTCATGTCTTCTTGATGTCTCTTTGAGAATTTTTTCCTTTTCTTTTTCCTTTTCCAACATTATTTTTTCTTCCTCCTTGAAATGATTGGTAAATATTTTTGATGCATTGAATTTTTTTGCTTTGGGTCCAGTTCTTATTATTTCAATATTTAAAATTGAGTCACCTTGTGATATTTTATCGATTATATCTAAACCCTCAACAGTTTTACCAAAAACAGTATGCATTCCATCTAGCCATGGTGTTTCTTTGTGTGTGATAAAAAATTGACTCCCATTTGTTCCTGGTCCTGCATTTGCCATAGAGAGTATACCCTTTGAATCGTGCTTTAAATCTTCAACGATTTCATCCTTAAATTTGTAGCCTGGTGATCCTGATCCAGTTCCTGTCGGATCTCCGCCTTGAATCATAAAATCAGATATAACTCGATGAAAAGTTAAGCCATTATAATATTTTTTGCTCTTATATTCATCACTAACACTTTTATTGGTCCCATCAGCAAGTGATATAAAATTTGCTACAGTGATGGGGGTTTTTTCAAAAAATAATTCGGTTTTTATTATTCCTTTATTGGTTTCAATAGATGCGTATATTATATTTTTTTCTTGTGACATATTACATGAAAGGTTTATGCTAAATATTAGCGTTAAAATTATAATTTTTTTCATTTTAAAATTCATTTAAAGATTTTTTGAAGTATTCAATTGCAGAATTTAAATTTCCTGTAAAAATACCTCCTGCAGCATTCAAGTGACCACCTCCGTCAAAAAAATTTGATGCAAACTCGTTGCATGGGAAATCTTCTTTGGATCTGAAGGATATTTTAAATTTATTTTTTTCATTCTCATCCTCAATAAAAATAACTGAAAATTGTATTCCCCTGAGTGTTAATCCATAATTTACAATGCCTTCTGAATCGCCCTTTCTATAATTATTTTTGATTAAATCATTTTGGCATATATGCATTAAGGCAGTTTTCTTGTCAATTATTAACTCTAAATTTTTTAATGCAACAGATAATAATTTGAGCTTACTAATCTCATTACTATTGTATACATTATTATAAATTTTGTTATTATCAACACCATGCGTTAAGAGAGATGAAATTATATCATGTGTTGTGCTATTCACCCCCCTATATTGGAATGAGCCTGTATCAGTCATCATTCCTAAATAAATACATGTAGCAATATTTTTATCAATTTTATCAATTTTTCCAGACATTTTTATGAACATGTAAATCATTTCTGAGGTTGAAGTTATATTGGGTTCAGAGATCTCAATATCACTATATCCAACCGGATTCTGGTGATGGTCTATCATTATGGTTATCCCTTTGAATTGATTGATGGCTAAACCTAACTTACTTGCTCTTTTTAAATCATTAAAATCAAGAGTAAAAACTAAATCACTAGTATCAAGGATTTTGTTGCATTTTTCAGGATTATCATCAAAAATTTCTAGGTTATCTATTCCAGGAACCCAATCTAAAAAGTCTGGATGTTTATTTGGTGTGATAACTTTAACGTTGTGATTAAGTTTTAGTAGATAATGATAAAGAGCAAAACTGCTTCCTATAGCATCACCATCTGGATTTGTGTGTGTTGTTATTGTTATTGTTTTTTTTGAATTTAATAACTGATTTATCTTATCTATAGAAACTCTCATTTTCGAAGTTAAATATAGTCATTACTTTAAACAATATTAGGTTTGTAATGACATCATTTTTTGTAAATTTAATTTTAAAATTTAAAAGTGAGTTCAATAAATTTTTTTAGAAAACCAACAAATAAAAAATTTAGGTATTCCCCTAGATACTCGAAATCAAATAAAACAAATCTTTATGGTTTTGATTCTGCTTATTCTAAACACAGAGAATCCAACAGCGTATTTGATAAATCTAATTCATGGAGCGAAGCTAGGTTGAGGTCCAGAAACAGGTCCAATAGCATTTTTTCAAAGACATTATTTTATATTATAGCTTTTTTAACATTAATTTTTTTATATATCATTGACTTTGACCTATCAATTTTTTTAAATGGGTAATCAAATAAAACAACTACCGCTTGATCTAGTTAACAAGATTGCTGCAGGAGAAGTAATCCAGAGACCCTCATCAATATTAAAAGAATTGATTGAAAATTCAATTGATTCGAATGCAAAAAAAATAGATATTTTCATCACAGACTTTGGTAAAACACAAATACAAGTCAGTGATGATGGTTTAGGTATGGACTTAAACAATTTAAAAGTTTGTTATTTAAATCATTCAACTTCTAAGTTGAATTCATTTAATGATTTATTTAAAATTAATTCAAAGGGTTTTCGAGGTGAAGCTTTGTCAAGCATTTGTTCGATATCAAAAACAAAGATATCATCATGTGATGATAATTCGGGGATAAGAAATTTCATCGAGGTTGAAAATAATGAAATTTCAAACCTTTCTGAGGAGGTTGGTACAATGGGAACGACCGTTACATCTAGGAATATTTTTTATAATGTTCCTGCAAGGAGAAAGTTTTTAAAATCTGACAAAATTGAGTTTAAGCACCTAATCAATGAGTTTGTTAGGTTGTCACTTTCTCACCATGAAATAGAATTTACACTAAAACATAATAACAAGCCCATTTATAATTTAAAAAGAGCAAATCAAAAAAAAAGAGTCGTTGAGGTTTTAGGAAAGTCAATTGAGAAGAAAATAATTCCAATTGAAGAAAAAACAGACCTTGTTCAAATCAGAGGATTTGTTTTCAAGGCTGAGTACCTTAATAAATCCAGAAATAATCAGTTCTTATACATTAATAACAGGTATATAAAGAGCAATTATTTAAATCATGCAATTTCAAAATCATACGATGGTCTTGTTGATAAAGAAATTAAGCCATCTTATATTTTGTTTTTAGAATGTGACCCAGAAAAAATTGATATTAACGTTCACCCTTCAAAAACTGAAGTCAAATTTGACGATGAAAACATAATATATGCAATAATTTTGTCGACTATAAAGCATAGTTTAGGGAAATATAATGTTGTTCCAAATATTGACTTTAGCAATAATATTAATTTGTCAATCCCATCTGAAAAAAGAGTTTCCAGTCCAACAATTGAATTGGATTACAGTTTTACCCCTTTCAAAACACCTATTAAAGGCACCGATCCCAGCATAAATGAGTTACTGGTTGAAAATAAAAGCGGGTCAATTTTTTCTGAAGATGATATTGAGTTAACCAGTGAATATCCAGTTTTTGATTTTTCCAATAAATTTTTAATTACCAAAAGCAAAACAGATTTATTGATTATTAATATTAAAAGAGCTTTTTATAGAATATACTATGAACAACTTTTGAATGAAATTGATAATAAAAAAAATCTATCACAAAAATTATTATATCCTATAGAAATAGGTTTTTCATCAAGTGATATAATAACAATCAAATCTGTAAAAAATATTCTTAACCATTTGGGTTTTGCTTTTACTATTAACAAAAACAATGTTAATATTACGTCCGTACATCCTGCATTTGAATTTGGGGAAGTTGAGTCTATTTTTTTGGATATTGTTGAAAAATATCACGAGGGTCTTGAGAATTTATCACCGAGTTTGAATGATCGAATAGCGCGATTACTTGCAAAATCGAAGTCCAAGAAAATATTAAAATTAAAAAATAGAGAGGAGCAAGATCTTTTATTAAATAAAATTTTTAGCTGTAAGGAACCAAATTATTCTCCGGACAATAAGAGGATAGTTTATAAAATTAACATTGAAAATATTAATTCAAAATTTCATTAATGAATAGAACACCTCTAATTATTACCCAATTATTGGTTATAAATTTGATATTTTATATTGGATCTCAATTTTCGTATGACTTAAGTAGAGATGTTTTTTCATTGTTTTATTTTGAAAATGATAAGTTCATTTACAGCCAGTTAATTACGCACATGTTTATGCATGGAAATCTAATGCATTTGGCATTCAATATGCTTGCATTATGGATGTTTGGCTCTACACTTGTAAGTATATGGGGTAAAAATAAGTTTCTTTTTTTTTATTTTTCATGTGGAATTGGTGCAGCGCTACTTCAAAACTATGCAAACTATGTTAATGTTGACTCTTTTGTTAGTGCTCTTTCTGACGCTAATGTTAGTCAAGACCAAATTACTAGTATTTTAAAATCAGCTACATACCCAACTTATATACTCGACTTTGTTTCAGAGTCTAAAATGTTATCCGCATATAATGATTATAATACTCCAATGATTGGTGCATCTGGAGCTATTTATGGTATTGTTGTTGCTTTCTCATTCATGTTTCCAAATACAAAGCTTATGTTGCTATTTCCACCCATCCCAATTAAAGCTAAATTCTTTGTACCAGGTTTAATTCTTATTGACCTATTCTTTGGTTTAACTTCAGCTTCAATTGGCTCAATAGCTCACTTTGCTCACATTGGAGGTGCAATTACTGGTTTTTTAATGATGTGGTATTGGAAAAAATCACAGTTTAATAACAAAAGATGGAATTAAGAGATAGAATTGGTGGGTTTATAAGCAGTTTAAATACTGTTCAAAAAATAATATTTTATATAGTTTGTATTCATTTTTTACCTTATATACTTGATGTAATTTTCTATTTGTTTAAAGTTGAATTCAAATCTCAATCAATATTCAAGTGGTTTTATATTTCTGCTGATTTTTCTGAGTTAATATTTAAACCCTGGTCCATATTTACATATGGTTTCTTTCATAACCAAAGTTCGTTTTCTCATATTTTCTGGAATATGATTCTTTTCTATTATTTTGGTAATATCGTTTATGATCTTTTTGGAAAAAAAACCTTAAAAAGGCTGTTTTTTAGTGGAATTATAGCGGGAGGTTTAACTTATATAATAAGTTATAATCTTTTTCCTGTTTTCAGTGGTATTAAGTCCACAATGATTGGAGCATCTGCTGGTGTATCAGCAATTATATTCTTTTTAACCTTTTACAATCCGAATTACAGGATTAGAATTTTCTTTTTTGATTTAAAATTATTGTATTTAGCAATTTTTCTATTCATATACGACATTATACAAATTCCCTATGGTAATGCTGGTGGTCATATCGCACATATAGGTGGTTCAGTTTGGGGTTATTATTTTTATAAAAACTTATATAATCACAATTTCATTGACTATTTCTTTTCTTTTTTTGAGACATCAAAAAAAAATAAATCAACGATGAATAATGCCAACAATAAATTCAATCAAAATAAAATTGATTCCATCCTTGATAAAATATCAGAATCTGGTTATGACAGTCTATCTAAACAAGAAAAAGAGTATCTCTTTAAGGCAGGAAATAAAAAATAAATATTTTAATCAATATATTAAATATTTATAAAGAAACTACTGATTATCATATATTTACAAACACAAAAAAGTAAAAGAGCATCCTCCATATTTTCTTTCCTCAATAATATTTTCATCGTTTTTTAGATTAATATTTTCAGGGTGTTCTAGTATTAACAATGAGCCATTTGAGTTAGAAAGTTTTTTTCTAAGTAATGATAATAAATTGGTGTAGTACTTTTCATTATTTGAGTAGGGTGGATCAGCAAATACTAAATCAAATTTTATATTAGTTTCTAAATTTGATTTGAATATATCTCTCTTTAAAACATTAATATTTAAATTGTTTTCATCGGAGAAGTTTTTAATAAATTTTGTAGAGGAATAGCTTTTGTCGACTGAGTATACAGTTTTTACTCCTCTTGATGAAAATTCAAAACTCATAGATCCAGTCCCCGAAAACAAGTCTAGCACTTTAATTTCTTCAAAATCATATCTATTAACAAGGATATTGAACAATGCCTCTTTTGACTTATCAGTTGTAGGTCTGACTTTGATATTTTTTGGAATTTTTATTTGTTTTCCTTTAAGTTTTCCGGAAATTATTCTCATTGATTAAAGAATTTGATTAAATCCATCATGGTGAATAACAGTCACATCTTTCAGAAAACTTTTAAACTTATTTTTTATTTCTTCAGGATCTTTTTTTGAATATATTTTTACTGGTAATTTACTGTTTTTTAGACTTTTATCTTGTAATACAAGTATCAAAAAATATAATACATCATCTAAAGAATTATAGGAAAAAGAATTAAAAAATAAAATTTCTCTCTTTTTTAAAATTAATATTTTTAAAAATCCTTCTTCAATGAAGCAATAACATGAATCTGAGTCGTTTTTATTTACTAATCTGTTTATTAATACTGTATTAAAATGGTAGAATTCTAACTTTTCAAAGTTATCTATTAAGTAGTTATTGATGTTTGCATATGGAAGGTATATGTTATAAGTATTAATAGCTTTAAGATTATCTGATACTACATAATCATCATTTTCCAATTGAGTATTAAATTTTAAATATGTTTTTTCTTTTCCTTTTTGGTATAATGGTTCAGGGACCAAAGCGTAATAATCATTATCAAAAATTAATTTTGGCTCAAGAACACTATACAGGTTTATATTTGCAATATTTAAAATTTCTTCAATTTTAGTCAGCAATATAGTAGGATCAGAAACCTTTTCATAATCTAGTCTCTCTCTGAGGAAGATATTTCCACTATCAAAATCCTTTAATTGTATGCAAACAAACGTGCTGGAAAGGACTATATCTAAATAAACTTTAATTGACTTATTTTGATTCGACATCGAAGGTGGTTGGCCAATTACCGCTGGTGCTAACATCAGTTAGTGAGCCTAAAACCAAATCAGGACCATTAACTCCATCAACAGAAACTGTTTCCTTTTCTTGATTTAACAAATCTTTGTTTTGGTCGAATAATATAACGTCTTTGGAAACTCTGACTTCAAATACTGGTACGTTGTAACCATTTTTATCAATAACGTCAGCTTTTAGAGAGAATAAACTTTCAACACCTTTAATTGGGATTGAGGCCATATTTTTATAATCTGAGCTATTTGCAAATAAGGAATCCTTAACAGAGACAAAACCAAGGGTATCTGTTACAATAACCTCCCTTAGCATATCGATTCTATATATTCTATCATATTCCATGTAACTAGAATCTCTTTTTTGTGTTATAGTGAACTCAGCTGAGTCAATGAACTTTATAAGTTCTTCAAAATCATTTGAATAAATACCATTTACACTTTTGAAAGCAATCTGTGCATTTCGGATATCTTTTAATCTATCAATGACTTTTGAATATCTTTCATTCTTAACTTCATTAAATTTTATGGGGGAGTTGATTGATCTGAAAATTAGAAAAACTAAAACTAATGAAAGAAAGTACAGCACATAGGTGGTTATTTTTCTGTTTTTTTCAGTCAATTCAAACTTTTTCATCGAAAAACAAAACTACAATTTTTTTTAAATTAACAAAGATTAATATTTAATTTTGGATCGTGTCAATCGTTGCTTTAATTCCAGCAAGACTGGATTCCACCAGATTGCAAAAAAAAATGTTGAAAAACATTGGTGGAACCCCTCTAATTGTAAAAACATTTACAAATCTCATAAATTTTAAGCTTTTTGATGAGGTTGCAGTAATTACAGATTCTTTGGAAATTTCTACAGTACTTGATAAATATTCAATAAAACACTTTATAAGTAAAAAAATACATGATACAGGAACAGATAGAATAGCTGAATTTGTCGATAGTTTTGATTGTGAAATTATTATCAATGTTCAGGGTGATGAGCCATTTTTAAAAACAAATCAAATTGAAAAAATAATTGAAGTTTTCAATAATGACCATAAAAATGAAATTGATGTTGTTTCATTAATGATTAAAATTGATAAAGACACTGCTAAAAAAAGTAATGTAGTTAAAGTGAGTACTGATAAAAATCAATTTGCTACTAAATTTTCGAGAGAATTTAATCCTAAAAGTAAAAACTATTTCAAGCACATAGGCGTTTATGCATTTAGAAAATCAGCTTTGAAAAGATTTTCTTCTACAACCCAAACAATTAATGAAAAAAATGAAAAAATAGAAGCTATTAGGATCGTTGAAAATAATTTTAAGTTTAAAATGATCCAGGTATATGATGAAACAATTTCGATCGATACTCCCTTTGATTTAGAAAATGCCAACAAATATTTTTTAAATGACTAAATTTTTATTTTACAGAATTTTCAGATGGAAAGTATCTGGTAATTTTAAATTTTTACCAAAGAAATGTGTAATAATTGTAGCCCCTCATACTCATTGGTTTGATTTTTTTATTGGTATTATGATTAGAAGAATTTATAATTTAAAAATTAATTTTATCGGTAAGAAAGAATTGTTTTTTTTTCCTTTGAATTTATTTATGAGATATATGGGGGGGTATCCTGTAAGTAGAAACAGTAAGTCAAATACTGTTGATCAAATAGCTAAAATTTATTTAACAAATACTGAATTCAGATTAGCCTTATCTCCAGAGGGAACCAGAAAAAAAGTAAAAAAATGGAAGTCAGGTTTTTATTTTATTGCAAAAAAAACCAAAGTTCCAATAATATGTGTATCACTAAATTATATAGATAAGAATGTAAATTTTTCTCAACCTTTTGATATATCAGGTGATTTTGAAAAAGATTTAAAAAAATTTAAAAGTTTTTTTAAAGGAGTTAAAGGTAAAGTTGCAGAATACTCATAGTTGTAGATTGTGTGATATTTTCTGGATGTCATCATCTTCGTTACAAATTTCAATGAACTTATTGAAGGTTTGTAGTTCCTGCTCATTTAAATTTTTGTAATTCATGGGTATTCGATCAAAATCCGATTCTATAATTTCAATATTCCTATTTTCTAGTTCTTGAAAAATTTTTCCATATGAATCAAACTCGCCATACATAACTAATTGATTTAAATCATCATCATGCTCCAATTCCATAAGCCCATGATCAATAAATTCTAATTCAAGTTCATCTTTATTTCCACCAAATTTTATTTTAAAAAAACATATTTTTTTAAAGATAAACTCAACAGAACCATTTGTTGCTAAGTTTCCGTTTGTTTTGTTGAAATAGCTTCGTACGTTTCCTACTGTTCTATTGTTGTTATCACTAATGCAATCTAAAATCACTGCGATTCCTCCAACTGAATATCCCTCAAGAACAACTTCCTTGTAGTTTTCGAAATTTTTGTTACTGGCATTTTTTACAGCTCGTTCAATATTGTCCTTTGGCATATTAGCAGCCTTTGCGTTTTGAATAATGGATCTTAATTTGAAATTTGAATCAATATTTGGTCCACCATCTTTTACAGCAATCGCAATATCTTTTGATATTCTTGTGAATGTTTTTGCCATTGTAGCCCATCTTTTGAGTTTTCTGGCTTTTCTAAACTCAAATGCTCTACCCATGAATAGGAAGTTTTACTATCATGACCCTTAAGAATTTATCTCTAATTTTAACAAATAAATTATCACAATTATTTTCATTAACGTATCCAATACCAATTCCAACTTTGGACGATGGAGAAAAAGTTCCTGATGTCACATATCCAATTTTAATTTTTTCAGAATTAAATAACTCATTTCCTTTTCTTGGCACTCCTCTGTCAACCATTTTAAAGTTTATCATTCTTTTATTTGATTTGTTTATAGTGTCTAACAATCTATCTTTTCCAATGAAATCTTTATTTAAATTCGTAGCCCACATTAAATTCGCCTCATAAGGTGTTGTATCTTCGTTTATATCGTTTCCATACAAACAATAGCCCATTTCTAACCTAAGTGTATCTCTAGCACCAAGCCCTATAGCCATGAGATTATATTTATCACTTAAATTTAGAAGTTGATTCCATAGGACAGTGATGTCATCATTGTAAATATAAATTTCGTATCCTTCAGATCCGGTATATCCTGTTTTTGAAACAATAATCTCATTTTTGTAATGATCTATATCTTCAATTTTTTTGAAACCAAACCTCGTTATTTCATTAATATTCACATGCATAAAAATTTCATCTAATAGTTTTGTCGAGTTGGGACCCTGTACGGAAATCAAACCTAGTTCATCAGATCTATCATTTATCTCACAGTTGTAGTCGCTTATATTTTTTTTTATCCAATCATAATCTTTTTCAACATTAGCAGCATTTACAACTAACATGTATTCAAAACTGGATGTTTTGTACACAATAAGATCATCAATTATTCCTCCATTTTTATTAATAAGTAAATTATATTGAGCTTTTCCAATTTTTATGTTTTCAATCTTATTTGAACATATATAATTTAAGAATTGTTCTGACTCAGGACCATAAATTATGAATTCCCCCATATGTGAAACATCAAAAATACCAACATTATCTCTTACATTAAGGTGCTCAGAAGAAATACCAGTGTATTGAATTGGCATTTTATAACCAGCAAAATCAACCATTTTTGCACCCAACTTGACATGACTGTTATAGAGTGGGGTAGTTTTAATCAATGTTTTGGTTTTGAAAAAAGTTTAGATCTTTTTTATTTCTAATTGATCCTTATTGGTGGTGATATTAATTTTATCTCCTTTTTTTAAGTTGTTTTGTACAATCTCTTTTGCGATAACATCCTCTAGATGTTTTTGGATTGCACGTTTTATAGGTCTTGCTCCGTATTCTTTATCATATCCTTCCTTTGCAATGAACTTTATTGCTTTGTTATCAATTTTGATTGAGTAATCAATTTCCCTCAATCTTTCAACGAATTTTGTAATCTCAATTTTAGCTATTTTTTCTATGTTTTCTTCGCTTAAGTGATTAAAAACAACAATTTCATCAATCCTGTTTAAAAACTCAGGTGAGAATTTTTTACTTAGACTTTTCTTTAAAACGTCTTGGGTGTTTTTATTTTCGGAGTCTTTCATATAGTTGGTATCGAAACCAACACCATTTCCAAAATCTTTTAATTTTCTTGTTCCAATATTGGAGGTCATAATGATGACAGTGTTTTTAAAATCAACCTTTCTACCCACACTGTCTGTTAAAAAACCATCGTCAAGTACTTGTAATAGCATGTTAAATACATCAGGATGAGCTTTTTCAATCTCATCTAATAAGATAATTGAGTATGGTTGTCTTCTTACTTTTTCACTTAGCTGACCTCCCTCTTCATAACCTACATATCCTGGTGGAGCACCAATCAATCTGCTAATAGAAAATTTTTCCATATACTCACTCATATCTACCCTTATTAGTGAATCTTTCTTTTTAAAAAGTTCAAGTCCAAGGCATTTTGCAAGTTGAGTTTTTCCAACTCCAGTTTGACCTAAAAATATGAATGATCCAATCGGCTTGTTTGGGTCTTTTAAACCTGTTTGATTTCTCTGTATTGCATTCACAACTGATTTGATAGCCTTATCTTGACCTATTATACTATTTCTAAGATTTTTTTCAAGATTAATTTCAAGTTCATGATTTTCATCTTTTGAGCTAGTAATTGGAACTCCAGAGATCAGTGAAATAACCTCAATAATATTTTCTTCGTCGACTATTTCTCTTTTTTTCTTTAGTTCATTATCCCATTCCTCTTGTTCGTTAAGCAACTCTTTTTCAATTCTTTTTTCATCATCTCTTAGCCTCGCTGCTTCTTCATACTTTTGATTTTTAACAACAGAATTTTTTTTCTCTATAACTTCCTCCAATTTTTTCTCAAGGTTAATTATTTTCTCAGGAACATCCATATTGGTAATATGAACTCTGGAGCCGGCTTCGTCCATAGCATCAATTGCTTTATCCGGTAAATTTCGGTCATTAACATATCTGTCTGTTAATTTGACACAAGCCTCTATAGCAGCATCAGTATATTTTACATTATGATGATCTTCATATCTGTCTTTGATATTAGTTAAAATTTCAATTGTTTCACTGATACTTGTTGGTTCTACAATAATTTTTTGAAATCTTCTTTCAAGAGCACCATCTTTCTCAATATATTTTCTGTATTCATCTAGTGTGGTTGCTCCGATGCACTGTATTTCACCTCTTGCAAGTGCTGGTTTGAACATGTTCGATGCATCTAAACTACCCATCGCTCCACCTGCACCTACAATGGTATGAATTTCATCGATGAACAATATTACATCTTTATTTTTTTCAAGCTCATTCATAACAGCTTTCATTCTTTCTTCAAATTGACCTCTATACTTAGTTCCAGCGACAACACTTGCAAGGTCAAGAGAAATAACTCTTTTATTGTATAATAATCTAGAAACTTTACGTTCTACAATTCGCAAGGCTAAACCTTCAGCAATGGCTGATTTTCCAACTCCTGGCTCACCAATTAACAAAGGATTGTTTTTCTTTCTTCTACTAAGAATTTGAGAAACACGCTCAATCTCTTTTTCTCTACCAATAATTGGGTCAAGCTTTCCTTCTGAAGCAAAGGCTGTTAAATCACGACCAAAATTATCCAAAACAGGTGTTTTTGATTTTTTATTTTTATTTGGTGTTGACTTCACTGTAAACGGATTTTCTTCAATAGAATCATCATTGTTTTCAGATTCATCATCAAAGGTTTGTGATGCAGTTGGGTCTTCGAATGATTCTGTAATTTCAGACATTAGTTCTTTGAATAAATCCTTTACTGATTCATAGTTAATATTAAGTTTTTCAAGCAATTTTGTTGTAGGATCATTTTCATTTCTGAGAATACATAATAGAAGGTGGGCTGTATTTATGGAATTGCCTTGAAATAATTTTGCTTCTAAAAAGGTTGTTTTTAAAGCTCTCTCAGCTTGCCTAGTTAAATGAAGATTTTTTCTAAGGTTTTCTTCATAATTCATTATAGGGTTAGGAGGGCTTAAAATTTCAATTTTTCTTTTCAAAAAATCAAGATCAATTTCCAATGATTGTAAAATTTTAATAGCTTTTCCGCCTCCATCTCTTAAGATTCCTAAAAGCAAGTGTTCTGTTCCAATAAAGTCATGACCGAGTCTAATGGCCTCTTCTTTACTGTAGGTAATAACATCTTTTACTCTTGATGAAAAATTATCATCCATATTATCTAATATTCAAAACTTGTACCAAACAAAACATATGTCATAATGACACATAATTTAAAATTAACAATTAAATATTATTCAGATCAATTTTTAATAAAATTTAAGTATAAAATGTTAATAAGTTTGTGAAATTAGAATTAAATAAAAGATTCGTTTTCCTCTATTGATATTTATATTTGCTAAAAATTAACAACTAATGGCTGAAAGAGAAAAATTAATCCCAATAAATATAGAAGAAGCCATGAAATCAGCATACATTGATTATTCAATGTCTGTGATAGTTTCAAGAGCTCTTCCCGATGTCAGAGATGGATTGAAACCTGTACACAGAAGAGTTCTATTTGGAATGAGTGAGTTAGGGTTGAGATCCAATAGTAAATACAAAAAATCAGCTTTTATTGTTGGAGAAGTGTTGGGTAAATATCATCCACATGGTGATAGCTCAGTTTATGATACTATGGTAAGAATGGCGCAAGAGTGGAGTTTACGATACATGCTTGTTGATGGCCAAGGAAATTTTGGTTCAATTGACGGAGACAGTCCAGCTGCCATGAGATACACTGAAGCCAGACTTAAAAAGATCTCAGAAGAAATGGTGCAAGATCTTGATAAGGATACTGTTGATTTTCAACTTAACTATGACGATTCTTTGAAGGAGCCAACAGTACTACCAACAAAAATTCCTAATCTTCTTGTGAATGGAGCATCGGGAATTGCTGTAGGTATGGCTACTAATATGCCTCCTCATAATTTAAGTGAAGTTATTGACGGTACGATCGCATATGTAGATAACAATAACATTGAGATTTCTGAATTAATTAATTATATAAAGGCACCAGATTTTCCAACTGGTGGGATTATTTATGGATATGACGGAGTTAAAGAAGCTTTTGAAACAGGACGAGGAAGAGTGGTAATGAGAGGGAAGGCCATTTTTGAAGAAGTAAATGGAAGAGAGTGCATTATCGTTACGGAAATACCCTACTTAGTTAATAAATCAGATATGATTCAAAAAACAGCCCAATTAATTAACGATAAAAAAATTGATGGAATATCAAACATTAGAGATGAGTCTGATAGGAAGGGTATGAGAATCGTATATGTCTTAAAGAAAGATGCAATTCCAAATATTGTATTGAATAAACTTTTTAAACATACATCACTACAATCTTCTTTCAGTGTAAACAATATTGCTTTAGTAAATGGCAGACCAAAACTTTTAAATTTAAAAGAAATGATTGTTCATTTTGTTGAACACAGGCACGAGGTTGTAGTTAGAAGGACAAAATTTGAATTAAAAAAAGCAGAAGATAGAGCTCATATACTAGAAGGATTAATCATAGCATCAGATAACATAGACGATATGATTAGCATAATAAAGGGCTCCAAAAATGCAGATGATGCCAGAGAAAATTTAATTAAGAAATATGATTTATCTGAAAATCAGTCAAAAGCCATAGTTGAAATGAGATTAAGGCAATTGACTGGGCTTGAACAAGATAAATTAAGAAATGAGTACGATGATTTGGTCAATTTAATTAAAGATTTAAAGGATATTTTAGCCAACAAAGACAGAAGAATGTCTATAATTAAAGATGAATTATTAGAAATAAAAAATTCTCATGGAGATGAAAGAAAATCAATTATAGAATTTTCAGGTGGGGAATTAAGTATTGAGGATATGATACCAGATGAAAAAGTTGTGCTAACTATATCTCATGCTGGATACATAAAAAGAACTTCACTATCCGAATATAAAACTCAAAATAGGGGTGGTGTTGGTCAAAGGGGATCAACAACAAGAAGTGAAGACTTTCTTGAGCATCTTTTTGTGGGTACTAATCATCAATACATGTTGTTCTTTACACAAAAAGGAAAATGCTTTTGGATGAGAGTTTATGAAATTCCAGAGGGAAGTAAAATTTCAAAGGGAAGGGCAATTCAAAATTTAATTAACATTGAGCCAGATGATAAAGTCAAAGCTTTTATATGTACCCAAGATTTAAAAAATGAAGATTATATCAATGATCATTTTGTGATTATGTGTACCAAAAAAGGGCAAGTCAAGAAGACATCTCTTGAGCAATACTCTAGACCTCGATCCAATGGAATAAACGCAATTACTATCAAAGAAGATGATGAGTTGCTTGAAGCTAAATTAACAAACGGAAACTCTCAAATTTTGATTGCTGTAAAATCAGGAAAATGTATAAGGTTCGAGGAGAACAAAACTAGGCCGATGGGCAGAAATGCATCAGGTGTTAGAGGAGTCAGATTAAAAGATCAAAATGACGAGGTAGTTGGAATGATTTCTGTTAACGATATGGACAGTGATATATTAGTTGTTTCTGAAAATGGTTATGGCAAAAGATCAAAATTAGAAGATTACAGGATTACAAACAGAGGAGGTAAGGGGGTTAAAACAATTTCCATAACAGAAAAAACAGGGACTTTGGTATCTTTAAAAAATGTTACCGATGGAGATGATTTAATGATAATCAATAAATCTGGAATAGCAATCAGAATGGAAGTTAACACTCTCAGAGTTATGGGCAGGGCAACCCAAGGTGTGAGATTGATTAATATCAAAGATAATGATTCAATTGCCGCAGTTGCAAAAGTTGTTTTGGATGATCAAGAGGTAACAGATCTTGAAGAAATTGATGTTATTGAGGACCAATAAACTTAGTATTAATTAAAATTATGAGAACCATTTTTATATACATAACAGTTTTCCTTTGTAGTTTTTCATTTGGGCAAAAGAAAGAACTAAGACAAATCAAGAAACTAGTTGATGAGAAGTTTTTTCAAGAGGCAGAGTCAATTTTAGAGATCAACAAGAATTTGCTTTTATCTGGAGACAGTAAAACGGATGCTCAGTATTACTACTATGCAACAAAAATATTTACTGAAATAAAGTCTTTTGAATCAGCAACAGAATCTCTTGAGAAATTATTGTCAATCAATGATTCTTTCTACAATTCTGAAATAAAACTTAACTACAAAAATTTGGAAGATAATCTTGTTGTTGCACTCGTAAATTCTGCAGTTTCAGATAATTCAGAGAAGAAATGGATGGATGGAGTTAATAAATTGTTGTTAGCATATGAGATGGACAAAGAAAAAAATATTGATTATCTCTATTTCGCCGCCAGTGGTGCAATCAATGCGCAAGAATATGATAAAGCTCTTGAATTTTATTTATTGTTAAAAGAAATAAATTATACTGGAATTAAAGATGAATTTTTTATTACAAATATTGAAACCGGTTTGGAAGAAAAAGTAACTGAGACCGAATATAAAATATATCAATCATCCAAAGAGTATGCTAATCCAAGAATTGGGCAAACCGAATCCAGATACCCAGAAATTGTTAAAAATATTGCTTTGATATATGTCAGAAAAGGTGATGATGAATTGGCTATTGAAGCGATAAATGAGGCAAGATCTATACAGCCTGATGATCTTTACTTACTACTAAATGAAGCGGATTTGTACATCAGACTAAGTAACAATGCTGAAGACGATAATTTGAGATCTCAATATCGACTAAAGTTTAAAGAAATAATGAAAGTAGCTGTTGAGAAAGATCCCGAAAATGGAATTTTATACTATAACTTAGGTATAATTTCATCAGAACAAGGTGAATCATTGGATGCTAGATCTTATTTTGAAAAAGCAATTGAGTTTAAACCAGATTATGTTGATTCTTATGTAGCAATTGTTAATATAATTTTACAGGAACAAACAAAAATTATAGAGGAGATGGATAAAATTGCAATGTCAAATAAGAGAAGTGATATTTTAAAATATGATGCTTTAAAGGATGATTTAAATAGTGTTTGGAGCAGTTGTATTCCATATTGTGAGGCTGCACTTGAATATGCACCTAATGATTTAGAGGTTCTGAAATTATTGTCTCAATTTTATTACAAACTTGACAATATTGATGGTTACAAGGAAATTAATGCAAGGATCGAAACTCTATCCAATTAAATTACACGTCTTATCGATTGTAGTTTATGGGTAATTTCATTTGAATCACAATTTAGAATTCCTAATTGAACCAATTTATCAACTCTGACCTTTCCTGATGAATGTATTATTTTGTTTTCTGAAATTATAATTCCTACATGTGTTATTTTTTTTAATGTTTTTCCAAAAAAAGCAAGGTCACCAGGTTTAGATTTTGAAATATTTGATAGCTTGAAGCCCTCATGTGCTTGTTGGTTGGCATCACGTGGGAGAATTTTTCCATAAATTTTATAAACTGTTTGTACAAAACCAGAGCAATCTATACCAAACTTAGTTTTTCCACCCCACAGGTATGGTGAGTTTATAAAAGTCATACTAATTTCCTCTAAATCATTAATTGATACATTATCTAAATCATAACTGTAGCCTAAATATTTGCAATTGCTAATTAGACTGCCTGATGGAACTGTACAATTAATCTTTTCTTCGTTCTGTATTAACAACTCAGAATGACAAAATCTTTTCTTTTGATTAATTAATTTAGAATAATCTTTATAAGATATTGGTAAAAATTGAGAACTTCTTATCCATCCCTCATAATTATCAATCTTAGAAACAACGAGGCTCCAATTATCTTTTTTTTTTATTACTTTAATTAATTCTCCAAAAAAAAATTGTGAAATCATTTCTGATTTTGCACTGTTGTTTTTTCTAACCGCGATTAAATTTAGATTAATAATTCCGTATTGCATCCTTATAAAATTAATTTAAAAAAAGAATAATTGAACTTTCTTGTTAATTTTGTAAAATGGTAATAGAGCAAATATATACATCTTGTCTTTCTCAAGCATCATATTTTATTGCAAGTAATGGTGAGTCTGCTGTCATTGATCCTATTAGAGATATAGATATTTATATAAAAAAAGCCAAAAAAATGAAATCAAAAATAAAATATGTTTTTCAAACACATTTTCATGCAGATTTTGTTAGTGGACATTTGAACCTATCTAAAAAAACAAATGCTCCTGTTGTTTATGGCCCCAATGCAGATCCCAAATATGATTGTATCATCTCAAATGATAATAAAACTTTTAATTTGGGAGATCTAAAAATAAAACTTATTCACACCCCTGGACACACATTAGAAAGTTCATCTTACCTTTTAATTGATAGTAACAATAATCCACACTCCATATTTACTGGTGATACCCTCTTTCTAGGTGATGTTGGAATACCTGATGTTGCACAGAGATATGAGGGTATTAGTAAAGAAAAACTCGCAGAGATGTTATTTGATTCCATCAATAATAAAATAAAACCTTTGGACGACAATATTATAGTTTATCCTGGACATGGAGCGGGTTCAGCCTGTGGAAAAAATATGATGAAAGAGACTGTTGATACTTTGGCCAATCAAAAAAAAGTAAACTATAGTTTAAATGGAAAGTTTTCAAAAAATGATTTTGTAATAGAATTGGTAAAAGATTTACCTGAACCACCTGCTTATTTCCCACAAAATGTAAAATTAAATAGAGAAGGTTACAGAGGTAGTGATGAAATTCTAAATGATAATTTAAAAAATTTAACAGCAGATTATGTTTTTGATAAGATAAAATCAGGGAATGTTGTTGTATTGGACACTCGAAAACCCTCGGATTATTGCAATGAACACATTCCTGACTCAATTTTTATTGGATTAAGCGGAAGATTTGCTCCTTGGGTTGGTGAAATTTTAAAGGATATAAATCAGGAAATCATTTTAATTGTTGAGAACGCAAAAGAGCAAGAGGCTATAACAAGACTGTCTAGAGTCGGTTTTGATAATTGTATTGGCTATTTAGATTCTGGAATTGAAAGTTGGAAATCTGCAGGATATTCAACTGAAAAAATTCGAACAATTGACCCTGGGCAATTTGTTAACGAATTCTCACCAAATTCACAAATTATTGATGTAAGAGAAAAATCTGAACTCGTCAATGGAAAGTTTAAGTTTTCAAAAAATATCCCTCTTTCAAAAATAGATTCTAATAAAAAATTAGACAAAAACATGACTTCCTTTGTTTATTGTGCAGGAGGATATAGAAGTGTAATTGCGTGTTCAATACTTAAAAGAAATAAGTTAAAAAAACTTATTAATGTTGAGTCTGGGTTCAGTGGAATAAAAAAACTAATTTAAAATGAAAAAACTTATCATTTTATTTTTTTTAAACTCAATATTTTCACAACAACAAATCTTCGATATTGATTATAAAAAGATGTCTGATATCATAGAAAATGAATCAACTGTTGTTGTTGACGTTAGGACCGCTGATGAGTTTGATTCTTTTAGAATTAAAAATTCAATTAATATCGACTATTACAGCAAAAATTTTCTGGATTCCATATCTTCATATAAAGAGAAAAAAAATATTATTTTATATTGTAGGTCAGGCAGAAGAAGCTATTACGCTGCAAAACTCTTGCAAGAAAAAGGCTTCAATAAAATATACAATCTGAAGGGTGGTATTTTAGAGGTAAAAAAGAAAAACTTAGACTTTAAATCCCTCAATAACTAATGTCCCTTTCCATTCTTTTGTTTTGTTAAAAAAGTATTTACTTACATTTTTAAAACCGCTTTTTTCAAAAAATTTAACCCATATTTCTGAGCTAAAAAGTTCCATCGTGTCGACTCCGGTTTTTTCTTTCCAATTATGACATTTTTCATTTTCCAAATAAAAATCAATTCCCATTATAAAAACTCCGTTTTTTTTAATCCAGTTTTTAAATATATGTTTAATAATTTTTTCTGGCTCTTTAAAGTAATACATTACCTCCATTGATATAACAACGTCAACTTTATCATTAGGTTTCCAAAGAGCAAGTTCAGAGCAGATATAATTATTTTTATAATCTAAACTCTTTGCTTTCGCAATCATCTGTTTGGACCCATCAACCCCAGTAATATCTGTGTATTTTTTGTTTTTATCAAAATGGCGAATTAGCCATCCATTTCCACATCCAGCATCGATTATTGAAGGATTTTCATATTTGTTTTCAAACAATTCAATCATTTTCATTACGGGCTTATGATGATTTTCTTTCATTCCTTCATCTTTTCCAGAAATTGCCCAATCTGAAAAAACCTCAATTGGAGATTTCATTTAGATAAACTTTTTTGTTGATATTACATAAAGGGTGTATGTGAATAGAATCACAATTATTTCCCAGAAAAATATATAATATGGCCAATCGCCGATTAGTAAGGGGTTGTCGACATTAGGTGGTGATGCTAGATACATATAATTTGAGTCAATTTGAAAATTCAACGGTATAATAAAAGCAATAATTATATTCAGATAGACCCAAACTCTAAACCAAGAGAACTTTGTTATAGAATATTTCAGATTTGTTAATAGAAAGATTGGAATCAAAATTATTCCTGCATGCGATGTGTGGTATGAAATATATTCAAAAGTTGAACCATCAAAATTATTTATTTGAGGGGTCAGAAAAGCCTGTATTCCTCCAATAATTCCTGCGAAGTAAAAAAACTCAAAAACTCTTTTATTTAATTTTGTAAATAAGACTGAACATGCAATTAAATTGGTTAAACCACACATATGAAGGGGAAGATTATCTGAAACATTCCATAATCCATTGATAATATTTCTTGAATGATCGGTAATTGTCATAATAATCATGAATAGAGAAAGAATTTTTACAATCTTTAATTTCTGATCTTTATTAAAAAAATTATTTGAAATAAAAAGGATTAAAAACATGAGGCATACAGAAATGACCGTATTCCTAATCCATTCATTCGACATAAATTCAATTATATAGTTTTGAGTATCCATTAATCAATGTAATTTATCATATTCATCAGAACAATTTCAGCAACAGGATCGTATCCTATATTTTGAATTAATTTTAGTGTAGATAGAATAATTTTTCCATCCCCATGCTTTACAATTGAGAGATCTGACCCTGACCAAACATCTCCGGAACCAATATAGTTTCTTTTCATGATATTTCCGTTTGGAATCCTGTCAAATGCAACAGTATTAACTAAATTTTCTGCATTAATCCCCCTCAACGTTATAGTTGGGGCAATGTTCTCATATGTGCCACTCATGTTAACATTAATAGGTAGATTTTTAAAAATTTTGTGATTAGAATTAATATGTAGTATTCCATCCCATAATCCTTGTGAAATATTTTTTACAAACTTAACAGGCAAATAGTTTTCTCCCTCGTCAATAAAAGTAAGGTTTGGTCCTTTCCTTACTCTTGTTTTTCCAGGTACTGACAGATAAATTACATTCCCCCCTTTGTGAACAAAACTGTTCAACTCAGTTATTCTCGACTTAAGTTGACTGTTTTTTGAATTTAATGAAGGTCCACTAGGTGAGAGAAGATTATCTTGATTATCTTCATTTTTAACAACATTTCCATCGCTAGAACTAATAAATTCTGCTTTTTCATTACTAAATATTACAGGAATATCGATACTTTGTTTTTTATCAAAATTTATTACTTCAAATCCTTTTTCAATTAGAAATTTTTCAAGTCTTTTATCTTTATTAGCAAGAGCAATTTTTTTTCCATTTTGTTTTGATTTCGAGTTATAGACACTGAATTCAATCGTTGAAAATAATTTAGTCTTTTTTGAATTGAAATTAGCTTCAATGATGTAATTTCCTACATCTAAATTTATTGTGTTATCATGAATAAGGGATATTCCTTTTTCGAGCTTTGTCTTTGTTTTGTTCTCATATAGTACCTTGTTTTTTTTCTTAGATTTTACTCTTACATAAAGGTTTCCATACAAGACACTTTTGTCATTTATTCCTTTTATTTCAGTTTTGATAGACTCGCCTTGATAATAATTTCTTTTATCAGTTCTAATAACAATAATTCTATCCTCATTGGCTTCTTTGGTCAAATCATATGCTTTCCCTTTTGGATTACGCCAGAGATCAAGTAATCCAGCTCCAATAATCCAATCTCCGGCTGTTAGAGCATGTACACAATAACCAATAACAGTAGGGTTGGACCTTATAGCCTCCAACATTCTTTTATTAGCAATTCCATGAATTTCTTGCTGTTTAATGTAGAAATCAGTGGCAGATTTAAAAATTTTATTCAAACCTGTTTCTTTTAAAGCCTTTTTTATTTCTCTGTTGTAATTAATATGGTAGATGTAAGGGTAGGTTATTGGGTTTCCTTTTTCTTTAAATAAAGCTTCATTATTCTCCAAATCAGGTAAACTTCCATATCCTATTTCAGAAACATAAGATGATATGTTGGGTACTACATTTCTTCCAGGTGTTCTTGCATTTAGCCCTAATTCAATATTTTTTTCTTTGGTATTACCTATGGTCAAAAAACCATCAAATTTATTATTTGTAATATTTGGACCAGGATAATTATGGATGTCGTTAAATTTAAATGCTTTGTTAGAAAAGGGCAAGTACAAGTTGGCACCATATGCCCAACCTCCTGACTCATCGAGGATCATTCTGGTTGGGTCCAATTCTCTAGCTTTTAGTGACATTGGTACTAACATGTTGGCTAGTACAGGTCTTCGTATTTCGTTAAACAATTCCCATTGTACAATTGAGGGGTGATTCCTGTCTCTAAGGATTGCTTCAGTTATTTCATTTTCAACTCTTTGTGGGAGGTAAGGAGATTCTATTGGCATATCCATACATTCTATTGCCATACTACCAACCGTTAACACTCCAATAGAATCAGCCAAATGAAGCCATTCTCTTGGTGGTGGTTTTCTCCATGGTCTAATCATATTAAAACCTGCTTCTTTAGCCAACAAAATCTCTTTAATCATCATGTCCCTGGAATCTGGATATGAGAGTTTAACTGGATATAAACCTTCAAAAAACGCTGCTTTCAAATAAATTGGTTTATCATTCAAATAAAATCTTTCATTCTCAACTGTAAACTCTCTAAATCCAAATTTTTCTTTGACATGATCAAGTTCTATATGTACAGTCCCTTGTTCACTTTCTGTAATCTTATCTAAAAAAATTTCTAACTCATAAATTTGTGGGTCTTCAGGTGACCATAATTTATGATTTTTAATTTGGTGATTTATATTAAAATCAACTACTAAATTTGAGTTTTGAATCGTTAACTCCTTTTCATAGGTTGTTTTTTCAGCAAGATTATTTAAATTATTGATGGAATATCTATATCTGTATTTACCGTCCCCCAATCCATTCAATATTTTATTTTTTAACTCTACATTTCCATTTTTATAGTTTGCAATGATAAAAACATCCTCAATGTGGGTTTGTGCTGTAAATGAGAGAAAAATATCTTGCCATATTCCACCTGTATATGATCCTCTCCACTGTGGGGTTTCCATTTGACCAATTCCGTCTATAACCTTGTCTTGAATTGTTATTGGACCCATAACTTTTACTATTAAAGTATTTTCATTTTCAAAATCAAGGACATGTTCAATATTGAAAGAAAATGGTGAGAAACCTCCTTCATGAAATCCTATTGAATTATCATTAACATATACCTCAGTTATATAATTTGAAGCGTTAAAGTTTAAATGAACTTTTTTGTTTTCCTCTGATTTGGGAACTTTAAACTTTCTTCTGTAATAAACAACACCCTCATAATCTTTCTTATATCTTTCCCAAACACTTGGTACATAAATTTTTTCAATCAATCCATTATCAAAGCCATCATTAGAATGATATTTATTCTTTTTTCCATCATTATTTTCATCATATATTATTTCCCATTCTCCGTTAAGCATTTGATTGTTAAACCTTTCTTGAG
>CACCAP010000005.1 GCA_902544085.1 uncultured Bacteroidota bacterium
AATTTTTTATTTAAAAGATTGAACTTTGAACCATCTTTTGTAAAATCATTGTGCATAGGTCTTGGTAGAAGTATTGAAAATCATATCATAATTTTGCTAACGGAATCCAATAATAGGTTTAGTATTTTTTCTGCTGTTTCAGAGTCTATTGTTGAAACTTCGAATATATCTGCATCTGAAATTATTAAAAATATATGTGACTCAATCGGAGGAGGGGGTGGTGGTCAAGCAAAGTTTGCTGCTGGGTCTGGACCAAAGACAAAAGAGATAGAATCAATTATATTGAAATTAAAAGATAGCTTTTAGTTATCTGTCGGGGGATAAGATTCCATTACCCTAGAAACAAAATTGGAAATCAATTGATCCCTTGTGAGCTTATTTGCAGATAAAGATCCTGAACCGCTACCTTGCCATATCAACTTCCCAGTTTGGGAATCAACAATATCAATGTAAAGTAGACCAACAGTCTTTGTATAGGGTTTAAAAGTTGATCCATAACCATAATATGGGTAATACCAACCCATATAATCATAATTGTTATACCTATTGATGTATACATTTTCTTTTGCTTTGGTATCAATAGAAACAATTAAATCAGGATTTTTTGAAAAGTTGTATCCCTTTGAGTTTAAGTAATTTTCAACAGAGCTTAATATTCTTTTTTTATCGATATCAGAAATTTCAAGATTTTCTATTTGCTCTTTTGAAAAAGCATAGGTCTTGTAGGATGAAAAATCTGAATCAGAATCATAATCGTATGCAACTCTTACAGAACCACATGAAATAAGTAAAAAGGAAACCAAAAACAACGTAAACCTCATTATAACTAAAATTACAATAATTATGCCTAAAAAAACTTACTTTAAAAACTTATTAATATTTTTGAAATATGAGGGCTGGTAGTAAAATCTACTTAATTTTAGTTTTTTCCTTTTTAATATCATCATGCAGTCTATTGAAGCTGCCTGGAAAAATTCTTAAAGTACCACTTAATATAAAAAGGTCAATAACCAAAAAACCAAATGCTAATTCAAATCAGTATGAAAAATTCATAAAAAACCTTAGCTCTGAGGAGAGAAAAAAATGGTATATAAAAACATACTCTGAATTAGCTATAAAACAAATGAAAAAATACAAAATTCCTGCTAGTATTATTCTAGCACAAGGAATGGTTGAGTCAGCTTCAGGTTCAAGCAATTTAGCTTTAAAATCAAATAATCATTTTGGAATTAAATGCCACCAAGAATGGAGAGGTAAAAGAGTGTATCATGATGATGATGAAAAAGGTGAATGTTTTAGAAAGTACAATTCACCAATAGAAAGCTATAAAGACCATTCAGAATTTTTAACAACCAGAGGACGCTACTCTTTTCTTTTCAGACTTCCTAAAAACAATTATATTGAATGGGCAAATGGTTTGAAGAAAGCAGGTTATGCAACAGACCCAAATTATCCAAAAAAATTAATTAGAACTATTGAAGAAAATGATCTTTGGAAATTTGATGGTTCAAAAAAACCAATGAAACGAAAAAAATCAAAGGAATTAAAAGATATTCATACTGTTGAAAAAGGGGATACACTATATTTTATTTCTAAAAAATATAACATTTCCATAGAAAAGATTATGAAAATTAATAATCTAAAAAACAACCAGATTAGTATTGGTCAAGAAATAAAATACAAGGATTAGAATTTACCCTTTCAAAATATTATTTATTAATCCAGCACAATACATTAAGTGATTTTTAACGGATTTGTTTGAAGAATATTTTTTCTGAGCTTTATTTAACTCACGTCTCAAATCAATTAAAATACCTAAAGTAGAAGACCTAATATCTGATTCATCAACTTTAACCCTTGTAGTACTCGAAGATGATCTAACGAATGAGGGAATATTTTGATTTTCTTTCATCAAATATCCTAATCTTTGAATAAAGGCTCTTTGGATATTTCGTCTATAAATATCAATATTTGAATTGTTTTTCAATTCACTAAAAATACCGTTCTTTAAATCCAACATTAACTCGTCCAATGAGTAGGATTTTGATCCATTCAAGGCTTCATTCTCAATTACTCTGGCTAGTCTTCCAAAATCAAGAATTCTGTTAAGATAGCTTGATTGAAGTCCTCTAATTTGATCTACAGCACCTGCAAACTGAATTTTATCTAATATATCTTTGTCAATCATCCATGTTGGAGTTTCAAATAAGTTTTTATTAAGGAATTTGATACAGTTTTTTTGATGATTTTTTTCTACGTGAGTGTAAACAGCTCCCTTTTGATCCGAAGTTTTGTAATACTGATAAACACCACCAACATTAGTTGCCACGTGCCCCATGTATCTTCTAAATTGACTAAATACAGCATTATGTAGTTCCCTCAGGTTGTCATAATTTTCCCCCTCTATTGAAGTCCAATTAATCAGTTCAGGATAAATTCTTTTTAAATTTTTAATACCATAATTGCTTGCCTCTATAGCATTATCACCTAAATCTTCCGTTTGTTGACTTGGATCTATTCTATTACCTGGACCAAACCTATATTTAAGGTCATCTTGATTTTCTATAATCCATTTTCGTAAAATTTCTTTTTCCTCATCTTGAGATGAGCCCAGAATCGGTTTGTAACCCCATTTAACAGAAAATCTATCGTATATACCGCTATTAGGTGTATCCCAATCGGACGGTATTAGTGCGACTCCTTTGTCTTCGGGCTGAGCAACATAATTGTAACGCGCATAGTCCATTATTGATGGAGCAGTGCCATACTTTTTAGTAAAAGTTGCTGATCTTAGTGAATCAACAGGGTACGCACTACTACTACCCATATTGTGCGGTAAACCTATTGCATGACCAACTTCGTGAGCTGCTATAAATCTAACACCTTCACCCATTAATTCATTTTTTAATTCAATTCCTCTTGCATCTTCATTTACTGCACCTGTTTGAACAACAAGCCAATCTCTGACAAGTTTTAAAACATTATGATACCAATTTACACTGAACTCAATAATTTCACCAGATCTAGGATCAACAACGTTACCTCCATTTGCATTGATAGTTTCAGAAGCCAAATATCTAAATACACTATACCTAACATCTTCAGGACTCCAATCTGGATTTTCCTCTTTTGTTGGTGGATCTTTAGCTAGAATAGCATTTTTAAACCCTGCTTCTTCAAAGGCAATTTGCCAATCCTCAATTCCTAACTTTATGTATTTCCTCCATTTAATTGGAGTACCCGGGTCAATATAAAATACAATTGGATTTTTTGGTTCTACCAATTCACCTGCTTTAAATTTTTCTATGTCTTCTTCTTTAACCTCCAATCTCCATCTTCTCAAATATCTTACAGTTTCAGCTTTTTGATTATCTAGACCATAATCAACCTGCCTATTCGTGTTCCATCCAACTCTTTCATCAAAATACCTTCTTTTCATAGGTTTTTTCGGTAGTATAATCATGGAATTATTAATTTCCATAGAAACTGAACCATTCTCTGTCTCTGTGGATCTATATGTTTTAACATTTCTTACTTCAATATTTTTTGGAAATGACTTAATATTTTCAATATATGATAGCTTTGAATCAAGACCAGAAATCTTATAGGTTTTTCTGCTTCTCTGAGGATAACCAATACTTTTTAGGTCAGTTGTAAATAAACTTGTAACGTTAATAAGAGATGAGTTTAAAGAATCATTTTTAGCCTCAATTTTAAATTTAAATAATATCGGCTCAAAATTAGAATTTATAACTGCCTCGCTGATAGGCAGTGAATCTGCAGCAAAATTTACATAAGATGATTCTCTCAATAAAATATTATTATTATTATTTTTTTCCCATCTTAAAACTTGTTGATTCAAGATATGTGAGTATAGTGGAATTGAAACAGACATTTTTGAAACTCGAGTTATCATTAACATATCTCTACCAATTAATGAATCTGGTATCTCAAAATAATACTTATCATCTTTAAAGTAGACATTAAATAATCCATCATCTTTTGTTGCCTCTGAAATTATTGATGCAAAACTTTTTACTTTAGCCTTAGAATCAGGCTTAGATTTTTTTTCATCCTGGGAGAATAAATTTTTGTTAGGTACTAGTATAAATATTAACAACAACAGGTTAATTATCTTTTTCATGTTTTAAATTTTTTAGATTAACTCAACAAAAATGCCAGAGTCATTTTTGAAGACTTTTAGTAGTTGATTTTTTGTAAGTGACTTTATTGTTTTATCCCATTTTTTATTACTAAGCTCTGCGTAATGTTTTAACTCTCCAATTTCAACTTTTTTATTTTTTTTCATATAGTCAAAAACTTTCTTTTCCTCATCATTTAATTTTACTTCATTTTTTTCAGGTCGCATTTGTGGAAAAAATATAACTTCTTGAATGGATTTATGATTTGTTAACAACATAACTAAACGGTCAATTCCAAAACCAATTCCAGATGTAGGAGGCATTCCATATTCAAGAGATCGAATAAAATCATGATCTATGAACATCGCTTCATCATCACCTTTTTCAGAAAGTTTTAATTGATCTTCAAATCTTTCAAGTTGATCAATTGGATCATTTAATTCTGAATATGCATTAGCAATCTCACTTCCATTTATCAATAGCTCAAATCTTTCTGTAAGGTTTACTTTATTTCTGTGTTGTTTTGTTAGGGGACTCATTTCTTTTGGATAGTCAATAATAAAAGTTGGTTGTATAAAATTTGACTCACATTTATCCCCAAAAATGGAATCGATTATTTTTCCTCTGCCCATTGTGGAATCAACCTCAATACCAATATTTTTTGCTTTTTCTGATAATTCGATGTCATTTAAATTTTCAACATCTATTCCTGTCTCATTTTTTATTGCCTCTAGAATTGGAATTCTAGGGTAAGGACCTTTAAAGTCTATTTTATTAGCACCATAAACAACATCACTCTTACCATATAATTCAGTTACAGTATTTTCTAATAATTTTTCAGTTAAATCCATCATCCAGTTGTAGTCTTTGTAAGCAACGTAAAATTCGAGGTTCGTAAATTCTGGGTTGTGAGTTCTATCCATACCTTCATTCCTAAAATCTTTTGCAAATTCAAATACCCCATCGAAGCCACCTACAATTAATCTCTTTAAATAAAGTTCATTAGCTATTCTCATGTATAAAGGAATATTTAAAGAATTGTGATGAGTTACAAAGGGTTTTGCAGCAGCACCACCAGGTATCGGTTGTAAGATTGGTGTCTCAACTTCAATAAAGTTTAGTTTCTCTAAGAATTTTCTAATTGAGCTAATGATTTTAGATCTTATGATAAATGTTTTTTTTACTTCACTATTTACAACTAAGTCAACATATCTTTGTCTATATCGTTGCTCTGGATCGTTAAATTCATCATACTTTTTACCCTCACTATCTTCTTTTGGTAGTGGTAGAGGTTTTAGAGATTTAGATAGTAATTTAAAGTCTTTTACCATGACAGTCATTTCACCAACTTTGGTCTTGAAAAGAACACCATCAATACCCAAAAAGTCTCCAATATCTAGAAGTTTTTTATAAAGTTCATTATATTTTGATTTGTCCTCTGAAGCGCATATTTCATCTCTGTTGAAATAAACTTGAATTTTTCCACTACTGTCTTGTATTTCTGCAAAACTCGCTTTTCCTTGTATCCTTCTTGACATGACTCTTCCTGCAATTTTAACATCTTCACCTTCTTCAAAGTTTTCTTTAATTTCAACAGCCAAGTGAGTTACTGGAAAAGTTTCAGCAGGGTAGGGATTAATACCCAAATCAATAATTTTTTTCAGCTTTTCTCTTCTTACAAGCTCTTGTTCAGAAAAATTTGACATGCAAGTCAAATATAATAATATAAGATGTACTTAATGCTTATGTTTTTTATTTTTATACTATCAAATTAGTGGTGTTGAAAATCAATAAAGAAATTGAAATAAAAAAATTAGGTTTCAAAGATTACAATGAAGCATTAGAAATACAAAATTATTATCACGATAAAATTTGCAATATCAAGTTAAATAATAGAAAAAATAATACTTCTCTCATAACCCCAAATTATCTTTTATTTGTTGAGCATAATCACGTTTATACGATTGGAAAGAGTGGAGATTTAAATAATCTATTATTAAATGAAAATTCACTCAAACAAAAGGGAATTCAGCTTAAAAAAATTGGAAGGGGAGGAGACATCACATATCATGGTCCTGGTCAAATCGTTTGCTATCCAATATTTGATTTAGAAAATTTTTTTACTGATATACATAAATATCTAAGGACACTTGAATTTATCGTTGTCAAAACATTAAAAAAGTTTGGAATTGCTTCAATGGGAAGTGAGGATCACACTGGTGTATGGATTGATAAGGATACCTTAAATGAGAGAAAAATCTGCGCCTTGGGAATTAAAGCTAGTAGATGGGTTACCAAACACGGTTTGGCATTAAATGTTAATACAGATTTGTCTTATTTTGATGGTATTATACCTTGCGGATTGAAAGGCAAAGCTGTCACCTCAATGAGTAAAGAAATTGGTTGTGAGGTAGATATAGATGAAGTTATAGAAGAGCTTGTAAAGCAATTCGAAAAAGAATTTAAAAATGTGTAATTAATCTACGGTGTAGTACAGCAGCTCATCTTGATCACCAACCACAACTAAAACTGTTTGTTTTTCTCTAGTTGAGAAGTCATAAAAATTTGAAGAAAAAATCGGGAAACGTTCAATTTTTTTATTCTCACTAAATAGATAAAGTTCCTTCGTGTCAAGATTTAGAGTTGAAATGTAATTTTGATAGATCCTGGGGGTTGTATAATTTCCATAAGGAATATCAAGCTCATTTTGATTTACTATTATTTTGTTGTCAGTATGTATAGTTAACATGTCCTGATTTGAGACCAAACCAATTATATTTTCGTTTTGGGGTTGGTATGAAATTTCTCCAGAGATATCAATCCTAATTATCTCATTTTCTTCACTTAGAAAGATAAGTTTGTTATTGTGTTTAAAAACAGTTGATTTGTACTTTAATTCCTTAGGTAATTTAATTCTTTCTCTTCCCCTTCTGTCGTATATTGTGAAAGTTTTGTCCTCATAATATTGGATGAGAAAATCTTTATTTAAAATTCTTATATGATCCATTTTGTTAGCAATTGTCTTTTTGGATCTAGTTGCCTTATAACCTTTAACAACACTGAGTTTTGAGTCATACATCGATAAAGTTTTCCCTTCCTGAACAACCAATCTGTAATTTTTATTTTTATCATAATCAAAAACAGACAAATATTTTTTAGAAGTATTTTCCTTGTTAGCAGTTTTTTTAACAATATTTCCTTTTACATCAATTATGTATAGATATTCAGAGGTTAGAAAAACAAATTGTAGTCTACCATTTTTATACATATCAATCTGATAAATATCACTGATAACTCTTGATTCAAATTTTTTAGACCAAATTTTAGTGCCGTCTAAATTGATAAGAAATAGTTCATTATCTAAATCTTGAAAAATTATATTCAGATCATTTGTTCTGTGATTCTTAACTAATGTTGGTTTAACTACAATATTTTGAGAGTGCTTAGTCTTTGAAACTAGCTCTAGTTTATTTATTATTTCTTTGTTTTCACTAGGACTAGTAAATAACGAAAAATAAGCAAGATTATTACCTACTTCTTCCGTGGAATATATGTACGTATTGCCTAAATCTTCATCATTTTTATGTAAAGTAAAGCTTACACTTTTTGATGGAATTTTTTTTCTAAATTTTTCAAATTGATTTTGTTTTGAAAGTGTTAAATTGTTTTTATAATTCAAAATAACATTTTCCAGTTCATTTTCATTTTTTCCAAACACAACAAGATTTTCAAATTTTGTAAAGTATTTAAATTTTTCAAATTCATGAAAACTTAAAAGATCAATCTTTAGGGTATTTTTTGATAATTCTCTAATTTCTTGGCCTCGGTAAAATTGACTTCCTTTAATTGATTCAATTGAATTGATTTCGTTAGAATCATCAAAATTAAGAAGAAATAGGGTGTCATTCTCAATTACTAACTCACCAACTTCAGAGACATTCTGAAATATAGAATCAATTTCATAATTAATTATTGATACATCTTGAATTACTGCGTTTAAGTTTTCTTTGACCTCATTATATTCAAATGAAATTCTTTTAAGTTTTGAGAAATTCTCTGGAATTATATCAAAAAAATCTGTGCTTGATTTTTTTAAATTATTTAAAAATTGAATTTTTCTTTTTTCATCACTTTTTGCAAATCCCAAAACATTAATTTCATCATTTAATACATCAAATTCGTACTGCATCAAGTTCGAAAACCTTTTTACACTTTGTGGAATATCCATAAACATCAACCCGTTAAAGTTTTCTTTGACAATCAATGAAATATTTTTCGATTTATTATGATATAGGTTTTTAAATTTTTCAAACTCCAAGTTTGAACCATAAGTTGAGTTTCTAATAACATTTTCAATTAAAAGTTTATTTTTTGATAGAAACAAAAAATTGTTTTTGTTCGTCACATAATTAGAATTTTTATCAATGTAGATGTTGTGGTTACCATATTTGATAGAGTCAACAAATTTATTTGATAATGTATCAGGAAAATCCTGTATTAAAAAATGATCTAATTTATTTTTTGAAGTATAATGGAAGCTTATTAAAACTTCCCCCTTAGAGCTATAATTCTCAATTGATGAAAAATCAAAATCAACTGATTCAGAGATAAATTCTAATGTTTGAAAGTTAACATTTTCAAATTCTTTAATCGAAATTGTCAAAACTGGATCATCTGGAATTTTATCAATAATCAAACTCTTCTCTAGCTCATTTGAGCAAGAAGTGATTAACACAACCAGAAGAATATATAACCTATTCATTTATTTCTCAAAATTAAAAAGTTAGATTGTCAATTTCAACTGTTTATTTTTAATGTTAAATGTCATTCTATGATATTTGCAACGACCATATTTGTAAATCATTTCTTTGTGTTTTTCAGTACCGTATCCTTTATTTTTTTTCCAGTCATACATTGGAAATTGAGTACTAAGTTTACACATAATTTCATCTCTTTTTACTTTTGCTAGAATTGATGCTGCTGCAATACTTATGTATTTGTCATCTCCTCCAACTATACACTCAAAATCTATTTTTTTCCTTGCTTTGAACCTATTACCATCAATAATTATTTTATCAGGCTTAATTTTAAGTTTTTCAATAGCAAGATTCATAGCTAAGTAAGTTGCATTTAATATATTGATTTCATCAATTTTTTTTGCTTCAATACTGATGATAGAATACGTAATACAACTTTTTAATATCTCATCATATAAATCAATTCTTTCTTTACGATTTATTTTTTTTGAGTCTTTAATAAATGAATTTTTATAATTTTTAGGTAAAATTACAGCTGCTGCTGTAACAGGACCCGCAAGTGATCCTCTTCCCGCCTCATCTACTCCGCATACTATTTTTTTATTGTCAAAAAGACTCAACATATCATCAATTTAAATCATAAATGCTATTAAATCAATAACTTTAGACAAATTAATGAAGAAACAATTAACAATTTTACTTTTAGTTTTCTCAATTTTTTCCTTTTCACAAGACGATACAACCATAAATCTTGAACAGAACCTAATTGATAACCCAGTAGATACTATCAAGTCAAAATATTTCAAATTTGATACTTCCAAACTTCAATTCTTTAATGAAGAGAATGATACAATAATATTAGATACAACATTGTCAATTAAAAATTATTATTCATTCAATTTCTTAAAGAAAGATGATTTTCATTTACTCAAAGCAAATAACGTTGGGAGGTTCTACAATAAATTGACATACGAGCTTCCCAATGACAATATTCCTAAGTTGGGTTATTCAGCTAACGATGTTATGTTAATTAACAGGGAGGATGTTATGTTTAGTAAGGTTGCCTATCCTTTGACAGAACTTTTTTTTAAGTCCGTATATTCCCAAGGACAACTGACAGATGCCTATTTCACGAGTAATTTAAACCAAGACTTGAACTTTTCTATTGCCTTTAAAGCCCTAAGATCACTAGGTAACTATCAAAATAGTTTGTTTGGTTCTAAACAGTTTAGAACAACATTGAATTTTAATGGTGAAAAAATAAGTACAAGGTTTTTTTATTTGAGTCAAAGTTTTGAAAGGAATGAAAATGGTGGTCTGACTTCTTCGTCAATTGATAATTTTGAATCAGAGGATCCAATTTTTGATGAAAGATCCAAACTAAATGTAAAATTTGAAGATGCAAAAAATAATTACCAACAGAGAATCTTTTATTTAAAAAATAACTTTTCACTTATCAATAAAAACAATAATTCTTTTGAGATCTATCATGTCTTTGATTTTGAAACAACTAACAATAGCTATAGTCAAGACAACGCATCGGTTTATTACGGGAATCTAATTTCTGGAAATAACAATCTCATTGATCATTACAAACTGAGGACATTGTCAAACCGTTTTGGTTTGACTAAGGATAATTTATTTTTTGACAGATTACATTTGCAATTGAATAATTATAATCTTAATTATTTTAAAGTCGAAACTGGGATGGATAATAAAGTTTTTTCAGAAAACTTCAGCTCGTTTTCTGTAAAGGCATTCAAAAACCTTTATAATTTTGATTTATCCATTGATTTAGAGCAAAAAATAAACGGCGATCAGTTGGGGAATAATTTTATTGCCAAACTTAAAAGAGAATTTTCTAAAAATAATTGGTTTGCCATTTCTTTGTCACTAACACAAAAACATCCAGGATTTATTTATGAGAATTTTATGAGTGGATATGACAATATTAATTGGACGCAATCTTTAAAATTGGTTGAAAATAAATCAATCAATCTAAAAATATCAAACTCTATTTTCGGGAATATTAATGTTAATCACTCAATTATTGATAATTTTTTTTTCGTATCGATAGATCAAGATTCACAAGAAATAATGGCCCCCATATTAAATCAATATGAGGGAAAAATTAAATATTCTAGTTTAAAACTTGAGAAGTCATTTGATTTTGGTAAATGGACCCTCGATAATTCAATTATTTATCAAATAATCAACCAAAATGAAGATATTTTAAACCTACCACAATTTATGTCGAGAAATACACTTTTTTTCAGTGAAAGAATTTTCAGAAACACTTTAGCAATTCAGACAGGATTAAATTTTAAAATCTTTTCAAAATATTATGCAAATGAATATAATCCCCTAATTTCAGATTTTCACATTCAGAGTCAGAAAAAAATTGGTAGTTTCCCACTATTTGATTTTTTCTTTAATGCCAAGATTAGACAAACAAAAATTTTTATAATTGCTGAACATATAAATTCATCTTTTACGGGAAATAATTTTTATTCAACACCCGAGAGTGTTTATAGAGATTTTGGTGTGAGATTTGGATTCAAGTGGAATTTATTTAACTAATGGTAAATCTCCATGAATTTTAGATGAAAGTTCCGTCGAGCCCATTAAGAATTTATCAATTTCATAGGCAGCCTCTCTACCTTCAGAAATAGCCCATACAATCAAAGATTGTCCTCTTCTCAAATCACCAGCAGCAAAAACTTTTTTATCAGAAGTTTGATATTTTTTTGTTAATGGTTTTGAAAAATTATCAGCCTTTAATTTGAGATTATTGATTATTTGATTATCAGGACCTGTAAATCCAAGAGCTAATAGTACTAGATCACAAGGCCATACTTTTTCTGAGCCCTCAATCTCAACTAATTTCGCCTTCTCATTTGGTTTTTTTATCCACTCAACTTCAATTGTTTTTAATGCCTTTACATTTCCGTTACCATCATTTATAAATTCTTTTGTTAAAATTGACCACTGTCTTTTACTTCCCTCTTCGTGAGATGAGCTAGTTTTGAGTGTAAATGGCCAGTATGGCCAAGGATTCTCATCAGTACGTTCTTTACTTGGTTTTGGTAAAATTTCAAAATTTACAACTGATTTTGCACCCTGCCTGTTAGATGTGCCAATACAATCGGATCCTGTATCACCACCTCCAATCACAATAACATTTTTATTTTTGGCATTAAGTTCATCAACTTCTCTAAAATTTTCACTAATAACTTGGTTTTGCTTCTTTAAAAAATGCATCGCTTGAACAACTCCACTTAGTTCATGACCAGGTATTGGTAAACTCCTCATTACTGTTGCACCACCACATAATAAAACTACATCATTATCTTTTTTTAATTTTTTAATTGAAATATCAATTCCAACTTCAACGTTGGTTTTAAATTTAATTCCTTCAAGACTTAAAATTTCAACTCTTCTATCAATAATAGATTTTTCAAGTTTGAAATCGGGAATACCATATCTTAGTAGACCACCAACTCTAGAATCCCTTTCATAAACAGTTACAAGATGACCTGCTCTGTTTAATTGTTGTGCAGCTGCGAGGCCTGCTGGACCTGAGCCAACAATAGCTATTTTTTTACCGGTTCTTTTCTTTGGTTTTATTGGCTGGATCCAACCCTCTTTAAATCCCCTCTCAATAATATACTTTTCTATTAGCTCAATCGATACAGGAGGATTTATAAGCCCAAGTACACAGGCTGATTCACATGGTGCAGGACATAATCTCCCTGTAAATTCTGGGAAATTATTGGTCGAATGTAAAATTTTAAGAGCATCTTTCCAGTCTCTGTTGTAAACTGCATCATTAAAGTCTGGGATTAAATTGCCAAGTGGGCAACCACTGTGACAAAATGGTACTCCACAATCCATACATCTTCCTCCTTGTTTTACTAGTTCGTCATCTTTTGGTTTAATTGTGAATTCCTTGAAATTTTTTATTCTTTTTTCAACAGGAATATAATTCTCGTTAACCCTATCAAACTCTACAAAACCTCTAAGTTTACCCACAGTTAGTTTATTATTTCATTTATTTTGGACTGAGCCATCTTTTCGAGAGCTGCTTTATACTCAGTTGGCATTATTTTTACAAACATATTCCTCGACTTATTCCAGTTTAAAATTATTTTTTCAGCAATACTACTCTGTGTGTACGAGTAGTGTTTTTCTAGAAGATCCTTAATGATATCATAATCTTGTTTATCAAGTTTCTCAAATTCGATCATCTCCATATTAAAATTATCACTTCTAAACTCGTTATTTGATTTGAATATATATGCTATACCACCACTCATCCCTGCAGCAAAATTTCTACCTATTTTGCCTAAAATTAATGCTATACCACCCGTCATATATTCACATCCGTGATCACCAACTCCTTCAACAACCGCTGTAGCACCAGAATTTCTGACGCAAAATCTTTCTCCAGCTATACCATTGATGTAGGCTTCACCAGAGGTAGCCCCGTAGAGAGCTACATTTCCTGTAATTATATTTTCATGAGATTTAAAGGTAGATTTTTTTGGTACTTTGACAATAAGAGTTGCACCTGAAAGTCCTTTTCCAAAATAGTCATTTGTATTTCCCTCAATTTTCATTTCAAGTCCTTTGGTTGCAAATGCTCCAAAGCTCTGTCCGGCAGCACCCGTAAAGTTGAGTTTTAATGTCCCTTTTGGTAATCCCTTTTCACCATATTTCTTAGAAATCTCATTACTTAAAATAGCACCGACAGTTCTATCAGTATTTTTAATTGTGTAATCCAGACTCATTTTGATTTTCTTCTCAATAGCGAGTCTAGAACTTTTTAAAATCTTAAAATCAATCACTGAAGAAAGGTTATGTTCTTGTTTTGACACATTTCTAACTGGAATATTTTCATCAACATCAGGCCTATACAATACTTTTGAAAGATCTAATCCTTTCGCCTTATAATATTCTACAGCATCAGTCATAACAAGTTTTTGGCTTTGACCCACCATCTCATCAATTGTTCTAAAACCTAAATTTGCCATAATTTCTCTTAATTCTTGTGCTACGAAATACATGAAATTTATGACATGCTCAGGTTTACCTTTGAAATTTTTTCTTAATTCTGGATCTTGTGTTGCAATACCAACAGGACATGTATTTAGATGGCAAGCCCTCATCATTATACAGCCTGATGCAACAAGTGGAGCAGTTGAAAATCCAAATTCTTCAGCACCTAAAAGACATGCTATGGCTACATCTCTCCCAGTCTTCATTTGTCCATCACACTCTATAACAACCCTGCCTCTTAAATCATTCAATACAAGAGTCTGCTGAGCTTCTGCAATTCCTAGTTCCCACGGTAATCCTGCATGCTTCAATGATGTGAGAGGTGAAGCTCCGGTACCACCATCGTACCCCGAAATTAATATTACATCTGCTTTTGCTTTTGCAACACCAGCAGCAATTGTTCCTACACCAACTTCGGAAACCAATTTTACATTAATTCTTGCTTTTCTGTTTGCATTTTTGAGATCGTAAATAAGTTGTGCCAAATCTTCAATTGAATATATGTCGTGATGGGGTGGTGGTGAAATTAAACCTACGTATGGAGTGGAATTCCGAACCTTTGCAATTAAAGGATTGACCTTTGGTCCCGGAAGTTGTCCTCCCTCACCTGGTTTAGCACCTTGAGCCATTTTAATCTGAATTTCAGAAGCATTGGTTAAATAATTTGAGCTAACGCCAAACCTTCCGGATGCAACTTGTTTTATAGAACTGTTCTTTGAATCACCATTGTTTAATTTTTTAAATCTATTTGAATCTTCACCTCCCTCACCTGAATTGCTTTTGCCACCAATTCTGTTCATTGCAACAGCTAAGTTCTCATGTGCTTCTTTACTAATTGAACCGTACGACATTGCTCCTGTTTTAAACCTTTTTACAATTTCTGTCCATGGCTCAACCTCTTCGATTGAAATTGGGTCAAACTCTTCAAATTTTAAAAGCCCTCTTATTGTCATGAATTGTTCACTTTGCTTATTTATTTTTTCAGCATAGGATTTGTAAGTTTCATATTTTTCTTCCCTAACTGCTTGTTGCAGTTTTGATATTGTAAATGGATTCAGCATATGTGCTTCTCCATCTCTTCTCCACCTGTAATCACCACCCGTTTTCATACTTGATATATCTTTCTCGCTGTTTAATGCATAATCCATTCTAGATGAAACTTCTTTTTCTAAAACATATAAGCCTGCACCTTCAATTCTAGACGGTGTGTTATTAAAGTACTTGTTCACAAATTTCTGTCTCAATCCAAGTGCTTCAAAAATTTGCGCTCCTCTGTATGAGTGTAGTGTAGAAATCCCGATCTTGTTCATAATCTTTAAAATACCCTTTGCGATGGCTTTATTGAAATTATTTATTGATTTATCAAGTTTTTGCTCATTCAAAAATCCAAGCTTGTGGTGATATTCTATAATTTCATTGACCATGTAGGGATTAATTGCGCTTGCCCCATAACCAAAAAGCATCGAAAAATGATGAGGTTCTCTAGGTTCAGCAGATTCAATAACGATTCCAAATTTTGAACGTTTGTTCCTTTTTATTAGACTGTGATGGACATATGAGCAAACTAATAAAATGGGAATAGGAGCATGTTTTTTTGATGTTTTCCTGTCACTAAGAATTATGATATTGTGATTTGTGTCAACTTTTTTTTCAACCTTGTCTACTATATTATCAAGAGCTTTTTCAAGACCATTGTGACCTTTGCTAATTTCGTAGTTTGCATTAATTGAACAAGCTTTAAAGTCTTCATGTTCGATATATTTTATCTTTTCAAGATCATCGTTTGAAATAATTGGATTATTGATTTTCAGCTTTTTTGCATGATCAGGAATTAAATCGAAAATATTATAATCACTGCCCAATGACAAACTTGTATCTGTAATGATTTCTTCCCTAATTCCATCAAGTGGGGGATTGGTAACTTGTGCAAAAAGTTGTTTAAAATAATTGTAAATAAGTTGTGGTTTTTTTGATAAAACTGCAAGTGGTGTATCAGTTCCCATCGACCCAATGGCTTCTTTACCATTATTACACATTGGTAAAATAATGGTTTTAAAATCCTCTTTGGTGTATCCAAAAACTTTTAATCTAGTTTCAAAGTTTAGCTTTTCTTTTGGTGATTTCTTCACTCTGTATGGTATTTTGCTAAGTGGTAAAATATTTGATTTTATCCATTTACTATACGGATACTTTTTTACAATAGAGTTTTTTATTTCATCGTCTTCAACAATTCTTCCTTCATTCATATTAACTAAAAACATCTTACCAGGCTCTAGTCTACCATGTATTTTAATATTTTCTGGCTCAATATCCACAACCCCAGTTTCAGATGACATAATAACATACCCATCATGAGTCACTGAATATCGTGATGGTCTTAGTCCATTTCTGTCTAATAGTGCACCTATATAATCACCATCAGTGAACGGAATTGATGCAGGCCCGTCCCATGGCTCCATTAAACAACTATTGAATTGGTAGAATGCTTTTTTTGATGAAGACATGGTCTTATGTTTTTCCCATGCCTCAGGCACAAGTATCATCATGACTTCCGGTAAACTCCTACCAGTCATTAGTAGAAGCTCTAATACCATATCCATGGAGGCTGAGTCAGATTTTCCAGGTAAAATTATTGGAAAAATTTTTTCTAAATCTTCTTTATCAATTAACTCAGAATCCATTAACTCTTGCCGGGAAATCATTCTGTTAATATTACCTTTTAAAGTATTAATTTCACCATTATGACACATGTATCTAAAGGGTTGTGCAAGATCCCATGTTGGAAAGGTATTGGTTGAAAATCTTTGATGAACTAAAGCAAGTCTAGTCACTAACATTGGATTTTTTAAATCAATATAAAATCTTTCAATGTCCTCTGGGATTAATAATCCCTTATAGATAATTGTTTTGTTATGTAAACTTGAGAAATAGAAAAAACTTCTTTGGGATAATTTAGATTGATAAATTCTATTTTCAGATATTTTTCTTGAGATGTAGAGCCTTAGCAAGAAATCTTTTTCAGTTTGATTCGGATCATTTTTTCCAATAAAAACCTGTTTAATATTGGGTTGTGATTGTGACGCAATTGCACCAACAACTTTTGAATTAACTGGTACATCTCTCCAGCCAAGAATATTTAATCCCTGTCTTTTTATTTCTTCTTCAAAAATATCAACACAGTAGTTTAGTTGGTTTTTTTTGGGGGGAAGAAATACCATTCCAACTGCATACTCTTTAAATTCGGGAAGATTAAATTTGCACTCTTTTTTAAAAAAAATATCTGGAATTTCAATCAGTATACCAGCTCCATCTCCTGTTCTACCATCAGAGCTTACTGCACCTCTGTGTTCAAGACAAGTTAATATATTTAATGCTTTAGAGATTATATCATTAGTCTTTTTCCCCTCCAAACTACATATAAATCCAGCACCACAATTTTCATGTTCAAATAATGGATTATATAGACCTTGTTCTTTCAAAACTCAAATTACTGGGAACCAACTAATTTATTTATTAATTAATTCAATAGAAATTAATATGAATCAATAATCAATCCAATCTTCAATTAATATTAACTTTTCAAAATATGCCTACAAATTTTATTTTTTTTACATATTTTGGTTCGATTATTGAGAATTCTTAAACAAATAAAATAAATGGAAACAGCAATTATAGTAGTATTTATACTTGGTTATTTAGCAATTGCCTTTGAACACACTTTAAAGATAGACAAATTAGTTCCTGCTCTTGTAATGATGGCTCTCATATGGGCAATTATCTCATTTTTTGGAATGACTGTTTATGACATAGACCCTGCAACAAAAAGTTTGGTTCCCAATAAGCTTGAAAAGGTTATAAACTATTTTTTAGGTCACACAGCAGAGATCCTTATATTTTTAATTGGAGCAATGACCATCGTAGAAATTATAGATTTCTTTAATGGCTTTTCAACTATCAAAAGGCTTATAAAAACAAAAAGTAAAATCAAAATACTCTGGATTATATGTTTCCTCGCCTTCTTTTTGTCAGCGATAATTGATAACCTTACAGCTACTATTGTACTAATAACGATTTTACAGAAACTACTGAATGATAGAAATTTAAAACTCTGGTATGCAGGAATGATCATTGTTGCTGCAAATGCAGGTGGTGCATGGTCTCCGATTGGAGACATCACAACGACAATGCTTTGGATTGGGAAAAAGGTTACCCCAATTGCTTTGTTAAAATATTTGATAATTCCGTCACTTGTATGTATGTTGATACCTACATATGTAGTGTCAAAATATAAAGTATTTCAAGGTGAGATAAATCCAATGGTCTCCACTGAATCTGAAAACAAATTCGGCTCTAAAATTTTAATAATAGGGTTGTTGTCAATATTATTTGTCCCATTTTTTAAAGTTGCAACTGGTTTACCACCATATGTAGGTATGATGTTGTCCCTAGCTTTCGTTGCTACAATTGGAGAAATATATAATTACCTCTTACCAAAACCTGTAAATCATGTACACCATAGCCCTGTACATCACGCACTAACTAAAATTGAAATGCCTAGTATTCTTTTCTTCTTAGGAATACTTATGGCCGTTGGTGGTTTAGAAGCTTTGGGAATTGTCTTTGAAGTTGGTCAAACTATGGTTCTAACATTTGAAAATGTAGATTGGTTTTTATTCAAAGGTCTTGATATTGTAATTTTTGTATTAGGCTTTCTTTCTGCAGCCATTGATAATGTTCCACTCGTTGCAGCATCAATGGGAATGTTTGGTGAAGCAGCTGATGACCCCCTTTGGCATGGAATAGCATATGCTGCGGGTACTGGTGGAAGTATGATTATTATTGGGTCAGCCGCAGGTGTTGTTGCGATGGGAATGGAAAAAATTGATTTCATGTGGTATCTCAAGAAAATAGCTTTTTTAGCATTTATTGGTTATATAGCTGGTTTCTTAACCTTTATTTTTCTTAGAGATTTTGTCTTATAATGAATTATGAGGAGTCCATAGAATGGCTCAACACTGTTCCATTATCCTTTGACAGGGAAAATAAAAATTACGAATTTAAGTTAGATGGAATAAAAGCCTTCCTCTCACACTTAAAGAATCCACAATCAAACTTAAAGATTATTCACGTTGGTGGAACAAACGGAAAAGGTTCTACGTGTTCTGTTATTTCATCTGTATTACAAGAGTCAGGATATAAAATAGGCGCTTTTACATCTCCCCATATTAAAGATTTTCGTGAAAGAATTCGAATCGGAAAAGATTTTATTGATAGAGATTTTTTTATAGGATTTATCATGAATAACCGCTCTGAAATTGAAAGAATGGGTCTCACATATTTTGAAATTTCGTTTGCGATGGCAGTAGATTATTTTTCAAAAAATATGGTTGATTATGCAGTACTTGAGGTTGGTTTGGGTGGTAGGTTAGATGCAACAAATGTTGTAGAGCCAGTTGTGTCTGTAATAACAAATATTGGTTTTGATCACAAAGAATTTTTAGGTAATAGTTTAGAAGAAATTGCCATAGAAAAAGCAGGAATAATTAAACACAACAAGCCAGTTGTCATTGGAGAAAAAAATGAAAAACTTAAAGATTTGTTCAAGATTGAAGCAGGTAAAAAATCCGCTCCAATTTACCTTTCAAAAATATCTGAAGAATACAAAAGTGATTTAAGTGGTCCTTTTGTTCAAAAGAATATTTCGCTTGCTCTGAAAACTATAGACATACTTAAGCTTGGGATTGCAAAGGAAGATATTCAAAAAGGAATCTTAAATATTAAGGAAAACACAAAGATTTACGGTAGGTGGCAGCTAATCAGTAAAAAACCAAAAATAATATTTGATACAGGACATAATATTTCAGCGCTTTCCATTTCTTTATTAAATTTAGAAAAATCATCTAAAGTGGTTTTTGGAACATTAGAAAAAAAAGATCAGCATGAAATCTTTAAAATTTTTCCTACTAGTTTAAGATATTATTTTTGTCCTGTCCCATCTAAAAGAAGTATGTCACTAAAAAAAATTGAAAGTCAGGTTTCTATGAAGGGTTTAAATTATTCATTGCATGATAGTGTAAGTAATGCCTTAGATACTGCAATTAAAGATTCTGATGTAAATGATACTATACTAGTTACAGGCTCAACCTTTCTGCTTTCAGAAGTTAATAAATTTTAATATAAAAATATCAGTAACTTCACAACATGAAAATATTTCAAAAAATTATTTTTATTCTTTTTATCATATCATGTGGATCATCTGATGATATAACTGAAGGCTTAATTGAAATAAAAACTTTACGAGCCCAAAAAAAGTGGCAATATACTGTTCCAATTACCGAAAACTCTGATTTTGAGTCTGATTTATCTTATAATTTAAAAGATGATCCAGATTTATCTCCAATAGTTGACAATATCACTGAAGTTGAAATAATTTCTGTTGATTTGAAAATAACTAGATTTACAGGAAATACAGGATCTGTTGAAGTGGTCTTAAATAGACCATCGGGTAAGTTGTCTTCTCTTTCAGTAACGAACATAAATAATTCGATAAATAGATTGTTGAATTTTCCAATAGATTCAAATCAAAAAAAATCGATTTCCGATGAAATATTAGCAACCAAGAGTCTACAACTTATTGGAAATGGTAATATTCAGGGTGTGGCTCCGCTACCATCTTCTATTTCTTTCGAAATAATATTATCATATTCTATAACTTATGAATCGTAACTTTATTTTTTTCTTTTTAAGCATTTTTTTTTTTTTTTATTAGATACTTACTCACAAGAAAGTATTGAAAAGCCCATAACTTTTGATACTGAACACCATAGGCTAAATTTTGAAGTTGATATTGGTGTTCCACATATTGTTGGATTTGGATTTGAATTTTTTTTAACTAAAATAAAACCTAAATATTCTCTTTATTATTCGAAGGGTGGAAAAAAAATATTTGACGAACCATTTAAACAAATTGCTAAAAATTATGATTTTTTTGATTTCTCCGTAAACAAAATTGAATATGGTTTAAATATATATTTTAATAAAAATATTTATGTTTCAATCGGCAATTATGAAATTGATTTAAATCTTGAATATGATAACCAAGATAATATTAGATTAATGAGTGATATACGAAACTCAAGTCCTGTTCTTAAAGTTGGTTTTAAATATGAAAAGAAATTCTATTTGAAAACTGAATTGGGCTATAATTTTAATTTTCCCGAAAATATTTTTGGTAGTGGAAGGGTCAGTGATATTGATGTTATTACTACCATTAATTCTAATAAAATACCTTTGGTAGATAATAATGGTTTTTTCTTGGCATCTGTAAAAATTGGCTATGGTTTTCTCTAGTTTTTTTGAACTAAATATGTAAAAAAGAATCTTATATTTGCAACCGCCGGGCGCTTAGCTCAGTTGGTTCAGAGCACTTGGTTTACACCCAAGGGGTCGGGGGTTCGAATCCCTCAGCGCCCACAATTCATAATCCTTTGGTGAAGCAAAAAGCTTAGTTCTAAGTAAACAGTAATCAAAGGATTTTTTATTTGTAAATTCTAATTAGAGTAAAGAAATTGTGTTTGAATCGGAACACCGTAAAGTGATTCCAATTCCTTAATATTATCCTTGTAAATTTTTGTCTCAGGTGGTACACTGAAATTTTCCCAAAAAAACTTGTTATAAGGCACCTTATATAAAGACATGTCTTTTTGTTCCATATCAAAAAAACTATCAAATTTTGATTTATCTTCTATAAGTTTTGTAACGAATAGTTCGTGTCTAAATGAAACAGGATAAAACTCCTTGACTTTTTGACCAGAATTAATCATGGTTTTTTTCACATTTTCGGGAAGACGTCGAGCACCAACCCACTCTCTTGTCATATAGCTTAAATATAGTTTACCTACACTGTTTTTTTTATAAATCCAAATGCTATTCGCGTATTTACCAACTTTAGGATCTCTTTCATATTCAAGTCTGTAAATTTTAAATGATTCATAACCTATGTACATTGTTATTTTTGAATTTTCTTTGTCTATTCCCTCAAAAATTAAAACATCTTCTCCATCGTAGGATGAATTACCAATTTTCTTCCAATTATAACTTTTGGTCCTCACTCCTTTTCTTAGTGGATTACTCCACTCCGTGTATCTCAATGGATGAAATTGAGATTGATTTTTTACAAATCTATAATCTGATGATTTTCTTATGTTTTCAACACTTGCTCTTACAATATTTGAGTTTGGTCCTTGATCAATTGCCTTGATAAAGTGTTCTATAAAAAAACGACATTTGTTTTCCTCGACATCCCACCTTCTGTATAGAATATTTAGTTGATGGGATTTACTGATAGTATTTATTTTCAAAGATTTTATAGCTTGATTAACGTAATTTATTGGGGCTTTTACAATTACCTCGTCAAGTGTTGTTAGTTTTTCTTTTAAAATTATTTTTTTGTCTTTCCGATTAATAAAATCTTGAACATTAATTTTTATTGTTTCAAATCCTATGGAAGATATTTCTAGAACGTCGTTGAGTTCATTTTTGGTTACTAAGAATGAAAATGTACCTTCCATTGTTGATGTAGTGCCAATATTTTTTTTTAAGATACCAACAGCTGCGAAGGGAACTTCATAATCAAACTCATCCACAACTGATCCCTCAATTATAATATTTTGGGCAGATACTATTTGAGTAAAAAAAAGAAAAGCAATTAAAATATATAAACTACTTTTAAAATTCATTCTTCTAAATATAAGAATTATGTTTTTTGAAAATAAAGACAAATTGGCCTTTAAATTTAAACTAATTACTATTTACATTATGGCAATATTTTACATCAACGTAGGAATTGGTCATTTTATAAATCCTGACTTTTTTTTAGTCATTGTCCCAGACTATCTTCCTTATCATCTGTTCCTTGTTTACATTTCAGGCTTGTTTGAAATTATTTTTGGTGTATCATTGTTTTTTAAAAAATCAAGAAAATTTGGTGCAATTGGATTAATCTTTCTTCTAATTTTGGTTTTTCCAGCGAATATTTTCCTTTTTCAATCTTTGGAAGCTCAATCGGTTTATGAAATTTCTAAGAACAAAGCATTAGTCAGAATGTTTTTTCAAGCTCCATTGATATTGATTGCTTTTTGGCACTCACTTGACAAAGTATACAGATATTTTGATATCTTTTGTATAATAATTTTTATCCCAACAATTTTATATTTCATTAGTCTTTCCAGTTAGATTTAAATCTACCCAAAAACATTGGTACATTCATTTGGTATTCTTTGTATTTGGGATACTTAGCTGCACTTATCTCTTCACTAAATTTCGCACTATTATAGAACAGAATCACCAAAAGAATACAACCTGCAATAGACCAGTTTAGAATTTCACTTGTAGCAGAAACACTAAACAGATAAAAAATAATCCAAATTATCTGTTCACAAGTAAAGTTGGGATGTCTTGAGTAAGACCATAGCCCACTTGTCAGAAAACCTTTTTTATAATCTCCTACTAATTCAGACTTTGACTTAATTTTCTCATATTTTAAGGTTTGAAAATTATATTGCTGTTGATCCGAAATTGTCTCAAGAATTATAAATAGAAGCATTAAAAAACCGATTAAATAATCAAAAAAACTTATCTCATTACCCCCTGTCCAAGCAGCTAAAATTGGGAGGGTGAACAAAAAAATTAGTCCCATTTGATAAAAACAAATAAAAAATAAATTAAAAAGAGACCAATTAAGTTGTCGTTTTAACCAGGGGGTTTTGTTTCTTAGTACCTTCCAGCGATAATCCTCCTCACCTCTCCAAAAATATATGCTATAACCTCCTCTTCTGGCAAAATTAAAAGTAAGTCTGACTCCCCAGATCGAAACTAAAGTTGACATCAAAAGCATTCTTGAATCAAAATCAGACTGAATTGTAAAATACCATACGTAAACAATTGGTATGATGCTCCATATTTTGTCGATTTGACTGTAATTCTTAGTAATCTCACCAATTAAGAAACAAGATGAAGCAGAAAATAAATAAATTTTTGTGGCAAAAAATAAACTTTCGCTCTGAGTCGCATTTAAATTAAGTGAAAAAAAACCACTAAAAAAAAACAGATAGGTTAAGCTTACTATGCTTAGAATTAATATGAATACCTTTTTAAACATTATTTAAATTTATAAATTTAGAAGTATAATGATCTCAAATTTTTTTTCAACATTATTTTTTTTGTTATCGTTTGCTTTTACTCTAGCTCAAAGTAATAATGCCATAATTGACTCACTAATGAGTCAAGACAATATCACATTTTACCAAAATATTGAATATGGAAAAAATGAAAGAAATAAACTAGATATTATAATCCCAAAATCAAATTCAAAAACCCCTCTGGTCATATACTTACATGGGGGTGGTTACAAAGGTGGGAAAAAAGAACATACCTACAGAAAAAACAACATTGGAAGAATAAGTGAAATTCTAAATAATAAAATTGCTTTTGCTACTATAAATTATTCTTTTCTTAATAATGAAGACGGCTTAATTTCATCACTTAATGATGCAAAGTTAGCGTTACAGTTTTTAAAGTACAATCATAATAAATTTAATTTGGATAAAAACAGAGTTGTTATTTGGGGTGTTTCGTCGGGTGCAAATTCTGTGTTGTGGCTGGGGCTATCTGATGATATGGCTGACCTAAAAAGTGAGAATAAAGTTTTGAGAGAATCCACTCGAGTTCAAGGAATAGTTTCGATAAATGGTGCTCACTCATTCAATAGTCAAAACTGGAAAAAAATGATAAATATGTCCGATAAAATTTTTGATTTCATGATTAAAAGATTCTTGAAATACCCAGGTATGGATGTTGATAAATGGTTGGTTAATTACAAACTAAAAAAGTATCAAGATGCTATTGACTATTTTGATTTCATGGATTCATCTGATCCACCAATGTTAGTTGCTAATTATGGTGATATGGTACCAAAATCAATATCCAGTTTTAATCATCATCCCATACATGCGAAATATTTAAAGCAAAGGGCTGATTCACTTTCAATAGAAAATTATGTCTTTGCTCCCAAGTTGGGAATCGAAAGTAAAGATATAAATGGTATTCTTGATTTCATATTAAAACAACTCACTGATTAATAAATAATTAAAAAAAAATTAAGATATTTGAACCATGATTGTGAGTTGTAATAATGGGACGTTATCTGCTTTTATCCCAACAGTTGATAATCCATGGGATATTTCTAAAGTTTTACTTGTTTACAGGAGACTAGGTTTTGGATTAAAACACACGGATATTGCATCAAAATTATCTCTTACACCCTCAGAGATAATAGACGAATTAATTGATAATGCAAAAAATTTACCGTTGACACCTGATCCTGGTTGGGCTCATTGGACAAACACTGATTTTAGAAATGCGGGAGGTAACAGAGGACCATTTTACAGAAACCATCAAAAAATTGTATTTGAAGATTTTCTAAAAAATGATATGCGTGATCGATTAACATTATTTTGGAGTAACCATTTTGTTACTGAATATTACATGTACAATCATCCTGCTTATACATTTAGATATTACAACAATTTACAATCTAATGTTTTGGGAAACTTCAAAAATTTTGTTTCTGTTATGGGTTTGGATGATGCTATGCTAATGTATTTAAACGGATATGAAAATAGAAATAATGCTCCAAATGAAAACTATGCAAGAGAGCTCTATGAATTGTTCACATTAGGTGAGGGTAACGGATACACTCAAGATGACATCACTGAAACTGCAAGGGCTTTGACTGGATACAACAACAGACAAGATGGAGGACCAATTTATTTTAATCCTAATAGGTTCGATAATGGAGAAAAAACCATTTTCGGAAGAAAGGGAAACTGGAATTATGATGACGTTATAAACATTTTATTTGAAGAAAAAAGTGATTTAATATCAAAGTTTATTGTAAGAAAATTATATAAACATTTTGTTAGCCCTGATGTAAATGAGGCTATAGTTGATGAATTAGCTCTATATTTTGTGAATAATAACTTTGAGTTAGAGCCACTTTATAGAAAGCTTTTTAAAAGTGAGCACTTTTTCAACTCTTTTTCGAGCAATGTTTTAATCAAAAGCCCAGTAGATCTTATGGTTTTTATTGAAAAGGAGTTTGATTTTGAAAAACCTGACAATTTTAATGATAACTTAAATAATTATTTAAGAGCAAGGTGCAGTGATATGGGTCAAGAAATATTAAATCCAGTTGATGTAGCAGGATGGCAAGAAAATCATGACTGGATATCAACAGGAACTTTACCAATGAGATGGGATTTTTCTGATTATTTACTATCTAGATATTGGATTAAGAATAAAGAACAATTTAGAAATTATGCAATTAGTATTGTTGGAATTGAAGAAACCAACCCTATTGAAATTGTTAAAAAAATTAATAAATACATGTTTTGTAATTATAACTTGATGGATGATGAGTTGAATGATGCCTTGGCTGCCTTTAAAGGAGATGTGCCTGACGATTATTTTAATGGAGGGGGATGGACTCTTAATGAAAGTTATGCGCCAAACCAGGTTTATGCATTATTGTTATTTTTTGTGAAACTTCCTGAATATCAATTGAAATGAGTAATAAAAATTACCTAGATTCTAAAAAGCATCGAGAAGAACACTCTAGATGGGACAGGAGAGGGTTTCTCAAAGTTTTAGGTATAGCAGGTGCAGGTTCTATTTCTCTTGGAAATACAAATATCTCTGTCCTAAATTCTAATTTTTTAACTAACGCATTATCTGATTCCTTGTCCGATCGGGTATTGGTCTTAATAAGACTTAAAGGTGGTAACGATGGATTAAATACAATTATCCCAGTTTATGATTATGATACGTATGTTTCCAAAAGACCATCTATTCATATTCCAAAAAATAATTTGATTAGGTTGAATGATGATTTTTCGATGCCCGATCATATGAGCAATTTATCAGGTTTTTGGGAAAATGGAAAAATGAGAATAGTCAATGGTGTTGGATATGAGGGTCAAAACTTATCACATTTTACCTCATCAGACTATTGGGCGACTGGATCAACAAATAAGAGCGATATGGTTTCATCTGGATGGCTTGGCAGGTATTACGATGAAAAATACTTTGACTATACAACAAATCCACCTGAAAAACCTGTTGCCGTTCAAATTGGAAGTAATGCTAATTTAATTTTTAATGGCGCATCAAGAAATTACGCTTTTGCTGTAGCTAATGAGTCAAGACTTGAGAGAGTTGCAGAGAGAGGAGAGTTTTATTCTACTCAAAATTTACCTGATTGTACTCATGGTGATCAGCTAGAGTTTTTGAGAAGAGTGAGTAATACAACATATGATTATGCCAAAGTTATTAATGATGCATTCAAATCTTCAACTGATTATAGTGGATATGAAACTGATGAGGGTTTAGACAAACAATTGAGACTAGTTGCTAAACTGATTAAGGGTGGTCTGGGTTCAAAAATTTATATGGTTTCAATTGGTGGTTTTGATACCCACGGAAATCAAGCTTTAACACACCAATATCTATTATCTAGTTTATCATCAGCTGTGAAATCATTTTATGATGACTTGGCAGAGGATGGTTTTGATTCAAAAGTATTGTCAATGACCTTTTCAGAATTTGGAAGAAGAGTTGCGGAAAATGGATCTGAAGGTACAGACCATGGCTCAGCTGCTCCAGTCATGTTGTTTGGTTCCCCATTAAGAGGAAGTGGATTTATTGGAAGTCATCCCAGTTTAACAAACTTGAATAGGAGAGGAAATATGTACAATACAATTGATTTCAGATCTATATATCAAACTATATTGACTGATTGGTTATGTGGTGATTCAAAATTTATAAATGCTGCAATGCTTGGAAATGAATACGATATTGTTGGATTAGGTTTTGGATGTAATGATAAAGATATAGTCGACTATAATTCCTTATTAAATTACCATGCCCCGATTTATTCAAATTATGATCAAAGAGTTAGTTTGAATTTAAGAATTGAACAAACCCACAAGGTTAATATAAAAACTTTTGATATTTTGGGAAGACATGTTAACACTATATTTAATGGCGATCTAATGAGAGGAGAACACCAATTCTCTATAAGCCATGATAAAAATGGTAAATTATCAGCAGGACAATATTTTTACAGAATAAATTTAGTTGGTGGCCCTACTCTTAGTAAAGCATTTGTAGTTAGATAGAGCTGAATATTTTTTCCATTTTTTTCTCTTCATCTTCAGCTAAGTCTTTGTCAACCAATATCCTACCACTATATTCATCAGTTATGAATTTTTTTCTTGAGGCAATATCAAGTTGTACCTGGGGAGGAATAATAAAGAATGAGCCCGCAGAAGCTCCTCTTTCAACTGGAACAATTGCAAGACCATTTTTAACACTGGATCTAATTTTTTTGTAAGAAATTAAAAGAGATTCATCAATTTTTTTTTCAAATTCTTCAGATTTTTTTACCAAAGCAGTTTCTTCTTTTTCAGTTTCTTTCATTATGTTATTTAATTCTTCTTTTTTATGATCTAAGTGAGTTTGTCTTTCTTCTTTTTCAGAGGCTGTTTCATCTAACTTACCTTTCTTTTCTTCAATCTGAACCTTTAATTCATTGATTTGTTTTTCGCTGTATTCTATTTCTAGTTCTTGAAATTCTATTTCTTTACGTAAGGATTCAAACGCTCTATTATTTCTGACATTTTTTTGTTGATCATTATATTTATTGATCATTACTTTTGATTCTTCAATCTTGTTTTGTTTCTCTTTAATAGCATTTTCAATTTCATTTATTTCTTCATTTATTTTATTCATTCTGAAATCTAAACCTTCAACCTCATCTTCCAAGTCTTCGACCTCAAGTGGTAATTCACCTCTTACACTTCTTATTTTATCTATTCGAGAATCAATTAATTGCAAATCATACATTGCTCTTAACTTTTCTTCGACTGAATATTCAATTTTTTTGGCCATATTAAAAATAATTTACGGGGTTTGTTTTACTTTTTGCAATAATGCACGCAAACTTAGGAATTTTTTCTTTAAGATGATTTAAAATAATGCCTTTTATATGTCTTTCACTTTCGTAATGTCCAATATCTATTATTAAAATTCTCTTATTAGGCTTAAAAAAATCATGATATTTGTAATCGGATGAAATAAGACAATCAGCTTTTTCAGAAATTGCATTTTCAATTGCAAAACTTCCAGATCCGGCAACTAATGCAACTTTTTTAATGTCTTTATTTAATAAACTCGAATGTCTCAAATAATTTAAATTGAATTTTTCTTTTAAAAAATTTAAAAAATTGTAATCATTCATTGGCTGATCCATAAAACCAATACTGCCCATTCCTCTTAAACCATCTTCATCATTACTTATAAGTATTTTCTGGTTTTTTAATTTTAAAATTTTACCTAGTTGATAGCTGGTACCATTTTTATTATTATCTAAATTGGTATGGATGCAATAAACATTTATGTTATTGTTAAGACACTTAATTATTAGATCATTAACTCTCCTATCAATTATTTCTGTTTTGGGATCAATTATGAATAAAGGATGAAAACTAATAATCAAGTTTGCTTCAGAGAAAATACACTCATCTATCACATCATGAGTGATATCAAGTGTTATAATTGCCTTGTTAATCTCACACTTTTGATCACCAACTAAGAGTCCAACATTATCAAAGTCCTCGGCATGACCTGGAGGACACCAATCCTCCAATATTTTTACAATTTCTGAAAGTAACATCAAATTTTTTATCAAATATAAAATTTATATTTTCGCCTTAGATGTTACTCAGAAAAATACTTTTTCCATTTGCTACATTAAATTATCTATTTCAATCAGCTAGAAGTTTCATGTATTCAAATAATTTTTTTAGTGTTCGTGAAACAAAAATAAATACAATATGCATTGGAAATTTATCATTAGGAGGAACTGGAAAAACTCCATTGGTTCAATTTTTAATTGAAAGATTATCAAAAAAAATAAATATTTCTGTTTTGAGCAGGGGATATAAAAGAAAAACAAAAGGTTTTATGGAGGTTTTAAATGACTCTCATGTTAAAGATGTTGGTGATGAAAACTTCATGATTAAAAAATCATTCAAAAAAATAAATGTTTTTGCTTGCGAAAATAGATTGTTTGCAATTGATAGAATTACAAAAAAGTTCAGCAAAGACCATTTAATAATTCTTGATGATGCTATGCAACAAAGAGGGATAAAGTGTAACCTTAATATACTATTAACAAAATTTGATCAGCCATTTTATGATGATTTTATCTTACCGGTTGGAAACTTACGTGAGCCAAGAACTGGTTATAAAAGGGCAAACATAATTATTGTGACTAAATGCCCCAATAACTTAAGTTCATCCCTTAAACAAAATATTGTAAAAAAAATCAAACCCCAAAATCATCAACGTATTTTTTTTAGTAAAATTCTTTATGATAATATTTTAAAAGGAAAAAAGGATACTCCCATTTCAGCTTTGAATAGTGATTTTGTTCTAGTAACTGGAATTGCTGATAGTCAACCATTAACAAGATTTTTAATATCAAAAAAATATAAATTTGATCATATAAGCTTCAGCGATCATCATAATTATAACCAAAATGATTTAAAAAAAATATTGAATTTTAGTGGAGATAAAATAATACTAACAACAAAAAAAGACTACTTCAAGTTAATGTCTATTCACGAGATTAAAAATTTATTTTATCTAGATATTAAAGTGGATTTCTTTGGAAAATCAAATGAACTGATAGATTTAATTTCTCAGGAAATTTATTTTAATTAACGTGCTTTTTTGCTTTGTAAGAGGATCTTACTAAAGGGCCGCTTTCTACATGTAGAAAGCCTAAATCTTTAGCAAATTCTTTGTAAAAATTAAATTTTGTTGGTTCAATAAATTCCTTTACTGGTAGATGCTTCTTACTTGGTTGGAGATATTGTCCAATTGTTACGACATCAACCTTTGCATTTCTAAGATCACGTAGTGTTTCTAAAACTTCAGATTCTTTTTCTCCCAAACCTAGCATTATACCGGACTTGGTTCTTCTTGCTCCTTTGTCCTTTAAGTACTTAAGTACTGACATACTTCTGTCGTATTTGGCTTGAATTCTTACCTCACGAGTCAGTCTTCTTACTGTTTCAATATTATGTGAAATAACTTCTGGATTTGCTTCAATTATTCGGTCAATATGTCTTTCCACACCCTGAAAGTCAGGAATTAGTGTTTCCATTGTTGTTTCGGGGTTAGTTCTTCGGATACTCTTAATTGTTTCCGCCCAAATTATCGATCCCTGATCATTAAGATCATCCCTGTCAACAGATGTGATAACTGCATGTTTAATTTTCATTACTGAGATTGATTTAGCAACTTTTTCAGGTTCTTCCCAATCAACTGATTCTGGTTTTCCAGTTTTTACACCACAAAATCCACATGACCTTGTACAAATATTACCTAAAATCATAAATGTAGCAGTACCCTCTCCCCAGCACTCGCCCATATTTGGACAGCTTCCTGACGAGCAAATGGTATTCAAATTATACTTATCTACTAAACTTCTAATTTCGGAGTATTTTTTTCCGGTAGGTAATTTTACTCTGATCCAGTCGGGTTTTTTTTGGAAATCTGATTTGCTTTTAGCTGAACTATTATTAGTTTTACTAATATCGACCTTAGTCCAATTTCCTTTAATTTTATCGTTGAGAGTTTTAGTGATCAAAAAGGTTTAACTTAAACGCTTACAAATATATGATTATATAATCGAATTTTAAATTAAAGTTATGTACCAAATTGAAAAGATTGTTAAAAAAATTATACCCGAAACAGAGTAAAATTTCATTGATATCGAAAGTTTGAATTTTTTTGGCATATAATCACTATTAACAAGTGAATAATTCATAATTGCATAAATTGGTGCAGTTATAAATGATAGAATGGTTGCTATTTTAATCAAAGCACCCATTTCCGATTCAAAAAACACAAAAATTATCATTGTTACTATGGATATAATCAAAATCCAAATATTATAACCGCTAATTTTTTTATAGTTTAATAATTTTAGTGTTTGGCTCATCGCCCTTGGTGATGCATCTAAGCATGTAATTGTAGTGCTCAACATTGTTGTGAATGCTGCAACTGAAATGAAAATCTTAACATTTTCACCAAGATTAGCTGTATATAATTTAATCAGTTGATTAGCAAACTCTGACCCATTATTCGAGAATGTTTGTCCTGATCCGAACATTACAAAAGCACCAAGCGCAACGAAACATAATCCAAGAAAAACAGTTGAAATGTATCCTACGTTAAAATCAAACAATGCTGATTTGTATTTGATTTTATTATTAAGATTTAATTTTTCTTTTGTCCATATAGATTGCCAAATAGAAACATCTAGAGGAGCAGGCATCCAACCCATGAAAGCAGCCAAAAAAATTATTCCTGTAACCTCATCTGGAAAAATTTGATTAAAGTTAAGTTCTACCATACTATCGTTAGTTGCATAACCTACCGCAAACAGTGTAGATAAAGCCAATATTAAGATCACTATTTTTATAAAATTATCAAGTAATTTATATTTCCCAACTGTAAGAATTATAATGCAAAGAATTAAGATTATTGATGCCATTATGGTAATATTATTGTTGAAACCGAATAGTTCAACTGCTAGACCTGCTGTTACAATAGTTACTGCCGCTTGAATTGTAAAAACTGTAACAATAGAAAGTAGTAAATAAATGTACAATACGTAATCTCCAATTTTTTTGTAACCATGTAGTAGGGTTTCACCTGTTGAAAAAGCGTATTTGGTTCCAAATAAAAAGAAAGGGTATTTGAAAAAATTACATAATATCAACGCCCAAATTAGTCCAAAACCAAATTCTGCACCTGCCTTTGTTGATTGTACAAGATGAGAAACTCCAATGGCAGCTCCAGCAAACAATAAACCAGGTCCTAGTTTTTTGATTTGATCAATCATTATTCTTTATCTTTTCTATCAAAAGTTTTTTTGCTCTAAAAATTTTAATCTTGATAGTGCTGATTGGTTGATTAAGTTTTTTAGAAATTTCTTTAATTGATAAATCATCAAAATACCTGTATTTTAAAACCTCTTTGTAGTTTGGTTTTAATTGATTTATTTTTTCCTTTAACTCGTCATAACTCTCTTTTTCAATAAAATCTTCCTCAGGACTCCTCGAATAATTATGCTTTTCAATATTTTCATAATTATCAATTATCGATTTCTTTTTTCTTAACTGATCAGCATAAGTATTCTTTGCAATTGATATTAACCAAGTTTTGAATGAAAACTTTTTATCATACAGTTTAATTTTTTGAAATGCTTTTGAAAATGTTTGAATTGTAATTTCCTCTGCAATGTAGTCATCAGAGGTCTTTTTTAATATGTAGTTAAAAACATAATCCCAATTATCATTTAACAACTTATTGAAAGGAGTATTCTTTTGACCTGAATTTGAATTCATTTCAATCAATTCAAATTTAAATCAGATCTCTTACATTCATTTTCTTCAGGAAGTTTTCCACACAATCCACAAGGCTTTCCTTCCTTGTTTAGAAAAGGATTATTTGACGCACATGTTCCAGAAAATTTACCATCTTTCTTAAAAATTATTTTCACGGATATTCCTGCAAATGCTATAGTTAGCAAAATAATTGATATAAAAAATACTTCCATGAATTAAATGATGTTTACTTCTTCTTCGAGCAATATATCAAATTTTTCTAATACTGTTGATTTTATTTTTTCGGAAAATAAAAGTATCTCCTTTCCTGTGGCATTACCTAAATTTATTATTACCAATGCTTGATTCTTATACACTCCAACATTTTTTTCTTCTATATTTTTAAAACCACAATTTTCAATTAGCCATGCTGCTGACAATTTATATTTTGACATACTCTCTTTGAAATAAACCAATTTTGAAAATTTTTGCTTCAGTTTATTAAGTAGTTCAACTGAAACAATAGGATTTTTAAAAAAACTACCCGAATTACCAATTAAGGATGGGTTAGGTAATTTGTTTTCTCTAATCTTACTAACAATTCTTGAAATATCTTTTATGGTAGGGTTTTGAATTTTTTTCCTGTTTAGAGCATCATTTATACTCTTGTAGGACTTTTTAATCTTGTGATTGGTTTTTGATAATTGTAAAACAACCTCTGTTATGATGAACTTATTTTTTAATGACTTTTTAAAAATTGAGGATCTGTAAGAAAATTGACAATCATTAAGTTTAAATTTCTTTTTCTCAATTTTATCAAGAAAATAACCCGAACAAGAAATAAAAATATCTTTAATTTCAACACCATAAGCACCAATATTCTGTATAGGTGCACCTCCAACAAATCCAGGAATTGATATTAAATTTTCAACCCCACCAAAGTTTTTAGAAATTGCCCATTTCACAAAATCATCCCATATTTCACCAGCTCCGATTGAAATAGTAACATAATTATTGTTTTCTGAAATAATTTTAATCCCCTTTATCTTAACATTGATTACAGGGATTTGAACATTATCGGTAAACAAAATATTTGTGCCTCCCCCAAGAATAAAAACCTTTTTATTTTTTAATGAATTCAGAGTTTTTATTACTTCTTCTTCAGAACTAACTTCGTGAAACTCTTTGGAAATCACATCAACCCCAAAGGAATTATATGACTTTAAAGAAATATTTTTTTTCAAAAAACTGTGATTAAAATGAGGATTGACTAATTCATTTGTCCTTTATCTTCCTCTTCCTCCTCTTCTTCTAAAACTTCACCCATAATTCTTAAAATCACAGTTGGGTTTTTTGCATTTGAATTTACAGTCACTGCTTTTCGAAAAATACCAACTCTCTTGGTATCGTAATTAACTTCAATTTGACCTTCAGCACCAGGATCAATTGGTTTTTCTGGTTTTTTTGGAATAGTACATCCGCATGAAGATGAAATCCTCGTAAACACTAACGGTGCATCACCAATGTTTTTAAATTTAAAAACTTTAGTTCCATCAGAATCATAATCAATTTGTCCATAATCAATAGAATTGGTTTCAAATTTAATTTCAGCTTGTTTTTCCTGTGCTAAATTTAAAACTGAAAAGAAGCAAAAAATTAATGTTATTAATTTAAGAGTAATTTTCATATTATTTGAATTTATACAAATTTAACTCTTTTACAAAAAAATAGCTATACTTTTAATAATTGTCTCTAGTTAGTTACTTTTGCTTAAAATATTTAAATGGGAATTGCAAAAATTTACGATCCATTAATAATTGAAAATAAATGGTTAGTAAAATGGGAAAAGGAAGATTTTTTTAAATCTGAACCAAATGAAAAAAACCCCTATACTATTCTCATTCCCCCACCCAATGTTACGGGAATTTTACACATGGGTCACATGTTGAATAACACAATTCAAGATATTTTAATTAGAAAAGCTAGGTTGAGTGGATATAACGCATGTTGGGTTCCAGGAACAGACCATGCATCTATAGCAACAGAAGCTAAGGTTGTTAATAAGCTCAAAGAAATGGGTATAAAAAAACATGAATTAACTAGAGATGAGTTTTTAGAACATGCATGGGATTGGACAAATAAGCATGGAGGAATAATTTTAAATCAGCTCAAACAAATCGGCTGTTCATGTGACTGGTCAAGAACAAAGTTTACTCTAGATAAGGATATGTATGAATCTGTTCAGAATATGTTTATTAAACTTTATGATGAGGGTTATTTATACAGAGATAAAAAAATTGTTAATTGGGATCCTGAGGCAAAAACTACCCTATCCAATGAAGAGGTTATTTACAAAGAAAAAACAACAAAACTCTTTTACTTAAAGTATAAACTAGAAAGTTCAGAAGAATTTATCTTGGTTGCTACAACAAGACCTGAAACAATTTTCGGAGACACTGCTGTTGCAATAAATCCTAATGATAAGAGATACAAAAATCTTGTTGGAAAAAAATTGATAGTTCCATTAGTTAACAGAGTTGTTCCAATTGTAGGAGACAAAAGTGTTGATTCAGAATTCGGAACTGGTTATCTTAAAGTAACTCCGGCACATAGTGAGAAAGATTTTGAAATAGGTTTAAGAAATAATTTAGATATAATAGATATTTTCAACGATGATGCTTCTCTAAATGATTATGGAATGCATTATAAATCATTAGATAGATTTTCTGTTAGAAAAAAAATAATTAATGAGCTAGATGAAAAAGGATTACTGGATAGGGCAGAAGATTATACCCACAATATCGCTTTATCAGAAAGAACTAGTTGTGTAGTTGAACCAAAACTTTCTACTCAATGGTTTGTCAGAATGAAAAAATTATCAAAACCAGCATTAGATTTGGTTTTAAATGGAGATATTCAATTTTATCCTAAAAAATATGTAAAAACGTATAAAAATTGGCTTGAAAACATAAGAGATTGGAATATTTCTCGTCAATTATATTGGGGACATAGGATTCCTGTTTTTTATTTAAAAGAAGACAAATCAAAATATGTTGTTTGCTTGTCTAGTTCCGAAGCTGTAAAGCTTTTTGAGGAAAAATATAATATAAAAAACCTAAATTCAGATGAAATTGTCCAAGATGAAGATGTTCTTGACACATGGTTTTCCTCTTGGTTATGGCCAATTAGTGTTTTTGATGGTGTAAGAAATCCAGACAACTCTGAAATCAAATATTATTACCCCACTTCTGACCTCGTTACAGGACCAGATATTATATTTTTTTGGGTAGCTCGAATGATTATTTCTGGAAATTATTTACGTCAGGATATTCCTTTTAGGAATGTTTATTTTACTGGCTTAGTTAGAGATAAAAAAGGTAGAAAAATGTCAAAACAGCTAGGCAATTCACCTGATCCAGACATTCTTATAAAAAAATACGGTGCTGATGGAGTTCGAGTCGGTTTGTTGTTTTGCGCTCCTGCAGGAAATGATTTACTATTCGATGATACTTTATGTAATCAAGGTAAAAATTTCTCCAATAAAATTTGGAATGCGTTCAGGTTAATCGATGGTTTTAAAATTGATGAAAGTCAGAAACGTAAATCTCACAATGAATTTGCAATCAAATGGTTTAATGAAAATTTGAATATGAAAGTCCTTTCAATTAATGAATCATTTAATAATTTTAAAATATCAGAGGCGTTAATGAACCTTTACAAACTTTTTTGGGATGACTTTTGTTCAATTTATTTAGAAATTATAAAGCCAGAATTTGGAAAAGGAGTTTCACAAAAACTTAAACGTTCAACTCTTACTTTTCTCGAAAAACTATTGACTTTATTACACCCATTTATGCCTTTTATTACCTCAGAAATTATTGACCAAATTGTCTCCTACAAAAATTTTAATATTATAAAATCAAATTGGCCAGAATCAATAAAATTTGACTCAGAAATCATAGAAAATTTTAATTATTCAATTGAAATTGTTTCAAAAATCAGACACTTTAAAAAACAAAATATGCTCTCTTTCAAAGATGACTTAAAAATCTATTTCGAGAATGATTTAATGGATAATCAGATTGGAATTGTTAAGAAATTGACTAATTGTGATTTAATTAAAAAACAAATAAAAGGTAAAGATTCGGAAACTTCCTTTATAGTTGGAAAGTACGGTTATGTCGTAGATCAAAAAAATAAAATTCTTAATGAAATAGATGTTGATAAATTGAAAGAAGAATTAAACTATAACCTAGGCTTTAAAAATATTCTGGAAAAAAAGTTATCAAATGAAAATTTCGTTTCAAATGCTCCAAAGGAGGTTATTCAAAAAGAAAGAAAAAAACTCGAGGATGTAAAATCAAAAATTGAAATTCTGGAAGAAGGCATTAAAAAACAAAATAATTAAGACTCAACGATAACATCCTCACCGCCTTTTAACTTCTGGTTTAATTTTACGTTAATTTTCTTATCGACTGGAACAAAAACATCTACCCTTGACCCAAACTTAATAAATCCAGCATCTTCACCTTGAACTACTTTTTGACCAACCTCAGCATAGTTTACTATTCTTCTAGCAAGCGCGCCAGCAATTTGTCTGTATAAAATTTCACCAAAAATTTTATTTTCAACAACTATTGTTGTTCTTTCATTTTTTTCCGATGATTTTGGATGCCATGCTACTAAGTACTCACCAGGATGATATTTACTGTAGTTAACCACTCCACTAATTGGATATCTTGTTACATGAACATTAAGTGGGGACATAAAAATAGAAATTATAATTCTTTCATCTTTAAAATATTCCTTTTCATATACCTTTTCAATATTTACAACTTTGCCATCAACAGGCGAGATTATGTGATTTTTATTCAGTTTTGTTTTTCTCCTCGGATTTCTAAAAAACTGTAAAATAAGTATCAAAATGGATAGAGACAGTAGTTGTAAAAATATTTTTAAAAAACCGTCATCTAAAAAATATTCTAACAATAATATATCTCCAATTACAGCAGTTAGAAAGATTGCAATTATTGTGTGACCTTCTTTATGAAACATTTTCAAAAATTATTATGATTAAGTAAAAAAATGGGAATGAAAAAATTATGCTATCTAATCGATCGAATAAACCGCCATGACCCTTAATCCAATTTCCAAAATCCTTTATTTTTAATTGCCTTTTTATTTTGGATTGAATTAAGTCTCCAATTATTGAAAAAAAACAAATTATTAAAGAAGAGGCTATTGCTAATAAGCTTTCAATTTGAAAGAACTGACTCAAACAGAATCCAAAAATAAGCGTAAAAATAACTGATCCATAAACACCTTCAATTGTTTTTTTGGGAGAAACAGACTCGCATAACTTTTTTTTTCCAAATTTTAGTCCAACAAAATATCCCGCTGAATCTATTCCCCATATTAGTACTAAGTAAGCAATCATATAAGTCTGAAATTTTTTGTAGTCAATATTAAGAAAAGGTGATGAAACTAATAAAATAAGAGAAAGTGTTATTAAAAATATTGGCCAAGCCCTACTGGTAGTATAGCCGTAAAATTTTCTTTTGGAAATAAGAAATAATATAAGAAACGGATAAAAAATTAAATAAACGATTATGAATGTGTAGTTAAGCACATCAGCTTCCACAACATTAGGTAAACTCAATGTGGGACCAATAAGTGGCAGTAACCCAAACACACTAACCATGAATATTGGAAAAAATTCAGTGCTCACAAATGGACTGTAATCTTGTCCCCATCTTTTTAGAAAATTTAAGTGTTCAGGATCTTTTCTCAACACTTTTCCGTATTCAGCTAAAACTATTATTGATGATATATACATAACAATCATAAAACTGACCGGATGAATTAAGGCTGACAACATAATTAAAACATAGAAAATGGATGATATAGATCTTGACCTTAAGTCTTTCATTACAGATTTTCTAATAGAATTAGATATAGATTTTTTGCACTAGTACCGTAAGTTAAAAAGTTTAAATCTTCATCCTTGCCTCTTTTGAAGTTTTTGATTGATGTAATATTGGATGGTAAGTTATTTGAATATTTATACCTAATTCCCTCCAAACCCTTGCTTACAGTTTGAGACAATTGACTTGTTTTTGCAAGTACAATTATGTTGTTTGGTAAATCTTTTATTTTATGTGATTCTATTTGATTCGCACTAACCAAAATACTTCCATCCTTTGCAACCAAAAACTCACAATCAGTGATGAATACAACAGAATTTAAATTGGCTTTATTTGTGTTGTACTCAAAATCAGAAATGTATTGATCAATAATGTTTTCATTAAAACATAATATGCTAGATTCGGACCAATTATTTTCCTCAATTATCTTAGAGAAGTAATCTGTTGATTCAGCTAAATTAGAGGCATAAAGAAACTTGCCGCCATTATTGCTAAAGTTAAGGGTGAACTTGTTTTCAATAAGTTCATCTTTTTTTGGAAGGTATTTATATTCTTCTTGCTCATCACCATCATTTTTTGATGCATTCTTATTAAAAAGTGAGGAAAAAAATTTTTTCAAAAAGATGATTTACTATAAAGATAAATTTATAGACTCACAAAATCAATAAAAATTATTGAGTTTATTTTTTAACAGGAATTTCCTTAAAAGGTCTTTCTCCAAAAATTCTGATTAAGTCCTCCTTAAAAATCACTTCTTTTTCAAGCAAATAATCAGCAAGTTGAATCAGTTTCTTTTTGTGTTTTTTTAGGAGAGATAAAGCCCTTTTAAATTGTGCCTCAATAATATTAGAAATTTCTTTATCAATAACTTGTGCAGTTGTATCACTGTAAGGTTTCGTGAATCCATATTCATTTTGGCCACTAGAGTCATAATAAGTCAGATTACCAATTTTATCATTCAGTCCATATACAGTTACCATTGATCGGGCTTGTTTAGTTACTTTCTCCAAATCACTCAAAGCACCAGTTGAAATTTTATTGAAAATAATTTTTTCAGCTGCCCTTCCACCAAGGGCAGCACACATTTCATCAAGAATTTGCTCAGTTCTAACTATTTGTCTTTCTTCAGGTAAGTACCAAGCAGCACCAAGAGATCTTCCTCTTGGAACGATTGTGACCTTCACCAAGGGAGCAGCGTGTTCAAGCATCCAGCTAACCGTTGCGTGACCAGCTTCATGGTAAGCAATGGTTTCTTTTTCTTTGGGTGAGATAATTTTATTTTTCTTTTCTAGCCCACCAACAATTCTGTCAACTGCATCAAGAAAATCTTGTCTGCCAACAGATTTTTTAGACTTTCTAGCTGCTATTAGCGCGGCCTCATTGCACACATTTGCGATATCAGCTCCTGAAAAACCAGGTGTCTGTTTAGCTAAGAAATCAACATCAAGATTGCTGGCCATTTTTAGTGGTTTCAGGTGTACATCAAATATTTCTTTTCGTTCTCTTACGTCAGGTAAATCCACATAAATTTGTCTATCAAACCTTCCAGCTCTCATGAGTGCTTTATCAAGAACATCAGCTCTATTTGTTGCAGCCATCACAATGACATTAGTATTTGTACCAAAACCATCCATTTCAGTTAACAACTGGTTTAACGTATTTTCTCTCTCATCATTTGATCCTGTAATATTGTTCTTTCCTCTTGCCCTACCAATTGCGTCAATTTCATCTATAAAAATTATCGATGGAGATTTATCCTTTGCTTGCTTAAAAAGATCCCTAACACGGGATGCACCAACACCAACAAACATCTCAACAAAATCAGATCCTGAAAGTGAGAAAAAAGGAACTTTCGCTTCTCCAGCAACCGCCTTTGCTAAAAGGGTCTTTCCGGTTCCAGGTAGACCGACTAATAGTGCACCTTTTGGTATTTTGCCTCCAAGTTTGGTATATTTTGTGGGGTTCTTGAGAAAATCTACAATTTCCTTAACTTCCTCTTTAGCACCCTCAAGACCAGCAACATCTTTAAAACTAACCTTAATATCTGTTTTTTGATCGAACAACTTTGCTTTCGATTTTCCTATACTAAAAATTTGTGAACCAGCACCGCCAGCTCCACCACCTGCCATTCTTCTCATGAAATAAATCCACAGACCAATCAATATTATGAGCGGTAATAAGCCTAATAAGACATCTAACCATTTGTTTTCAACAGTCCTAAATTCATATCCGATTACCAATCCACTATTTTGGGCATTTTCAAGTTTACGTTGAAAAAGTTCTAAATCACCAACTTCACATGTGTAATGAGGACCCAATGTGTTTTTTTGTCCTAGAAAATTTGACTTTGAAACTTGTCTGTGAACATCACTTACAAGTGCACCTTCGGATAATGTAATTTCAGCTAAGGTTTTATTAATGATTATGACATTAGAAATGTCACCTGAGTTTAGATACTTTTCAAATGTAGTTATGTTAATTTTCTTAATAGAGCTGAAATTGTTGGAGTTCCCGAAATAAGAAAATATTATAAATATTGAAATTATTAATCCATAAATCCAATAGTTTGAATTGTTTTGGTTATTAGGTTTGTTTTTTTTCTTCTCCATTATTGTATATTAATTATTTCTGCATCTCCCCAGAGTTTTTCTAGCTCGTATATTTCTCTAAATTCTTTTTTAAAAATATGAACAATCACATCAATATAATCCATCAAAACCCAATTTTTATTTTCTAGTCCTTCAATATTGAAGGGTTTTTCTTTTAATTCTTTACTCACAGTTTTCTTAACAGAATTTGAAATTGCATTGACTTGAATATTGGATTGGCAATCACAAATAATGAAGTACTTAAAATCAACATTCTCAAGCTTTGTAAAATCTATAATATTGATGTTTTCTCCCTTGACATTTTCAATTCCCTTAATAATATTTTTAACTGTTTTATTTTTAATTTGCATTTAATTACTGCATGATGAAATTAATCAAACTTAATGCCATCGATTCAACTAATGAATACATAAAATTAAACAAATCTTTTTTTAGCCAAAATTCATTAGCGGTTTATTCTTTCAACCAGACAAATGGTAAAGGCCAGAGAGGAAAAAAGTGGATAAGTGAACCCTATAAAAATAACTGTATTTCTTTCTATATTCGAGTACTTAAACCATCTAAAGATATTTTATTAAAGACAAGTTTGTGGACAGCTTTAACTGTATTGGAATTTTTAAAATCTTATGATATTCCTGATTTAAAAATCAAATGGCCTAACGACATAATGTCAGGAAATAAAAAAATTGCAGGTATCTTAATTGAAACTACACTCGTCAAAAATAAAATTAATGATATTATTATTGGTATCGGTTTCAACATAAACCAAACAGATTTTGATGTTATAAAGGAAGCAACTTCAATGAAGATTTTAAAGAAAAAAAATTTTAATCTCCATATAATTTCAAATCAATTTATTGAAAAATTTTCTTTGTTTGAGGATAAAATGTTGAATCTTTCAAAGGATAAATTAATTGAGAAATTTTGCTCTTATTTATATGGCATTAGAGAAAAAAGAAAATTTGCTGTAGGGGAAAAAGTCGTTGAAGGTATCATTTTAGGAATTACTGAGAATTACATGTTGAGTGTAGAATTCAAGAAACAAGTTAAACATTATGATAATGGTCAAATCAAATTAATTCTATAACTCTATTTTTTCTATTTTTTTTGTAATGTTTGTTAGAAAATTCTCTAGAGGTTTTTTTGCCATCATCTCTATCATCATAGAAAAATTACCATTAAAAATTATTTGACAACGACTACTTTTACTGCTAATTTCCCATAAATTTATTAGTATTTCAAATTCAAAATTATTAGAGTTGGATTTCAGTGAAAATGAATTTTTGTTAGATTTTGAGTGAGTTAATGATATTTTTGGAAAACTTCCAATTTTAATCTCAAATGCATTTTCATTCAAAATCTCAAAACTTGAGACTTCATTAGAAAAAACTTCCTTGTAGTTTTTTATGTCACTAAAAAAATTAGTGAGGGATGCATTACTACAACTTATATGTCCAATCTCTTTAATAATTTCCATTTGTTATCCCCAATTTGAGGGATCCTCTTTCCAACTAAGAATGTGATCTAACTCCTCACGGTTAAAGAACTTTTGTTCTTTTGCGTAGTTTAATAGATGTGTGAAAGACGATAGTGAAAGATACTCCACCTTATTTTTTAAAAAATTATTTTTTGATAATTCGAAATCATAATTAAAAATACTCACCATACCTTGTAAATTTAGCCCCTCATTTTTCAAGGAATTACACGCTTTCAGACTGCTACTACCAGTACTTATTAAATCTTCAATTACGACAACCTTTGAGCTTTCATGAAAATATCCTTCAATCGTATTTTTTCTTCCATGACCTTTTGGATTTGATCTAACATATATAAATGGTTTATTGAGCTCTTGAGCAACTAACATCCCAATTCCAATGGCACCAGTAGCAACTCCAGCTATCAATTCAGTTTCAGGAAATTTATTTGAAATAATTTCAGAAAGTTGTTTTGAAATATATTTTCGAATTTCTGGGTATGATAATATTATTCTATTGTCACAATAAATTGGTGATTTCCAACCAGAGGCCCATGTAAAGGGATTTTTGTGATTAAATTTTATTGCATTAATTTGTAGTAGTAGTTCTGAAGTTTTTTTTGCAATGTCTTCATCCAAAATCACTTAACAAATGTATAAAGTTTTTATTAATAAGCTTTCAATTATTTTAATATCAAAAAATAAGTATTTGAATGAGGAAAACACCTTCTTACTGTCAAGCATCAGCCTAGATGAAATATTAAAAAAAGTAAGAAGACATAAAAAAATTTATTTATATCATCCCAAGAAATCGGAATTATTAAAGGTTTTTAAATCCAAGATTAAGGTAATTTTTGCCTCTGGTGGCATTGTTTCAAATGAAAAGAGTCAAATTTTATTTATACACAGACGGGGTAAGTGGGATTTGCCCAAAGGAAAAGCTGAAAAGGGAGAAACAATTAGAGAAACTGCAATTCGAGAGGTCATGGAAGAAACTGGAATAGAGCACCTCAAAATTGACAAATATTTTTCAAATACCTTTCACATTGTAAGAAACAAAAGAAAATATTTCCTTAAAGAAACATCATGGTTTTTAATGTCATCAAACTTTAAAGGAAAATTGAAACCTCAAGCAAATGAAGGAATTAAATCTGTAAAGTGGAAAACTATTGAAGATATAAAAAAGATAAAGAAAAAAACTTACAATAATATTTCCATTATTTTGGGTGATTTTTTAAAACAAAATCATAAATAGATTCAGGAACCAATTTGCTGTAGTCTCCATCATTATTAATCAAATCTCTGACTATACTGCTACTAATAAATGATGTTTTGGCTGAGGTAAGTATAAAAATTGTTTCAATTCTAGAGAGAAATCTATTTGTTCTTGCAATGGCTTTTTCAAATTCAAAATCACCAGTATTTCTTACTCCTCTTACGATAAATTTTGCATCTACCTTTTCACAGAAATCAATTGTTAATCCATCATAGCCCATTACTTTGATTTTGTTGTCATCTTTGACAACTTTTTCAATAAACTCTACCCTTTCCTTCAACGAAAACATGGTCTTCTTCTCACTATTTTTACCAATGCCAACAATAATTTCATCAAATAATAGTTTACTTCTCTTTAAAATATCAAAGTGTCCTAAAGTAAATGGATCGAATGTTCCAGGAAAAATGGCTCTTTTCACGTCTACAAATTTAATTATTTAAAGCGTTGTTAATCATGTATGTCACCAAATCTTTCAACTTTTGATTGGAAAGTTTTACTTGTTTTGGGAAAATACTTTCATCACTCATCCCTGGGATTGAATTTAATTCTAAAAAATAAGGAATATCATTAACAATTATAAAGTCTATTCTCGCAAAACCAGATAATCTAAGATTTTCATAAATAAGCTTGGCACATCTTTTCACATTATCACTAATTTTATTGGGTATTTTAGCAGGGGTTATTTCATTACTTTTTCCAAGATATTTAGCTTCATAATCAAAAAAATCGTTTTCTGTTATTATTTCAGTAATCCCAAAAACTTTGATTTCACCTTTATATTCCATTAATCCAACTGAAACCTCAATGCCATTCAATGTTTCCTCAACTAAAATTCCATTTCCTAATCCAATTAAATTTTCAAAATTTGTTTTAAGTTCTTCTTTATTTTTGACCTTGGTTACTCCAAAACTACTTCCTGAATTATTTGTTTTTACAAAAAGTGGAAACTGCATTGTACTAAAAACATTAAAATCAACTTCTTGATTATTTCTGATGAAAATTGATTTGGCACAACTTATACCTAAATTTTTTGCAAAATCAATGCATTCATTTTTGTTAAAAGTTATTCTAGCATTATTTGAGTTAGGACCTGTGTAGGGAATATTAATTCTGTCAAAATATTTTTGAATTAGACCATCTTCACCAGGGGTTCCATGAATAATATTGAAAACCACATGAAATTGAATTTTATTTATACCAATTTTAAAGCTAAAATCATTTTTATTAATTGAATACTCGTTTCCTTCATTTGTAACCCTCCAATTATTTTTTTCGATAATTACCGAGTAGGGGTTAAATAATTTTGTATCAATATTTTTAAGAATATTATTTCCACTCTTAATTGAAATTTCAAACTCATCTGAGTAACCCCCCATTAAAACAGCTATATTTTTTTTCAATTTTTTTAATTTACTCCTCATCTTAAAGATACTTATTTATATATATTTGTTCTCATAACCTATGAAATTTTTATATAGCAGAATCTTCATAAAACAACTTTTCATTTCTGTTGTAATTTTTGCATTAATTACATTGATTTCAATTATTTTTTTATTCTTCTATACTGGTCAAACTAATTACATCAAAGTTCCTGACTTGTATGGATTAAATATTTCTGAAGTAGAAAAGATGATTGGAGAAAAAAAACTAAACTTTGAGGTTTCGGATTCTATTTTTTATGACCCTGCAATCAGTCCCAACACAGTAGTTAGTCAAACTCCCATTAAGGATAAAGAAGTTAAAAAGAATAGAAAAATATATTTGACTATTAACCCCTCTGATTTTTCAAATGTAATATTTCCAGATTTGATTCAGTTAACAAAGAGAGCTGCTATATCACAAATCAATGCTCTTGACCTAGAGATGGGAAGTGTTGAGTATGTGAATAATATTGGTAAAGATGTAGTACTGGAGGTAAAGTTTAACGACTCTATCATCAAATCAGGACAATTAATTCCAAAGAAATCCAAAATAGACTTAGTTCTTGGAAATGGAAAAAAATAGCCCAAATATTCAAGATTCATTTGACGATTTATTCGAACATTTTTCCTTTTTGGCTGATGTTGGTCAAAACCCCTTGAGGGTTGATAAATTTTTGATGAATAGAATTGAAAATGCCACTCGAAATAAGATTCAGCAAGCAGCAAAGGAAGGGTTAATTATTGTCAATAATAAAGCTGTAAAACAAAACTATAAAGTCAAACCAAATGATAATGTTAAGGTCATGTTCCATCATCCACCTTATGAAAATCTAGTAATTGCAGAAAATATAGAGTTGGATTTTGTCTATGAGGATGATCACATAATCATTGTAAATAAACCACCAAATTTAGTTGTTCATCCTGGACATGGTAACTACAGTGGAACTTTATTAAATGGGCTTGTACATCATTTCGAAAATCTACCTAAAAATATAGATGGTAGACCTGGTCTTGTTCACAGAATTGACAAAGATACAAGCGGTTTATTAGTCGTGGCTAAAACTGCTAAAGCATTAACCAATCTTTCGCAACAATTTCTATCAAAAGCTATACAAAGAAAGTATGTTGCTCTGGTTTGGGGAAGCTTGAAAAATAAAAGTGGTACTATTGATGAAACACTGGCAAGAGATAAAAAAAATAGAATGATTATGTCAGTTCCTGATGACTCAACAATTGGTAAAAGATCAATAACGCATTACAAAGTCCTTGATGATCTTGGGTATGTTTCTTTAATTGAGTGTGAATTAGAAACTGGACGAACTCACCAAATCAGAGCCCACATGAAGCACATAGGTCATCCAATATTTAATGATAGCAGATACGGTGGAGATAGAATTTTGAAGGGTACAATTTTTTCAAAGTACAAGCAATTTGTAGAAAATGCATTCAAACTTCTACCTAGACAAGCCCTTCACGCCAAGACGTTGGGTTTTAATCACCCTGAAAATGGAAAAAAAATATTTTTTGAATCTGAACTTCCAAATGACTTTCTATTATGCTATGAAAAGTGGAAAAATTATTCAAAAAATATTTAATTTTAGAAAATGAAAATTATTATATCACCAGCCAAGTCTTTAGATTTTGATAGTGAACTTAATACTAAGAATTTTTCAAACCCTAAATTTTTAGAAAAAACCTTAGCTATAAACTCGATTTTAAAGAAAAAATCACCCAGTGATTTAATGAAGTTACAATCTATTTCTGAAAAGCTTTCGGAGTTAAATTGGAAACGAAATTTAGAATTTTCTGAAAATCAAAATGATGATAATTCAAGACCCGCAATTTTTGCCTTCAATGGAGATGTTTATGATGGATTAGATGTAAAAACACTAGACGATAAAAAAATTGATTTTTTACAGAATAAACTTAGAATTATTTCTGGCTTATACGGCGTTTTAAAACCATTGGATTTGATTCAACCTTACCGACTTGAAATGAGCACAAAAATCAGTGTTAATGGATCCTCAAACCTATATGAATATTGGTCAAATGATATAACAAAATTTTTATCTGACGAATTACCTTCATCTGAATTTTTATTGAATTTGGCCAGTAATGAATACTTTTCTGCCATTGATAAATCTAAAATTAAATCAGAAATAATTTCACCTATTTTTAAAGATTTCAAAAATGGAAACCTCAAAATAATTTCTTTTTATGCAAAAAAGGCCAGAGGAATGATGGTTCGTTATATTGCTGATAATCTAATTACTAGATACGATAATTTATTGTCATTTAATTACGGAGGATATATGTTTAATGAAAATCAGACAAAAGACAGAAATCAACCTGTTTTTACCAGGTAGTTATTCTCTCAGGCTTTTTATAAACTCAGAGGTTTTGTAAATACCATTCTCAGAAATCCAATTAATATATGCAGAGCCGATAATTGCTCCTCGACTGTATTTGCCAGCATCAATGAAAGTATTTTTATTGCTAATGCCAAATCCAACTAAAAGTGGGGAGTTTAAATTCATTTCATTTATTCTTTTAAAATATCTTTTTTGGAAGGAGTTAAATGATTTTATGGCACCTGTAACATTATAACTGCTAACCATATAAATAAAGCCTTCAGAAATTTTATCTATATACTTTATTCTTTTTTCTGATGTTTGTGGTGTAATTAAAAACATGTTTAGTAATCCATAACTTTTAAAAACTTTTTGATACTTATCATTATAAATATCAACCGGAAGATCTGGAATGATTAGACCATCAATTCCTACTTCTTTGCATGACATACAAAACTTTTCAATTCCAAATTGTAATATCGGATTGAAATAGCCCATAATAATAACTGGAATATCTGTCATCTTTCTTAAATTCTTTAATTGCTCAAATAATGTAATCGTATTCATTCCATTTTTTAATGCAATAGTTGAGCTTTTTTGAATTGTTGGCCCATCAGCAAGAGGGTCACTAAAAGGAAGCCCAATTTCAATCATTTCAACCCCGGCAGAATCTAGTTCTTTAATGATTGAGAGGGTATCATTTTTTGCTGGAAAACCTGCAGTAAAATATATGGACATAATAGTTCCATCTTTTTGAAAAACTTTATTAATTCTATTCATCAGATGGTTTAATATAAATTCTTTTACCCTGAATATTGTGAATATCCCCGGGCGTATAGTTTACCTCCTTATGCAACGGTCTTTCTTCAAATTGACGTCCTAATCCAGCTGGTATTTTCATTGCATCACTAACTCGAAATTTTATATGATCTTTTAACGAATCTAATATTAATTTATTTTCAATCGTATTTGCAAGGTTGATCAATTCCTCTGGGTCATTGTAGTGGTCGTAAAGCTCAAAACCATCAATGCCATTTTCGCCCCACATTGTAAGTCTATATCTTTCGGTTTTTATACTGTAGCCTTCAAATTTTTTTTTATGTTGAGAGGCCTTCCATCTTGTAAGTGCACTTTCCCGAACTTTAAAATTATTTTCTTTAAATATGGGTACTAAACTTTTCCCAACTACATGAGATGGGGTTTCAATTTTAGTAAGGTCTGTCAATGTTGGATATATGTCAATGAGTTCAACGGGTGAGTTAGAGACTACTCCAATTGGAACTTTTGGTCCTGAAAATATTAGCGGGACTCTTGTTGAGTTTTCAAATAAGGTTTGTTTTTGCCAATGACCATGTTCACCCAAATGATATCCATGGTCTGATGTTAAAACAATAATAGTATTTTTATCAAGTCCAGTTTTTTTTAGTTTCTTTAAAATTCTTCCAATTTGAGCATCAACAAATGTTGTTGTTGCATAATAAGCCTCCTTAATTTCCTTAGCAAGTTGGTTGTGTTCGGGGTCATTTAGTTTAATCTGGTCTTTCTTCCATCTTACTGAAGCTTGAGCTGGTTCAGGGAGGGTATTGAGATATTGTTCCGAACTGCCAGAATATGGTATTTCCATTTCATTTTGATCATACATATCAAAATATTTTTTTGGGGCAACAAATGGGGTATGAGGTCGATACATTCCAACTGCTAGAAAAAATTTTTTTCCATTTTTTGAAAATTTTTCTAATTGTTCAATGGCCTCAGAAGCACCAATACCATCTGTTTGTTCCTCATCTTTCCCATCAGCAGCTAGCCAGCTTAATGTTCCACCATATTGCCTAGGTTTAAGAGTGTTTATTTTATACTCCTCTTCCTTGTCTCGCCCGTAAGGATTGATTGTATATGTCCAGGTACTAATATCATCTTGTGCCCCAGAGGTTCCTATAGTTCCAGGGTTACCATAATGATATATTTTACCTATTCTTACTGAGGTGTAGCCTCTTTGTTTAAAACGTTGACCTAGAGTAACAACATCAGGTATTGTTTGACGAACATCTACATCTAGCTTAGTATGTTTAGTTTGGTTAGAATACATTCCTGTCATCAGTGAGGTTCTAGATGGACCACATAATGGAAATTGATTGTGAGCATTTAAAAATAACACTCCATTTTCTGCTAATTTATCGATATTGGGACTCAAAACTTGAGGATGACCATATGACCCTAAGTCACAGTTTAGATCATCTGTCATAATGAATAATACATTTAGATCTTCACTGTTGTAAACTACTTTTTTATCATCACATGAGATAAAAAATAATATTAAACAAAATATAAGTGATGTCAGATGTCTCATAATTTGAAATATTCAATAAAAGTATCTAAGTCTTTATCGCCTCTTCCTGAGCAGTTAAATACAATTATATCATTCTTTTTGAATTTTTTTTCATCTAAAACAGCAAATGCGTGTGCAGTTTCAATAGCTGGTATAATTCCTTCCATTTGTGAAAGTAATAATCCCCATTCCATTGCTTTCTTATCTGTTACTGAGATAAATTCCCCTCTACCACTTTTATAAAGATTGGCGTGCATTGGACCAATACCTGGGTAGTCAAGGCCTGCTGAAATCGAGTAAGGTTCAGTAATTTGACCATCATTGGTTTGCATTAGCAATGTCTTTGAACCATGAATTATACCCTCTTTACCAAGAATTGATGTTGCTGCACTTTTTCCAGTTTTAACTCCTTTCCCCTCAGCTTCAACACAAATTATATTAACATCTTCATCATTAAGAAACGGGTAAAATATGCCTGCTGCATTACTACCACCCCCCACACAGGCTATTACGTAATCAGGTTTAGATTTATTTTCTAATTCATTGAGTTGATTAACAGTTTCATAGCCAATGACTGATTGAAATCTAGCAACCATATCTGGAAAAGGGTGAGGGCCAACAACGGATCCAATTATATAATGCGTATCAACTGGATTGCTAATCCAATCTCTTATTGCTTCATTTGTTGCATCCTTTAATGTTCTGCTTCCAGACTTTGCTGGCCTGACCTCTGCACCTAACATTTTCATTCTCGCAACGTTGGGGGATTGTCTTTTTATATCAACTTCTCCCATGTATATAATGCACTTAAAACCTAGTAATGCACATACAGTTGCAGTCGCAACACCATGTTGACCTGCGCCAGTTTCAGCAATGATTCTCTTTTTCCCTAATTCTTTAGCAAGAAGAATTTGACCTATTGTATTATTAATCTTGTGCGCTCCTGTGTGACACAAATCTTCTCTTTTCAAATATACCTTACATTTGAATTTCTCAGAAAGTGATTGTGCAAAATAAAGAGGGGTCGGTCGACCAACATAATCTTTTAATAATTGATTAAATTTTTTCTTAAATGACTTTGATTTTGAAATTCTGACATAATTCAAAGTCAATTCATTTAAATTAGGATAAAGCATTTCAGGGATAAATGCTCCACCAAAGTCGCCGTAAAAACCTTTTTTATCTACATTGTAATTTATCATATTATGTTTTTTAAAAATTCTTCTATTTTTTTTATATCCTTTTTCCCAGGCGCAGATTCGAATTTGCTATTTATATCAACCCCGTAAAAAAAACTACTTTTTGATTTTAAATAACTTATTTTTTCAATGTCGTCAAAATTGATGCCACCACTTAATATAAAATTTTTTTCAATTTTGGAATTCATTAAAATATCCCAATCAAATTTTTTTCCGCTTCCACCATATTTTTTTGTGAAAGTATCGAAAAGAATCAAATCACAGCAGTTGTAATATTTCCTAATTAAATCAATATTAATTTCTTTATCAATTCTAAATGCTTTTATAACCTTGCATTTCTTTTGAATTTGATTACAATAGTTTACATCTTCATCTCCATGTAATTGTACATATTTTAGCGATAGTGACTCTACAATATTTGTAACTTTCTTTATTGATTCATTTACAAAAACACCGACACTGTTTAAGTCTTTATTTAGATCAACAGGACTGTCTAAAAAATATCTTGGCGATTTCTCATAAAAAATAAAACCAAAAAAATCAATATTCAGTTGACTTAGACTCAATAAGTCTGTTTTATTATTTAATCCACAAACTTTAATCTTCACCTTTTATTTGATTTATCAGTTTACTCAATTCATCACCTGGATCACTCTCCCTCATAAATAATTCCCCAATTAAAAATCCATCATAACCAAACTCAATTAATCTTTTTAATTCTTCAGAATTATACAAACCACTTTCGGAAATTTTGACAAATGAATCAGGTATTTCTTTACCAATATCGATACTATTTTCTATGTTAACTGAAAAATCTTTTAAATTTCTATTATTGACTCCAATTATATCAACATTATCAATACACACTTTCTCTAGTTCATCCTTTGAATGAATTTCAACCAAAACATCTAAGTCTTGTTGTTTAGCGAGATGTGAAAATTTAATAATTTCATTTTTGTTTAAGCAGGTTGCAATTAATAATATTGCGTCAGCTCCCAAATATTTTGATTCAAATATTTGATATTCATCAACTATAAAATCCTTCCTTAATATTGGTAGATTGGTCAGTTTTCGGGCTAGAATTAAATCATTTTCTGAGCCAGAAAAAAAATTTTTTTCAGTCAGAATTGAAATTGCAGTTGCTCCATTTTTTTCATACCCTGTTATTATTTTCTCGCTAGGGGTTTTAAAATTTATTTCTTTTTTTGAGGGTGATTTTCTCTTGTGTTCAGCAATAATTGAAATTTCACCCTCCTTAATTTTTTGTGAAAGTGAATGAGTTTGCCTGTTGAAATTTTCAGAAGATTTAATTTCATCAAGACATCTAACCTTTTTTTTCTGAATGATTTCCTCTCTTTTAATTGCTACTATTTTCGACAGTATATTCATTTACTTAAAGACTGAATTTTTTTTAAACAATTTAGTGCGCTTCCTGAATCTATTGATTGTTTTGCAATAGATAAACATTCATCAATTGTTTTGTTTGTTATTGTTTGTATTGCAATTGCAGAATTTGCGAGTACAACATCAGTTTGACTTTTAGTTGCCTCGTTTTCAAGTATTTTTATAAAAATGGATGCTGAGTCTTTAATTGATTCGCCGCCCTTTATTTCATCAGGATTAATTTTATTAAACCCAAAATAATCCGGTGAATTTATTGTAGAATCATTTCTTGAAATTTTCATAAAATCATTAGTTAATGAAATCTCATCATATCCGTCTAATGAATACAGTATGGAATAATTTTTTTTGGAGTTTTCAAAAACATATCCATATAACCTCGAAATTTCAAGGTTGTAAACTCCACATAGTTGATTTTTGGGTTGTAAAGGATTAACTAATGGACCCAATATGTTAAAGAATGTTTTAAATTCTAATTCTTTTCTAACACCTGCAACATTTTTCATCGCAGGATGAAAAAGTGGTGCGTGCAAATAGCAAAAATTTCCTTTATCCAAACATTTTTTTAAGTAATCATTATCATTTGACAACTTGACACCCAGTTGTTGCAAAACATCACTAGATCCACAACTAGATGAAACTCCATAATTACCATGTTTTGTAACTTTATATCCTGCACCTGCCACTACAAAAGAGGAAATAGTAGATATATTAAATGTATTTTTTCCATCTCCCCCAGTTCCACATAAATCGATTGTTTCAAAATCTGAGCTTAAATTTATTTTGACACACAAGTCTAATAAGGCATCCCGAAAACCTTCAATCTCTTGAACAGATGGGTTCCTCATCTTAAACACTGTTAAGAACGATGCAACTTGACTGTGATTGTATTTATTTGAGGAGATTTCTTTAAGAACTTTTTTTGATTCCTCGTATTCCAAATAATTATGATCAAATAACTTTTCTAATATCTTTTTCATTATAATTCTAACCAGTTTTTTAAAATATCTTTTCCAAACTCTGTCAATATAGATTCAGGATGAAATTGTACCCCCCAAACTTTATGATCCTTATGTCTTAAAGCCATTATATTTCCATCAATATCATGAGCTAAAACTTCTAAATTTTTATTTAATTTTTCAACAACCCAAGAGTGATATCTCCCTACTTTAATTTTTTTTGGAATACCACTAAACAATTTATCCTCTGAAATTATTTCAATTTCTGTTGCAATACCATGAAAAACATTGTCTAAATTCTTAAGTTTTCCTCCAAAAACTTCTCCAATTGCTTGGTGGCCTAGGCAAACTCCCATAATACTCTTTGTTGAATAAAACCTTTTAATTAATTCTTTGGTTTGACCAGCTTCATCTGGAATACCCGGTCCTGGAGAAATTAATATTTTATCAAAGTTTTCTATGAAATCCATTGAAAATTCATCATTTCTTACAACAGATACATCAAAATCAAGGTCTTCCATGTAGTGAACCAAGTTATACGTAAAAGAGTCGTAATTGTCGATAACTAATACTTTATTCTTCATATTTCTCTGCTTGCTCTATTGATTTTTTCAAAGCTCTAACCTTATTATTAACCTCATTTAATTCATTTATTTTTGATGATTTGGATACAATACCAGCTCCAGCTTGAAAAAATAATTTTTTGTTTTTGCTTAAAAAAGATCTAATAATTATTGCATGATTATAACTATAATCAAAACCGATAAAACCAATTGCTCCGCCATAAAATGACCTTTTTGAACCTTCATATTTTTCTATAAGTTGCATTGCCATGTGCTTAGGGGCACCAGTGAGTGTTCCAGCGGGGAAGGTTTCACCAATTATTTTATTGTTGTCATATTTTAGTTTTCCTGTGACTTTGGAAACTAAGTGAATTACATGGGAATAAAATTGTATTTCTCTGTCCTTCTCCACTGCAACATTAGTACATGATCTGCTAAGGTCATTCCTTGCGAGATCAACTAGCATCATATGCTCACTATTTTCTTTATTGTCCTTAAATAGTTTTATTGCTTTTATTTTATCTTCTGCATCATTTCCAGTTCTTTTAAAAGTTCCAGCAATGGGATGTATTTCAGCTTGATTTTTATTAATAACTAGCTGTGCTTCTGGTGAACTTCCGAATATTTTAAAACTTCCATAATCAAAGTAAAATAAATAGGGTGATGGGTTAATTGACCTTAAATGTCTATAGACCATAAACTCATCTCCACTGAAACCTTGATAAAATTTTCTAGATAAAACTATTTGAAAAACATCACCCCTCATACAATGTTTAATGCCCTTCTCAACCATTTTTTTATAGACTTCATCATTAACATTTGATTCTAATTTGCCTTTTGTTTTAAACTTGTAATGATTTGTTTTTTTAGACCTTATTAGATTTATTATTTTATCAATTGTATTAGTATCAGTATTGTATGAAATGACGTGTGCTTCATTATTAAATGTGTTAATCACAATAATATTTTCGTAAAGCCGGTAATTCATTACTGGAATTTCATCACCCTCATATGAATTTTTAAATTCTATTTTTTCAAAATACTCAACCGAGCTGTAGCTTTGATATCCAAATATTGCCTTCGTTATGAACTTATTACTGGAATCTATTTCACATTTCAAATCAAATTTTTGCATAAATAATTTTAATTCAGAGAGTAGGTCACAATTTTTATCAATAGATTTTTTTTGCCGTTTGTTTTCTGGAAATGATGTTGTAATAACATTATTTTTTACATTGAATTCAGCTATAGGATTGCAACATATATAGGCGTAGCTATTGTCTTTTGCCCCATAATCACTACTTTCTAAAAGAATTGAGTTAGGATAATAATTACGAATTTTTAAATAGATGCTGACAGGTGTATCAGTATCCACAATTAATTTTTTGATATTTGCATTAAATCTGTACATAAAAAAAAAGACTTGCCACATTGACAAGTCCACAATTAAAAATTAAAAAAAATCAATGCTGCGCTAGTTTTAACTAACTTGCCACCAGATATTTTTTAATAAAATTTTCACACAACTAATATAGTTATTTTTCATTTATTTTCATATTAAAATTTATTTTTATAAAATTACAAGATCAAGAGAAAGATGGATAACAATTTAGATACTGAAACATGGAAAAAGAGGTTAGATGACGATTCTAATGCAATTTGTTTGGACGTTAGAACAATAAATGAACACACTGAATCTCACATTCCAAATTCCCTCAACATTGATATTTATGACCCACCCAGTTTTATGAAAAAAATTAATGATTTAGATCGTACAAAATCATATTATATTTATTGTAAATCAGGTAAAAGAAGTCAAATGGCATGTGAAATTATGCAGCAATATGGATTTAATAAATTATTTAATCTTTATGGCGGGATAGAGGACTGGATTAAAGAAGGAAATGAAACAATCAAATAAGCTAAGATATTTCTTTGAGAAGTACGGTTTTAGGGTTTGCTCTAGACTTGCAGAATTTTTGGGAATCAAATCCAAAGATGTTAGACTTTTTTTTATTTACAGCAGTTTTTTTAGTCTTGGTTTAGGATTTCTAGTTTATCTTGTACTTGCTTTTTGGATGAAATTAAAAGATATGTTATATTCGAAAAGAACTTCAGTATTTGATCTCTAAATAACTAATTATGAATTATATAATTGCCCAACTTCTTAACTTAATTAATTATTCAATTTTATCACAAGAAAAGGGATTGGATCAACGTATTGACGAGGCATTTCAACCTGTCTCAGATATTTTTAGCGGAGTAGTATTTTTTCCAATTGGAGATTATCCTTTTGTGATTTATCTGTTAGTTGGTAGTGCGTTATTTTTCACCTTAGTTTTTCTTTTCCCCAATATTAGATACTTTGCTACAGCAATCAATGTAGTCAGAGGAAAATACGACAATTTAGAAAAAACAGAATCAGACAGCAAAGATGGTGAGGTATCTCACTTCCAAGCACTTGCTACTGCTGTATCAGGCACTGTTGGAAATGGAAATATTGCAGGTGTTGCTTTAGCTATAGCACTTGGCGGTCCAGGAGCAACCTTTTGGATGATAGTATGTGGTTTAATTGGTATGTCAACAAAATTTGTTGAATGTACTCTAGGTGTTCACTACCGTGATGTTGACAAGGATGGAGTAGTTTATGGTGGACCAATGTATTATTTAACTAAAGGATTAAAAGAGAGAGGTTTTGAAAAATTGGGTAAAGTTGCAGCTGTAATCTTTGCAATTTGTTGTATTGGTGGATCTTTTGGTGGTGGTAATGCCGCCCAATCCAACCAAGCTGCAATTGTATTAAAGGATCTATTAGGTTATGATTCTACTTTTGCAGGAGCTATGATTGGTTTAATCCTAGCAATTTTAGTTGGAATTATTATAATTGGCGGTATTAAAAGAATTGCTTCAGTTACTGAAAAAGTAGTACCATTTATGGCTCTTCTTTACATTTTAGCTTGTTTGTATATAATTGGATCTAACTTTAGTTTTATTGATGATGCCTTTAAATTAATAATAACGGAAGCATTTAATCCTACTGCAATCGGAGTTGGTGGAACAATTAGCGTTTTAATGATTGGTTTCCAAAGAGCTGCATTTTCAAATGAAGCTGGTGCGGGATCTGCTTCAATAGCACATTCTGCCGTGAAAACAAAGTATGCTGCTTCCGAGGGATTGGTAGCCTTATTGGAGCCCTTTATTGATACTGTGGTTATTTGCACAATGACCGCATTGGTAATAATTATTTTTAATTTTTCAGGAGCATTCATGTATGGGGGTGAAGGTGGAGTAATGATTGATGGTGTTTTATATGAGGGAGCAGGAATTACTGCCAAAGCATTTGATCAGTATATCCCCGGTTCGGAGTATTTTTTAACAACCGCGGTGGTGTTATTTGCTGTTTCAACAATGATTTCATGGTCATATTACGGAATACAATCATGGAAATATCTTTTTGGAAAAGGCAAAGTAGCCGATATGGTTTATAAACTTATGTTTTTAGCTTTCATAGTTATTGGTTCTGCTGCAAGCATGAATTCAATTTGGGCCTTCTCCGACGCAATGATTTTTGCAATGGTATTCCCTAATATGATTGGACTTTATTTCCTATTCCCGGTTGTTAGAGAACAATTAAATAAATATTTAAAAGTAATTAAAGAAGCTAAAGTTTAATTTGGCATTCAATTTGTAAAATTTGTGATATGAGCATTAGTACTAAAACAAGAAGTCAAAGTTCAATTAGTTTAATTCGTGAAAGTGCAAGAGACTTTGCATTGCAATACATTAAACCGTATGTGATGGATTGGGATGAAAGTCAACATTTCCCCAAAGAAGTTTTACAAAAAGCTGGTGAGTATGGTTTCATGGGTATTTTGGTGCCAGAGGAATTTGGAGGTTCAGGACTCGGTTATCATGAATATGTAGCTATCATAGATGAGATTTCTAGGGTTGATCCTTCAATCGGTCTATCAATAGCTGCTCATAACTCCTTGTGCACTAATCATATATTTAAGTTTGGCTCTAGGGAACAACATAACAAATACTTAGAGTTACTTGCTTCCGGTAAAATGATAGGCGCTTGGGCACTAACTGAGCCTAATACTGGATCTGATTCTGGTAAAATGGCATCAACGGCTGTAAAAAAAGGAAATAAATGGATTTTAAATGGTACTAAAAATTTTATAACTCATGGTAAATCCGGTGATTTAGCCGTTGCTATTTTCAGAACAGGACCTGTTGGTGAGAAAAATAATTCGACAGCTTTTATTATCGAAAGAGGGAATATTGGCCTAAGCTCTGGCAAAAAAGAAAATAAACTAGGAATGAGAGCTTCAGAAACAGCTGAAATGATTTTTTCAGACTGTATCATTGATGACTCCAACAGACTTGGAGAGGTTGGAGATGGATTTAAACAATCAATGAAAATTTTGGATGGAGGAAGAATTTCGATTGCTGCCTTGTCCTTAGGAATTGCTAATGGCGCCTACAAAGCAGCATTAAAATATTCACAAGAAAGAGTTCAATTTGGAAAATCTATTAGCTCTTTTCAGGCCATATCATTTAAATTAGCTGAAATGGCTACAGAAATACAAGCCTCAGAGCTTTTGACAGAAAAAGCTTGTGATGCAATTATGGCCTCCGAACCTGTAACCAAGTTAAGTGCGATGTGCAAACTACATTCATCAGAACTTTGCGTTAAGGTTGCAAATGATTCTGTTCAAATTTTTGGTGGTTACGGATACATTAAAGATTTTCCTGTTGAAAAATTTTTAAGGGACTCCAAGCTATGTACAATAGGTGAGGGGACAAGTGAAATTCAAAAGCTGGTTATCTCTAGAAAAATTTTATCCAAATAAATTTAATATTTCTTCATAAATGTTATATTTGCTGCGCTAAACAATAAAGCACATGCTAATTATACCAGTTAAAGAAGGAGAAAGTATAGACAAAGCTCTTAAGAGGTTCAAAAGAAAATTTGACCGTACAGGTAAATTAAAATCATTACGTGAAAGACAGGCTTACACAAAGCCCTCTGTTAGACATCGCGACAAACTCATCAAAGCTGCTCACGTACAAAGGCTTAAAGATTTGGATAACCAATAAAATTTTATAATCATTATTTTTGTCTGATACATTTTATATTCTATGTATCTCGATAAATATTTAGACTATTTAAGTTATGAGAAGAAATACTCTATAAACACCCTAGAGTCGTACAAAAATGATGTTCAGGGTTTTTTAACTTTTTTAAAAAAAAATAGTACTCCAATCAATAATGATTTAAATTACTCTTTCATAAGACAGTGGATTGTTGAATTATCAGAAAAAAAAATATCGCCAATAACAATAAATAGAAAAACATCCTCCTTAAAATCATATTTTAACTTTTTAATCAGGACAGGTAGTATTAGTAAATCTCCATTAAAAGGTCATAGAAATTTAAAGACAAAGAGTAAGATAGTAGAGCCCTTTACAGAAAAAGAAATTGAAAAAATTTTTCAAAACTTCAAAAATGATGGAATTAAAGATAGAGATCAGTTGGTAATCGAAGTGTTATATTCAACTGGAATTCGACGAGAGGAATTAATTAATATAAAAGTTTCCGATATTAATTTTGATAATCAGTTGATAAAAGTAAAAGGTAAAAGAAATAAAGAAAGACTAGTACCTATTTTGCCAACCCTAAAAAATTCAATTCAAAAATACTTATCTAAAAATAGTTCAAAATACCTTTTTTTCTCTAAAGATGGTAGTAGGATAAGTAAGTCAACTGTTTACAGGATTATAAATCGATACTTTAGAAAAGTTTCTACAAAAGCTAAACTCAGCCCACATGTCATTAGACATACATTTGCTACTCATCTTTTGAATAATGGAGCGGATATTAATTCTATTAAGGAGATTCTTGGTCACAGTTCCTTATCATCAACTCAAATTTATACGAAAATCAAGATGCCAAAAATAATCAGTGATTACAAGAAAAGTCATCCCAGAGAAACTTAATTACATCCACCTTTTTTTGGATGTTTCAACGCTATACATCACGTTATTTGTGATTTTTTTTAATACTTCATAATTACATGTTGTAATATATGACATGCCACCTGCTGTTAGTAATATAATACTACCCAAATTAAATTTCTTATGCCAAAATGCTTGATAAAGCATTACAGACTGAATTTTATAATTTTCAATTGTTTTGGTTTTAATATCCCAGAATCCTGATTGAATTTTGATGAAATTTTTAGAGTAAAAAAGCATACTGTTTCTGTAAAATCTCCACGCTGCAAAAGAGGATAGAATAAAATAAAATATGCAAAAATTTAAAAAGTAAGTATTGTTTAAAAAAGACACATTTTTATGTAAAATAATAAATATGACTGTTGGAAGAATTGCAAAAAAAGAAAGGTTTATTAGAAATTTTCGAATACTGGGTCTAACAACAATCTCATCATCAATTTTATTGTTATAAATTATATCAAATAATTTATCCATTTGTTCATTTGAACATCCGGGGACATCTACAATATTCCGTCTATTGGGAGCTGCTACATGCATACTAGAAGCTTGACTAATTCTCACGTTGCGTAGATTGATCTTCTTTTGAATCCAGTTTTGTGTGGAACGAAATTCTTGCACTTTAATTGGAGACAGAAGAATTGACTTTGTTTGAATTAAGCCATATTTTACCTCAAGATTTTGTAGTTTTTTAAAAGCTTTATACCCATAATATTTAATTAAAGTAAGACAAAGATTGACCATCAAAACTATATATATTGCAATAAATGTGATGATAGAAACGGCTAGTAAATTAAAATCAGTTTCGTAATAAAAATCGACAACTGCAGGTGCATAATCAATTTCTAAATCATTCAACATGGCAATTCCTGCAAAAAATAAAGCGATTATTGCCCCAAGTGTCTCAAAATATCGTGATGTCAAGCCTGTTTTAACCAGTGTAAGTAAATCAATTTCTAATGACTCACCTGATTTTTTAATATCTATACTCTCATCAATATTTTTTGAAGTAATTTTTTTAATTGTCTCTGAGATTTGTTTAAAATCCTCTGCAATTTCCCTTGAAACTGCTTTAATATCAACCTCAGTATCTTTTGAACCCGCTGTATCCATCTGAATTTCATATAGATTAAAAACCTTATGAATTATATTTTGATTTATGTTTACCTGCTGAATTTTTTCGAACGGAACAGATAACTTTGTTTTCTTTAACCAACCCTTTTTTACTAAAAATTCAGATTTTTCAAAGTCAAAACCATACTCAAAATAATAATACTGGATGTATGCATAAATCGACAAAATGAATACAAATACTAGAGATACAATAACAAACACCAATAAATCAAAACCAGTGGGAACAAGAATAAACAGGAAGTTTACGGCGTTCTTTCTAATAGAGTCAAACAAAAAAACCAAAGCACCAACTTTAGACTGTTTTCTGTAAACTGAATACTTGTCAATTATTTCTCTATTCACTTTTTATCAATTTTTTCAATTTTTTCTGAAACAAAAGTTTTGAATTTTTGAGCTGTTTCAAGTTTTAATCCTTTTATATTGATATCAGTAGTTGCTCCTCCTGCTGTATAAAATTGAAGTGAAGCCAAGCCATACATTCTAGAAAAAAGTCCTTGATGAAGGGCAATGTGTTGAATTCGATTAAAAGGAATTAATACATTGGTGTGATAAATAACTCCATATTTATAAATTACATCATGATCTCTAAAACTGTAGCTTCTTCTTTTGAAGCTCATTATGTAATATATAATTATCAATAACCAGAAAATGAAATACATCCCCAAAGAAATTACAAATCCTCCCCCCTTGTTGTATAATTCGAAACTTGCTACTACGATAATTAGTATAATAGAGACTATAGAAAAAGTAAAGAATAGGTTTGTGTAAATAACTTTCAAATAGTCCTTCTCAAGTTTGATTGTTTCAACATTTTCAAATTCAGGAATTTGGTCTAAAAAAACAGCATCATTTTCAAATTTTTTTTTTGGCATATCAGTAGTTTATAGAAAAGTGTTACAAAATTAACTAAGCAATAAAGTTAAATTTTTTCGATTAAATTATATACATTTGCAGTCCTAAATCGCCGATGTAGCTCAGCTGGCTAGAGCAGCTGATTTGTAATCAGCAGGTCGTGGGTTCGAGTCCCTCCATCGGCTCTTTAGGGGAGATACTCAAGCGGCCAACGAGGACAGACTGTAAATCTGTTGGTTTATACCTTCGCAGGTTCGAATCCTGCTCTCCCCACAAAACTCTATCAAGCGGAAGTAGCTCAGTTGGTAGAGCGTCAGCCTTCCAAGCTGAATGTCGCCGGTTCGAACCCGGTCTTCCGCTCAATAAAAGCCGATGTAGCTCAGGGGTAGAGCGTTTCCTTGGTAAGGAAAAGGTCCCGAGTTCAACTCTCGGCATTGGCTCAATCAAATAAAATAAGTTCTTCTAAATTATCTCATTAATTGCAGTAACAAGATCTTTGTCTTTTGAATATGTTATTTGAAAGCAATCACAATTCAAAAACCAGTTCATAAATGATTTGGCTGCGACATTATTCATATTTATAAAAGAATCATCTAAAAAATGTATCAATAAATCTTTATTATTTATTTTACTGATTTTAATATTTGAATTCTTTTTAAAACTAATCTTGATTATTTTTTGACATGGTATTAGTTTTATTTTTGAGTCATTATTCTTAGGGTAAATATATTTGCTAGGACCTTTGGGTCCTATTGTTTCACAAACATGAAAGCTGTTATCCAACAATTGCTTAATTTTTTTGTAACCATTAGGCTTTACTGACATGGCATTGGGAAAATATCCAATTTTACCCTCTCTCGTAAGTGGTGACATATCATCACAAACAAGATTAAAACCATTTTTTAATAAAATTGATGAAGATAAGGTTTTTCCACTCCCAGATTTACCCATAATAATTATACCTTTATCTTCCTTAGAAATAGTAGTGCCATGTAAAAAACCTGTCCAACTTTTGTATTTGATTTGATGAAGGTTGGAAGTTAGATGTGAAATTATTCTTCCTGAAAGAATATGACTCTCTTCCTTTTTAAAAACTAATTTTTTGTTGTTAATTTTTAATAAACAATATTTTTCTGAATAGTAGACATAAATTTTTTCACTAAGGTCATTAGAATCACATTGAAGGTGATTTAGAAGACCCAATACTGCTGAAATAATTTTACCATCATTATATTCAATGCAGTAATAACTATTTTCAATTTTAAAATTAAAGTGAAATATTTTTTTTGGTTTTTTGAATTTTATTTTGTGATTATCAATTGATTTCCTTTCAACTGTAAATAGCTTATTTATCTCTTTTTCAATATTATTAGCATTTTTGGGAAAGTTATTTTTTAAATAAATTTTAAAATCATTTATAGATTTATTTGAATACGCTTCAATCAGTTTCAAATTCTCATTACTAACTACCAAAAACTTGTTTACCTTTTTCAAATAAATTAGGCTTTCATTCTTGTTTATTTTTTTCTTAACAATCATCTATGAAGTGTGTGGTGTCAATTTACGATAATATTTTGATGGTGATTCAAAAAAAAACCCTCTGCATTGCAAAGGGTTTTTTATTTTATAAAGAACTATTTACGATCCCCAACCTGGTGTAGGAGGAGATTGTGCAGCACTCTTTTGTGGATTAAGAACAATGAAAGTACCCACTGCAGTCATGGCAGCGTATTTTCCAAACTTCTTAATAGCTTCTTTTCTAGTTATTTTTGTTTGTTTCTTTTTCATTGTTCTTAGTTTAATTTAAATTTCTTAATGGTTAATCCTTCTTCTGACTCGATTCTCAAGATTTTCATCTTGCTGTCTAAGTCATTGATTTTTGTTTTGTGATTGAAGTTAACTTCTTTGATCAATCTACCTGAATAGTCATAAACTTTCGCTGAGTAATTTTTACCAACAGCACCCATGACCATAACATCAGAGTCAGAGCCTTTGTAAATTCTAAGGTTATCATCAGTTGGAAGTTCTGGAATCAATTGATCTGTGAAGTGTAGGTAGAATCTACCCAAACCTTCATAAGCTTCATCAAAGTTAATTTCAAAACCATCAGTTATTTTCTTGAAAGTATTTTCCTGAGTATCCTCTAAATACATGTCGATGTAATCAGGAAGGGTATTTACGTTGTAATCTAGTTTCATCACACCTGAATCAGATTTAATACCAATTGGAATGGTTACATCAACAATTGACTCATAGGGCAGAGCTTGCACTGTGAAATTAACACCATTGTCTTTCTCAACCAACTTTGAATAAATATCAGATTCTCCATATGGGAATGCACCCAAGTCGCCACCCGGATCTAGACTTAAAGAAAAGTCATCACCAAATTTCATGGTTAGATATTTAACTGTTCCATAATTATCAGACATGGTAAATTTAATTTCAGCATTTCTGTTATCATCATCAGACCCTCCCGGAACAACATTTCCTCTGAATCCTTGATCAGATGAGTGAACTTGCATAGCTTCATTAAATTGATATGTGTTAAACCCACCCGAGTAGACAAAAAATGCGTCACCGGGCATCAAAAGGGTAACATCGGTATTGTTGTGTGCATATGTGTCGTATGCATTTCCATCAAACCCATAAAATGCTTGATAAGATGCATTAACCTTATTTAAATTGTCGGTGTCGAAAAAATAATCGTTACTTGCTGAGCCTGCTCCAGTTGCCTGGGATGACATTCGCACATATGATGGGTAGGGATTACCTAAAAGTTGCCAGGTATTGGTTACTGATTCTCGAGAGTCTCTTGTAGTTGCAGTAACCATTGATCCAGAAAATGTAACTAGCTGATCTCCTCCAGATGCCTTGTACAACATTTCGTATCCAACGTTAGATGGAAGTACACTAGCTGTTTCGGATGTTGTGTAAAGATCCCAAGAATTACTTTCATGATCCCATTTACCTATACCAACTTTAGATCCGTTGGTAGCCAAGTTGTCGTCAATATCACCTACGGTTTCACCATTAACTGGAATTCCTACAAGTTTCCAGTTATCTGGCGTGCTGCCATCACTTCTAGGAACAAAAATTTTAACTGAAAGATTGGTTATACCAGTTGCAGCTTTTGCAATAAAACTACCAGAGGAATTTTCCGAACCTGTGACAACAATATCTCCATTGTCAGTAACTGCATTTGTAATTGTTAAATTACCTGAAGTTCCAACAGTCAGCGTGACACCCGCATTGACTGTAAGTGAGTTAGCAGTTTTTGCTGAATTACAAGTTACGTTGTGTGCTATAACTACATCATTTCCACTCGCAGGAACATTACCCCCAACCCAAGTAGAGCCATCAGCCCAATTGCCAGAGGAACTTGATGTTATTGTTTGTGAAAAAGCAGTAAAGCTTACAAACAAACATATTATTAACAGAATAAATTTTTTCATTTTTATATATTTTCAGTATACCTTAATTGACTAATATAGTAAAAAAAGGGAGTCAAAAGTATAAAAATTTAACTACTTCCCAAATTTTACAAAAACTTAATGCCCAAAAAAACAGTTCTTTACGATCCCCAACCTGGTGTTGGAGGAGATTGCGCAGCACTCTTTTGTGGATTAAGAACAATGAAAGTACCCACTGCAGTCATGGCAGCGTATTTTCCAAACTTCTTAATAGCTTCTTTTCTAGTTATTTTTGTTTGTTTCTTTTTCATTGTTCTTAGTTTAATTTAAATTTCTTAATGGTTAATCCTTCTTCTGACTCGATTCTCAAGATTTTCATCTTGCTGTCTAAGTCATTGATTTTTGTTTTGTGATTGAAGTTAACTTCTTTGATCAATCTACCTGAATAGTCATAAACTTTCGCTGAGTAATTTTTACCAACAGCACCCATGACCATAACATCAGAGTCAGAGCCTTTGTAAATTCTAAGGTTATCATCAGTTGGAAGTTCTGGAATCAATTGATCTGTGAAGTGTAGGTAGAATCTACCCAAACCTTCATAAGCTTCATCAAAGTTAATTTCAAAACCATCAGTTATTTTCTTGAAAGTATTTTCCTCAGTATCCTCCAAATACATATCAATGTAATCAGGAAGGGTGTTTTCTACAAAATTTAAAGCCATTTTACTGCCGGATGTTTTAATACCTAATGGTATTGTTGTCATACTAATATTATTGTACGGTAATGATTGTTTTGCAAAATCAACATTTTGATATCCCTCCAACAGCTGCATATATATATGTGATTTTCCAAAAGGAAACGCCCTAATATCACCTCCTCTGTCAAGACCAATTGATGATTTATCATTAAATAAAATTCTCAAGTTTTTTGATAAGAACTCATCATTCATTCTAATTGTAACTTTTGCACTTCTTTGGTTCTCTGATCCATTAGCTAAACTACCATGAAAACCAATACTTCCATTGTGAACCTGCATGGCTTCAGTGAATGAAACATTAGTGTCCGACGCTGCATAAATAAAAAAACCTGTGCCAGGTGCAATTAGATCTGGTTTTCCAGATGCGTCATCATCATGGTCGTAAATATCGTATGAAGTTCCATCCCAACCATAAACTGCCTCTGCTGTATCATCAATGGCAGATGCATTAACTTTTAAGAAATTATTAGTTGTATCACCAGAGTCATCAGTCATTCTAACATATGATGGATAAGGATTTCCAACTAAATTCCAATTTGACCCTGGACTCGTCTCAGTCGTTATTGCAACATTTGTTAAATCCGAATTTAGCATTGTTCCAGTAAATGAAACACTACCATCAGAACTTGCTGCTCTAATTTCGTAGCCTCTGGTATTTACAAGTTCTGTTCCGTCTGTTGATCCAGTATTGAAGGTTACCCAACCAGCACCCCCAGCTTTATCATTATCCCAATATCCAATTGCACTCTTTGATCCACTAGCTAATAAATTATCATCAATGTCGTTTACAACCTCTCCTGTAACGGGTAAGCCAATGAGTTTCCATTGAGCTGAATAAATATAATTGTTGTAAGTAATGCTTGGTGTGGAGGCTGATTTCGCTATTAAACTTCCAGACTCATCAGAATCTGACTGAACTGTCAGTGTGCCATTATTAGTGATTTCCCCCGTGACGGTCAATGCTCCATCCTTGTTAATTGTCATTACGCCACCAGAGTAAATGTATAGCTTTGGAATCGAATATGTATTTCCCGCTGAACTTCCTGAACCTAATTCTAATGTACTATTTGAGCCATCAAGTTGTCGAATCCATACTCTTTCATCACTGGTTGGTACACTTCCGCTTCCCCAGTTGGAGCCTACAGTCCAATCACCACTTGTACCTCCAATCCAAGTATCAACATCATTTGATCCTATCCATCTTCCAGGGTCAAAATCCTGATTATATCCTCTCGCTCCAGCGCCACTTGGATTGTCATTATCAATATTCCAATTAGAAGATTGGTTCCAAGATGATACGGGGTTTTGCACAGAACTTTTTCTTTCTGCTCTACCGTTTTCAAATTCATGCCACTGACCAGATCCATCAGTTCCCGGATTTCCAAATGCATCAATAACTGTCCATGTAGTAGAGTCAGCGTAAGTTATACCACTAGCAGATGTAACTATCGCAATGTGATCATCTCCATTGGAGTCGACTGGTCCACCAGTACCTCCATTATAATCATTGTAAAATCCAAAGGTTCCAGCAAAAGTTGATGTTGCTTTGTTGCTGATTATACAGTATTGGAATTGTTCCAGTGTACTACCACATGCTGTGGCTAATGAAATCTTGGAGGTTGGTTCACTATTGGCATTTGTCCATCTTAATAAATAATAATTTGTTAAAGATTGACTTGATCCTGAGTTGTATATTTCTACATATCTAAGGGTACTACTTTCGTTCGGGTCTGCAATTTCTGTAATAATTACACCACCTTGTGAAAAACTTATTAGTGGAAACAGAAGAAGAGTAATTAATTTTTTCATAACAACAATGTATAAAATCAATGTTTTTGTAACATTAAATAATTATCAATTTTTTTAACAAATATTAATCCATTAAAAAACAATAATTTTTATTGATGTATAATGATTTTTCAACTATAATTTTTACTGATGCTTCAATCGAAAGAGTAAATAACTTTTTTGATTTTTAATCAAAATGTAGTTTCAGCATAGTTATTGCGTCACTACTTATAATGAGGTATTTAATTTTAATCCTTTTTATAATTTCTTGTAGCTATGAGAAATATGAATCATCTGATCAACCACCTCTTGCAGGTGAGTGTACAAACGGTTTTTCCACGTACACTATAAACGGAGAAGATGTCCAATTTGAATGCAATTATTATGACCTTCTTGGTTATGTTTCTTTAGATCAAATGGATGCAAATTCTGGTAATGACTGCTGGGGATGGACGGACCCACTAACTGGTAAGGAATATGCACTGATGGGACTTGATAATGGGACAGGTATAGTTGATATTTCAGACCCCTTCAATCCGAACTATTTAGGTAAAATTCCGACCGCAACATTATCAAGCACCTGGCGAGATGTAAAAGTCTTTAAAGATCACGCTTTTATCGTTAGTGAAGCAGCTGGACATGGTATGCAAATTTTTGATTTATCAAAAGTTAGAGATGTTATTGAAACTCAAGAATTTCAACCAGATTTAGTCTACGAAGGTTATGGTCATTCTCACAATATCGCAATCAATACAGAAACCGGAGTTGCCTACACTGCTGGAACCGGAAGATCTGCTTCCCCGCGAGGAATTCATGCTCTTGACATTTCAGAACCATTGTCACCAAATTTACTAATTGAATATCCAGAATTTGGATATACACACGACGCTCAGATTGTTATTTACAATGGACCTGATGAGGATCACAAAGGGAAGGAAATATATGTAGGTAGTAATGAGGACAGGGTTGTCTTTGTAGACGTATCCGATAAATCCAGTCCTGTTTTAATAAGTGAATTTTTTTACGACCATCAGTATACACACCAAGCCTGGCTCACTGAAGATCATAGATTTTTATTAATGGGTGACGAATTGGATGAAATTGATAGTTCAGGTGCTCTTGTAAACAAGACAAGAACGATTATCATAGATTTACAAAATATGGATGAGCCGAAAAGACATTTTGATTATGTTTCAGAAACTGACGCCATTGACCACAATGGATATGTTAATGGTTCAAAATTTTATTTAGCAAGCTACACATCTGGTTTGAGGGTGATTGACATATTAAATATTGGACAAAAATCAATTAAAGAGATTGGGTATTTTGATACACATCCACATGAATCACACAATAAGGGTATTGTTAATAATCAAAGGTCAGGGGATCCAGGCGGTCATGTTGGGATAAAAGGTAATAATAGTCCATTTTTCAATGGAGCTTGGAGTGTTTATCCATACTTTCAAAGCAGGAATATTATTATTAGTGATATAAACTTAGGTCTATTTATAGTCAGAAAAAGTACCAATTGATATTGTCAATTTTCCTCTTGAAAACATAAATTTTTTAAAAAAAAATATAAATTGTTTTTTTTGAGTATAAAATTATTATATTTGCGCGCGTTTATAAACAAAATCTTAAAATTATGGCCAAGGAAACTTTCGATCGTTCCAAACCTCATTTAAATATAGGTACTATTGGACACGTTGATCACGGAAAAACTACTCTTACAGCAGCTATTACTAAAGTTCTTGCAGATCAAGGGCTATCTGAATCAAAAAGTTTTGATCAGATTGATAATGCTCCTGAAGAAAAAGAAAGAGGTATTACAATTAACACCTCTCACGTTGAATATCAAACTGCAACTAGACATTACGCTCATGTTGATTGTCCAGGACACGCAGATTATGTAAAAAACATGGTAACTGGTGCAGCTCAAATGGATGGTGCAATACTCGTTGTTGCAGCCACTGATGGACCAATGCCACAAACTAGAGAACACATTTTATTAGGAAGACAAGTAGGTATTCCAAGGATTGTTGTTTTCTTAAATAAAGCAGATCAAGTTGATGATGAAGAACTACTTGAGCTTGTTGAAATGGAAGTAAGAGAATTATTAAGCTTCTATGAATATGATGGCGATAATGGTCCTGTTGTTCTTGGTTCTGCACTAGGGGCTCTGAACGGAGAAGCTAAATGGGTAGAATCTGTATCTAAACTAATGGAATCAGTTGACTCATGGATTGAATTACCTAAAAGAGATGTTGATAAAGACTTTTTAATGCCAATTGAGGATGTATTTTCAATCACAGGTAGAGGTACAGTAGCAACTGGTAGAATTGAAACAGGTGTTGCTAATACTGGTGATGCCGTTGATATAATCGGAATGGGTGCTGAAAAGCTCGCCTCTACTGTTACAGGTGTTGAAATGTTTAGAAAAATTCTAGACAGAGGTGAAGCTGGTGATAATGTTGGTATATTACTTAGAGGTATTGAAAAAACTGACATTCGAAGAGGAATGGTTATTTGTAAGCCTGGATCTGTGAAACCTCACAAGAAATTTAAAGCTGAAGTTTATATTTTGAAAAAGGAAGAAGGAGGAAGACATACTCCATTCCACAACAATTATAGACCTCAGTTTTATGTTAGAACCACAGACGTAACTGGTAACATTGAGCTTCCAAGTGGAGTTGAAATGGTAATGCCAGGTGATAACCTTACTATTACGGTTGATCTAATTTCTCCAATTGCATGTAGTGTTGGACTTAGATTTGCCATCAGAGAAGGTGGTAGAACTGTAGGTGCAGGTCAGGTAACAGAAATTATTGAATAATACGTTTAATTTCCAAATTTTTATTTGGAATTAAGCAGGTTTGATAAGACTCCGAACGGGTTTAGCTCAGTTGGTAGAGCACTGGTCTCCAAAACCAGGTGTCGGGAGTTCGAGTCTCTCAACCCGTGCAAACTGATAATATGGGAAGCATAGTCAATTATATTAAGGATTCATTTGGTGAGTTAAGAGATCATGTCAAATGGACGCCTATAGCAGAACTACAGAAGATGACTCTAGTTGTTGTTGTCTTCTCTGTTATTTTTGCTTTGATCATATGGCTTGCCGACACTATACTTTCGGAGGTGTTTAAAATTTATTTTAACCTTTTATAAATGAGTGAAGTTCAAGAAAAAAAGTGGTACGTTGTTAGGGCTATTAGTGGGCAGGAAAATAAAATTAAGACTTTTATTGATAATGAAGTTAATCGCCTTAATCTCAAAAGTTTTGTTGAAGAAGTCATCGTGCCAACTCAAAAGGTTATACAAATCAGAAATGGAAAAAAGGTCAGTAAGGAAAAAGTTTATTTCCCTGGATATATAATGGTTAAGGCAAATTTGACAGGAGAAATTCCGCACATAATTAGGTCATTTCCAAATATCTTAGGTTTCTTAGGCGAAACAAAGGGAGGTGATCCAATTCCTTTAAGACCTACTGAGGTTAGTAGGATGCTTGGAAAAGTTGATGAGTTAGCAATGGAAGGTGAAAATATCGCTATACCCTTTACAGTTGGTGAAAATATTAAAGTTATTGATGGGCCTTTTAATGGTTTCAATGGAAACATTGAAAAGGTGATTGAAGAAAAAAGAAAGTTAGAAGTTATGGTAAAAATTTTTGGACGTAAAACTCCACTAGAGTTATCATACATGCAGGTAGAAAAAATATAATTGTTACGATTAATTAACTCTGATAGCTTCCACATTTGGAGTTTAAATTATAAAGATGGCAAAAGAAGTACAAAAGGTATTGAAATTGCAGATTAGAGGAGGTGCAGCTAATCCCTCACCCCCTGTTGGTCCCGCCTTGGGAGCTGCTGGTGTCAATATAATGGAGTTTTGTAAGCAATTCAACTCTAGAACACAGGACAAACCTGGCAAGGTAGTTCCAGTAGTAATTTCTGTATTTGCAGACAAATCATTTGAGTTTGTAATAAAAACACCTCCAGCAGCAGCTCAACTCTTAGAGGCAGCTAAGGTGAAAAAAGGTTCATCTGAGCCTAACAGAGCAAAGGTTGCTTCTGTAACATGGGATCAGGTTCGAAAAATAGCCGAAGATAAAATGCAAGACTTAAATGCTTTTACGGTAGAGTCAGCTATGAAAATGGTTGCTGGTACTGCAAGATCTATGGGGCTCAATGTTAAGGGACAATCACCATTTTAAAATTTGATCACAAATGGCAAAATTGACTAAAAATAGAAAAGAATCGTTGACAAAATTTGAAACTGAAAAACTTTACAGTTTGAAAGAAGCATCAGATGTTATTAAGAGTTTTTCAAAACTTAAGTTTGATTCGACTGTTGATTTAGCTGTAAATTTAGGTGTTGATCCTAAAAAAGCAGATCAAAATGTCAGAGGAATTGTTTCACTCCCTAATGGTACTGGAAAGGATGTTAAGGTTCTTGCCTTAGTAACACCCGATAAAGAAGAAGAAGCCAAAAAATCTGGAGCTGATTTTGTAGGATTAGATGAGTATTTAAACAAAATTAAAGACGGATGGACAGATGTTGACGTCATAATAACCATGCCAAGTGTTATGGGAAAGCTTGGCCCGCTTGGAAAAATTTTAGGTCCCAGAGGTTTAATGCCTAACCCAAAGACCGGTACAGTCACCATGAATATTGGTAAGGCTGTTCAAGAAACTAAAGCTGGAAAGATTGATTATAAGGTCGATAAAAATGGGACAGTTCATGTAGCAATAGGAAAAGTTTCATTTTCGTCTGAAAAAATCTTTCAGAATGCAAAAGAAGTATTGGATAATATTGTTAAGATTAAACCATCATCTTCGAAAGGAATTTATATGAAAAGTATTTTCATGTCTAGTACCATGAGTCCAGGTATAAAAATTGATACTAATAGTTTTTAGGAATGAAAAAAGATCAAAAACAAAATATTATTGATTCAATCAAGACAGAACTTGATTCAACATCTACAATATATATTACTGATTGCTCAGGTTTAGATGCTATTTCTACATCAAAATTAAGAAGAGAGTGTTTTAAATCTAACATAAAGCTTTCTGTTGTAAAGAATACTCTTCTGGCAAGAGCAATGGATGATGTAGATAAGGATTTTGGTGACTTAAAATCTCAATTAAAAGGAAACACTGCTTTGATGTTTTCGGATACTGGTAATGCTCCAGCAAAAGTTATTAAAAAATTTAGAAAAAACTTTGAAAAGCCCATATTGAAAGGCGCTTTCATTGAAGAATCTATTTACATTGGTGATGATGTATTGGATTCTCTAGTTGATATTAAATCTAAGGAGGAATTAATTGGCGAAGTTATAACACTTCTTCAATCTCCTGCTAAGAATTTAATTTCTGCTCTCAAATCGAGTGGAACTAAACTCAGTGGTGTCATTAAGGCACTTTCTGAAAAAGATGATAAATAATTAAAATTAAATAATATGGCAGATTTAAAAGATTTTGCAGATAAATTGGTAAACTTAACAGTTAAGGAAGTAAATGAACTTGCTGATATTTTAAAAGAAGAATATGGAATAGAGCCTGCAGCTGCAGCTGCAGTTGCAGTTGCTGGACCCGCTGGTGGAGCTGGTGGAGCTGAAGCAGCTGAAGAAAAAAGTGAATTTACTGTTGTGTTAAAAGCAGCTGGCGGAGCAAAACTGGCGGTTGTAAAGTTAGTTAAAGAGCTTACAGGCCTTGGCTTAAAAGAAGCGAAGGATCTTGTAGACAATGCACCTAGCAATATCAAAGAGGATATTGGTAAGGATGAAGCTGAGGGTATGAAAAAATCCCTGGAAGAAGCTGGTGCTGAGGTTGAATTAAAGTAATTCCCTCAATTGTCGATTACCTTGCACGGGTATTTTAAATGTATTCTTTAACTAAACTTTAAAATTAATGAGTTATAATAGTAGAAAAAATTTCGCAACATCCTCTGATATTCCTGATTATCCAGATTTTCTAGATATTCAGGTGAAGTCTTTTAGAGACTTCTTTCAATTAGAAACAAAGTCTGATGAAAGAAGTGATGAGGGTTTATATAAAACTTTTTTGGAGAATTTTCCGATTTCTGACGCAAGAAATCAATTTGTTCTTGAATTTATAGATTACTTTGTCGATCCACCCAGATACTCAGTTCATGAGTGTATCGAAAGAGGATTAACTTACAGTGTTCCTCTAAAAGCTAGGCTTAAACTCTATTGTACAGATCCTGAACATGAGGACTTTGAAACCATTGTGCAAGATGTATACTTGGGTGTTATTCCATACATGACTAAAAGCGGTACCTTCATAATTAATGGTGCTGAGAGAGTTGTTGTATCTCAATTACACAGATCACCAGGTGTGTTTTTTGGGCAATCTTTCCATGCTAATGGTACAAAACTTTATTCTGCTAGAGTAATACCGTTCAAAGGGTCCTGGATTGAGTTTTCATCTGATATAAATGGTGTGATGTATGCCTACATAGATAGAAAGAAAAAATTACCTGTCACAACTCTACTTCGTACAATTGGCTATGAAAGAGATAAAGATATTTTAGAAATATTTGGTCTTGCAGAAGAAGTTAAAGTCTCAAAAGCAGGGTTAAAAAAAATAGTAGGAAGAAAACTAGCAGCTCGTGTACTTAACACTTGGTATGAAGATTTTGTGGACGAGGATACTGGTGAAGTTATTTCAATTGAAAGAAATGAAGTTATTCTTGATAGGGATACAATAATTGATAAAGAAAATATTGATAAAATTTTAGAATCAAATACAAAAACTGTTTTAATTAATAAATTGGAAGATGATAATTCGGAATACTCAATCATTCACAATACTTTACAAAAAGATCCAACCAACACCGAAAAAGAAGCTGTTGAACATGTTTATAGACAATTGAGAAATGCTGAGCCACCTGACGAAGAAACTGCCCGAGGAATTATAGATAAACTCTTTTTCTCAGATCAAAGATATAATCTTGGTGAGGTAGGAAGATATAGAATGAACAAAAAACTAGGTTTAAACATTGATATGGAAAACTTAGTTTTAACTAAAGAAGATATAATTACAATAATAAAATTTCTGATTGAACTGATTAATTCAAAGTCTGAAATTGATGATATTGATCACCTATCTAACAGAAGAGTAAGGACAGTTGGTGAACAACTTTCAGGTCAATTTGGTGTAGGTCTTTCTCGAATGGCGCGTACAATTAGAGAGAGGATGAATGTTAGAGATAATGAGGTCTTTACTCCAATTGACTTAATTAATGCAAAAACATTATCGTCTGTAATCAATACTTTCTTTGGTACTAATCAGTTATCACAGTTTATGGATCAAACGAATCCATTGGCAGAACTGACTCACAAAAGAAGATTATCTGCACTTGGACCAGGAGGTCTTTCAAGAGAAAGAGCAGGATTTGAAGTCCGTGATGTTCACTATACTCATTATGGAAGATTATGTCCTATTGAAACACCTGAGGGGCCTAACATTGGGTTAATTTCATCATTGAGTGTTTTCGCTAAGGTTAATAACCTTGGATTTATTGAAACACCTTACAGAAAAGTTGATAATGGTAAAATTGACATTAATGATTTTAAGTATTTATCAGCAGAGGAAGAGGAAGGAAAACTAATAACCCAGGCTAACATTGAAAGGTCCAAAGATGGAAAAATATTAGCTGATAAAGTTATTGCACGTTTAGAGGCTGATTATCCTGTTGTTGAACCAAAAGATGTTGACTATATTGATGTTGCTCCCAACCAAATAGCATCCATATCAGCTTCATTAATTCCTTTTTTAGAACATGATGATGCAAACCGTGCGTTGATGGGATCTAATATGATGAGGCAGTCGGTTCCTCTCATGAAGCCTGAAAGTCCGATTGTTGGAACAGGCCTTGAAAAACAAGTTGCCAGCGACTCCAGAGTATTACTAAATGCTGAGACCAATGGTACAGTAACCTATGTTGATTCGGAGAAAATTATTATAAAATATGAAAAGTCAAAAGACGAGAAACTAGTTTCGTTTGACGCAGATGAAGTTGTTTATGATTTAATTAAATTCAGAAAAACAAACCAAGGTACATGTATTAATCTGAAACCAATTGTAAAAAAAGGTGAAAAAGTGACAAGGGGACAAGTTCTGTGCGAGGGTTATGCAACCTCTGCTGGTGAACTGGCTCTAGGAAGAAACCTTAAGGTAGCATTTATGCCCTGGAAAGGTTATAACTTTGAAGATGCAATCGTCATCTCTGAAAAAGTTGTAAGAGAAGATTTTTTTACCTCAATCCACATTGATGAATACTCACTTGAGGTTAGAGATACAAAGTTAGGTATGGAAGAACTGACTAGTGATATTCCTAACGTAAGTGAAGAAGCCACAACTGATTTAGATGAAAATGGTATGATAAGAATAGGTGCAGAAGTCAAGTCAGGAGATATACTTATAGGTAAAATTACTCCAAAAGGAGAGTCAGATCCAACTCCGGAAGAAAAGCTATTGAGAGCAATTTTTGGTGATAAAGCTGGAGATGTAAAAGATGCATCTTTAAAGGCTCCACCATCTCTCAAGGGAATTGTTATAGACAAAAAATTATTTACTAGAACAATTAAGGATAAGAGAAGGAGAAGTGAGGACAAGGAATTATTAAAGAATCTTGAATTAAAATATGATAAGTTGTTCGATGAACTTAAAAGAAAACTTGTTGAGAAATTATATTCAATGCTGAGTGGCAAAACATGCCAAGGAGTATTTAATGATCTTGGTGAGGAATTAATTCCCAAGGGTAAAAAGTATACCCAAAAATTGCTTAATGAAGTTGACGACTATTCTCATCTTGCTCAAGCTAATTGGAGTGTTGACAAAAAAATTAATTCCCTAGCAAAAACATTATTACATAATTACAAAATTAAAGAAAATGATTTGCAAGGTATGTTGCGAAGAGAAAAATTTACTATCACTGTTGGTGATGAACTTCCCTCTGGAATAATGAAATTGGCAAAGGTCTACATTGCAAAGAAAAGAAAGCTTAAGGTTGGGGACAAAATGGCTGGAAGGCATGGTAATAAAGGTATTGTTGCTAGAATAGTTAGGCAGGAAGATATGCCATTTTTAGAAGATGGAACACCCGTTGATATTGTATTAAACCCGCTCGGTGTACCATCAAGAATGAATATAGGTCAAATTTACGAAACTGTTTTGGGATGGGCAGGTATGAACTTAAAGAAAAAGTATGCCACTCCAATTTTTGATGGAGCAACCATTGATGAAATTAACGAGTTGACTGATGAAGCTGGAGTACCCAAATTTGGTCATACATTTTTGTATGATGGAGGAACAGGTGAGAGGTTTGATCAACCTGCAACCGTAGGGGTAATATACATGTTAAAGCTTGGACATATGGTTGATGATAAAATGCATTCAAGATCAATTGGTCCTTACTCATTAATTACTCAGCAACCACTTGGAGGAAAAGCTCAGTTTGGTGGTCAAAGATTTGGAGAAATGGAAGTTTGGGCCTTAGAGGCTTACGGTGCATCCAGCACACTCCAGGAAATCCTAACAATTAAATCTGATGATGTTATTGGAAGAGCAAAGGCATATGAGTCAATTGTTAAGGGAGAAAGAATGCCAGATGCGAATTTACCTGAGTCATTCAACGTATTAATGCATGAACTAAAAGGGTTAGGTCTTGACATTAGATTAGAGGAATAAATAAAAACAAACAATGGAATTAAATAAATCTAAAAAATTCAATAAAATCTCAATAGGATTAGCTTCACCTGAAACTATTTTGTCAGCCTCAAGAGGTGAAGTTTTAAAACCAGAGACTATTAATTATAGAACTCACAAGCCAGAAAGAGATGGTCTTTTCTGTGAAAGAATTTTCGGGCCTGTAAAGGATTATGAATGTGCATGTGGAAAATATAAACGAATTAGATACAAAGGTATTGTTTGTGATAGATGCGGTGTTGAGGTTACAGAGAAGAAAGTGAGGAGGGATAGAGTAGGCCACATAAACCTTGTAGTTCCGGTAGCTCACATTTGGTATTTTAGGTCATTGCCGAATAAAATTGGATATCTGTTAGGACTACCTAGTAAAAAATTAGACATGATCATTTACTACGAAAGGTATGTGGTTGTTCAACCAGGACTTGGGCTTGATATTGATGGAAATCCTTTAAATAAAATGGATTTTTTAACTGAAGAGGAATACTTAAATATTCTTGAAAAACTACCCCCAGAAAATCAGTTTCTTGAGGATAGTGATCCAAATAAGTTTATTGCCAAAATGGGTGCTGAATGTCTCATTGAACTTCTATCAAGAATAGATCTTGATGAGTTATCTTATGAATTAAGACACAAAGCTAATACTGAAACGTCTAAACAGAGAAAAACTGAGTCCTTAAAAAGACTCCAGGTTGTAGAGTCGTTCAGGGAAGCAAATCAAGACAAAGAAAACAAGCCTGAATGGATGATTTTAAAAGCAATCCCTGTTATTCCACCAGAACTCAGACCACTTGTTCCGCTTGATGGCGGTAGATTTGCTACCTCTGACTTAAACGACTTATATAGACGTGTCATAATACGAAATAATAGACTTAAGAGGCTTGTTGAAATTAAAGCGCCTGAAGTTATTTTAAGAAATGAGAAAAGAATGTTGCAAGAATCAGTTGATTCTTTATTTGATAACACTAGGAAGTCCTCTGCTGTAAAAACTGAGGCGAATAGACCTTTAAAATCACTTTCTGATTCACTGAAAGGAAAACAAGGAAGGTTTAGGCAAAATCTTCTTGGTAAAAGGGTTGATTATTCAGCAAGATCTGTAATCGTTGGAGGGCCAACATTGAAGCTTTACGAATGCGGAATCCCTAAAGATATGGCAGCTGAGCTTTACAAACCATTTATAGTAAAGAAACTTATTGAAAGAGGTGTTGTTAAGACAGTCAAATCTGCAAAAAAAATTATTGATAAAAGAGAGCCTTTGGTTTGGGATATTTTAGAAAATGTTCTAAAAGGTCACCCAGTATTACTTAACAGGGCACCAACTCTTCACAGATTAGGAATACAAGCTTTTCAACCAATACTCATTGAAGGAAAAGCTATACAGGTTCATCCGTTAGTTTGTACTGCATTTAACGCAGACTTTGATGGTGATCAGATGGCAGTTCATTTACCATTAGGTCCTGAAGCAATCCTTGAAGCTCAACTGTTGATGTTAGCATCTCACAATATTTTAAATCCTGCTAATGGTTCACCCATTACTGTTCCATCTCAGGATATGGTTTTAGGTCTTTACTACATGACTAAAAAGAAGATGAGCACTAAAGATCAAGTTGTAAAAGGTGAGGGTCTTACTTTTTATTCACAGGAAGAGGTCACAATTGCATATAATGAGAATAAAGTTGACTTAAATGCAAGTATCAAGCTTAGAATTAAAGATTATGATAATAAAGGAGAATTAGTCAATAAAATCATTGAAACAACTGTTGGTAGAGTTATGTTTAATGAAGTTGTTCCAGAAAAAGCTGGTTATATAAACGAAGTTCTTACCAAAAAATCATTAAGAGATATTATAGGTAGAATTTTAAAGATGACGAATGTTCCTGAAACTGCTGAATTTTTGGACCAAATTAAAGATATGGGGTTTGGTTTTGCATTCCGAGGAGGTCTTTCATTTAGTTTAGGTGATATCATAATACCTGGTGAAAAAAGCGAAATGATTGGTGCTGCTAATAAGGAGGTGGATTCTATAATCTCCAACTACAACATGGGACTTATTACAAATAATGAAAGGTACAACCAGGTTATTGATGTCTGGACATCTTCAAACGCTGCACTTACTGAACTTGCAATGAAAAGAATTAGTGAAGATAAACAAGGTTTCAATTCAGTTTACATGATGCTCGACTCAGGAGCAAGAGGTTCTAAGGAACAAATCAGACAGTTGACTGGTATGAGAGGATTAATGGCAAAACCAAAGAAATCTTCATCTGGTGGAGGTGAAATTATTGAAAACCCGATTTTATCTAATTTTAAGGAGGGCCTTTCTATCCTAGAATACTTTATTTCAACGCATGGTGCTAGAAAAGGTCTTGCTGATACAGCACTAAAAACTGCTGATGCTGGATATCTTACTAGGAGACTTGTTGATGTTGCTCAAGATGTAATTGTTAATATTGATGATTGTAATACACTTAGAGGATTAACTGTATCTGCACTAAAGAAAAATGAAGAGATAGTAGAAACTTTAGAAGATAGAATTCTAGGAAGGGTTTCATTGTACAATGTATATAATCCAATCGACAATCAATTAATCATTGGAGCTGGTGAAGAAATTGGAGAGAAAGAAGCAAAGTTAATTGAGGATTCGCCTTTAGATCAGATTGAGGTTAGATCTCCTCTAACCTGTGAGGCAAAAAGAGGGGTTTGTGCTAAATGTTATGGTAGAAATTTAGCTACTGGAAAAATGGTTCAGATTGGTGAAGCAGTTGGCGTTATTGCAGCCCAATCAATTGGTGAACCCGGAACTCAGTTAACCCTTAGGACATTCCATGTTGGAGGTATTGCTGGAAATATTTCAGAGGAAAATCAATTACTATCTAAATTTGATGGCACAACTGAAATTGAAGATTTGAAGACTGTTAAATCAAATGATAATGAAGGAAATCAAATTGATTTAGTCATTTCAAGAACTTGTGAAATCAAAATTATTGATGATAAAACAGGTATTCTCTTAAGCTCGAATATTATTCCTTATGGGGCCTCTATTTTTGTGAAAAATGGCAAAAAAATTAAGAAAGACGAATTAATTTGTAAATGGGATCCATATAATGGGGTTGTCATCTCTGAATTCTCAGGTAAAATTGAATATGAAAATATTGAACAAGGAATTACATATCAAGTTGAAATTGATGAGCAAACTGGATTTAGAGAGAAAGTAATATCAGAGTCAAGAAATAAGAAACTAATCCCTACATTACATGTTAAAGACTCTAAGGGTAAATTATTAAGGACCTATAACCTTCCTGTTGGCGCTCATCTTATTGTTGATGACTCCGAAAAGGTAGAAACTGGCAAAATTTTAGTTAAAATACCTCGAAAATCTGCTAAATCTGGTGATATTACTGGTGGGCTACCAAGAGTTACAGAGTTGTTTGAGGCCAGGAACCCATCCAATCCTGCAGTTGTTAGTGAAATTGATGGAGTGGTCTCCTTTGGAAAAATCAAAAGAGGAAACAGAGAAATTATTGTTGAGGCTAAGACAGGTGAGATTAAGAAATATCTAGTTAAACTTTCTAATCAAATTCTTGTTCAAGAAAATGATTTTGTTAAAGCTGGTATGCCACTTTCGGATGGTTCTATCACACCTAATGATATTTTGAATATTAAAGGACCATCAGCGGTACAACAATATTTAGTAAATGAGGTTCAAGAGGTTTACAGACTACAAGGAGTAAAAATTAATGATAAACACTTTGAAGTACTTATTAGACAGATGATGCAAAAAGTCCAAATACAAGATTCGGGTGATACTATTTTCCTTGAAGGACAGATTGTTCATAAGAATGAGTTTATTCATGAAAATGATACTCTGTTTGGTAAGAAGGTTGTTGAGTCTGTAGGTGACTCCCCTAACATGAGTGAAGGTCAAATTGTTTCTGCACGCGAATTAAGAGAAGAAAATTCTGTTTTGAAAAGAGAAGATAAAAATCCTGTTGTTGCACGTGATGCTGTGAATGCTACTGGAACACCTATTTTACAAGGAATAACTCGAGCATCTCTTCAAACAAAATCATTCATTTCGGCTGCATCTTTTCAAGAAACAACAAAAGTACTCAATGAAGCTGCGGTAAATGGTAGGGTTGATAACCTCTCGGGTCTAAAAGAAAATGTTATTGTTGGTCACAAAATTCCTGCTGGTACTGGAAACAGAGATTACGGTGATATGATTGTAGGATATGTTGATGAATACAAAGACATGCTAGAAGATAAAAGAATAAGATACAATGAAGAGTGAAAAGACAAAAAACATTAACATTGAACTTGACGAAAAGACTGCTCAAGGACAGTACTCTAATCTAGTTGTTGTAAATCATTCACCAACTGAATTTGTGTTAGATTTTGTGAACATAATGCCTGGTTCACCTAAAGCAAAAGTTTGCTCTCGTTTGATATTAACCCCACAACATGCAAAAAAGTTTTTAAGAGCTCTAAAAGAAAATATTTCAAGGTTCGAGAAAAACTTTGGTGAAATTAAAGGTTTTGAGTTTGAAAATATTCCAATTAATTTTGGCCCAAAAGGAGAAGCATAGTTAGATGTTCAATAGAGTTGTTTTAGTTGATGAAAAAAACAATGAGATCGGGACGGAAGATAAGTTAGAAGCTCACAAAAAAGGATTACTTCATAGAGCTTTCTCAATTTTTATTTTTAATGATAAAAATGAGATCTTGTTACAAAAAAGAGCTGAATCAAAGTATCATTCTGCTAGTTTGTGGTCAAATACTTGTTGTAGTCATCCTTTTAACGATAAATCAATTACCGAGTATGCCAATCTTAGATTAGCTCAAGAAATGGGTATTGAGACAAATTTGAAAGAGGTTTTTTCATTTATATATAAAACCAATTTTGAGAATGGTTTAGTTGAAAATGAATATGATCATGTTTTTTTTGGAAAATATAATTCTGACCCAAAACTAAACACAGATGAGGCATCAGATTTTAGGTGGATCAATTTCAAACAACTTCTGCTTGAAATTGCAGAAAATCCTACTAAATTTACTTTTTGGTTAAAAAAAATAGTTCAAGACTATTCCTTATATTTTTTAGATTATGAAAATAACAATCTGTAGAAAGGCTCATTTCAACGCTGCTCATAAACTTTATAATCCAAGTTTATCAAATGATGAAAATTTTGAAATTTTTGGAAAGTGTAGTTATGAGAATTTCCATGGTCATAATTATGAATTAATAGTAAAAATACTCGGAGATATTAATCCTCAAACAGGTATGGTTATGGATTTATCAGATTTGAAGAAAATAATTAAAACAGAAGTTGAAGACTTATTGGATCATAAAAATCTCAACCTTGATATTCCCTATTTCAAGGATATAATACCAACAACTGAAAATCTTGCAATATTTATTTGGAATAAACTAAAAAGTGCAATAAAAATAGATTGTAAATTGAGTATTGTACTATATGAGACACCAAGAAATTATGTTGAATATTCTGGTTAATTAATAAGAGATTTCAGTTCCATAGCATATTTTGATTTTTTAATCCTATCGTCCAAACTATTGTAGATTGTATCCAAAATTTTGTTGGATTCTCTTAAATCTGTAATTGCAATATATGGGGCTATTGTATATTCAGAGTGCCTTATTGCAAAGTTTGCATTGTGTAAAAATTGCCTTTTGTTCGCATTTGTAAGTTTTTCATCATAGAAATTAATTGAATCTAAATCATTAAGCTTCTTAAACTCTAAAGATTTGGAAATTAAATCTAACTTTTCATTATTAAATTTTTTATTTATTTCAAGATATTCTCTGTAGATAGAATCATTTTTAGATCCTTTTGAATAAACCTTATAACCAAAGTCTTTTAAACGAGTTTTTACAATAATTTCAGATTTTTCAATAAAAAAAGGAAGTTGTTTCGGGTCCAACTCATTTTCATAAGTCAGAGAAAGTATCATGAGTTCAGGACCTTCTATTTTTCCCTTAAATTCAACTGAATTATTACCATTAAAATATCCAGAGTCAATTTTAAATAAACTAGAATCACTAAACTTTTCAAGATAGAGAGTCCCTTTTTTTAATCCATCAACTTTGACAAGTAGTGAGAAATTATCTAAACTCTCAGTTTTTGAACAACTTAAAAACAAAAAAAATAAAACTAAAAAATATCTCATTTCATTACTTAATGATATCAAAGCTTCGTTTTATAAATGATGTAAGTTCTTCACCCTTCAGTAAGTTCTGTGATAATCTTGCAAGATCTAGGGATTGTTTTATTAATCTTTCTCTCTTTGCTTTTGATTTTGAATTAAAAATTGTATTTATTAAATCATTATTTACATTGACAATTACATTGTGTATTTCTGGCATAGATCCAAACACATTGTTTCCACCTGATTGTTGCATATCTTTCATTCTTCTCATGAACTCAGGTTGAGTTATAATAAATGGGAGCTCTTTGCTATCTAAAGCTTCTAATTGTATTGTATATTTCTCTTTTGGAATAACTTCTTCAATATAAGTTTTTAACTTATCCTTTTCTTTATCATCCAGCTTTGAAATGATGTTGTCCTCTTTTTTAATTAAATTATCAATTGAGTCAGAATCAACTCTGGCAAATGAGATATTTTCTTTTTTTGATTCAAGTTTTTGAATCAAATGAGGTACAATTGGTGAGTCTAGCAAAAGAACTTTATATCCCTTTGATTCAGCTGCTTTGATATATGAATCCTGTTCATCAACATTTGATGCATAGAGAATAATAGTCTTGCCGTCCTTGTCGGTTTGACTTTTTTTAATAACCTTAATGAGTTCATCGAACGTATAAAAATTATTATTTGTATCAGGATAGATTGAGAAGCTGTCAGATTTTTCAAAAAATTTATCTTCACTTAGCATTCCATATTCAATGATAATTTTTATGTCATTCCATTTTTCCTCATATTTTTTCCTATCTTTTTTTACTAAGGAGTTTAATTTATCTCCGACTTTACGAGTAATGTAGTTTGATATCTTCTTAACAGCAGAGTCAACTTGAAGATAACTTCTTGAAACATTCAAAGGTATATCAGGGGAGTCAATAACTCCTCTTAGTAGTGTTAAGAACTCTGGAACAATTCCTTCCACATTATCAGTGACAAAAACTTGATTTTGGAATAACTGAATTTTGTCTTTTTGAATATTTATATCATTCTTGATTTTAGGAAAAAACAGTATTCCAGTTAGTGTAAATGGATAATCCACGTTTAAATGAATATTAAAAAGTGGATCTTCAAAATTCATTGGGTACAAATCTTTGTAAAATTTATTGTAATCTTCATCTTTCAAATCCTTAGGTTTTTTAGTCCAAGCTGGCTCAGTTATATTGATTATGTCATCAACAGTTTCTTTAATTTCCTTTTCGTCTTTTCCTTTACCAACTTTTTTTGAAATTTCTTTCTGTCCAAACTTTATTGGAACTGGCATGAAGCGATTATATTTTTTAAGAAGTTCTCTTATCGTGTTTTCTTCTAAAAAGGATTTTGAATCTTTTGAAATATTAAGAATAATTTCTGTTCCACGATCAGTTTTTTTGGCATTTGTAAGTGAATACTCCGGAGATCCATCACATTTCCAGTGTACAGCAGGATCTTTTTTATGTGATTTTGAAATGATTTCTACTGAATCTGAAACCATAAATGCTGAGTAAAAGCCCAAACCAAAATGACCAATTATTCCACTGTCTTTGGCAGAATCCTTATATTTTTCTAAAAACTCCTCTGCACCGGAAAAAGCAACTTCGTTAATATATTTTTTTATTTCATCGCCAGTCATTCCAATGCCCTGATCAATAATGTGTAGTCTTTTATTTTTCTTGTCTATCTTGACTTCAATTATAGGGTCACCGTAATCATCTTTAAATTCACCTATGTTAGAGAGATGTTTTAACTTCAAAGTCGCATCTGTAGCGTTGGATATCAATTCCCTCAAAAAAATTTCATGATCACTATACAGAAACTTTTTAATTAAGGGAAAAATATTTTCAACTGAAACATTAATTTTTCCTTTTGCCATATTTTTTTTTTTTTTTCAAATATATTTTCAAATGATATACCAAACAAAAAATACCGACAAAATGACAATTTTGATTAAATTGCAAATGCTATGTTTAGATCGAAAATAACAGGCCTAGGTTTTTTTGTCCCAGAAAATATTGTATCGAACGATGATTTATCAAAACTCATGGAAACATCCGATGATTGGATTGCTGAAAGGACCGGTATCAAAAATAGGAGATGGGTTAGTGATAAAAAGCTTACAACCTCTCTCATGGGTACATATGCAGCTGAAAAGGCAATAGCAGATGCTGGAATCGATAAGAATGATATTGACTTTATTATCTTCTCTACTTTAAGCCCAGACTACTATTTTCCGGGCTCAGGTGTTCTTTTGCAACGAAATCTTGGCATCAAGGAAATTGGTGCCCTAGATGTTAGAAATCAATGTTCAGGATTCATCTACGGATTGTCGATTGCTGATCAGTACATTAAGTCAGGAATGTATAAAAATATATTGCTTGTTGGTAGTGAAATTCATTCTGGAGGATTGGATAAATCAACAAAAGGCAGATCAGTTTCTGTAATTTTTGGTGATGGTGCTGGTGCTGCCGTAATTTCTTCGACTAAATCAGAAAATGGCATATTATCTACCCATCTCCACTCTGAGGGAAAATATGCTGAGGAATTAGCAGTTATTAAACCAGCAACTACTCATTGGATTGATAAAATAAAATCTGATCAAACTGATGAGTCATATTGGCCATACATGAATGGAAATTTTGTGTTTAAAAATGCAGTAGTTAGATTTGAGCAAGTAATTAAAGAAGGTTTGGAATATTCAAATTTAAATATAAATGATATTTCATTACTCATTCCTCATCAAGCAAATCTTAGGATAAGTCAATTTATTCAAAAAAAATTAAAACTATCCGATTCTCAAGTTTTTAACAACATTATGAAATATGGCAATACAACTGCCGCTTCAATTCCAATTGCTTTGACAGAAGCATACCAATCTAATTTGATAAAAACGAATGATATTGTAGTATTGGCTGCTTTTGGTAGTGGTTTTACGTGGGGAAGTGCGGTAATCAAGTGGTAGTCTTTCTTATCAAATGCAAGCCCAAGAATGTGATTAATCCATTAATTGGTAAAAGTTCATAGCCAATTTGATATTTTTCAAAAACCGATAAAGGATCATAGAATATTAAACTTGTGAAAATCACAGAAAGTATACAAATGATTATGCTATACTTATCATGTATTGTATGATTTGTAAAAATACCAAAACTAAATAGTCCAAGAAGTGGACCATAAGTAAATCCCGCAATAATTAACAAGCTGTCAATTACACTTGTGCTAAGAAGGTTTTTATAAACAACTATAGTTAGTAGTAAAATAATACTCATCAATACATGAATTATTACTCTTATTTTTTTTTGTTTTTTTTGATTGTACTGTTCTATGTTTAAAAAGTCAACACAAAATGACGTTGTTAATGATGTTAGGGCACTGTCTGCACTACTGTAAGCTGCTGCAACCAGTCCAATTAGAAATATTATGGGTAAAATTAAACCAAAATCGCCACTGAAGGCAATTAAAGGAAACAATAAATCTGTATTTGGACGTCCATTTAGATCTGGAATTTGAACATCATTAATTTCAACATATTTAAATAATATTGAGCCTAAAACCAAAAATATAAAAGTTACAAATACAAGAACGAAACTAAAAACAATCATATTTTTTTGAGCATCACGGAGGTTTTTACATGTTAAATTTTTTTGCATCATATCTTGGTCTAATCCTGTCATACAGATTGTAATGAACATTCCTCCCAAAAAGGACTTCATGAAGTAACTTTTGTTATAAAAGTCATCAAATATAAAAACTTGGCTTTTTTTTGAATAGAATTCAGAATTTAAGAATTCAAATAGTGTTTGATCAAAACTATTAGTGATAAAAAATATTGAGATCAATACTGATAGGATCATGAAAAAAGTTTGAATTGTATCAGTCCAAATTACAGTTTTAATGCCACCTTGAAATGTGTATAGCCATATCAAAATTATTGAAAATGTCACAGTAATTTCAAATGGAATCCCCCATTGATTAAAAATAAATTCTTGAAGAACAATTGCTACAAGAAACAACCTGAAAGAGGCGCCTAAAACTCTTGAAATAAAAAAAAAGAGGGCTCCTGTTTTGTGAGAGAATTTCCCAAATCTATCACCAAGAAACTCATAAATTGATGTGAGACCTTTTTTATAATATATGGGAAGAAGCAAATAGGCAACAATAAAATATCCTATCAAATATCCAATTACAACTTGAAAGTATGTGAAATTTATAGCCCCTACATCACCAGGAACTGAAATAAAAGTTATTCCAGACAGGGATGCTCCAACCATACCAAAGGCGACAATATACCACTTAGAATTTCTATTTCCTGAAAAAAATGTTTGGCTGTCAGATTTTCCTTTTGTTACTTGTGATATTACAAACAAGCTTAAAAAATAAACACCTATTATTACTAGAATTAAAAAAGAATTCATAATACTTCTTTCAAAGATAATTAATTATGGTTCTGTTAAAATCAAGTTATATATTTACCTAATGAATTTTTCATCAAAATTATTACAAGATGCGGTTGATGAAATATCTAGACTTCCAGGGATTGGTAAAAATACAGCAACGAGACTAGCATTAAATTTAATTAAAGAAAAAGATGAAAATGTTATGAAACTAATTGCTGCGATAAAATCATTGAAAAATGGAATTCTTTTTTGTGAGCAATGCTGTAATTTGTCTGATAAGCCAATATGTGGAATCTGTAGTAATGATAAAAGAGACTCATCAATATTATGCATCGTTGAGGACATCAGAGATGTGATGGCTATTGAGAATACTGGACAATTTAATGGATTATATCATGTTCTTGGTGGAAAGATATCACCAGTAGACGGTGTTGGGCCTAATCAACTTACAATTGATAAATTGATGGATAGGGTAAAAAAAAATAATATTAATGAAATTATATTTGCCTTAAGTGCAACCATGGAGGGTGATACAACTAATTACTATATATTCAAAAAGATTAATGATTATTCAATTAAGTTCAGTACAATATCCAGAGGGGTTTCTGTTGGAGATAATCTCGAATACACAGATGAAATTACGTTAGGAAGAAGTATTGTTAAGCGTATACCTTTTGATCAAAACTAAATATAAATCTTTATAAATTTAATTTGGTAATTTTACTGTCTTACTATGGCAAAATTTAATTTGACATTACCTAAAATGGGGGAGAGTGTTGACGAAGCAACTATTGTTAGTTGGCTTAAAAATGTTGGCGATGAGGTATCTGCAGATGATTTTGTGGTAGAAATTGCAACCGATAAAGTTGATTCCGAGGTACCAACGGAAGTTGAGGGAGTTATTGTTGAACATTGCTTTAAAGTAAATGATGTAGTGAAGGTAGGTGACACGCTCTGTGTCATAGAAACAACATCAGATTTAAAAAAAAATATAGATGAGGAAATAAAAGTTGATGAACCCGAAATTGCAGAAATACCAAATATTGAAATGTTGCAAGAGAACAATAATAAAAGCACTAAAATTGAACAAATTGATGATGTTTTTTTGTCACCATTAGTGCGAAATATTGTCAAAAAAGAAAATATTTCATCAGCTGAATTGAATCAAATTAAGGGAACTGGTAAATCAGGAAGAATAACAAAAAAAGATCTGCTTAGTTACATTAAAAAATCTAATAATAAAAATGTTGATTATACAGAAGGTTTATTAAATGTTACAAAAAATGAAAGCCAGGTACGTGATCTTTCAAGGATGGAAAAAATATTATCAAAGCATATGCTCGATAGTAAAAACAGTGCCGTACATGTTCAAACCTTCATCGAGGCAGACATAACTGATCTAGCAAATTGGAGAGACAATCAAAAGACTAAATTTTTGGATAGTTATGGTGAAAAATTAACTTACACTCACCCTTTGATCCAAATTGTGTCAAAAGTTTTGAGAAATTTTCCAATTTTAAATGCAAGTTTAATTGATGATAAGGTAATTTACAAAAAGGATGTTAATATTGGATTGGCTACAGCATTGCAAGACGGAAGTTTGATTGTCCCTGTAATTAAAAATGCCGACGAGCTAAGCCTAGCAGGCATTTCTAAATCATCCAATAGCTTAGTTAATAGAGCTAGAAACAACAATTTAAATCCTGATGATGTTCAAGATGGTACCTTCACAATCTCAAATATTGGAACATTTGATAACATAATGGGTACACCCATTATTAATCAACCTCAACTAGCAATATTGGCCTTTGGTGCCATAAGAAAACTTCCGAGAGTGGTTGAGACAGATAAGGGAGATTTTATTGCAATTAGAAAAATTATTTTGTTGTCATTGAGTTTTGATCACAGAATTATTAATGGTGCAACTGGTGGACTTTTCTTAAAAGAAATCAAGAGTTTGATTGAAAACTGGAATAGTGACAGCTCTATATAAATATGGATTTAAAATTAGATAAACCAATATGTTTTTTTGATCTTGAGACTACAGGGGTTAATGTAACTAAAGATCGTATAGTCGAAATTTCAGTTATTAAAATTAGTATTGATAAAAGTGAGGATTCAAAAACTTGGCTGATTAATCCAACTATTCCAATTCCAGCAAAAGTGTCAGTTATTCATGGAATAACGAATGAAATGGTTAAGGATAAACCAAGCTTTTCCGAGCTCGCACTAGAAATTAGTGGGTTCATAAAAGATTGTCACTTGGCGGGGTTCAACTCAAATAAGTTTGATGTTCCAATGCTCATCGAAGAATTTCTAAGAGCAGACTTTGATTTTGATATATCCACTATTGAATTGATTGATGTTCAAAATATATTTCATAAAATGGAGAAGAGAACCCTATCAGCTGCTTATAAGTTCTACTGCGGAAAAGAACATGAAAATGCCCACTCTTCTTTAAGTGATGCTAAAGCTACATATGAGGTATTCAAATCACAATTAGAAAAATATTCTGAGTTAGAAAAAAATATAAAGTTTTTGTCAAACTTTTCAAGGATGAGACGAAATTTAGATCTCTCAGGTTACATTCTTGAAAATGAAAAAGGCAAACCAATATTTTCATTTGGAAAGTATAAAGGGAATGAAGTAAGTGAAGTTTTAAACAATGATCCAGGTTATTATAGTTGGATAATGAAGTCAGATTTTCCAAAGTACACCAAAAATATACTCAATAAAATCAGGTTGTCAGAACTTAATAATAAGATCTCATGAAGATTATTTGTATTGGGAAAAACTACGTAAAACATATTAAGGAATTGAATGGTTCTTTTGATGATAATCCAACTATTTTCATGAAACCAGATTCATCAATTATTCAAAAAAATCAACCATTCTTTATACCTGAATTTTCTGATCAAATTCATTACGAACTAGAACTGATTTTGAAGTTTTCTAAAGTTGGAAAACATATTGACAAAGATTTTTGTTTAAACTACATAAGTCATTTTAGTTTAGGGATTGATTTTACAGCACGAGATTTGCAAAATGATTTGAAATTGAAAGGTTTGCCCTGGGAAATTTCAAAATCATTTGATAACTCCGCATTAATTGGTGAATGGATACCTTATGATGATAGAATTGATTTGAATAACATTAATTTTTCATTAAAAAAAAATGGAAAAATAGTTCAAAAAAGCAATTCATCTAAAATGATTTGGAAAATAACAGAATTAATACATTATGCATCCAAATACTTCACCATAAAAATTGGTGATATAATGTTTACTGGCACACCTGAGGGGGTAGGTAAAGTTGAAATAGGTGATTTTTTAGAGGGTTTCATTGATAAAGCGAAAATTTTTGAATTAAAAATTAAATGATCAAGACCATTTTTGATTTACTAAATTCCAAAAAACTAACAATCTCGGTTGCCGAAAGCATAACAGGTGGAGCTTTGTCGAATCAATTAATGTCACTTGCAGGTTCATCCAGTTTTTTTAAAGGTTCTGTAGTAACTTATTCTGATGAGTCAAAAATTGAGATTTTAAAAATTGAAAAGGAAAAAATACGGAAACATTCAGCTGTCAGTCAGCAAATCTCCGCTTTAATGGCAAGTAATGTCAAAAATCTTTTTAAGTCAGATATAGGCTTTTCAACAACTGGAAATGCAGGTCCAGGACTTAACGACGAAAAATCTAAATTAGGTGAGTTATACATTTCATTTTATTATGAAGGTGAGACAAATACTAAATTTTTTAAACTTGACAGTGATAGAGAATCAAACATAAATAAAGCAGTAAGAGTTTCACTTGATTTCATATTGCAAAACCTCAACGAATAAAATTTGCCAAAAAACTAAAAAAGTTGTTTATTTGCAACCCATAACAAATATTATGTCAAAAATTTGTCAAATATCAGGAAAAAAAGTGCAGTTTGGTAACAATGTATCAAAGGCAATAAATAAAACAAGAAGAAGATTTAATGCCAACATTGTTTCTAAAAGATTTTATATTCCTGAAGAAGACAAATGGATTTCATTAAAGGTTTCAACTTCTGTTTTAAAAACTATTAACAAGAAAGGAATTTCAGCTGTTTTAAAAGAAGCTAGAGCCAAAGGAATTAAAGTTTAATTATGGCAAAAAAAGGAAATAGGGTTCAAGTAATTTTAGAGTGCACAGAGCACAAAGATTCTGGTATGCCAGGTACATCAAGGTACATATCCACAAAAAACAAGAAAAATACGCCTGACAGATTAGAATTAAAGAAATTTAATCCAGTTCTAAAAAAATATACTATTCATAAAGAAATTAAATAATGGCAAAAAAAACCGTAGCTACATTACAAACAGGTTCAAAAAAATTGACTAAGGCCATTAAAATGATAAGAGGAAAATCTAATGCTTATGTATTTACTGAAAAGATCTTACCTTCTGACCATGTCAACGACTGGTTGTCAAAAAAATAAATACTTTACTTTTGTAACAGGTTAAAATTTAATTTAACTTGGACCAATGAATTTTTTTAAAAGACTCTTTTCTTTCGGAAAGAAAAAGAAGGAAAATGATGTAGAGTCCGATGTTAATCAAAGTCTAGATTCTGATGAGGCTATTGAAGAGGATAAACTAGAGTTAAAAAACAAAAAAATAAAACCTGAACCAGATCAAGAGCCAGAACCAGAACCAGAGCCAGAGCCAGATCCAGAGCCAAAAAAACCCAATAGTTTTTTTAAAAGATTATTTAAAAAGACAGACAAAAAGAAACTGGACAAGAGCTTAGAAAAGACTAGTAAATCTTTTCTTGAAAAATTAAAAACAGTTGTATTAGGTAAATCTACAGTTGATGCAGCTGTATTAGATGATTTAGAGGAAATTTTGATTACATCTGATGTTGGAGTTGAAACAACTCTCAAAATCATTGATGCAATTGAAGAAAGAGTTAAAAACGAAAAATATACAAATGCGCAAGAGCTAGATTTAATTTTAAAGGAAGAAATTCAAAACATTATTTACGATGAAAAAGATTCATCAATTTTTGAATTAAAAGACAAACCTCATGTAATTATGGTTGTTGGCGTTAACGGAGTTGGTAAGACAACTTCCATAGGAAAATTGGCTAAATTTTTCAGCTCCCAAGGTTTATCTGTTTTGATAGGTGCCGCAGATACTTTCAGAGCTGCAGCAATCGAACAGCTTGAAATGTGGGCTGAAAGGGCTGATGTTGAAATAGTTAAACAAAACATGGGTAGTGATCCCGCTTCTGTTGCATACGATACTCTAAACTCGGCATTAAATAAAAATTATGATGTTGTGATAATAGACACTGCAGGTAGGCTGCATAACAAAATTAATTTAATGACTGAATTATCAAAAATTGGTAGGGTCATGAATAAGCTTGTACATAATGCTCCTCACGAAATAATATTAGTTTTAGATGGTTCCACAGGTCAAAACGCATTCGAACAAGCTAAACAATTTTCTGAGGCTACAAAGGTTACTTCTTTAATGGTTACTAAATTGGACGGAACTGCTAAAGGTGGAGTTGTCATCGGAATCTCTGATCAACTAAGTGTACCTGTAAAGTATATTGGAACTGGTGAAAAAATTGATGATATAGAACTTTTTGATAAGAAAGATTTTGTAGAATCATTTTTTAATAAAAACTAAAATGAGGACAAAAACATCCGAAAAAAATAAAATCAATGTTATTACGTTAGGCTGCTCTAAAAATTTATATGATTCGGAGGTTCTCATTTCACAACTTAAAGCAAATAATAAAGATGTAGTACATCAAGAGGACGGAAATATTGTTGTTATAAACACTTGTGGCTTTATTGAAAATGCAAAACAAGAATCAATTGATACAATCATTGATTTTGTTGATAAAAAAAATAGAGGAATTGTTGATAAAGTTTATGTAACAGGTTGTTTAAGTGAAAGGTATAAAGATGATTTAGAATCAGAAATACCCGATGTTGATAGTTATTTCGGTACAACAGATTTACCAAATTTATTGAAACAATTAGAGTGTGATTATAAATCGGAATTGATTGGAGAGAGATTTTTAAGTACACCTAAAAATTATGCATATCTAAAAATTTCTGAAGGTTGTGATAGAAAGTGCTCGTTCTGTGCTATTCCGTTAATGAGGGGCAAGCATAAATCAAGAAAAATTGAAGAAATAGTAATGGAGGCAAAAAAGCTTGCAAGTCAAGGTGTAAAAGAACTGATTTTAATTGCTCAAGATTTAACATTCTATGGCTTGGACATTTATAAGAAAAGAAAACTTTCTAAGCTTTTAGAAAATTTGTGCGAAATTGAGGGTATATCATGGATAAGACTACATTATGCATACCCCAATGGTTTTCCCTTAGATGTTTTAAATGTTATGTCCTCTCAACCTAAAATTTGTAATTATATTGATATTCCGCTTCAACATATTTCCACCAACATATTGGCTTCCATGAGGAGAGGTTCCAATAGAGAAAAAATAAATTCTTTAATTTCAAAATTCAGAGAAAAAGTTCCTGGTATCGCAATAAGGTCAACAGTTATTGTTGGATTTCCTGGTGAGACCAAGGAGAATTTTGATGAACTTTGTAATTGGATTAAAGAAATAAAATTTGATCGTCTTGGATGTTTTAAATATAGTCATGAGGAAAATACCTATGCATTTAATTTAAAAGATGATGTTCCAGACAAGGAAAAAAATAGAAGACTTGATAAGTTGATGAAAATTCAAGCCAACATATCACATGACAAAAATAAATTGAAGATTGGTAAAAAATTTAAAGTTTGTATCGATCGAAGTGAGGGTAATTATTACGTAGGAAGAACTGAACATGACTCTCCTGATGTTGATAACAATGTTCTTCTTGAGAAAAGAAAAGGTTATTTGAGATTAGGCTCATTTGTACAAGTTAAAATCACTAATGCTTTAACCTATGACTTGATGGCTGAGTTAGTATGATTTAAAAATAATAGTTTGAAAATACAAAATGTAAATCTACACTCTGATATTTTGAAAAAATATCTATCAGGAAATATGAAAGATTTTATTTCATATGAAAATGACTTAGACGGATATACTAACAAAATTAGATCTAGAAAGGACTTCTCACTCAAAAAAAGAGAGCTTCTTTCAAAAGTTCTTTTAAAACAAAACAAGTCATTAAAAAACAACAATATTCAAGTTGAAAATATTAAAAAACTAAAATTTTCTAACACTTTTACTATTACAACTGGACATCAACTTTGTTTATTCACAGGTCCGATTTTTTTTATAATTAAGATCTTACAAGCGATCAAAATTTGTAAGGATTTAGAAAATAAATTTTCTGATTACAATTTCGTTCCAATTTTTTGGATGGCAACTGAGGACCATGATTTTGAAGAGATAAAGTGTTTCAATACCAGCAAAAAAGAGTTTTCAATTGAAAAAAATAGTAATAATAAGTGTGTTGGTTCTCTTGATACACTTGGTTTTGAAAAAATATATCATGAAATAAGTGAACACTTTGACGGTAAGCCCTTTAAAAATGAATTATTAGAATTATATAAAAATTCTTATTTAAAGTTTAAAAATATAGCAGATGCCACTAGGCATTTAGTTCACGAGATTTTCAAGGACTATGGGCTTGTTGTATTGGATCCCTCTGAAAAAGAATTAAAAAATGAATTTAAAGATATTTTAAGAAAAGAAATTTCTGGATCTGTTCTTCATGAAAAAGTGACTGAGACTATCAAACAAATTGATAAAAAAATTGATAAGTCTTTTAAAAAAGTAAACCCTAGAAAGATTAACCTTTTCTATGTAGATAGAGAAAATGTTAGGTCTAGAATAAAACTAAAACCGAATCACATCGAAATTGATAAAAAAAAATTTTCAGAAAATGAGCTTTTAAATTTAGTTGAATCAGCTCCTGAAAATTTTTCCCCAAATGTTTTAATTAGACCTATTTATCAAGAATTTATTCTTCCTAATTTATGTTACGTTGGAGGGCCATCCGAAATTGCTTACTGGATACAATTAAAAAGCACTTTTGATTTCTTAGATGTTCCATTTCCAATTCTTTCGTTAAGAAATTCGATGATTTTCCTTTCAACCAGAGATATCAAACAATTAGAAAAGTTGAATATTCAAGTTGATGATTTCTTTAAAAATGAAACCTATGCAGAAACAAAATTTATAAAAGAGAATAATAACACCAACTCGAAGATCGATATTAAATATTATTTAGATTTTGTTGATCAGATTAGAAAATCTGTTCAAAAAATTGATGAAAATTTAGTTTCCTTTTTAAATTCAATAGAAAAAAAACAAATTAAAGACCTTAACAGCCTAGAAAAAAAGATCATTAAATCTCAAAAAAAAATATATCAATCTGATATCAAAAAAATTAGTACCATTAGAAACAAAATTTTCTTTAATGGTAAATTAATGGAGAGAAAAATAAATTTTTCTGAATATTACTCTTATCAGGGTAAATCATTTATAGATAAATTATATAAAAGCATAGCTCAGTACAACTCTGATATTATTCTTGTAGAAATATAATTTTATTAATCATCTGAATGATGTATTTTTGAGAATGCCAAATCGTGTATTAATTCTTGACTTTGGTTCTCAATATACCCAGCTAATTGCTAGAAGAGTTAGAGAATTAAATGTTTTCTGTGAAATATTTCCATATAATTCTAAAAATTTTGATGTTAAGGACTACTCTTGTTTGATTTTATCTGGTTCCCCTTTTTCTGTGATGTCCGAAGATTGTTTGGATATTGATTTTTCAGATTTCATAGGTAAAATTCCACTTTTAGGTATCTGTTATGGTGCCCAATATTTGGCTCATAAAAATGGTGGAGAGGTCTCTCCGTCAAGCAAAAGAGAATACGGCAGGGCAAGGTTAATATCAATAAATAAAAACTCCAAATTATTGAAGGGTATTGATAATGGTTCTCAAGTTTGGATGAGCCATGCAGATACAATAACTAAATTACCAACAAAATCAAAAAAAATTGGGAGTACTGAGGATGTTGAAAATGCTTGTTTTGAGTTTGATGATCAACTCACTTATGGAATTCAATTTCACCCTGAAGTCTACCATTCGATCGACGGTAAAACTTTATTAAAGAATTTTATAATTGATATTTCTAAAGTAAATCCAAATTGGACACCATCATCTTTTGTAGAAAAAACTGTACTCGATATCAAATCAAAGATCAAAAATGATAGGGTTATTTTGGGTCTTTCTGGAGGTGTAGATTCGTCAGTTGCTGCAGTTCTATTGAATAAATCTATTGGAAATAATTTAACCTGTATATTTATTGATAATGGCCTTTTGAGAAAAAATGAATTTGATGAAGTTTTGGAAAACTATAAGGGAATGGGATTAAATGTTGTTGGTATTGATGCAAAAGAAAAATTTTACTATGCCTTGAGGGGCGTTACCGACCCAGAAAAGAAGAGAAAAGTTATTGGAAAAGTATTTGTTGATGTTTTTGAGTCAGAATCCAAGAAAATAACCAATGTCAAATGGCTTGCCCAAGGAACCATATATCCCGATGTAATAGAGTCTATTTCTGTTAAAGGCCCTTCCGCCACAATAAAATCACATCACAATGTTGGTGGTTTGCCAAAAAAAATGTCTTTGTCTATTGTCGAGCCCTTAAAAATGCTTTTTAAGGACGAAGTTAGAAAGGTTGGCGCTGAACTGGCGATCAAAAATGAAATCCTCAGTCGACATCCATTTCCAGGGCCAGGTCTTGGTATTAGAATACTTGGTGAAATAAATGCAGAAAATGTAGGAATTTTACAAGAAGCTGATCATATATTCATCGAATCACTTAAACAAAAAAATCTTTACAATCAAATATGGCAAGCCGGGGTCATTTTATTACCTGTAAAGTCAGTAGGGGTTATGGGAGATGAAAGAACTTATGAAAATTGTGTTGCGTTGAGAGCTGTAATATCAACCGATGGAATGACAGCTGATTGGTTCGATTTTCCTCACAGCTTCCTTCAAGATGTCTCAAATAAAATCATTAATAATGTTAAAGGAATAAACAGAGTTGTTTACGACATTAGCTCTAAACCGCCCTCAACAATTGAATGGGAATGAAAAACTGGATTTTAAACATAATTGCTGTCTTGTTTTTTCAATTTGGTTTCTCCCAATCCAATGGAATTGAAGATTATGACTCCATTGTTTCATATGAAATAAAAAAAAAGGAAACACTTTTTAATATTTCAAAAAAATTTAAAATTAATATTGAAGATATATTCCTATTTAACCCAGAGCTGAGAGGTCAAAAATTAAAGAAAAATTCAATTATAAACATTCCCTTAAAAAGAATTAAAAAGAATATTTATTTAGATTCTGGTATTAATAAAAAAACAATTGATGAAAATAAATTTTTGAATCAAATTACTAAGAATAAAAACCCAAAAAAAAATAATATAAATCTTGCATTTCTTGCACCAATAAAAATTGACGATATACAATATGACTCAATCAATCAAACCAAAGAATTTTTAAAAAAAATTAATTTAACTACAATTTCAATTGATTTTTATAATGGAGTGAAAATGGCAATTGATGAAGAATCTAATCAAGATATAAAAATCAATTTGGATGTTTTCGATACAAAAAATAGGATTGATGTAATTAAAATGTTGAAGGAAAAGATTGATTTTAATAATTATGACTTCGTAATTGGACCACTCATTACAAGAAATTTCAATTTTTTCAATTCTAATAATATTAAAACTAAAGTAGTATCTCCATTAATCACTTCCAATGTTGAGTTAAGAGATAATACAATAATTACAACTGCACCTGATTCACTTAAAAGAAAATTTGTTTACAAAATTATTGATGAAATGATTGAATTAAAAAATGATCAATGTGTTTTAATTATTTCTGATCAGGAGAATGAAAAAACAAAGAATGAATTACTAAAGAGATTTCCTAATGCTGAAAAAATAGATTTAAGTGATGAAAATCTTTTTGTAGACCCAGAAATAACAGACTCATTGATGTATTCTAACAAAGAAAATTGGGTATTTCTTGAAACGAACCGCAGTAACGTTATTTCAAGTGTAAGTTCCTTGCTCAATTCTCAAATTAATGAAGAAAGAAAAATTAAATTGATTAGTTCTGTTAGTGTAGAAAATTTTGATAACCCAAACATTAGTTATGAAAAACTTGGAAATTTAAATTTTATTTATCCTTCAAATTCTTTTCCTGACCAGAGTGAGGCCTTAAATATTTTTAAGTCAAATTTTCTTGATCAATTTGGAAACTATCCTACCAAGATCTCAATTAAGGCTTATGATTTAATTAAAGATTTGTTACAAAGGTTTATATATTACAGAAATTATAGTGGTTTTGATATAGATTACGAGACCAACTTATTAAATAACAAGTATAATTATAAAGAGACTGAGGAACAAGGTTTGCGTAATCAATCTTTTTATATAGTAAAACACAAAGAACTTGAAGTCATTGACTTGACTAATAAATAGTTTTGTAATTTTGAGCTCAGATTTTAAAATTTGAAAAATTCCCCAAAATATATTTTTGTCACTGGTGGTGTAAGCTCCTCTTTAGGAAAAGGGATAATATCAGCATCTTTAGGAAAACTTCTCAAGTCCAAAGGATTGGAGGTTACAATACAGAAATTTGATCCATATATTAATGTTGATCCTGGAACATTAAATCCTTACGAGCATGGGGAATGTTATGTAACACATGATGGTGCAGAGACTGATCTAGATTTAGGTCATTATGAAAGGTTTTTGGGAATCAGAACCTCTAAAAACAACAACACCACAACAGGCCAAATATATCAAACAGTTATTAATCAAGAGAGAAAAGGTGATTTCCTGGGTAAAACAGTTCAAGTTATTCCTCACATAACCAATGAGATAAAATCACGGATTAAAAGTCTAGAAAACGAAAAAAAATACGATGTTATCATAACTGAACTTGGAGGGACTGTTGGTGATATAGAATCATACCCTTTTATTGAAGCGGTTAGGCAATTTAGGTGGGAAGTCGGAGAACAAAACAGTCTTGTTATACATCTAACTCTTCTGCCTTATTTATCTGCTGCAGCTGAAATCAAAACAAAACCAACTCAACACTCAGTAAAAAAATTGATGGAAAGTGGTTTGAATGCTGATATTATTGTTTGTCGGACCGAACATAAGCTTTCCAGTGATTTAAGAAAAAAAATTGCATTGTTTTGTAACGTTGATGTCAAATCAGTTATTGAGTCTATTGATGCAAAAACAATTTATGATGTTCCGTTGTTAATGTTAGAAGAAAAATTAGACAAGGTTGTGTTAAAAAAATTGAAAATTAAATCTAAAACAAAAGCTGATTTATCATCGTGGAAAAAATTTATTCACAATTTGAAAAATCCTAAAAATGAAGTTAGTATTGGTTTGATAGGAAAGTATGTCGAATTACAAGATTCTTATAAATCGATATTGGAATCCTTTATTCATGCTGGTTCGGTTAACTCAGTAAAGGTAAATGTACATCCAATCCACTCTGAATCAATTAACAAAACAAATGTAAAATCACTGATGTCAAACCTTGATGGGGTTTTGGTAGCACCGGGCTTTGGTGATAGAGGTATAGAGGGTAAAATAATATCAATTGAATATGCCAGGGTTAATGATATTCCTTTTCTTGGAATTTGTCTTGGAATGCAAATGGCAGTGATTGAGTATGCAAGAAATGTCATTGGTCTAAAAAATGCCAATTCTACTGAAATGGATTATCACACAAAACACCCTGTAATTTCTCTCATGGAGGATCAAGTAAATGTTGAAAAAAAAGGTGGTACAATGAGATTAGGTTCGTGGAAATGTGAAATTTCTAAAGGAACATTAACTCATGATATTTACAAGAAAAATGTAATAAAAGAAAGGCATCGACATAGGTACGAGCTTAATTTTAACTATATAGAATCATTAACTAAATCAGGTATGGTTTTGTGTGGTAAAAATCCTGAAACTGATTTAGTTGAAATAATTGAATTACCTAACCACCGTTGGTTTATTGGAGTGCAATTTCATCCTGAATATCAAAGTACTGTAGATAAACCACACCCTCTGTTTAAATCATTCATTAAAGCAGCAACCAATAAAAAAAGAACATATGGCAGAAAGTAAAGTAGATTACTCACAGTTAATAGGTTTTTTATTTTTGATGGCAGCTTTTGTCTCATTTTTATTTATTAGTCCACCTTCAGAGGAAGAAATAGACATACAGGTTGAAGAAAACATTCCAATAAATAATTCATTTAATGGTAACCAGGATAGTGGAGCAAACGAAGCAGAATTTTCAGAAAACATAGTAAAAATTGAGGAAGAATCTTTCATTATAGAAAACGAAAATGTGATTCTAAAGTTCTCAAATAAGGGGGCCAAAATTTCCGAGCTCACATTAAAGGATTACAATGATTCATCAGGAAACCTTGTAAGACTTTTAAAAAACAATCAGTCACTAGGTTTAAGTTTTTTCAATATCAATGGTGTTCGTTTTGATTCAAATACTGTAATGTTTAATTATAAATCTTTTGATAATCAAAACAGTAAAGTTGTTGAATTTGAATACCTAAATAACTTAGGAGGAAAAATATTGTATAGGTATGTAATACCAAACCAAGGCTATTTATTGAATTTTGAGATTGAAACTCAAGGTTTAAATAATATTGTTGGCACAAATAGAAAAATGGACTTAGTTTGGGATTTGGATTCAAGAAGGCAATCCAAAAGTGTAGATTATGAGAACAGATACACTTACATCAATTACAAGGATCAAGATGGTAAAATAAGAGACATGAGTGCTTACTCTGAGGATGATGAAGTTGGAGAAGTTAAATGGCTCTCATACAGTCAACATTTTTTCAATTCTATTTTAATTTTCAATGATGTAAAATCCGAAGTAGATATGAAATCAACGAATATGGATCTTGATTACAGCACTCAAAAATATAGTAATTCGGTTGATGATGAGGGTAAGCAAATATATCTCAAAACTTTTAATACTAGAATCCCAATAGACATAAGTCGCTCAAATGAGATAAGTGAGTCAATGGGTTGGTATATAGGGCCTAATGATTACTATGTTCTAAAAAACTATAAAGATGGTATCTCTGAGTCAATCTGGTTTGGTTGGGGAATTTTTGGTTGGATTAATAGAAACATTTTCTTTCCATTATATCAATTTTTAAGTTCATTTTTATCAGCTGGTATCGCCATTATAATTATGGTTATTCTAACGAGATTGATCATGTCACCAGTCCAATATAAGATGTATCTGTCTCAAGCAAAAATGAAAATTCTAAGACCTGAAATTACTACTGCCACCGAAAAATTTAAAGATGATCCTTTAAAAAGAAATCAGGAAACGATGAGAATTTATAACCAAGCCGGAGCCAATCCCTTGTCTGGCTGTTTGCCTATGTTTATTCAATTACCAGTTTTCTATGCACTTTTCTGTTTCTTTCCTGTTGCATTCGCACTTAGAGGAGAGTCATTTCTGTGGGCTGATGATTTAAGTGTTTACGACTCGATACTAGAATTACCATTTTATATTCCACTTTATGGAGATCACGTAAGTTTATTTCCTATCCTTGCTGGTGTTACAATGTTTTTCTACACATCAGTCTCTGGTAACCAACAAATGCAACCAACACAACCAGGAATGCCAAACATGAAGTTCATAATGTATTTTTTGCCATTTACCTTAATGATTTTCTTTAATAATTTTGCTAGTGGATTATCACTTTATTATACTATTTCTAACCTTTTAACAATAGTAATTATTTATGCTATCAAGAACTTTATTATTGATGAAAAGAAAATTTTATTGAAAATCGAGGAAAATAAAAAGAAACCAAAAGGTGAAGGTAGATTCCAGCGAAGGTTAAGAAAGCTTCAAGAAATGGCTGAAAAGGCCGAAAATCAGAGAAAAAATAACAGGTAAAATGACCAATAAAACGGCTAGAGTTGTTGTTGGTATGTCTGGTGGCGTTGACTCCAGTGTTGCAGCTTATCTCTTGAAGGAACAAGGATATGACGTTATAGGAATATTTATGAAAAACTGGCATGATGAAACAGTTACCATTTCAGATGAGTGCCCGTGGTTAGAGGATAGTTACGATGCAATGATTGTTGCAAAAAAACTGATGATTCCTTTTCAGGTGATAGATTTTAGTAAGGAATACAAAAAAAGAATAGTGGATTACATGTTCAGTGAATATAAAGTTGGTAGAACCCCGAATCCAGATATTTTGTGCAATAAGGAGATAAAGTTTGATTTATTTTTAAAAAAAGCATTGGAGTTTAATGCAGATTATATTGCAACTGGACATTACGCCTCTGTAAGAAAAAAAGGAAATGTATTCGAGTTGATTGCAGGTCTTGATAAAAAAAAGGATCAATCCTATTTTTTGTGTCAGCTAAATCAAAACCAACTTAGTAAAATAATATTCCCCTTGGGGAATCTCAATAAAGCAGCGGTAAGAGAAATTGCTAAAAAAAATAATTTAGTAACAGCTGATAAAAAAGATTCTCAAGGTTTATGCTTTATAGGAAAGGTTAAGCTTCCTATATTTTTACAACAAAAACTGAAGAAAAAATCAGGAAAAATTATTTTAGTTCCTAAGACTTTATCCATTTACAGCAGAAATAAAAAAATTAATGATTTAGATGAGTTATCCAATGGATATGTTTATAGTGAAAATGATGGTGACGTTGTAGGTGCACATGTTGGCGCTCATTTTTATACAATTGGTCAAAGAAAAGGAATTTCAGTTGGTGGAACCAAAGATCCGCTATATGTTATAGCACTAGATACCAAAAAAAATATTATTTACGTTGGGGAGGGGGATAATCACCCAGGTTTATTGAGAAAAGTGTTGAGTGTTGAAAAATCCCAATTTCACAATATAGATGATGGTTATGATATAACTAAATTTCATGGTTTAAAGGCACGAATTAGGTATAGACAAGCATTGCAATCAGTTCAGATTAAAAGAAAAAAAAGCAAATATTTTTTCATTTTTGATGAGTACCAAAAATCAATTACAGGTGGTCAATTTGTTGCTGTGTATAAAGATGACGTACTTTTGGCTTCAGGTGTGATCAGTTAAAAATATCAATCTGATTTATCAGTAAATTCTCAAATCTTTCTCTTTGCCTTATAAGTTTGTATGTATTATTAATTAGCATAACTTCTGCTGGTTTATATCTTGAATTGTAATTACTGCTCATTGAAAAACAATATGCTCCAGCATTTTTAAAACACAAAATATCGTCTGTTGAAACATTTTTTAATTTAATATTTGTTGCAAAAGTGTCGGTCTCACATATATAACCAACAACCGAATAATACCTTTCTACATCCTTTTGGTTTGAAATATTTTCAATTGAGTGGTTTGATCCATACATCATTGGTCTTATTAGATGGTTAAATCCAGAGTCAACTTGTGCAAATACAGTAGAGGTGGTTTGTTTAATTGAATTCACACGGCATAGAAATACTCCTGCCTCACTGATAATGTATTTACCAGGCTCAAATATTAATTTTAAATTTCTACCATAAACAGAGCAAAACTCATTGAATCTTTTGGACAGCTTATCTCCTAGCTCTTCAATATTTGTTTCACTGTCACCTTGATAATACGGAACTTTAAATCCACTTCCAAAATCAATGAATTCTAGAAAGTCAAGTTTTGATGCTAAATCAAAAAGGATCTCTGAAGCTTGTAAAAAAACACTAGTGTCTAAAATATCGCTACCTGTGTGCATGTGTATTCCATTAACTTTAATATTTGTGTTTTTTATAATACGCAACAAATGTGGTGTTTGGTGAATACTGATGCCAAATTTTGAATCTATATGTCCTACAGATATTTTAGAGTTTCCACCAGCGAGTATGTGTGGGTTAATTCTTACACATACATCAATTCCTAAATTCTTATTTCCAAATTCCTCCAAAATTGAAAGGTTATCAATGTTGATTTTTACACCTAAAGATGAAACATCTTCGATTTCCTTAATTGAAACCCCATTTGGTGTATATATAATTTTTTCAGCCTTGAAACCACAACTTAATGCTAATTTTACCTCTTGTATTGATACTGCATCAATTCCTGATCCTAAATTATTTAAGAACCTTAAAATTGATATATTTGACGACGCTTTTACTGCATAGTTAATTTGTAAGTCTTTGACTCTCTTGAACGCATTTTTAAGTCTTAAATATTGACTTTTGATTTTTTCCGAATCATAAACATAAGTGGGCGTACCAAATTCATCAGCGATTTTAAGCAATAATTTTGTATTCACGCTGCAAACATTATTAATATATTGTAATGAAGAAATTTTATTTCCTTATTTAATAAAAAAACAATTAAAAGTTAAATTTGTAACAACATTAAAAACCTATTTAAAAATTTCTTTTATTAATTTTGTATTGTGAATCTTCACGAACACCAAGCCAAAGAATTGTTAAGCTCATATGGAGTTCCCATCCAAAGAGGAATGGTGGTTGAAAATATTGAACAATTACAATCTATTTCTCAGGAAGTTAAAAAAAATACTGGGTCAGAGTGGTTAATTGTAAAAGCTCAAATACATGCAGGTGGAAGAGGTAAGGGTGGTGGAGTAAAGCTAGCAAAAAATGATAAAGAATTATATGACCATGCCAGTAGTATATTGGGTATGATGTTAAAAACACCCCAAACCCCAAAAGAGGGTAAATTGGTAAAAAAAATATTAATCTCTGAGGATGTTTATTATCCTGGCGACAGTGAAACACAGGAGTATTATATGTCGATACTTTTAAATAGAAAAGAATCTTGTAATATGATCATGTATTCAAAAGAGGGTGGGGTAGATATTGAGCAGGTTGCAGAAAAAACTCCAGAACTAATTTTTTATGAATTGATTGATCCCTTGGCTGGTATTATGCCTAATCAACTGAGGAAAATTGCCTTTAATTTAAATTTATCTGGTGAGGGCTTTAAGTCAATGCAGGTATTCGTCAAAAAATTATATGATGCTTATTGTAGACTTGATGCTTCACTAGTCGAAATCAATCCGGTTCTCAAAACATCGGATAATAAAATCTTAGCTGTTGATTCAAAAATGACGCTTGACGATAATGCATTATTTAGGCATAAATCATTTCAAGACTTAAGAGATAATAGTGAGGAAAACCCAGTTGATGTTAAAGCAAGGGAGGCTGGATTAAATTATGTTGACTTAGATGGAAACATAGGTTGTATGGTGAATGGAGCTGGATTGGCAATGGCTACTATGGATCTCATAAAACAATCTGGTGGAGAACCTGCAAATTTTCTAGATGTCGGTGGAACAGCGGATGCAAAAAGAGTTGAAACTGCTTTCAATTTAATTTTAGAGGACGAAAAAGTTAAGGCAATACTTGTTAATATTTTTGGAGGCATTGTTAGGTGCGACAGGGTTGCTAATGGAATTGTCGATGCTTATAAAAATTTAGGTGAAAAAATTAATATTCCTATCATAGTAAGGCTTGAGGGTACCAACTCTGAAGAAGCGAAAAATATTATTGACAACTCAGGTTTAAAAATTTATTCTGTAATTGAGTTTAAAGAAGTAACATCTCGAATCAAAGAAGTACTGTCTTAAAATAAGACACTTTGTCATCTAAAAATTTCAATTTATGACATTTTGACATATATTTGAGTTGGGTTTAGAATTTGTTCTATTGAAATCGTAAATAATTTTAAAAATTTAAATATGAATATTATAAATAGAACAAATAATAACTTAATGTTTGATGATTTTATTTTTGATTTTTTTAATGTCTCAAATAATATTGTCCCTCCACATAATATTTTTGAAAATGATACTGAGTTTTCTGTTGAGTTTTCAGTTCCTGGTTCAGATAAGAAAGATTTTACTATAGAGCTTGAGAATGATAATTTAAGGGTTGCTAGAAAATCAAAAAAATCAATTGAGGATAGAACTTACTCAAGATTAGAATTTGACACTAAGTCATTTGAAAAGTCCTTTTTTCTTCCTGATTCTGTTGATCAAGCAAAGATTAGTTCAAGGTATGAAAATGGAGTACTTTTGATAACAATTCCTAAAAAGAAGGAAATCGTCTTGCAGAATAAGAAAAAGACAATAACTATTAAGTAGTTAATATTACACAAGCGGGTCTACGACCCGCTTTTTTTATACCTCAGCATAATATCCCGTAGCCTTGCTGCTTCAATAAAATTTAATTCCTTAGCAGCTTTTTCCATATCTTTTCTCAAAGATTTAATTCTTTTTTGTTTTTCACTTTCGGAAATATTCAAGTCAAAACTTTTTTCAACTTCATATATCTTTTGGGTTTCATTAGATTCATAGTTAAAACTTTCATTTATATTCTTTATAATTTGTGTAGGAGTTATATTATTTTCTCTATTATATTTTAATTGTTTTTTCCTCCTTTGATTTGTAACATCAATTGTCTTTTTCATACTTTCAGTCATTCGATCTGCAAACATTATTGCCCTTCCGTTTAAATTTCTTGCAGCTCTACCGATTGTCTGAATTAGAGATCTTTTACTCCTCAAAAAACCTTCCTTATCCGCATCTAATATTATAACTAGTGATACCTCAGGCAAGTCAAGACCTTCCCTCAAAAGATTTATACCTACCAAAACATCAAAATTACCCAATCTTAAATCATTTAAAATTTTTACACGCTCTAGTGTATCAACATCACTATGGATATATTTTGATTTTATTTCTAAATTTTGAAAAAATTTAACCAACTCTTCAGCCATCTTTTTGGTTAGTGTTGTGATTAAAACTCTTTCATTTTTATTTACAACTTTTTCAATTTCGTCTAGTATATCATCAATCTGATTTTTAGTAGGTTTTAACTCAATTACAGGGTCTAGAAGACCAGTTGGTCTGATAATTTGTTCAACAACTATACCTTCACTTCTTTGAAGTTCATAATCAGACGGTGTTGCACTTACATAGATGATTTGACTTTGTAACATCTCAAATTCTTCAAATTTAAGAGGTCTATTATCCATAGCAGCTGGAAGTCGAAAACCATACTCAACCAAGTTTTCTTTTCTACTTCTATCACCACCGTACATTGCTTTAATTTGGGGAAGTGTCACATGACTCTCATCTATGATTGTCAAAAAATCATCATCAAAGTAGTCGAGAAGACAAAACGGTCTGGTTCCTGGATCTCTTCCGTCAATGTACCTAGAGTAATTTTCAATTCCTGAACAGTATCCTAATTCCTGCATCATTTCGAGATCAAATAGTGTTCTTTCTTCTAATCTTTTTGCCTCTAAATTTTTTGAAATTTCTTTGAAATACGAAACTTGTTTTCCTAAATCAATTCTAATTTTATCCATGGCATTATTCAAAACTTCCTTTTGTGTCGAAAACATATTAGCTGGAAAAATCTTAACACTATCAATCCTATTTACTATTTTATTTGGTATATAGTAGATTTCCTCAATAAATTCAATTTCATCTCCAAAAAAATTTATTCTAATTATTTTATCAGAGTAGCTTAAGAATACCTCAACAATGTCTCCTATAACCTTAAAACTTCCTGGCTCAATTTCATCGATAGCTCTACTGTAAAGTGAGTGAGATAATTTTTTTAATAAATCAGTCCTTGAAATATTTGAGTTTTTATTTAGTGTGATCGTATTTTTTTTGTAATCAGCAGGATTCCCAATTCCATAAAGACACGATACCGAAGCAACTACTATTACATCATTTCTACCTGAAAGAAGGCTGGAAGTTGTGCTCAAGCGCATCTTCTCAATTTCTTCATTTATTGAAAGATCTTTTTCTATGTATGTATTTGTAACAGGAATATATGCTTCAGGTTGATAATAATCATAATAGGATACGAAATACTCTACTCGGTTTTCTGGAAAATAATCTTTTAATTCCAAAAATAGTTGAGCTGCTAGAGTCTTGTTATGAGCCAAAACAAGAGTTTGCTTATTTAACTTGTTTATAACATTAGCAACCGTAAAAGTTTTGCCTGATCCAGTAACACCTTCTAAGGTTTGGTAGACTTCGCCTTTTTGTACACCATCAACCAGTTTCTCAATTGCATTTGGTTGGTCACCAGTTGGAGAATATTTTGATTTTAACTTAAAACCCATTGAAAATTATGACAGTCTACAAAGATCTATAATTTTAATTTTAAATGTCATAGATTTGATTCAATTTTAATTTGGATAAAATTGGAAATTAAAATCTCAAAGAAAAAACCTTCATTCAAGATCTCAAAAAATTTTGAGAATTACCTTAAAGAACATAATCGCTTTCAAAAAATACCAATAGAATACTCAGATTTACGAAGGTATACTGGCTCTGTTGAATTGTTTGACAAAAATGACGAAAATACGTTATGGCAGAGAGTATTTTATAATGATTCTGAAAGAATAGAAATAGAACAAAATTTAAAATTGGTTTACAATTTACTGTATAGTGATGGAAGTTCTTCAAATTTGAATGATTTAGAAATTGATTCTGTTGATTTTTGCACCTTTGGAAATTCAAATCCCTTCAGGGTTAAAGTCAAAAATAAGCTCAATGATAATTTTACATACTACTACATAAAAATTGCAGATTCATCAAGAATTTACGGTTTAGAGTTAGAACATATCACATCGCCCAATAACTTGAATTACATATACTACAATGATACCCTCATTGAAGAGCATATTTCCGGAATCCCAGGTGATTATTTTTTTAAAAATCAAATCTCATCTTGCAGTGAGTCTGAAAAGTCGCAGATCGCAAAGGAATTTGTCAAATTTAGTGAAAGATGCATGATCAGACTTTTGGGTGATATGCGTTCTTATAACTATGTAATCGTACCAATTCATGATTTTGATCAAGTGATATATAAGATAAGGGCAATAGATTTTGATCAGCAATCGTATGAGGGTGAATTTAGTTTATATAGACCTCAACTATTTAAAGATAATGAACCTGTCATTGATTTAGTAAAAAATAAATTATTATTAGAGTCAATTAACCAATATAAAATTGAGGAGAGAGCAATTGTTGTTAAAAGATTGCTAGGATCAAAAAATAAAGTTGAGAGCTTGATTGAATCAATGAAGTTTGATAAAATTTCAAGTGATGAAAAAGTCAATAAACTTACTCAGCAAATTTATTTTTTAACAAAGGACAATTCATTTAAAAACCTTAATTCAATGGGAGAAGTTTTAGAAAAGTCCTTTGATTATTTAATATCAAATTATGAGAATCATGAAATGCTAAGAATTAATAAGGTTTTCTAAGTTTCAGCAACCAGTAAAATTGTAAGCTTAGTATAAAAATTGAAATTAGTAAGTGGATTGGTTGAGTTAATATTGGAAAAGAAAAGTAATACATAGATGCTCCGATTATAATTTCAGTTAATATTAAAAAATTTATCATTTTTATAAATTTCAAATCAACTTTAGATTTTTTTGCCAGAAACAACAAGTAGAAGTTGGATAAGAAAACCAATATTGAAAATGTTCTGTGTATATAAAAATTTAATTCGGGTTTATTCAGCCAAAAATCTTTTTTTTCAAAGCCAAGAATATCAATTTGATTGTCAATAAATTCCCTTACCGAAATGCCTAATGATATTTGAATAAGCATTAGGATGATCGCAATAATTAAAAAGAATTTAATTCTTGATTTCATCAGTTTTTTTAATATTATAAACCATCAATAAAACTATTATAATAGCCATAATTAAATGAGTGCTAATTTTATAAGGTGCTAAATTTGAATCAACAACTAATTTTCCCAACCATGCTTGAAGACCTATTGATATTAATATAATTGAGCTAAGTGGTACAAAAACCTTCTTTTTATTTTGAAGGAAAAACGAAAAAATGAACATGAGAAGAACTGAAAACCCCGCCAAAACACCGAGTAATCTATTTATATATTCAAACCAAGTATGAACTACATTAAAGTCCGTATAATCATGTTTGGTATATTTCACCCAATTGTTTTTTTCAAATCTTTCTTTGGATATAAATTCAACCTTTGCATTGTAAAAGGCACCTTCATATAATATCATGATATTTTTATTGTAGTGGGAATTTGGCTTCCAAATTAGTTTAGTTTCATCGATAGGAGGAATGTAATATCCAAAACATTTTGGCCAATCAGGACAACCCATGCCACTTCCTGTCATTCTTACAGTGGATCCAGCAAAAATCACTAAGAAAACAAGTAAAAGAGATATTTTAGAAATTATAATATACTTATTTTTCATACTTCTTTAATCCTAATCCCTCTCCAACAATCATCATCAATTCTTTAGCTTGAATCGCATCATTATTAATATCACCATTTAAAATAGCTTCTTTAATTCTTTCTTTAATTAGACCAATTTCCTTACACGGCTTTATACCAAAATAATCCATGATATACTTACCTGATATTGGTGGTTGAAAGTTTCTTATTTTATCTCTTTCCTCTACATCTTTAATTTTTTCTCTGACAACCTTGAAGTTATTCAAATATTTTTTTTCAAGTTTTACATTTTTTGTGGTTATATCTGCTTCACAAAGTGTCATCAAGTCATCAATATCATCACCAGCATCAAAAATTAATCTTCTAATTGCTGAATCAGTAATCTCGCTTGAAGAAAGTATAACAGGTCTAGAGCTCAACAACACTAGCTTTTTTACATAATCTAATTTATAATTTAGAGGAAGCTTAAGCCTTTTAAAAATTTTAAAAACCATTTTTGATCCAACATATTCATGTCCGTGAAATGACCATCCTTTTTTCTTGTTGTATCTTTTTGTCTTAGGTTTACCAATATCATGTAAAAGTGCGACCCACCTCAACCATAAGTTGTCTGTATTTTTACAAATATTATCTAAAACTTGTAGTGTATGGTAGAAGTTATCCTTATGAGTTTTTCCTTCAATTTCATCAATGCCCTCTAGCTTTATTAGCTCAGGTAATATTATCTCAAGTAAGCCAGTTTTCATCAACAAAATAAATCCGATTGAGGGCTTTGGAGATAATAAAATTTTATTTAATTCCTCGTGAATTCTTTCCTTTGAAATAATATTAATTCTTTCTTTTTCACTTTTTATAATTTCAATATTTGAATTTTTAATTTCAAAATTTAATTGTGATGCAAATCTTATAGCTCTCATCATTCTTAGTGGATCATCATAAAAAGTTATTTTGGGATCTTTTGGGGTTTTAATTATGCCTTTCTTTAAGTCATAGACACCATCAAACAAATCAATTATTTTTCCTTTGTTATCCTCATTTAAAGAAATTGCAATTGAATTAATTGTAAAATCTCTTCTTGAAATATCATCTTCAAAAGTTCCAATTGATACCACTGGATTTCTTGAGCTATTTTGATAACTCTCTTTTCTTGATCCAACAAATTCAATTTCAAGGTCATTATAAGCAATCATCGCAGTACCAAAGTTTTTGAAGATTTGCAAATTAGCCTTGGAACCTAACTTTTTTTTTACTTCGCTAGCAAAAGATATTCCATCACCGATTACCAAAACATCAATATCCTTACTTTTTCTTCCAAGAAGCAAGTCTCTGACATATCCACCTACAAGGAATGTTCTGGTTTTTAGTTTAGTTGATATATTTGAGATTATATCTATAATTTCGACATTCAATTCTTCATTAACTAACATACTCATTAACTTCTAATTACTTTTACATTGGACATCTCATCAATACTAACGATTCTAGAGGGTTTGTTTTGTTGATTTTCATCAAAATTTATACTATAATCAACAAGTTTCAACAAATCTTTATCAATTTCTTTAAAATATTTTGGAATTTTTTCACCTGAAAAATTAGCTGATGTTGATGTAATTGGTTTTTTTAGTTTATTGATGAGTTGAAGACAGATTTTATTTTTTGGAATTCTTATAGCAATACTAGTCGGATAACTATCTATATTCTTACTCTTGTTAAAAATTACAGTTGTTGGCTCATTTGAGTCTAACAGATATTTTTCTGAAATATCAGGTAAATCGGTGACATAATTTTTTACCATTTCTAATCCGTTCATTAAACATATCAGAGGTGTGTTGGATTTTCTATTTTTAATCTCATTAATTTTTGAAATTGAACTCAATTTTGTTGCATCACAACCTATTCCATATACAGTATCAGTTGGGTAAATAATAACCCCCCCTGATGACAATATTTCTAAACATTTTTTTGTAACCATTTTAATGTACTAAGCAGAAACATTATAATCTCTTAAAGCATCATTCAATGAAGTTTTTTTATTAGTGCTTTCTTTTCTTTTTCCAATAATAAGAGCACATGGTACATTGTAATGACCTGCATTAAAATCTTTAGTGACAGTGCCGGGAATTACAACTGAGTTTTCTGGAATGTAGCCTTTATAAAATATTGGCTTTTTTTCCGAAACATCAATAATTTTAGTGGATGCTGTTAAAACAACATTAGCACCTAGTACTGCTTGTTTCTCAACCCTTACACCCTCTACAATGATACACCTTGATCCAATAAAAACATCATCTTCAATGATAACAGGAGCAGCTTGAACAGGTTCTAAAACACCGCCGATTCCTACTCCTCCACTAACATGTACATTTTTACCTATTTGAGCACAACTTCCAACTGTAGCCCATGTATCAATCATAGTTCCTGATCCAATATTTGACCCAATATTCACATAGCTTGGCATCAAGACTACACCTTTGTGAATAAAAGACCCATATCTTGCGATTGCATGAGGAACGACTCGAACTCCTTGTTCTTTGTAGTTGGTTTTAAGTTTAATTTTATCATGAAATTCAAATGGGCCTAACTCGATGGTTTTCATCTCCATCAAAGGAAAAAACAAAATTACAGCTTTTTTAACCCACTCATTTACAATCCATTTACTATCAATTTTTTCTGCAACTTTTATTTCTCCTTTGTTTAATTTCTCAAGTGTGGATTTAACCGCATCTGAATATTTTTTTTCTTTCAAAAGGTCCCTATTATTCCAAACAATGTCAATGAGTTCTTTCATCTTTTTTTTGCAAATATAATTTATACAAAATCAATTACTTACACTTAAATATTTAATTTTGTCAAATGAGTAAGGTATTAGCAATAGATTATGGAAAGAAAAGATGTGGTTTTGCTATTAGTGATGAAGATCAATCAATCGCATTTCCACTAGAGACGGTGGACAATAAAGAGATTTATCAATACATAAAAAATATCACTGAAAATGAGAATATTGTGAAATTTGTCATTGGTTTACCAAGAACTAATACGAATGATTTATTTAATCTTGAAAGTGAAATTAAATTATTTATAAAAAAAATTAAACTAGATTATCCAAACCTAGGAATTTTCAGAGAGGATGAAAGATTCACGTCAAGTTTAGCAAAACTTTTAATTGCAAAATCTGATTTAAAAAAAACAAAAAGAGAAAATAAAAAATTAATTGATAAAATAAGCGCTACAATAATATTACAGTCATTTCTAAAAAAATTATAATGATATTACCAATTTTGGCATATGGACATCCAATACTGAGAAAAAAATGTAAATCAATTGAGGAAAATTCAAAGGAGATTAAAAGTTTAATCTCTAACATGTGGGAAACTATGTATAATGCGGAGGGAGTAGGATTGGCCGCGCCTCAGGTTGGAGTTAATAAAAAAATATTTATAATCGATGCCAATCCATTATTTCCTAAGGACCAAGAGATTTCTGATTTTGAAAAACTTAATTCCAAAAAAGTATTTATAAATCCAGAGATTACAGACATGGACGGTGATCAATGTTATTTTAATGAGGGTTGCTTAAGTATTCCTGAGATTAGAGCTGAAATTAAAAGACCAAATATGATCAAAGTTGAATTTCTTGATGAAAATTTCAATCATAATTCTGTAATTTTTAAGGGATTACTAGCAAGAGTAATTCTACACGAAAATGATCACATAAATGGAGTTTTATTTACTGATAAAATATCCAGTTTTAAAAGAAAAATTATTCAAAACAAATTAGATCGGATTAAAAAAGGCAAAATCGAAACCCAATATAAAATGAGTTTTTTATAATGAAAGAATTACATAGGTTATTAAATATCATGGATGATTTAAGATCCAAATGCCCGTGGGATAGAAAACAAACAATTCAAAGTCTTAAAAACTTGACAATAGAAGAAGTATATGAATTAACTGATGCAATTGAGAGTGAAAACTTTGAAAATCTTAAAGAAGAACTGGGAGATTTGTTGCTACACATTGTTTTTTATTCTAAAATAGCGTCAGAGAAAAAGAAATTTAATTTTAAGGACGTTGTTAATGATTTATGTGATAAATTAATTTACAGACATCCTCATATTTATGGTGATCTAGTTGTTAAGACCGAGGAAGAAGTGAAATTAAATTGGGAAAATTTAAAATCGAAAAAAACAAAAAAAAGTATACTTTCAGGTATTCCTAAAAAGTTGCCAACAATTCTGAAAGCTCAAAGAGCTCAAGATAAAGCCTCAAGTGTTGGATTTGATTGGAATTCAATTAGTTCAGTAAAATCCAAATTAAAGGAAGAAATTAAAGAGTTGGATAATGAGATTATTGGAAAAAACAGAGATAAAATTGAAGATGAATTTGGTGATGTTCTTTTTACTCTCATTAATTATTCTAGATTTTTAAAAATTGATCCTGAATTAAGCTTAAAAAAATCAACTGAAAAGTTTATTGGTCGATTTAAAATTTTAGAAGAAATTATAAGAAATAAAAAACAAAAAATTAGTGTGCTAGATAAGAATGAATTAGAAATAATATGGAAAGAGTCTAAAAAAATATTTCAATCAAATAAAATGACTTAATTTCTTCTTTTGTAAAATTAAATCCTTATTAAATCTTTCTATCTGATTGTGAACACTATCAAAAATTGAATTGTCAGATTTTCCAGATTTTATAAATGTTAAATTATTCTCAAGTTGACCAATTTGTTTTTTAATCTCATCAATTTTTTTCTTTATTTTCATTTTTGCTAAACTCTTTTCCCTATCTGACATTAAACTTGATTTTATTTTCATAATATTCGTTTCGATATCAGATTGATCGTGCCCTACGTCTTTAAATTTTTTGCTTAAAAAAACTGACAGTTCATTTAACTGATTAATTGGAATTGATACATCAATCTCTGAAAGTTTTTGAATTTCATCTTCAATATCTTGTTTTGAAAAGTTCTGCTTAATTTCATTAATAATTCCTTTAAGTTTTTCAGAATTCTTTTCTTCAATCATCTTTTTATTAGAAATATTGTCGCCAATCTTTTCATAACAATCACTCAATAAATCAAAGAAAACTTTTCTATTCTCTTTATTTTTTTTGAAGGGAACATTTCCAATATTTATAAAACTTTTCTTTAATTCTTGTAAATCTGCATGCGTTGGTATTTTATCTTTTTTGTAAATTTTTTTTAAGTTATCAATCAATTCTACTTGTTTGCCAATATTGTTGGAATAGTCCCTTTTTAAATTTTTAAAAAATAAGTTTTTTTCTTGTAAAAACTTCTTATTTATATTTTTAAACTTTACCCATAATTCCTCGTTTTCACTGTGATCTACTGGACCGATATCTATAAATTTTTGTTTTGATGATTCAAAAGAGTTGATTTTTTTTATCCAAGATGTTTTACCACCGCAATCTTGCTCACATATTGATTCCATTTCATCAACTAAACTTTTTTTATCTTCAATAAATCTGTTGACATATTTTTCTTTATTGATTAAATATTCTTTTTTTGAATCTTTGATTTGTTTTACATATTGATCAAATTCTTCATTTAATTTTCCCTCAAGGTTTTGCCAAGTAGGTCCAGTTAGAAAATTCCATCTCTTGATGATTTTGAGAGAATCTCTATAACTTTTTATCTTATTAGCATTATTATTTAATTTCTTTATTTTCATTATTAATTCTTTCTTCTCAAACAAGTTTTTCTCCAAATCTTTTTCTTTAAATTCCCTGTTCAGATAGATCAAATCATAATAGAGTTTTACTTGATGATTGTAAGAATTATTTAAATTAAATGCTGAGTGGCTTGGAACTTTTCCAATATTCATCCATTTTCTTCTAATATTTTTGAAAATATTTTCTTTTTCTTCAAATTTTAAATCATTTGAAATAAGAACTTTCAAATCTTCAATTAGTTTAGTTTTTTTTTGAAAATTTTCTTTAAAATCTATAAATTTTTTTCCTTTTTTATTTCCCATTGATAGAAAGAAATATTTCTTTAAGTTAACAATATTTTATTAACTGTTCCATATCTTCCAACTTTCCTCTGCCTGAAATTCTAGCATGTTTAGACCATTTTTTATTGTTGCACCAAGTTTTTCAGACTTTATTAAAAACTTTGTTTTTGTAGGATTATAAATTAAGTCATAACAAAAACTCTTTTCTGAAATAAATTCAAAATTTATTGGAGGACAATCATTTGTATTAGGAAATGTACCGAGTGGTGTTGTATTAATTATTAGGTCAGAATTGCATATGTAATTTTTTTGATTAGAATATTTTAAAAATTTTGGATCTGATTTTCTTGAAAAAATTACATGTGGTATTTTTTTAATCTTGAGTGCAAAAGCGATAGCTTTACATGCTCCCCCACTACCTAAAATTGCAACATTTTTGAAATCAAAGCCATCGATTGACTTATAAAAACCAATATAATCAGTGTTGTAGCCAACAAGCCTTCCATCTTTAATTTTGATGGTATTAACTGCACCGATTTTTTTTGCATTCTCATCTAATGAATCTAAAAAATTAATAATTTCTTCTTTATATGGAATTGTTACATTAAATCCATTAAAATCATTTAATTTTATCTTTTTAAAGTCCTCTATTCTTTTGATGTCACAGTTAATATATTCATAACTGTCTAAATTCTCCCTTTTGAACTTTTTAGAAAAATATTGTTTCGAAAATGAATAGTCTATATTTTTACCTATTAGTCCGAATCTTTTTTTTTGGGGCATATTTTTCAGTAAATATCATTAAAAATAACACTATTAAAATTATTAATGTGGTATACAGATCAATCAAATTAAAGTTTTCAATTAAAAGCGAATTATTCTCAAATTTTTTAACTTGATTCCAAGGCCAAACAATTGGTAAAGTGCCTATAACAAATCCAATTATCATAAAATTCAAATGCCGGGGATATTTTTGTGAAATAAAGCTCAAAAATCTTGACAATGTAATAAGACCAATCACAGAACCTATGAAAAAAGTAATTAATGCGTGTAATAAAATTTCACTAACAGTAAAGTTTGTCCCAATCAAATAATTTGAAATTAAGTTATAAAAATTATTTACTGAATCAACTAGAAGTAACTTGTAGTTTCCGAGAATAATTAGTAAAAAAGAGCCAGAAAGTCCAGGAATTGTAATACCACAAATACTAATATAACCACAAAAAAATATAAAAATTAAATTTCTATTCTCAACCATTGGTTCAACAAAACTAATCACTAATCCAAGAGTTAAACTCGTAAAAAAAATCAATGATTTTGTTCTGTCAATTTTATTTATTTTCCTTATTAGCAAAAAGACTGAACCTAGAATTAGCCCAAAAAAACAACCCCAAACTTGTAACTGAAAATTATATAAAAAATAATCAAGAATTTTGGATGTAGTAAAGTAGCTGACTATCATACCCAATGATATTGTCAACAAGAAGAATGAATTAATTTCTAAAAAAAATTTTTTCGGACTTTTATTTTTTAACAAATTTCTTAATCCAATCTTTTTCAACGACAACATAAAATGATCGTAAAACCCAATAATAATTGCATAAAGTCCACCTGATATTCCCGGTAATTTGTTAATGGTTCCCATAACAAGTCCATGTAGGAAAATTTCGATAAAAAAAGATTTGTTCCAATCTTTCATCAAGTATTTATTTTTAATCGTGAAAAAACATTAACACAAACAACTCCAATTATAATAAAAAATAAGGATGATGGGTTATTTAAAAAAAACTCTGTTAAATTTCCAAAAAAACTTAAATTATTATTTGTCTCAATAGGTAATATTTTTGGTAGTGAGCCTATTATCAATCCAATAAGAATTATAAATGTTTGTTTTTTAAAACTTATCAATAAATATTTGATTATTCTTGAGAATACAATAACGCCAATTGCAAATCCAAACCCAAATGTGACTATAGTAATTATTGAGTTTATCTCCACTGAGAAATTTGATATTTTTTTTATTAAAAACTCATATGTTCCAAGTATAATTAAAATGTAAGCCCCAGATATTCCGGGAAGAATCATTGCCAAAGAACAAACAATTCCACATAAAAAAATATACCAATTTGTAATTGCTGGATCAAATGATGGTGAGTTGAAAATCATAAAACTAATTGTTATTGAAAAAATCAATAGAATCAAATTAGAAATATTTAGCAGTTTTATTTTATTAATGGAATTGTAGAGTATAATTATACTAAAAAACACAAGACCAAGAAAAAAGGACCTTAACTCATTATTAAAATTAACCAATAGATAAGCTAAAAATTTGCTGAACGAAATAATACTGAATAGAATTCCACAGATTAAAATTAAAAGAAAATCAATTTTTTTTTTTTTAAAATTACTAGCTATATCACCATTAAATATGTTAAGATTTATGTTATTTATGGCCTCAATCAAATCTTCATAGATGCCTGTAATGAAGGCTATGGTACCACCAGAAATTCCCGGTACAAGATCAGCAATTCCCATAAGCATACCTTTAAAAAAAATAATTAGAAAATTACCTAATTTTGAAATCATAGGGCTAACTTAATAATTATTCGCAATAATGTTCAGTGCTTTATTTAAGTTTTCAAGTGCTTTATCGTGATCATTTTCCCTAAGATAGTGCTTTGCTATTGAGATCCATGCTTTTTCGTAAAGTGGATCATTGGAAATTATTTCATTCAAGTGTTTGATTGATTCGTTGTATGCACCAATTTTTTCATAGCAGACAGACAGTCTATACAGACTAAAAGATGTTACTGAGTCTAGACTCTTTAAAATTTCATAGTAGTAGATCGCTTTGTTAAAATCAAGTTTGTATTCATAAATTTTCCCTAACTCAACGTATGATGGTGAGAATGTTTCATCACAAATGATACTAAACTCGTGAGATGCTAAACTTTCTTTTATCATTTTTTTATCAAAGTATAGCTTTCCAATTTCAAACCATGCATTTTGATTGTAGGGATATTTTGCAAGAAATTTGTTGAGAAAGGTAATTGCTTTACTTTCCATTTTAGATAATCTGTAGCAGGAAATCAATTTATCCATATATTTTTTATCGTTAGGAAACTGATATATTAACTTCTTAGCTACCTTAATTGATTTGGTGTATTGATCCAAATTCATATAATTTCTCAACATTAAATCATCAACTAAAAAGATTGTTTCTTTAGCATCAGAGAGCTCAAAAAGTAAATTATTTGAATCACTGTACTTTTTTAGTTTATTTAAAATTTTAGCCTTTTGAAATATCAAATCATAATTTTCTGAATTTAGGTCTAAACAATCGTTAATAAGGTCGAAGGCCTCTGATTCTTTACTTTTTTGGAGCAAAATTTCAGAACTTAATATGGAAATATTTATTGATTTTGGAAAAATTTCATTTGCAAGATCAATTGCCTTTTCAGCCATATCATAATTTGCTTCATGAAAATAATAAATAATGATTTCTTCAAGTTCATTTAAATCCAAGTAAAATGATTTATTTTCCTGAATCATTTGTTCGAATTTTTCAATAATTTTTAAGGTATCACTATCTCTCTCTTTTTCCATAGCAAAAAATCAAAAATATGTACAATATGTTGTGGTCTTTAGGCGATAGATTTTCTTTATTAAATATTTATTAACATTTAATTACAAATCTCATCAAGTGTTTCTAGTATTATATCGCAGGAAATTTTGATTTCTTCGTCTGATATATTTAGTGGAGGTGTTATCCTTACAGCTCTTGACTCATAGAGTAGCCAAAATAAAATTAAACCCTTTTCTAAGCATTTTAAAACTAATTTCTTAGCAAGCTCATTAGATTTTAATATTAATGCCAACATTAAACCCCTTCCTCTTATTTCGACGATTTCTGGATGTTCAAGTCTTTTCTTAAACTTTAAACCTGAGATTTTAGCTTTATCAAAAAGTTTATCCCTTAAAATAATTTTTAATGTAGTCAAGCCAGCTTCTGATATCACTGGATGGCCACCAAATGTTGTTATATGCCCTAGAATCGGTTTACTTTTAAACTTATTCATTAAAGTTAGGTCACTAATCATTGCACCAATTGGAAAGCCTCCGCCCAAAGATTTTCCAAGTACAAGAATATCCGGGCTCACACCATAATGTTCAAAGGCAAACATTTTACCTGTCCTACCTAAACCTGTTTGAAGTTCATCTAAAATAAGAAGAGCTCCCATTTCCTTACATCTTTTGGATATTTTTTTTAAGTAATTCTGTCTTGGTTCTATAAATCCTGCACCGCCTTGAATAGTTTCTAAAATCACACAAGATGTCGACTGATTTATCTTGCTTATATCACTCTCATTATTAAATTTTATAAAATCAATATTTGGAAGTAATGGCCTGTATGCCCTCTTGCGTGGTTCAAATCCTGATACACTCAAAGATCCGTGAGTACTACCGTGATAGGAATTCAAAGCGGAAATTATCCTTGATCTACCAGTTGCTCTTTTTGCTAGCTTCAATGCTGCTTCAATTGCCTCAGTTCCTGAGTTCGTTAGATATGTAGAGTTTAAATTTTCAGGAAGTAGTTTGTTGAGTAATTTACAGAGATTAAGTGATGGTCTTTGGATGAATTCACCATAAACCATCACATGAGAATATTTTTTTAATTGATTAATTATACTCTCATTTATTTCAGAATTACAATGCCCAAGGTTTTGAACAGAAACACCTGCTACTAAATCTAAATATTTTTTCTCACTATCAAAAATATATGAGCCTTGTGCCTTAACAACTTCAATTCCCAACGGATAATTAGTTGTCTGTGCTTGAAATTTTTTAAAGTTATTTATCATCAATAGAATAAGTCTAATTTGTTATTGATTTTTTCATTCTCTCTATTTATAAATCCTTCTAAAAACTTTTCGTTTTCCTCCAAAAAACTCTCAGGGTATAACATTCCCTCAGGGTCTGTTATGAACCTAATTTTATCAATCCCGTTTTCTGCCATTATCATCATAATTGAACTCGAAACAGCTTTATCAATTCCAATAAGTTCATTTACATCATTGTACATATAATAAATAATTTCAGCATTTTGATCAACCAACAAATTTTTAATTTTACCATTTAAAAATTTACCAAAGATTGTTATACCCTTAATTTGATTGTAATTATTACGGCCTATGGTATCTTTTTCAATAATAAATCCATTGTTTGTTACTATCAGTGAATCTAATTTGTTCTCTTTTATGTCTTCCTTTAAAACTATTTCATCACCACTGATTTGACTATTTCCGTCCCACAGGATTGGATTAATCATATTAATTTGTTCTTGACTCATAATTTGTAATTCTTTTTTTTTCAATACTTTTCTCATAAGTCTAGTTATACCTTTTTTTTCATCAATATGAATGAAATCCGATTTTCCACTCATATTTTTTTTGAAAAGTTTTACATTATTTAAACCTTTTATTATTCTGTTTTTTTTATCACCAACTGAGTAAAGTGTATCAGCTGCTATAAAAAGTGAATCAATTTCAGTAGTATTTACAGCAATGGGATTTATAGTTACTATAGCAGAATCTTTTTTTTCAAAAACTTCTACAAATTCACCTAAAATTTGAATTTTTTCAGTTTTATCAAAAATTGAAATATTTTTTGCTGCACTGGCATATTTTATTTCATTATCAAAAAATATACTATCCCCGTTTATTATCCTCTCATTCATATTTATTGTTGCATCATCTAGAAAGTGACCTTTCTTTAACTTACCATTATAAAATCCTTTGTTACAAGTTATTTCATAAGAGTCTCCTGTGATTTTTGTCGATTCCAAAAAATATGTTTTTTCTTGACCTATAACATAATCTAAACTTTCTGATTCAATAACATAATCGGGGTTTGTTACTACTATATCATTTCTAAATTTATATTTATCAACATCTAAAAGATAATCACCTTTTTTACTTTGTATCGTTGTCAGACTATCAATTATTTTCCCACCATTAAAGAATGATGCAATATTATTTTCCCTATCATAAAAGAGTTCATTAGAATTTAATTTTGTTTTATTGTTAATTAATGAAACTTTACCATAACTAAAAAATTTTTTTATTTTCCCATCATAGTTTAGAGAATCGCAGTTTAGCTTCAATGAATCTCCTTGCTTCAAAAAAACATCTCCAATGGCAATGAATTTATTTTTCTTTTGAAAAAAAATTGCATTGTTTGAATAAATATCCATATTATCGTGTCTCAAGTGAACCTGATTGCTGTTTGATCCCCTGAGAATATTAGCATCAGGGTATAATGACTCATCTTTATCTAGAGAGCTAGCGCTGATAATTTCAATCTTTTTTTCTTGTGCAAAAATATTTTGAGAAGAAAAAATTAATAGTAAAAATGATATAATATTTAGTTTAAACAATTATTGTTTGTTTACGATCAGGTCCAACAGAAACTATCTTAATCTTTATTCCTACATGCTTTTCAATAAAGTTTATATAATTTTTGAAAGTGTTTGGGAGATCTTCAAAATTTTTTGTTTGAGAAATGTCGTCCTCCCATCCATCAAATTCTTCAAAAATTGGCTCCAAGTTTTTACTTTCTAGCGAAAAGGGAAGGTGATCAATTAACTTTCCTTTAAACTTGTATTTTGTGCATATTTTGATTTTTTTTATACCTGAGAGTACATCACCTTTCATAATTGCAAGTTTTGTAACTCCATTGATGATTATTGAGTGCTTAAGTGCAACTAAATCAAGCCAACCACACCTTCTGGGACGTCCGGTAGTTGCTCCAAACTCTTTACCAACATCAGCAATTTTCTCTCCGACTTCGTCATATAACTCAGTAGGAAACGGACCACTACCAACTCTTGTGGTGTATGCTTTAAAAATACCAATTACATCATTAATTTTATTTGGTGCAATTCCTAAACCTGTAGATGCACCTGCAGCTGTTGTTGTTGAGGAGGTTACATATGGATATGTACCAAAATCTATATCAAGTAATGAGCCTTGAGCGCCTTCTGCAATAATTTTTTTTCCATTTTTTAAACTTTCATTAAAAAAATGCTCGCTATCAATAAACTTAATTTCTTTAATGTAGTCAATTGAGTCAAAAAAATTGTTTGATAATTTTTCAATATCAAAATCTATATTGACATTAAAATTCTTAATTAAATCTAGATGTTTATTCTTGAGATTTTCGTATTTGATAGTCCAATCATCTTCATCTAAATCTCCAATTCTTAATCCGTTTCTTCCTGTCTTGTCCATGTAGGTTGGACCAATACCTTTTAATGTGGAACCAATTTTTTTTGCTCCTTTAGAGAGCTCAGAAGCTTGGTCAATAAGTCTATGTGTCGGTAGTATCAAATGAGCTTTTTTAGATATGTATAATTTGTTTTTTAAGTCAACGCCAACTGCCTTAAGTTTTTCGATTTCATCTTTAAAAATAACAGGATCAATTACCACTCCATTACCAACAACATTAATTTTATTTTTGTGAAATATTCCAGAGGGTATTGTATGTAAAACATGTTTAATTCCATCAAAAATTAGTGTATGTCCAGCATTTGGACCTCCCTGAAATCTGGCAATTATGTCATAATCCTCAGTTAAAACATCTACTATTTTGCCTTTTCCTTCGTCGCCCCACTGGAGACCCAAAATCATATCAATTTTCATTTCTTGTTTTTAGTTGCGTAAAAATATAAAGAGTGTTTATCAACCTTAACATTAAAAATATCTTCGATGGACTCTTTAATATTTTGAATTCTGGGGTCACAAAATTCAATAACATCTCCTGAATCTGTCAAGATGATATGATCATGTTGTCTGTCAAAGTACGATTTTTCATAATGAGCTAAATTTGAACCAAATTGATGCTTTCTTACTAAATGACACTCCAATAAAAGTTCAATTGTATTGTATAAAGTAGCCCTACTAACTCTATATTTTTTTTTAATCATCAACGTGTTTAGGGATTCAATATCAAAGTGATCGTCTAAGTCATATATCTCTTTTAGGATTGCATATCTTTCAGGTGTTTTTCTGTGAGAATTTTTTTCAAGAAATTTTGTGAATACATCCTTTACAACCTCTTGATTTGATTTTACTTTACTTTTTGACATAATTCAAAATTAATTATTTAAAACCTAACAACTTTATCAACCCCATGAATTTTTTTAAGTCTATTAATCAATTTATCAAGTATATTTTTATTAGAAACTTTGAGTGTGATTTTACCTTTGAAAGTGTCACCCTCAGTATCAAATGACATCTTTAACATATTTATATTAAGACTGTTTGAAATAATTGTAGTAATCTTGTTTAAAACGCCAACATTATCAATTCCAATTATTTGAATTGTTGTTCTGAATTCATGCTGAGTTGAATCTATCCATTTTGCAGCTAGTATTCTGTATGAAAAATTTGATCTAAGACTGACAGCATTTTTACAATCAGTCCTGTGAACTTTTATTCCTTCATTTACTGTCAAAAACCCAAAAACTTTTTCACCAGGAAGTGGGTTGCAACAGTTTGACAATGTATAATCTAATTTCTCTTCTTCATTTCCAAATACTAATTGATCATAATTGTTGTTGATGGTTTCATTTTCTGACTTTTTAAATTTGGGTGTTATCTTTCTTCTAAAAAATTTGATAATCCTGTTCTTTTCACTACCAGCATATTTTTTTAACTCAACATTATCAATTGACCCAATTCCAATTCTGTAAAACAAATCTAATGATGTTTGTAGATTGAAATGGGCACATAGTTTGTTCACATTATTCTCGTCAAAATTGATTTTCAGTTGCTTTAATTTTCTTCTTAATATTTCTTTACCTTCTTCAGCAATTATTCTCTTGTTTTCCTTCAATGAGGATCGAATACTTTTCTTTGCAATAGAGGTGATGACATAATCTAGCCAACTTGCATTTGGTTTTGATTTATTACTTTTTATAATCTCAACTTGATCACCACTTTTCAGTTTGTGGTTCAAGGGAACAATTTTTCCATTAACCTTTGCTCCACGTGTCTTTAAACCTAGTTGAGTATGAATATTGAAAGCAAAATCTAAAGCGGTAGAATTTTTTGGTAGAGATTTTAAATCACCCTCAGGCGTAAAAACAAAAATTTCATTTGAATATAGGTTTAATTTAAAATCCTCAACAAAATCAATTGCACTTGAGTCCGGGTTTTCTAAAACACTTTGAAGTCTATTAAGCCATAGATCTAATCCACTTTCTTTTTCATCACCTTGTTTATATTTGTAATGTGCAGCAAAACCTCTTTCCGCAATTTCATGCATCCTTTCCGATCTTATTTGTACTTCAATCCATCTTTTACTTGGACCAACGACTGTAATGTGTAATGCCTCGTAACCATTTGATTTTGGATTGGAAATCCAATCTCGCAGCCTAGTTGGATTTGGACGATACACATCTGTTACAATTGAATATAT
>CACCAP010000006.1 GCA_902544085.1 uncultured Bacteroidota bacterium
ATGTAATTTTTAACTAAAAAGCATCCAAAAATTATAATGCAAATTGTTTGTAAAATCCTTTTAGTACTAGTTTTTAATGTCTCTTTTCTAAAATCTCAAATCCAAGAAGAAATTCATTTTGAAAGTGCCAATCCATTTGCAATGAGTGATGTGATTAATGATTTAGATAATCAAGAAAAACAAGAAGTTTATGGCATACTTACTATACCGAATGATATACTCACTGATGCAAAGTACCCTCTTATAATTGGTGTAGCGGGAAGTCTATCCTGGCGTGATCATCATTATGAGTATTTAGATATGTATCAACAAGCGGGCATTGCAACTTTTGAATTAAAAAGTTTTAAAAGTAGGGATGTTGAATCAACAGTGGGATCTCAGGTTAAGGTTACAACAGCAATGATGATCTTAGATGCATATCGCGCATTGGAAAAGTTATCAAAACATCCAAATATTGACAAAGAAAGGGTTTCAATTACTGGTTGGAGCCTAGGTGGTGCTGTTTCATTATTTTCAGGATGGCTCCCAATTAAAAATGCGATAACAAAGGATGTCTCTTTTGCATCCCACCTACCCATTTATCCACCTTGCTTTGTTGACCCTGAAAATACAGATTTTACTGATGCTCCAATTCATATTTTGATTGGGGAAATTGACAACTGGACCCCAGCAAAACCATGTATTGAATTTGTAAAGAAAATAAATAATAAGGGTAATGTTGGGTTGACAATTTATCCTAAAGCTCACCATTCATTTGACAGTAAATCACCACTTGAGCAAAATGAAGATGGTTTGAGTTTTAAGGACTGTTTGTTTAAGTTGACTGAGGATGGAGATGTTTTAATGAATTACTTATCGCTACCAATGTCCTCGCCTTTCATGCAGAAAATCGGTTTTCTTTTTTGCGTTGAAAAGGGTGTTACTTTAGGGGGTAACCCCGTGGCCAGGGAAAAAGCTTTTAAATTTGCGTTAGATTTTATGGAAGAGACTTTAAAAAAATAACTACTCCGTTTCTTCTGTAGTATCAGCTAAAACCTTACCTCTGTAATAAAGTTTTCCTTCATGCCAATGAGCTCTGTGGTATAGGTGATCCTGACCCGTAGTTTTGTCAGTGGCTATTTGAGATGCAGAGGCTTTGTAATGCGTTCTTCTTTTATCTCTCCTTGTTTTCGAAGTTTTTCTCTTTGGATGCGCCATGATTTACTTTTTTAATTCTTTTAGTTTATCCCAACGAGCGTCGAAATTACTATTTTTTTCTTTATTAATGTCAAATTCTTTTAATCTATTTAAGATTTCGGAGTCTATAGTCCCATTTTCCACATCTGGATGAACATTTCTTATGGGCATAGACAAAACAATCATCTCATAAAAATATTGGTCTAAATCAATAGAATGTGAGCCATGAGGCAAAACTAAAAGTTCATCATTTTCATCATCATACGAATCACCAAACTTTACAAGTATGTTTAATTTTGAATTAATTTGGTAATCAAAAGGTTCATTTGTAAGTGTACAGTTTATATTAACACTTCCAATGCCTTTTAAACTTAATTCAATAATTGTTGATTTTTTAACAAGCACTAAATCCACATTAATATCAACACTATTGAATTCAGAATACTCAAATGTTTCAAAAAAAGATTTGGATAAGGGAAACTGAAAATTGTGAGTTCCTTCTTTTAATCCAATAAATTTTACTGAAAAACCCTTTACTTTACTCATTTTTTTAAAAAAATTGGAATGCGAATATACTAATTTTTTCCTCTGTTTTTTACAATTTCTATAGATGTAAATATTGCCGATTTAAATGAGTCATAATTAGCAATATTTTTCCCAGAAATATCATAAGCTGTGCCGTGATCAGGTGAGGTTCTAACTATATCTAAACCTGCTGTAAAATTTACGCCTTTACCAAATGTTAATGTCTTAAAGGGAATCAATCCCTGGTCGTGATATGTGGCAACAATTGCATCAAAATTCTTGTATGATTGAGATCCAAAAAAACTATCACTTGCATAAGGACCTTTAATGTCATAGGATTCTCCCTTAAGTTTATTTAAAACTGGTTTTAAAAGTTTTTCATCATCATTTCCAATCACACCTTGATCACCAACATGTGGATCAATTGATAAGACAGCAACTTTAGGTCTTTTAATTCCAAAATCATTCAATAAAGAGTTAAAAACTTCTTTAATTCTAAATTCAATTAAATTTTCATTTAGATGATCTTTAACACGACTTAAAGGAATGTGTTCTGTCAAAAGAGCTACTTTTATTTCATTTGAAACCATGAACATTAAACTCTCACCTTGAAATTCATTATCTAAATAATCTGTATGTCCCTTAAACTGAAAGTCATCAGACTGGATGTTTTTTTTATTAATTGGCCCAGTAACTAAAGCATCTATCTTTTTATTTTTTAGAGCTTTTACAGCTGCAAATAAAGAATCCTTAGAATATATTCCCCCTTCTGTTGTAAGCTTACCGTACGAGAGTTTGATTTCTTTTTTATTAATTGGGTATACGTTAATACACCTTTCATCATAATTATTAAAATCACTGACTTCTTTTAAATGCAAATCAATATTGAAATAGCTTATTTGGTTTTTTATTAATTTGAAATTTGAAAAAACTATCACTGAACATTCATCGAAGACTGATTTATCTTCAAGGGATTTTAAAATTACCTCTAAACCGATTCCATTAGGATCACCAACAGAAATTCCAACAATCGGTTTTGATTTTTTTAACATGTCTTTATTATTATTGTGTATTTTTGGGCCTGTAAATATACAATTATATGTTCACAGGCATAATAGAAACAGTTGGTGAAGTAGAGCAAATTAAAAAAGAAGGAAATAACATAATCTTTACCATTAAATCTAAAATCTCATCCAAACTAAAAATAGATCAAAGTTTATCTCATGATGGAGTATGCCTAACGGTTGTTGAAAAAACTGAATCGACCCACTCAGTTGTTGCAATAAAAGAAACTTCTCTTAAAAGTAACGTTAAAGAATGGAAAGTTGGGACTTTAATTAACTTGGAGAGGGCAATGAAACTTGGAGATAGGCTTGACGGTCACATTGTTCAAGGTCATGTTGATCAAATAGCAAAATGTACGGATATTTCTGAAGAAAATGGGAGTTGGTATTTTAATTTTGAGTATGATGAGTCTGAAAATATTACTGTTGGTAAAGGATCTATTTCTGTCAATGGTGTAAGCCTAACAGTTGTTGAGTCAGGCCCATCTAACTTTTCAGTAGCCATAATTCCCTACACATATGAGCACACCAATTTCAAATCACTTAATATTGGCTCAACTGTGAATATTGAATTTGATATGATAGGAAAATATATTGCTAAACTTATCAAAAGCTCTAGAGATTGAATCGCACCAAAGTTCTAGCATTATTGGCTGCTACAACAGCTACAACTATATATGGACTAAACCATACAATAGCAAAAATGATAATGCCAATTTATATTGGTTCATTGGGGCTTGTTCTTCTTCGGGTTTTGGGGGCTACTGCAATCTTCTGGACATTAAGCCTGTTTATTAAAAGAAAACCAATTGAAAAAAAAGATCGATTTACGATTTTAAAGTGTGGTCTGTTTGGAATGAGCATTAACATTGCTGCTTTCATCGCAGGACTAGACTATTCAACACCTGTAAATAGCTCAATATTAATCATAGTGTCTCCAATATTTGTTGTGATTCTATCTTTTTTCATGTTTAAACAAAGAATAAATTTTTTTAAAATACTTGGAATATTTCTAGGATTTATTGGTGCTCTTATTTTAATTATAAGTGCCGATACAAATAGTTCAGTTGGTAGAAATATTCCACTTGGAAATTTTCTGTTTATTGTAAATAGTATTTCGTATGCATACTACTTAATTATTGTTAAACCAATGGCAGAAAAATATGATTTAATCACCCTGCTAAAATGGCTTTTTCTTATTGGATTAATCTTTAATTTTCCATTAGGAATTAATCAATTTTTAAATGTTGAATGGACTAGCCTTCCATTCAAAGAAGCAATTCTGCCAATGATTTATGTAGTCATTTGTACAACATTTATGACATACCTATTCAATGCATTTGCTTTGAGTAAATTATCTTCGACTGAGGTTGCTGTATTTATGTATTTACAACCCATAATTGGTGTTTTATTTGCAATTTTTACAAAATCCGATACGATAACGCTAACAATATTTATTGCCTCTATGCTAATTTTTTCTGGTGTTTATTTGACAACTGTATTAAAAGAAAAAAATCAGCTATAAAGTAACTTTACCTTTGAAGTAAGTTTTAGCTTTTCCATTAATTATTACCCGATTGCCTAAATCCTCACAAAACATTTCGCCACCTCTCTGAGACAATTGAATGCTTTTAAGTTTGGTTTTTTTTAGTACTCCACTCCAATACGGCACTAATGAACAGTGTGTAGATCCTGTGACTGGATCTTCAAAAAAAGAACATTGAGGAACAAAATATCTTGAAACAAAATCTGATTCACTTCCCCTTGCGGTGATAACAACACCCCCTGGATCCAAATTTATTTGGTCAAACAATTCCTTATTAATTTCAATATTTTTTATTTGTTCTTCATCTTCATAAACCAAAACATAATCTCTTGCTTTTAAAACTTCATTTGGTTTTATGCTTAAAGAATCCATAATATTTTTTGGTAATTCAGAACTTATTGGTTTTCTGTGTGGAAAATCCATTTGCATATAATCTTCATCAAATTTTACAATTAGCTCTCCACTGATTGAGTTAAAGATGACCTGATTTTCTTTAAAGTCTAGATGGTTTTTTAAACAATAGGCCGTCGCCAGTGTTGCATGACCACAGAGATCCATTTCAATTTCTGGGGTAAACCATCTCAAATTAAACCCATTATTTTTTTTTATAAAAAAAGCCGTTTCTGATACATTATTTTCTTTGGCAATATTTAAAAGTAATTCGTCCGGCAACCATGAATCTAAAGGCATAACACATGCTGGATTTCCTTTAAATAATTCAGAGGTAAAGGCATCTATTTGAAAAATTTCAATCTCCATAATTATTACAAATTTAAACCTTTACCTTTATGAATTATCTTATATATATAACATATTAATAAAATGAAAAAAATAATTATAATTATAGCGCTTCTTCTAAGTTCTACCAATATCTATACTCAAGACAGGGAACAAATGAGACAGATGGTCTCTGAATACATGAAAAAAATTGGAATTGAAGATGACCAGATTCAAACATCAATGATGCTTGTTAGAAAAATTATGATGGAGTATGTTAATGAGATGGAAATTTCAAAGGAATCAAGTGAGAAATTGAAAAACTATAGTGATAAACAGAGGCAAGCACTAAAAGATCTTGCTAAAAAATTAATCAAATTAAGATCTGAAAATCGGTCCAAATCAAATTTTGACAAACCCAATAAACGTCAAGGACCTGCCAGGCCGGATGTTGGTGATCCAATATTTGAAAAAATTATAGAATATTTAAGAGAACAGGGAATTAACAGAAATAATTTTAGAGATGTTTTTAGTACAGTAAGGGATATTAGATTGGAGTTTGTACAGTCCACAGATAAATCGAAATTTAAACCAAGTAAAAAATATATTAAAAAACTAAAAAATTCAGGATTGTCTGATGATTCAATAGATAGAATTCTTGACTTAATTAAGGCAATAGTAAGTCTAGAAAAATAAAATTCAATAAATATTTATAATTTAATGGCTCGTTGATGGGCCATTTTTTTTTTGAGAATTTTAGGTTTTTGATTTTATGCTGGATAGCATTAGGTCTAATCACTTTCCTTTACTTAATCTATTCGAAAAGAAGGGCGCCATATGGGAGACACGTTAAAAAGAAGCATGGAATTCTGATCGATAACTCATTTGGATGGTTTATTATGGAGCTACCTGCATTAATTATTATGCCCGTCTTGAGTTTGCAAAATACTGATAATCCATTTGTAATATTAATTGTCTTTATTTGGTTTTTACATTATTTCAATAGATCAATTATCTTTCCCCTAAGAATAAATACCAAAAAAAAGAGAATTCCAATATTAATTGTTTTAAGCGCATTTACATTTAATACAATCAATGGTTTATTTAACGGTTATCATGTCCAGATTAATGTATCAGAGACAAACATTTTTGAATTTAATATAATACTTGGCGTATTGATATTTTTTATTGGGATGATAATTAATGTAAAATCTGACAATAAGTTAATTTCTTTAAGGAAAGAAAAAATGGGCTACAAAATCCCAAATGGTAAGTTATTCAACTTCGTTTCTTGCCCTAATTATTTAGGTGAGATAATTGAATGGTTTGGATTTTTTATTCTTGTTCCCAGCATAGCTTCATTAAGTTTTTTTCTTTGGACTTCATTCAACTTAATACCAAGGGCATTAAATCATCACGAATGGTACAACGAAAAGTTTAAAAACTATCCAAAAAACAGAAAAGCCGTAATTCCGTTTATTTTATAAATAAAGTTTTAAATTTGAAGTATTATGAATGCATACAAAGCAAATCTTATTAATTCCATTTCATTAATTGTTCTTGGCGTTTGGGGCTATATTGATGGGTCATCAATTACAGCATTAATTCCAACTGCTTTTGGGGCTATCCTTTTAGCTTGCGCTGGTGGAGTAAAAAATCAAAATAAAATTATTGCACATATTGCCGTACTGTTAACACTATTGATCCTATTTGCGCTTTTAGGAATGAGATTACCTAAATCATTAGAATCAGGAGGTATTGGTCTATTTCGCGTATTATTTATGTGTGGAACATCATTGTTGGCAATGATTTATTTTGTAAAAAGTTTTATAGCAGCGAGAAAAAAATAGACTAATTTTTTTGTGGAAACCTGCCATAGTTTCCCATTCCATCATAGTCCATTTCATTAGCTTGATCTGAATCCTTATACTTATCTTTTTCCTCTTTGTTGACAAGAAATACACTTGCAATCACTAAACAACTAACCAGAAAACCTATTATAAATAAATACAATTCCATTACTATTTATATACGCTTTTAACGTATGAACCAAAAGCTAATATCGAGGGGACCCATAATCCTACATAAAAACCTTCTTCCTTAAAACCATTAAACCATAATCCAACAGATAAAGCAAATGAAATTAATACCGCTATTAAAAGTAATTTATCTGACTTTTTAAATTTGGAAAACATGTCTTTTAAATATTAGTTTAAATTAACTTATATATTTGTGATGTTAATATTAGTAAATATTTACAAAATATTAGAGAATTTATGACTGAAAAAATTAATAGTGTTTTTGAAAAAGTTTTTTCAGATAGTAATTTAAAAACATTTGAGAAAATTATTTTATTTCTAGCTACAGCTGGATTTATAATTCACTTGGTTCTAATATTACTAAACAACAATGGCTACGTAGATCTATCATTTTTTCAGGGTAGCCTATTTGTAAATCCAATTTCAGCTATTTACACTCCTTTTTCTTTTATACTTATCTATGAAGCATTTTTATTGATTTACTACCTTCCTCGCTCATTCACAACCTCAATTGCAAAGCAATTTGAAATTATGTCTTTGATATTAATAAGAAAAATATTCAAAGATATACCTGATGTTGATTTATCGGATAATTGGATTTTAAATGAAAATAATCTTCAACTAATTTATGACTTGACGGGTGTATTAATTGTTTTTTATTTGATATATATGTTTAAAAAGTTGAAAGAGAATTTACCAAAACTACCTGTTCATCAAAACTTGGAACGTTTCCTAGGTTATAAAAGATTAATTAGTCTTTTGTTAATTCCTACATTAATTATTCTTTGTGTATTTAGCTTTATAGAATGGTATAGTGCTGTGTTTATTGGTGGAGAGGGCTCTCCAAATATAGATTATTTATTTTTTGTAGAATTTTTTGGAATATTAATTTTGGTTGATGTATTTATTTTATTGATTTCTTTTCAATACACAGAAAGATACTCACAACTAATTAGAAATACCGGTTTTATCATATCAACCATACTTTTAAGATTGTCATTTAATGCAGTTGGGTTAACCAGCATAATCTTATTGATAAGCGGTATAGTTTTCGGATTAATTATTCTTTACATTTATAACAAAATGGAAAGAACATCTCTAGTCACATGAGCCTAGACTATAACTGATTAGTCCAGCACATCCAGCCAAGGTAGAGTTATTGTAAGTAAAACCATCACAACCACAAACAGGGTCTACAACAGTTGGTGCAATGCAATTTTTACTAACATTTGATAAATCAATGCAACCATCAAAGTACTTGATGATGAATTCCTCATTTTCTTGTGAGCCAAATGTCATATTACTAATCTCAGAAATGGCAGCTCTTATGAGTTCAACTGAATCAGAAGTGTCTGGCATTGTAAATGTGGATCTATCCATACTAATTAATTCGTTTTTGTCGGAGTTTAGATCGATAGCTGTGTAAAAATAATATCTTAAGACATAACCAATACTGATTTCTAGATTTCCATAATTTTTATCAAAAACCGCTGGATCAGAAATTGTTGTTTTTAAAATTCGATAAGGCTGATTAAAACTTGAATTAGTTCGAAGAGCTGGCAACTCAATTATGTCAGACAAATTTTGGTCTCTGTCATTATCATTAGGGTATTCTTCTGAACAAGAAATTGAGTTAAAGATAAGAAGCATAACAAAAAGATTTTTCATAATTGTATTGGTTCAAGTATTATGCCATACAATTTTGCTTAGGCATAAGTACTATAGCTTGGATTGATGGGTGATATAATTTCAAAAACTTTTGCTTTTTCTAATACTTTAGTTTGGAAACAATTTTCTAATTGAGCAGTAAAAAAAGTTCCCGCAGAGTATTCAATTCCATTAAAAGACATTATTCCTTCCATCAAAAATATAGAATGAATAAAACCTTCATTAATATCAATTAGATGATCTCCAATTTCAAAACAATATTCATTTATACTAACTCCTTCAGAATCAATTTGAACTGGTGAATTACTGCCTATTATATTTTTCGTGACTTTATTTTTTGAAGATTTTATTAAAAATTCATTTGACTTGTAATCGCTATATGATGCTTCCTTTATTAAAGTTTTTGAAAGATCCGGATCAAACCAAATTTGAAAAATTTCAGAGTTATCACAAATTTCCTCAGAATGAGATATTCCACTGCCAGAGCGTATTACTTGAACATCTCCCTCTTCAAGTGGTATCCATTTATTTTGAACAGTATCAAAGTGATTTATTTTGCCTTTTAAAACAAAACTGCATATCTCAAAACCCCTGTGAGGATGAAGTCCAATTGTACTTTTTTTATCAGGTGTCCAAGCATGAGCCCAATAAAATATATTTGAGTAAGGTTTTAATATACCCCCATCTTGAGGAAAGCCAATGGGTTTTTTTTCTAAAATTTCACCCTGATTAAAGCTTCCGCTTGCTTGATCACTTTTTTCATAAACAATAATACCCATACTGTTTATATTTTAGAAATAAATTCATCTAGCTTTGACTCAAAGCTAGATTTAAGTTTTGGGTTGGTTATCCCCATGCTGTCATTAAAGTTCTCATTAAAGTTTGGTAGAGAAAAAGTTGAAATATGATTGGAATTCCGTCTACTTATCCGAGAGTATGCTGCTTCAAGTACAATGACAGCCCCATTTCCACCTGTGGATGTTGCTAATAAAAACATTGGCTTATTGTGCCATACATTTTTATCAATTCTTGATATCCAATCGAAAATATTTTTAAAAGCAGATGTATAGGTTGCATTGTGTTCTGCGAAAGAAATTACAACGGCATCTGAGTTTTTAAATTGTTCTTTAAATGTGTAGGCTAAATCTGGAATGCCATCTTCATTTTCTCTGTCAATGCTGTAAATTGGCATTTCATAGTCATTTAAGTCTAGTACGTTTACATCTGCATTGGGAATACAATGAGCCACATAGACAGCAAATCTTTTATTTATTGACTTTTTTGAGGAGCTAGCTCCAAATGCTAAAATTTTACTCATTATTTTTTGCTGTGTGATCCGTCACAATAACCATTAGGGTTTGATGTATTTCCACATCCACACATTGGTTTATCAATTGATTTCATATTAAATTTTTTAAACTTTTTTCAAATAATATGCCATCTAATCATCGAATTCAAATAAATCCTTTGTTTCATTTGACTCAAAATCAACTGACTCATCAATTTTTTTTATTTCTGAAACTACGGATTTCATAATCTTTTTGTTGCACCCTTCGAAATTTTTGAATTTAATTAAATCCTCCAATAAAAGGTTTTTGCTTCGTTTTTCTTTGAATGATTTAAGCAACTGCTCCAAATAATCATTGAATAAATCAATTTGATCCAAGTAGCATTCTTTAATTAAATCTAATGTTTCAAGATTTTTTGACCTTCGTCTAAATGCTTTGAAATAAAATGCTTTGAGCTCTTTTTCAATAGTATCTGATAAAAATTTATTCAATGATTCATATTTATTGGGTTACAAAATTACTTTGATTTTAATAAAATGGTTTAGGTTTTGATTAATTTAATTGAGAATGCACATTTATAATATAACATTCATCGTTGAAAAAGAAATTGAAAAGAGTTGGATTGAACATATTGATATGGTTCTTCTTCCTGAAATTTCAAATAATGTTCATCAAGTTGATTTACTTAAAGTTACATTTGAGGAGAATCCTACCAATTTACAAGGCTCAACATTTACAGTTCAATTTTACTGCTCAGACGAGAGCATGATTAATTGGGTTAAAGAAATAGGACATCAAATGCTATTACAAAAGTTATATAGAAAATTTCCAAAAAACTGGGTGGCCTTTGCTTCAAGATTAGATTTCATAAAGTCTTACAAATAATAATGGCACATGTTTTGAGCACTATATTAATGAAATGAAAAACTTAGTTGTCGTAGGTCATCCAGATAAAAATTCTTTCTGTCATAACGGTATTTTTAAAACCATTTGCACTGAAATAAATAAAAAAGGGGAAGAACTCGAGATAATAGATCTATACAGGGACAGTTTTACACGTCCAAGGACTAAGGTCATTGAAAAATATAAAAAACTTGTGACTTGGTGCGAAAGAATTTATATCATCTCACCCGTCTGGTGGTTTAGATTAACCCCTAGAATGGAAGTTTTTTTTGATGAAGTATTTACTCCAGGTTTTGCATACAAGTTTGTGAACATAACCAAAACCTACGCTTACCCGGTACCGTTTTTTAAAAATAAAAAAGTAAGAACCTACATAACTCATGGAGCGCCATCTCTTCCTGTTAGGACATTATATTTAAATTCAGTTAAATTAAGACTTGTTATGGGGGTTTACACTTTTGTTTTTGGATGGAGATTGTCTCTTTTTACAAAGACAAAACAATTCTGGTCGGTACCATTTGTTTCTGAAAATAAGAGGAAGAAATATTTAAAAACAGTACAAAAAGACATAAGAAGAGATTTGAAGCAATCCATTGTTTCTCAAAAAGAAGCACTATCTTCACTGTAAACATAATTAATGTATAAGTTCAATACCAATGACTTCCTAGTCAGAATTCCTTTGTTTATCATATTTTTTTGGTTTGGGTTTTTAAAAATCATTAACCTGTCTCCAGCACAAGAACTTGTTATGGATACGGTCTATTGGATGCCTTTTTTGGATGCTGCAACTTGGACAATAATCATTGGTATTTGGGAAGTTTTTATAGCAATCTTTTTTTTATTTAAGAGAACAACCCTAATTGCTATGGTTCTTCTATTAATTCAGATGACTGGAACGTTTTTACCATTGGTAATTCTTCCTGAAGTTACATTTCAAAATTCAAATCCTTTTTTACCCACCCTTGAGGGTCAGTACATAATTAAGAACATAATTATAATTACTGCTGCTTTAATTATTGGTGGTACTCAACTGAAAGTAAGTTTGTTTGATAAGTTTTTTAGAGGTGGGGTATAAAAGTGAAATTTTTGTTTACCTATGGATTGCCTTAATCTTTGTATTGGTAGGTTTTGAGATCTATAAAAAGTTAAAAAAAAATAAGTAATCAGATTTTGCACAATTTTTGCTAAGTACATAATAATGAATAACTTTTTCTTAAAATACTACCCAATCATACTAGCCTTTATATCTTTTTTATTTTCTGTTTTTCTTTGGTTTAGCGGCGATAAACTGAGTGGAATTTTTGTTGGAATTTGGGTTCCATCAATACTCGCTCTCTCCATTGCAATAAGACAAAGAAGAAATGATGATAAAAATTTAGGAAATGGATGATACAATAATTTTCATTGTAGGTTTTGTTATATTTTGCCTTTATTTAATTGGCTTTTTGGGAGTCATTTACAATCAGAATAAGATACAAGACAAAGAGTTAGAAAATGATCCTGAAATTAAAAGCAATTAAGAATTAAAGTTCATAGCGGTTTCTATCAGTGCTAAATGTGAATAAGCTTGCGGGAAATTTCCTAACATTTTTTTTGTTTTAAAATCCAAATCTTCACTAAATAAACCCATATGATTGGAGTTTGATAACAGCTGGTCAAAAAGATTTTTTGCTTTGGTTTCCTCTCCGATTTTAAACAAACTATTTATGTACCAAAAAGTACAAACAGTAAATGAGGACTTTGGCTCTCCAAAATCGTCATTGTTTTTGTATCGAAATAGTAAACCATCAAAAAGAAGTTCTCTCTCAATTGCCTTAACAGTGTCAACGTATTTGGGGTCTTTACAATCAATAAATCCATAAGATTCCATTAAAAGAACGGACGCGTCTAGAAAATCAGAGCCATAAGATTGAGTGAATGCTTTTATTTTTGGGTTCCAAGCATTTAAATGAATATCATTTTTTATTTCTTCCCTCAATATTTTCCACTTATCAGACTTCCTTCCGTTTTTAATCAAATTTGATATCTTAATTGCCCGGTCAATAGCAACCCAGCAAAGTAGCTTTGAAAAGGTAAAATGTTGATCTTCGTTTCTAAATTCCCAAATTCCTTTGTCAGGCTTTTTCCAATTTTTTTCTACAACCCAAACAACGGATTTTACGATGGACCATAATTGTTCGTGTTTATAGCTGATATCTTTAAACTTTTCAATTTGGAAGTGGATTGCATCAACTAAAATTCCATAAATATCATTTTGCTTTTGTATGTATGCTGCATTTCCAATTCTGACTGGTTTTGAGTTTTTATATCCAGAAAGGTGTTTTAATATTTTTTCAGTTAAAGTTTTTTGTCCATCAATTCCATACATAATTTGAAGCTTTTCATTTTTATTAGGAATTAAATTAACGATGAAATCAATAAAATTTTTAACAATTCTTTGGTGACCTAATTTTGCGATAATCTTTATGACCATTGAAGCATCCCGAATCCAACAGAACCTATAGTCCCAGTTTCTTACTTCTCCAATTGTCTCAGGAATAGAAGTTGTAGCAGCTGCTAAAACAGCACCCGTCTTTTCAAATGTTAATAGTTTAAGCGTGATAGAACTTCTTGTAATTTCTTTGTTGTATGACTTAAATGAAGGAGATTTTTTACACCAATTTAGCCAATACTCTTGGGTTTTTTTGAACTCTTCTTCAGATTTACTTAAACTTGGTAAATCAATTTTTTCATTATATGACAGATTTAAGTAAACAGATTTTGACAATTCAAACTCTTTGTTTTCTAAAATTTTTTTCTTTTCAATATCTGTATATAAAAATAAGGTCTCATAACTAGCCTCATCTAATACACTAACAATAAAGTCTTCTTTTTCATAGGTTTTAGTTTTGCCATTCGCATATTCCAAAGTAGGGTTGTAAAGCACCTTAATTTTTGGTAACCCTTTAATAGGTTTAATAAGTCTTTGTATTTCAGGTGGGCTGTAAAAATTCTGGTCATCCAATTTATATCTAGTCATGAAATCTAATACCTCAAATTCATTTTTTGGATTTTTGAAATTTGTTCTGACTATAGCAGTATTGTTTATGTATTGTTGGGTAATTATATAACTGTCGTCAGCTTCAACTTTAAAGCTTCCACCAATATGATTATCAATTATTTTACAAAAAATAGCTGATGAATCAAATTGTGGTAAACAACACCAATCTATTGACGAATCCTCATTAATAAGGGCTGAAGATTTACAATTTCCTATAATTCCGTAATTTAAACCTTTGTCGATATTCATTATTTTTCATTTTGTATAAATTCGCACTGGAATTATGAGGAAAAATATAATTGTTTCTAACAGATTGCCCGTTAATGTAACGAAATTAGAAAAATCTTTTCTATTTCAATCATCGAGTGGGGGTTTAGCAACAGGATTAAAATCAATTCATCAAAAAACCGATTCACTTTGGATAGGATGGTCAGGGCTTTCAGATGATAATTTAAATAAAAAAGACAAGGTTGATGTAAGTAATTCCTTAAACAAATTAAACCTTAGAGAAGTTAAATTAACTACCAAAGAAATTGAAAAATTTTATTATGGATTATCAAATAAATGCATTTGGCCTCTTTTTCATTACTTCATTGAATATGCAAAATTTAATGAAAATGATTGGAAATCTTATGTCAAAGTAAATCAAAAGTTTTGCAATGAAGTAATTAAGCACGCAGCTACAAATGGAACAGTTTGGGTTCATGATTATCAATTATTACTATTACCTAAAATGATTAAAGAATCAAGACCAGATTTAACAATTGGTTTTTTTCTTCATATTCCGTTTCCTTCATTTGAAATTTTTAGGATTTTTCCTTGGCGAAATGATCTTTTGGAAGGCATATTAGGTGCTGATTTAGTGGGATTTCATACGTTTGATTATCAGAGACACTTCTTAAGTTCTGTAAAAAGAATTTTAAGATACGATGTAGATTTTAATAGAGTGAATTTAGGATCAAGAGAAGTTGTTGTAAATACCTTTCCTATGGGAATCGATTATGACAGGTTTAATAAAGCTGCTAAACTTCACAAAAAACAAAAAAAATCACAACAATCCGAACTAAAAATTCAATTAAACTTACATAAAAAATCTTCAGATGATAGCAAACTAATTCTTTCGATCGATAGGCTTGACTATACCAAAGGTGTGATTAATCGTATAAAAGCATTTGAACTTTTTTTAGAAAAAAACCCTGAGTATTTAGAAAAAGTAAGACTTGTTATGTTAAGTGTTCCATCGAGATCTAATGTTCCAGAGTATAAAAAATTAAAAAAAGAAACAGACGAATTTGTTGGCAGAATAAATGGAAAATTTGCAACTGTTAATTGGACTCCAATATGGTACTATTACAGACATATGGATTTTGATGATTTAATTGATTTATATATGATTTCTGACATAGCGATGATCACACCGGTTAGGGATGGGATGAATTTAGTTGCAAAGGAATTTGTAGCGACAAGAGTTGATTCAGATGGAGTATTAATTCTTAGTGAAATGGCTGGAGCTTCGAAAGAACTTTTTGAAGCCATTACTGTTAATCCATTTGATTTAGATTCAATGGCAAAAAGCATACTAAAGGCAATAAAAATGCCTATTGATGAACAAATTAGAAGGAATCATACGATGCAAAAAAGGCTTAGTAGATATACAGTAAAATATTGGGCAAATGCATTTTTTAAAACCTTGAAAAATAAGTCAAACGAAAAAAAAGATCCTTCTACAATAAAAATTAAAAATGGTCTCATCAAAATTATTCAAGATGAATTTAATAAAGCAAAGAAAAGACTATTATTGTTTGATTATGATGGGACTTTAGTAGATTTTCATCACAAACCGGAGGCTGCAACCCCAAGCGTTGAAGTACTAAATTTATTGAAAACATTAGCAGAAAAAAATAATACTAGATTAGTTATCGTTAGTGGGAGAGACAAACAGTTTTTAGAAAAATGGTTTTCAAAATTAAACATTACTCTCTTTGCTGAACATGGACATTTTCATAAAAAAATCAATAAAAAGTGGATTGAAAAAATACAGAAAGACACGAACTGGAAACAAAACTTTCTTCCAATATTTCAAGATTTTACAGACAGGACCCCTGGTACATTTACTGAGGAGAAATCCAACTGTATAGTATGGCACTACAGAAAAACTGATCCAGAACTTGCTAATGACAGAGTTGTTGAGCTTAAAACTGTGATTAATAGTTTAATATCAGAAAACCTTATCATGATGGATGGGGATAAAGCAATTGAGATTACAAATGTTAATATTAATAAAGGTAGTGCTGTTAATTCTATTCTAAATGAGGATGAGTATGATTTTGTTTTGTGTGCTGGGGATGATATTTCAGATGAAAATATGTTTGTCAATCTTCCAGAAAAAGCATTTTCAATTAAAGTAGGAAGAAAAGCTACGAGGGCAAAATATTTTCTTGAATCTCCACATGAGATGATTAATTTATTAAAAAAAATTAGTTGAGTTCAAAAAAAAAATTAGTAGACCAAAACCTTAATGATCAATTAAGAAAGCTTTATAAAACCATAATTAATCTACCAGAAAATTCTAATTTTTTAGAAAACAGAAAACTTTGCGCACACGAGTTTTCGAAAATTTTTTCAAACATAAAATTTATTTTGAAAGGAACAGAAAACCTGCCTTATGAGAGCAACTCTATATTTATATATAATCACCTAAATAATCACCAAAATTATTCAGTATTCGATGATTTCCAAATCACCCTTGATAGCCATTTTATTACGAGTATTATTTTAGAGAAATACTACAAAAATCCTGGAAATAGAGTTGTTAGGTGCTCATTAGAAGAAGAAAAAAATCACTTCAAATACTATGAAAAATTCAATTATATAAGAGTATTTGCTCAAAACTTTATTCCACCTAACATAAACTATAGTCAAATAAAAACTTTCAATAAAAATTTCTATCGTGAATCCTTGGATGATCTCAAAAAAGGAAATGGGATAGTTGTTAGTCCAGAAGGTTTTTCAAGAAGAACTGAAGAATCACCAGGAGACTTCAAAATTGGTGTTTTTAAATTAGCAACAAAACTTAAAAATCAACCAAAAATAGTTCCCATTGTCATGGCAAATTTTGACAAACTTCTTTCACAGAGTACTTATAAATGTGAGATAATGAAACCATTTAAGATGAGTGATTATGGAATTTATAAAGATGATGATCCAAGTCTGGTGGAGTTTGTTAAAGATTATAACAAACAATACAAGACTTGGGTTAAAAATTTAATTTCAGAGGATTTAAATTTTGAAGCAGAGTTGAAAGATTTAAAAAAATTAATTATTCAAAAAAAAGAAATTGCAAATCAACTTGTTTTTTATGGCAGTTCAACAATAAGACTTTGGGAAAATATAGAGTCTGATTTTTCAGGTTTTAATTCAATTAATCTAGGTTTTGGTGGTGCGTTAATTAAGGATTTAAAGAAAAATTTTAAAGATTTATTTAAAAGCTTGAATCCTAAATATATCATTACATATCTTGGTGGAAACGACCTCACTTTGGGTTATAGTGCAAAAAAAATTTCTCTAAAAATTATTGATTTTTTTAAAAGAGTAAATAAAAAATTCCCAAATACTCTAATTATAAATCTTTCAATAAAACCATCGTTTGAAAGAATAAAGGATATTGAAAAAATAGAAGAAATTAATAATCTAATTGAATTAGAAAGCAAGATGAATAAAAATTTAATTCAGCTAGATTTTTATAATGAGTTGATGAGTGGAAATAAAATAAACTCTAATTTTTATTTACAGGATGGACTCCATCTTAATAATAAAGGCTATCAGGTAATTATTAAAAAATTAAAAAAATTATTAAAAAATATAGACTAATTAATTGGTACAATTGTATCAAAAATCGCTTCAGAAAAATAGAACTTAAATTTTAATTCATCATCTTTTTCAACAAGGTAAGTACTTTCAAGCCAATCAAAAATCAATCTGACTTTTCCATCTGGTGTGTTTATGTCGAACTCCCCATGATGTTCCAAGCTGACATGCGCAGAATTAAAATCAGTATCGATTTCTATATTTTTAAATTCTCTTTTAGATTCTATTATATCAAATGATTTTACAAAATCGATAAATTCTGCTGTGTTGTACCTTTTGCTGTTTTCGAAAATGAAAAAATCATCAGTCACAATTTCACCAAAACGATCTACATCGTTATCAACAATTTGAAAAATTTCGTCTAATTTTTCTTTTACATCAGACTCTGAAACTTTATTTGAATCTGAAATCAGGACATATAACATTCCCAAAACAATTCCAACAAAAAAGAAAAATCCAAACTTAAAATTAAAAATGTGTTTAATGATTCAAATTTTTAATAATTATTATGGCTTATCACCTTTTTTAACCTCCTCCGAGTTTTCAGTAGGATACTTAACCTTACTGTATCCATATGCCATTAGATATGGATCTTTAATTTCTAACTTAATCTCATACTTGTCTTCGAACTTATCAATAGCTTCCATGATTTTATCTAAATTCTTCCTAGTTTTTTTTTGTATTCTCAAGCAAACTTTATCATTAAAATCTATGAACCATAAAACTTCAATTTTTTGTGTTCCGTATTGTCCACTCCATTTTTCAGTTACATGAGCGTAATGTTTAATTTCTCTCCATGTCTTTTTTTTTAGTGTAATGGGAGCTAAGTATAATTCCTTTTTTATTCCCTCTCTATTAACCCGAACGGTTGTAATGCAACATAGAGCATATAAAATTGTAAATGGTATAATAACATATAGATTTTGGATGAAGAAATCCTGAACAGCATCTATGTATAAGGGCAACATAAGAATTAGCAGTCCAGCAAGCATATCCAAATTTATTCCAATAGACTTAAACTCTTTCATCAACTATAATTTAAAAAAAATTTAATCACCACCCCAAGAGTTTTGAAAAAAAATTCCAACTCCAAGCTCTGCCCAAACGTATAAAATAAAAACAACTAAGCATATTAATGCAACAAGCTTTTTACTCATACCTTCCCGGTGCTAGAAAAGAACTTAAAAAATCAAATACCTTTTTTGGAACAATATTTAAAAGAAAAACAATAAACTTCCAAGTTTTAGTTGGTACCACAACTTTTTTGTTATTTAGCATCCCTTCAACTCCCTCGACGGCAATTCTTCTAGCTGATTTTTTTAAAAAAGCAGGTACGTTATCCATCTCATTTTGAACACCACTTGCCGTATGAAAATTTGTTACAGTATATCCTGGACATAAAGCAGTTGAATATATTTTGTGCTTATTATATACAGCATTTAAAGACTCACTAAATCTATTCATAAATGTTTTTACGGGGCCGTACAATGACTGAATTGATGATGGAGGCGCATAGGCAGCTACAGAGGAAACAATCATTATATTTCCGTGACCGTTTTTCATCATTTTAGGTAAAAATATCTTTGTTAAAGCTATAACAGATGTTGAAAGCACCCTCAGAAACTTCTCTTCATCTTCCATTGGGGAAATATGAAATAAATCTGGTAATGCATAACCCGCATTGTTAATGAGGATAGTTATTTGATAATCATTTGATTCACAAAAATCATAAAGTATTTTGGGCGCATCAATTTCACTTAAATCACATTTAATATAATCTGATTTAACTCCATAATTTTGAGATATTTCAGATGAAAATTGAATTAGTTTTTTTTCACTTCTTGCCGTCAGAATTACATTATATTTTTTTTCAGCAAGACACTTTGCAATTTCCAATCCAATTCCAGAACTGGCTCCTGTTATAAGTGCATAATTATTTGACATTTTAAAGTGATTCTACTTTCTTTCTATTATCATCCGAATTCGTGTCGATCAGTTTATTGTAAGGATCGATGCCAACTTCAACTGGCTTCTCGTCCAAAATAATTGAGAGCTTGTTATTTATGGATGTAATTTTATGTTTCTTTAAATAAAGTTCATTATCATCATCATCTCCAAAGACACCCACATCAATATAGTCTTCTAAGAATACTGAATACTCTGGTTTTCTCATATCATCAGACTTGTAGAAAATAGAGTCTCTTTCTTCATCTCCATAAAACATTTTTCCTTTTTCATCGTTTCTATACTTACTGACCCTGAACTCCAAATCGACTTGATATTTTCCGCTTTCTAGTTCTTTAGATTCTGCTTTTAAGATTCTGTTTTCATATAAAGTGATTGTTTCAAACATATCTTTGATTACATAATTGAGAGAGTCAGGAATCACTTCTCTCAGATCATCAACCAATTCAATTGATGTCGTGTAGGGCGGTGATTGGAATGCAACTTTGTCTACATATTTTGAAAGCGTTTCATTTAAAACTTTTTCTCCAATATAATCACTGAGTGCATAAAAGATAAGTGAACCTTTTTGATAGTGAATATAGCCTTGTCCATCATTATACATTAAAGCATTTTCTCTTTTAGTTTCAAAAGTTCTTTGTGTCAAATACGTATCTAGGGATCTTTTTAAAAACTTCCTCATCTTATTTTTTCCATTTACTTGTTCTATGACTTTTAGAGCAACATATTCCGAAAGGCTTTCAGAAAGCATAGTAGCGCCAAGAACGTCAGCCCCTATAACTTGATGGGCCCACCATTGGTGTGCTATCTCGTGTGCTGTAACAACAAATGCAAAGTCATTTCCACCTTCGTCAGAATCATCTACATCAGCAATGAAACCAATTGTTTCAGAGAAAGGAATCGTATTAGGGAAAGACTGAGCAAATGTTCCGGATGTTCTTGGAAATTCAATAATTCTAGCTTGTTTATGTTGATAAGGACTAAAATTTTCTGAACAATATTGTAAAGCCGCTTTCATGCCTTTCATCATTCTATCTAAATTGTACTCATGTCCTTTATGGTAATAGATTTCTAAATTTACATCATTCCATTTGTCTCTTGCCACTTGATAATCTGCAGAATTGAATGCATAAAAATTCAAAATTTTGCTATCCATTTTGTAATGGAAGTATCTCCTGTCATCCTCAATCCAATCCTTCTGTAGATAACCTGGAGCAATCGCAATTTGATCTTTTGATGTGCTCACAACTGCTTCAAAATCGATCCAGTCAGAATCGTTTGAAATATATGTATTTCCCAGTGCGGTAGAATCAGACGGATGCGGTTTTAATTTATTTGGAGGAAGACCATACTTTTCCCTTGTTTTATCGTCTCTTAATTCTCCCCCACTATATCCAAGGGAAGGGAAGAGTGTGAAATTATTAACAAACGTTCCATTGTATATAACTGGTGAATTATTTCTTAAAAATGTATTTGGTTGGTTTTTAACCGTAAAGTTTAAGTTTAATGAGTCTCCTGGAATTAATGGTTCTTTTAACTTATAGATATCAAAATGATAAATTGTGTCTTCAAGAACAAGAGAGTTTTCTTTGCTAAACTCAAAAGTGCTAATACCACGATTATGATTTAAGAATATGCTATCAATTACATCCTTTGTTTTATTAACCATAACATATTGTCCTGATGCACTTACATTTCTAGATTTTGGAAAAAGATCCACATTTACGTTGACGGAAACGATTCTTGGTTGACTGTAACTCTCATATTTTTTATATTTTTTTTCCCACTCTACTGTTTCAATTTCTCTCTCCTTAGCTGATTTTCTGACATTTAAAATATTATTTACATAATAAATGTATCCGCCAATTGAAATAAATAACAATGTAAAGAGTGATAAGAAAAACGGATTTTTGCCATTAAATCTTGATCTAGCAATTTTAAATTTTTCTTTTAAACCATTAGATATTCCACGATTGTAAAATAAAATGGTAAGTATGTAAAATACTATTCCAAGACATAACCAATAAATTTTATAGATAAAATAGTTTTCCAGACCTGAACCATAACCATTCATGTCTGAATATGAAAAACCTGGACCTTGATTGTATTTAAATATTGATTGTTCAATACCTGCTATGCTTGTAAGCGGAATACCAATCAATAAAACAATCATTACAAAAAGCCCTAAGTAAGGGTTAGGTATTAAAGTCTGTACAAAAAAGGACAACAGCGCCCAAATGATATAATATATAAGGTTTAGCACAATTAACTCATATACGTACAATCCAATCTGAAAGTCGTAGTATCCTTTATAAATCTGAAAAATCACACCAGTAATCATGATAAGAGACAATAACACAATCTGCATTTTAACTATGGCCAAAAACTTCGAGCTCAGTAAAATCCAATTTGGAGTTGGTGTGGTATCAATTAATTGGTTAATATTAGATATCCTGGAGCGATGAATTAATAAACCAGCATATAAAAAAGTACAAATGTTGATCGCTAATGTAAATGGTGCTCCTGCCTCTAACATTCTCCACGTCCTTGGCAATGTTGCGGTACCAAAAATATTTCCCAATTCAAATAGGCCAACTAAGTTTAAAAGCAAGCCAACAATTACTATTGAAATAAAAGGCCAACTCTTTATAATGTATAAAAAGTCAATGTTTGAAAGACGCCATAATAAATTGAACTTTGTTTTACCAGAAAAACTTAAATTAATTTTTGGAAGATCAATTTTGGTAATTCCTCCAAAATTTGATTTTGTAAACCGGACTGAATCTTTTTTTCTGAATGAAAATGTGAATGCGTTTTGGCTAAAAGCAAAGAGTTTGTATATGGAAATAAAAACAGCAAGTCCAATTGTTAGCCATATAAGTCTATTGTAAATAAATACTCCCTTTATGGGGATGTATAATTCATTTTGTTCTGCAACTGTCCAATATCTTGTATAGTAATCTAGGGCCATGTCGCCGAATGGATCTAGAAGAGCAGCAACTAACCTATTTTCTTGCTCTTGACCAAAGCTTACAAGAAATCCCTGTAAGATTAAAATGACAATGACAAATATGAAACCAGCTGAAATATTACGAGTGAATGTAACTATGCCAAAAACAATCGCTCCTGTAAATAGCATGTTGGGCAAAACATATATGATATATGCATCAAAATATGGTTTGATATCAAAGTCTGTCAAAAGATCTGGATTTGTGCCAGGCAAATTAAATCCAAGAGCAATCCCTATTCCAATTAAGAATACGATAATGTGAACAATAAATATTCCACTGAAAAATTTTGCAAGTAAATACTCGAGTTTTGTAAAAGGATAGGAATATAAAATTGTATGCATTTCGCTTTTAAAATCTCTGTAGACAGATACTCCTATTATTGAGGGATATAAAAAGATTACCAAACTACTTAAGCTAGCAAAGAGTCCAGAAAGTGCGAATGGAGAGTTTACAATTCTTGATGAACCCACAGTGACTGTAAGCGAATCAAATAAACCAGCTGCAGAGCCTGAAGTCATTACAGCAATGAACAAAAATATCAATGAATAAACATAGAAAGCAGGTCTGTCTAACCAATAACTAATTTCGTTTTTGAAAATATTAAAGAACATATAATTATTTTTTTTGATCTTCTTTTAAGGCTATAAAGTAAACATCATCAAGTTGTGGTTCTGTTTTTTTAAATCCAACACCGGGTTTTTTTTCAGAATATACTCTAATATTGATTGTATTGTCTACATTATAATTTGACGACAATACATTGTGTTTTTGTTCAGCTTTTTCAAGATCATCTCTCTTGACAGATTTTGTCCAAATCTTGCCTAAAATTTCTTTTGTTGCTTTCGCGGGTTTTATATGTTTTAATATTTTACCCCCGTTCATTATCGCCATATCATTACACAACTCCTTGACATCTTCAACGATGTGAGTAGAAAATATGACTGTACAATTTGTTCCTACTTCTCTAATTACATTTAGAAATCTTTGTCTTTCAGCTGGGTCTAATCCAGCAGTTGGCTCATCAACTATAATCAGCTTAGGGTCATTAAGTAATAATTGAGCAATACCAAATCTTTGCTTCATTCCACCTGAATATCCATCAACATTTTTTTTCTTAACATCTTGTAAATTGGTAATTTCTAAAAGCTCATTAACCAACTCTTTACGCTCTTTTTTATCACTAACTCCTTTAAGAACGGCAAAGTAATTTAAGAGTTGTTCAGCAGACATTTTTGGATAAACGCCAAATGATTGTGGTAAGTAACCTAAAATTTTTCTTAGGGATAATTGATCATCTAGTGCATTAATATCATTGAAGTGAATTTCACCTGAGTCGGGTGATTGGATTGTGGCAATCGTTCTCATCAATGTGGACTTGCCTGCACCATTTGGGCCTAACAACCCAAACATCCCAACACCAATTTTTAAACTGACATTGTCAAGAGCCTTTACTTTATTGCTGTAAGTTTTTGTTAAATTTTTTATTAGTAATTCCATATATCATTTTTTTAATACAAGTCCGTCTATACAAAAGACAATTAAAAATCAAAAGAGTTTAATATCTTAACAAAAATCTGCTTCCACACTTTGGGCATTTAGCCAAAAACGAAATAAATTCCGTCCATTTTGATCTCTGCCATGTGTGTTTACATTTCAAACATTTCATTATTATGAATCAGATTTTCTATAAATAAATTTTTGTGAAAACCTCTTTTCATCGTTTTCGATAATTATTGAATAAACTCCATTTTGTAAATCATTATCTAGTTTGATTTTTGGGTTTGAACTATTGACTGTTCCACTTTTCTTTTCTTTTCCAGTAATATCAATTAACCTAAACTTATAGTCATTGTCTACATTTTTTAGTTCGATTTCTTGATTGTTAAACAAGTCTTTAATTAAAGGGTTTTCTAAATTATATAAACTTGTTATTTCTCCATTTTTCGCATTGTTTGCTCCAATATTTGGTGTTGAGTTCACAGTCAATGACCTGCCAAAAAAACCAACTGAGGGTATTGCCTCAACCTCAGAAAAAATATCAGAATCCCCCACTGGAATGGGAGGGTGAGCATATTTTCCAGAATAAGGAATTCCTGCATTAATTGCCGGACTGCCTGCAAGCAACTGATAACCTTTTGCGCCATCTAAGCTTTCGTCATAAAAGTTCGGATTTTGAAAAACTGCTTGTTCGTCGTAGTCTTTAAATCTTGTATCAACTTGCCCAAAAAATAAATTATTGGTCATTGATAAGTTATTGTCGGTTACATTGACTTGTTTATTGCCCATTTTGGATCCATTAATTGAATAAAAAATATTATTAAAAATTCTCGTATTGTTTGCCTGAATATCAATAGCTGTTCGATATGGATCTGAAGACCTGTTTATTACAACTGTATTATTGTATATATAACTATTTTCAGATTTGTATCCATCCTGCCCTCCAATATTGTCACTCAGCCATATTGTATGATTACTGTTTACCCAATTTGGGTTGCTTCTCCAGCCGTCATTAACACTTATATTAAATCGGTAGACTGAAGTTTCGTTTCCTCCCAAAATTTCAACAAAACCTCCTTCACAATCTTCCATATAATTGTATTGAACAAATGTGTCAACGTTTCTATGGTCTATGTGAATTCCATGTGAGTCTAGAATACCTCTAATTTTTAGCGCCTGATTGTTTTGAATTATAGTATTGATACCATACCAATTCCATACGGCACTCCCTCTACCAATCATTCTTGAATTGGTTTTCGCTCCAGGCTCATCAAATATGTTGTTCTCTATCAAACAGTTTCTAACTCGAGATGGAAGTATACATGTACCTCCAATCTGTTTAAATTCGTTTCCTCGGAAAACAAAATTTGTATGTCTATTATCATTTGAATTATTTCCTATGGAGTGCTTAGCATGAACTCCAAATCTTTGCAAATCTGTGAAATAACTGTCTTCAACCAAAACATTGTTGATAGGGGCTTTGTTCCAATCTGTAAAAATCCTAATTCCAGCAACCTCAAACTGATTGAATGCCTGTTGATCAGATGGATCAACCTGGGCAATAGCATAAACATTTTTAAATGTCATGTTCTTGAAAATAAAATTATTTAAAGTCTCTTCACTAGTGTTGTGTATGTGAATACCAAAACTGTCAGAGTTATCTATATTGGTTCTAGGCGCTTGGCGATTATTTTGAACTTCTAGATTTTCAAAAACCATATTGTCGTTATTCAATACATAAATAGCCTGTTGATAATCACCACCACCACTTGCACCTACTTTTCCACTAATAATTGGTTTTTCTCCTGAGCCATAAGACGTAAACACTATAGGCTCTGACGCAGTGCCTGAGCCATTCACGACCAGTTCACCAAAAAAAGAATCTCCTCTGTTAAAGAAAATTGAATCGCCAGGGTTAAGTTCACTGTTACTTAATTTTGATAACGACTTCCAAGGATTTTTTTGAGAACCAGAATTGGAATCGTTTCCTGAGTCACTGAAATAATAATTTGTTTCATCTTTGGTGTCATCATTGCCCCCAGTATTTCCTCCATTATTATTTCCACCGCTATTATTTCCATTATCTCCACTTGTGTCCGATGGATCGTTAGAGCTGCCACAAGCTAAAAAAATTAGAAGAGTAAAAAATAAAAATAGTCTCTTTGCATTCATGCTATTTAATTTGTGCAAAAATAAGAATTTTATGACTGAAGCTCTTTATAAAAAATTGCAAATGATACATACATTTGAGGTATTAACCATAACCACCAAATCCCTAGGGTAAAAACTCCCAAAATAAAAAGACCAACATATCTCATTCCCAAACCAAAAAGTTGAAGCTTTTTATTTTTCATTAAACTTGCACTTTTTTTGAAAACATCTATAACGCCAGTGCTAGGATCCTCAGCCATAATATAGAAGATTTGAGAAAACATAAGAGCTATAAAAATACCAGGAACAATTAATAATAAAAATCCTATTGCAGAAGATATTGTAAATAGTAAAACTAAAATTAATGCTTTAAAAAAATATTTAAATGCTGAAATAATTTGAGTGTAACTATATTCTTTTTCATTTGCAATTGAAAGTGAATAAGTTGCCAAACCAATACTTATTGGGCCTTGAATAAATAGGGCTAATGATCCAATAGTAAAGACATAGCTTAAGCCGTAAGCTTCATAAGCAGAGCTATATAATTCTTGCTGCTGAGTCAGACTCAATAATAAGGTTGCCAATAAAAAAGGCAACATAACATTTTTATATTTTCCTTTTAATACTTCTTTTGTAACATTTCTGATTTCTGAGTTATTCATAATTAATATATTTTATAAAAATCTGGGTGAATAAACACCCAGATTATTAAATTAAACTAGAGCTTGGTAGAAAGATCTGGACGATACATCATTTTAACAACACTAGAACCCCACATTTCAATGGCATCATTGTAAGCAGGCCAATCCTCTTCCCAAGCAGTTTCTCCAAATTTTTCATCATAGACATCACGCCAATTTTTATCATCTGAAAGATTATTGGTAAATACTGTTTCATGTGAGTCAAAACCACTGATAACCATAAAAGTTTGGTTGTTACCACCGCTTATAAGTCTAAAGACGCCTCTATTTCCAGTAAACTCAGTTTCTGAGTTAATTTGTTTTAGTCTTCTGTGAAACTTTAAAAAATCGTTATTTTTTCCTCTTTTGACTACAACAGTATTTTGAACATAATATTTAACTGGGGTTCTTGGTTCATCCCATCCATGGCTTGCATTTCTAATATGTTGCCAAATTTTTTGACCACTTTTATCTGCTATATATGGATCAACATTTTCATTCCAATATTTCAATTCTTCAGCGTTGTCCTGATCAAAAAAAGCTCGATCTTTTCTTACAACCCATCTTTGATATGCACCTTGGCCACCACCTGTCATTATCTGAAATGCAAAAATAGCATCTTCTTCCGTAGCGTTGTACTTTGCAGTTTTATCAGCAACTGCTTTTTCAAATTCTTCAACCATCCCCTTTTTTGGCAGATATGTGAAGCTTACCCAATATTCAGCATTTGCATTTCTTTGAGAATTTAAAGACAAACAAAAAAGGATACTGAGTGTTAATAAAATAGATTTTTTCATAAAATTTAAATTTTGATTACCAACTTAATTTATTTATTCTACTTTGAATACAAGAAAAAACAATATTAAATTTTTGAAAATTTGTAATCTTTTAAAATTGGATGAAATTTAATACTAAATCATTAAAAATAGAGTTGTTTTTTTAACAATTATAAATGATTAAAGTTGAAAGTTTATTAATAAAATAATAATGATTTTTTCACACTAAAACCATTGTGAAATATTTACGAATTATATAATATTGCAGAAAATTTTATAAATGAATTTAAAAAATCAAAGAAACGGTAATGATCAGTTAAATTCAATTAGAAATGATTTTAATGATCGGGTTAAAAAAAAGTTTTTTTTAGGGAATGCTACCAGAATATTTTGGTCTAATTCAAGAAGGTTTAGGGCAATCTAAAATAATCTAGACTCATGAATATTAAAATTAGAAGCATAGAAATAGATAAAGCCATTACCACATTTGTTGCAATCAATCTTGATGATGGCTCGATCGTGGGTAAATGCTCTTTAAAAATACGTGGAAATAAAACCCTTAGGTACCAAGATGCGGAAGTCATTCGTAGATATCGTGGAAATGGTATATACAAAAAACTATTTTTGGCTCGTGAAAGATTCATCAAAAGGAATAAACTTGATAATTATAGAATAGAATCATATTGTAAAAAAAGTACACTTAATTTATTTTTAAAACACGGCTTTACAATAAAGGAAGAATTATTTCTTGTAAAGAAATCAACATCCAAAAAGGAGATTTTAAAAGTAGTTTAATTATTTGTTTGGGGGACAGCAGTTCTCATCCTCACACTGGCAATATTTTAAATTGTAAATGTGGAGCGAGGCGAGCAATATTCCAGCAAAATATGTCAAAAGCTCTGGCATGTGCATAATCTCAAATTCCTCATTTAGAATCAAAGCAGAAAGAAAAACCCATGATACCCACAAAAGAGATTTAACAAGTTGATTTGATGAATTTTTTACAGTCCTACTGACAGCAAAAAATGATATAACAATAAAAACGTAGTTAAGAAATTGCCACCATAACGGAACTGTGGAGAATTCAACCAAACTAGTTTGAGCTTGGCCTAAGAACAAAAATGGTGTAGCAAAGCAATGAGCAACGCATAATGAACTGTTTATGGCTCCAATTGTATCAGCGTGTTTTAAAGTATATTTCATAATTGTGATAGCAAACTTAAATAATTTTCTTAATTATAAAAGGATTATTTTTTATTCTTGACATATTTATCAAGCCATTGGTCTTGCTCCCATAAGACATGATAAATGCTTTCTCTTGATCTGTATCCGTGACTTTCCTTTGGCAGCATCACTAATCTTACAGTAGCGCCCAAGCCCTTTAAGGCATTAAAGTATCTTTCACTTTGCATTGGATAAGTCCCCGAGTTGTTATCATCTTCCCCATGAATTAACAGCAGTGGGGTTTTCATTTTATCAGCATGCATAAATGGTGACATTGTATAGTAAACATCTGGAGCCTCCCAGTAACTTCTCTCTTCACTTTGAAATCCAAAAGGCGTGAGAGTCCTATTATAGGCACCACTTCTAGCTATTCCTGCAGCAAAAAGATTACTGTGTGATAATAAATTTGCAACCATAAATGCACCGTAGCTATGGCCTCCAACAGCTACTCTATTTCTATCAATATAGCCCATTTTATCAACAGCATCAATCGCAGCTTCTGCATTTGCTACCAATTGATTTCTAAAATTATCATTCGGCTCATTTTCATCCTCGCCTATAATTGGGAAGGATGCATCGTCCAAAACTACATAACCCTTGGTTACCCAATAAACCATTGAACCATAATAAGGGTACGTAAATTCATTTGAATTTTTAGTATTCTGTGATGCGCTTTGCCTGTCTTTAAATTCTCTTGGGTAAGCCCAAAGAATCATAGGCATTTTTTCTTTCTTTTCTTTATCATAATTAAGAGGTAGGTATAATATTCCAGAAAGCTCAACTCCATCGTTTCTCAGATATGTTATTTTCTCTTTTTTAACGTTTTGTAATTCTAAAAAAGGGTTTTTTAGATTGGTTATTTTTTCAAGTTTTCCAGACTTTATTTTTTTTGTGTAGTAGTTTGGGTACTCACTTGGTGATTCAATACTTACAGTAAGCTGATTTTTTTTTGGATCATAATCAATAATACTTTCAATTTTATCTGTGTAGCTAGATTGATAAACCCTAGTTTTTTCAAATGTCTTGGTATTAACCTTATCTATAAAAGGAAATTGACCACTTGGTGAAAAACCTTGTCCTCTAAGAAAAATATTTCCATAATGCATTTTTAGCACCGACCTGTTAAACTCGTTTCTAGATCTAAGAAAACTTCCTGGATCGCTGTATGTATCCTGATAGTTTCTATCAGAGATTATTTTCGGTTTAATATTTGGGTTTGATGGGTTAAAAACATAAGATTTTCTATTTCTTGTATTCCACCAAGTATCATAAGCGATTGCCATATCTTTGGTTCCCCAATCAATGCCAGAAAAACGATTTATTGTTTTGAGTATAAATTTACCTTTGCCCGAGAAAGGATAGTTTAATTCATAAACCTCATCCCTAAAATCAACTTTTTTTGAGGGATCTCCGGAATCCAATGCTGTAACATAAGTAAGAGATGCTCCTTTATCGGGTCTCCAGCTAAAACTTCTTTTGCCTGTCCTAACCGACATAAAGCCTTTTGGCAGTTCTTCAATCAATGGAACTTTTTGAAGGTTTGAAACAAAATCTCCGTCTTTATTATAAATGTTTGTTTCTGTTGGAAATCTGCTATATGTAACTAAATAGGAAAATGGTTTATTGATTTGAGAAATCATGACATATTCACCATTTGGTGAAAAAGATATTGTTCTATACATTCCATCATCCATCCATTTTTTAACGGATCCGTCAATAGAAACTTTATATATCGTTGATGTCGAGAGTTGTTCAAAATTGTGCTCATCAAACTTATTTTTTAACAGATCTTGGTAAGTTCTATTTTGCGCTTTTTCACCAAAATTTGTAGATATTGTTGGTCCATCAGGGACAATTTTATTTGTGTCGATTAATGGTCTTCTGTTATTTGATATCATTTTAACTAGCATGTTTTCACTGTCAGAAAACCAATTAATTACACTCCCAATATTTGAATTTAAATTTGACTCCGTAAGTTTCTTGACCGACCCATTTTCCAGTTCTAGAACCCAAAGTTCAACCCCAGTTTCAGTTGTATTTGTTAGAGCAATTCTTTTTTGATCGGGTGACCAAGATATATTACTCAATTTGGGGTTTTTAGGCAAGCCTTTTACTTGAGTTATCTCAGATTTTTTATTTTTAAGATTTCGAATTTTGATATTATTATAGTAAGTAACCCTACTTCCAATATTAGTTTTTGGATCAATTCTTAACCCCCCCAGTCTTAATTCCTTTGCTGAAAGTTCAGCAATTGATTTATAATTATCTCTAAATAGAAAAAGCATAAAATTCTTGTTTTCATCATATAATATTGACGGGGGTCTTTCAAATTCAACAAGATCTAATATCTCTTTGGATGGTTTTTGATACTTAATATTCTCTTGTGAACTAATTGATATGAAGAATAGAGAAAAGAAAAGAATTGATAGCTTTTTCATATTTTATTTTGATTAAATTTTAACACATAAATCTAATCAATCTTTATTAAATTTATCTTAAATAAAGCCCTAAAATCAAACAACAAAATAAAATGAAAGAAGAGATTGAAAAATATTTAGCCTTTCATAAAAATAAGGGCGGATCAGGAAAAATTTTCAACTTTAAATTTGTAGAATATCGTAAAGGGTTTTTAAAATTAAAGGGTTCTTTCCCATCCAATACTTTAAATCCTGCTGGAACTGTTCAAGGTGGACAAATGAATTCCATGTTGGATGATGTTACAAGCCTTCTTTTAATTTATGAAGCTGACGGCACCATATATCCCAACTCAACGAATTTACACAGTATTCATCACAGACCTCTTTTCGAAGGTGATGCAATAGCAACCGCTGAGATAATTAAAAAGGGTAAAAACATTGTAACTATGAAGGGTGAACTTTACAACCTAGATGGAAAATTAGTTGCAACCTTGATTCATACAGCTTTGATAATGGAATTCAAAAAAAACTAATCTATAGTTTCTATTTTTCCAGTTAGTAAAAAGTATGCAGGGAAAATTGGAAGTAATCCCAAAATTATGTGCCCATAAACTGCGGCAGATGGAATGTAATCTACTTGCGATGCATAAAAAGCTCCAAAAAAATTAATTATTGAAAGGCTAATCATTATTTTAGGAACAGCTGATTTTGCAACTACGCTTCCATCTTTAGTTAACGGGGGCAATCTGTTTGGAATAACTAAAATTACTTGTATCAGCCATAGACACACTAGTGCTAAATTTAAAGGATCTAAATTTTCAATGTAAATACTTATCTGATCAAAAATTATTAATAGTCCAATTATTAAATACCCGTAATTGAAATAAATACGATTTTTTTTAATTATTGAATAGAATACTAGTAGAATACAAAGTGAGAAGATTATAATTTTTATTGTTTCCATTATTAAATATTTTTAAAGTTAGCTTTTTATATTAGCAAAAAATGGTTGTATATTATTGAAGGTAATTTGTTAATATAATGTAAAATTTGAATATTAAAAAATGAATAAACTAGCCGCATATATCATTCTGTTATTTATTGCATTTGGATGTAAAAATGACAATCTTAAATTTGATCTTGAGAATTTTAAAGACAACGTTGAAATTTCTGAAATTTCATTTGAAAGTAAAGATTATACAGAGGCATTCGAGCTAATTAATTATTGGCTAGAAGCACAAAAAGATTACGAACAAATTACTGGCCTTACTGCAATTATAACGGACGAAAATGAAACAAAATGGATTGGTTCTTTTGGTAAATCAGATGATGTAAATCAAATGAAAAATGACAACAAGTTTAGCATTTGCTCAATTTCTAAATTATTCACATCTGTAGCAATCATGCAGCTTGTGGATGATGGTAAAATCAAACTTGATGATCCTATCAAAAAACATCTGCCATGGTTTAATATTTCAAACAATTTTAATAATTCAAATTCCATTACTATAAAATCGATACTTACCCACTCGTCAGGATTGCCAAGAGAGTCGAATCATCCTTATTGGTCAGGACCGGAATTTCCATTTCCCACAAAACAAGATGTTATCAATGAGTTAGGAAACCAGAAAATGCTTTATTCACCTTCAAAATATTATCAATATAGTAATCTCGGACTTAGTCTTCTAGGATATGTGGTTGAGGAAGTTTCTGGTGTTTCGTATAGTGAATACATCAATAATGAGATTTTAATTCCTCTGTTAATGATTGATACAAAAACATTCATGTCAAAAGATGATTACGGAGGTTCATTAAGTATTGGATATTCGTCATTAAAAAGAAATGGAAAAAGAGATAAGGTTAATTTTTTTAATGCGAATGGGATTGAAGCTGCAGCAGGATTTACTTCGACTGTAAGTGATATTGCAAAGTTTGCTAGGTGGCAGATGAAATTATATGATGGTTCAGAAGAAAACATACTAACGCCTGAAACTATCAAAGAAATGCATAAAATTCATTGGCATGATAAACTGACATCAGTTAAATATGGGTTAGGTTTTGGAATTTTTAATTTTGATAATGAAAACTGGGTTGGTCATGGGGGGTCGTGCCCAGGTTACAGATCTCAGCTTCATATAAATCCAGATAAAAAAATTGCCTACTCAGTTATGATTAATTCTGGTGGAACAAATCCAACGAAATATATTAAAGGAATTCACAAAATTTTATCAAAAGTTACAGTATTAAAAGGAGAGGAAACAAATAGGTTCAGTGAACTTACGGGCTCTTACAATACTCAACCATGGGTTGGGGAGACTTATATCCAAACTTGGGGGGACCAGATTGCATTAATTTCTTTACCGTCTGACGAGCCTTATTTGAGATTATATAGAAATGTTGATAACGACCTATTTAAAAGAGTTCTAATGAATAATGAACTGGGTGAGGAACTTGAGATTTTGAGAGCTAGTGACAACACTATCATTGGATACAAAACCCACCAAAACATATACAAAAGATCCAGATAATTGTTAGCCCCTACCTTCTAACGTAACCCCCAATTGATTCCCTATACTCAATTTCAAAACCATTTTCTGATGTCCATGATTTAAATTCATCTGTAACATTTCCTAGTGTTATAAATGACTCAATCTCGAATATTTGAAAGAATTTTTCAAAATTAGGGCCATTTATAAAATCTATTCCATGCTGAATACCATCTTGGCTATTATTGTAACGTTCAATAAGTGTTACTTTTTTACCATCTTCCGAAATATAATATCCATAAACAGTGGAAGGCTCTCTCTCAACAATAAAATCAGAAAGGTATTGGGTAAAACTCTCGACATCTTCTAGCGAATTTTCTTTTGTATTAAGTTCAAGAATAAATGTTATTTCTTTGGAATCTTTATTGTCCAAAACAACCAATTCTTTTTCTGTACTATTTGTATGGCACGCCAATACAAGCGCTAGAAACAATAAATAAATTCTATTCATTAATGACAGACTGGTTAAACTGATTGACCCAAACTATTTTTCCGTCAACGACATAAAACTTTAATATAGAATTGAAGCTAGTTTTATTTTCACCATCATCGTAAGTAACTACATAATCAGCATTTACGTGTTCTCCACCACGTGTTGGATCAATATCTACAGAAAATGCATTAACTAAATTCCATTTGTAATCAGCGTTATTTGCCTCATAAAGTGAATCTCTACTTTCAGTCATGGTGAGCATTTCAAGAGGCGTAACTTTTTTGCCACTGTAATATGTTATGCTGGCAGTATCATTAAAAATTTCAAGTGCTTCATCATACATCTTATTGTTTATCAATTCGTCATACTTTAACACAACATCCACGGCCTCTTGTGTACCAAGAAAGAATTTATATTCTTTTCCATCGTCAGACCATGTTGTCATACCAATTGATTTTTGTTCAGTTGCACATGAATAAAAAAGCGCTGCAATTATAATGGTTAGGTAATATTTTTTCATAAAGTTTTTTTTATTAAGTTAGCAATTCTACATGATAAAAAAGTTAAAATTAATTGTTTTTTGTTTGCTTATTTTTTCATGCTCTGATAGTGGAGATTCAGGATCAAATATTGATGATAATTCAGGAAATAATACCAACAGTCCGGACTCGCCTCATGTTCCATCGGGTTTTGATTTAGTGGTCATTGATGATTTTAATTCATTTGATAAAACAAAATGGTCGAAAGGTTTGACACACGATACCAATCCAGACATTAGAATGATTTGGAATAAACAAACTGGGGGACAGAACCTTTTAAACGATAAATATGCCGGATATATATTGGACGCCAATACTTATACAAGTAACGGTCAACTATATTTAGCCAATAAAAAAGAATCAATTACAGGAACAAATCCTGCACGAGATTTTGATTATTCAACAGGGTGGATTAATTCACTACAGAAAATAAACTTCAACGGAACGAATAAAGATGTTTATATAGAAGTCCGCGCTAAATTTCCAAAAGGGGATAAAGTATGGCCGGCAATTTGGATTATTGACGATTCAGAAAACAGGACTTGGCCACCCGAAATTGATGTCTGGGAATATTTTGGAAAATTTTTTAGGACCAATAGAAAAGATGAAATGTATTTTAGGTATATATATGGTGTTTGGAATGATAATCATAACGATAGTTATGTATTACCTAACTTCCAGGCTACATATAATGCATCTGCACAACATCGCATCTATGGTTTCAAATGGACAAAAGATGATATGAAATGGTATATCGATGGTGAACTTGTACATACAAAAACTAAGGGAATTGAAGTGCCCGAAGCAGACTGGCCTGATCAACCCATGTGTATGGTAATTAACAATGGATTATTGAGTGTTGTGGATGAGGGAAATACGGCTTTTCCAAACCATTTAATTCTTGACTATTTCAAGGTTTACGAAAAAAATTAAGAATAAATTTCTTGTTTATTTAGTGGGTTAATTGATGTTATGAGCATCGTAAATGCAAATAGACATTCCCATATTTCAGAAATGCGATCATGGTCAAAAAGATATATAATTATTGTAGAACAAATAAAAATTATAGACTGACTATATTTTGGGATAACAATGGAAAATTTATTTATTATGGATTTTATATTATTGCTTTTAGTATATAGATAAGGTATTGCCAAAAAATAAAATGAAAAAATAAAAAACAAACCATTAGTGAAAATTAGTTTATTCAATTTAACGCCACCAATCATTAAGTTGTGAATATTGGTCTCCGATTGCAGGTTGTTTTCAATAAAGAAATGAGGCGTTTCAATATTGAAAATTCTTTGTCCCCACGAAATTTCCTCCCCAAATCCAAAAAAGAATATTATTGAAAAAAGTATAATTCCAATATTTTTTGATGAGATAACTTTCACAGTTTTCAAAAGTTTATTTATTAAGTATATTGAAACGGATAACAAGAAAATAGCAGTAGAGTACTCAATAATTCCATCCTCTATTACCAAAAAATTATATACAGAATTTGAATAGTAAAACAGAAAAATTGTTGACACTATTATGCAGGAAAAAATAGAATGTAAAAAATTTATTTTTTTGCAAAACACCAAGCAAATATACTCAATGTTAAGTTAATGTTAAGAGATTTATTAGTTTAAGATATATTAATAATTAAGCTGTTTTTACAATAACTAAAACCAAGTTAATTGAAACAATAAATTAAGAATATCAGTAGGTAGACTAATAAATATAATCTGTAGCTATTTCTAGTTTTTAAATAATTTTTATTGTCAGGATAAAGATTAAAAAAAAGACCTTTTATCTCTTTAATAAAGATTGGTTTAATATTTATCTTCCAATCATCTGTTTGATAAACAATCTTTCTAAACTTACTTCTAAAAAATGTACTTGGCAAGCCCCATAAAATTAGTAGTATGAAAAGTGCTGTTTTCAAGTTTTAAATTTACTAAATATCATTTTTAATTATATTAACTTGAATAAAATTAATTGAATGAAAGAAAAAATAATGAAATCTTTGGTTGTTGCTTTATTGTTTTTATTTACCCTTTACCTATTTCAATACTTTAATGAAAGTAGAGAAAAAACAAGTGAGAATGTTAAGGAGTTTATTGAAAAACACGAAGATTAAAATTTATAATCTAAAAGCTCTTCAAAAGTTATATATTCAAGCGTTTTTATATTGGTAGATTCTAATATTATTTTTGGTGCGTACCCAGCTTTATAAGCCTCAATCCACCTAGAAACACACAAACACCACTTATCACCATTTTTTAGTCCTTTAAAATTATACATAGGATTTTCTGTTGTAAGATCGTTACCTCTCTCTTTTGAAAATTTCAAAAATTCATCAGTGACTACCGCACAAACAGTATGAGTCCCATAATCCTTTGGTCCTGTATCACAACAACCATTTCTGTAAAAACCAGTCATTGGATTAGTGCTGCACAGTTCAAGCTTTTTACCAAAAACATTAAGACTTTCCATTTTGATTTTATTTTATTAAACTGAAAACTGTGAATTAAATTGACCCAAACCGATATGAATGTATAATACATACAATATGTACAGAAAAATCGATAGTGATATAAAAATCAATAAACTTTTTAGAACATCATTGATATCTTTTACAGTGATAATAATTATTGAATTTATATAAAGGATGACGAGTATAATATTTATATAGTTGGATATTCCAATAAAAAATAATGCAGCCAACAACACAATAGAAAAAAAAAGAAAAAAAATATTTATGGGTTTTAAAAAATTCAAGACAATATTATTCTAACACAAATTTAAATAATCTGAAGTGAATAGTTAAAGATCAATGAGCTCAACATTAGGTAAGTAATTGCTGGTAGGATTCTAGCAACATTATCATTTATCTTGACTCTCACAATTATCGCAACAAACATCATTATTGATAAACATAATGAAGATGCTATTAAAAGGATATTGATTTTTAAACCAATCAACAAACCCAATCCGCCTAAAATTTGCAATGATGATATTGTTTTTCTATAATTATGATATCCCCATCTTTTAAACTCACTAATCATTCTTCTAGAGTAGAAAGAGTTTACACCATAAATTATAAATGAAATTCCTGTGAATAGAATTATTGCTTTTTCCATTAATTACAATAAACCATAATTAAATGCGGCCACAAATAAAGACATCAAAAGAAAAACAAAAGATGGAATGAATTTGACAATCGGGTTTTTAACTTTTAAATGAGAAGCTTGTGCGCACAACATGAAAAAAGCCATTGATAAAGACGCGTAAACAAGAACATCACTGAACCAAATTCCCATTAACATAATGGCAGAAATCGAAATTTTAGAAGCTCCCACAAAATTCCTTAAAAGATTTGAGTAACCATAATGTTTAAACTCAGCAACAATATTGTCGTATCTAAAAACCCATATGTATAAAACAGAGGCTGCTACTATGATTTGACATGCAAAAGATAAATTTTCCATGACTTTAATTTACATAATTTATTTGTTTTATGATTTTGCCCAAAAAATACTATCTGTTTGCCACATAAATTGTAGAAGCTCCAAACAATTTTATATCCTGTGATATGTTTGTAAATTTTGAGTTTTTTAAAATATTTATAAACTCATGGCCGTGGGGAAAATTTGATGCAGATTTCTGCAAATAAGAATATGCTTCAAAGTTTTTGGACAGAATTAAGCCAATTAATTTTACATAAAATTTTGTGAAAAAATTATAAAATAATTTGATGATTTTGTTTTTTGGCACTGACGTTTCTAAGATTATCAAGGTTCCATTTTTCTTTAGAACTCTGTAGATTTCATCCAAAGATTTTTTTAGGTTCTCAAAATTTCGCACGCCATAACCTACTGTTACAACATCGAAATAATTATCATTATATTTTAAATATTCAACATCTCCTAGCTCTAGTATAACACTTTGTTGAAGACCTAAATCCTTGATTTTTTTATCCCCGATGTCTAACATATTGGACGATAAATCCATCCCAATAATTTCACAATTTTTGATTTTAGTAAGTGCTATAGCAATATCAGCAGTGCCAGTTGCCACGTCTAATATTCTTTTTGGATTTAAAGATCTAGAAATATCTACAATTTGTTTTTTCCAATTTTTGTGAAGACCAAAAGTGATGAGGTTATTTATGAGATCATACTCTTCATAAATAGAGTTAAACATTATTCTTATTTGATTTTTCATCCTAAAAATCAGGCTTATAATGAAACCTGTTCCCCTTGACAATTTTTAAATTAACCATAATGCCATCACATGCTGAGAAAATATTATTAATTTTATCTATGAGCATTAGCATAGTGGGTTCAAGTTCACCAAATATTTGAGTGCTCAATGGATTTTCAAGGATTTGAAAATTACTTTCTCGCAAAGAAGTTATAAATTTTTTAATGATTGATTTGTAATCATCATTTAAAGGCATAAGAGTTATTTCAATTGATGTATTCATAATGATAAATTTATAAAGATCTAAACATAGAATATAATTCTATTATATTTTAGTTTGAATAAAATTTTTAATATGAAATTATTTGTTACAAATCAAAATAACTCTGAAAGAATTGCCAGATTTATCATTTCTATTTTTCTAATCCCAGCACCTTTTATTTATGGCTATGAATTGTTTTCTATAGTACAAGCAGTAGTTGGTGGTGTTCTCTTATTTAATTCAGTTTCTGGAATTTGCGCGATATACAGAATTTTTGGCACTAATACTTGCAAGCATTAACTATTAGTTGGATACTGGCCAATTATCAGTCAATTGAAGTCTACCATCTTTCCATTCACTTACTTCTTCCTGATTCAATAAACATTCGTCTAGTTTCTTTGTTATTGCAGAAACATCTAATTGTTGGCCAATGAACACCAGTTCGATTTTCCTGTCTCCAAAATCTGAGCACCAATCTGACTCAATCATTTGTTGGTTATTGACAAAATTTGCATAATTTATTCTTTCCGAAAATGGCATGGAGTCCCACCAAACACCAGCAGGATCTGTTTTTACTGATCCGCCTGCAGAGCTCCAGACAAGAGCTTGATCAGCCCTAGATGCAATCCAAAATAAACCTTTACTTCTAATTATATTTTTTGGGAACTGATATTTAATAAAGTTAAGGAATCTACCAGGATGAAAGGGCTTTTTTCTTCGATAGACAAATGAACCAATCCCATATTCTTCTGTTTCAGGGATATGTTCGTTTTCTAATTCTTTAATCCAACCTGCCGATGATTCTGCTTTTTCAAAGTCGAATAATCCTGTATTAATAACGTCACTTAGATTAACCTTAGAGTGGTTTGTTGGGATAATTTTAGCATCTGGATTTAACTTATGAATAATATCATATAAATTTCTGAGATCTGATTCTGAAACTAGGTCAGTTTTATTTAATAGAATAATGTTAGCAAACTCTACCTGATCCGTTAGTAAATTAACAATAGTCCTTTCATCTCCTTCAATATCCGTCAAGTTTCTATCTTTAAGGTATTGAGGACTTGAAAAATCTTTAAGAAAATTAAGTGAATCCACAACTGTAACCATAGTATCCACATAACTGAATCTGCTTAAGTCAATACTTCCATCTTCACTTTCAAAACTAAAAGTTTGGGCAACTGGTATTGGTTCAGAAATTCCGGTGCTTTCAATAATTAAATAATCAAACTTCTGGGCTTTTGCTAGTTTTTCCACCTCTATCATAAGATCTTCACGAAGTGTACAACAAATACATCCATTGCTCATTTCTACTAATTTTTCCTCAGTTCTGGATAAGGTATTTTCATTTTTTACGAGATCTGCATCAACGTTGACCTCGCTCATGTCATTGACAATAACAGCAGCTTTCATGCCTTGCTTATTATGCAAAATGTGATTTAGGAGAGTGGTTTTACCAGCCCCTAAAAAACCGCTTAACACGGTTACGGGAAGTTTTTTCATAGCTCGTTTGCAAAATTATAAATATAATTTCAAGGGGCAAACTGAGTTTAGTTAAAAATTGTGTTATTTTTTTTTTCGTTGTTTTGCGAGTACTTGTAAATCTACAACTGTATCGGTTTCATCTACGATTTCAAACCCTAAGGCAGTTTCTATAATATCCTCCAGAGTTACTATACCTTTAATTTTTTTTTGTTTATCAATGACCAAGGACAAATGCTCCCTATCCCTTAGAAGCTTGTCAAATAAAATTGGAACTTTTGAATTGTGATCTGTCTTAATAATTTTTCGCTTTATATCGTTAAGCTTGAGGTTTCCTTTTTTTTGAATCATTTTTTCTAGAATGGTGTCCTTTAAAACATAACTGCTTATTTTATTTGTGTTCTTGTAATATATTGGTATTCTAGAAAATTCAAGACTGTTGTTTTGGCTGTAAAAATCAGTGATTGTAGAGTTTTGATCTGCAATTTTCATTACAGAAAAAGGTGTCATTATATCTTTCACTTTAACATTTTGAAGTTTAACAATATTCTTGATGAAAAGTGAATCTTTTTCTTCAATTACACCCTCTTCCTCGGCAATTTCAGCAATTGTTGAAATGTCCTCTCTTTTAAAAATTGACTCTCTCTTTTCTCCCAAACCAATTCTTGTAAAAAGCTGCAAAATCCAAAGCAAACCAGTGTATTTAAAAACTGGAAGTATTGATGATAATATAATAGTGCTTGGTTGAGCCAATTTGTCCCAATAGTTTGCTCCAATTGTTTTAGGAATTATTTCTGAAAGAACAAGAATTAAAACAGTCATTATTGTTGAAATAATTCCTACTAATAATTCTTCGGAAACAGATGTGCCAAGAATCATATAACTATTGTCAATCTGTAGGGTTGAATAAGCAATTTTGGCTTGAACACCAACCATAATTGAACCAACGGTATGGGCAATGGTATTGAGTGTGAGAATAATTATTAGTGGCTCATCAATCGAACTTTTTAAACTTTGTAGTTTCTCGGCATATTTTTTTCCTTCCTTAATTTTAATCTTGATGAACGTTGGGTTTACGCTCAAAAGGACAGCCTCCAGTATAGAACATAAAAAAGAAAGAGAAATTGTGAGAAAGGCGTATAAAATTAAAATCTCCAAATAAAAACTGTAATTAATTAAAGTTAATCAATATTATTAAAAGTTGAATCAATGTAAATTGATGTAGAGTCTTCTTGCTGAATTTTTTCTTTTGCAATTCTTAATCTCTCATCAGCTTTAATTCGTTCAGCATCTAATATTTTTTTTGTTTGATTGGAATTATATTCTGAAAAGAAAACGATAAATAAAATAAAAGTTAAAATTGATATAATTAAAAATTTATGTTTTTTCATTTTATAGTATTGCTTTGATATAATCAATTTCCAACTTGAACTTACCTTCTTGTTTGTCTGAAATTTGTAATCCTAGGGAGATTATTCTGTCCGTTTGTATAGACGGATAATCAGTATATGTATATCCGCGCCATGTCGCAATAAAATCCTCAATTGGTATATTAACCTCAACCCACTTATCATTGACTGATTTAAAATTGGCTGAATACGATGCTCGTCTATTGTCTTGACTGAGTCTGAGTTTATAGGAATTGCCATCTCCTTTAATTCTAATTACAAAAGACTTCACACCTGTCAATATATTTTTTTTTAACCCCAATCGAGATGACGCAAATCCTCCGTTATTTTCAAGCGATAGGTTTCCGTTAAATATTAAGTTTTTCTCATCACTAACTGAAAGATATGAAGTTGATGTTCCCCCCATTACATCGTCATTAACAATGTTCCAGTTATCTAAGCCGATATTTTTTTCGGGATTAAGTAAATCAATACTTTGGCTATGCATGGATATTGAAATCAATAAAATTATGTTTAAAATTAAATTTTTCATTTAATAATTATTTATAGATAATGTAGATAGCTTCAATTTGAAAAATACTTAATAAGCCAAATGATCAAAACAATATCAATTGCTACTGCTAAAAAAATTAATATTTTTTTCATTTAAGTTTAATTCTTGAAATGTCATCAAACCCAGTGACATACAAATACTCCTCTTTATTGTCAAAATTACAATTAGTAATTTTTTTGCCATAATTTATCATAGCCAATAGTTCGCCCGTTGGTGATATTATTAAAACACCATTTGGACCAGTTGTAAAAATATTTCCACTACTATGCACCTTTAATCCATCAAATCCACCAGGGTATTTTTTGCTAAGTTCTGTTCCATCAAAGAAAAGTTTTTCTTCAAAATTACTTGTTTTAAATCTCAATATTTTAGGATCATTTTTAGGATCAGAATTATTTACATAAATGTATTTTTCATCCAGTGACAAAGCGATTCCATTAGGTCTAGACATATTGCTGGAAATTAAAAAAACTTCTCCGTCCTTAGAATATTTATAAACGCCGTTAAAATTTATTTCTCTGTATTTGTCACTAAAGTTTTTGAATCCATAAGGAGGGTCTGTAAAATATATATCTCCACTTTTACTAATCGTTAAATCATTGGGGCTATTAAATCTTTTGCCTTCAAAATTATCTACTATAGTTGTGAATTTTGGATTTTTATTTTGAATATTAAGTATAAACGCAAGTCTTCTGTCACCATGTTGGCATAAAATAATATTTCCATTTTCATCAAAAGCCAATCCATTTGCGCCTATTCCGCCATCACTAAATGATGGAGCATATCCTGTTGATCCGCTTGGCGATATATATTCCCTGACACCATTGTTTTCATCCCATGTGAAAATTTTATTTTGTCTTACGTCAGTAAAAATCAATCTGTTTTCACCAGAGTCCCATAGTGGGCCTTCTGCAACAATAAAGCTATCTGCTAAGATCTCAATTTTTGCATTTTTATTGATGATCGATAAAACAGATTCATCAAAAACAGTGATATCACTATTGGTAACTTCCTGACTTAATAAAATATATGGAATCAGTATAAAAATTAACTTTAATTTTTTCATAAAAATTTAAGATGCAAGAAGAGCTAAAAAAACTACAGCCCCAATAACTAATGCTGCAGCATAGGTCCCAGCCGCTCCAACAGCAGTTCTGATGATAGAGAATTTTTTTACACGAATCTCTTCAATATTTTCTTGCATCACTGTTTGATTCTCACCACTTTTACTAATGATAATTTTGTTATCATCTTTAGACACTAGCTTTCCTTTAATTTTTGTTCTATCGTCTTTCTGAATTCTAAGAGTTTGCTTTTTTTCAGTATCTATATTGTTATATTCTACTGTCTTATAACTAAAACAACTTTGAAACAATATTGAAAACGCAAATATGTATATGATTTTTTTCATTTTGGGTTAATTTTTAATGATCAGTTGTAATTTTTATTATACATTCGAGCTTCCTAAATGAAAAGGCTTGATTGATTGCTATGGTTGGCTCTCTTTTAAGCCTTTTCGCTTTTAAGACCTAGATTCAAGATATTAGCCTCCCCTGCCAACTTTTCTGACACCCGAAGACTTTGATTTGTTATTCTTATTACTGAAGTTTTGCTTTACTCCCTTTTTTTTGGGTTGGTGTTTATCCGTTCGATTTCCAAAAAATTTACTTGACATATTTTTTAATTTATTTGTTAAATATACCTAAAGAAGACGCAATAAACATGCTCAACCCTTTTAATTATCTTATTTTTTACCCCCGTATTCATTTTTCGATTTGTAGTTTTTTATTGCCAAGTGGGTGATATAGAGAAACCATAGGAAAAATATTTCCCCAAACGGCGAATCCCATTCAAGCCAAAAAATTGTAACTGATTCATCAAAACATATATCATAATAAATTGTATAGGCTACCCATCCAAGTGAGGAAAAGTATAATATCTGTGGCAAATATTTAACGGAATAAATCAGTTTTTCTAATTTATCCATCTCACTAGATTCACTTTTTTTATAATTTTTTATTGCCAAGTAAGTCATGTATAAGAAAATAACAAATACAGGAATTATTGGAATAAATTCAATATCAAAAATTATAATTAGAAGAATTAGAGCTGATGATCCAAAGTACAGTGCCTGAGGCAAAAACTTCACGGAATATATAAGTTTTTCAATTTTTTTCATCTTTTATCTAAAATAATTGAAATAAAGTAAACATTATTTAAAATTAAAACATAGGTTTGAAGAAATTATTTTTAAATGACAGGAACTGTAAAATTTTTTAATGTATCTAAAGGTTTTGGTTTTATTACAAACGACGAAACCGGAGAAGACATGTTTGTACATTCTACGGCTTTAGACGGAATAACAATTAAAGAAGGAGATAAAGTGAATTATGAAGAGGGTGAAGGAAGAAAGGGACCGGCTGCCGTTAACGTTACATTAGCTTAATCCACAAAAATATCTTACCTAAATACTTAGTAAAGTTTTAATCTGTTTTCAGATGTGTGCTTTTTAGTTATGATTTTTTATTATTTCTAACAAAAAAATACCATGCTAAAAGCTCCGAACCTGTAAATAGGCTTAGAATAATCCATTTACTGGTTCCCCCATAATGCAGGATTAAGTAAATAGCTGCGACATTAAAAACTGCTATAAGTAAATTGTATTTTTTCATTTTGAGTTATAAAGATTTTTTTTTGGATAAATCTTGTTCTCTTGTAAAAATTTATTTTTTATGAGTTCAATATCAATATTTTCAATTTTTGAAATTGGATTCTTTAAGTAATCCATCTCGGTTTCTACAAGTTCTTTTGAAAAAAAATTTCCAATAAATTCAATATTTTTTCTTTCCCGAAGTTGATTTTTCATATTACCCTCGATATAAAACTCGTTGTTCTCAAAAGTTGTTTTCATTGGCCATGGCCCACCCCAATTATCAATTCTAACTATGGTGTTATCAACATTTGGATTTTTTTTTGGGATTATAATAATATTATCATGTATGTGGGTATTTTCAACTGGACCAGTTATGTGAAAGGTTGGTGAAAAGACTCCTCTCCTGCTTGTTGGATATGGTCTAATACCATCATTAATACTCAAATTATTTCTTATAATTGTGTTAACTGTACCTACATTTATTTTCTCACCATATGATGCCCCAGCATTACAGACAAGAACAAATCCTCCATAGTTATCGTGACTATAATTGTTTTGAATAATGGTACCTACAGAATTCCAATCTGAATCATAGCCTTGAGCATCCCACTTGGCTTTGTGACCACTTACTTCATTGAACTGAATGATGGTATTATCAGAGCTAAAAGGCCAGATGCCAGCAGCAGCTTCGGTATCAGGCAGTATATCTGGAAAATCTCTCAATGTATTGTTTTCTACGATTGCACCATCACAACCAAAAATCACGATACCATCTCCAGGCACTTTTTCAATTAGATTATTTTTTACTATTACATTAAGATTTGGATACCATTTGTCACGATTAGCTGATGCTCTAAAATTAATTGCGTTTCTTTCAGTTCTATAGATGTGATTATTTAAAATTTGTAAGCCATTTATTCTAGATTTAATTTTTTCTCCAAACTTTCTGATTAATATAGCAGAACCCCCTCCATCACTTTTTACCAAGCTGCCATTAACATCACGAATTACCATGTTTTGGACTACTATGTTATTTAAATCTCCCGAATTTTCTGCCAGTATTGTAAGTCCAGTTCTAGCTTCTAATCTTTGAGTTCCTTTATTTGTGATTTCAATTCCATCAATAGTAATTTGCTCAACATTATTTAAAAGAATCGTATATTTTTTTTCACCATTTCCGTTTATAATTGGTTTTTTACCATCTCCGTATGACTTTAAAATAATTGGATTCCCCTCTGTTCCACTATCATTAATCTCAATAAAACCGTTAAATTCAGAATTAGCTTTTAAATGTATTGTTGTACCTGGTTTAAGTTTTGTTTTGTCTAAATTAACTAATGTCGCCCACGCACTTTGTTTTGAATTTCCTAAATTATTATCATCGCCCTCGTTTGAATCAATGTATATGTTGTAACTATCAAGACTTGAGCAGCCAAAAAGTATAACTAGTAACAGTAGAATTAGTTTTTTCATTTAATTATAATTTAAAAAAATTAAAAAATATTTCAATTTAAATCTTTTGGTGATACTGCCCTTATATCTTTGTTGGCCATCAAATCCTCATAAATCATTTCAGTAACAATATTCCAATCTTTATTTTCAACCCAATTAGGATCAATTAACCTGTCTTCCCAATCTAATAATAACTTGAATAATGAATCATGAACGGACGGCTCTTTAAGTTTCAAATCTAAATCTTCAAAATAATTGTTTTCTATATTATAAAGAACGGTTGAAGTATCATTTAATCTTATTAGCTTATAATTGCCTGATCGAACTGTTGCCATTTTATCTTTTCTCCAAAATAAGTTTTCGTTTTGAATAATGTTATCATTGAGATAATTCATAATATTTTTTCCATCTGCATTCGCCATTAAATCATCATTTACGTTTGAGACTTCCAAACTTGTTTTGAAAATATCTAAAGCGGAAGTAAATCCATCAAACTGAGTATTAGATTTTATTTTGTTTTTCCAAGTCATTATCATTGGAGTTTTTATACCTCCTTCAAACTGATTTCCCTTCCAGCCCTTATAAGGAAAAGGGGATGCATTATTTGACATTGCTGCACCATTGTCGCTTAAAAAATAAATGATTGTATTGTCATATTGATTGTTTTCTTTTAATGCATCGATAACATGACCAATAGCCTCATCCATAGACCACATCATGGATGCATAAACTTGTCTTGGATTATTTTTAAATTTTTCTAAAACTTCTTCTTTTGCCTGCATTGGGGTGTGTGGGGCATTAAATGATAAGAAAAGAAAAAATGGATTATTTGATTGATTACTTTTATCAATAAAACTAATTGCTTTTTCACCTAATACATCAGTTAAGTAGCCTTCAAAATTTGTCTGACTGTAATTTTCAACCACATTTCTAATGCTATTTCTATTCACTTCATCTGGATTATAAAAATAATTTCTAGCGCCTGAAATAAATCCCCAGAAATAATCAAATCCATTTTTTAAAGGATGATTTTGTGTTTTATCTCCAAGATGCCATTTCCCAATTAGTCCAGTAGTGTAACCTTCAGTTTTTAGCGCTTCTGCAATTGTAATTTGATTTGGATCAAATGAATTATTTACGTCACTGTCTAAATTACACTCATGGCCAAAACGCTGTTGATACATTCCAGTTAATAAACCGGCTCTTGAGGGGCTACAAACAGAAGCTGAAACATATGCATTATTAAAGGTAACACCATCTAAAGCTAATTGATCAAGGTTAGGAGTTTTAATTTCATCACTGCCCATGAAACCAAAGTCAGAGTAGCCTGCATCATCAGCTAAAATGATTATGATATTTGGCTTTGAATCATTAATACTAGAACAAGAGATTAATGTTAAAATACAAACAAAAAAAAGGGCTAGTTTTTTCATTATTTATCTATCTTTTTTATAATAAAGTATTTTACTTGTTAGCATATCCAATTTTTCATTAGTTTTTTGAATAATTCTAATGTTTTCAGTATCAGGGTTTTCAAACTCATCCAATAATCCTCTAGCTCGAGATTTATTACGCTGATAGGCTCCACAAAGATGAAATCCAATACATCCTGGATTTTTAAAAAGTTCTTCAATTTGATCTTTATACCAATTTCCATCGGATCTTTTATAAATTCCATCTCCTTTTATTATCCCAGATCCATCTGCCAAAAGCACAGGCTTTCCTGTTTTTTTATGCCATTTATCAAGATTTAGTTTTGGATTTTTAAAATCCTGAAAAGATAGTACATCAACATAAGGCAATGCAGCTTCAACAACCTCCATTGCTATAAGAGCATTTGCTTCATAACGATCTCCAAGTATCAAATGATTTGGATCATATTTTCTAATAGCATCGTGAATTGTTTTGTAATATTGTTTAGCCATTTTAAAGAGTTCGTTTTTTCCCTCTTGAGTCTCTAGTTTTTTGGGATCGAAAATAGGCCCCCTCCATTCATTGTGGGGGCGATTGTGTACCCAAGTAGGACAATCACTGAAAAAATAACCAATTAAATTAGGATCATCTTTAACCTCTGCGCAATATGAACGCGCAACATAATCAACCCACTCTACCCATTCTTCACTAAAAAAATCATAATTTATTGTATGTTTTTCCCACTGATGCGATTCAATAAAAGGAAGCATACGACAATAAGGCATATTCAATACTTTTAACTCATCGTTAGTAAATGGCCTAGAATGTTGCCATTGCCTTACTGTAACTTCTTGTTCCCAACCCATTGTATTAAAACCCCATTTTTCTAAATTTGGTTTTACAGATTTAACCAACCACTCAATTGTACTACTATTGTATTTTTCTTCCCAAATATGAATATTCTCTGCATAACGTAAGCTTGCAGGGTCAAAATGGTTAAGACCAATTGAAAAAAAAGGTTTCTCATCAGGTGAAATTAGCAGCCATTTACCACCTATTTTGTCGAGTGTAAAAAAACCTTTAGTATTAAGTTGTGTTGTAGTGTTTTGTGAGAATAATTCATTAATCTGAACTGTTGATATAAAATATAAAATAATTATGAAAACAAGTTTTTTCATTTTATGTTATTAATTTATTTAAAAAATTACAATAATTAATTTTTTTTAATTATATTTACATAACTACCTGATTATCAGGAACTTACTTGCCAATACAGAAAGTATACTTGTTTGCTTTTGATTGACTATTTATATCTTTTGTTTTACTTTTCAGGGGGTTTTTAAAATTCATTCGTACACTATTCGTACACTTTTGTAACATTTTTAATTATTTTCTACTATTTCAATTTCTTCATTAGTTAAGCCATACAATTCATAAACCATTTGGTCTATTTCTTTATCTGTTTTATCAATTTCTGTTTTTAAGACTTCTGCTTTTTCTTTTTGCTCATTAAAATACTGCATCCATTCTGCTTCTTCGCTCAATGATAATTTTTTGTATTCAGTTGCGTTTTCTTTTGCTGACTTTTTTCGTAATTTTTCTAACTCTTTTAATAAAACTCCAAATTCTAGTTCGTGCCAATTCTCTATTTTTCCGCTTAAAGCTGAAATATTAAATTTGGAATTAATTAACTTAATAAAGTTTGATGAAATATTTTGTAACAAGTTTTCTTGTTCAATACGTGTTTTACTTAATTTGCTTAATAAGTTTTGTTCAACAGAATTAGCTTGAAAAATTGGTAAATCTTTCCAATCATCTGGATAAAAATCAATTTTCCCTTTGCTTTCAAATTTTATATGATATGAAATTAATTTTGAATTTATGACAGCAAGTAAATATTTTAATTTATATGATTCAGAATTGGATTCTACTATTACCCTGTCCTTTTTGATGTTTTTATAGTACTTTTTTATACTGTTATTATTTACTGAACTTAACTCATAAGCAGGTATTGCCATAATTATAGTGTTGTCGCAATAATGACTTTTATCGGTATAAACAGCAACTTTTTTTTGACGTGAGAGTAAAAGTTTACTGGGTGGATAAAGTTCTGGAAAAGTTGGTCTAACGAGTCTTGAAGGACATCGTTCTGTGTTGTATTCCAAATACAAATCTTTTGTTATTACATATCTTTCTAAATATTTGCCCTCTGTGTAAATCTTTGAATGAATTTCATTTTTTGTTGCAGATAACAAGTCAGTTTTCTTGAATTTTTCAGGGTCTGATTTATCACTATTTAATCTCATACCATAACTGACATAACATAAATCAGCTAATGTGATACACTTTTCTGTATTTATTTTGAATTCGGCAACATTTAATAAATACTGTTCTTCTCCTTTAGATTTATTTTCAACTTCAATAGCATCATAAACGTTTTGAACACGTTTGACTTTTTTTGCAGGTTTTGTACTTTTTAGTTTTTGTATGAAGGTTATTTTACTTCTAACTCCAACATTTTGAAATACATAAATGTCAGGAAAAAAGTCGATTTGGTATAAGAAGTAATTCTCTTCAATTAAGTTAACCAATTTTTTTGTGTAATCAGATTTACCAATAGTATCTGGAATTATCATAGCTGACAAACCATTTTCCTTTGTAAGTTCTATACCTTTTTCAATGAATGGAACGTATAAATCCCACATTTTATAAGGACTTTTGTAATTTTTTTCTATGAAATTACGGCCTAAAATGTCATCATTATCTCTTGCCTTCACATAAGGTGGATTTCCAATAATTACATCAAAACCTCCTTTTTCAAAAACTTCTGGAAATTCTTTTTTCCAATCAAATGCTTTGTCTACTGCAACGGTTGGGTCGTCAATTAAACTGTTACCACATTTTATATTATTGTTTAATGACGTTAATTTTCTGCCTTTTTCTGCAGTTCTTAACCAAAGTGATAATTTGGCAATTTCTACACTTTCTTCATTAATATCTACACCGTAAATGTTATTTTCTAAAATAGCATTTTCTACTTCGCTTAATACCATTGCATCTCCAAATAGTTTGGCTTGTAATTCATCAATATATTGGTGTTCTGCTATTAGAAATTCTAATGCTTGATTTAAAAATGCTCCACTTCCACAGGCTGGGTCACAAATTGTAATCTGTAATAACCACTTTCTGTAATCTTCTAATTTTTGTACAAGCTTTTTTAATGTTGCTTTCTGTCTTCCTTTACGTTTTTTTTCGAATTCATATTCTTGTATGTCGAGCTCGGTTTTCTTTTCTTCACAAAGTTTACCAACTGTATTATCTACAATGTATTTGGTTATATATTTTGGCGTGTAAAAAATACCATCTTTTTTTCTTTTAGATGTTTCTGTCTTTAAACCTGATATTTCATTTTGAATTTCTTCAATTTCTGATAGAGAGTGTTCAAAAATATGTCCCAAAATATTTACACTTATCTCAGACTCAAAATCATAATGACTTAAATTTTTGGTATGTTTTAATAAGATATTGTCGTCAATATCAATACTGTCTAAAATCTCATCATTAGCAAATAATCCTCCGTTAAATGCAAAAATAGATTCGTGCTCTCCTTTTGCTGGTCTTCCGATATTTAAAACAGAGAAATATTGTTTAAAAATTGAGTATAGAGAGCGGGATTCCCCGAACGCTATATCCCCTTCCCACTTGGAAATTATTTTACTAATTGAATTAGCGGGAACTAAGTTTCTGTCCTCTGCGAAAAATATAAATAAGAACCTATCTAATAATTTTTGTGTCTTATTAAAAAGTAATAATTTATCATATTCAGAATTGGTTTCAACAAGACTATTAAATATTTCATTTCGAAAAGCTGAATAATCTTTATAAAGTTTTTTAGTAATACTTTCTTCAACTAAAACAGATTCATTCTTTAACTTTTTTGGAATTCCATTAAATATACTGTCCTTATGCAAACAAAGGTGTAGTAATTTATAATCTTCTTTGGATAAATTAAACAGGTCGAACTCCTCACAATCAACAGCATTTTCTACATAAAATCTTAGTTTTTCAAAATTAGACGTAACTACATATTCACATTTTGGATGATGTGCTTTATATCCAAAAGCTTGAGCTTCTACAAATTTTAAATTTTTTGTATTAGTCCCTTTTAGCTCTATAACTAGTATAACTTCATTTTCTTTTTTTATCGCACCATCTGCTTTTTTGCTATCTGAAATATTTTTTTCTTCAAAAAATAAATTTCCTTCATCTGCTGAATCATATTGGGACTTATAACCTAAGCACTCAACAAAGATTTTTGTTAAAAAACCAGCTTGAAAAACTTCTTCCTTAAAGTCTCTTACTTTGGAAGACATTTTTTGGTAATCTTGAATCTTTTCCCAACCAGAATTTATCTCATCATCATTGATTGTGTTTAAATAGTTATTTAGGACAGATTTTTGGAATAATGACATTTTATTTAGAGTACTAATTGAAAGGTAATTTTTTCATTTATAAAGCTTGAAATTAACTTTGTACTTATAGAAGTCAATATTTGTTGTAACACTTAAAGCTCGTGTTAATTTAATATCATCTTCAAGTCCGATTATAACTCCTTTTACATTTTGATTTTCTTCAGCCAAATCGGACTTAACAAAACCCATATATCTTTGAATTTGACCAACTACATTATCACTAACTCTTCCTTTTTTAAGTTCAACAACAAGCAAAGTCTTTTTGTCTTTACTAATTGCTAAAATATCAATTGGACCTGTATCGGATGGGTATTGTTGACCAACGATTTCTCCATCAACTTCATATATATTATATTTCTTGCCAAGGGATGTTGAGCTCCAATTCTTCACTAAAAAATCCTCAAGATGTTTTTCAAGCGCAAATTCTGATGGTTCTTCAATAGTTGGGTCGTTGGATATTACTGCAGTATCTCTTTTTCCGTACAATAATTTCTCTAACTCATCTTCATATTTAGAAATATCTATTAGTGTATTTTGAGCGGTTAATGAACTTAAAAGCTCTTTAGACATTTCACTGACCTTAATAGATTTGTCAAACCATTCAACTTTTCGTCTATGAAACTGGTCACCTAACTCATCGTCAAAATAATAGTTAGATATTATTTTGCAAGGATGATAATTTTTGTCTTTATCCTGGCAAAGAACTACTACATCTTTTTCAATACCTTTTGAAAGTGTCCAAATTACTCCACAATTTAACCCTGCTGCAACTCTTGATTTATTTGGTTCTCTTTTAATTATTTCAGGAATGAATTTTTTATTGAACTCTCTCCAATTTTCATAAAGAGAATCTGATAAGTTAATATCTAACCCAAAGCCAACAGCGATATAATTATTTTTATAGAAATTTTTAAACCATTGATGGTCACGGCCTGTTCTTAACCTCATATACTTAAGCTGTTTGTACTTCATATTATTAATTTAAAAAAATTTATCATATTTATATAACTAACTGATTATCAACTACTTACCAATACAAAAATTTGAAAATATATTTCCTAGCATCTCGTCATTAGTTATTTGACCAGTGATTTCTCCAATTGAGTCAATAGCTTTTCTTAGATCTATTGACAAAAGATCTCCAGAGATGTTATTTTCCAAACCTTTTTCAACTTCAGCAAGAGACGTTAAAGCATGTGACAAAAACTCATAATGTCTCAAGTTTGTAACTACTGTACTTCCCGGTGTTTCTATTAACTCAAAAGCGTTAGATAATTTTTTAACTAAACCCAACACAGATTTTTTTTCCAAAGCAGATATTTCAGCAATTTCAGTAATCCCGAATTTGCTAGATTTTTTCAAAAGGGCTTCTAAATCAATTTTGGAATTATTCTCTAAGTCTACTTTATTTCTAATTAGGACAATTTTTAAATCCTGTCGAGCAAACTCTTTTAAGTCATTTACAATTTCTTCCTCATTTGCATCATTAATATCAAAAAGATAAAGCAATACAGATGCCTCAGATATTTTTGATTTTGTTATTTCAATTCCTTTTGATTCAATAATATCTTTTGTTTTTCGAAGTCCCGCAGTGTCAATGAATCTATACTTTATTCCGTTAATAATAATTACATCTTCTATTGCATCTCTGGTTGTTCCAGGGATGTCGCTTACAATTGCTTTTTGTTCATTTAATAAAGTATTTAGTAGTGATGATTTTCCAGAATTTGGTTTGCCAGCAATTGCAACTGGCACACCATTTTTAATTGCATTTCCATACTTAAATGATTCTTTTAAATTTTGCACTTTCTCCTTAACTTTTTTAATGAGATTTTCTAGTTCACTTTTATTTGCAAAATCAACATCTTCCTCCCCAAAATCTAGCTCTAGCTCTATCATTGAAACAAAATGAAGTAATTCTTCTCTCAAAACTTTTAAGTCATTTTGAAATCCTCCTCTCATTTGACTTAATGCGATTTTATGCATTGAAGACGAATCAGAATAAATAAGATCTGATACGGCCTCCGCTTGTGTCAAGTCCATTTTACCACTCAAAAATGATCTCATTGTAAACTCACCAGGTTTGGCAAGTCTTATGTCTTTTTCTAATAATGTTTGAAGTATTTTCTTTTGAATAAATGTAGAACCATGACATGAAATTTCAACTGTCTGCTGGCCTGTGTACGATTTGTCTTTATCAAAAAAGAAAACTACCACCTCATCAATCACTTCATCTTCATTTATGAACTCCCCAAATATCATGGAATGGGATTTAATATTTAAAAGACTTTTTCCACTTTTAGATTTAAAAAAAGGATTGACTTTTTCCAATGCTTTTTCCCCACTTACTCGAATCAAAGAAATTGCCCCCATGCCACTGGGTGAGGATATAGCAACGATATCATCTTTAAAATCCATTTATTTTAGCTTTTTCGTAAATGTCGCTCTCCTTTTATGTAGTGTGCTTTGATAGTTTTTCCAAAATGCCTGAATTGCTTTGTTTTCAACAAGTTCAGGATTTGTTTCAACTTCAACTATTCCTCTTTTATTAAAAGTGTTTTGTAACTCGTTAAAGATAACAGCCGTTACACCTTTACTTTGGTATTTAGGGTCAACCCCAATTAAATAAAGCGATACCCTGTCATTAAAATGTTGGGCTTTAAAAAGACGCAAATACCCCATTAACCCCATTTTACCATTAATTTTTTTTAATGCTCTGGAGAATGAAGGCATTGTAATTAAGAAAGCAATTAAATTATCGTCCTTATCCAAACAACATTTGATAAAGTCTGGGTGGATATATTTAATGAATTTTTCTTTATAGAAATCGATTTGATATTGCTTAATGGTAACATATGTCTGTAGGTTTGAATAAGTAACATTTAATAACTCAAACATCTTGTCGACGTAAGGAATAATCTCCTTTCTTGATTTAAAATTTAGAACCTTGAGCTCATACCTTTGCTGAATTATTTTTGAGAATTTTTTTACTTTTTCAGGAGCATCCTCAGCAGAAAAAATTTTGATTTTATACTCCACCCATTCTGCAAGCTTACTAAATCCGAGTTTTTTTAGATGCTCTTTTTGATATGGATAATGATACCAAGTAATCATCGTATTTAACTCTTCATAACCCTCAATCAATAGTCCTGCTTTATCCATATTTGAAAATCCAACAGGTCCATCAACAAATTCAAGTTTCCTTTTTTTACCAAATTCTATAACGGATTCAAGAAGCTTTTTACTTACCTCCAAATCATCAATCGTATCATACCAGCCAAATCTTAGTTTATTTTTCTTTTGCTCTTCAATTTCGACCCAATTGACCATTGCTGCAATTCTTCCAGCCGTAACACCATCTTTTTTGGCAATATAAAATTCCGCCTCAGCATTTTCAAAGACAGGGTTTTTTTCTTTATCCATCGATTCTAGTTCTTCTGAAATGATTGGTGGAACCCAATAATCACAACCCTTATATAAAGAGAAAGGGAACATCACAAACTCTCTTTCCTGATCTTTACTCTCGACTTTAATAATTTCTATCATTTATTTTTCTTTCTGTCAGCTCTGTTTTCGCGTCTGGTTTCTTTATCTAATTTCTTTGATTCTTTCTTTAAATCTTTCAACTCTTTTCTGACTTTTTTCTTTTCAGAAACTTTTCCTTTTTTGAGAAAACCTAATAAACTTTTTCCCTCTCTCTCATTCTTTTTTGCTTGTTTTTCTGAATCTTTTTCTGCCTTTTTTTGAGCTTTTTGATTTTTTTTGAATTCTTTCATCTGCTTCAATTCCACATCTGTAATGTCAATATGCCAATCAAATCTTTTAGAAAAGCCGAGGCTAAAATAAAATAAACTTGGTGTGTTTTTTAAACTACCACCGATATTTAAATCTGCTTGTATATCTTTTGATATGAGATGGGCTGCTCCAAACTTAAAAAGTTCATCAGAATAAGCGCTATTTTTAAAACTTTGAAACTCACCAAATACACTCCAATTTGGATTTCTCAAATTGTGTGTTATTGTAAAAAGGTAGTTTAATGTATTATAATTACTGGGTTTAGGAACTAAAATTGGCAATTTTAGGTTTTTGAATGCGAGCTTATAAAAGAAGTTGTTGACCACCACCCATCTTCCTTTGAAATGATTTTGAGTTGCGATTCCAACAAATGGGGATATGCTTTGAGTTGGGTAATAAAAATTTATAAACCTTCTTGTATTTTCATTAATTTGATCTGGCTGTAATGGTCTTTTTATTTGAAAAAACTGATCATTATAATTAATCTTATCGTCAAAATTAAATCCAGATCCCACAATCACAGAAAGTGCTGGTATAAAATCTGTCAATTTTATAACCCTTCCTGCTTTCCAGCTGTAAAAATTTTCTCCATGCCATTTTTTATTTTTAAAAGGGTCAAAAACTAGATATTTAAATCCTATACTTTGCTCGCCAATTAGAGTTTCACTGGATTCTGTGTAGTAATTGTTTTGATAATTATTATCAATAACATTTCTTGAAAAAATAGAGCCCTCAAGAAACACCTCAAGCTTATCATTTAGTAACCCATACCTAATCAGATAATTAAAATTAAGTCCATCAACCTTAGAGTTATTTAAGTTTTTATGCTCCATGCTGTAGCTCGAAACACCCGTTTCCACTTGAAGAACGTTCCAACCAATTGCAAATGCACCATGAGATGTTCCAGGTCTATTTGAATTTATTGTTTCTGTATACTGTGAAGTAACCCAAAATGCAGTAAAAAAGAAAAAAAGGAAATATCTGACTGTAAGCATAATACAATAAATATAATTCAAAGATAAATTGAAATATGCAATTAACTAATTCATTTGATTAATTGTATTTTTGAAAAAAAGGATATGCTTTTTATTTATATTTTTCTATTCATTGTAATCTTCAGTTATGTATTAAAAAGACTGGCTCCCTATATCATTAGATTTATAATAAAAAAACAGTTTGAAAAATTTCAAAAAAAACAACCACCCAAAAAAGATAATTTCAAGATGAAAACAAATAAAAAGGTTGGTGAATATATCGATTATGAGGAGATTGATTAAGAGTTGTTTAAATAGAAAGCTTGTTATTGATGTTTTAATCATTTGCTCTTTTTGTCTAATCTCACTTATTTATTTTAAACCCGTTCTTTCTGGGAAAAAAATCAAACAATCTGACATTGATCAATTCTCAGGAATGTCACGTCAAATAGTTGAGCACAGAGAAAATTTTGATGAAGAACCTTATTGGTTGGATAATGCTTTTTTGGGTATGCCTACATATCAGGTTGCTGTAAGCTATCCATTTGATGTTTTGGACAAGGTTGACAAAATAATTCGTTTTCTGCCAAGACCTGCTGATTATCTTTTTGTTTATCTGTTGTCTTTTTTCCTTTTATTAAAGAGCATGAAAGTTAGAAGTGATTATGCTTTTTTTGGGTCCATTGCTTTTGCCTTTTCCACATACCTAATCATTATTCTTGGTGTTGGTCACAACACAAAAGCTCTGGCAATTGGTTATGCTCCAATAGCTTTAGCTGGGTTTTTCAAAATCCTAAATAATCGAACTCTAAGTGGTGTTGTTATCTGTTCTGTTGGTCTTGGACTTCAAATAAACGCCAACCACTACCAAATGACTTACTACTTTATGATGCTGATGGGTCTTATTTTGATCGTGTCAATTTTATTTGAAAGAGGCGATAATTTAAAAAGCAAGTTTGCAAAAACTGGAGCATTCTCATTATCTGTATTAATTGCAATTCTTTTAAACTCTTCATCCATAATGGCGACAAAAGAATACTCAGAATTTAGCACTAGAGGAAATTCTGAAATCAGTATTAATTCCGATGGTAGTGAAAAGACTGATCTTGACGGTCTCAGTAAAGACTACATAACAGAATACAGCTATGGAAAAATTGAAAGCCTAAATCTTATTATACCAAGATTTATGGGGGGAGGAAGTTCTGATCTTATTGGGAAGGACACAGATTTTTTCAAAAGCTTATCCAATTATGATCCTCAATCAGCAAGCTTGATCTATCAAAATGCTAGGTTATACTGGGGAGATCAACCCATCGTTGCTGCACCGGCATATATAGGGATAAGTGTATTTTATTTATTCATTATATCTCTTTTTTATTTAGACAAGAAAACCTTGAGGTGGGTTTTTCCGTCTTTGATTTTCGCATTGTTATTATCATGGGGCAAAAACTTTTCTGCATTAACAGACTTAATGATTGACTATTTTCCTTTCTATGATAAGTTTCGGGCCGTATCATCAATACAAGTAATAATCGAACTTATAATTCCCTTGATTGCCGCGTTTGGATTATACAAAATATTTGAAGGGCAACATCAAAAGACAATGAGCTACAAAAAAATTATTTATCCATCATTGATTTTTTTAACAACCCTATTTTTGCTTTTACTATTTGGCGAATCAATTTTTAAATTTCAATCCGAAAGAGAAGTTTTTGGGGCATATCCTGAAATTCTTGACATGATTATAAATGAAAGAAAATCCATATTTAGAACAGACGTAATGCGTTCGATATTTATTGTTTCTGTACTTTTTGCTTCAATTTTTGCAGTCAAAAAAACATACTTATCAAAAAAATATCTACTTCCAATTCTAACTATAATTGTGTTAGCAGATCTGTGGTCGTTTAATAAAAATTACGTCAATGATGACAACTTTACTAATGCATCTAAAGTTAAAACTCCATTTATATTAAATGATCTTGACAAAGAAATTTTGAATGACAAATCCGACTTTAGGGTATATGAAAGCTTTCGCGGATTTGTAAATGGAAGAACCTCTTTTTTTCATAATTCAATTTCGGGCTATCATGCTGCAAAGCCCAAAAGAATGCAAGATATCTATGACTTCTACCTTTTAAAAAATAATTTGCGTGTTCTAGACATGCTAAACGTAAAGTATATAATTGATTTAAATGAAAGCGGAAATATCGAACTAAAAATCAATGAAGATGTTTTGGGTAGCGCATGGTTTGTTAATGAAGTACAAAAAGTAACAGACTCGAATCAAGAACTTCTTAGTTTATCTAGTTTAGACTATAAAAAAACATGTTTGAGTACTCATTTGAATAATAAAACATATAGTGATAGTTCTAAGAATTACGTTGAAGTTGTAGAAAAGATGCCGAATAAAATTATATATAAGGTGTTTTCAAATGATACTGGATTTATTGTGTTTTCCGAAGCTTTTTACAAAAACGGATGGGTAGCAAAAATTAATGGTCAGGTTACAGATCATCATAAAGTAAACTATCTGCTTCGTGGACTAGAAGTTGAAGGGGGAGAACATGAAATTGTATTTACTTTTGAGCCTGCCATTATTAAAACGGGCTCGTTGTTAATGGCGAGTTCAAATATTTTATTATTGATTTTAGTCTTCTTTTCCTTTAGAAATCTGATAAAAAATGTACAATAAAATTCCTGTCAATCGATACAATAAAACCTTAAAAATGTTGAATAAAGTGTGTCCTTCACCATCCGTTATTTTTGACCTTGGTGTTAGAAATCCATTTTCTGATATTATGGAAAAAAACCATTACAAAGTGTACAACACAAGTGGACAGGACTTTGACACAAACCCGAAAGTTGATATTCCAAATGATGTAGATTTAGTGACAGGGTTTGAAATTATAGAACACTTAGTGTCGCCATATACATTGTTAAAGAACATAAATGCCAAGAAGATTTTTTTGACAGTTCCTTTAAAGCTATGGTTTGCAAATGCATACAGAAATAAAGATGATGAAAGGGATCGACATTATCATGAGTTCGAGGCCTGGCAGTTTGATTGGCTTTTAGAAAAATCTGGATGGAAAATAATCAAAAAAGAGTTTTGGAAAAGCCCTACAAATAAAATTGGATTTAGACCTTTTTTAAGACTCTTCACAAACAGATATTATGCCGTTTATGCAGAGAGAACAGAGGAGGATTTTGACAATTATTATAAAGGAGTTTTGAATTTGTAGCTATGAGGATAGGAATGATTTTAGATGCACCATTCCCTGATGATGCCAGGGTATCAAATGAATGCGATGAATTAATCAAGCATGGGCACGAAATTTTTTTATTTTGTCTTTCTTACAAACAAAAATTTTTAAAGAAAGAAGTTTATGATGGAATAAATATTAGAAGATATTTCTGCTCTAAATTGGTTTATAAAAGCTCAGCTCTTGCAAACGATTTACCGTTCTACAACATGAAAATGGCAAAAAAAATAAGACATTTTGTAAAAAACAATCAAATAGATTATTTACATATTCATGATATACAAATTGCTGGGGCAGCAATTCAAATTTGCGATGAATTAGGATTACAATTTACTTTAGATCTACATGAAAATAGGCCTGAAATAATGAAATACTATAAGCATGTGGATTCTTTTTGGGGGAAACTATTGATTGATCCAAAACGTTGGAAAATTGCGGAAGAAAAATTTATTGAAAAAGCTCATAAAGTAATTACAGTTACAAAAGAAGCAAAAAAAGAACTATTGAAAAGGTGTATGATAAACGCAAAGAAAGTTGTCGTTTATCCCAATACTGTAAAAAAAAGTTTTTACCTAAATAAAAATATTGATCAAAAAATAAAGGATGATTATTCAAAAAAATTTGTTTTGCTATACATTGGTAACACATCAAAAAGAAGAGGCTTAGAAACTGTTATAGATTCTTTGCCATTGCTAAAAGACAAAATCTTAAATATTAAATTGGTAATTATTGGTCAAAGTTCATTTGACAAAAAACTAAGGTCAAAGGTTAAAAAACTAAAGCTCTCTAATTTTGTTGATTTTATGGGTTGGAAGAAAGAAAACGAACTTTACAAATACCTCATGATAGCTCATTTGGGAATTTCACCCTTGCATAGAAATATACACCACGATACAACTTATGCAAATAAACTTTTTCAATATATTTCATTTGGTGTTCCGGTTATTTGTAGCAATTCCGCAGCACAGTCAGAATTAATATCTAATTATAAATGCGGTAAAGTTTTTGAAGAACAAAACTCAAAAGATTTTGAAAAAAAGGTTCTTTCACTTTTAAACGATAAAAAAGAATATAATTTGATAAAAACAAACTGTTTAAATGCAATCAAGAAATTAAACAATAGTGTAGTCTCAAAAGAAATTGTCTCAATTTATGAATAGAAAATCTATTGGAATATTGACTTACTATTGGCCACCGTCAGGTGGATCAGGTGTTCAAAGATGGTTACGATTTTCTAATCATCTTGTAGAATTGGGTTGGGAAGTTCACGTATTTACATTTAAAAAACCCCAGTATGATGTGGTTGATAAAGAAATTGAAAAGGAGGTAAATCCGGCAATAAAAGTAAATAGGATAAAAGGATTTGAACCATCAAGGTTTTTAAAAAGCATATTTAGTTATAAATCAAAATTTAAAATATATTCTGATGGGACAGGCTTTAAACACAACACTAACTCAATTACATCATCGATAATTCGTGAATTGTTTTTCTTCCCAGATGCAAGACGTTTTTTAGTTGGTCCTGCTTACAGGTATATAAAAAAATACTATTTAGAAAATAATTTAAATCACCTTGTCACAACTGGTCCTCCTCATTCAATGCACCAGGTTGGCCTAAAACTAAAAAGAGATATTCGCATAAAATGGATTTCAGACTTTAGAGATCCTTGGTCTAATTTTTTTCAAAATAAATTATTGAATCAATTAGAATCCACACTAAAAAAACATGCTAGAGAAGAAAAAATAATTTTAAAAAATGCTAATGCAATTTTTACAACTGCAAAAAGCTTAAATGATGAATTTTTTAAAATCAATAATCAATGTTTTTATGTGCCTAGTGGTTTTGATACCCTTCTATCAAGTAAACCTTATAGAAAATTTAGAATTCTATACTCTGGAGCAATGAAACCCATACAAAACCCAAAAAATCTGTGGTCTGTTTTGGCTGATCTTATAGATTCAGATGAGAATTTCAAAAAACTAGTTGAAATAGTCTTGATTGGAAATATAAGCCCTCACGTATATAACTCCGAAGAATTTAAAAAGATTAAAAAAAGACAAATTATACGTCCAATGTCTAAAAATGAACTAGATAAAGAAATTGGAATTTCGGAGGTTTTGGTTGTTTGTTCTGTGAATATGAAAGATTGCAATGATATAATCCCTGGAAAGTTTTTTCACTATCTGTCATCTGGAAAGAAAATTCTAGGAATTAGTAATAAAGGGAGTGATCTTGAAAACATCATAATTGAAACACAATCTGGTAAGTCATTCGGCTATGATAATTATCATGGTTTAAAAAATTATATTTATGAAAGCTTTAAAAGTTATTTGGAGGGAAAATCAAAAGAGAGAAAGCCTATTCCTGCATATATGTCGAGGAATATTGCAAAAAGAATTGAGAAAATAATTATAACATTATAAAAATGGGAATTGTATTCAACCAATCTTATAAAAACATTATCATAATTATTGTTGCAATCCTAATTGGGGGGTTTAATACCCTGTTCTTTTATCCAACTTTTCTTAAAGCTCAATATTATGGTCTAGTTGTTTTTCTGCTGGCAACATCAAATCTTCTTATGCCACTGGTTTCATTTGGAAGCCAGCATACGATAATAAAATATTTTTCATCTTATAAAAGTAAAAGAGAAAAGGACATTTTTATGTCCTCCGTTATTTTTATTCCGATGCTTACTATCATTCCCATTTCTTTACTAGTGGTGCAATTTCATGATACAATTGGGAATTTCCTGTCAATTCAAAATCCAATAATTGATTCTTATGTGTGGGTTATATTCTTGGTTGCTTTTGCAACGTCTTATTTTGAAGTTTTTTATTCCTGGGCTAGGGTTCAATTAAAGTCCGTATTTGGGAATTTTTTGAAAGAAATATTTCCTAGAGTTTCAATTTTGATACTTCTTAGCTTGGTTTATATAGGACATGTTACTAAAGAAAACTTTATTTGGTGGCTTACTGGATTTTATTACTTGAGATTACTGATTATGATGCTCTATTCTTTCTATTTGTATCTTCCAAAGTTCCATTTTTCAATCCCAAAAAATATAACTGAAATTTTAACTTATTCATTATTTATTTTCTTGGCAGGTTCAGCTGCTAGTATATTGATAGATATTGATAAGTTCATGATCCCTCAAAAAGAAATAATCTCAAAGACGGCTTTTTATGCCGTAGCTGTTTTTATTGCTACCGTTGTTGAAATTCCAGGTAGAGCTATGTTTCAAATTGTAAATCCTCTTGTTGCGAAAGCATTAAACGAATATGACAAAAAAGAGCTTGAGAATCTCTATAAAAAGAGTTCACTTAACCTTTTAGTAGTTTCTGGATTGTTTTTCTTACTAATAAATCTAAGTGTCGAACCATTTTATAATTTAATCTTAGATTCTTCATATTCTACAGCTATTTCAGTTGTTTTAATTATCTCAATAAGTAAATTAATTTTAATGAGTTTTGGGTGTGGACCTGCAATTCTTGCTACTGCTAAATTTTATAAAATAACCTTGCCATTTTCAATTTTAATGGCTGTGTCGGTTTATGTGCTTAATGATAAATTGATTGATTTATACAGTATAAATGGAGCTGCCTTATCTACTTTAATTGTAATATCTTTTTTTACTTTTTGTAAGATTATTTATTTAAAATACAAACTGAATATTGTGCCCTATTCTTACAATACTTTTAGAGTATTAATTCTTATTTTGTTTCTTTTTTTCTTGGTTCATCCTCTGGACTTTGGAGGCAATCATCTAATTGAAATAATTGCTAAATCTATTCCAGTAACTATTGGCTATATATTGCTAATTTATCAAATGAAGGTTTCTGGTGAAATAAACTCATTTATAAAAAAAACCTTATCAAAGCTTGGGTTTCAAAAAATTAGTAAGTAAAGATTTTTTATTTTTAACCAGTTCTTCTGGTGATCCTTCAAAAATTAATTCTCCCCCATTAGCTCCACCATAAGGGCCTAGGTCTATAATATAATCCGATGATTTGATCAATTCGATATTGTGCTCTACCACAATTATTGAGTGACCGTAATTGATTAATTGATTAAATGATTTTAATAATTTTTTTATATCATGAAAATGAAGACCAGTAGTTGGCTCGTCAAAAATGAAAAGTGTCTTATCTGCGGACTGACCCTTTAAAATAAAAGATGCTAGTTTAATTCTTTGTGCTTCACCACCACTCAAGGTTGAGGAAGATTGTCCAAGTTTTACATAACCCATACCAACATCAATCAAGGCCTTCAGTTTATTTGCAATTTTATTTTGACCATTATCAATAAAAAAATCATATCCTTCATCAATTGTCATTTTTAGAATATCATCAATATTTTTGTTCTGATACGTCACTTGTAAGACATTTTTTTTAAATCTTTTTCCTTTACAAGTTTCGCACATTAAGTTGATGTCAGCCATAAATTGCATTTCGACTTTTATTGTTCCCTCTCCTTTACACTCATCACATCTTCCACCATCAACATTAAATGAAAAATGTTTTGGCTTAAATGAAAATTGCTTTGACACAGATTGTTTAGCGAAAAGGTTTCGGATATCATCATATGCTTTTATGTATGTTACTGGATTAGATCTTGAGGATTGACCAATTGGATTTTGATCTATAAACTCAATTGAATCGATATCTTCTAGGTTGCCTCCAATTGACGAATATTGTCCAGGCTTAGTTGTATATATACCTTTTGATTGAAGTAATGCAGGATAAAATATTTTTTTCACTAAAGTAGTTTTGCCACTTCCTGAAATTCCTGTAACACAGACTAAAGAATTCAGAGGAAAATTCACACTTAGATTTTTCAAATTATTTTCTCTACAACCTTTCAATTCTATTCTTTTATTGCTAATTCTTCTTTTTGATGGAACGCTTATCTCATATTGATTTTTGAGATATTTTGTGGTGACTGTGCTTAGCTTTAGAATTTGTTTTAGTGAACCCTGAGCAACAACTTCTCCACCTAAAATTCCTGCGCCTGGGCCCAAGTCTATAATTTGATCGGCAGCCCTAATGATATCTTCATCATGCTCCACAATTATGACTGTATTTCCTAGGGATCTTAAATTTTGAAGTATAGAAATTAATTTACTTGTGTCTTCAGGATGAAGCCCAACACTGGGTTCATCTAAAACATATATTGAGCCAACTAGTGCGCTACCAATTGAGGTTGCAATATTTATTCTTTGAGTTTCTCCGCCAGAAAGTGTATTTGATTTTCTGTTTAATGTTAAATATGGTAATCCTACTTTACATAAAAATGATAACCTATTTTTTATTTCTACTATGACTCTGTTACATTTTTTTAATTCACTATCCGATAATTTAATTCTGTTGAAAAAATCCAAGACTTTTTCAATAGGTAGATTTACCAAATCAGTAATTGATGAACCATTTATTCTAACATACTCTGCCTCTTTCCGAAGTCTGGTGCCATTACATTCATTACATTTTGTTCTTCCCCTATAGCGTGAAAGCATGACTCTATTTTGAATTTTATACATTTTTTTTTCAAGTTTTGAGAAAAAGAAATTGATGCCCTTAAAGTATTCATTACCATCCCAAAGTAATTTTTTCTCATTTTCACTTAACTTAAAATAGGGTCTATGTATTGGGAAGTTAAATTTCTTGGAATTATTTACAAGCAGGTCTTTGTACTTACTAAGTTTCTGTCCTCTCCACGGAGCTATACATTCTTCATAGACTGAAAGACCAGTGTTAGGAATTACAAGTTCCGGATCAATTCCCATTATATCACCATATCCATTACAATTGCTACACGCTCCATAGGGGTTATTAAAACTAAACAAGTGTTCTGTTGGCTTTAGAAACTTTATACCATCTTGCTCAAATTTTTTAGAAAATAGTTTATAATTATTGTCTTTTAAGTTTTTTACATACATTTCATCATTTCCTTGGTAAAATGCATTTTCAATAGAATCCGTAATTCGGTCTAAATAATCTTTATCATTTTTATAAACTGATCTATCAATAACCAGAAAGAGATTGTCTTTATTTTTAAAATTAAAATCTTCAATTTGACAGACAGTGCCGTTTGATTCAATACGAGCATAGCCCTCATCTAGAAATAGCTTCAAATATTTTTGCAAATCAATATTTTCTGGGCAATCAAGCTTTGTCATTATTAAAAACTTATCTCCTTCATCAAAAGTATTTATGTAATTAATAACTGTGTTAACGTTTTCTTTAACGACCTCTTCATTTGTGATTGGACTGTATGTTTTTCCAATCCTTGAATATAAAAGTTTTATATAATCATAAATTTCAGAGCTAGTCCCAACAGTTGACCTTGGATTTGAATTGTTGACTTTTTGTTCAATTGCAATTGCAGGAGACAAGCCTTGTATTTTTTTTACTTTAGGTTTTTTAATTTTCCCAAGGAATTGTCTTGCATAAGATGATAGGCTCTCAATGAATCTTCTTTGACCTTCAGCAAATATTGTGTTAAACGCTAAACTTGATTTACCAGAGCCAGAAAGTCCGGTAATAACAATTAATTGTTTTTTGGGAATTTTAAGACTTATATTTTTGAGATTATGCATTTCTGCACCCTCAATGATTATTTCTTCACTTACTTGTTTTGTTTTAACTCCCATTTTATTTAACAATCCACAAGTATGGATCTATTGCTTTTGTATTATTAAAGATGCTAAACTGTAATGTTGATTTAGAACCATCTTTTGGATTAAATACTTTTCCTATTTTTTGTAAAGCTGAAATACGTTCACCCTTTTCAACATAAACTTCTGCAATATTTTTATAAGCTGTAATATAACTTCCATGTTGAACCAATACAGTTATATTGCTTCCTTTAAATTTTAAAATTGATAATACAACGCCGTTAAATACTGCTCTAATTTCAGCATCTTTTGTAGTAGCAATAACCAGACCATTGCTTTGAATTTTTGTTGTTCTAACAACGGGGTGTGGCTGTAATCCAAACTTTTGAATTATCGCGCCTCTTTCGACAGGCCATGGTAAATTTCCTCTGTTTGCACTAAAATTCTCTGAGAGCGCCCTTGCCTCAGGGGTTAATTTAAATATGTTGTTGTTTGATTCATTATTTGATTTTCTAATAGCCTCCTTTATCAAACGATCAATTTCTTTATCTAAGTTTTTTGAGATTTTTTGTTTTTCATCTATTTGTTTTTTATACGCCCTTTCTCTTCGTTTAAGTCCAGTTATTAACCTTTCTTTTGATTTTTCCTCGATTTTTAACTTACTTCTATTTTCCTCATTCTGCTCCAGTAGTTTATTTTTTTGGGCCTTCAATAAATTTAAATCCTTGACCTTTTGCTCCAATAAAAGGATAGAGTTTGAGATTTTTTCAGAAACTCTTTTTCTATCATTTGAAAATTGGTTAATATATCTGGAGCGTTTCATGGCTTGTAAAAAATCTTCAGAGGAGAGCAAAAACATTAACCTTGATTCTTTGAGTTTGCTTTGATAAGAACTCTTTATCATTGATGCGTATTGACCTCTTACCTTTTTTATTTCAGCACCAAGAAAATCAATAGAATCATTTTTTTTTTCAATTTCAGTTGTAACAATATTTATTTGTTGATTAGTCAACTTGATCAACTCCTCATTTTTGGCAACTTTAATAGAAATGTTTTCTAAATCATTATAAGCAATTTTAGTTGTTTTAGAGTTATCAAATAATAGAGAATTAATATTTTCTATTTCCTTTTTAATCAATAACCTTTGACTTTCAAGCTGTTTAATTTTTGATGATTGCGAAAAAATTAAATTGCAAAAAAACAATAATAAAAAATATGAGATTATTTTTATCAATTTTCAAAAATTCGAATCTATCAATATATCAATTAGTCCCGGTACTACCAAACCCCCCAGACGATCTTTCTGTTTTATCAAGTGCTGACGAATTTTCTAAATTAACTTTTACTATTTTTGCGAAAACAAGCTGTGCGATTCTTTCAGATGGCTTTATTTCATAGGGGTTTTTTGAAGAATTAAATAGAATAACACATATCTCACCTCGATAATCTGCATCAATTGTTCCAGGTGAATTTAAAACTATGATACCTTTTTTTAATGCAAGGCCACTTCTTGATCGAACCTGAGCCTCATAATCTTGTGGAATTTCTAAATATAACCCTGTAGGAACTAGTATTCTCTGACCTGGAGGTAAGACAATTGAGGCTGGTATAGAGGCCCTGAGATCCATACCTGAGGATCCACTTGTTTGATAAGAGGGATTTTGATTATTAGACTTGTTAGTTATCCTGATTTTCATTAACCGCTCAGCGCTTCAGCTCCAGAAACTATTTCAAGAATCTCATTAGTAATAGCAGCTTGTCTTGCCTTGTTATATGTCAAAACCAATTCACTTTTCAACTCGCTTGCATTATCTGTAGCTTTATGCATTGCTGTCATTCTTGCTCCATGTTCACCCGCAAATGAGTCCCTTATTGCTTTATATAGTTGAATTTTTAATGACTTGGGAACCAAATCTGAGACAATTTGCTCCATAGAAGGCTCAAAGATATAGTCGGATAAAACCTCTGTATCATCTGGTTTAGATATTGGCAAAAATTGCTCAGTAATAGTCGTTTGATTGGCAGCATTTTTAAAGGTGTTGTAAATAAGCTCGACATGATCGAATTCACCATTTGAAAATAATTCTATTATACTCTCTACTACAGATGATGTGACATCATAATTAATATTTTCAAAAATATTACTGTGGTTTGATATCACATTTTCAGTCTTAGAGATTATATCATTAGCTTTTTTACCAATGATCAAAAAACTAAAATTTGCTCTGGAAAAATTTTGTTCATTTTTCATAGAAATTGCTTTTTTGATGACATTAGAATTAAATGCACCGCAAAGGCCTTTATTTGAACAAATTGGAATTAAAAGAACATTTTTTATGTCCCTAGTTTCTGATAATTGAGATACACTGGAGGTTGAAATTATCTCATAAAAGCTTGACATAAGTTCTCCCAGTTTTTCGGAATAAGGCCTCATCGCAGTAACTGCGTCTTGTGCTTTCTTGAGCTTAGCGGCCGAAACCATTTTCATAGCACTAGTTATCTTCATTGTTGAAGTTACTGACGAAATTCGGTTTCTTATTTCTTTTAAATTGGGCATATCAATTATTCATAAGAAGATGTAAGGTCTGCAGCCACACTCTCTAAAGTAGACAACACATCATCTGTAAGCTTACCTTGTTTAATTATATCCAAGGTTTTTCTGTGTTTTAAATTCATTAAGTCCAAAAACTTTTTTTCAAACTCTTTGACCTTATCAACAGGAACTGATTTTAAAAGATTTTTTGAGCCTAAATATATAATAGCCACCTGATCCTCAACAGTAAATGGGTCATTTTGTGCTTGCTTTAGAATTTCAACATTTCTTTTTCCTTTTTCAATTACGCTTAATGTTACTGGGTCTAAATCAGATCCGAATTTTGCAAAGGCTTGTAATTCTCTAAATTGAGCCTGATCAAGCTTTAAAGTACCTGCAACCTTTTTCATTGATTTAATCTGAGCGGATCCACCAACTCTTGAAACTGAGATACCTACATTAATTGCGGGTCTTACTCCAGAGTTGAAAAGATCTGATTCAAGAAAGATTTGTCCATCTGTAATGGATATAACATTTGTGGGTATATAAGCGGATACGTCTCCTGCTTGTGTTTCAATTATTGGTAATGCAGTCAATGAACCGCCTCCCTTGACTACTGGTTTTAAGCTTTCTGGGAGGTCATTCATTTTTTTTGCAATACCATCATCATTGATAACCTTTGCTGATCTCTCAAGCAGTCTTGAGTGCAAGTAGAAAACATCTCCGGGATAGGCTTCACGACCTGGTGGTCTTCTTAAAAGAAGTGAAACCTCTCTATATGCAACAGCTTGTTTTGATAAGTCGTCATAAATAATTAGTGCAGGTCTTCCTGTATCTCTGAAATACTCTCCTATTGCAGCTCCAGCGAATGGGGCATAAACTTGCATTGGAGCTGGATCAGAAGCATTCGCGGCTACTATAGTTGTATAGGATAGTGCTCCTTTTTCTTCAAGGGTTTTTGCTATTCCAGCTACGGTAGAAGCTTTTTGGCCAATTGCAACGTATATACAATAAACGGGCTCTCCAGCATCAAAAAATTCTTTTTGATTAATTATGGTGTCTATACAGACAGTTGTTTTGCCAGTTTGCCTATCTCCAATAACTAACTCTCTCTGACCTCTGCCAACGGGTATCATTGCATCGATCGATTTTATTCCCGTCTGCAAAGGCTCATTAACTGGCTGTCTATATATAACCCCTGGCGCTTTTCTTTCCAATGGCATCTCATACATTTTTCCTTTAATTTTACCCTTACCATCAATTGGTTCACCAAGTGTATTAACTACCCTTCCAACAACTCCATCGCCTACATCAATTGAAGCAATCCTTTCAGTTCTTTTTACAGTATCGCCTTCTTTTACATCCTTTGATGGACCCAATAGCACTACACCTACATTGTCTTCCTCAAGATTTAGGACTATGCCCTCCATGCCATTTTCAAATTTTACCAATTCGCCGTACTGTACATTTGAAAGGCCATAAACCCTAGCTATTCCATCACCTACTTGTAGAACGGTTCCAACTTCTGCAAGAGAAGGTCCAATATCTGATCCTGTTAATTGTTTCTTTATAATTGCTGATATTTCAGCTGGTTTTATATCTGCCATAATTTATTGTATTGATGTATTGAAAATTTCTTGCTCTAAATTCTTCAATTGTTGTTTGAAGCTTGCGTCGTATTGCTTGTCCCCGACTTTAAGTATAAAACCTCCTATTAGGTTTTTATCTACTTTATTGGTAAGATAAACATTTTTGGATGTTAAAGATTTTACTTTGGATTTGATTTCTGTAAGTATAGTTTCTGACAACTTAGATGCAGAAATCAAAGTAACATTTTGGTTGCCCATTTTTTCATTATAAAGTTCAACAAAACATTTAGCTACATCATCAAACAAATCAATACGGCCGCTATTCATAATATGATTAAGCAGATTTATTGAATAAGTCGATAAATCAGGGAATACCATTTTTAGAGTTTCTACTTTGTCTGTTTCTTTTATAACTTTTGAATCAATAAATAGTTTTAACTCCTGTGACTGCTCAAAGGCTTTTTTCACAGAGCTCATATCTTTAAACATTATACTCAAATCATTTTCTGATTTTGTAATGCTCAAGAAAGCTTTTGCATATCTTTTTGCAGCCCTTGTATTAATCATTTGAGTTTAACGTCTTTTATTAATTCTTTAACAATTTTCATTTGTTTATCATCGTCCGAAAGCTTTTCTTTTATAAGCTTTTCAGCTATTTCAATTGAAAGCGTAGCAACTTGTTTTTTAATTTCAGTAACAGCAGCTTCTTTTTCATTTTTGATAGAATCATTTGCATTGTCAATGATTTTTTGGGCTTCAGTTTTAGCTTCGGTTTTAGCTTCTTCCAAAATGGACTTTTTAAGAACACTCGCTTCTTTTAGAATATTATCACGTTCAATTTTTGCTTCTTTAAGTACCTTGTCATTGCTGGCCTTTAATGTCTTTATTTCCTCTCTTGCTTTTTCAGCAGACTCTAGAGCGTTTTTTATACCCTCTTCCCTGTCATTAATTGTATTCAAGATGGGTGTCCAAGCATATTTTTTTAATAGCCATATCAATAACAAAAAGATAACAGTTTGCCAAAAAAACAAACCAATTGAAAATTCTTCAATTAATTTTTCCATAAAAGCTAAAAGTTATTAAAGTGCAAATAAAGCAGCAAAACCAATTCCCTCGATCAATGCAGCAAAAATAATTCCCGCTACCTGTATCTTTCCACTAGCTTCAGGCTGACGACCGATAGCCTCCATTGCTCCTTTTCCAATTTGACCAATTCCAATTCCAACTCCGATTACGACTAGGCCTCCGCCTACTATTAAAGGTATTTCCATAATTATATATTTAATTTAAATTTATTCATTTTAATGTTCAGTTTCACTATGGTCCTCAACAGCAAATCCAAAATATAACGCGGATAACATAGTGAAAATGTACGCTTGTAATAACGCTACTAAGATCTCAATAATTGATATAAAAAATGCAAGCACAAAAGACAAGCTACTTCCAATCCAATTTTGAAAAACAAACATTAATCCAATTAGGCTGTATAATACAATATGTCCAGCTTGAATGTTTGCATATAAACGTATTAGTAGTGAAAAGGGCTTTATGAATAAGCCCAAAAATTCGATCGGTGCCAATATAATTTTTAATGGTATTGGCACACCTGGCATCCAAAAAATATGACCCCAGTAATTTTTATTAGCGGTTAAATTAGTTAATAAGAAAGTTAATAAAGCTAAAGAAAATGTAACAGCTATGTTTCCTGTAACATTAACGCCTAAAGGTGTTAATCCTAGCATATTCAAAAACCAAATAAAGAAGAAAACCGTTAACAGGTAACTCATGTAGTTTTTGTACTTTTTTTGTCCAATTCCAGGAATTGCAATTTCATCTCTAACATATAAAATTATTGGCTCTAAAAATCTGCCTACACCATCAGCAATGCCATTGTTTCTTGAATACGATCTTGCAAGTGAGTTAAATAAAAATAACATCAGAAAGGAAACAAGAAGTATGGTTACAATATTTTTTGTAATTGAAAAATCTAAAGGCTTTTCATTTGTGATTTTACCGTTTTCATCTTTAATTATGTCGCCCTGAGAGTTTGTCTTATAGATTTTATTGTTGTCATAATTCATTCTATAAAAACTTTCATTATCGGCGACAACCTCTTTTCCGTTTTTAAAGTCAGATGATATAAAAAACTTAAGACCATTATCATATAATATCACAGGTAATGGCAGCTCTATGTAAACTTTTTTTCCATCATCTTTTGTGTATGATGTCAAATAAAAACTGTGAGAGTCTTTTAAGTGATGGGTTATATATTTTTTTATTTCTGTTTTTCTATCTTCCTTTTCGTCAAAAGATTCTGCAGAGAAAGCAGTAAAAAAAGTGAACGTTGAAAATAGTGTTAAAAAGAAAAATTTTTTTGAAAAAAACATTCCAGGTTTACTGTAAAATATATGCCTGCAAAGTTAGAACAATTAGTTAAAAAATAAAGCTATTTATGAAGTTTATTTACTTGTTTATAAACAATATAAAACGCCAAAATGAAGCCTAAAAATGTAAATGAAAATGTAAAAAGCTTTTCTAATTTGCAGTAAGCGTCAAGCCACTTTCCAAGTCTCGAAAACAAGAACATAATAATCCCCATTTCAAAGCTGATTACAGCAAAGACCAATAAAGGATTAGGCTGTTTTTTCAGACTGTGTTTTATTTTCAGTTTTGCTTTCAACAGCTTTTAGCTGTTTACCTGATTTCATGGATATTGAAGCCTCTACTTGGGCGCCTTCCTCAACTGAAAGTTTTCCAGTAATAATATCACCTTGAATTAGAGACTCTGACATAAGGGAAAGGACTTCGGCAACTTCAATTTTACCAGAGGTTGAGCCAGAAATATCAGCATTTGAGCAATTGATTTTACCATTGATTTTACCAGATTTTCCAACAACAATTTTTCCAGAAGTGGTAATATTCCCCTCAACTATGCCATCAATTCTAAAGTCTGCTTCGGAGAAAATATCTCCGACAATTTTTGTCGATGATTCAATAATGTCTACTGAGGGTGATGAAAAAAATTTATTCTCTGCCATGATCTAGTTTTTAATAATATCTAAAGTTTTAAAAATCAGCATATTAATATACTGGGCCGTCGAAAATACAAAATATTTATTGTTTGACAATATTTTTTTGTTTTGAGTGATTGAATCAGCAAACTTTTCAGCTTCTTCAATATTGAGAAAGCCGTATTTAACCGTTAGATATACATTATTTTTATATGGTTCTTTTACAAAATCATACTTTTTTGTTAGTTGTGATTCACTATCCTCAATGTCAGTGTAAACCAGAACATACTCATTATCCTTATATAAAACCTTGTTTTTCTCTATAATATTTTGAACATACTCCACTTTTTTTGAAAAAAATTCGGCCTTTTCTGGATATAAAACACTTATGTTCTTCAACTCTTCGAGATACCTTTCTAACTTGTAAATCCTGCCAAAGATGGTGAGCTTTTGCTCGTACAAGTTAAATCGGAAATCTCTGCTTGCTGACACATTCATTAAAGAATCAATTATATTCAATGCCAGGGAGTATTTGTTTGAAGCAGTTTTTACTTTTATATGGTCCAACAAAGAATCTTTGGTGTTTTCTGGCAAAGTTTTTAGTTGTTGATTTCTAAGAAACTTTGCAAATTGTGAACTCGGATATTTAGAGTTGATAAAATTCTTGATTTCCAGTGCTTTTTTAGGATCATTCAATTCATTTGAAGAATATATTTGGTATAAATAATATTTGCTTTGCAGAAACTCTTTTACTCCTACTTTTCCTTTTAATTCAACTTTAGAAAGCACCTCTTCAGAACTTGTTTTATCATTGAAGTATTCATACAAGTATAGCCCAAGTTTTGAGAAATTTTCATTGGAAATATTTTTTAAACTGTCTTTTTCTCTGGGAGATCTTGGTAGATTATTATAGGATTTTAGCTCTTTAACTGGATTTTGTTTATTCTCATTTTGCAATCCTTTATTCAATGATCCAACAGCGTTGGTTCTCCAATTGTCAACATTTGATCGATTCCCCCATTTAATTAAAAAAATTCTTTTCCCGTTTTGGACAGCAAGATTGTTTTCAAAATAAAATGAACTTATATTTTGGCTTGAGATATTTATGTTTTTTTCTTCGAAAGAGTTTGACTTATTCTCTTTATTTATTATTAAATTGATTTCTGCATCAGAAAACTGACTCATATAAATTAACGAGTCAATATCTTTATTTTGTTTAACTAAATCTGCAATTAAATTTAACTTGTCTCTTTGATCATTTAAAATAAGGTATGACTTTGAGTTAGGGTCGTAATATGTAATAAGGGTATCTAAATAGTTTGAAGAAGATAAATAGTTTTTGTTTTTTAACTCTGTCAAATAAAGCTCGTTATATGCATTAGTAAACAAATTTTTATCTTTTTCATTGATTCTAATTGCCTGCTTTAATAGTTTTTTTGCTTTGTCGTCTTCGTTTGTTTGAAGTAGTTTTTTTGCGCTGTAAAAATTAATTCTAGGAACCTGTCCAAAGCTTCTTAAATCGGAGCTCAGTTTTGAAAAGTCTTTTTCATTTGATGCTTTTTTAAGATTTAAATTAAATAGCTTCGAATTTATAACCAGTCCTGAAGCCTTATTCTTGTGTAAACTAATTGTTTTTGTAAAATAAACTTTTGCTGAATCTTTATGGCCTCTGTCCATGTAAACTTGTCCAATTATAAAACTGGACCTTGCATTCTGATTCTTATCTTTCGAAAATGCAATAGACTTTTTTAAATTAAAAATTAAAGAGTCGTAATCTTTATAAGTATGGTTAATCTCTGATTTTGCTAAATATAGTTTTGATTTATTTTCATTTGAAATGGACTTTTTGTTTATTGCTTTGTCAATTATTGAAATTGCCAAGCTTTTCTGTCCTAAATTCGAGTTAATGAGTGCTTTCCAAAAAGTTGCTTCGTACCAAACATTGGATGTATTTTCTTGTTTAGTTATATAATTGAATGCTTGTAAAGAAGAAATGAACCTTTTGTCATAAAATCTAGATTTACCTAAAAGCAAGTAGGCATTGTTAATGTAGTCCGAATCTATATTGTTATCATTTCCAAATCTTTGAATAACTTTTATCGCTTTTTCCTCCGATCGAGTAAAATTTTTTGTTGGATAGTCTGATTCCAGTTCTAATACATTGTTTCCTACGATTGGAGGCAAAACACCCCAATAATTTTCAAAGTATAGATCTTCAAGCTTTTTAACCCCTTCATCTAGAAAAAGATTACCATTATACAGGATGTTATATTTAGCCTTTATTGGTTTCAAGGAAATCACAGGTTCTTTTTTTGAAGAGCAAGAAATAATTATTACTGTAGAAAAAATAAGCCCTAGTTTCTTATACATCTGTATTAATTATAAAATATTTCATATAATTGCACGAATATGGCAGACACTACAAATGTAACAGTAATTTTAGATGATGAAAAACATGAGTTTGTAATGGATTCTGATAAAACCATCTTAGATGGTGCTTTAGAAAACGGAATTGATGCTCCACACTCATGTCAAGGTGGTATTTGTACAACCTGTATTTGTAAGGTTGTATCAGGCAAGGCTCAAATGGAGGATGAATATGCGCTTTCTGATGAGGAGCAAGACGAAGGGTTTGTGCTTGCTTGCATTTCAAAACCATTAAGTGGTGAAATAACAATAGATTTTGATGATGTCTAGCGGTTTAAATTGCTCTCAACTCTTGCTAAAACTTCATTATAGCTTATAGATCTCATTGCATCTTCATAACCCGTAAGTTCCTTGTTGCCATAAATAGAATTTGGAACCAAAGGATACTTTTCTCTATCAACACAAAGTTGGTTTTCTGGGTCTGAATTAAAAGTTGTGAAACCAGTGTAAGGATGAGTTAGTCCCCACATGGTAATAACAGGTATATTGTAAATGGATGCTATATGACCATTGGCAGAATCCATTGAAACCATCAAGTCTAAATTTGAAATTATTGCAATCTCATTTTCAAAACCACCAAAACTTGAACAAGAATAAACATTTTTAAATGCTTGGGACCACTTTTCAATTATACCCATTTCAAATTTTCCAAATCCAAATAAAAAAACCGTATGTTTTTGATCTAGAAAACCAACTATTTTCTGCATCAAATCTAAAGGATAAATCTTTGTTAAATACTTGGCAAAGGGAGCAATTCCTATAATTTTTCTATCATTAAGTTCAATCTTTTCAGTATTTAAATTAAAATTTTTTGAAGGCGGAAAAGAGTGGTCTCTGGTTAGGTCAATATTAAACCCTAGTTTATTAAACACTTCTTGATAATTAAAATGAACTGATGTTAGTGGTTTGAATATTTTATTTTTTTTTCGTGTCAGAGCTTTTCTTTCATTTCGTTTTTTGTCAACAGAAACTACATTATGAAATGATAGTTGAAATAAAAGTTTTAGGACCCTAGTTCTTAATACATTGTGAAGGTCAGCAACTTTAGTTGGCTTTGTTTTTTTCAAATCTTTAAACAACCTTAAAAGCCCAAAAAAACCTCTATGTCTATTTTTAAAATCCGCCTCAAAAAATGTAATGTTGTTAAATTCTGTGAAAAAAGGAGCGAACTTTTTTCTTGTTACAAAAATAAATTTTTCTTTAGGGTACTTTTTCTCAAGACATCTGAGAACAGGGATTGTCATAACGACATCCCCCATTGATGAAAATCTAAAAATTAATGTTTTTTTTTCATTAATCATTTTGTGAGTAAAGCTCTGGATTTAGAGATTCATCATTATACATTTTCATTTGCTTATAGGTTGCTATTCTTACTTTTCCATTTAATATATTTTCAAATAATTGATCAATTGCTGTGGATAAGTTTACTTGTTGTTCCATTAAAATATTTAGTTTTACTGAGCATTTTTTTCGATGATTTTCAGATGCAGAATTTCTTTCAGCCTCCTCTTTCATGTGATATATTTTTAAAGACAAAATAGACAACCGATCAACAGCCCATGCTGGTGTTTCTGTATTTAAAATTGTGTTTTTTTCGAGTTTTTTATTCGAAAATTTTTTGAAAAAATAATCATCTAATTCTTCAACCATTTCAGTCCTGTCTTGGTTGCTAGAATCGATCCTCCTTTTGATTTTTAAAGCTTCGTAAGGTTCAATGTTTGGTTTTCTTATAATATCCTCTAAATGCCACTGAACCGTATCAATCCAACACTTATCATAAATTATTTTTTCAAGTGATGAAGAGTCTTTAAATGGATTTTTGTTTTGCGCGTCTACAGAGTTCACCTTGTGATAATCGTCAATCGCTATTTTAAATACTTTATTACAAGTTGAACTTACTGACATTTATAATTAAATATATAAACAATAAACAAAATTAGATTAAATTTGTATTGTATTTAATATGGAAGTTAAAGATTTATTTGCTGCAATTGAGTTTCTGTTCGTAGAGGTTTTATTTATTCCTTTTGATTTTATTCGCTTGGAGATCTCTAATTGGCTTTTTCAGAATGCAATCAATTTTTCTCTCATATTAGTTATCAGTGGTGCTCTTATTTATTGGACACTCCAGTTGTTAAAGTTTGATAAGTCTGGTAAAGAAAATAAAGATGTGACGGCCCACTCTTTCCTATAAGTCAAAACCAATATCTTTACGAAAAGTCTTACCTTCAAAATCTATTTTAGAAATTGTATTGTATGATTTTCTTAGTGCCTCCTTCATTTTAGGTGCAGATGAAACAATTGACAGCACCCTTCCTCCATTAGTGTGTATATTATTGTCTTTTTTTATTGTTCCAGCATGAAATATGGTGCTTTCGGAAACTTTATCAAGGCCTGTTATTAGTTTTCCTTTTTCATATTTTTCAGGGTACCCCCCAGATGCTAAGACAACATTTGTATAGGTTTTCATGTCAAAATGAAAGTCTATCTTATCTAGGGTTTGGTTTTCGCAACAAGTTAAAACATCTACAAAATCATTTTTTAATCTTGACAAGACCACTTGTGTTTCGGGGTCTCCCATTCTAACATTATATTCAATAACGTATGGCTCATTTTTAACATTTATCAAGCCAATAAAAATAAACCCTTTATAATCTATATTCTCATTTTTAATTCCCTCAACAGTTGGTTTTATAATTTTATCCTCAATTTTTTGCTTTAATTTTTTATCTAGAAATGGCACGGGTGAAACTGAACCCATCCCACCAGTGTTAAGCCCTGTGTCGTTTTCACCAATTCTTTTGTAATCCTTTGCATATGGTAAAACTTTGTAATTTTTTCCATCAAATAAAACAAAGCATGACATTTCAATTCCATCTAAAAATTCCTCAACAACAACAGTCTTTGACGATTCTCCAAACTTACCAAGAAGCATATCCTCGAATTGGGTTTTTGCTTCATCTAATTCATCTATTATTAGCACACCTTTACCGGCTGCGGGACCATCTGCTTTCAAAACATAGGGTGGATTAATCGTTTCTAAATATTTTAAACCTTCTTGAATTTCAGCTTGCGAAAATGACTTATATTTCGCTGTTGGTATGTTGTATTTCGCCATAAAGTTTTTAGCATAATCCTTACTTCCTTCTAATTGCGCCCCTTTTTTTGAAGGCCCAATGACTGATGTTTTTTTAGTGCTTGGATCATTTTTTAAAAAATCCTGTATCCCGTTAATCAAGGGGATTTCTGGGCCAACTAAAACCATATCAATTTTATGTTCAACTACTTTAGATTTGATAAATGCTAAATCTTCCTTTTCTGTATATATGGGCGTGGAAAATTCTGCTGCGCCAGCATTTGGGTTTATTGAGAATAATTTAATGTCTTTCTTAGATTGGTTTAATTTCCAGATGAATGCACTTTCTCTAGCTCCAGAACCAACGATTAAAATATTCATAAACTAAAATTAAAGCTTAATTTTTAGATTCTGTTTTTTTAATGTACTTATTTAAACCTGTAACAAATTCTCTATTGTTTGATAATCTTGGGACTTTATTTTGCCCCCCTAATTTACCTATAGATTTCATGTATTTCTTAAATGATCCGGTTGGCACGTTAACCACTTTTAGTGGTTGTAAAACCTTTCCATCTACCAAGTCCTTGTAATATATATTTTGATTCTTCATTTCAGAATCAACAATTTCTGCAAATTTATGACCAGGATTAGTGCCTTTATCAAATTCGATCCACCACTCGTGGTGAGGCAAGTCCGGTTTTGAAACATCAATCATTGGTGCTACAGTAAACTCTTTGACCACAAGTTTGGTTTTACCAATTGCAAACTTTATACTTTGCTCCACTTCAGAGGAAATGACATGCTCTCCAAAAGCTGATATATAGTGTTTATATCTCCCTGTTACAATTATTTTTGGTGGATTAATTGATTTGAACATAACGGTATCACCCGTATTATAGGCCCACAAACCTGCGTTTGACGAAATTATCATTACGTAATTTTTATTAAGCACAACCTGAGAAAGATTCAGTCGGTTCGGGTGTTTTTTTTCAATCTGATCAATCTCTACAAACTCATAAAAAATTTCAGAATTATACTGCAAAAGAAGTGAGGGGTCATTCTGATCATTTTGGTATGCAAAAAAACCCTCTGATGCAGGATAATATTCAATTGTATTAATTTTTCTACCAATGAGTTTTAAAAAAATTCTTTTGTATGGCTCAAAATTTACTCCGCCGTATACAAATAACGAAAGGTTCTTAAACAAATCAATTACTTTTTTTTCTTTTTTATTGTTCAACAGCCTCTCCAAATACATCTGCACCCATGATGGTATTCCTCCGATTACTCTTAAGTCCTTATCGCATGTCTCTTCACATATAGCGTCAATTTTTGACTCCCAATCATCTATTGAATTGGTCTTCATTGTTGGTAGGTTTCTGGATTGTAAATACTTTGGAACATGATGGGCTACTATGCCTGAAAGTCTTCCAATTAGAATTCCGTTCAAGTTTTCCAGTGCTGGTGAACCTTGAATAAAAATATTTTTTCCATTTAAAAACTCGCTATCACCAGTTTGTTTAATATAAAAGAGTATCGCATCTCTTGAGGAATTTATATGAAAAGGCAAAGATTCTTTTGTTATCGGAATAAGTTTTACCCCACTTGTTGTTCCTGATGTTTTGGCTAAATATTTTGGCTTTCCTGGCCAGAGTATATTTTCTTTACCTTTCTGAATATCTTTTACATATTTTTTAATAGATTCATAATCTCTGATGGGTACCATGTTTTTAAAATCCTCATAATTTGAAATAGTAGTAAATTTATGATCTCTACCAAACTTTGTGTTTGCTGCTTTTTTAATCAGCCTAAGCAGGGTGTCATCTTGGATTTTGATCGCTTTTGTATAAGTTTTTTGAATTTTACTAACCCTAAAATGAGCCACAATCTTTGCAATAAGACTAATCATAGGCTATTAAAAAACAATAAAGTCCTCAGGATTGATTGGACCATTTGAATCCCACAACTCAAAATGAAGGTGGGGTCCGCTTGTTAGTTCACCTGTATTTCCTGAAAGAGCAACCACTTGACCCTGTTTTACATAATCCCCTGTTTTAACTTTTGATAGGTAATTGTGTTTATAGATACTGGTTAGTTGATCTCTGTGATATACAATAACAGTATGTCCAGAGTCAATTGTCCATTCTGACAATAGAACAATTCCGTCAGCTACAGCTTTTACTGGTGTTTGTTCTTTTAAAACAACATCTACTCCAAAATGCTTAATGGACATGTCAAATGATTCTATAATTATCCCTCTAACTGGCGCAGACATTTCTAAATTTAGTTTTTGGGTTTCAGACTCAATAACATTAAACTTGTCTTCTCTTTCAACAATTTTTCTTAGAATTGAATCTTCAGCTCTCAGGCTCATGTCTAACTCCGAAAGATCTACACTAATCCGTTGACTCTCATTTGTATAAATGTTCTTGTATTCTTCTCCATTTATTGTTTTGAAAACAGCTTCAAGGTAGTTTTCGTTTGTAGACAATTGATTGATTAAAGAGTCTAATTTTTCTAAGTTGTTAATTGCCTGTACTCTCATTTTTGTTGTGTCATAGCCTGGGATATATTCGCGGACAGGCGTAAAAAAAATAATAACAGTTGTGATTGATATAATAATTAACGAGATAAATGTGCCTATTAAAAAAACGTTGGACCTAGAAAGTTTGAGAGAAAATTTTTCTTCATAGGTTTTTTCCTCCTGAATGACTAGCCTGTAATTTTTAGGATCCTTCTTTCTTGTGCTCTTTTTTTTTGAATTTTCCATCTAGAACAACAAATATAATAAACAGTAAGTTTTGCATTACAATCAATGAAAGAGTAAATTTTATTTTTAAATTAGCACTAAATATCTAGTATGAATTTATATTTACTATATGCAATTGGACCTTGGCAAATAATTATTATACTACTAGTTGTTCTCTTATTGTTTGGCGGGAAGAAAATTCCTGAGTTAATGGGCGGTTTTGGCAAGGGAATAAAAGAATTTAAAAAAGCAACCAAAGAAGAGGAAAAAGAAGAAAGCAAAGACGATTCTAATTAAATTCTTTTTTAAGCTTTAATGACTTAATAATTGCTTCTAATTCAATAATATTATCCCTTTTTCTTTTTGAGGGTGCAAACACAAATCCTTCGACAAAAAGAACTCTATCATTTAATTTGTCTTCAATCAGATAATTTAAAAAAGGGCCTCCCATAAAATCTCCTTTCACCTCCCATGTTCCTCTGGTTTCAAGCATTTTTATTCCATAATAGTTTACCTTTTTTTGATAAGGTAAATACTCTTTTTCACTAATCATAAAACTTTCTGGATTTCTACCTGGCAAGAAAACTTCACCAATGGAATCTCTTAGCTTTATTAGGTTTGGAATGTTATAGTCAAAAATGTTTTTTTGGCTGGATAGTTTTGTTACAATTATGTTAGAGTGCCCTTTTTGAATTTGTTTTTGATACCAAATAAAGTTTTTGTCTTTTTTGTATAAACTATACGCAGATGGCATTTTCATATTTATTAAAAAATCATCCATAGCCTTTGTGTCTTTTAAAGGGGATTTTAGAATTCTTCTTTTACTTTCTTCAATCTCACCATTTGTGAATTTATTGATTGCTTCTTTTTTGGATTTATCGATCTGCTCTAATATGGATTTTATACTGTTCCCTTTTATCTCGAGGTATATTTGTGGTCTTGCATATTTATCAACCTCGAAAAAGAATTCTGGGTTAGATTTTTTATTAATAAATATAATGTTGCGGCTTGATCTTGAAAAACCACTAAATGCTTCATAAGGCATTTGTTTTAATGTGAATCTTTCTTCTATTTGTGGAAGCCCCTCATATTCATCTGCGTATAAATTTCTTATTTTATCTCCAATTGTGTTGTTCCAGCTGTCATTATCAACTACAACTGTTATTGAATTAATTCGTGCAGATGACTCTGGTTTGTAAACAACTTTATTGTCCTCACAAGATTGAAGAAAAAAAACAACATATATGACAACTAAGTATTTTTTCATTTTTTAAGCGCACTAATTCCTGGTAAAATCTTGCCCTCTAAACTTTCAAGCATTGCTCCGCCACCAGTTGAGACATAGCTTACTTCATTTTCAAGTTTAAACTTCTTAACCGCTGCAACCGAGTCTCCCCCACCCACCAATGAAAAAGCGCCACTTTTCGTACTTTTTGAGATGGCTGTACCTATTTCTTTGGTTCCTTTGGAAAAGCTTTCAAGTTCAAAAACACCAACCGGACCATTCCATAAAATGGTTTTTGAGGACATAATAATTTTTTTAAAATTTTCTAATGATTTAGGCCCTGAGTCTAAGCCTTCATATTCATCGGGAATAGAGTCAATGGCAAATATTTTTGATTCTGCTCCTTCTTTAAATTCTTTTGCACAAACGACATCAATAGGTAAGTGAATTTTTGTGTTTTTTTGTTCTGCAAGCTCAAGAATACTCAATGCTTTTTTTGTCATTGAGTCCTCGTGTATTGATGATCCAATTTTTCCTCCTAAAGCTTTGATAAACGTGAATGACATTCCTCCGCCGATTATTATGTCGTCGACCTTGTCAATTATATTTTCAATAATCGGGATTTTTGATGAAATTTTCGAGCCCCCTAAAACAGCAAGGATTGGAGAGGCTCCATTGTTCATTACTTTTTTTAAAGCAAGAACTTCCTTTTCAAGTAGCTTTCCAAAAAACTTGTTTTCAAAATATTTTGCAACAACCGTGGTCGAAGCGTGCGCTCTGTGCGCTGTTCCAAAAGCATCATTCACGTAGCAGCTTGCATGCTGGGACAGCTTTTTGGAAAACCTCTCATCACCCTGGGTTTCTTCACTATAAAAACGAAGATTTTCCAACAACAAAACCTCACCCATCAATAATTTTTGAGACATGTGCTCCGCTATTGGTCCAACACAATCAGTACAAAATTTAGTTTCTATTTTTAAAATCTTGTCAAGTTCTGATTTAATTTGAATTAATGAAAATTGATCTTCGAAACCATTGGGTCGCCCAAGATGACTCATTAATATACATGCTCCACCATCCTTAATTATTTTTGAAATGGTTGGAACAGCAGACTTAATTCTTGTTGTATCAGTAACCCTTCCTTTTTCAAGAGGAACGTTGAAATCAACCCTAATGAGCACTTTTTTTTCTTTAAAATTAAAATCATCGATGGTTCTCATAATAGCTTCAAATATATGCTATTTGTTAGTTTTAAATATTAAATTTAGTGGATAATGGAAATCAAAAAAATAAGCGACGAACTAGAGAGAATTGTTGAGTCCAAAAGAATTCCTAATGCATTAATTTTTGAGACTGATGGGTTAAACTCTGAATTGGAAATGTCTTTAGAGTTTGCCAAAAAATTACTTTTATCTAATGAGCAAAATCCTGTGAACCAAAATAGGATTGTAAAAGACCTACACTCTCTTTCATATCCAGATTTACACATCGTCTTTCCAATACCAATCTCAAACAATAAAAAAAAGGATCTTTATGATTACCATTATAAAACCTGGTCTGAAATGGCACTAAAAAACAATATGAGGGTGTCTTTATCGAAGTGGAAAGAGACAATTTCATATGGGAATAAACAACCAATAATAAACATAGATTCTGTAAGATCTGTAATCAAAAAATTAGCAGTTTCTTCTTTTCATTCTAATTTTAGGATTATAATTTTCTGGATGGCAGACAAAATGAATGAAGAGGCATCTAATATGTTACTCAAAACAATTGAAGAGCCTGGACATGAAACAGTCTTTATATTATTGACAGAAGATATGAGAAAACTATTGCCAACTATAGTTTCAAGATGTCAGGTTATTGGAAGCGGTGGAATAAATAAAAAAAGAACTGGAGCTCTTGAAAATAATGAGTTTGAAGCCCTTTTTAGTGATCTTATGAGAAATGCCTTTCAGGCAAATAAAAACTCTAAAAGTTTGGCTCAACTTATAAACTGGTCTAGAATTGTGGGTAAAATGGACAAGCAGGATGCCCAGGGTTTTTTTAAATTTTCGATTGAGCTTTTAAGGCAGGCTTATTTAAAAAACATTGAAATTGAAGAGCTTGTATCGTTTAAACCAACAACAGAATTTAATTTTGATGCATTTTCAAAATTTATCACAAAAAACAACATAGAAGAATTAAGTTCAGGATTTGAGAGCGCAATTTACGAATCGAGCAGAAACGTGAAGCTTTCAATGATAGCCACAGACATTGCTTTTAAAACAACAAAACTCATACATGGAGGTTAAAAAAAACAAAAAAGATAAAAACGACAAACTGTATAGGTATGCTGTGTTATACATAGGAACTGCTTTTATGATGGTTTCACCATTTTTTATTGATTCAAATGAGGGAAAAATTGGGATGCTGATTGGCCTTGCGCTCATTACAATTCAAACACAAAAAACAAAACAATACAATCTATCTTTACTCAATTTGGTTGGTTTTTGTGGATATCTATTTTCATTGATCAAAAACCTTTAGCTGTTTTGTTGTATTTACAACAATTTGTGTTTAGAAAAACTTGTATACTTTGCGTTTAAGGCTGATTAAAGGTTTTTTAGGGTTATGGTTTAATTCGGTCACGAAAACAGCGTAAAAGGCTTATTAGTTCGTTTTTTCAAAAATAAATATGTTTGAGCTATATTCTTTGGAGAACATAGCTAGTAAATTGGAAAGAACACCAATAAAAAAACCAAATAAATAATACATTCTGGTTCCTTTATATTTTTCGGATAGAATCGAAACATAAATTGAATCTAAGATCATTGGTTTTGTTGACAAGTGTTTAAACCCGTATTTTTCTACGGTTTGTAAAATACCTTTTTTATTATAGTGAACCCTGTGTCTAGGCACATCATACGCGGCCCAAAAAGTCTTATAATATTTTGAATCAAAAGAATCATGGTTTGGCAGCGCCACAATGAGTATTCCTTTATCTTGTAAATTTTTTCTAGACAAAATTAAGGTTTGGCTAATATCATTAATGTGCTCAAGTGAGTGCCAAAATGTGATAACATTAACCGGTTTTGAAACAGACTCAAGCTTGTCATAAACCTTTATGTTCTTAGAGATTAACTCTTTTTGAACAGAATGTATAAGTTCCACCCCGTAAACTTCAAAACCTCTTTTTTTTGCAGACAAAAGAAACTTGCCTCTTCCACAACCAAAGTCCAATAGTTTGTTTTTATCTTTTAATAATCTTGACACAAGCTTTGTTTTTCTGAAAACCATAAATCTTGACGAGAGATCATAAAGGATAGACAGAACCGATTTGGAGCTACTGTGTGAGTAGTAGTTTTTTGAATCATAATAACGCCCTAGATCATGGGTGTTTGTTTTGGGTAAGGTGGTGAGCACTCCTTTTGAAACCTTTTTTATTTCAAAACTTTCTCCTGTCAAAAAATGGTCTTTAACTATCATTTTTAAATTTTGTTTCACGTGAAACAATTATCTGCCCATAAAAACCAGCATCGCGCTTATGTCTGCGGGCGAGACACCGCTAATCCTAGATGCCTGAGATAGAGACACGGGTTTAATCTTGTCTAGTTTTGACTTTGCTTCAGACGACAAACACTTTAGTCTGGAATAATCAAAATTTGTTGGTATAGAAATATTTTCTAAGGCATTTAGTTTTTCTGCATTTGAACTCTCTTTGTTAATATACCCAGAATATTTGACCTGAATTTCTACCTGTTCTATAATTTCATCTTTTACATCATTGTCTATTATGTAGTTTGAAAGAGCTTCAATTGATGATATGTCGCTAAACGAGATCTGAGGTCTAGAAAAAAGTTTAAAAAGTTTCATAGACTGAGATATGGGAGAGGAGCCTTTTTTGATAAGTATATCATTTATTTGCTCAGGCTTGATGCTTAAGTTTTTAATAAAAACCATCATATCTTCTGTTTTTTTCTTTTTTGATAGAACAATAGATAGGCGGTCATTTGACGCCAAACCTATATTATTTGACAACTCCGTCAAACGAAGGTCTGCGTTGTCTTGCCGCAAAAGCATTCTAAACTCTGCCCTTGATGTAAACATCCTGTAGGGCTCTTCAGTTCCTTTAGTGATTAAGTCGTCAATTAAAACCCCAATATAAGCTTCGTTCCTTTTTAAAATAAATGGGGCTTTGTTAGAAATCTTGAGTGAGGCATTTATTCCTGCCATGAGACCTTGAGAAGCAGCTTCCTCATACCCAGTTGTACCATTTATTTGTCCCGCAAAGAAAAGGCCATCAACAAGCTTGGTTTCTAATGAGTGTTTAAGCTGTGTAGGAGGGAAATAATCATACTCAATGGCGTAACCAGGTCTAAAAAATTTAACATCTTCAAACCCTGGAACTGATTTTAAGGCTTTGTACTGAACTTCTTCTGGCAATGAAGTTGAGAAGCCATTTACATAAACCTCAACAGTGTTCCATCCTTCTGGCTCTACAAATATTTGGTGTCTGTCTTTTTCAGAGAAACGGCTAATTTTATCTTCAACAGACGGACAGTATCTTGGCCCAACACTTTTAATTCTTCCATTAAACATTGGGGATCGATCGAAACCTTCTCTTAGAAGATCATGAGTTTTGGGGTTAGTATACGTAACATAACAGCTTCTTTGTTTCGAGAGTGTTGGTGAGGAGGGGAGATAAGAGAATTTACCAGGGTTGATGTCGCCTGGTTGCTCTTCCATTTTGTTATAATTAAGGGTCCTTCCATCCATCCGAGGTGGTGTCCCTGTCTTCATTCTTCCAGAGATAAACCCCAAAGAAGTTAAGTTTTCAGTAATTCCAAATGAAGCTTTTTCACCAACTCTACCTCCGCCAAATTGTTTTTCTCCGACATGGATTAGACCGTTTAGGAATGTTCCATTGGTTAGTATCACTGTCTTCGATTTAATCTTTAAGCCTAGTTGTGTAACAACACCTTTGATCGTTTTGTTATCGACAATTAAACCAATAACCGAGTCTTGGTAAAAATCTAGATTGGGGGTATCCTCTAACAATTCTCTCCATTTTTGAGAAAACATCATTCTGTCTGATTGAGCACGTGGGCTCCACACAGCTGGTCCTTTTGACTTGTTCAACATTTTGAACTGTATGGCTGAGTAATCTGTTACAATTCCGCTATAACCACCAAGCGCATCAATTTCCTTTATTATTTGACCCTTCGCAATTCCGCCCATAGCAGGGTTGCAAGACATTTGTGCAATGTTTTGTAGGTTCATCGTGATAAGCAGGGTTTTAGAACCCATGTTTGCCGCTGCAGCTGCTGCTTCACTTCCAGCGTGACCGGCGCCAACCACTATTATATCATACTCTTCATTAAACATACTACACTTGTTTCACGTGAAACATCTTTAGCGCATCTGTTTCTTTTTGCGACATAATTAGTTTCTCTTTTTCTGTTTTGTCATTATATCCAATAATGTGAAGCAAACCATGAACCATAACTCTTTTTAATTCTTCGTCAAAACCTACAGCGTATATTTTTGAGTTATCCATAACCCTGTCTATGCTAATAGCAATATTACCTGATATTTTATCGCCTTCTAATTCCCCAAAGGTGATAACATCAGTGAAATAATTGTGTTTAAGGTATTTTTTATTCATAACTAAGAGCTCTTGGTCGCTTACAAATGAAAACACCAAGTCATGGATCAAACAATTTTCAGCAGCAGCAACATCGAAAAGCCACCTTGAAAAAGCTCCATGGTTTTCAATCTTGAAATCTGTATTGTAAACAAAATCAATCACTTAAAAATTTTTTGCAAATATATAAGGTCCAAGCATATTATAAAAAAGGTACATGATTTTATATATTTGCCATGTGAAAGACTTAAAATACTTGGCAGCCTACACAATTCCTTTAGCATGTGTCATCTCCTTCTTGTCTAACGGAGTTCTGACTTACTCTGCAGTCATATATGCGTTTGTTGTAATTCCTGTTATGGAATTGATTGTGGGTGAAGATAACGTAAACCTAGGCGAGGAAGACATAAAGAGCAGGGGTGTAAATAAAATTTTTGACATAATGCTTTACATAAATGTTCCAATAGTTTACTCTATGATTTTTTGGGGGTTTTATATAGTGGCAAACAACAATTACACGGTTTTTGAAATTGTTGGAATTACACTTTCGTGTGGTGTTCTCCTCGCTACAAACGCAATCAATGTTGCTCACGAATTGGGACACAGATCGTCTTTATTTGAAAAAACCTTATCCAAAACACTATTACTGCCGTGTCTTTATATGCACTTCTTTATTGAGCATAACTTTGGGCACCACACAAATGTTGGTACGCCAAAGGATGGGGCATCAGCAAGATACAAGCAAAGTGTCTACGGTTTTTGGTTTACGTCTGTAACAAAACAATACATAGACGCCTGGATAAAACAAAAAAAGCTTCTAAACCGCTCTAAATCAGCGTTTTATTCAATTAAAAATGATATGCTTTGGTATTTGGTAATTCAGTCTCTCTACCTGTTTGGGGTCTGGTTTGTTTTTGGGAGTGCGGCGTTAATTTTTTGCATATGCATAGGCATAATCTCTTTCTTATTTCTTGAAACCATAAACTACATAGAGCATTATGGTTTAAGGAGGGTTAAAACTGAATCCGGCAGATACGAAAGAGTTCAAACGTGTCACTCGTGGAACTCCAACCACAGCATTGGCAGAATAGTTTTATACGAGCTGACTCGACACAGCGATCATCATTACAAATCGTCGAAAAAATATCAAATTCTCGATTGTTATGATGAAAGCCCTCAGCTCCCATATGGATACCCGACATCTATTCTTCTAAGCCTTGTTCCGCCATTGTGGTTTAATATAATGAACAAGCGGGTTCCAGAAAGAATGAAAAAAATAAAGGACTAATGTCTGATGATATTCGTGTTAGATTTGCGCCAAGCCCTACAGGGCCCCTACATGTTGGTGGATTAAGAGCCGCTCTCTACAATTATTTACACGCAAAAAAAAATAACGGAACGTTTATTTTAAGGGTTGAGGATACGGATCAAAAGAGAGAAGTTGGCGGCAGCTATGAATACATCGAGGAGTCTTTGAGGTGGTGTGGATTGATACCAGATGAGTCCCCTTCAAGGGGTGGAGATTTCGGCCCATACAAACAAAGCCAAAGAAAGAATATTTATAAAAAACATATTGAAGCCCTAGTAGAAAAAGGGGCTGCGTATTACGCTTTCGATAAGGCTGAGGACTTAGATATGCATAGAAAAAATCATGAAAAAAAAGGAAAGACTTTTATTTATAATGCGCACAACAGGCTAAAGCTTGTAAACTCGTTGTCTTTAGACAAAAACAAAGTTGAAAAACTTTTAAAAAGAGTGCCGTATGTGGTTCGATATAAAATGCCAGATAACAAGATGGTTGTTTTTAAAGATGAAATCCGCGGTAAAATTGAGGTTTCATCAAGAGAGCTTGACGATAAAGTTCTTTTTAAGTCTGATAAAATGCCTACATATCATTTCGCAAACGTTGTTGATGACCACATGATGAAAATAACACATGTTATAAGGGGAGAGGAGTGGCTACCCTCACTTCCTTTACATGTACTTTTGTATCAGTCTTTTGGATGGGAGCCCCCCGTCTTTGCACACATTCCGTTAATATTAAAACCCACAGGAAAAGGCAAGCTTTCAAAAAGAGATGGTGAAAAGTTTGGGCACCCCGTGTTTCCGCTTGAATGGCGAAGCGGGGATGAAAAACATCTGGGATTTAAAGAATTTGGCATTTTACCAGAGGCTTTAATAAACTACATGGCTCTATTAGGATGGTCGAAAGAAGACACTAAGGAAATTTATTCTTTGCCCGAACTAATGGGTTTGTTTGAGATTACGTCGGTTGGAAAAAGTGGGGCAAAATTTGATTTTGAGAAACTGCTCTGGATAAACGCACAACACATACAAAGGATGTCTTCAGAAGAAATTATTAAAAGGCTTTCATCATTAAATACGGGAAAAAAATTTAATATAACAAAAGAAGCTATTGATCTAATTAAGCCACGAGTTGAAAGATTAGCCGATATTGACATTGACTTTGGGTATTTGTTTGAACCCCAAAAAATTGATCCCTCCCTAGAAAAGAAAATATTAAACGATGACTCAAAGGTTTTCTTAAAAGATTATTCTTCTATGCTTGAAAAAAGGTTTGAGGGCGCACCTCAGCTTAAGGAAGATCTTGGTCAATGTTCGAAAATTGGATTTGGCAAGTCAATGGGGGCAATGAGGCTTTGTCTTGTCGGAAAATTAGCTGGCCCTGATTTGTTCGAACTAATGATCTTTTTAGGTAAAAAAGAGGTGTTGAAAAGGATTCGGTCTGTTATTGCATAATTAGTAACAATTTCATAATTAATTTTTTCTGAAAAATTCGTAAATTATGAAGAAAAACTATGGGATATCTTCTAACGCCAATTATACTGCTTACTCTGTTAGCGCTGATCTTTGGAACCTTTTTTATTGTTAAACAACAATCAGCGGCGGTTGTTGAAAGATTTGGAAAGTTTCTAAGCGTTCGTCACTCTGGACTTCAAATTAAAATTCCGCTTGTTGATAATGTCACCGGAAGACTAAGTTTAAGAATCCAACAACTCGACGTTGTTGTAGAAACCAAAACAAAAGACGACGTTTTTGTAAAGATCAAAGTGTCTGTACAATACAAAGTCATAAAAGACAAGGTATACGATGCTTTTTATAAGCTTGATTTTCCTCAAGACCAAATAACCTCTTATGTCTTTGACGTTGTTAGGGCAGAAGTGCCTAAAATGATATTGGATGATGTTTTTGAAAAGAAAGATGACGTAGCAGTAGCTGTTAAAACTGAGTTAAATGACGCAATGTTGAATTATGGTTTTGACATAATTAAGACTCTTGTTACTGACATTGATCCAGACGCTCAGGTTAAAGACTCTATGAACAGAATTAATGCTTCTGAAAGAGAAAAGGTTGCTGCACAGTTTGAAGGTGATGCTCAAAGAATTTTGATTGTTGAAAGGGCAAAGGCAGAAGCAGAGAGTAAAAGGCTTCAGGGTCAAGGTATTGCAGACCAAAGAAGAGAAATAGCACGCGGTCTAGAAGACTCTGTAAAAGTGTTAAACGGAGTGGATATAAACTCGCAAGAAGCGTCTGCCCTGATTGTTGTTACACAGCACTATGACACACTACAGTCAGTAGGGTCTGCAAGCAATAGCAACCTTATATTAATGCCCAACTCTCCTCAAGCTGGATCCGAAATGTTGAACAACATGGTCGCCTCATTTACTGCCAGCAACCAGATTGGAGAGGAAATGAAAAAAGCAAAAAAAGCCAAAGACACTTTGGGTGTTGGCATGAAGCCAAAAACCCCAGAAGTTAGAAAAGACGAACCGCCAATGGATTCTTCTACGGCCGAATAAGTCTTAAAGTGGCTTTTTTATTTAGCTTGCTTTTTCCAGTTATCTCTAAGTGAGACTGTTTTGTTGAAAATCATGTTTTGCGATGGCGATGCTTTATCCATGATATAGTACCCTTTTCTTTGGAACTGAAATGAGTCTCCTGTTTTGGCCTTGGACATTTCAAGCTCCGCGCGCGCAGTTGAAACGGACATTGAGTTGGGGTTGAGTATCTTATAAAACTCCTCCGGCGGAAACTGTCCTGGCGATGGATGCTCAAAAAGACGGTCGTACTCCCGAATCGTAATGTGAATGTTTTTTGTGGAAGAAACCCAGTGTAGGGTTCCTTTTACTTTTCTTTTACTTTCCTCAGAGCCAGAGCCACTTTTGCTTTTGGGGTCATAAGTGCACTCCACCTCATCAACAAAACCCTCTTTGTTATAGATCACTTTGTTTGCTTTGATGATGTAAGCGCCTTTAAGCCTGACTTCATTTCCAGGTGAAAGTCTAAAAAACTTCTTAGGTGGGTTGTCGCTAAAATCTTCTCTTTCAATTAAAACCGTTTTTGTAAAAACCATCTCTCTGTTGCCTGCTGATGGATCCTCAGGGTTGTTTTCTACAATAAGCATTTCTTCGTGACCTTCTTCGAGATTTGTAATGGTTATTTTAATAGGGTTCTGTACAACCATCATTCTGTTACACTTTTTATTTAGATCTTCTCTAACACAAAACTCCAAAAGAGACATTTCTATAACATTTTCTCTTTTGGCAACACCGGCAGCCCTTACAAAACTCTTTAAGGATTCTGGAGTATAACCCCTTCTCCTTAAGCCTGAAATGGTTGGCATTCTTGGGTCATCCCATCCATCAACAATATTATTCTCAACCAAATACAAAAGCTTTCTTTTCGAGGTTATTGTGTGGCTTAAATTAAGACGGGCAAATTCTCTTTGTTTGGGCCTTATTTTGTCTTTATCCACCACCTGATCTAAGAACCAATCATAAAGTTCTCTGTGGGGTTTAAATTCTAGCGTACAAAGCGAGTGAGAAATTTGTTCTATGTAATCTGACTCACCATGTGTCCAGTCATACATTGGAAAAACAACCCAATCGCTTTTTGTTCTTGGGTGAGATGCATTTAATACCCTATATATTACGGGGTCTCTCATGAGCATGTTTGGGGAAGACATGTCAATCTTAGCTCGCAAAACATGCTGTCCGGGCTCTGCTTTTCCTTCTTTCATTTGCTTAAAAAGCATGGTATTTTCTTCAGCAGTACGGTTTCTAAAAGGACTATTTTTTCCAGGCTCTTTAGGTGTTCCTTTTTGGTTCGCAATTTCTTCAGATGTTTGAGAATCCACATATGCTTTATCCTCATTAATTAATTTTAGCGACCAATCGTACAGCTGTTGAAAATAATCAGACGCATAACGCTCTTCATCCCAACTGTAACCAAGCCAGTTTACATCTGACTTTATAGCGTCAATATATTTTTGATCTTCATTTTCGGGATTGGTATCATCAAACCTGAGGTTTATTTTAGCGCTGTACTTTTTTGCTAATTCAAAGTTTAAAACAATTGCCTTGACGTGTCCCACATGAAGAAAACCGTTTGGTTCAGGTGGAAACCTAAAACACAGCTTGTCAGGATCGAGGCCGTTTTGCAAATCTTGATCAATAATTATTTCGATAAAGTTTCTTGAATCATTCACCGAATCAAAGTTAATTAATTTATAAATGAGGAATTCATTTTATATTTTTGAAAAGTGAAGGTTCATGTAAAGAACATAAAAACGTATTCTTACCACGGGTGTCTTGATGAGGAAGGGGTTATTGGCTCGGACTATCGTGTTGATGTTGAGGTTGATGTAAAAAACAAGCTCGCCCAACAAACTGATGATCTTTCTCAAACTGTTGATTATTCTGCGGTGACAAAAATAGTAGTTGAAGAGATGGGCATTAGGTCTAAACTAATAGAAACCGTATCTGCAAGAATCATAAGGAGGATTCACAATGAGTGTGAGCATGTTTATTCGGTAGTTGTAGCGGTTACAAAAATAAACCCACCAATTGACGGAGATGTTGAAACGGTATGTGTGGTATTGAGTTCGTCAGATATTTAAAAATTGTTACTTTTGAAGCCCTAAAGGCACTGTGGCCGAGTGGCTAGGCAGAGCTCTGCAAAAGCTTGTACAGCGGTTCGAATCCGCTCGGTGCCTCAAATTATCTCCACTAAAGACGAGCTTGATCCGTCGATCACCAAGTATATTCCACAAATAAAAACAAAGACATTAAGAGCTTGCTTCATTCTGTAGAGAATAGAGTCTGTTAGTTTGCTTTTAAGCTTACTAGCAAAATAATACTTACAAAGATTAACAGCGACATAGGTTGAAACTGTTGCTAAAAAAAACAACCATATTTTTGTTGTGTCCATCTCAAACTTTGGTCCGATTACAAAAAGAACGCCTGTCCAAAAAAACAACACAGCCACATTGATAATGTTTAAAAAATAGCCTTTAATTGCAAGTGAAAAAAGGTTGGGGATTTCAATTATCTTCACCTTGCCTTTTTGTTGTTTTTTTCTTTTTTGATATGTTTTAAAGAAAGACAGCGCTCCATAAGAGGCCAACAAAACCCCTCCAAGCACAAAGAGGGCTGGTTGATTTTCTTCAGTGATAATCTTGCTTGCTCCAAAATAAGCAATTGAAAAAAACGTTATGTCAGAAAAAACAACACCAACGTCTAATAAAAAAGCTTGTTTGATTCCTTTTGAAATACTTGTTTCAAGTAAAATAAAAAACAATGGGCCAAATGAGAAAGAAAGAAGAATTCCTAATGGAATAGCAGGTAAGAAATCTAGCATTCGCTAAAAATAATATTTTATTGTGACTTGCTTAAAATCTTAAAGTCAATGTGTTTTTTTTCAAAGTCTGTTTTTTGGACCCTTATAAAAACTTTATCTCCTAGACAGTACTCTTCTTTGGTGTTTTGACCTATTAGTGTGTTTGTTTTAAAATCATAAACAAAATAATCATCTGGAATGTCTTTCATTCTAACAAACCCTTCACACTTATTGGATATAATCTCTACAAAAACTCCTCTTTCGTTTATGCCCGAAACAACCCCGGTAAACTTTTCATTTATCCGTTCTGACATGTATTTAACTTGCATTAATTTGATAGAGGCTCTTTCAGCTTTGGTGGCCAACTCTTCTCTTTGGCTACAATGGAGGCATTTTTCTTCAATATCTTTGTCATGGAACTTTTCCTTTTTTAAAATCGAAAAAAGTATTCTGTGAACCATTAAGTCTGGGTATCTCCTTATTGGCGATGTAAAATGAGAATAGTTTTCAAACTTTAATCCAAAATGACCTATGTTATGAGAGCTATATTTTGCTTTACTCATTGCTCGTATCACCATCATATCTATAACGTTTTTTTCTGGCTTGCCCTCACATGATTTTAATAGGCTGTTGATTTCTTTGTTTATATTCTTGGCGTTAACCAGCCTATTGTTATATCCTAGGTTTTTAATAAATCTTTCAATTTCTACAAGTTTTTTTTCATCCGGCAAATCATGAACACGGTAAACGCCTGTTCGTGTATGTTCTTTTATTTTTGTGGCAACAGCTTTATTAGCCAACAACATAAATTCTTCGATTAAAAAATTTGCTTCTTTTTGTTTTTTTATTTTGTATCCAATGGGGTTTCCTTTTTTATCAACATTAAACCTTATTTCTTCTTTATTAAAAAAAATAGACCCTTTTTCTTCTCTTTCTTTTTTCAATGATTTGGATATGGAATAAAGTTGTTTTATTGAGTCGAAAAGGCTTTGATTTACTTTTTTTTCTTTTCCTATAATGGTTTTTTCTGCGGGTATGGTTTTTTCTTTACTTTCTATTATGTGTTGAGCTTCTTCGTAGGAAAACCTTTCGTCTGATACAATAAGAGATTTGCAAAACCTTATGTTTGAAATTTTATAGTTCTTGCTGAAAATAAAAAAAACAGAAAAAACATTCTTTTTCTCTCTAGGGTTTAACGAACATAAATCGTTAGATAGTTTTTCTGGCAACATAGGAACAACCCTGTCGGCTAAATAAACGCTTGTTGCTCTATAAAAAGCTTCTTTATCTAATTCCGTTTTTGTTTTTACATAATGAGATACATCTGCTATATGGACACCCACTTCCATACTTGAATCTTCTAGTTTTTTAAAAGATAGTGCATCATCGAAATCTTTTGCGTCTTCTGGATCAATTGTAAATGTTAGTTTGCTTGTTTGATCTTCCCTATACTTTTCTATGTCTAATTCTTTTTTTATACTGTTTGTTTCTTGTTCAACCTTGTCTGAAAAAACATATGGTAGAGAAAACTCTTCTAAAATTGCATGCGTTTGTGCTTCGCTATCTGATGATTTACCAATAACTTTTAAAACCTCTCCCTCCGGATCTTCATACTTCCAATCTTTTAGTCTTACAACAACCAGGTCTTCTTTTTTTGCCTTTCTATCCTCTATTGTAAATCTCACATTTTGTTTTCTTATAAAAACGCTTTTTATGTTTTTATTAATTTCAACCTCTCCAACAAACTTTTGATCTACTCTTTTTTTTATTGATAAGATATTCACCTTGCCTTTTTTGTTAATTGAATAGTAAACAGTATCATTTTCAAAAAAACCTGCACTTTCTTTTCTACTAATCTCAAGCTCTGCAGATGATTGTAAGTCAATTAATTTACCTTTTCTTTTTCCTATAATACCAACTAAAAAAACTGAGCTTTTGTTAAAGCTATATTTATCGTGTTCGCTTATGTTGATGCATTTTTTAAGAAAAAGATTTCTCAATAAATCTTTGATATAAATTGAGTCAATCATAACATTTAAAAAAAACTTAATTTGTTTTATGTTATATGTTTTTTTCTTGTTTTCAAAGAAAAGGCTTGCAGCTTTTTTTTCTAAAATATTAAGATCTATTTTGTTCATTAAGAGATTATAAAATTATGTCTTAATTGATGAACTTTTATAAAAATCAACAATTCTTATCAATCATTAATATTATAATAATAATTTAGAAATACTTATAATAATGATTGTTTGTTAATATGTATCATAAAAATAACAGTATATAAGTTTGATACAGTTATCAATAGATTTTTAACAAAACAGTTAATACAAAAAACACTTATTTACAATAAGTTAGATAAGATATTAAAAGAATACCAAAACAATTAAGGTTGATAAATTAAAAAAAATATTATGTCAATAATTAGATTAAATTTGTTTAAAAAGTATGATAAAAAAGGAGTTTTCAAAAACAATCAAACTTATAAACAATTACTAAAAGGCTTATGAACATATTATTAGCAAATGATCACGCGGGAACATCTTTAAAAAATGAAATAAAAAAGGTTTTAGAAAATAAAGGTTATAGCGTGGTAAACTTAGGATGCGACACAGAAGAAAGCGTGGATTATCCGGATTTTGCACACCCTTTGGCTGAGAAAATATCTAATAACGAAAACTTAAAAGGGATAATAATATGTGGAAGCGGAATAGGTGTTAGCATGTCTGCAAACAAACACAAAGGTGTAAGATCAGCTTTGTGTTGGAACAAAGAAACGGCTAAACTATCTAGATCGCACAACAACGCAAATGTTTTAGCATTACCAGCTAGGTTTTTGGAAAAAAAAGAAGCAATTGAAATTGTAGAAATATTTCTTAACACTGATTTTGAAGGAGGAAGACACGAAAGAAGAGTTGATAAAATAAATAAAAAAAACTCTTAAAATGCAAACACTTATAAAAAAATGGGATGACCTATCTATAGATGAGGTCCAAAGTATTTTTGGTTTAAGGTCTGAAGTTTTTATTGTTGAACAGGAATGTCCTTTTCAGGATGTTGATGGAAGAGACCCTGAAGCAGACCATCTTTTATTATATGAAAACAATATTCTTTGTGGATATACTAGAATTTTTCCTAAAAATACATATTTCAAAGAAGCTTCTTTCGGCAGAACAGTTGTTAAAAAAAAATTTAGAGGCAAAGGTTATGGTCACGTGTTGGTTAAAGAGTCTATAAAACATTTAAAAAATAAAAAAGAAGACACTATTAAAATCTCCGCACAGTCTTATTTGAAACAACTTTATTCAGCACATGGTTTTATTCCAAAAGGGGATGAGTATCTTGAAGACAACATCCCACATACTGCAATGTTTTTAACCATTTCTTAAAGAGAAAAAAAGAAATTTTATTTAAATTGTTTGTTTAATTTTTAAATAAATAAACCATGAAAAATTTTATAAGTTTTATAATGATATTATGTTTTGCCTTTTCTTTTTCTCAAAGTAACAGGTTTTCTGCATACGCGGTAAAAGTCGCACCCGAGAACGAGGAAATGGTTGTCAAACTAATTGACGATTATTTCTCAAATAATAAGTATGAGGGAGTAACCGTAAGTCTTTATGCAATAATGTTTACAGCAGCGGACCTTAACTTCACTCACGAGTTAATATTTAGCGGTGAAGCAGAAGCTATGGCAAAGCTCTATTCGCCAGAATTTGGAGATACTTCTTGGCAGTTGTTTGCATCTAAAATGAATTCGTTTGTTGAAGAAAACGTGTTTTCAGCAAACGGCTGGAGATTTTACCAGTCAAGCGACGATATTTATCCATTTCAAATGGTAACCGTTTTTAGCTCAGAAGATAATGCAGAGTTAAGAAAGTGGAGAATGATGGTAAGAGACATGAATGAAAAATACCCAAGAGACTATAGGTCTTTTGCTACAGGAGGTATTAGTGTGGGCGGCCCTGACAGCGATGCAACAGCATGGAATGTTACAGGCTATAAAACATATGCAGACTATTTAGCCGGATGGAGCAACAATCAAGAATTTAGAGAAAAAAATCCAAAGTTTGCTAAAGAACGAGACGAAAGGTCTAGCGAAATCGATTACTCTGGTTTTGAACAAGAAAAAAAATTTATGAGACTTCTAGTCAAACAGTGGTAAACAGCCACAAAACCCTTAAAAAGCCCCTAAATAAGGGGCTTTTTATTTATCACCACCGAACCTTTTTGTCAACTATTTCTACCTTAAATCTTTTGTCTTTCAAGCTTTTAGAAATTTTTGACCAGCCAGATCTAACATATATTTTGAGTAGCGCATTCGTGAAAAATTATAGAGTTGGTCATTCCAAAACCAACAGGAACCCCAAGATCTTTAAATTTTACACGAAAAGTAACCTCTCCATTAAACTTTGCCATTTTATTACAGATTTAATTTAACATTAATTAACCGCAACAATAGAATAAAGGATTTCTCGTTTGTTTGGGAAGATCCCCGCATTCTAAACCACCGTGCAACGAGCTGTCGGTTGGTACGCCGTAGCATTCTTGATGCGACCCAAATATAAAAAAACAAAAAGAATTAAGCCTCAAACCCTGGTAAACAGTTTTTCGCAATCTTCAATGATTACAGAAACAGATAGCGTTTTTTTTGAAAGATATATTAGAAAAAAAGAAAAATCATTACCGGGTATAATAAGCCTAGCTATAGCGGCACGCATCCTTCTTTTAAGTAGGTTTCTGTTTACAGCAAGGGGAAAGTTTTTCTTTGGTACACTTATCACATAGCCTTGCTCCTCACTCTTAAACTTAAACACTCTAATAGAAATATTTTCTCCGTTAATGACCCTGCCTTTTTCAAAAAGGGTGGTGATTTTCTTTTTGTCTTTAATTGGTCTTAATTTCATTCAAAAGAAATTGAATTATCAGCGCTGTTTACATCAGCCAATCTTTTTGATGGATCAATTTCAATTTTCATAATCTTTTTATTACCATCAACAACAAAAGAATATTCAGGCGTCACCCAATTCCAAGACTCAAGAGTTTTTATTTTAGACAGCGAGTTTTTATAAACAGGGTGCTTAGGTTTTTGGCTCGTGATCATATCCGAGCTAGAATTATCCAAGTACAAAAGATCGTTGGGGATGTAATACATTTCAGATGTTCCATCCTCAAAACTAACAACAACATCAAGTGGCATAGGGATTCTCCCCTTTCTTTTAATTTTCACAATTCTATCTGGGAAGACACCAGATATATCCAAAGCATAATCAATTTTGTTTGCGGTTCTTGTCCAGTCATTCAAATACCATTCTAGTTCCACGCCAGACACCTTTTCAGCAACACGCTTAAAATCATTGGGGGTAGGATGTTTGAATTTAAAATCTTCATAATACCTTTTGATGGTTTTTTTAAGACTCTCTTCCCCAATTAGATAACCCAGCTGGGCCATAAAAACTGAACCCTTGCTATATGCAGAGGCGCCGTATGCAAAATTAAAATCATACCTATCAGAGTGAACAGTTTGTGGCTGCTCAACTCCAGAGTTAGCCAGCGCGTAATAACGTTCATAACTGCTCTCGTTTGGAAACAAGGGACTAACTCCGTTTACATAGTTAACAGCGTGTGATGTTGCATATTCTGTAAACCCTTCATCCATCCAGGGGTGCTTCGCTTCATTTGTTGCCAACACATGCTGGTGCCAAGCGTGAGACATTTCGTGGGCTGTAACGCCAAGCAGACTTGGGTAGGGTCTTTCTCCCGTTATCATTGTGCACATCGCATACTCCATTCCCCCATCACCACCTTGAATAATGGAGTATTGTTTCCAAGGATAGGGGCCAATGTTTTGCTCAAAATATTCCAGAAGCTTTAATGAGTCATCCTGTAGCTTTTTCCAATCATCAATATTAACCGTGGGTTTGTAAAAAAAATGTAAATCAACTCCGGTGTCAGACGTTACAACATCATGCGTGTATTCAGGGTCCGCTGCCCATGCAAAATCATGAACATTGGGCGCATAAAACCTCCAAGTAAGAGTTTCTTTATTTTTTGGTTTTGTCTTTTCTGTATAACCGTGCCCAATCTCATCAGCATTCATTAAGTAGCCTGTTCCTCCAACCACATAGTCTTTATCAATAGTAATATCTACCGTGTAGTTTCCCCAAACACCGTGAAACTCACGAGCTATGTAGGGGTTTGGGTGCCAACCCTCAGAATCATATTCACACAGTTTTGGAAACCACTGGGTCATTGTAAGGTGCACCCCTTCTTCACTCATTTTTCCCGAGCGCCTAATTTGTTTTGGGACCTGACCCTCAAACTTCATGTCCAAGGTTGTTTTTTCGCCAGGTAAAAGAGGTTTGTTAAGTTTTGCCAACAGAATGGTTTCTCTTTGACTAATTTCAAGAGCCCTTCCATTTTGTTTTAATGAAAGCACATTCAGTTCTCCGTAGTCTTTTTCTTCTAGTTCAAAGATCCGAGAACCAACACGTCTGTCGGGATCTCTAATTGTACGAGACCTTACATCCATTTGACTTCCAGGCCTGAAAGCATTAAAAAATAAATGATAATAGACTTTCGTAATTGTGTCGGGCGAGTTGTTCGTGTATACAAGCTCCTGCTCACCAGTAAAAGAGAAATCCGAAACATCCATTTTAAAATCCATATAATACTCAGCATGCTGTTGCCAGTACTGCGCCTGAGCCTCAAGGGCAGGAATGAACAATAAAATAAGAATCAAATATTTTTTCAAAACAGCTCAGATAGATTTAGTTTTTTATCAATACGCACGCCCTTTTCAGTTTTCAAAAGTGATGCCAATTCAACGTTAGGGTCGTGCTCAAAAATCAAAAAAATATTGTTTTCATAACAATGGTCTAAAAACCTTTCTTTTTCGTTTAGGGACAACAACGGCCTGACATCATAACCCATAATGTAAGGAAGCGGGACATGTCCGTGAGTAGGGACAAGGTCGGCAGCGTATGCTATTTTTCTATCGCCACAAGTAATTATTGGAACCATTTGTTTTTCAGTATGTCCATCAACAAAAAGAACATCAAACCCCAAATCGGTCTTTGTCAAATAATCAGACGAATTTTTTTCAACATACTTAAGTTGTCCGGACTCTTCAATTGGAAGAATGTTTTCTTTTAAAAACGAAGCTACTTCCCTTTTATTTGGATTGGTTGCCCAACCCCAATGCGCTTTGTTGCTCCAATAAGTGGCATTTTTAAAAGTAGTTTCTAGAGATCCGTCTTTTGTTTTGGATACCGCGCCACCACAATGGTCAAAATGCAAATGCGTTAGAAAAACATCTGTGATATCATCTGGATGGAACCCAGCCGCATTTAACGATGAGCTCAACGTTTCTTCTCCCCACCTGTAGTAATACCCAAAAAACTTTTCACTTTGTTTGTTCCCCATTCCCGTGTCAATCAAAATAAGCCTTTCCCCATCTTCTATAAGAAGACACCTTGCCGACATTTCAATCATGTTGTTAGAGTCAGCTGGATTGGTTCTTTGCCAGATGCTTTTTGGAACCACACCAAACATAGCGCCGCCGTCCAGCTTGAATTTTCCCCCCTCAATTGAATGTAGTTTCATGTCACTTAATGGTTAGTCGTAAAACAGAGCAAGCAGCTTTTTTTACAAACCTATCTTCACCAGCTCCAAACAAGACGCTGATCCAGTTGTCTTTTTCTGGAGTTCCTAAAATTAACAAATCATAGCTTGCAGACTCCTCCGAAATTGCTTCAACAGGGCTGTTGCTTTTGATGATTTTTACAACGGATTTTGATTTTGTCTCCGAGATTAATTCTGAGGAGCTTTTTTCCGTTCTTTTTATTTTCTGATTGCTATCAGATTCAGATACAATATTTAAAAGCGTAAGCGATGCGCCAAAGTGGCGACAAATCTTGTCGGCAACATCAATAAAACGTTTGTTTCTTCTTCCCGGGCGTATGGCAATTAAAACCTTAGAAAAACTCCTTATTCCATTGTCTTTGAAAAGCGCTAGGCTGGAGTTTACATTTCTCAAAAGCCAACCGATTGGGTTTCCAACAAATATACCAGAGCTTTCTCTCCCATCCCATTCCATCACCAACCATTTACAAGCGCTCTGACCCGTAATATTGTTTATAGAGTTTGCCACATCATGCGTTGTCAAACTCTCATACGACACGTCAATTTGTTTTGTTTTTTTCAAAGCCAACACCCTTCTTTTTTTAGACTCAGATATAGGTGAATCAATATCAATAGCTTCCAAAAAAGTTTGATTTGGAATTTCTATTAAGTTAACGGTATTCAGCCTGGACTTATCATTGATGGAAGCGGCAATTTCAACCAACATCTCTGTTGAAGTCTCATCACCCAACAAAGGAACAACAATTTCTGCATCTGCATCAGTCATTTCCTCGTAGTTGTCGGCCTTATTGGATGAGCTACTTTTTGATGACGAAGAGCCTTTGAATAAAAATGATAAAATACCATAATTTGAAATGACACCACTTCTGTCGCTATTTCTGCCGTATATAAGAAAGATTATAAATCCAAGAGCGAAAACTCCGAAAACGGAAACAATAGGCATTATTCCCAAAAAAGCAAGCAGAACAATCCCGCTAACAATACCAAACAACTGAACATAGGGATACAAAGGCGATCTGAAAGAGGGTTTGTACCACTGTGCATTTGTCTCTCTCAGAACAATTACAGAGAGCTCATTGAAGATAAACATCAGAACTTTAAATGCACTTGCAAGTTTGGCAATTTTTATAACATCTAAATACACGATAGCAAGGCCAATCAACAAAGAGGTTGTTAGAATTGCAGCAACAGGCGTCATGAATTTTGAATTTACTAACCCTAGAAAACCTGGCATCATTTTGTCTTTAGCCATAGCAAACGGAAAACGAGATGAGGCTAAAACACCAGAGTTTGCCATCGACATCAATGTAATAACACCAACAACTGCCGCAAAATAACCGAAATAATCACCCCCGATTGTTTGAAATAGTGTGTGAATGGGCTTGATGTCAGTTGATAAAACAGATTGGTCTACATTTCCAACCAAGACCAAAGCAACCAAAACATAAACAGTGGTGATTAATAATAAAGAAATAATCATTGTCCTTGGTAAGTTTTTTTCAGGGTTTTTAATTTCTCCAGCCACAGCAGCAATTTTTGTAACTCCCGCGTATGAAATGTACAAGAAAGCAACACCAGCAATAAAACCAGATCCGCCCTCAGAAAATACAGGCTCCATTAGCTTGGAATCAAATGAGTTAAACCCAAAAAAGACAATCGTTATTAAAGACAATACACTAATTGTAACAATGACGAGTTGTGTTTTTTCAACTTTCTTGACACCAAACACGTTTAGGAGAAGAATAAAAAGCAAAGCTAAAAGAGCAATGTATTTGGTATACGACTCATCAACTTCGATCAAAACGTACAGGTAAAAACTAAGACCAACCAAAGAAAAGGCGCTCTTTAAAAGAAGAGATAACCAAAGACCTATTCCTGCAATCGTTCCAAACAAAGGACCAAAAGCCCTTTCAATGTAAACATATGTGCCGCCGGACTTTGGCATCGCCGTAGCAAGTTCAGACTTTGAAAGAACAGCGGGCAGAATACAAAGAGCAGCAACTAGAAAAGCAAGCCAAACAGATGAGCCAGTAATTCCAACCGCAAGTCCTGGCAGAACAAAAATACCACTCAACATTCCACCAACACTGACAGCAATTGCACCAGGCAAAGAAAGAGTTCTTTGAAGTTTTTTCATCAGTTAAAAATAAATATAACCAAACCTTTAAATAATAAAGAATAATAGTTTCAAAATTATAGACAATTAACTAAATTCAGAGGTTCAAAAAATTAACTAACTAGACATGAAAAACCTAACGTACATATTTATGTTTTTGATGTTTTTTACATCCTGTAAAACAAAAAAATAACGGGCGAATATCGTATTTCGACAAATTAGTAGTAAAAAATGGTTAACTTACAAGAGGAGTTTATATTTGTTGAAAAATAAACAATTCAATATGAATACTATGGGTGCTTTTAATAAATTCTTTACTGCGATAATTATACTTATACCGTTTTTTGTGTTATCGCAAAAAGAATATTTCCCTACAAACTCTGGCGTCAAGGTTGTAAATGAACCATATAAAGCCTTTGTTAATGCAACAATTGTTGTCAACTCTGAGAAAACAATTGAAAACGGAACGTTAATCTTTAGAGATGGAAAAATAATTGATGTTGGAAGTGGTATAAAAATTCCAAAAAACTCTATTGTTATTGACAAAAAAGACAAGTTTGTGTACCCTTCTTTCATAGAAACCACATCTTCAATGTCTGTTAAAGAAGCCAAAAGACTAGCATATTCCACAAGAAGCGCTATGTATGGGCCCACCAGAGAAGGGTTTTATTGGAATGACCACATTCTAAGTGATTACAGAGCTTACTTAGATTATAAATACGATACAAATAAAGCAAAAGAACTGAGAGCATCGGGTTTTGGTGTGGTAAACACACACCGCTCCAATGGAATTCATAGTGGAACAGGAATCCTCTTGGCGTTGAGTGACTCATCAAATGAAAACCAAAGGGTTTTGTCAAATAATAGTACAGAATTCTACTCTTTTACAAGGAATGCACTTTCAAACCAGTCCTACCCAACATCAATCATGGGAAGTATGGCACTAATTAGACAGTTCTTCCATGACTTGGAGTGGTATTCAAAAGGTCAAGCAAAAAACAAAGATTACGCTATCGAAGCTGCTATAAGAAACATTTCAATGCCCAAAATTTGGAACTCAGGGTCAAATCTTAATTTCTTAAGAGCTCTAAAAATATCAAAAGAGCTTGACATTCCGTTTGCTGTAGTTGGTTCAGGTTTAGAATACATGGACCTCAACGCAATTCGTCAATATAAAAACAAGTTGATAATACCTGTTAATTTTCCAGCTGCCTATGACGTTTCGGACCCAGATTTGACAAAAAAAATTAGCCTCGGTTCTTTAAGGGAGTGGAATCAAGCCCCATCCAACCTTTATATGTTGGAAAAAAACAACATTCAGTTTTCTGTTACATCTAGTGGTTTAAAGAAAAAATCAGAACTTCTACCAAACCTTAGGAAAGCGATAAGAAGAGGGTTGTCAACAAAACTAGCGCTTGATGCCTTAACAGTCAATCCCGCATCAATTTTAAAAGTAAAAGGGGTCACAGGTGAATTAACAAAAGGCTCATATGCAAACTTTTTAGTTACGTCCAAACCAATTTTTGATGATAAGTCAGAAATTTACGAGAACTGGGTACTTGGAGAAAAACATGTTGTAAAAAAAGAAAACAAAGAAACTCCTAAAAACAAAGTTGCTGTTAACGACACTATAAAAAAGGCAGACAAAAAGCCAAAAGTAATCGACTTTGTCCCAGTAACCTTTCCAAACAAGGCTTATGGAAATAAATCAATTCCTCAGTCAGAAAACATGATCATACGAAACGCAACTGTTTGGACAAATGAAGATGAGGGTATACTTCAAAACACCGACGTTGCTGTTTCAAACGGGGTAATTGTAGAAATAGGGCAAAACCTGGAGAACAACAATGGGTCAAAAGAAATTGATGGAACTAACAAACATCTAACAGCTGGGGTTATTGATGAGCATTCACATATTGCCGCATCATCAATAAATGAATCAGGGCATAATTCTTCTGCCGAGGTTACAATTGCTGATGTTATAAACCCAAATGACATATCAATTTATAGAACACTTTCGGGAGGTGTCACAACCATTCAAATTTTACATGGATCTGCGAATCCAATTGGAGGACAATCAGCTATTGTAAAACTAAAATGGGGAGAGACCGCTGAGAATATGCTAATGAAAGACGCAGCCAAGTTTATCAAATTTGCTCTTGGTGAAAATGTAAAACAATCCAACTGGTCCAGCTACACTAGATTTCCTCAATCTAGAATGGGTGTTGAGCAGGTGTATGTGGACTTTTTTCAAAGAGCAAAAGAGTATGGGGAGCAATGGGATAAATACAACAACTTATCAAAGAGAGCCAAATCTAAAATACCAAAACCTCGTTATGATATTGAAATGGAGGTCGTTTGGGAAATACTTAGAGGTGAAAGGCACATTTCATGTCACTCTTATGTTCAAAGTGAAATCAACATGTTAATGAAAGTTGCAGAAAGCTTTGGAATTAAAATAAACACATTCACGCATATTTTAGAGGGTTATAAGGTTGCTACAAAAATGGCAAAGCATGGAGCAGGAGGGTCGTCTTTCTCTGACTGGTGGGCATATAAATATGAGGTGATCGATGCTATTCCATATAATGGCCCTATTCTTACAGAGGCAGGTGTAACCGTTGCTTATAACTCTGATAACGCAGAAATGATAAGGCGTTTAAACCAAGAGGCAGCAAAAGCAGTAAAATACGGGGGGTTGAGTGAAGAGGAGGCTTGGAAATATGTTACATTAAATCCAGCAAAGCTTTTGAGAATTGATGATAAGGTTGGAAGCATAGCTATTGGTAAACATGCGGATTTGGTGATATGGTCTCACAACCCACTTTCAATATATGCTGTAGCAGAAAAAACAATTATTGAGGGGGCCATCTTTTATGATTACAGCAAATTGGATGAAAAAATTGATCAAAATGAAAAGGAAAGAGAAATTATTATTACCCAACTCAAAGAGGCCAAAAAAAGTGGCGCAAAAACACAACCAGCGCCTGTAATTGATAAAAGATATTTTGAATGCGAAACAATTGATATAGTTAATGAAAATGTACAATAAGATTTTTTATACAATATTTTTAGTCATGTTTTTTGGAACTAGTTATTCCCAGCAAGTTCCAGGAAAAGAACAATCAGAAAGTATACTCATTAGTAACGGAACTATTCATATAGGAAATGGAGATCTTTTAGAAAATGCATTTGTTGGGTTTGATAAAGGTAAAATTAACTATGTTTCAACTGAACAGCCAGATATGGATTATGAAATCAATATTGATGCTGCAAATAAACATATATATCCAGGTTTCATTGCGCTTAACACCAGCTTGGGTCTTGGGGAAATTGATGCTGTTAGAGCTACTATTGATGAAGATGAAATTGGAGATTTTTTACCTCACGTAAGATCAATAATTGCATACAATGCAGAGTCAAAAGTTGTGGAAACATTACGAATGAATGGTGTGCTCCTCTCTCAAATTGCTCCAAACGGAGGAATAATAAGCGGCTCTTCGTCTGTTGTGCAGTTAGATGCTTGGAACTGGGAAGACGCTGTTATTCGCTACGATCAAGGCATACACTTAAACTGGCCATCTCCTTACTCTAGATCTGGTTATTCTTATTACAGAGGTCCATCAGTTATTAAAAAGAGCGATAAATATGAGTCGAATGTGGAGGAAATTAAAAATTTCTTTGATTCTTCTAAAGCGTATTTAAATGATCCCAATCCAAATCCAGTAAGCTTACCCTATAAAGCAATGTCGTCTGTGTTTTCAGGAAATGCAACAGTTTTTTTACATGCCAACAATGAAAAGCAAATAACCGATGGAGTAAAGTTTTTACAAGATCAAAAAATTAAAAACATAGTAGTGGTTGGCGGAACAAACTCATTAGAAGCTGGAGATTTTTTAGCAGATAACAATATCAAAATCGCACTTGAACAACCCCACAATCTGCCCTCAATGGAAGATGAGGATGTAAAATCTAGATTTAGACTAGCATCTCAATTGATAAATAAAGGCGTAACAGTAGCTGTGGACGCAACTGGTCAAATGACAAGGATGAACACAAGAAATCTTCCTTTCTTTGCTGGAAGCTTTGCCGCTTATGGCGTTGAAAAAGAGAAAGCGGTCGAAACAATTACTTTGAACGCAGCAAAAGTTTTAGGCATCGAGGATAATTATGGTTCAATTGAAGTTGGTAAGAGCGCTACATTATTCATTTCTCATGGCGACGCTCTTGATATGAGAACCAACAATTTATCTCACGCTTACATTGACGGCCGAGAAGTCTCGCTAGAAACAAATCAAACCAAGTTGTGGCAACGCTACAAGAAAAAAGTTGAGGAAGAAAAAAAGCAGTAAAGCTTACTCAGTCACAGTTCCCGGTGTACCGTAATAACCAACACCATTTAAGTATGGGGCATCCGCAGTCAAGTGATAATGGTAAATTCCATCTGGAAATTCGTTTGTGGGGTGGGAATGCCCATGATGATCATCAAGATTTGAACTTGTAAGAACAGTCCCATCTTCGATCGGTCCATAAATAGGAAACCCATCAAGTAAAAAACCCATCAATGATTCTTTTCCATAATTTAAGGTTAACCAAAAAGGCTCCATATGATAGTGGTATCTTCCGCCACCACCGTTTCTTCCTGGGGCTGGGTGACCATTAAATTGATCAAACGAATTAATTTCATTCGATAGCGGAGCCCCACCTCCAGCATATTGGTTGTAAAAAGGAACGCCATTTAATGAAACACCAATCGGACCCATTGCTGTGGCTGTGGTGTTTGATGCTCTTCGTGGTTTAATAGGTAGTTTAAACCTTATATTTCCTTCGGATATTCTGTTGGGATTCAAATTAAAGCGCGTTACAAATGGATTTGAACCATCATAAGCTTCATATTTTTCACTTTCCCATTGTGTACCC
>CACCAP010000007.1 GCA_902544085.1 uncultured Bacteroidota bacterium
GACCAAATGAACCATCAATTTGTCCAATTTCAGAAAAGGGTTTTGCAACATCAGGGTGTGCGACTCCTCTTTTTCCCTTTTTACGAAGTCCTTTATACGCTACAGGTCCATAGTCTGCATCATGTTCAAATTCAGACCACAATTCTTTTTTATTGTGGTGTAAAATTTTTCCACTACCTACAACATGATAGCCATTCTCTTTAAATTTCTCCATGATTGTTTTGGTATTATTTAACACATCATTATTAAACCACGGTTTTTGCCAAAAATTTGATGAATTATGCGGATAAACTCCCGTGATCATACTAGATCTTGATGGTCCGCACATTGGATCATTTGAATATGCGTTAATAAAAGATATTCCAGAATCAGCTAGTTTTTTAATATTTGGTGAAATAACTTGTGGATGACCCATCAGATCCTCATTGTAGTCATTTAAATCATCAGTCATAATCAAAACAATATTTGGTTTAACTTGTTTATTATGGTTGCATCCAAAAGTAAAAAATATGGTAAGTATGAGTAGTGTTATTTTTGACATGAAGATTTAATATTTCAAATTCAATTTGTATCTTGATAAAGGATAACTTATTCTCTAAACTATGAAAAAATTCTTTATTATAATACTATCTCTTTTTGTATTATCATGTTCATCAGACAGTGGTTCAGGCGGTGATGATCCAGGTGGAAATAATGGTGGAAATAACGGAGGAAATAATGGAGGAAATAATGGAGGAGGAAACAACACAGAAGATGGTAGTACTGATCCAGATGATTATACCGACTCAACTTCTGAGGGAAATACAACCTATTATGTCAGCTTTAGTTCAGGTGATGATACAAATGATGGAAAAACTGAAACAACTCCTTTCAAAAACCTTGGTAAAATAAACAGTATAACATTTAAAGCTGGTGATGTTGTTAAGTTTAAGAAGGGGGATACATGGAAGGGTTATTTCAAGATCAGGGGCTCAGGAAGTGAGGGTAGCCACATTAGTGTTGATAGTTATGGCTCTGGAAATCTTCCAATCATAGACGGAAATGGATATCAAGCGGGGATTTTTTTAGAAAATATTGAAAATATTACTATATCAAATATTGAAATTACAAATGAGGCTACTCACAGAAAGTCAGATGGATCTGTTAAGCTTATGCATAATTCTGACAGAAATGGTCAGGATGAAAGGTATGGTATTCTTGTGCTCAGATTCGGTGATGGCAGAAATATCTCTAATATAAATATTAACAATGTAAAAATATCAAACATATACCCTACACCTGGTGATGCAACGAAAGAACATCAAGGTTATGGGATAAGATTTGAGTCCTACAACAATAGTGATAGGAATTATTACTCAAATATTGAAATTGATAATGTTGATATATCTCTTACTGGTCATTATGGCATTCACATTGTAAACAGAATGTCCCCAGCTAATTCTGAGTTTTACCACAGAAATATTACAATTAAAAATTCAAAGTTTACCAACACAGGAGGTTCAGGTATTGTGTTGGCTAGATGCAAGGATGTTTTAGTAGAAGATAACCATTTTGATGGAACTGGTTCTGATGAAGATAGTAGAATGTGGAATAGAGGAAGTGGTTTGTGGACCTACACTTGTAATGATACAATTATACAAGAAAATATTTTCGAAAATGCATATGGTCCACAAGATTCATACGGTGCTCATATCGATTGGGGTTGTGAAAGAGTTGTAATGCAATATAATCTAAGTAGAAATAACTTTGGTGGGTTTGTAGAAATTTTGGGTGAAAATGAAATGTGTGGGTATCGTTATAATATCAGTATTGCAGATGGTAAAAGAACAGGTCAACATCATGGAAATGTTTTTTGGATATCAGATTTTGCTGGGCAAAACAGAAGAGTCACATCCAATAATAATTTTATATATAACAATACTGTATTTGTTCCTAGCATAAATGATGTAAACAATAACCCTATGGATCATATTGAAATATTTTTTAGAGATGCTGATTACACTTATGTATACAACAATATTGTTTATGTTAGTGACCAAGCTAAACTCACCATGGATATTAGAAATGACACCGAACAATTCAATTCATTTCGTAACAATATGTATTACGGAAATGTTGTGATAGATTCAAACTATCCATATAACCACGATCCAAGTGATTTATTGAACACAGATCCACAATTTTCCAATGTAGGGGGTAACTCCTCTAATGATTATAAATTAAAATCAGGAAGTCCAGCTTTTAACTCTGGATTTATCATAAATGGTAGCACAGATGTAAAAAATTATATTCAAAACAATGGAGGCAGGGACTATTTTGGAAATACAGTTTCTAGTGATACAAAACCAAACATTGGGGCTTATAATGGTAATTAAATGAAAAGATTTTTAATAATCATTGCTTTAATTTTTAGCTCATGCTCTCAAGTTCAATACGGAGATAAAAATGATATTGGATATAGTTACCACTTCAACTCAGTAACTGGTGATAACGCCAACCTTGGAACAAAAGAAAAACCTTTTAAAAGTCTTGATTTTTTAAATAATATTAAATTATCAAATGGTGATAAGATATTATTGGCCAACGGCTCGACTTTTTTAAATACAATTGATCTGATAAATCATGATGGAATTGAAATCTCTAATTATGAAATTGATGGAAATACTAAGTTGCCTACCATAAATTCAAAAGGCAAAATAGCATCTATTTTTATTGAAAATTCGTCAAATATAAAAATTAGTAATGTTGAGATTACAGCAAACGGTGGTGGTGCGAATGAATTTTTACATAAAAAATTAAAAACTGATTTAAGGACAGGAATTTTGTATCTAGTTACAGACAATAAAATACATAGTGATTTAGAAATTTCATATGTTAATTTGAGAGATATATTTTATGAAGATCCTGGTTATGAAAGAAATGAAAGTGAAGTTCGTACACCAAACGGAACCAAAAGTTATGGATGGGGAATACGAGTATTAAATCTTTCAGAATCTGGAAACTTAGAGAATATATCAATTAAAAACTCTCAATTCACAAACATATCTCATACTGCCATTCGATTTATCGGAAAGAGAGAAAGACAGTTCAAAAACCTTGAAATATATAATAATGATGTTTTAAGAACTGGTGGACCCGGAATGGTTTTTAATAGTACCAGAAATTTATTTGCTAGAGGCAATGATATCAATTATTCCGGTTCATTTGATGATAGTAGAAAGTGGGGAAGGGGCAGTGGTCTTTGGACTTGGGGAACCTCATATGCTGTTATCTCTGGAAATAAATTTCAAAATGCAAATGGTCCTGCTGATTCAGCAGGATGTCATATTGATTTTAACTGTAATGATGTTATTGTTGAAAACAACCTAAGTAGAAATAACGCTGGTGGATTTATTGAAATTTTGGGTAACAATTATAATTGTTCATATAGAAATAATACCAGTATTAATGATGGTCACAGAGTAAAGGGAAAAAATGGAGCTTTTCAGGAGGGAAAAACTTTTTGGTTGAGTGGATATATTGGAAGAGGACAGGAAAGAAACGGTCCTTTTAACTCTTATATTTATGGAAACAGAGTTTATGTCGGTAAAGATATTATTCCAAAGATTGCCGTGGACAAAGCCTCAAAAGGTGTTTATGTGGCCAATAATATTTTTTATTTTGAGAATGACCCTGTAATGGTTTTGGGTGATCAATATAAACCTGATCCTGGTGGAGGGTCAGAAATTGAAAATGTTTTTTTTGAAAATAATATTTTTAGAAAAAATCATTGGCCTAAAGAGGTTTTGATACAGCCTTATAAAAATATTTTAATGTCTGAAAATGAAATGAAAGAGAATCACTGTTTGGAAGAAATAGTTTATAAAAGGGGAAGAGCTAAAATAGCTAAATGTTATGATACCGAAATGAGTGAAATTGTAAAAAGTCTTAAGTGGAGAAAAAATATAGGTATAATAGAAGTAAAACCACAAAATATGGTAGGAATCGATTATATTAATGGAGATTCGAAAGGACTCTGGCAAGGATTTTAAAATGAAAATTTCTGAAATAATCCCATATGTCTTAAATGAAGATCTTGAAAAAGAATTTTTCTTTTCGCAATGGGAATACAGCAATCGAAAAATTTGCGTCGTTAAAATTATTTGTGACAATGGGCTAATTGGATGGGGAGAAGCATATGGACCTGCACCAGTTGTTAAAGAATGCATTGATTATGTTAAGCAGAATATAATCGGAATGAATCCATTGGAATCTGATGTGATTTGGTCGACGCTATTTCGAAGAGTTCATGATTATGGTAGATCAGGGGTTTTTCTCTCTGCAATTAGTGCAATTGATGTTGCAATATGGGATATTAAAGGAAAGTATCATAAATTACCTGTTTCTACCCTTTTAGGTGGTTCTTACAGAGAAAAAATAAGACCCTATGCGACTGGTCTTTATTTTTCAGATTCAAAAACCCTCACCCAAGATTTATGTGATGAAGCTATTGGATATGTAAATAATGGTTTCAAGTCAATCAAAATGAAAGTTGGATTAAATATAGACGATGATGAAAAAAATGTAAAAGCAGTCAGAGACGCAATTGGTTTTGATGTTGAGCTTATGATTGATGCCAATCACGCATATTCATATGATGAGGCTTTAAAACTCTCAAAACGATTGGAAAATATGGAAATTAAATGGTTTGAAGAGCCACTCTCACCTGAATTCTATGATCAATATACAGATTTCAAGGCGAAGTCCCAAATACCAGTTGCAGCTGGAGAATGTGAATATTTGAGATACGGTTTTCAAAAACTTTTGGACAAAAACTGTATTGATTTTTTACAAATGGATATTTGTTCCTGTGGCGGTTTGACTGAAGCAAAACGAATAACGTCACTTTCATCGACCAAAGGAGTGAAGGTAATTCCTCACACATGGGGTTCAGGAATTGCATTTTTTGCAGCAATTAATTTTATATCAAATCTTGAACCCATCCCTGGAAGACTCTATCAAGACGATGCGTACATTGAGTATGATAGAACCGAAAATAAAATTCGAGAAAATATTATAAAAAATAATATCTTGATGAAAGATGGATATATAAAGACGAATGCACTTCCTGGTTTAGGAATTGATGTGGATGAGAATTATTTAAATGAAATTAAAATTTAAAGATGAATTTTGGACAACTTAAAATGTATATTGACGGAGAACTAGTTTCCTCTGTAAATAATGTAACAAAAGAAATTTACAGTCCTTTAAATGATGAGAGGATTGCTACACTTTCATGGGCAAATAGTTTGGATTCTGAACGAGCTTTGAAATCAGCAAAGCACGGATTTGATACTTGGTCAAAAACACCTGTTAAGAAAAGAAAAGAGTGGATGCTCATTTTGAGAGATAAAATTTTAGAAAAAGAAGAGATTTTGAGAAAATCAATTTCCTATGAAATGGGAAAACCATACAATGCAACTGCGGAGGATATAGAATCAATTACAAACAGTTTAAAATACTACTCAGATATTATAGAAGATTATCAAAAGGATAAAGAAATTATTGATCTTGATGGTACTCACTCCCATCATTTAGTTTCAAAGCCAATTGGTGTTGTAGTTGCATATTTGGCTTGGAATTTTCCATTGCTAAATGCTGGATTTAAGCTAGGCCCAGCTCTTGCATCTGGATGTAGTATTATTTTAAAGCCATCAGAGTTATCTCCAGTATCGTTATACATTATTGGTGAAATTCTTCATGAAATTAATTTTCCAAAAGGGGTTGTGAATATTTTATGTGGAGAACCAAGTGAGGTTGCTACAACCTTATCAAAGAGTACTTTGCCAAAGTTAATTACAATGATTGGGTCAACTGAAACTGCCAAAAGAGTTATCTCAGACTCATCAACATCTATAAAAAAATACAGCATGGAACTAGGAGGAAATGCACCATTTATTGTTTTTGATGATGCAGATATTGAATTAGCATCAAATATTGGTGCGGCTATTAAATTTGGGAATTGTGGTCAAATATGTGTTGCAGCCAATCGATTTTTTATTCACGAGAAAATTTTCGACGAGTTTATGGATAAAATGATTTCTAAAGCAAAGCAATTGAAAATAGGTTTCAATAAACAATTGGATTATGAAATTGGTCCAATGATCACAAATAAATCAAAAGAAAGAGTTTTGGGGTTAATTAAAAAGACAATTGATGATGGTGGAAAACTTCAGTGTGGTGGAAAATCGCCAGATAACTTAAATGTTGGAAATTGGATACAACCTACGGTAATTAGCGGCGTAACAGAAAAAATGAATATTTTCCATGAAGAGATTTTTGGTCCTGTTGCTTCATTAATTTCCTTTAAATCAGAGGATGAGGTGATTAAATCTGCAAATAATACCAAATTTGGTTTAGCATCCTACTTATTTACAAAAAATAAAGAAAGAATTAATCGCTTCATTAATGAGCTTGATTTTGGAGAAGTTCAAATTAATGGTATTAAGTATGATATTTATCTTCCACATGGAGGAATTAAAGAAAGTGGAGTTGGTCATGATTGCTCTGAGCTTGCACTTGATGATTACTTAATTAAAAAACGTATAACTATAACAAAACAATAATTATGGAACTATTTTTACCTTTTTTACTTTTAATTTTTGCCAGTTTCTTTCAAGGAACTTTTGGTTTAGGAATGAAATACATGAATCCAATGTCATGGGAATCTTGGTGGGTCATTCACGTTTTAGTTGCAATGATCTTATTTCCAATGATATGGGCATACATTGCAATTCCTGATCTATTTGAAATTATAGCAAGCTCTCCACAAGATGCAATTTTTTGGGCGATGGCTTTAGGATTTGCATGGGGTGTAGGTGGTATTATGTTTGGAGTTAGTGTTCCATATATAGGTTTATCATTAACCATGGGTATTGTTATGGGGCTTGCTGGGTCAGCTGGTAGTCTTATTCCATTATTTCAAATTGAAAATGCGACCTCTCAGCCATCATTTCCCTACATAATAGGCGGCTTAGTCATTTCATTAATTGGAGTTGCTATAACGGCAAAGGCGGGAATAGACAGAGATAAATTAATTGAAACTGCAAATAAGTCTAAAAATATAACCAAAGGAATTATAATTGCTGTTACATGTGGTTTGTTGTCATCTTTACTTAATGTTGGATTTGCAAATGCTGCTCCGGTTGCACAAACAGCAATTGAATTTGGAGTAATTCCAAGAAATTCCAGCTTAGCAGCGTGGGTTGTGGTACTTTGGGGAGCTTTTTTGATGAACTTTGGGTACTCTATCTTTTTACTTTTTAGAAATAATTCATGGAAGACTTTTAGTATAGATAAATCTTTTAATGCATATAAGTGGGCAATTATTGCAGGTTTTTGTTGGTTTGCGGCACTTGGTGTTTATGGGCAAGGAGCAGCTCTATTGGGTGAAATTGGACCAGTTATTGGCTGGCCAATTCTTCTTGGTTTATCCTTGATAATTAGTAATTTTTGGGCATACAGGGCTGGTGAATGGAAAAATGCGAAAGGACCATTTAATAAGCTTCTTGCTGGACTTGTTGTATTAATAATATCTGCAGTAGTTCTTGGATTAGGAAATTCTGTATAATGGATAAAATCCTAGGTTATGGAGAAATAATGGTAAGAATTTCCTCTGATGATGAATTATCAGACAGCTCTTATGTTACTGGATATGGAGGATGTGAGGCTAATGCTATTGCGTTTTTAGGTCAAAGAGGGCATAATTGTCAATTTTTGTCTTCATTTCCTGACAATTTTATGGGTAGAGATATAGAGTTATTTCTAAAATCATTCAATATAGATTGTAAACTTAATTTTGATGAAAATAGATTAGGTGTTTTCTTTACAATTCCTGGGAAAAATAATAAACCTACTAAAATTATCTATGATCGTGCTAATAGTAGTTTTTCCCTTTACTCAATTCCAAAATCTGATCTTTCAAATTCTTTTAAAGAAATAAAATATCTTTTGATTTCAGGAATTACACCAGCTTTATCAAGTCAATGTCAAAAAAATATATTAAACATGGTTGAAGTAGCAAAAAACTTTGATGTAAAAATTATTTACGATATAAATTATAGAAAAAATTTATGGTCTATGAGTCAATGTAGGCTTTTTACACAAAAAATATTGAACAGTGTTGATTTTTTATTTACCAGTTCAAATACATTAAAAGAAATTTTAGAAATTAATGTTAGTTCTAACGATGATGATATTTTTGATGAAACAAAAAAAACTGTAAAAGAGCTCTTGAAAGTTTACAAAATACCATGTGTTGCAATGACCATTCGAAATGAAAATAAGTTGGCAGCACTTATAGAATATAAATCTAATAATTATACAAGTGATGTATATGAAGTTGATCAAATTGATAGAGTAGGAGCTGGTGATTCATTTCTTGGAGCAACTATGCATGGATTCATTTCAGGCTGGGATATTGAAAAAATTATTTCATTTTCCGCATCTTCTTTTGCAATAGCACATACTTTTAAAGGAGATATTAATAAATTTAATGACTCTGAAATAAAAAACTTTATAAATAAAAATGTTTGTTGATAATAAGATTCTTCCTGTTTTGGTTATTCATGATCAAAAAAAAGCTGTTGATTTAGTAAAATGTTTGTACGATTCAGGAATTAGAAATATTGAAATCGCATTGAGAACCGATAGCTCAAGAAAATCTATTGATAAAATAATTAATTCCCCAATCCCTTTGAATATAGGCATAGGAACAATTTTGACGATTGATGATCTAATTTTTGCCAAACAGGTTGGAGCAAACTTTGGTCTTTCACCCTCAACTGATGCCCAAATCATTCAAAAATCTATTGAACTAGATTTTAATTTTATTCCAGGTATTTCAACTCCTACTGATATTGCCACTGCAGTTAAATTCGGAATAAATACACTTAAATTTTTTCCTGCCGAAGACCTGGGTAGCACTAAATATTTAAACCGAATAAACTCTCCTTTTAAACATCTTGATTTAAAGTGGGTTGTTCTTGGTGGCATTAATCAAGACAATGTGATGAAATATTCAAGGATGAAAAATGTAATTGCTATAGGAGGTTCTTGGATTGCTGAGCAAAAATTAATAGCTGAAAGTAACTGGTCGGAAATTAGAACCAGGACAAGAAAATTTATCGAACTATCTATTTAAGGAATTATGAAATTTAACAAACAGTGTTTTTAGTTCCTGATCATCTCTGGGGGATATTTTGTTCTTCTTTATAAAGGTATTCACATCCTTAGAAACATTTTTATCAAACATTGATATTAGAAAGCTCTTTCTACGTTCAACATAATTGAACTTGTCATTGTAGTATAGAAATATGGAATTTTTCTTTCTGTACTTTGGATCTGGTTTGTCTTGAATTCCAGGTGTATAGTCGGGATAATATATTTCGAGAAATGTGTCTGCCAACAGGGAAAAATTCTGATTAGATTCGATAACTTCATAAAATTTGTTATTTATTGAGACAAATTCTTTTTCAGGAAAAATTACTTTTTCAATTTTATCTGGCAGTAATTTGTACATACTGTTATCATCAAATATGTCAAATGTTTGTTCTAGAAGATTGTAATTCGTTACAACATTTACTGGTGTGTCATTATTTGATAATTTTAATGTAGCGTTGGTTGGTTTTTTGAAGAAATACTTATTTCCGGCAATAACTATATTCTGAGATTTATAAGGTGCTGAAAGTTCTCTTTTTATGAACTCTAAGTTAACGCCAGTATCGCTTAATGTTAATTGTTGGCAAAAGATATTTAATGAAAATAATATTATTACGAGTCTCATCCATAATATACTAGCAATAAATAAGCCAAACTATATTTTTTAATTTTTTTCTCTTATCAGAGGTAATGTACAACACCTAAATAGCCCACCAAGTTTTGAAATTTCAGAGAAGTCAAGTTTTTCAACATTCAAACCGATATCACAAAACCAATCCATTAATCTTTTAAATCTTTTATCTGTAATTACTGTATTTTCATTAATTGAAAAAAAATTACAATAAAGTTTTGACATCTCATCTAATGTTACATTAAAGATATTTTTTTCACCATAATATGAGATCAGAAAATTGAGTTCAATTTTATTTGCAAATGCTTCTTTACACATCACAGCTTTATTTTTTGAAACAGGCTGAAAACAACAGTCAAGGTGAAGAGCATTTAAAGAAGGTGTAATGGATGATTTTATCAATTCAATTGGAAATACTTCCTTTTTTTTTATTAGATCCTTCATCATTTTTATTGCTTTTTTATTTGTTCTTGCTGTGATTTGACTCTTATAATCATTTTTATCATAATAACCAATGAAGACATGATCTTCTGTAACAACAACATCACCTCCTTCAATGTGAGCACTCTTTGGTAGTTTAATTACATTTTTAACGTTACTAAGTAACGATCTCAACCCATTTAATTCCTTTTCTCTATCTGGGATTATTGATGATACAAAAAAATTATCTTGGATGACAAAGCCTAGATCTCGGGCAAAAATCTGATTTGTATCTTCAGTATCTAGTTCATGAACTTTAACTCCATATTTAATTAATATTTTTTTAAGTTCTGATAACTGACTTTGTAATCGAAATTTATTTGGATATTTCCCTTTTAGATAATTTAGTAATGACGTAGGGTCATAAAGGTCTCTGAAATTTAATGGAGATTTAAAATTGTATGAGTTGCCAATTAAAACTTCTTTGAGTTTTGAAGTTTCGTTATTTATATTAAGATTCATATTACAACTCTGAAAAACTTGTATCAATCAACTTAATTGCTTTTAAAATTTGTTTTTTATTTATTATTAACGGCGGTGCAAATCTTATTTTATTTCCCTGAGTTGGTTTTGCTAAAACCCCATTGTTACGCATTTTTAATGATAACTCCCATGGGATTTTTGAAGTCTCGCTACAATCAAGAACAATAGCATTTAACAAACCTTTCCCCCTAATCTTTTTTATTAATTTGTGTTTACTTCTTAACTTTTCCAAATTATCTCTGAATAAATTTCCCATTGTTGTTGCATTATTGGATAAATTTTTATTTAGAGCAAACTTTATTGATTCTTTTGCCACAACGGCCCCTAATGGATTTCCACCAAATGTTGAACCGTGTTGTCCAACCTTTAAAACACCCATTATTTTTGAATCGGCAAGCACACCTGATACTGGATAAAATCCACCGGAGAGTGCCTTTCCCAAGATAACTATATCTGGTCTTACCTCCTCATGGTGACATGCTAACAATTTTCCTGTTCTGCAAATCCCTGTTTGAATTTCATCTGCTATGAACAAAACATTATATTTCTCGCATAATTTTTTTGATTTCATCAAATATCCTTCATCAGGAACAACTACACCACCTTCACCTTGTATCGGTTCAACTAAAAACCCTACAATATTCTTGTCTGCTTTAAAAGCTTCATTCAATTTTTGAATATTATTGTATTCAATGATTTCAAAACCAACAGTTAAAGGCCCAAAATTTTCTTTACTCTCTTTACTTGAGGAAAATGAAATAACTGTTGTTGTTCTTCCATGAAAATTACCATTACATACAATAATTTTTGCCTTATTCTTTGCAACTTTCTTTACTTCATATCCCCATTTTCGACAAATTTTTAAAGCTGCTTCTACTGCCTCGGCACCAGAATTCATGGGAAGCATCTTATCGTATCCAAATACAGATGTTATGTATTCTAGAGAATCGCCTAGTTCACTATTGTAGAATGCTCGTGATGTTAGAGTTAGTTTCTTTGATTGTTTTAAAAAAGCATTTAAGATTTTTCTGTTGCAATGGCCTTGATTTACTGCAGAATACGATGACAGAAAATCAAAATATTTTTTTCCATGTACATCCCACACAAAAACTCCTTTCCCTCTGGAAAGGACAACAGGAAGAGGATGGTAGGTGTTGGAACAAAACTTTTCTTCTTTCTTGATATAAGAATTTTCTTTACTTGAAAGCATACATAAAATTAAATATTTTGGATATTTTTTGATATGATTTAATCATTAAGTAATTAACAAAAAAAACCTCATGATAATATCATAAGGTTTAAAGCGGAGAGAGAGGGATTCGAACCCCCGGAGGTGTGACCCTCAATGGTTTTCAAGACCACCGCATTCGACCACTCTGCCATCTCTCCTTGGGCAGCAAATATAATTAACAATTTTTGATATTTAAGGAAAAAATTCTTTATTACATTTATGGCAAAATTCAAATGGATTTAATAACAGAAAATTTTTGGCATTATCCAGTTTTAGTGTTAGTCGGATGTATTGTAGGGGTCATTAATACAATGGCTGGTGGTGGATCCCTAATTACATTACCCATACTTATTTTTTTAGGCTTACCATCAAATGTCGCAAACGGAACCAACAGGATAGGGCTGTTAATGACTGCATTTTCAGCAAAGATGGGTTACAAAAGCAAAGGAATTTCAACATACCCATTTAGTATTTATATTGGTCTCTTTGCTTTGATTGGTTCTCTGATTGGAGCACAGATTGCCATTGATATTGATGATAGAATTTTTAATAAAATTCTTTCCTTAATAATGATAATCGTAATTATAATGATATTGTTTAGTCCTCAAATCCTAAAAGGTGATTTAAATGAAAAGATAAAAGGAAAAAGTTTAATGGTTTCATGTTTTATTTTTTTTATTATTGGAATATATGGTGGATTCGTTAATGCAGGAATAGGTTTTATTATTATGCTTTTTTTAAATTTTTACAATCGAATGAATCTAATTAAAGTCAATGCTACAAAATCCGCTGTAATTTTAATATATACTATTGGAGCATTTTTAACATTTGTTATCAATGATCTTGTAAATTTTGGATACGGTCTTTCACTTGGCTTTGGAACTCTTTATGGGGGATGGTGGGCAAGTCGTTACACTGTGAAAAAAGGTGAGGATATAGTAAGAATTTTTTTAGTAATTTGTGTTTTGTTGTTTTCGTTTAAGTTGTGGGTTTTCTAATATTTTATTCTTTGAACAATTTCAAGTCCATATCCGCTTAAACCAACTCTCTTAACTTTTCGTGTGTTAGTCAATAGTTTTATTTTTGTTATCTCTAATTTTTCTAAAATTTGAGCTCCTATTCCAAAATCTTTTAAGTCCATTTTTTTATTTACTGATGTCAACAAAGGTTTTTTAATTTCTTTATCCCCAAGTTTACTCAAACTTTCAAGAACATCCTTACTCTCATTGTTTTGATTTATAAAAATAATAGATCCGGCTTTATCCTCAACGATTAAATTAATACATCTGTTTAGTTCCTCATCGCTTTCATTATGAATACTAGTTACAGTATCACTAATTGACTTGGTTGAAATCATTCTTGTTAGAACAGGAGAGTTTTTTTTCCATAAACCATGAGTTATTGCAAAATGAATTTTATCGGAATTTATTTGGCTAAAAACATGTAGTTTAAAATTTTTATCTCTAATATTCATTGATGTTTCATCAATCTTATGAATTAAAGTATCGTACTTCATTCTGTAAGCTATCAAATCTTCAATTGAAATAATTTTTAAATTAAATTTTTTAGCAACAACAATTAGTTCAGGTAATCTAGCCATTGAACCATCCTCGTTCATGATTTCACAGATGACACCAGCAGGTAAATACCCAGCTAATCTTGCAAGATCCACTGCAGCCTCCGTATGTCCTGACCGTCTCAGAACACCTCCATCTTTGGCAACTAAAGGAAAAACATGTCCAGGTCTAGTTAAGTCATCTGGTTTTGTTTTTGGATCTACTAAAGCATGTATTGTTTTTGATCTATCATCAGCCGATATCCCCGAGCTAACCCCATTGCCCTTTAAATCAACAGAAACCGTGAAAGCGGTATCCATTACTTCAGTGTTTTTTGTTACCATTGGTTGTAATGACAATTTTTTACATCTTTTAGATGTCATTGGCACACAAACTAAACCTCTCCCATTTTTTATCATAAAATTGACAATGTCTTTTGTGATTATTTGAGCGGGAAAAACAAAATCACCCTCATTTTCTCTATTTTCATCATCAACAACAATTAATACTTTTCCTTCTTTGAAATCATCTAATGCATCCTCAATAGTATTTAATTTAATTTTCATTTTTAAATTTTAAAAAGCCAAAAATTTTTATACCAATAAAGTCAATATTTATCAAATCTCTATCCATAATTGCCCGTCTAAAAAAATATATAGATAGCGGTAAAATAATTATTGTTGAAATCATACTTCCAAATGTTGCACTGATAGTGCCATCTTCAGCTGCATTTTTTGAAAAAGTGCCAATAAAATGATAAGTTAGAAAAATAATTAGGGCAAATAGTACAGGATATCCAAAACCTCCTTTTCTTACTATTGCTCCAATTGAAGAACCCAAAATAAAAAGAATTATAGGACTTAGCGAGATTGCAAATTTTTCATAGTAACTTAGTTTATGAAGATTAATTAATTTGTTTCTAATAAAAAAGTTTGTTTTTTGAGTAGATAATGTAACTCTTTGATTTTCAATATTTCTTTTAATTGATTTTAAAATTGGCACCCTGTAGCTTTCTTCAAAATCATTTAAAACAGTATTGTGATCTGAGATGTTAATTTTATCAAATGATCCAGAGCCTTTATATTTAGTTTGGAAACTATATATGCCAGTTCTTTTATAAAAACTATTGCTAAAATTATTGTATTGCTGAATTAGTTTTTGTTCTAGTGAATCAACACTAAATTTTAGTTGTTTGATATTTTGCATTCTAAAGGTATTGTTGTACTTCTCTTCACTGAAGTCAACATCATAAAATTCTTTAAGATCAAAAACTATTGTGTGTTTATTAAACTTGATTTTAGTGTGCGGTTTGTATTCTTTATTTCCAGAGTTTTCTGTAAGAATCTCCTCATATCGGAAGCCATTATTCAAAACTATGTTCAAAACATCCAATTTCTCATTAAAAATTAATTGTCCATTTTCTGATTTTATAACTGTAAGATTATCATTATTCTTATTGGTTTTGTGAATTATTACGTTCTTCAATTTATTGTTATCTACCCCAAATTTGTCATCTACTTTTATATTCATGTTTCCTAAACTATTAAAAACCCCTTCGGAGACTGCGAGTGTTGGTTTTACTTTGGCCAAATTCTTTCTTAAATTATAAGATTTAAATTCAGAATATGGAATTAGGTTATTTGAAATAAAAAAAACACAAAAACAGAGTATTGTGTTAAAGATCAATAAACTTTTCATTGATCTAAATAGAGAAATTCCAGATGATTTAATTGCTGCGAACTCGTAATTCTCAGCCAAATCCCCATAGGTCATAATTGAAGCTAAAAGAACAGTTAAGGGCAAAACTAGGGGAATCAGTTTAGGACAATAATAAATAATAAATTTAAATAGAATTTCAGCATCTAATTCTTTCCCAGCCAAATCATCAATGAACATCCATATTGTTTGAAAAATAAAAATGATCATTATAATGACAAAAAAACTAATAAATTTTGTTAAATAGGATTTTAGGATATATCTGTCGAGAACTTTCATAAGTTGTTTAAAAAATAATCTTTATATGCAGATCTATCAAAACCAATATCATATATTTTGTTTGAAAAAAAAATGTCATTTATTAAAATAGTTGTTGATGAATTGGATTCATTATTCTTCATTCTTAATTTAAAAATATTATAGTTTTTGTCTAAGAAAAAAGTGTAGTTTCTATTTAATTCTTCTAAAAAAAAATTGATGGAAATATAATCTTCTTCATATTTAAGTAGGCTTGAGTTAATTTTATCAAGAAAAGTTTTGAAAATATTAATTGGATTCCATTGATTATTTTCTGAGTAATCGATTATATTAATTTCTTTAATTTCATGAATTATGTTGTAAATTTTTTCTCCATCACTGATTATGTCCATATTTTTATGCTTAATAAAATAAGATGAACTGTTACCAAACATTGTTCCTGATTCTTCCATTATTATAACATCTTCATTTTCTTTGTTTGTATGTACAATTAAATCATAACTAAGATCATATGAATTAAACGAACTGTATTTTTTTTTTATATATTCAACATCGTTTTGAGATGATATAGATAAAAAAAACAGTGAAAAAAATAAACAGTAATATTTACTCATTTTAAAAACTCATCCAGATCGATAAGATCTTTAACATTGACTGATCTAGCCTTACTTCCCTCATATGGACCGACAATTCCTGCAGCTTCAAGTTGGTCAATAATTCTTCCAGCCCTATTATATCCCAATTTCATCTTTCTTTGCAACAAAGAAGCAGAGCCTTGTTGTGCATTTACAATAATTTCTGCCGCCTCCTTAAACAATGGATCTCTTTCAGAAATATCATTCTCAGAACTTACATTTGTTTCTTGATCAATGATTTCTGGTAAAATATAAGGGGTTGAATAACCAACTTGATTACCAACAAATGAAACCATTTTTTCAATTTCGGGTGTATCTACAAAACCACACTGTAGTCTCGTTAAATCGCTACCCTGTGAAAATAACATATCACCCCTTCCAATTAGTTGTTCAGCACCTGAAGAATCTAATACTGTTCGTGAATCAATTTTACTTGTTACCCTAAACGAAATTCTTGCAGGAATATTGGCTTTTATAAGACCTGTTATAACATTTACAGATGGTCTTTGTGTAGCTAAAACCAAATGTATACCAACTGCTCTAGCCATTTGCGCCAATCTTGCAATGTTAGTTTCAACCTCTTTTCCTGTAGTCATTATCAAATCTGCAAATTCATCAATTATCAATACTAAATACGGAATGTACTTATGACCGTCTCTGGGACTCAAAACTCTTTTTTTAAACTTTTGATTATATTCTTTAATGTTTCGGCATTTTGCATTTTTTAGCATTTCGTACCTGTTATCCATCTCTTTACACAATGACTTTAGTGTTTTTACTGCAATTTTACTGTCTGTAATAATCGAATCGTTAACCTCAGGAAGCTTGGCTAAATAATGTTTTTCGATTTTATTAAATAAAGTTAATTCAACTTTTTTAGGGTCAACAAGAACAAACTTTACATCTGCTGGATGTTTTTTGTAAATTATTGAGGTTAATATTGAATTAATTCCTACAGATTTTCCTTGACCAGTTGCTCCTGCAACAAGTAGGTGAGGCATTTTTGTTAAATCAACAACAAAAGTCTCATTACTTATTGTTTTTCCCAATGCTAAGGGGATTTCCATCTCAGCATCTTGAAATTTTTTAGACGATAGTAACGACTTAATTGAAACTATTTTTGGAGACTCATTTGGAACTTCAATTCCAATTGTTCCTTTTCCCGGCATTGGGGCGATTATTCTAATGCCCAAAGCTGATAGCGACAGTGCTATATCATCCTCAAGATTTTTTATTTTTGATATTCTAACCCCAGCTTCAGGAACAATTTCATATAACGTGACAGTTGGTCCGATAGTAGCCTTGATGCTCTTTATTTCAATCTTATAATTTAAAAGTGTTTCTTCAATCTTATTTTTATTTTTTGCAAGCTCGTTTTCATCTATTTTGATTGCCCCTGTGCTGTCGTGTTCAATTAGTAAATCAATTTTTGGTTTTATAAAAGAACCTAAATCTAATTTTTGATCATAATCGGGCAGGTTATTAACATCAACAATTTCCTCTTGAACAGATTCCTCAATTTCAATCTCAATTTTTGAATCCTCAATTGGTGAATTTTCTTCAGAATTTTCTTCAAGTTTTGAAAAATTTGAAATTGTAGGTTTTATTTCTTCGTCTTTAATTATATTTTTATTAAAACTGACATTTTTAGAATTTTCTTCATCAACAGTAATTTTCTCATCAGTATTAACTGTTTTTATTTTTTTCAAACTTTCAAGATAGTTTTTGAAGTTTATGTTAAAATTTAAAATTACAAAAGAGAATAAAACGAATAGTAATAAAAGTATTAAACCCAAATCTCCTATATATTCTAATAGAATAATATGAATCTCGTATCCAAATACACCACCAAAAATTTTATTTTCTATAATGTAGCTGAGTAAAATTGATATCCATACACAAATAACCAAAGCATTAATTGAAATATCAATTAATTTTTTTGTAAAACTATTTATTAGCAGAGATAATCCATAAAAACTGAAAAGTAAAGGAAAAACAAAAGATCCAATACCAAAGCCTTTAAATATTAATAAGTTGGAAATAATAAGACCAATCTTTTTTCCAAAATTTTGAATGTCTTCAGTTGAACTTATAATTTCATCCAACTCGGACTGATCTACTTGCCAATTAAAAAGAAAAGAAGTCATTGAGATAAAGACTAAGGCTGAAAAAAATATGAGAAAAACACCTGTGATAGTCTTGTATTTATTTTTGTTCTCTGACATTAAACTTTTTTTATTTTATATCTTATATAAGCTACAGTCAAGGTTATTATTGGACTTAACCAGTTAAAAATAGCGTAAATAAAATAATCAAATACACTAACATTTAATACGGTTGACTGGTATGCTCCGCATGTGTTCCATGGAATTAATACAGAGGTTACAGTTCCAGAATCCTCGATTGTTCTACTTAAATTAACAGAGCTAAGACCTCTTTCTCTATATGATTCTGAATACATTTTTCCAGGAATTACAATTGATAAGTATTGATCCGATGCTGACAGGTTTACAGTTAAGCAACTGAAGACAGTATTAGCAAATAAACTAAAAGTTGATTTTGCATAATCTAGTAGTGTTGAACTTATCTTTTTTAAAGCACCTATTCCATCCATTGCGCCACCAAAAACCATTGCACAAATCACTAACCACACAGTATCGAGCATACCTGCCATGCCGCCGGAATATAAAAGTTCATCTAAAAAGTTGATATTAGTTTGAATGTTAGTATCGCCAACAATTGAGTTCATTATTACCATATATTCATTAAGTTCTTGATCTGGGTTATTATTAATAATTGAATCTATTGTATCACCTTGAAAAATTAAGGCAAAAAACGAAGCTAATAATGTCCCCAAAAAAAGTGCTATAGCCGGGTTTGTTTTTTTTATAATTAGTATAATTACAAATATGGGTACTAAAAATAGAATTGGCGTAGTATTGAAAAAGTTAGGTATCAACTCAATGTAGCTTTGATTAGATATTTCATCATTAGGGAGATTAATTAGGTTAAAAAGTAAAAAAAATATAAATGTGATAACTATGGTTGGAAATGTGGTAATCATCATGTATTTAATATGATCAAATAAGTTGGATTCAGTGACAGCAGCTGCGAGATTAGTTGTATCACTAAGTGGGGACATTTTATCCCCAAAATACGCCCCAGATATCACTGCTCCAGCAACCATTCCAGTATCAAAGCCTAAGACCTTTCCAATTCCTATTAATGCAATTCCTACAGTTGCTGAGGTTGACCAACTGCTCCCTGTGGCAAAAGATGTTAAGGCACATATTATTATGCAGGATGGAAGAAAAAAAGATGCATTAATAATTTTAAATCCATAATAAATCATTGAGGGAATAATTCCGCTAAGTAGCCAGGATCCTGCTAATGAACCAACTAAAAGTAATATCAGTATTGGAGTGCCTATAGATTCGATGTTTTTGGAAATGGAATTAAAAATTGAGTTAATATTAATTTTATTTTTAACCCCAACCAAAATTGCTAGAAATGCACCAGTAAGCAATATAAATTGATTTGAGCCTTCAAGTGCCGAATCACCGTAGAAAATGTAGACGTTTAAAAATAAAAGGAGTATCAAAAAAAATATTGGCAATACAGAGTCAAATAAACTTATTTTAGTAGCAATATTGGCGGCGTTTTTTTCCGTTTTCATTTGTTTGCTAATATATTCATAAAAAGCGATATTAATTGACTGAATTTAAAGATATAAACGAATAAATATCTTCCAACATTTAGTATTTTTGTTTTGTGAAAAATTACGATTTGGTTGTTATTGGTTCGGGACCAGGAGGTTATGTATGTGCGATACGTGCATCTCAATTAGGAATTAAAACAGCTATTATTGAAAAATATACATCTCTTGGAGGAACATGCCTAAATGTAGGTTGTATTCCATCTAAGGCATTATTAGATTCATCTCATCATTACCATGATGTGGTGCATAACATTTCAAGTCATGGAATTAACGTTGAAGGTGCAATTTCTTTAGATTTTAAAAAAATGATAGAAAGGAAAAACAATGTCGTTTCTCAAACTGTGAAGGGTATTGATTTTTTAATGAACAAAAACAACATTGATGTATACAATGGTTTTGCAAGTTTTGTTGACGATCATTTAATCAATATTGAAAACGATACAAATCAAACAATTAAATTTGACAAATGTGTAATAGCGACTGGATCAAAACCTGCTACCTTGCCATTTATAAACATTGATAAGGAAAGAATAATAACATCCACGGAGGCTTTGTCACTCAATGAAATTCCAAAATCACTGACTATTATAGGAGCAGGTGTCATAGGTCTAGAGCTTGGTCAAGTATATAATAGACTAGGTTCAGAGGTTAATGTTATTGAATATTCAGATAAGATTACACCTTTTATGGACAATGATGTTTCTAAAGAATTACTTAAAATATTCAAAAAAGAAAAGATTAACTTTTACTTATCATCAAAAGTTTTTGATGTAAAGTCACTCGATTGTAATGTGATCGTTAAAGCTGAAAATAAGTCTGGAGAAATTTTAGAGTTTGTTTCAGATTATTGCCTAGTTTCAGTCGGAAGAAAACCCTATACCGAAAATTTAGGTTTGAATTCGGTAGGTGTTGATACAGATAAGTTTGGAAGAATTATTATTGATAGACAATTTAAAACAACTAATGATAATATTTTTGCAATTGGTGATGTTGTTAATGGACCCATGTTAGCACACAAAGCTGAGGAGGAAGGGATAGCTGTTGCTGAAATTTTAAAAAATCAGAAACCGCACATTGATTATAATTTAATTCCTAATGTAATTTACACATGGCCAGAGGTTTCTAGTGTTGGTAAGACTGAGCAAGAACTAATTGAAGAAAAAATTAATTATAAAAAAGGAAGTTTTCCCATGAGAGCTCTTGGTAGGTCAAGGGCAAGTAATGACTTAAGTGGTTTTGTAAAGATTTTAGCAGACAAAAAAACTGATGAGATACTTGGTGTCCACATAATAGGAGCAAGAGCAGCTGACCTAATCACGGAGGCTGTTACTGCGATGGAATTCAAAGCCTCATGCGAAGATATTGCTATGATGAGTCATCCTCACCCGACATACTCTGAAGCACTAAAAGAAGCTGCTCTTGCTGCATTAGAGAACAGACCTCTTCATATTTAGATTTTTAACGTTTCTAATATTTTTATATACTTAGGAATTGCTTCCTTTATTTCATCCAGAAAAACAAATTCATTAGCAGTATGCGACCTTTTTGAGTCTCCTGGTCCAATCTTGACAGAATCACATTTGATTTTTGATTGGTCAGAAAGAGTTGGTGATCCATAGGTTTTTATTTTTAATTTTTTTGCAACATAATTAATTTGATGATTACTGTCAATTGACTTACTGTTTAGCTCAAGATTTCTGGGCAGTATTTTACAGTCTACATTTTGCTCAAATATCTCCAAAATCTCTTTGTTTGAATATAAATCATTAACTCTTACATCAACAACCATCTTAACATTAGATGGAACAACATTATGTTGTTTACCCGCATTTATTTGAGTGATTGTTACTTTAACTTTTCCAAGAGTTTTGGAAACTTTATTAAAATCTAATGCATTAATTTGATCAATTATTTTATTGATTTTTTGAATTGGATTATTTGTATTGGGGTGGGCTGCATGGCTAGATGTTCCATTAATTATTAAGTCAAATACAATTAATCCCTTTTCAGCAATGGCAATTTCCATCTTTGTTGGTTCCCCGATGATTGCAAAATCAATCTTTGGTAGTTTTGGAATAACACTTTTTATTCCATTTTTTCCAGATTTTTCTTCTTCTGCTGAAGCTAAAAAAATCAAGTTATAATTTAAATTCTTGCAATCATAAAAGAACTTAAATGTAGAAATAAGAGAAACTAATGATGCACCTGCATCATTACTTCCAAGACCATAAAGCTTTCCCTGATCAACAATTGGCTCATAAGGATCGTTTGTGTAAGAATCGTTTGGTTCAACTGTATCGTGGTGTGAATTTAAAAGAATATTGGGTTTTTCTTCATTATAATATTTATTGTAGCAATAGATATTATTAACATGTCTTTTAAAGGGTATGGAGTTCTTATTGAGCCAATTTTCTAATAATGTTGCAGTATTTTCCTCTTGAAAAGAAAATGATTGGGTAGATATTAATTCTTTTAATAATTCAACAGACTCTAGGTAAAGTGACTCTTCATTCATTTTGAAATTCAAATATACCAATATCTTCATTTTATGTTAATTTTATAAGGCAATAATGGAAAGAAAAGAAAAAGTTTTTGTAGTTAAAAATATTAGTCATTTAAAAGAAAACCTTATGTTTTTATCAAAATCAAAAGAAAATGTTATTCTTCTTGATTCCAACAACAAAAAAAATGATTATGAATTTATCTTTTCTTACGGTAAAATCAGTGAGTTAAAAAGCTCAGATAATTCATTAGAAAAACTTGATAATTACATTAACCAGTTGAATGATTGGATTTTTGGGTTTATCTCTTATGATTTAAAGGACGAAATTGACGATTTTAATTCAAAAAATTTAAAATATTTTGATGTTCCTAATTTGTCATTTTTTCAACCGTCAACAATTTGGATTTTTGATGGAGTTATACTTAGAGCATTATACTTCGATGAAAAAGAAATATTAGAGGATTGGAGTGAGATTAACAAGATTCATACAAGATCAGATGAGAACAAAAATAATTTAAATGTAGAATTAACAGGAAGGTTATCAAAAGAAGAGTATATTAAAAAAATAAAAAATGTTAAAAAAAGAATTAAAATTGGAGACACCTATGAACTAAATTTTTGTTTTGATTTTTTTAATGACAACACAAAAATTAATCCTGAAAATACTTTTAAAAAACTTAATGAACTTACCGAGTCACCAATGAGTGTATACTACAAAGACAAACATTTTCATATACTGTCCTCTTCGCCTGAAAGGTTTATAAAAAGAAATAAGAAAACTATTATATCACAACCAATTAAAGGGACTAAAAAAAGAGGAAAAACTTTTAATGAAGATGTGTTTCTTATAAATTCATTAAAGAACAGTATAAAAGAAAAATCTGAAAACCACATGATAGTTGATTTGGTAAGAAACGATTTATCAAGAATTGCTAAAAAGGGTACAGTTAAAGTAACAGAACTTTCAAAAATTAACACCTATAAAAATATTCATCAAATGGTTTCAACAATTGAGGCTCAAATTGAAAATGAAATATTTTTTTCAAAAATTTTAAAAAGTACTTTTCCCATGGGAAGTATGACAGGAGCTCCAAAAATAAAAACCATGAAAATTATTGATGAATTAGAAGAAACCTCGAGGGGAATTTATAGCGGAGCAATTGGCTACATCGACCCAAATAAAAATTTTGATTTTAATGTCGTAATTAGGACTATTATTTATGATGATAAACTTTCAAAAATATCAGTTAATGTAGGTAGTGGAATAACTTTCAAATCAAATCCTGTAGATGAGTATGAAGAATGTCTAACAAAAATTGATGCAATAAAAAAATCATTGTCATGAGTAGGTGTATTTTTGAAAATAATGTTTTAAAAAAAATAAAATCCCTCAAGGAAAAAAAAATCCTTGTTTGCATGAGTGGTGGTTTGGATAGTACTGTACTTGCTCATTTGCTATTAAAAAATAATTTTAACATTTCTGTGGCTCATGTTAACTATTCTTTGCGAGGAAATGAAAGCTTGAAAAATGAAAAATTTGTAAGAGATTTCTGTAAATCAAATAAGTTGAAATTGCACCTTAAAAAAATTCGAGAAGGTGAAATAAATAAGTCCATACAAATAGAGACCAGAAAAATTAGATACGATTGGTTTAAAAAAGTATTGATTGAATTCAATTACGACTTAATTACTACAGCTCATCATTTGGATGATAATGTTGAAAATATTTTTATAGGTATCTTTAGAAATCCATCAAGAAATAATTTAACACTTATTCCTGAGCAGAATAAAAATATATCAAGACCTCTCTTAAGTGAAAAAAAGAGTGATATAATTTCATACGCAATATGCAATGAAATTGAGTTTAGCGTTGATTCTAGTAATTCTCAAGATTATTATTTAAGAAATCGAATAAGAAATATTCTAATTCCTGAAATTGAAAAAATTGATAAAAATTTTACAGAAAAAGTTTCTGAAATTATTGAATCAATAAGTTCTACCAAAATCGATTTTGTAATGGATAATTTGTTCATTCATGAATTAGATTATATAAAGATCAACAAGCAGGAGCTAGAAAATGAGAATTCATTGAATTACTTTATCGAAAATTTGAAAAATTTTAATTTTTACAATAAGAAGGAAATTCTAAATTTTTTGATTTCAAAAACTGGAAAGAAAATTGTATCAAATACTCACACAATCCTGTCTGATAGAGAATTTTTTTTAATAAAGAGAAATGAAATTCTTGACTCAAATGAATATGAATTAGAAATGGGTATTAATCAGAAACCCTTTAAAATAAAATTAGAGATGACGGATGAAGCAAAAAAGCCGAATTCTAGAGAAGTATATTTTTATTGTGATATTAAACTTCCATTGATAGTCAGAAGACCGAAGATTGGGGATACCTTCTATCCATACGGTATGAAGGGAAAAAAGAAGCTATCTAAATTTTTTAAAGACAAAAAAATGTCGATTTTTGCCAAACAAAATCAGTGGGTGTTGTCGAACAGAGATGATATTTTATGGATAATTGGCGAAAGAGCAGACAATAGGTTTATAAAAACAAAAGGTAAATGTCTAAAAATTTCTATCTAAGCATATTTTTTGGTTTTTTTTTCAATGTAATCCTAGGTCAAAATCCTATTGAGTGGATAACAAATACTGAAAAAATAAATGATAGTACGTACAATCTAACCACAACCGCTAAAATTGAAAACAATTGGAGACTGTATTCTCAGTTCAATGAAGAGGGTGGGGCAATTTTAACCGAGTTTATTTTTTCAGATTCTTTGATTATAAAAAATTATTCCAAAGTTACTGAACCTGAGCCCATTACAAAGTTTGATCCAGTCTTTAATTTAGACCAATCGTACTTCGTTAATCAAGTTACCTTTAATCAAAGGATTGTGTTAAATGATAATGACGTTGATTTTGTAAATCAAACTGTATATTATCAGGTTTGTGATGATAGGGTGTGTATTTTTCAAGAACAAGACTTAATGTTTAACCTCAGTGGGGTTTCCAATCTAAACAAAACAGTTTTTGATTATAACTCTGTTAAAAGTGAATTAGTTATTAATTTCAACAATAAGGAACTAATTTCATCAGGTCAAGATATTTCTTCAAGTTATATTTCCAATAATTACCTAAACTTATTTATTCTTGGTTTTTTGGGTGGGGTTTTGGCTCTACTAACACCCTGTGTTTTTCCTATGATTCCATTGACTGTTTCTTTTTTCTCGTCCAAGGGAAGTTCAGGAAAATTTCTAAGCGTAATGTATGGTTTGTTTATTGTTTTTATTTACCTGAGTTTAAGTTTGCCTTTCTACTTTATTGAAAACATTAACCCTCAAATTTTTAATCAGATCTCCACAAGTCCTATATTGAATTTCTTATTCTTTTTGGTTTTCATATTGTTTGCATTGTCCTTATTTGGTTTGTTTGAAATAACATTACCAAATTCATGGACAAACAAAATAGATAATGCATCAAATATTTCATCTGGAATGATTTCCACATTCTTTATGGCATTAACACTATGCTTAGTTTCATTCTCTTGTACTGGACCAATCTTGGGTTCGCTTTTGGTTGGTAGTATTACATCACAATCTGGTGCTTTAGATTTAACATTTGGAATGCTTGGTTTCGGCGTTTCTCTCGCATTACCTTTTACGTTTCTTGCTATTTCACCTAATTCATTAAAAGTTTTACCTAAATCAGGAATATGGTTAAGTAGAGTTAAAGTAATTTTGGGATTTATTGAATTAGCATTAGCATTTAAGTTTTTGTCTAATGCTGATTTAATTCTTGAACTTGGTCTACTTAAAAGAGAAGTCTTTATCATTATTTGGATTTTAATTTCACTTTCATGTTTAATTTATTTAATCAATTCATTAAGATTTAAAAGATCTCTAATCTTATACTTATTAATTGCTTTTTTTAGTTATTCAACCATAAATTTATCTTTAGGTGTTAAAGAAAAAAGTAGTTATAAGCTAGCTTTGCTGAGTGGTCTCCTTCCACCTACATTTTATACAGTTTATGAAAACAATAATGGATGTCCACTTGGTTTAAATTGTTTCAAAGATTTTGAAAAAGGCTTATTAGAATCTAGATACACAAACAAACCAATGCTCATTGATTTTACTGGATGGGCTTGTGCGAATTGTAGAAGGGTGGAAGAAAATACCTGGTCAAAAAATGATATTTACAATATGATTAATGATGAGTTTATTTTGATCTCACTTTATGTTGATGACAGATCAAAATTGTTAAATAATAAGAATATAAATCTCACAGACAAAAACGGAAATGTTAAAATAATTGAAAATGAAGGTGAAAAATGGTCAGCTTTCCAAACATTAAATTTTAATATTAATTCTCAACCATATTATGTTTTAGTATCACCGTCACTTGATATTTTAAATTCACCAATTCAATACACTGATACCCAGACATACAGAGATTGGCTCAAGGAAGGTTTAGACAATTTTAAAGATAACAATTAATCAGACCTTACTTTTTAAAGTATATTTCATCAAATGGTACTCTAATTTGATCACCATATATTCCTTTTTCATCTCTAATACCACAACTAATTATCATATTAATTTCAGCGGACCTCGGAAGTGATAGAGTCTTTTTAACTATGAGTGAATCAAAACCTTCCATTGGACAGGTGTCATACCCATTTGATCTCATACTCAACATAAAATTTTGAGCAGCTAAAGCACTACTTTTATGAGCAACGACTCTCATGTCAGATTTTGTTACTTGTCTGTAAATTGGTCTGAACAAACCAATAATCAAAGCATTAAAATATCTAAAAAGACCTATAATTCCATAGAATTCTCTGTAAACTGTTGGTATTAAATACTTGTAGTATTTAATTGCAATACTTCTGTTTTTGAGATGTTTATCATTTAACTTTAACTTTCTTGCCTTTATTTTACTTAAGTTGAACAACCTTCTTTTATTCCACAAGTCTTTTCTTGTAACAACAACTACAAATTGACTTGCAGTACGAGCTGCAGGTTGATTAAAACAGGCATAAGATATTTTTTTCATTAATTTTTTTGAGGTTACATGATAAAACTCCCACAACTGAAGATTGCTACTGTTTGGGGCTAAGGACGCGTGTAAAATACAATCCTTAACCACATCATCATTTATGTTGATAGCTTTAAACTTTCGGACAGACCTTCTACTCCTAACGATCTTATCAAATTCTTTTTTCACTAAATTGAAATGTATTTAATTAGTTTTTTAGTTAACTTAAAAATTATAGAATTTTCACTCAATTTATATTTAAATTTTAGATCAAAAATATTAGACTTTATTATGTATGGTTTGAAATGACTGAAAGTTTTGAATGTTTCGTATCCGTGATATTTTCCCATTCCTGAGTTACCAATTCCTCCGAAGGGAAGGTTTTTATTTACAATTTGTCCAATCGTATCATTAATCGCACCACCTCCAAATGAATAATTATTGATTAATTTTTCACCAAATTTTTTATTATTTGTAAATACATAAAATGCCAATGGATTTTTTGATCTTTGCAGAATATTATCAAGTTCATCATTAGATCTATATGTCATTATCGGAAGTATAGGTCCAAATATCTCATCATCTAAAATTTTATCTTGAGCTGAAGATACCTCAACAATAGTTGGTTCAAAATACTTAGTACTTTTTTCAAATTTTCCCCCATGAATGATTTTGCTATTATTGAGAAGTTTTGAAAGTCTATCTACATGATGTTCGCTTATAATATTTGAATAAAAAGGACTGTTTTTTGGATCATTACCATAGATTGATTTGATATTCTTTACCAAGAAATTGATAAATAATTCTTTAATATCTTCATGTATCGCTAAAAAATTTGGAGCAATACATGTCTGACCACAGTTTAAAAATTTTCCAAAAACTATTCTTTTTGATGCAATTTCAATTGAGACATTTTTATCAATGATGCATGGGTTTTTTCCACCGAGTTCAAGTGTAACAGGTGTTAGTGTTTTCGCTGCTTCCAGCGCAACAATTTTTCCAATCTCTGTACTTCCAGTAAAAAAAATATAATCCCATTTTAGGTTTAGTAAGTATTTTCCAATTTCGGGTCCTCCGTTAATAACATCTACATGACCTCTTTCAAATGATTCATTAATTATTTTTTCTAGAATCTTAGACGTGTTAGGCGAATGTTCAGAAGGCTTTAAAACAACTGTATTTCCTGCGGATACAGCACCAATGATTGGAGATATTGATAGTTGAAATGGATAATTCCAAGGGGAAATATTCAATGTAACTCCGTACGGAGTCGGTAGAATAAAATCTGAGGAGAAAAAATTTAATAATGATGAAGAAACACGTTTTCTTTTTGTCCATTTCTTGGTGTTTCCAATAAAATAATTTAATTCGTTATATATAATTGCAATTTCAGACATGTAAGATTCTGCGTAACTTTTACCCAGATCCATCTCCAAAGCAATTATTATTTTTTCTTCATTTTTTGAAATAACACTCTTTAATTTCTTTAAAGACTTGATTCTTTCTTTTGGATTAATCGTTTTCTTCGATTCAAAAAATTTCCTTTGAATATTAAAAATATTTTGACAAATCTTATTTTTAGTCATTATATTAAATTAATTAATCAATATAATAAGATAATTCCTACTTTTAATATGATAAATACTATATTTACTACATGCTCCATTTATATGGAGTTTTTTTTTAGAAAATGGAACTTAACAAGTACAGTAAAGTAATTACAAAAAAGGGCTCTCAACCTGCGGCACAAGCTATGCTTCATGCTATCGGATTGAAAAAAGAAGATTTTGATAAACCATTTGTAGGTATCGCCAGCACAGGCTATGAGGGAAATCCATGTAATATGCATCTCAATGATTTATCATATCAAATAAAAAATGAAATAGATAAAACGAAAGCTGTTCCATTAATTTTCAACACTATTGGTATTAGTGATGGCATTTCAATGGGAACCTCGGGAATGAAGTATTCACTTCCCTCAAGAGAAATAATTGCAGACTCAATTGAATCCGTTGTCAATGGTATGTCATATGACTCTTTAATTACAGTTGTAGGTTGTGATAAAAATATGCCTGGTGCCTTGATGGCTATGATTAGGCTAAATAGACCTTCAATTTTGGTTTATGGAGGCACAATATCACCTGGTTGTTATAATGGTAAAAAATTGGATGTAGTATCTGCCTTTGAGGCTTGGGGAGAAAAAGTGTCAGGAAAAATATCAGATGTAGATTATGAAAATATAATAAGTAATGCCTGTCCAGGTCCTGGAGCTTGTGGAGGAATGTATACTGCTAATACCATGTCATCTGCAATTGAGGCTATGGGAATGTCACTGCCATATAACTCATCAAATCCAGCAGTTAGTAAGGATAAATCAAATGAAAAGATGATAATTGCAAGCTCAATCTTAAATTTAATTAGAAACGATATAAAACCCAGTGATATAATTACTAAAAAGTCAATTGAGAATGCTGTAAGATTAATTACTGTTTTGGGAGGGTCAACAAATGCCGTATTACATATTTTAGCAATCTGCAAAACAGCAAATATTGACTTTGGAATTGATGATTTTCAAAAAATATCAAACGAAACACCATTTCTTGGAAACTTAAAGCCAAGCGGAAAATATCTTATGGAAGATTTACATAATATTGGAGGTGTACCAGCTGTTTTAAAGTTCATGTTGGATAATAATATGTTAAATGGAGATTGTTTAACAGTAACTGGAAAAACAATAGCTCAAAATCTAAAGGATGTTGCAAATTTTGACTCAAACCAAGATATCATAATGCCCTTAGAAAAACCAATAAAAGAATCAGGTCATATCAGGATTTTATACGGAAATATTGCTTCTCACGGATCAGTTGCAAAAATCACTGGAAAAGAAGGTTTTGTTTTTGAAGGTGTAGCAAGGGTTTTTGATTGTGAAGATGATGCAAATGATGCAATATCAACTGGAAAAATAAAAAAAGGAGATGTTATAGTTATAAGATATGAGGGGCCAAAAGGTGGTCCAGGTATGCCAGAAATGTTAAAACCAACATCAGCTATAATGGGTGCTGGTCTTGGAAATGATGTCGCATTAATTACTGACGGAAGGTTTTCAGGGGGTACTCATGGATTTGTTGTTGGACATATTTCACCAGAGGCTGCTGAGGGAGGTATAATTGCATTTATAAAGGACGGTGACATTATTGTTATTGACGCGATAAAAAATGAAATTAATGTCAAATTACAGAAAAATGAACTTGAAAAAAGAAAAAAAGAGTGGATAAAACCTGAATTAAAATATAAATCCGGTATTTTGTATAAATACTCTAAACTTGTATCAAGTTCATCTAAAGGATGTATTACTGATTAATATGAAAAAAATCTCAGGTGCAGAAGCAATTATTAGATGTTTAATATCCGAAGATGTTGACGTTTTATTTGGTTATCCTGGGGGTGCAATAATGCCCGTATATGACGAACTTTATAAATTTCAAAGCGATATAAATCATATTCTTGTTAGACATGAACAAGGTGCAACACATGCAGCTCAGGGTTATGCTAGGTCCTCTGGAAAGGTTGGTGTTGCCATAGCAACATCTGGACCGGGTGCAACAAACTTAGTTACTGGAATTGCAGATGCTCAAATTGACTCAACTCCAATGGTATGTATAACAGGACAAGTTGCATCTTATTTACTCGGTTCTGATGCATTTCAAGAAACTGATATCATTGGTATATCAACGCCTGTTACAAAATGGAACTACCAGATTACAAAAGCATCTGAAATTAGTGAGATTTTATCAAAAGCGTTCTTTATAGCTAGAACGGGAAGACCCGGACCCGTTTTGATAGATATTACTAAAGATGCACAATTTGAGATGATTGAAAGTTTTGAGTATAAAAAATGTGAAAATATTCGCAGTTACTCACCAATACCTACTATTGATAAATCTATAATTTCTGATGCTGGAAAATTAATTAATGAGTCAAAAAAACCTCTAATTGTTTGGGGTCAAGGTGTAATACTTGGAAATGCAGAGTCTGAATTTAAAGATTTTGTTGAAAAAACTGGAATACCTGCAGCATGGACAATTCTTGGAGTCTCGGCAATTTCTACGAATCATAAACTTAATGTTGGAATGGTTGGTATGCATGGAAATTATGGTCCAAATGTTCTAACCAACGATTGCGATCTATTGATTGCAATAGGGATGAGATTTGATGATAGAGTCACTGGGGATTTAAAATCATATGCAAAACAAGCTCAAATTATTCATTTTGAAATTGACCCTGCAGAGGTTGATAAAAATGTTAAAGTTGACATTGCTGTTGTTGGGGATGTAAAGCAGACACTTAAGGAAATTTTACCACATGTAAATAAAAGTAGCCATAATTCATGGGTACGTAAGTTCAGAGAATTAAACAAAATTGAATTTGATAAGGTTATTGATAAAGAATATAATAAGCAAAGCGGAGGTTTAAGTATGGCAGAAGTTATTAAGTCAATCAATGAAAATACCGATGGTAATTCTATTCTAGTGACAGATGTTGGCCAACACCAAATGATTGCATGTAGATACATGAACTTTAATAAATCTAAATCTAACATAACTTCTGGTGGACTAGGCACAATGGGGTTTGCACTTCCTGCAGCACTTGGTGCAAAAATTGGAGATCCCGGAAGAGAGGTTATTGCTGTTATTGGTGATGGAGGATTTCAAATGACCATTCAAGAACTTGGAACGATTTTTCAAACCTCATCATCTGTAAAAATTGTTATTTTAAATAATGAATACCTTGGAATGGTGAGACAATGGCAACAATTATTTTTTGACAAGAGGTATGCATCAACGGAAATGACTAATCCTGATTTTGTAACTATATCCAAAGGATATTTTATTGAATCAAAACGAGTGTCACACAGAAAAGAACTTAATTCATCAATAAAGCAAATGTTATATCATGATGGACCTTATCTATTGGAAGTGTGTGTTGAAAAAGAAGAGAATGTTTTTCCAATGATACCTTCAGGCTCATCAGTATCCGATATTAGACTAGAATAAATGAAAAAAACAACATACACAATCTCCATCTATACTGAAAATAATGTAGGATTGCTTAATAGAGTCTCGGCTATTTTTTTGAAAAGACATATTAATATTGTAAGTATAACATCATCAGAGTCTGAAATCCCTGATATTTTTAGATTTGTAATTGTCGTAAATGTTAGTAAAGAACAAGTTATAAAAGTTGTTAAGCAAATAGAAAAACAAATTGAAGTTATTTCAGTATTTTACCACACAGATAAGCAAACTATATTTTTGGAAACAGCACTATATAAAGTAAAATCAAGTTCATTATTTGAGGAAAAGCAAATTCAAAATATGATAAAAGATAGCAGAGCAAATATTGTAACTGTAAAACCTGATTATTTTGTAATCGAAAAAACAGGCTGGAGAGTAGAAACAGAAGATTTATATCAAAAATTAAAGCCCTACGGATTGTTACAATTTGTGAGATCAGGAAGAATTTCAGTAAGTAAGAAATCTATGGATATTAGTAGAATTTTAAACAGTAAATAGTAATGAATAATTATTATAATAATTTAAGTGAATTAGAAAAAAAGGAGCAATTAGCAAAATGTAGATTTATGAAAGAGATGGAATTTTCTGATGGTGTAAATGCTTTACTCTATAAAAAGATTGTAATTATTGGATGTGGTGCTCAGGGCTTAAACCAAGGTTTAAATATGAGAGATTCAGGACTTGATATTTCTTTTGCCTTAAGACAATCCTCTATTAAAAATCAATCCATTTCATACAAGAATGCAATTAAAAATAATTTTATTGTTGACACGTATGAGAAACTTATTCCTGATGCAGACCTTGTTATAAATTTGACCCCTGATAAAAATCATACTCAAGTTGTCAAATCAGCTATGCCTTTAATGAAAAGAAATTCAATTTTGTCTTATTCTCATGGTTTTAATATTGTTGAAGAGGGGATTACTATAAGAAAAGATATAACTGTAATAATGGTTGCACCTAAATGTCCTGGAACAGAGGTTAGAGAGGAATTTATGAGAGGCTTTGGTGTTCCAACATTGATAGCTGTTCACCCTGAAAATGATCCACAACGTATTGGTTTGGATATAGCTAAAGCATATGCAGTTGCAACAGGTGGTCACAAAGCTGGTGTTTTAGAATCATCATTTGTTGCTGAGGTAAAATCTGACCTGATGGGTGAGCAAACCATTTTATGTGGTGTACTACAGTCTGGCTCAATTTTGATTTATAACAAAATGATTGAATTAGGATACAAATCTGATTTTAGTGTCAAGTTAATTCAAAATGGTTGGGAAACAATAACTGAGGAACTTAAGCACAATGGTATCACTGGGATGATGAATAGATTAGATGATTCATCTAGACATGTTGCTCACAAACTTTCAGAAAAACTTAAAAAAATAATGACTCCATTATTTAATAAACATATGTCAAACATACTTGATGGGAGTTTTTCAGATGATATGATGAATGATTGGGAAAATAATGACATCAAGCTTTTGAATTGGAGAGAAGAAACAGGTAAAACAAAATTTGAATTAAATACCGCTGGTACAATGAATATTTCAAATCAGGAATATTTTGACAAAGGAATTCTAATGATTTCTTTTGTTAAATCTGGTGTTGAATTAGCATTTGAGACAATGGTTAAAAATGGTATAATTGATGAATCAGCATATTACGAATCATTACATGAACTTCCTTTAATTGCAAACCTTGTGTCAAGAAAGAAGCTATACGAAATGAATAGAATTATCTCAGATACTGCTGAATATGGTTGTTATTTATTTAACAATTCATGTATTCCTTTATTAACAGAATTTATGAGAGAAATTGAAAATATTCATATTGGATCAAAAAACTCAGCTCCATTTGATAAAAAAGAATTAGATCTATATGACAGATCTACAAAGAACCATCCAATCGAAAAAATTGGTAAAATACTACGTAATAACATGAAAAACATGAAAAAACTTGCTTAGTATTAGTAAATTATATCAAATAACTGGCATTATTATTGATCCCTAAAACAAAACAACTAAAATGGCAAATTCTGTACCTAAAGAGTTCGATATCAAAGAACCAATCAATCACAAGACATATCTAATAGATGGTATAATTAGTGATTGGAAAGGTGATTACAGCGAAGTACACTCAACAATACTTTCAGACAAAAAAAATATCCCACATAAATTAATTGGTTATACTCCAAAAATGGATGAAAATTATGCCTTAAAAGCTTTAGATGCCGCTGACAATGCATATAAAAATGGTACAGGTAAATGGCCTACAATGAAAGTTTATGAAAGAATTAATTGTATGCAAAAATTTGTTGATTTAATGAAACTTCAAAGAGATGAGGTTGTTAAATTACTAATGTGGGAGATTGGAAAAAATTTAAATGATTCCCAAAAAGAGTTTGATAGAACTGTTGATTACATCAATGAAACAATTAAAGAGTATAAAAAAATAGATAGAGATGGAGCAATATTTCAGAATAATTCTGGTGTAAGAGCTCTAATAAGAAGAGGTCCTCTTGGTGTTGTATTATGTCTTGGTCCATATAATTATCCACTTAATGAAACTTTTGCACTTCTTATTCCTGCTATCATAATGGGAAATACAGCAATATTTAAACCTGCAAAACATGGTGTATTATTAATTGCACCACTGTTAGATGCCTTTCAACAATCATTCCCGCCAGGAGTTGTAAATATTGTTTTTGGAAGAGGAAGAGAAATAGCTTCTCCAATAATGAAAACAGGAAAGATAAATGTGCTTGCCCTGATAGGACACAGTAGCTCTGCTATATCCCTACAAGATTTACATCCACAAAAAAATAGATTAAGATTGGTTTTAGGTTTAGAGGCTAAAAATCCTGCTATTATATTAGACGATGCTGATTTAGACTTATCAATAAATGAGTGTATAAATGGCGCCTTATCATTTAATGGTCAAAGATGTACTGCAATTAAAATTATCTATGTTCATGAAAAAATAAAAGAAAAATTTTTAAATGAATTTTGTAAAAAAATAGATGATTTAAAAATGGGCTTACCTTGGGAAAACACATTGTTAACCCCTTTACCGGAGCCTCATAAACCTAAATATATTATTGATTTGATTGAAGATGCTAAGAAAAAAGGAGCGAAAGTTCTAAACAAAAGGGGAGGAGAGGTGACTAATAATTTTGTTTTTCCTGCTGTTTTATACCCCGCTAATGAAGAAATGAGAGTTTATAAAGAAGAACAATTTGGTCCAGTTATCCCTGTTATATCATTTGAAAAAATTGATGTTCCTATTTCTTTTATGGCAGGTTCGAATTATGGTCAACAGGTCAGTTTATTCGGGAAATCTGAAAAAAAATTGGGTCCATTGATTGACTCAATGGTAAACTTGGTTTGTAGGGTTAATCTTAATAGTTCCTGTCAAAGGGGACCAGATGTGTTCCCTTTCACTGGCAGAAAAGACTCTGCTGTTGCAACTTTAAGTGTTCATGATGCGTTAAGATCTTTTTCAATTAGAACCTTTGTAGCCTCAAAAGATAATGAAATTAATAAAGAGATTCTTAGAAAATTAATTGACAATAAGGAATCAAATTTTGTAAGAACGGATTATTATTTATAACAAGTTCTAATTAAGCATTATTGGCATTACCAGCATTATGATATCTTCATTATCATCATTACTTATGCTTGGTGAAATTATTCCAGCTCTGCTTGGTGATGAAAGTTCAAGTTTTATTGAATCTGAGCTTAGATTTGAAAGCATTTCTACAATAAATTTAGAATTAAAGCCAATAGAAATATCTGATCCGTTATAATTGCAATCAAGTGTTTCTTCAGATTTGTTATTAAAATCTATATCTTCGGCTTTGATCACTAGTTTATTACCTTTTATATCAAGTTTAACCTGATTTGTTGATTTACTAGAAAAAATTGAGGATCTTTTTGCTGCCTGTAAAAACTGATTCCTGTCAATTTCAAGAACATTTGGGTTTTCTTTTGGAATTACAGCATCATAATTTGGGTATTTTCCATCAATTAGCCTACAAACTAATTTAAAATTTGAAAAATTAAATATTGCGTTAGTTCTATTATATAAAACATCGGTTTTTGACTGTTGATCTTGTAGAATATTTTTAAGAATGTTCAAAGGCTTATTTGGTACTATAAACTCTATTGGTTGATCTGATTTTACATCTTTCCTCTCATATTTTACCAATTTGTGTGCATCAGTAGCTACAAAACAAGATGAATCAGAACTGATTTGAAAAAAAACGCCTGACATAATAGGTCTTAGGTCATCGTTACCTGAAGCAAAAATAGTTGAATTTATGATCTTCAAAAGAGTTGCTGATTCAAAACTTATAGTAGATGCTTCTTCAACATTTAGTGGTTTAGGATAGTCAGTACCATCATAATATGATAATGAATATTGACCGTTAGTAGAATTTATTTCAAGAGTATTGTTTTCCAAAATGGAAAATGTGAGTGGTTGATCTGGTAAAGATCTAATTATATCAATTAAGAGTTTTGCTGGAATTGCAATGTTCGATTTAATCGATGAGTCAATTGAAATATTTGATGTTAATGATGTTTCAAGATCTGAAGAAGTTATAAAAAGATCTTTATTATCTATGTCAAATAAAAAACAATCAAGAATAGGTAAAGTGTTGTTGTTATTCAATATTGAACCTAAAACTTGTAAATTTTTTAGTAAACTTTCAGAGGAAATTATAAACTTCATATCGTAAATTAAATATATTGTAAAAGACCTTTATAATGAAATTAATTTTAATAAAATTCTAGGAACTTATGAACTTTACAGAAATACTATCCCCATATGCCAATCCAAATAAACTACCTGCACCGCCACTGATTTTTGGATCACTTTTATATATACATAGAGTTAAGTTTCCAGACGAATTAAATAGCGCAATTTTTTTTCCATCTTCTTCTCTGTATTCTTTTTTTATTTCGTAATTAATTGCATCATTAAATGAGTCATAAATTTTATTAAACTTTATGTTTTTAGCATTTATTTCAAAACTTCTATCATTCGAGAAATTTATAAAAAAATCTTTGGTGATATTTGAAATAACATTTCCATAGTTATCTACATATATTACGTGCCCTATAATTGTGTCATTAGAATGCGTTTTAATATTCAAATGAGTGAATTCCTTCAATTTTATTATTTCCTTTCCTAATAAGTTGATATTACCTCCCCTTTTTATATGTGCAGCAGCTTTAACGAATGTTCGAATAGATGAAAAACTCACATCTTTATTTAATGTAATTTCAATATTTTTTTCAGGTTTTATTTCGTTTGATAACAAAGAAATAAAGCCATTATCAGCGGTTATAAAATAATGGTTATCAAAGTATGATACAACTAAAGATTGTTCGGGATTGTGTTGAGCATCAACATCAATAATATGTATGGTATTTCGTGGAAAATTTGAATATGATCTTTTCGTTATGTATGCAGCCTCAACGATATTAAAAGGAGAAATTTCATGGCTTATGTCAACAATTGACGCTGTCGATAATTCACTAAGCAATAATCCTTTGGCTTTTGCTATTTTAGAACCTCTAGTTCCATAGTCCGACAAAAGGGTAATTATAGACATTATAATATTAAGATAATATTCTTTTTTATAAATTTACTTAATAAGAATTTATTAAAGATCTTTTGGAAAAATTTGAATATTATATTAAGGATCTTCATCCATCAGATTTTTTTAATTCTGAGATCGATATCCTTAAATCTCTAAAAAAGGTATACAAAAAAATTAAAATCACACCAAGAGGTGATAAGCTTCTGCTTGAAGGTGAAAACACTGATATTCTCAAGCTTTGTGTTGTTTTGGATTCATTAATTTATTTTTTAAAACAGAATGAAAATTTAAATGAATCAAATTTAAATCAAATTATTGAGGGGAAAGGGGATAAACTTTTAAAACCTGAATCTGGTAGGGTAATTCTTTTTGGAACCAACAAAAAAAAAATTAAAGCTCATACACTTAACCAAATTAAAATAATTGAAGCTTTTGAAAATAATGATATGGTTTTTGCAATAGGACCAGCTGGAACCGGAAAAACATATACCGGAGTTGCACTAGCTGTCAAAGCTTTAAAAGATAAAGATGTAAAAAGAATTATTTTAACCAGACCTGCTGTTGAGGCAGGTGAAAACCTAGGTTTTTTACCCGGTGATCTTAAAGATAAACTTGACCCTTATATGCAGCCACTTTACGATGCCTTAAAGGAAATGATTCAAATTGAAAAGCTCGATGACTACATTAAAAGAGGAATTATTGAAATCGCACCACTTGCATACATGAGAGGAAGAACATTAGATAATGCTTTTGTGATTCTCGATGAGGCTCAAAATACTACTGAAAATCAGATGAAAATGTTTTTGACAAGAATGGGAAAAAAAGCCAAATTTATGATAACAGGAGATCCAGGTCAAATTGATTTACCTAAAAGTTCAATGTCAGGACTAAAACAAGCCAATGTTTTACTTCAAAAAATTGATGGAATTGATATTGTTTATCTAGACGGTAGTGATGTTATTAGACATAAACTAGTCAGAAGTATTATTGACGCGTATAACACGAAATAATTAATGCAAACTGTAATTACTAAAACAGATTATAATTTTAAGCATCTTAAATCAAAATATGAGGGTAAAGTAAGGGATGTTTATACACTGAATAATAATAACATAATAGTTATTGCTACTGATAGGATTTCAGCTTTTGATGTAATAATGCCAAGAGGAATAAAATACAAGGGCCAAATATTAAATCAGATCGCTGTCGAGATGCTTTACAAGACCAAAGACATCGTTAATAATTGGTTAATTTCTTCCCCTGATCCTAATGTGTCATATGGAAAGAAATGTAAACCTTTAAAAATTGAAATGGTAGTAAGAGGGTATTTATCAGGTCACTCATTTAGATTATATAAATCAGGTCTTAGAAATATTTGTGGAAATATTGTTCCTGAAAAAATGAATGAAAATGATAAGTTTAATGAGCCGATTGTTACTCCTACAACAAAAGCTGATATAGGAAATCATGACCAAGACATTAGTCCAAGTGAAATTTTATCAAGCAACTTATTAGATAAAGACACTTACGATAAACTTCACTATATATCTCTAGAGCTTTTTAAAAGAGGAACACAAATTGCTAAAAATTCTGGATTAATTTTGGTAGACACGAAATATGAATTTGGTTTAGATTCTGAAAACAACATTATATTAATTGATGAAATTCATACTCCAGATTCTTCAAGATATTTTTACGCGGATTCATATGACCATTTTCAGGCTAATAAGTTAAAGCAGAAGCAATTATCGAAAGAGTTCTTTCGTGAATGGTTAATGGAGAATGATTTTCAAGGCTTAGAAGGGCAAAATATCCCCAATATTTCAGATCAAACAGTAGAATTAATTTCCAACAGATACATAGAACTTTATGAAAAGCTTATGAATAAAAAATTTGTTAAAGATTCTAGAATAGATGTTGATAAAAGAATTAAATCAAATTTGTCAAATTTTTTATAAAACTCTTTTTATATCATCAAAAGAATCATTTGGATTAAACCAATGGTGTTTACCATTATTATTTAACCAAGTAATTTGTTTTTTTGCAAACCTTCTAGTATTTCTTTTTATATGCTCTACTGCATCAACTTTACTTACTTTACCATCCAAATAATTAAATAATTCTTTATATCCTACTGTGTTCAGTGTATTCAAATGGGAATATTTATGTAATTGCTTTGCCTCATTCAATAAGCCATTTTTTAACATTAAATCGACTCTATCGTTTATGAGATTATGAATATTAGTTCTCTCATCATTTAACGCTATAGAAACATGATTATATTTTGATGGATGTTTTTTCCCCAAAAATGAAGAGTATGGTTTTTTTGATTGAATTGATACCTCCAATGCTCTAATTACTCTCCTGTGATTATTTTTGTCAACCATTTCTAAATATATAGGATCTATTTTTTTTAGAAGATTTAAGATGTATTCTTTACCTTTTTTTTGATAATCATGATTAAGTTTATGTCTTAATTCATTAGGAATATTTGGCATTTCATCAAATTCCTTTATTATTGAATTTAAAAACAAAAAAGAACCACCAACTAAAATTATGTTGTCGTATTTTTTGAACAATTCCTCAATACAACTTTTAGCATCAATTGAAAAATCATAAACTGTGTAATTGTCAAATATTGACTTGTTATGAATAAAGTGATGTTTTACCTGAGATAGTTCATGATTGGAGGGTGGGGCAGTCCCTATTTTCATTTCTTTATAAAATTGTCTTGAATCAAAAGAAATGATTTCCGTATTTAAAAAAAGAGCTAATTCGATAGCTTTTTTAGTTTTACCGATAGCGGTTGGACCAGAAATACTAATTAGTTTTTTCAAAGCTTCTAATTATTTTAAATAATTCAGATGTTGCTTTTGCATCATCAAATGCTCTATGATGGTTATTCAGCTCAATATTAAAGTGCTTACAGATTTTTTTTAATTTATAGGATTCCAAACCAGGGAAAATCTTTTTTGACATCTCGATTGTACAAAGAGTTTCAGCTTTAAAATTTTCTCCGATACTCTTGAATTCATTTTTTAGAACTCTGTAATCATATTCAACATTATGACCAACGATAACTTTATTTTTTAATAATTTTTTTATCTCTTTTGCATGATCTTTAAAAGGTTTACACCTTTTCAATTCGTTCTCTTTTATTCCTGTTAATTTTTGTACAAAATAATCTACTTTTTTTTTAGGATTTATTAATGACTGATAAGTTTCCATTATTTTATTTCCATCATAAACTAGAATGCCAATTTCAATGATTTTCTCCTCGTTGTATTTACCACCTGATGTTTCTGTATCAATTATTGCAAACATTTAATTAAATATTGCTGAACCTAATCTTATCATATTGGAATTGTATTTTAAAGCCAATAAATAATCTCCACTCATTCCCATGGACAAATATTTTAGATTAGTCATTTTTGAATATTTATTGTATAAAGTCGATAAAAGTGAAAATTCAGACTCTATTTGTGAGATATTATCCGTAAAGGTTGCCATCCCCATCAAACCTAAAATATTAATATTTCTGTATTTATTAGATAAATAATTTTTAAAAACATTATCCAATTCATCACTCAAAAATCCATATTTACCAACATCCTGTGAAACCTTTACTTGGATTAAAATATTTGTTTTCAAATTTTTTTTTGAGGACTCTTTATTAATTTGATCTAGAAGTCTTAATGAATCAACTGAATGTATTAAATGAATAAATTCAATTATATCCTTAACCTTGTTTCTTTGAAGGTGACCAATCATATGCCAATTAATATCTTTTGGAAGCTTATTATATTTTACTATTAAATCTTGAACTCTATTTTCTCCAAAGTCTTTGTGATTTAAATTATAAACACTCAGTATCTCCTCACTTGTACTTCTTTTGGAAACAGCTATAGTTTTAACATTATCTCCATTTTTATTTCTTAAATTTCTGAAATCTTCAATCATTTTTAATGTCATTTAATACTAAGAAAGCGACCTTTAAGGCTTCAAGTCCACTGTTAAAACAAACGTCCGGTTTTGTCTTATTTTTTATTGAACTGAAAAAGTTGTTGTGTTCTTCTTCAATTGCATTTGTATCTTTCTTGTCATAGTTAACTATCCTAATTTCCTTTAGAATTCCTTCAGAGTTTCTGAGGGTTAGGGAATATTTATTCTTTCTATCATAGTCAACAATTTTTACTTGTTCAGATTTTCCCTCATCAAAATTTATTGATATGTATGAATCTGGCTGAAAAATTCTCATTTTTCTCATTTTTTTTAAAGATATTCTACTCGCAGTAAGATTGGCTACACACCCATTTTCGAATTCGATTCTGGCATTTACGATATCAGGACTATCACTGATTACTTTAGTCCCATTAGCATTAACTTTCTTAATTGGTGAGTTAATAACTGATAATATAATATCAATGTCATGAATCATAAGATCTAATACAACTGAAACATCAGTTCCTCGTTCTGGATAGTGTGATAATCGATGAGCCTCGATAAACATTGGATTGATTATTTTTTTAACATTTGAGAAAGCTGAATTAAACCTTTCAACATGACCCACTTGTCCAATTAATCCAAATTTATCTGCTAATAAAGTTAGTTCTTTAGCTTCTTGGATTGTAGATGTAATAGGTTTTTCAATAAAAACATGTTTTTTTTGTTGAAGAAAAAACTTTGCCAATGAGTAGTGAGACGTAGTTGGTGTTGCTATAATTACAGCATTGATTTGATCACTCAGTTCATTTATATCTTCAAATCTTCTGATATTATATTGTTGTTTTATTTCAGTTGCCCTTTTATCATCATTTTCGAGAAATCCTATTAGATCAAAATTTTTTGAAGCGTTCAGAAGTTTAATATGAATACCCCCAAGATGACCACAACCAACAACGCCTATTCTTATCATTATTCCAAATTTACAATCTATATTAAATTTGCATATAATTGATTTAATAATTTTATGAACGATTCCCCCAAAAATAAAGGATTGAGAAAAAAATTAGTTTTAGAACTAATGAAAAAAGGAATTAAAGATGAAAATGTTTTAAAATCCATTAATCTAATTCCAAGGCATTTATTCTTACATCAGGATTTTGAAAATTTTGCATATGTTGACAAGCCATTTCCAATTGGTTTTGAACAAACGATTTCTCAACCATATACTGTTGCTTTTCAGACACAGGCACTCGAAATCAAAGCGGGAAACAAAGTTCTTGAAATTGGAAGTGGTTCTGGATATCAGACATCAATCCTTGTCTCAATGAAAGCAGAAGTTTATTCAATTGAAAGAATATATGAACTCTACAAAAAATCTAAAAGAATTCTTTCAATACTAAATTTAATGCCTAGAAAAATTGTTTGGGAGGATGGCTATTTAGGTTCAAAGAAAGACGCCCCATTTGATAAAATATTGATAGCGGCAGCATGTTCAGAAATACCAATGAATTTAGTAAAACAGCTCAAAATCGGAGGAAAAATGATTATTCCAATTGGTAATCAAAAAAATCAAATAATGAATTTGATTACAAGAATTTCAAAAAATAAAATAAAAAAAACTGAGATGGGCAACTTTTTATTTGTTCCAATGCTCACAAATAAAACTTAAGACTTAAGCTTCCTTTTTAAATTGATTTTATTTTCTCTTTCTTTGATGGTATTCCTCTTATCATAAAGTTTTTTCCCTTTAGCTATTGATATTTCAATTTTAGCTATACCATTGTCATTTGTAAAAATTTTTGTTGGAATTAAGGTAGAGCCAACTTGATTGGTTTCTGATTGAATCTTCTTTAACTCAAACTTATTTAATAGTAATTTAATTTTGGACGAAGATTTTTTTTCGGCATAAAGATTACCAAAAACAATATTAAAAACATATAATTCATTGTTAATAAAATTACAGTAGGAGTTTTCAATAACTATTTTTTTTGTCTTAATAGTTTTGATTTGCAAACCTGTTAGAACAAGTCCAGCAACGTACTTTTTTTTTAAAATATATTTAAAGCTTGCTTTTTTATTTACTATGATAATTTTCCCTTGCACTAGGCAAAGTTAATAAGTATCTTTATAAACTAATACAATATCAATGATTCAGGACAATAAAATTTTCGATTTAATTAATAAAGAACGTAAAAGACAAACTGTTGGAATTGAACTTATTGCCTCAGAGAATTTTGTTAGTGAAAATGTTTTAAATGCTTGTGGTTCAGTTCTGACAAATAAATACGCTGAAGGATATCCTGAAAAAAGATATTATGGTGGATGTGAAGTTGTAGATGAGATAGAGACATTGGCAATTGAAAGAGCTAAAAAACTTTTTGGTGCTGAGTATGCAAATGTACAACCTCATTCTGGAAGTCAGGCAAATGCATCAGTGTTTCACGCTTTTCTTAATCCTGGTGATAAATTATTGGGTTTCGACTTATCTCATGGTGGTCATTTAACACATGGATCAAGTGTAAATTTTTCTGGTAAAATTTACAAATCATCATTCTATGGAGTAGAAAGAGAAAGCGGACTTCTTAATTATGAAAATATATTAAAGATTGCAAAAAAAGAAAAGCCCAACATGATTATTGCTGGTGCCTCCGCCTACTCAAGAGATATAAATTTTGAAAAATTTCGTGAAATTGCAGATGAAGTAGGGGCATTTCTTCTTGCAGATATTTCACACCCCTCAGGTCTGATAGCTAAAAAGTTTTTAAGCGATCCAATGCCTCATTGTCATGTCGTGACAACTACAACACACAAAACATTAAGAGGTGCCAGAGGAGGTCTTATCATGATTGGAAAAGATTATAAAAATCCATTTGGTTTAAAATTTAAAAATGGAAATTTAAAAATGATGTCAAAATTAGTTGATTTGGCAGTTTTCCCTGGAAATCAAGGTGGCCCATTAGAACATGTAATTGCTGCGAAAGCAGTAGGTTTTGGGGAAGCTCTCGATGATAATTTCTATAATTATATTGAAAGGGTTAAAAACAATGCTTTGACAATGTGTAATGAATTTATTTCAAGAGGATATAATGTTGTTTCTAATGGAACTGATAACCACCTAATGTTGATAGATCTAAGGAATAAAAATATCACTGGAAAAGATGCTGAAACTGCATTAGTAAAAGCTGATATCACTGCAAATAAAAATATGGTGCCTTACGATGATAAATCACCCTTTATAACATCTGGAATTAGATTTGGCACACCTGCAATAACCACTAGAGGATTAGTTGAATCTGATATAAAAAATGTTGTAGAAATGATTGATAAAGTCATATTAAATCATGATAATGAAAGCGTTTTGAACGAAGTAAAAAAAGATGTAAACCAGATGATGAGTGATAGACCGCTTTTTAATCCTTAATAATTTTCACCTCAAATACCTTGTTCCATTTTTTTCCAGTTATAAAAAAAGTATTTCTTGATTTATTGTAAGCAATTCCATTTAGAACATCAAGGTCTGGGTGCTTTTTAACCTTATCCCTAAGTCCATCAAAATTAATTAAACCCAACACCTTTCCACTATTTTTATCAATTTTTAAGACAACATCTTTATTGGATTGATATGTATTTGCATAAATGATGTTATCTACAATTTCAAGTTCATTTATATTTTTAATTTTTCGATTATTTGTAACCACCTCAAAAAAATCAATTTCCTTAAAAGATTCAGGATTTATTACTCTAATTTTTGATGATCCATCTGATAAATAAAGAAATTCACCATCATTTGCGAGCCCCCAACCTTCAGTATTTTTATCGTAATTAAAAGAATTTTTGAGATCTAAGGTATTAGGATCATATATAAAACCAATTTTATTTTTCCAAGTTAATTGGATTAAATTATCATCTATAATAGTAAGACCTTCTCCAAAATATTTATTTTCCAAATATTTTTTTTCTAATACTCTATTATTTAGAATATCTATTTTATTTATTGTAGAATAACCATTTAAACCAGTACTTTCATAAAGGAAACCATTATAAAACTCTAAGCCCTGTGTGTATGAGGTGATTTCATGAGAAAATTCATTGATAATTTCATAATTATATAATTTTGGGGTTATATTGCTATATACATCAATACTTTTCTTTCTGGTTATTATCAAACCATCAATATTTATTTGAGCTTTTATCGTGTTCGTTCCTAATTTTGAATTATATAAGGAAAATCTTTTATCGATTTCCTTGTCATTATAATAATATGTAATTTTTTCATTATCAATCGTAAGCCCATCTAAAGTAGATTTAAGAATAATTTCTGAATTATTTGTATAAATTTTATCGTTTGATACAATATCAATGTTAATTGAGTATCTGGTTTTTTGATCACAAGAATAAAACAACATGATGATTAATAATAAACGTAGCATTTGATCATTAAAATTAAATATTATTAAACATTTATTAAAACATACTTATATTTGTTTTGGGCAGGGCTTATGCAACCAGCTCCTATTTAATCCCCCAGGGTGGGAACACAGCAAGGGTAGATGGTCGTAGCGGTGTGATATAAGTTACTTGCCCTTTTTTTCATGAAAAAAGTAATTCTAATCACAGGTGCTTCGTCAGGAATAGGAAAATCAATAGGAAATTATCTAACAGAAAATGGACATACAGTATACGGAACCAGTAGAAATCCAAATAAATATCCAAAGTCACAATTTCCACTAATCAAATCTGATGTAAAAAAAATCAGTGACATTGATAATTTAGTAAATCATGTTAAAATTAACGAAGGAAGAATAGATGTTTTGATTAACAATGCAGGTATTGGTTATACGGGACCAATTGAAGAGTCTAAAATTCAAGATATAGAATCCCTGTTCTCTACAAATTTTTTTGGACCAATCGAAATGATAAAAAAAACATTACCTGTAATGAGAGAAAATAAATCTGGATTAATTATTAATATAACATCCATCGCTGGATACATAGGATTACCATTCAGAGGCATTTTTTGTGCATCTAAAAGTGCACTAGAAATATTAACGGAATCACTGCGTACAGAGATAAAGGATCATGGAATAAAGGTTGTGAATGTTGCCCCAGGTGACGTCAAAACAGATGTTGTTTCTAGAAGAATAGACTCTTTCAATGATAGGAATTCTATTTATTTTAAAAAATATTACAAGACATGGAAGGGTATGAATGAAGATGTTGAAGTTGGAGGAATAAATCCAATAAAAGTTTCTAAACTTATACTTAAAATTATAAATAAAAAAAACCCAAAAATTCATTATGTAGTTGGAAAACCATTGCAAAAATTTTCAATAATTTTGAAGAAAATATTACCTGACCTAGTTTTTGAAAAAATCTTAAATAAATTTAACAAATTATAAATGAAATTTTTTATCGACACTGCCAATATAAATGAAATTAGAGAAGCTCAAAACTATGGGATTTTAGATGGTGTGACAACAAATCCATCCCTCATGGCAAAAGAGAAAATAATAGGAGAAAAAAATATTATAGAACATTACAAAAAAATATGTTCTGTGGTAGATGGAGATGTGTCAGCTGAAGTTATATCAACTGATCTTGATGGTATTATAAGTGAAGGGGAAAAATTAAGTAAACTTGATCAAAAAATTGTTGTAAAAGTTCCAATGATAAAGAATGGAATAAAAGCCATCAAATATTTTTCATCCAAAAATATTAAAACGAATTGTACTCTTATATTTTCAGCTGGTCAGGCTCTAATTGCTGCTAAGGCTGGCGCAACATATGTTTCTCCATTTATTGGGAGATTGGATGATATTTCTAACGATGGCTTGAATATTATATCCGATATTAGAAAAATTTACGATAATTACAATATAAATACTCAAATTTTAGCAGCTTCCATAAGATCACCAATTCATATAATTAATTGTGCAAAAATTGGCTCAGATGTTATTACATCTCCTTTAAATTCAATTTTAAAACTATTTGAACATCCGCTTACAGATATTGGGCTAAAGAAATTTTTAGATGACCACTTTAGCGCAAACAAAAAATGATTTATGATTAGTACCAGCAACTTATCAATCCAATTTGGAAAAAGAATTTTATTTGATGAAGTTAATGTAACTTTCAAAAAAGGTAATTGTTATGGAATTATTGGTGCGAACGGCGCAGGAAAATCTACTTTTTTAAAGGTTCTTTCTGGCGAAATTCAACCCAATAGTGGATCTGTTAATATTGAACCAGGAAATAGATTATCAATTTTAGAGCAAAATCAAAATGCTTATGATGATTATACTGTTTTAGACAGTACAATCATGGGTAATTCACCACTTTATAAAATTAAAAAGGAAATGGATTCCTTATATTCAAAGGAAAACTTCACAGATGAAGATGGAATTAAGGTAGGAGAACTTCAAAATAAGTTCGAGGAGATGGATGGATGGAATGCTGATAGTGAAGCTGCATCTTTACTTTCACAGTTGGGTGTAGAAGAGAGTCTTCACCATACTAAACTTTCGGAAATAGATTTAAAATTAAAAGTAAGAGTTTTATTGGCACAATCCCTTTTTGGCAACCCAGATATACTAATAATGGACGAGCCTACAAATAATTTGGATTTTGAAACTATAAAATGGCTTCAGCATTTTTTGTCAAATTATGAAAATACTGTTATTGTTGTTTCACATGATAGATATTTTTTAGACTCAGTTTGTACTCACATTTCTGACATTGACTATGGAAAAATATCACATTACTCGGGAAATTATACTTTTTGGTATGAATCAAGTCAATTAGCTCTTAAACAGAGAGCTCAACAAAACAAAAAAGCAGAAGAAAAGAAGAAAGAGTTAGAAGAATTTATTGCAAGATTTAGTGCCAATGTAGCGAAATCAAAACAAGCTACATCAAGGAAAAAGATGATTGAAAAATTAAATATTGAAGATATTAAACCCTCTTCTCGAAGGTATCCGGGAATTATTTTTGAAATTGAACGTGGTTTAGGAGATCAGATACTTAATATTGAATCAATGAACACTTCACTGATTAGTGATTTTAGTACTATTGTTAACAATGGGGATAAGGTCATTTTTTACTCAAAAAACCCAAAAATCATCGACTCCTTTTACAATGAAATTTTATTATTGAATGAAAGCGTTAAATGGGGTACAACAGTTTCTAAATCTTATATCCCTGAAAATTATGATAGTTTTTTTGAAAAAAATTTAAGTTTGGTTGACTGGTTAAGACAATGGTCAAAAAATGACGAGGAAAGGGAAGAGGTTTATATAAGAGGGTTTTTGGGAAAAATGCTTTTCAGTGGAGAAGAAGCTTTAAAATCATGTAAAGTACTTTCTGGTGGAGAGAAAGTAAGATGTATGTTATCAAAGATGATGATGGAGAGATCAAATTTTTTAATATTAAATGAACCAACTAATCACTTGGACTTGGAAAGTATTACAGCTCTTAATAACTCTCTAATCAACTTTAAAGGAAATATTTTCTTAACAACGCAAGATTTTCAATTCGCGAATTCTGTTGGTAATAGAGTAATCGAAATTGGAACAAAAGGTTATATTGACAAATTGATGAACTTTGGAGAGTATTTAAATGATGAGAAAGTAAAAATTCTTAGAGAAAAAATATATTAATCGCGTAAAGTAGCACTAAAGTTTTTTTCTAAACTAGCAACTATTTTTTTTGAGATTTTTTGTATGTTTTTTTCGTTTAATGTTCTTTCATCTGAATTTAACATCACAGAGATTGAAATTGATTTTTTAGATTTTTCAATTTTACCATCTTTGAAGATATCAAATATTTTCACCTCTTTAATCAATTTATCGTTAATTGAAAATATGCAGTCTTCAATACTCTTGTAACTTACTTCATTATTAAGAATAAAAGAGAAATCTCTCTTAACTGTTGGAAATTTTGATATTTTATCAACGTTAAAATAGCTGGTATTAATATTTTTAAAAAGGAGAGTTGTATCAATTGTAGCACAGAAAATGTCCTCAGAGATTGAGATTTTATTAATTAACGAGTTATCTAAACTTATTATTGATGCTATATCTTTATTACTTTTCTTAAAAACAAGACCGTTATCTATAATTTCTTCATCAAAGTTTAAATTAAATTTTTTAAAAATATTCTTAACAACATTTTTTAAATAAAAAAAGTTAGATGTTAATTTCTGATGTAACCAATTACTGTTGACTAAATCTCCGCACATCACTATCGTCAATTTTTTATTTTGTTCATAATTTCCATTCTTTTTATAATAAGTTGAACCAAATTCAAAAAAATTATTTGTTATAGATTTTCTGTTTATGTTGTAATCAATTGTTTTGAGAATACCACTTATAAGATCTGTTCTCATAACAGAAATATCTTTGCTAATTGAATTCATTAAATTTATAGACATATCATTATTAATGTTGTTTTCATTAACTAAAGAATTATTCATTACTTCATTAAAGCCTATGTTACAAAGAAAGCTTGCTATTAAGTTATTATAGTACAATTCATTTTTTTGATTTTTAATTACAGAAATATTCATTTTACTGGAAGTTTTAATATTATTATATCCGTAAATTCTTAAAACTTCCTCAATTACATCACATTCTCTTGTAACATCATGTCTATAATTGGGTATGGTAATTCCTGCACTAGTATCATTTGTGGAATTTATTTTAAAATCTAGGAGATTTAAAATTGATTTTATTTCAAGTTTGTCAATATCAACTCCAATAATTTTATTAAAATTTTCAAAATTTATAGAAATATTTTTTTCTTCAATTTTATTTGGATAATCATCAATAATATTGGATATAATTTCAGCATTGTAATATTCTTTTAACAATGAAGCTGCTCTCTTTAAAGCATACTCAATCATATTAATATCAGTACCCCTTTCAAACCTGTATGATGAATCTGATGATATTCCAGATTTTTTTGAAGATTTTCTAATTCCAACTGGGTCAAAATAAGCAGATTCTAGAAGGATTGAAGTTGTTTCATCAGAGACTGAATGATGTGATCCACCCATAATTCCTGCCAAGCACATTGGTTCATCTGAATCACAAATGAAAAGATCATCATTGGAATAGTTTTTTGTTTCTTCATCAAGGGTTGTAAACTCTGATTTATTTTTAATTTTTTTTATTTCAACTTTTTTTGTTTTAATTTTTTCTAAATCATATGCATGCAATGGTTGGCCTAACTCATGCATCACATAATTTGTAATATCAACAACATTATTGATGGGTTTAACACCTATAGCTGTAAGTTTATTGAAAATATCAGGGTGAGAATTTGATATAGATATGTTTTTAATTACTAACCCACAAAACCTTTTACATGCTAATGAGTCAACTATATTGATTGTTAAACTTGTATTTATGCCTTGTGTAGTATAATTTGAAATGGATGGTGTAATTAAATCAATTTTTACTTTATTTCTATGTGAAATAGCAGCTCTTAGGTCTCTGGCAACACCGTAGTGGCTCAGTGCATCTGATCTATTTGGTGTAATGCCAATTTCAAAAATTTTATCTCTATATGGCTTTATGGTTTTTGAATAGTCACTTCCAATCTTAAGATTATTATCTAAATTAATGATACCCTCATGATTATTGCTTAATCCTATTTCAAACTCAGAAACAATCATACCATGACTTTCTATTCCTCTAATTGTTGCCTTTTTAATTTTTATTTTTTCGTTTTTATATGTGTATAATGTTGAGCCAACAGTTGCTACAACAACTTTTTGGTTTGTTTCGACATTTGGTGCTCCACAGATGATATTAAGCTTTTTATTTCCAATATCAACTTCAGTTAACTTAAGTTTGTCAGCATTGGGATGTTTTTCACATTTGGTAATTTGTCCAATAATTAATTGAGATAAATCAGTTTGTGGAGCAGAATTATAATCCTCTATCCCCTCGACTTCAAGACCAATGTCAGTCAACAAATCAGATGTTTGGTCAATAGTAAGTTTTTGATTGAGTAGTTCTTTTATCCAGTTGAAAGAGATTTTCATCACTCAAATATACAATTAACAAGTAAATTTATTAACCAATATTACTCCAAGATTTATTGTGATGAAATCCAAGTAATTCTTCTTTAATTAGAATATTATTATTAAGCTTTAATTTTGGATCAATCTCTATTATTCTCTTAACTTCTTTTTTTGCTAAATCAAAAATTTTTACATCATCTGTTAAGTCCGCAAGTTTAAAATCAATGACACCACTCTGCTTTGTCCCTAACAAATCGCCTGGTCCGCGAAGTTTTAAGTCTATTTCGGAAATTTTAAAGCCATTATTTGTAGAAACCATTGCCTTAATTCTTGTTTTAGCATCTGCACTTAATATACCTTTTGTCATTAGGATGCAATAACTTTCATATTCTCCTCTACCAACCCTGCCTCGAAGTTGATGAAGTTGAGATAATCCGAATCTTTCTGCATTCTCAATAACCATTACTGAAGCATTAGGAACATTAACACCAACCTCTATTACAGTGGTAGATACCAAAATATTTGTTTTACCATTAACAAATCTTTCCATTTCCAATTCTTTATTTTCATTTTTCATTTTTCCATGTAAAACTCCAATTGAATAATTTTTATTATCGAAATGCCTGCAAATACTTTCTAATCCATCTTCTAAATTTTTTAAATCCATCTTTTTAGATTCCTCTATTAATGGATAAACCACATAAATCTGTCTGCCAATTTTAATTTGATCCTCCATAAACTTAAAAAGTCTTAGTCTTTTCGAGTCATTCATGTTGATTGTCTTAATCATCTTTCTTCCAGGTGGAAGTTCATCAATTATAGACACGTCTAAATCTCCATACATACTCATTGTTAGTGTTCTTGGAATAGGGGTAGCGGTCATGATTAAAATATGTGGAGAAGGATTATTTTTTTTCCAAATTTCTGCTCGTTGTTTTACTCCAAATCTATGTTGTTCATCAATCACTGCAAAGCCTAAATTTTTAAAAATTACATTTTCTTCAAAAATTGCATGTGTTCCAATTAAAATGTTTATTTCTCCATTCTCTAAATCTTGAAATAGCCTCTTTCTCTGTGATGTTTTGGTTGAGCCAGTCAATAATTCAATGTTTAAATTAAGACCATTTAGATGTTTACTAAAACTGTCAAAATGTTGTAATGCTAAAATTTCTGTCGGTGCAACTAAACAACACTGATAAGAATTATCAATAGCAATCAACATTGCCATGAGCGAAACAATTGTTTTACCGGAACCTACATCACCTTGTAATAGTCTTGTCATTTGATTACCACTTCTAAAATCATCTCTTATTTGTTTTAAGACATTTTTTTGGGCATTTGTAAGTTCAAAATTTAAATTATTTTCATAAAATGTGTTGAATTTCAAATCAACCTTGGGAAAGAAAAAACTTTTTTTTGATTTAATTTTATTTTTTTTTAATTGGAAGATTAATTGATTAAAGAAAATTTCTTCAAATTTTAATCTGAAAATTGCTTTTTCCATGATATTAAAATTAGTTGGAAAATGTATGTTAAAATAAGCAGAGTATTTAGATATAAGCTTATTTCTTTTATTGATATCTTCATTTAGACTATCGTTAATTTTATCTTTTAGTTCATCCAATATTTCCCAGATAATTTTAATAAAGAAGTTATTGGATATTCCTGAATTCGCAATTCTTTCAGAGCTTTTATATATTGGTTTTATTCTTACTCTGCTTTTATTGTTAAGCCCATTTAATTGTTCAATTTCTGGATGAATCATCGAAGGTATATTTTTGAACCAACTAACTTTTCCAAATAACACAACTTTTTGATTGTGATTGATTGATTTTTCTATCCATTTGAGTCCTTTAAACCATAAAACCTTTATAACTCTATCTCCATCAAAAAACAAACCCTCTAGTCGAAACTTTTTATTGCTTTCAACGTATTTAATACTTTTAAAATAACCAACTATTTGTACATAAGAATTGTTATCAACTAAATCTTGAATTTTATAAAATTTAGTTTTATCAACATATCTAAAGGGAAAAAAATTTAGAATGTCATAACATTTTTTTAATCCAAATTCTTCATTCAATACTTTTGATCGATTCTTACCAATTCCTTTGATAAATTGCAGGGGAGTATGAAGGTCAATTTCTTTCACTCCTCAAATTTAATTTATTAACTTTAAAAGTATATTTCATGATTATATATTTTGAATAATTATTTAGAAAACCTCAACGAGGAACAAAGAAAGCCCGTATTACATACTGAAGGTCCGTTAATGGTTATTGCAGGTGCAGGATCAGGAAAAACAAGAGTTTTAACATATAAAATCATTCATTTATTAAAAAAAGGGGTAAGTCCATTTAATATTCTCGCATTGACATTTACAAATAAGGCCGCAAAAGAAATGAAGCAAAGAATTTCTAAATTAACCAATGATAACCAAGCAAAATCAATCTGGATGGGGACATTCCACTCGGTTTTTGCAAGAATTTTAAGATCAGAGTCGGAATTAATAGGATTTCCACCAAACTTTACTATTTATGATTCTTATGATTCAGAAAAGCTTATTTCAAACATCATAAAAGAAATGAACCTCAATAAAGATTTTTATAAAGCAAAAGGCATTAAGAACAGAGTTTCCTCTCTCAAAAATAGTTTTATTACACCAAAAAATTATTTTAATCAACCTGAACTTATAGAATCCGATAAATTAGCCAATAGGATTCAATTTGGTGAGATTTATAGAAACTATGTAAACAGGTGTTTTAAATCAGCAGTTATGGACTTTGATGATTTATTATTAAAGACTAATCAGCTTCTAAATTCAAGTCCAGAAACATTAATTAAATACCAAAAAATATTTAAGTATATACTGGTGGATGAATATCAAGACACAAATTATTCGCAGTATTTGATAATAAAATCATTAGCTGACCGATATCAAAACCTTTGTGTTGTTGGAGATGATTCTCAAAGTATATATAGCTTTAGAGGTGCAAATATTGATAACATCCTAAACTTCAAAAAAAATTATCCTGAATGTACTACCTACAAGCTTGAGCAAAATTATAGATCATCAAAAAATATTGTTGAGGGTGCAAATTCTTTGATTAAAAAAAATAAGTTTAAAATTGATAAAAACATATGGACACTTAATGATTCAGGATCCAAAATAATTATAAACAGATCTCAAAATGACAACGATGAGGGTCGTTTTGTGGCTTCAAATATCTTTGAGGAAAAAAATAATCATCAGTTAAATAATGGTTCATTTGCAGTTTTATATCGGACAAATGCACAATCTAGATCAATCGAAGATTCCTTAAGAAAAATAAATATTGATTATCAGGTTTTTGGTGGATTATCATTTTATCAAAGAAAAGAAATCAAAGACGTGACTGCTTATTTGAGATTGGTTGTTAACAGTAATGATGAGGAAAGTTTTAGAAGAATTGTGAATTTTCCACCCAGGGGAATTGGGTTGAAAACATTAGAAAAATTATTGATTATTTCAGAGAGAGAAAATATAAGCATGTATGATGCAATAGACATTATTGATAAATATCCAAAGCTTTTTAATAGAGGAGTGATGGGAAGAATCACTGACTTTAGAAATTTAATAGAAAGTTTGAAAATTGAATCAAAAACAAAAAATGCTGATTACGTTTTAACAAATGTTATAAACGGAAGTGGAGTTATTGATTATTATAGGAACGAAGGTTCGGTTGAATCTATAAATAGAATCGAGAATATCGAAGAGCTTAGAAGTGGAATAAATGATTTTATATTAGAACAAAAAGAATTGGCTGATGGGGATACTTCAATTACAAGATATCTCCAAGATATTTCACTTTATTCCGAGACTGATAAAAATTTTAGTGCAGATAGGGTTTCATTAATGACAATTCATATGGCTAAAGGACTCGAATTTAAAGTCGTGTATGTCGTAGGAATTGAGGAAAATTTATTTCCATCAATATTAAGTTTAAATAGCTCAGAAGATTTAGAGGAAGAAAGAAGATTATTTTACGTAGCAATGACTAGAGCTAAAGACAAACTTATTCTGAGTCATTGTGATTTCAGATTTAAATGGGGAAACATAATTGAATGCGAACCAAGTAGATTCATAGAAGAAGTCGATTTAGCATACATTGAAAAACGTGATTTTAAAGATGAATTTAAACCAACAATTGATAATAATATTTCTAGAATTAGAAAACTTAGAAAGAGGGGATTTGTTAATGTAAATAAAGTTGATAATAATAATTCACCAATCATTAATATTGTTGTTAATGATATTGTTGAACATCAAAGATTTGGGTTAGGATTAGTCGAAAAAATTGAAGGAGATATTCAAAATAAAAAAGCGACAATAAATTTTAAAATTGGGGGAAGAAAAACAATATTGTTAAAATTTGCAAAACTTAAAATAAAAAAGGGGACATAAATCCCCTTTTTATGAAATATGTAAGCGACCTGTTAATTTGAGGCTGCTTTCATTCCTTGCTCAATCAAATCATAAAACTGATCTAACTTTGGAAGTACAACAATTCTTGTTCTTCTGTTTTTCGCACGACCTTCACTAGTATTGTTATCTGCAATTGGTACATAAAAACTTCTTCCGGCAGCTGTCATTCTCTCTGGTGGAACACCAAAGTCATTTTGTAATATCCTAACGATTGAGGTTGCTCTTTTTACACTTAAATCCCAATTATCTAATAAAACCTCGTTTTGAATTGGCACATCATCAGTATGACCTTCAACCATAAATTCGATTTCTGGCTTGTCAAGAACAACTTGAGCAACTTTTTCTAACACTCCTCTAGCTCTGTCTGAAACATAGGTGCTACCACTATTAAAGAGAAGTTTATCAGAAATCGAAATAAATACAACACCTTTTTCAACATTAACCTCAATATCACTGTCATTTATATCAATAAAGGCTCCTTTCAGGCTTGTTACTAATGCTAGTGTCACAGAGTCTCTTCTTGTAACTGCATCTTGCATGGTTCTTATTACTAAATCTTTTTCCTTTAAACTTTCAAGGGATTTTTCTAAGTTTTCAGCTCCCTTTTGGGATAGGGTTGTTAAATTACCCATGTTATTTATCAAATCCTGATTATTTGCTTTCAAAAAAGCAACCTGTTCCTGTAGTGCTTTTTCATTTGCCTCTGCTGTAGCTTTTTCATCTAAGCAGGTATTCAATTTAACAGTTGCAGCGTTTAATAAATTTAGGTTATTTTGGTTTTTGGATTCTAACTCAGCGTATTTCTTTTGAGAAACACAAGAGGATAATAGAATAAAAATTATTAGGGAAAAATATTTATAATACATAACTTCTTTTTATTAATAAAATTAACAAAAATTATTCCATGATTAAACTTCTATGGTTCAAATTATTAAAATGATGAAAAGCTTTTTCTTTGCATCAAATAATAATTTATTAGTAATGAAAAGCAATAATAGTAATTATCAATTTTTTCATTCTTTGTTCTCTTTTTTATAATTGAAGAAAAATTCAAGATAAAATAAGCATAAGCACGTAGAATAGAGTAGGAGAGGTTTGGCTTTAACTTTAGAAATGAAACCATGACTATAAATGAATCAAAAATTACTCTAAAAAATAGAATAATAAACAAGAATTTTGAAGGAACATTTTTAATTAACATCAATAATGAATTTCTAAAATTAAGATAATATTTGTTTGATGAATTATAGTTCAAGGTACCAGCTCCTATATGATAAACTTTTGCTTTACCAATACTAATTATTTTATTATTGACATATTCATTTCTTAATCTCCAACAAAAATCAATTTCCTCCATATGAGCAAAGAATTCATCATCAAAACCATTAAGTTTCGTAAATATTTTTTTTCTTACTACAAAACAACATCCAGATGCCCAGAATACTTCTCTTGTGGTATTGTACTTATTACAATTTTCTAAATTATTTACAACTCTTCCACGACAAAATGGATAGCCAAAAAAATCAATAAATCCACCTGATGCGCCCGCGTACTCGTATTTCTTTTTATCATTGTAATCTATAATACTTGGCTGGGCAACACTAACTTCATTGTTTTTTTCGAATACTTTAATGACCTCAAGAAATGATTTATGATCTAAAAAAACAGCATCATTATTTAGAAAAAATATTAAATCCTCATCAATGTGTTTTACTGCGGCGTTATATCCCCCAGCGTATCCTAAATTCTTTTGCAATCGAATTATTTTAACATTTGGAAATTTTGTTTTAACAAATTCTATTGAACCATCATTTGAATTATTATCAATGACGTATGTTCTTGTATCAGGGGTGTTCTTAATATTTTCTTTTAAAAAAAGTTTCAGAAGATTCAAACCGTTATAATTTAAAATTGCCAATGCCCTTGTCATAATTTCGAATATATAGGTAAACTTTTTATCTGCCTGATGTCCATATTACTACAATCCAATGCTATTGTGTGGGTACCATTGGTTACCATCAAATATTTTGAATTTAATTTTTGATTATATATTAAAATTTGATCAATCACTTTTGAATTTATTTTGATTTTCGTTGATTTGCATTCAATAAGTATAGCAATTTTTCCATGTCTATCATACACAATCACATCAAATCTTTTTTTCAGTCCAGTTTCAATTAAAAATCCTTTTTCAGTTGAGATGTGAGATATTGGAATTTCAAGTTCACTAATCAAATAATTGATGGTTATTTGTCTAACTTTTTCCTCCTCAGTTAATAGAATATATTTTTTTCTTATTATATCATAAATATATTTTTTATCTTTTTTAGTAACTATATTAAATTTAAATTTATTAGGCTCCATCAATGATTAAAAGTACAAAGGATTTTCTTCAAGTCTTAAAAAATATAGATAAGAATAATCTCAAACCATTTTATATAATCAATAGTGAACAATCTTATATTATTGAGAAATTTATAGAAAAATTTAAGTCAATTGTCCCGGATGAACTAAAGTCCTTTAATCAATTTATTTTTTATGAGCACGACTCTAAAACGGAGGATATTGTATCGATTGCTAACAATTATCCACTTGCGGGCGATTTGCAGATTATAATTATTAAGGGAGGTGATAAAATAATAAGTAAATTGGATTTGTTTAAAAAGCATATTGAAAATTCCTCAAATCATTGTTCAATTTTGCTATGTCTGAATGGAAAAAAAATCGACAAGAGAAAGAAAATATTAAAACAAATTATTGACTTAGGGGGATTAATTGAAGTTCAAAAAATATATGAGAACCAACTTACTGATTGGATAATGCACATAGGAAAATTAAATGATGTTCATTTTGACTATGAAATTATTGAGATTATTAAAGAACGGACAGGGAATAACCTAAGTAAAATTTCAAATGAAATAAAAAAAATCTCTATGATGAGTACAAAGGATATTTCAGCTAAAGAACTTGTTTACAAATTTTATGGGATCAATAATGAGTATAACATATTTGAACTACAAAAAGAATTAGGCAATAAAAACTATGATAAAGCTTTTAGAATTTCGAAATATTTTTCTAAAAACAGTAAGAAATATCCGCCACAGTTAATTTTTGCATCGTTACATAATTATTTCCTAAATCTCTTTCAAATCAAATCAAATTTAAGACTAAGCTTTAGTGAAATTTCAAAATTAACTGGGATATATCAGGAATTTATTTTAAATGATTATAGAAAGGTTTCAGTAAATTATTCTTTGAAAGAAATTGTCAATATTCTTTGTATCATAAAAGATTATGACGGAAAATCAAAAGGATTAATGAAAGATAAATATTTTGACTCTGAACTTTTACAATTTATTTCTGAGATCAAGACCTGAAATTTAGTGGATATTTATTTGGATCATATTCATTCATAACACTATAAATCCCTTCAAAAATATCATCTAATGAGGGTTTTGAAAAATAATCACCATCACTACCATATGGGGGACGATGATCTTTTGAGGTGATTGTTTTTGGTTTTGAATCTAAGAATTCATACCCATTCTGATCTTCTATAATCTTCTTGAGAATAAATGCGCTAGCTCCTCCATTGTAATCTTCATCAACAATAATAAGTTTATTTGTTTTTTTAAGGCTTGATATAATTTGATTGTCCGTGTCAAATGGAATTAGTGTTTGCACATCAATTAAATCAACTGAAATGCCGTGTGATTTTAACTCGATACAAGCTTTTTCAACAATCCTTAGCGTAGATCCATATGAAACTACAGTGATGTCTTCACCATATTGTATAGACTCAATAACTCCAAGTGGAACTTTAAATTCACCCAAATTACTTGGCATCTTTTCCTTTAATCTATAGGAGTTAAGTGGCTCAATAACCAAACTAGGTTCATTACATTCAAGTAATGTATTATACATACCAGCAGCTTGAGTCATATTTCTTGGAACCAAAATTCTAACACCTTTTATTGAGTTTAGAAGCATCCCCATTGGTGACCCAGAGTGCCATATACCTTCCAATCTATGACCTCTTGTTCTTATAATTAGTGGTGAAATCTGTCTTCCTACTGTCCTGTAAGTCATTGTAGCCAAATCATCAGATATTATTTGTAGTGCAAAAATGAGATAGTCGAGGTATTGTATTTCTGCTATTGGGCGAAAACCTCTCATTGCCAAACCAATACCTTCGCCAACTATGGATGCCTCTCTAATTCCTCTATCATCTACTCTGTTCTTAGTCCATTTTTTTTGAAGCCCCTCTAGTCCTTGATTAACATCACCAATTTTTCCTGTATCTTCTCCAAAAAAAATTAAATTCGGTTCTTTTGACATTAGGTAATCAAAATTATCTCTTAGTATCAATCTCCCATCTACCATTTTGGAATTATCATTATATTCTGGCGGAACTGGAATAACACTTTTGTAATTATTTTTCGACTCATTGTAAAGATGTGAACTGTAGAAAGGCTGAGTATTTTTTTTATAGTCAGAAACCCAATTGTTAATTTTTTCAAAGAAATCAGAACTATTTTCTAATCTTAATGATCTTCGTGCAGCACTCATAACATCTTTTCTACTTAAATCTTTTAATCTCAGAAGAGAATTTGCAATTTCTGCTAAATCCTTTGATTTATATTGATGAACTAATGACTTAATAAGTTTAATAAAAGAATCTCTTTCAACAATTACATCTTTTTGAAAATCATCCCATGCTGCTTTTTTCTCAGATTTAACAAACTCAATACAGTCTTTTTCAATCTGTTCTATTTTACTTAAATCTGAAAGATTGTTATCTAGTATCCATTCTCTCATCTTTCTATTACAGTCGTATTTCATTTCCCATTCCAGCCTAGATTTATTTTTATAACGCTCATGAGAACCAGAGGTGGAGTGTCCAATTGGTTGAGTTAAATTCTTTACATGAATAAGAATTGGAATATGATTTTCTCTGCAAAAGTTACTGCTATGCTCGTAGATTTGGATCAGAGATTGATAATCCCATCCATCAACAGTATAAATTTCAAAACCTTTATTCAATTTGTCTCTTTTAAAACCATGTAAAGCTTTTGAAATACTTGATTTAGTTGTTTGATAAGAGTTATCTACAGAAATACCATATTCATCATCCCAAACACTAATGATCATCGGAACTTGATGAACACCAGCTGCATTAAAAACCTCAAAAAAGGGCCCCTCACTTGTACTGGCGTTTCCAATTGTTCCCCATGCAACTTCATTGCCATTATTTGAAAAATTTTTAGAACTGAAACTACCCTCACGATATAATTTAGATGCCATTGCTAAACCTAGCAATCTTGGCATTTGCCCTGAGGTTGGTGATATGTCGGCTGAAGAATTATACTTTTGGGTTGAGTCAATAAAATTCCCTTTTTCATCAATGTAATTTGACATAAAGTGAGAGCCCATTTGTCTTCCTCCTGACATAGGCTCTTTCTTTAAATCAGTGTTTGCGTATAAGGCAGAAAAAATTTGTTGGACAGAAATTTCATTCAAAGCCAACATAAATGTTTGATCTCTGTAGTACCCAGATCTATGATCACCTCTTCGAAATGCCTTGGCCATTGCAATTTGAGGTAATTCTTTTCCATCACCAAATATCCCAAATTTTGCTTTTCCACTCAAAACCTCTTTTCTTCCTAGTAAACTTGTTTCACGACTTATTACAATAGTCTTGTAGTCATTTAAAATTTCCTTTTTAAAATCATTGAAAGTAATTGATTTAGTAAGTGATTTATCTTTCATTAAAACAGAAAATCAAAAATAGTGAATTTTTAAAACCATCGACGAGTAAATAATTTTGCCAAATTTTGATAATCCAAAGTTAAAACAAACCTGATATCTTTTAAATAATTAGGCTCATTAGGGTGAAATCCCCTTGAAGATTGAATGGGCAAATAAAACTCCAAATAATCTTCAATAAAATTTAAGCGAAGTCCAGTATCATAGCCGTTTTGTAGACTAACGTTTTTATTTTTAAATAAACCAAAATCAGCATATAACTCAAGCCATTTCCAAATCGTTATACCAGTATTAAGGACAATTAAAAAATCGTTAGCATAATCAGGGTTAATTCTTGATTTAAAAGCACCATCTTGACGAACATATTGTTGTGATAAAAAGCCACTTGACTCAGATCTAGCTAAAAGAGAATTATTTAAAAGGAAATCAGAAGATTTATGAATATTAAAATTGATTTGATCATTACTTATATTATTTTTTAAAAATTTACCCCCAAAAATTCTGATACTGAATTGTTTGTAATCTGAGAAATAATCTCTGTAATATAATGTTATTGAGTTTTTTATAAAATCCCCACTAAATTGAATATTATAATTTAAAGATTTAGTTTTTTTTGCCCCAGGGTTCGCCTTTGTCAAACTTAGGCTATAAACATTATTGATTCTCTCATTTTGGCTTATATCTGGTCTATCAATAAAATAATACCTCAAATGCAGACTCGTAAATTTATTTGACTTTATATCAGAATCTCTTTTGAGGAATAAAACAGACGGTGTAAATTTTTTGTACCTAAAATTTTCATCATAATGAAAACTGGATGCTGATAAAAAATAATTAAAACTGATATTTTTTTTAATAAAATCTCTGTAACTAAAGCTTATTGAACCTGCTAGTTTATTTTTTTTTAAACCAAAATAGGGTGAGAGCATGTAGGTGAAAGGTTTTGAAATTGGAGACCTGTTGGTAAAAGTCAATCCTGGCAATAAACCATCATAAAAATTATAGCCAAGTTGTGGTCTGTAATATATTTGATTTTCTGATGTTGATTCAATGTCTGTATAAAAACGTAGCTTAGTTTTTTTTCTTTTTCGAACAAAATTTATGTCGTTGTTTTTGGAATTAATGTCTACAAGTAAATTTTCAGGATCTATAATTATTTTTTTTAGATCATTTTCATGGGACAAGTGGATTTCATCTTTGTAAAGCAAGTTAAAAATTGAGTCGTTTTTAAATACTTTTTTTATAGGGATAGGAATTTGTATTTTTTCTTTTGATTTATTTAGAATTGATATTTTATTGTTATTGATTTCAATTTTATAATCCAATGACTCTGAAAAATTTATATAATGATCAAAAAACCAATCTAAATTTTCATTTGTATTCCTTTTAAACACATCTTTTAATTGATCATTATTGTTGAATGATAATTTGTTATTTAATAAAATCTTAAAAGTTTTATGTATTAAATCCTTATCATATAATTCTAACAACTTAAATGCATTCAATGATTTAGCGGGATTAATTAATCTGTAGTTGATTCGGGTAAGATTATTTGATGGTTCTGATATCTTTTGATCAAGTCTTAATCTTTTTATATAGAGTTGTGAAATATTAAATATTTCACTCAATTTCTTATTTGATATTTGATGGTTTTTGATTAGAAAGATATTTGATAAACTGCCTATTAATTCACTATCCGAATGATATTTTTGAATATACTTTTCGAGATAATAAAATTCCATGCCAGATCTAATCCAGTAGTATTTCCTATCATTAAAATTTATAGAAGTCCTTAAAAAATCTCTTAAAATTACTTTAAATAAATTGATTTCATTTATGGTATTTTGATTAAAAACCTTAAAATAGGTGGGAATATCCGAGTATGGATATAGTGAATGTTCTTTGAAATACCTTTTCGTTAATAAGATTTTTGAATTGGAATAATTACTAAAATTTTCAGAGAGAAATGTTTTTATTCTTTTAAAACTTTCATTTTTAATTGATAAAATTTTTTCTTCGTTAGTAACAATATTAAAATGATCATTTTTTATTATTTCAAACTCATTGTTTTTAAAAATAAAGAAAGAAAGATCCTTAAGTTTACTACAATTAAAGTTTATAATTTTTCTATTACCTACGATATTTTGAGAATGAATATAGTTGGTGTGGAAAATATATTTTAATGGAATTGTAACATCCATGGATATATCATCGTATGTATTAAATTGATCGTCAAAATTTAGATTAGAATCTCTTTCAAAAGATCCATTTACAAATGGTGTTACTCTAAGTAAAAAGTTTTTAATGGTGTAAGCTTTATTACTTGAATAGCCATAATCATGCATTTTTGAATGGGGGAAAACTAATCTGTAATTAATATTTACTTCAATTTTTTGATTTTTTTCTAATTCATTTTTTAAAAATATTTTTATTAAATCAGGATTTTCAGCAGTCCTTTCCCAACTAAGGTTTGAAAAACCGGTGCTTATTTTATTAATTAGAGTAAATCCTCTCTCTTTTTTTTCTGACTTAATCAATGCTAAATTGTATTCTTCATAGAGTTTCTTGGATAAGGGGGTATCATTGGAAGAGTAAGCATTATTCCAATCATAAAGAATCAAGTGCTTTAATTTGTTTTCAGAATTATTATGAAAAATAATTTTTTGCTCTATATCCATGTAATTTAAATCAGGGTGTAGAGAGGATTTAATTTCGTAGTAATTTTGTGTAAAAACCTTGTTTAAACACATTAATAAAATTACTATTGATAAAAAACGCAAGTGTTAAAAATTTGGGGAAAAACTTTTTTGATTATAAAATTTATTCAATATATCTATAATTTCATCCTCAGAATCCACTAACTCAAACAAAAACATTTCATTGGATGAAACATTTTTAAAATCATTACAAACCTTGTTTTTTAGCCAATCGATACATCCACTCCAAAATTCACTTCCAACTAGAATAACTGGAAATTTTTGAATTTTTTTAGTTTGAATTAATGTCAATGCTTCAAATAATTCATCTAAAGTGCCAAAACCACCTGGCATAACTATAAAAGCTTGCGCGTATCTAACGAACATAACCTTTCTAACAAAAAAGTAATCAAAATCAATAAGTTTATCTGAGTCTATAAACTCATTATGTGTTTGCTCAAATGGTAAATCAATGTTTAACCCGACAGAAATTCCACCTGCTTCTTGAGCACCTTTGTTTGCAGCTTCCATAATCCCAGGACCACCACCCGTTATTACACCGAGACCCATACCAACAATTTTCTTTGCGATCTTTACTGTTTGTTTATAAAAAGGATCGTCTTCTTGGGTTCTGGCAGATCCAAATATTGACACGCAAGGTCCTAATTCAGATAATTTTTCATATCCCTCCACAAGTTCTCCCATAATTTTAAAAACAGACCATGAATCATGAGATTTTTCTATCCAGTTTTGTTTATTCATTAACCTAAATTTAACTCCTTTTTAAATATGTTTGATGTTGGTGAATCAGCATTTTTCAACATTTCTTTCAAATTTCCTTGAAATATTATCTTACCACCATTTTTTCCTCCACCGGGACCCAACTCAACAAAATGATCTACAATTTTCAATACATCAGTATTGTGTTCAATTATAATAATTGTATTGCCTTTTTCTGAAAGTTTTATTATAATTTTCATTAATTGATCAATATCTGCGAAATGTAGCCCAGTTGTGGGCTCATCAAATATGTAAAGAGTCTTTCCGGTATCTCTTTTAGATAATTCAGTTGCTAACTTTATTCTTTGAGCCTCACCTCCAGATAATGTAGTGGATTGTTGACCCAATCTAATATATCCAAGTCCAACATCAATAAGAACCTTTAGTTTGGATAAAATTTTTGGATAATTTTTAAAAACAACTGCAGCATCTGAAATTGTCATGTTTAATATGTCTGAAATAGAATTATTATTTAGTTTAACAGTTAGTGTTTCTTTATTAAATCTTTTGCCATTACATACCTCACAATCAACATAGATATCTGGTAAAAAATTCATTTCAATTTTCTTCATTCCTGCACCTTGACATTCCTCACATCTCCCACCCTTGACATTGAAACTAAATCTTCCTGCTTTATATCCTCTTATTTTTGACTCAGGTAACTTAGCAAACATTTCTCTAATTAAGCCATATAGACCCGTGTAGGTAGCAGGATTACTCCTCGGGGTTCTTCCAATTGGAGATTGATTTATCTGGATTACTTTATCAATATTTTCTATCCCACTAATTTTTGAATAGGGTAGGTTTTCACTTGTTGAATTATAAAAAGTCCTGCTTAAAACAGGATACAAGGTTTTATTAATTAAAGATGATTTACCACTTCCAGACAATCCACATATACCAATGATTTTACCTAAGGGAATTGATAACTCTATATTTTTAAGGTTGTTTCCTGAACATCCTGATAAAATCAATTTTTTACAATTCTTGGCTCTAAAAAAACTAGATCTTGATATTTCTTGTTCATTAAAAAGGTAATCTGAGGTTATTGAACTGATCTTTTTAATGTCGTTTGTTTTACCATTAAAAACTATTTCACCTCCCTTTTCACCTGCTCCTGGACCCAAATCAATTAAATGATCGGATTGTAGCATTATTTCTCTATCATGTTCAACAACAATTACGGTGTTCCCCAGGTCCCTAAGTTTTTTTAAAGATTTAATTAGTTTTAGATTATCTATTTGATGTAAACCAATGGATGGTTCATCTAGAATGTACAAAACATCTTGCAGTTGGGAACCAATTTGGGTGGCAAGACGTATTCGCTGAGACTCTCCACCTGAGAGAGATCTTGTTTCTCTTCCAAGAGAGAGATAATTCAGACCAACATCTCTTATGAACTCGACCCTTTTTTTTAATTCAATTAGAATTTCTTGACATATCTCAAGTTTTTTTTCTGAAATCTTTTTATTCAATGATTTTATCCAAGTATATAATTCGTCAAAATCCATCTTACTGATCTCAGTGATATCTTTATGATCGATTTTAAAATATTTTACATTTTCATTTAATCGTGATCCACAGCATTTGTTACATTCAATTGTCCTCATGAATTTTTTTGACCATGTTTTTATTTTTTTACTGAAAGCATTTGAGTATTGATTTAAAATAAAGTTAATTATGCCCTCAAAATCAATTTCATAAGTTCGAGTTAGACCAAGTGATTTTGAAACAACATTAAATTTCTCCTTACCACCATTTAGAATAATTTCCATAGCCTCATCAGGTATTTCCTTAATAGGGCCTTTTAGGTCAAAATCATATTTATTGGCAATATTTTCTAACTGTTTAAAAATCCAAGTATTTTGAAATGAACCCAATGCAGTAATTCCACCACTATAAATAGATATATTATCATCAGGGATAAGTAAATTCATGTCAACTATGTTTTTGATTCCTAGGCCAGAGCAATCTTTACACATTCCTTTTGGAGAATTAAAAGAAAAAGAATTTGGTTCAGGTTTGTCAAAAGATATTCCAGTTTCTGGACAAACTAAATTTTTACTGTAGTAGTTTAGTTTATTACAATCATCGACAATAAGAATAGAGTCATTACCCTGAGATAAAGCTATTTCAACAGACTCTTCAAGTCTTTTCAAAGAAGTTTTTTCTTCATTAACTGTTAGTTTATCAATCAGTAAATCAATATCATGGACTTTGTAACGATCTAATTCCATACCTTCTTTAATATCTTGTATTTCATTGTCAATACGGACCTTTGTAAAACCTTGTTTTCTCAGATTAAAAAATAATTCTCTGTAGTGACCTTTTCTAGATTTTATAATCGGTGAATAAATAAAAATTTTTTTATTTTGATACCTAGATGTGATTAACTGCAGAATTTGATCATTGGAAAAGTTTACCATTTTTTTTCCTGTTTTAGGACTGTAGGCATCTGAAACCCTTGAGTATAATAATCTTAAAAAATCATAAATTTCAGTTGTTGTGCCAACTGTAGATCTTGGGTTTTTGGTTGTGGTTTTTTGTTCAATCGCTATGACAGGGGAGAGGCCATCAATTTTATCAACATCTGGTTTCTTCAAACCACCAATATACTGTCTTGCGTATGCAGAAAAAGTTTCAATATATCTTCTCTGTGCTTCAGAATATATTGTATCAAAAGCTAGTGAGGACTTACCACTTCCTGAGACACCGGTAATCACAACCAATTTGTTTCTGGGAATATTTAAATCAATGTTCTTCAAATTATGAACTCTGCAACCTGTTATCGAAATATATTCCTGCATAAAAATAATCTCTCAATATAATGATAAAAAAGGCTTTTCTTGTTTAAAAAATTACCAAATATGAAGTATTGAATTAGTATATTTGATGTCGATGGTGCTCATCAAATCAATATCTGGAATTAGGGGAACACTTGGAGATGATGAAAACAGTCTGAATCCAGCCAATTTATCCAGATTCGTTCAAGCATATTCACATTTCCAAAGAAAAAAAAATAGAAATAAAAAAATAACCATAGCTGTTGGAAGGGATGGAAGAGAATCGGGTCAAAAATTTATTAAGATTGTCAATAAAACTCTTTCTTTATATGGAATTCATGTCGTCAATATTGATCTAACGACCACGCCAACTACTCAATTGGTCATAATTAAAAAAAAATTATCGGGTGGAATAATGCTCACAGCGAGTCACAATCCAAAAAACTGGAATGCATTAAAGTTTTTTAATGAAAAAGGTGAGTTTTTAAGCCAACATGATGTAAAACAAATTCTTGACATCGAAAGTAATAATTTAACTTCTCGAATCAATAATGTTGATTTAGGTAAAATTAATGATCTTAAAGACTCTTTTAAACTTCACATTGATGAAATTCTAAATTTAAAACATGTTAATCCACAAAAAATAAGAGATAAACAATTTAAAATTGTCGTCGATGGTATAAATTCCAGCGGTGGAATTATTATTCCAATGTTACTTGAAATCTTGAATGCTGAAGTAATAAAAATAAATTGTGTTCCTGATGGTAATTTTGCTCATGACCCTGAACCTCTAGATAAAAATCTGAGTGAATTAAAAAAAGAAGTTATAGTACAAAATGCAGATCTTGGTATTGCAGTGGATCCTGATGTTGATAGATTGGTATTTGTTTCAGAAAAGGGTGAAACGCTTGGAGAAGAAAACACATTAATTTCTTGTGCTGATTATATTTTATCAAAAGAAAGTGGGCCAGCGGTATCAAATTTATCTTCGTCAATGGGTTTGAGAGATGTATGTGCAAAATATAATGTTGAATATTTTTCATCAAAAGTTGGTGAAATTAATGTTGTAGAAAAAATGAAAGATGTCAATGCGATAATTGGTGGAGAAGGTAATGGAGGCATCATATTCCCTGAAAGCCATTATGGAAGAGATGCACTAGTTGGAGTTGGTCTTTTACTAACTTCATTGGCATTAAAAGATAAATCGATCTCTAAAGTGTTTGAGGAACTTCCAAAGTATCACATGCTCAAAGAAAAAATTAATATTGATGCTAGCCTAAACTTTAATGAGATTAAAGTTAAATTAAAATCAGCATTTCAAAATTATTCATTTAATGAAACTGATGGTTTAAAAATTGAGGACAAATCTTCTTGGATTCACATTAGGAAATCAAATACTGAACCAATTATTCGAATATACATAGAGTCTAAACAAGAAGAGATCTCAAAATCTATGTTTAATTCAGTTAAAAAAGTATTAAGTTAAAATTGATTTTTTATGTTTAAATCTTCTGTGAGTCCAAAAATAATATGAGGGATTTGTTTTAATCTGATTCTCGACCATTTTTTTATAGATTTCAGTTATTTCCTTGTCTTTTAATTTTAAAGGGTTATCTGCAATTAATTTAAATTCCATTTGATATTTACCTCTTTTGATCTTTTTCATTTCACCAAAAACTACAGGAATATTCAATTCTTTAGCCAATCTTTCCGAACCAGTAAAAAATAGAGTTTCAACTCCCAAAAAATTAGTCCAATAATTGATGTTTCTAATTTGAGGAGATTGATCAGCTGCAAGTCCATAAATAAAATTCTTGTTAGTCTTTTCAAGTTTTATTATTTCATTAACTGAATCTGTCCTTGGAACTAACTTAATGCCGTGTTTGGATCTTGATTTATAAACAATGCTATTGAAGACTTTGTCCTTGAGGGGTGTGTATATTGCAACAACCTTGTGTTTAAAAAAATAATCTAGGGTTGTACACCATTCAAAACCTCCATAGTGTGATGCCATTAGTATTACACTTTTGTTTTCTTTACAATAACCATCAATCAGCTCTTTATTTTTGAGAATAAATTTTTTGGCAATCTGCTTTTTGCTCATTTGTTCTAATTTGATCATTTCAAGAAATACATCGGTAAAGTGTGTGTAGAACTCATTAACAATGGAAGAAATTTGTTTTTTTGAAAGGTTTAGATTGGTTTTTTTAATGTTTTGATATACGATACTTTTTCTGTATCGAATAATATTCTTGAGAATGAAAGCAACAAAATCTGAAATCAAATAAATGAGTGGAAAGGGCAGTAAGCCTATTAACTTAAATAAAGATTTGATAAATACATATTTTATGAATTTCAAATCCTTAATTTAGATTATTCAATTGTGAGTTGAGAATGAATTCAAGCTCATCAGTTTTAATATCTTTTGCAATAATTTTTCTCTCTTGATTTATAAGAAAATTACTTGGAATTCCAACATCTCCTCTTATATTATATAGTTTAACTATTGGACCATTAAAATATTCAAGGTTTGATATGTGAATCCAAGAGTCAATACCGTCAACCTCAATTGCTTTTATCCAAGCGTCTCTGCTTACATCTAAAGACACGCCTAATATTACAAAATCATCATTACTGTATGATTCCATTAAATTAGTCAAACCAGGGTTTTCAACACGACATGGCTCACACCAAGAAGCCCAGAAATCAATTAATATATATTTGGATTTGATTTGATTTAGTGATATAATATCACCGTTAATTCCAGGACCTGAAAATTTAGGTGCAAATGAGCCAATGTTAGGAGATTCTATGTTACTTAGTTTATAATTGTCAATAATATTTCTAACGGAAACATAAGGATTGGTATTTTCTAAAGTTTTATCAAAAGTATTAAGTATGCTATCTGCTTTATCGTAGTCTATTGATCTTTCAAATATCATTCTTTGAAGAATTAATGCTGAAATGTAAGATTCTTTTCTATTATTCATAAACAAAAATTCGTAGTCTACCAATTTGCTTCTCATGTCAATGAATTGTTCCTCCAAATCATAAATTAAAACTGAGTCACCTAACCTAAGAGATTGATTAATTTCAATTTGAATATTGTTTAGTTCCGATGTGAAGGGTCGAGTTTCACTTAAATAATCTGTCCAATCGTTATTTGATTTTGTGCCCGTTATTTTTGAACTTCTCAGAGAGTCTTTATATACCTCAATTTGGATATTACCAGGTTCAAGAACAAAAGGAATATTACCTGTAATTTTTTCAAAAAATAGATAGTGCATGTCTGGAAAATTAATGGAGTCTGAAAACTTAAATTCACCACTTACAACAGAGGTTGAATCGATTAAAACTGGACGATTATCTTTCATCTGAACCAAAAATACTTTTTCATCATCATTTAGGTCAACATTACCTGTTAACGAATATTTACTTGGTTTTGAACAAGAAATAATAAAAAACATTATGATAATTAAGTATCGCATCGACGGCAAATTTATAAATATTAATTAAATGTAATAACTTTATTAGAGAGAAGAATTAATAAATTGAACGGCGATTTTAAAAAGCAATTAATCTCAATAATTGGCACAAAAAATCTTTTATTGAACGATTGGGAAAAGAAACCCTTTTCATATGGCTGGAGATACGGATCTGGAACAGCTTTGGCTGTGGTAAAACCAGGAAATCTCACTGAACTTTGGAAAGTTCTTGATTTATGTGTTAAAAATGACTTAATTATTATTATGCAGGCTGCTAATACTGGCCTAACTGGGGGATCAACCCCATATGGAAGCGATTATGACCGAGAAGTAATAATTATCAATACGCTCAGAATTGATAAGATTCATCTATTGAATAATGGAAATGAAATATTAGCTTTAGCAGGAAGTACCCTTTATGATCTTGAAAAAAAACTTTTGCCTTTGGGAAGGGAACCTCACTCAGTAATTGGTTCAACATCAATAGGTGCATCAATTGTTGGTGGTATCTGCAACAATTCAGGAGGTTCTTTAGTAAAAAGAGGCCCAGCTTACACTGAAATGTCCCTGTATGCAAAAATTGATAAAAACGGTAAGTTATTGCTAATTAATGATCTTGACATAAATTTAGGTGAAAGTCCAGAGGAAATTCTTTATAACCTTGAGAATGAATGTTTTGGTAAAAAGGACTTTTTAAAATCAAAAAAAGCATCATCAAACGAAACGTACAAAAAATTGGTGAGAAATGTTAATTCAACTAAACCGGCTCGATTTAATTCAGATCCAAAACTCCTCTATGGTGCGTCTGGATCTGCAGGAAAAGTTGCTGTTTTTGCAGTTAGACTTAAAACATATCCGTCAGCAAAAAGAAATCAGGTTTTCTATGTAGGTGCAAACCATCCTGATACATTTTGGAAAATCAGGAAAGATGTTTTACAAAATTTTAAATCCCTTCCTGTTGCAGGAGATTATATGCACAAGGATTGTTATGATGCTGCAAAAAAATATAGCAAGGATACTTTTATTGTCCTAGAAAAGTTAGGCACTAAATTCTTGCCAACACTTTTTGAATTAAAAAGAAAAGTAGACTTGTTATCCAAAAATATTGCTATACTTCCTTCAAATCTGTCGGACAGAATTATGCAATTTATAAGTCTTTTTTGGCCAAATCATCTTCCAAAAAGAATTGAAAAATTCAGAAAACGATTTGATCATCATTGGATAATTGAAATGTCAGATGAAGGAATCGATGAGGCTAGAGTTTATTTTAAAAAGTTTTTCAAAAATTCTGAGGGTGATTTTTTTGAATGTACCAAGAAAGAAGGGAAAAAAGCAATCCTACACAGGTTTACTGCAGCAAGTGCATTTGGTAGATATATGAAGATTCATGAAAATAAAATTGGAGGGCAAATGTCTATGGATATAGCTTTCCCAAGAAATGAAAGAAACTGGTTTGAAAAGTTACCTTCAGACCTTGAAGACAGTTTTGAATTAAAATTTTACTATGGTCACTTATTTTGTCACGTACTACATCAAAACTACATTATTAAAAAAGGTTTAGATTCAAAAAAAATTAAAGAAAAAATGTTTGAGATTTATGATAGGAGAGGAGCAGAGTATCCATCAGAACATAATGTTGGACATGAATATGTTGCAAAAAAAGAATTACTTGATTTTTACAAAGAACTAGATCCAACCAATTCATTTAATTCTGGAATTGGATTTAGTAGTAAAAATAAGTTTTGGAAATAAAGATTATTTTGTCTTAAAATTTAAACCTATTTTTGAACTTTGATGGGGAATTCTTTTGGCAAAATATTCAGACTTACAACTTTCGGGGAATCTCACGGACCATGTATTGGTGGAATTATAGATGGCTGTCCCTCAAATATAAAAATTGATAAAAATATAATTCAGCATGATTTGGACAGACGAAAACCTGGTCAATCTAAAATTGTAACCCAAAGAAAAGAGGACGATCAGGTAGAGATTTTGTCTGGAATATTTGAAGGAAAGACAACTGGAACACCAATTGGATTCATGATTAAAAATAAGGATCAAAAATCAAAAGATTATGATCATATAAAAGATATTTACCGACCCTCACACGCTGATTTTGTGTATGAAAAAAAGTACGGCAACAGAGATTACAGAGGGGGTGGAAGAAGTTCAGCAAGGGAAACTGCATGTAGGGTAGTAGCTGGTTCAATTGCCAAACAAATTCTAAAAAATATTAAAATAACAGCATTTGTAAAATCAGTAGGTTCTGTTTCTTTAGATGGATCTTATAAGAATTACAATTTAGAAGATGCTGAAAATAATATAGTGAGATGTCCTGATGAAGGTGTTGCAAAAAAAATGGAGAAATTAATTATTGAAACAAGGAAGAGGGGGGATACGATCGGTGGCGTTATTTCATGCGTAATAACAGGATCTCCGATTGGACTTGGTGAACCTGTTTTTGATAAACTTCACGCTGAACTAGGAAAAGCAATGCTTTCTATTAATGCTGTTAAAGGTTTTGAATTTGGTAGTGGTTTTAATGGAACTAAAATGTATGGAAGTGAACATAACGATCAATTTGATAGCGAAGGAAAAACTATAACAAACTTTTCTGGTGGAATTCAAGGGGGAATTAGTAACGGAATGGATATATTCTTTAATGTTGCCTTTAAGCCTGTTGCTACAATTATGAAACTACAAAAAACTATCAGCAAGGATGGAGATGAGAAAGAGATGAAAGGTAAAGGCAGGCATGACCCATGTGTAGTACCAAGAGCTGTTCCCATAGTAGAGTCAATGGCTGCACTTGTAATTCTTGATTATTTACTATTAAACAATAAAAAAGAAATTTAATGTCACTTCATATAAAAATTATAATAGGGATGGTTGTTGGTGTTCTGTTTGGGTTCTTAATGAGCACATACAACGGAGGAACAATTTTAGTAACGAATTGGATCAAACCCTTTGGAACGATTTTCATCAATTCACTTAAGCTTATTGCTATTCCATTAATTCTTGCATCCTTGATAAAAGGAATATCTGACTTAAAAGATATTTCCAAACTATCATCAATGGGTACAAAAACAATCACAACATATCTCTTAACTACAATTTGTGCTGTATGTATTGGATTATCAGTTGTAAATATTGTCAAGCCAGGTGAAAGTGTGACTGAAAAAACAAGAACAGAGCTTATTGAGGCTTATTCATCAGATGCTGAAGAAAAAAGAAAAATTGCAAGTGACCAAAAATCACAAGGACCACTTCAACCATTAATTGATTTAGTTCCTCCCAATATAGTTAGTGCAGCATCAAATAATAAAAATATGTTACAGGTGATATTCTTTGCAATTTTATTTGGAATTTCTATGATTATGATTCCTGAAAATAAATCAAAACCACTTAAATTATTTTTTGATTCTCTAAATGATGTTGTTTTAAAAATAATTGACCTGATAATGCGTTGTGCTCCCTATGGAGTATTTGCTTTATTATCTACCCTCGTTGCTGAAGCTCCCAATACCGATCTTTTGACAGGCTTAATACTATACTCACTGACTTTGATATTGGGACTGGTCATTTTACTACTTTTTTATCTACTGATCGTCAAACTACTAACTGGAAAATCACCCCTATATTTTTTAAGAGGTATTCTTCCAGCACAATTAGTTGCATTTTCAACAAGCTCAAGTGCTGCAACACTTCCTGTAACAATGGATAGGGTTACCAATCACTTAAAAGTTGAGGAGGAGGTTTCTAGTTTTGTACTTCCTATTGGGGCAACCATAAATATGGATGGAACAGCAGTATACCAAGCGGTTGCTGCAGTATTTATTGCACAAACATTTGGGTTGGAGCTATCTCTTGTTGATCAGCTTGGTATAATTTCAACAGCAACTTTAGCCTCTATTGGAGCAGCTGCAGTCCCAAGTGCAGGAATTGTTATGCTTGTTATAGTTTTGGCACAGGCTGGAATTCCTGAGGCAGGACTAGCATTAATATTTGCAGTAGACCGTCCCCTTGATATGTGCAGAACAGTAATAAATGTTAGTGGAGATGCTACTGTGTCAATGATTGTCTCAAAACTTCAACGTAATAAAACTTGAGCGTAAGGATTTCAGAACCCTGGAAGAAACTTTTACAAAACGAATTTAATTCTGATTATTTTCTTGATATCATTGATAAAACAAAACAAGAGTATAATAACTTCAAATGTTTTCCAAAAGGAAAAAATATTTTTAGAGCTTTTGATTCATGTCCCTTAGAAAAATTAAAAGTCGTAATTATTGGTCAAGATCCATACCATGGAGATAATCAAGCTAATGGTCTATGTTTTTCTGTTGAAAATGAAATTGAAAACCCGCCTTCTCTGGTTAATATTTTCAAAGAATTGGATACAAATTATGGGGAATTAAGATTGAAAAGTGATTTATCAGATTGGGCTGATCAAGGTGTCCTCCTACTAAATTCTGTATTAACGGTTAGAAAAAGATTTCCTGGAAGCCATAAATATATTGGTTGGGAAAAATTCACTGATAATGTCATTAACATAATTTCAATAGAGAAGAAAGGATTGGTTTTTATGCTGTGGGGAAACTATGCAAAAAGCAAAGAAAAGTTTATTGATGATAATGATCATTTAATTTTAAAGTCAGGGCATCCATCACCATTAAGTGCCAACAAAGGATATTGGTTTGGTAATAGTCATTTTAAAAAATGTAATGAGTTTTTAATAAAAAACAATTCTATTCCTGTTAATTGGATATAATTTTGTAAATTAAAATTAAAAAAATGAAAAAATTTTTCCAATTCAGGGGTACAATTAATGGTACTACATATCTTCTAAGACTCCTCTTTACAATCCTTATGTCTATCCCACTCTTGGTAATTTCATTGACGGGACTTGGTACAGCCGTATTCGGATACCTTGGCTATGACCTTGAAGAAGCAGCAACATTTGGACCTCAAGAACAACAAGAGATGGGAGAAAAACTTGGAATGGCAATTGTTGAAAATCCCAGTGAGGTGATGAGCGGACTAATTTCAAACATCAGTGGAGGTATTATCATAGCATTTATAGTTTTTTTAGTCCCAGTAGTATGGTTTTATTGGGCTACATGTTATAAGAGAATTTCAGCTTTATTTCCATCGAATGCATTTAAAATTTTTATTGGATTTATTGTAATCGAAGCAGTATTGGATATTCTGCCAATAGCTGTTGGTGGATCAACGATAACAGCCTTTTCAGCTATCGTAGGTCTTGGAATTTTTATATTTCTTTTAAGTAAGAATTCAACAATTGGAGAGCATGATGGTTAATTAAAAATTAACCACCAACTCTCTTAACAACATGACCTTGTGATTCTAATATTGAAATGATTTTTTTTCTATTATCTCCTTGAAAGAATAACTCGCTATTTTTGATACTCCCGCCAACACCTATCTTTCTTTTTATTGTTTTTGATAGATTTTTAAGTTGTTCAGAGCTCATATTTTTAAACCCTTTTATAATTATTACAGGCACGCCAGCTCTTCCCTTTACAGAATAGTGAGCCTCAAGATATTGTTTAGAAAAACTGTTACCAATATCAAATGATTTTTTTGTTTTAAATCCATCGGGTATCAAAGAACCCAATTCCTGTAATGAATTTAGTTTTTTCATTCAAAGAACCCCAATATCTCTTAGTCTCTGAATTAGAAATTCATGAGCTGTTATATCCTCATATTTTTTTGGATTATTTTCATCAATACAGGAATCTAATACATTCAAACTCATTGTTCCGACTGGGTGAAGGAAAAAAGGAATTGAATACCTGGATTTCTTCCACAGCTCTTTTGGTGGATTGATAACCTTATGAATGGTTGATTTTAGCTTGTTATTGGTATATCGGGATAGCATATCTCCAACATTAATTACAATTTCATCATCTTTTGCTATTGCATCGATCCATTCACCATCATTTGTTAGAACTTGTAAACCTCTTCCTTGAGCTCCCATCAATAGAGTGATTAAATTAATATCACCGTGTGCGGCAGCTCTTTCAGCACCTTTGGGCTTAGACTGTATTGGTGGGTAGTGGATTGGTCTTAAAATACTATTTCCTTTTTTTACATATTTATCAAAGTGATCTTCTTCCAAATCTAAATAAAGAGAGATAGCTCTTAAAACAAAAATTGCAGTCTTTTCTAGAGATTGAAATACCTTTTTACCAATATTGTTAAATTTTGGCAACTCAGTTACAAATTGATTCTTAGGATAGTTAAACTTTATGTATTCGTCATCATCTAAGTATTGCCCAAAATGCCAAAACTCCTTTAAATCACCATGTTTTTTTCCCTTTGCATGTTCTTTACCAAATGAGGTATAACCCCTCTGACCATCGAAGCCATCAAGTTCGTATTTTACTTTTATTTCCTCAGGTAAATCAAAAAATTCTTTAATAGAGGAGTAAACTTCTTTAATATCATTATCATCAAGAAAATGACCTTTTAATGCTACAAAACCTATTTCATTGTAGGCCTTTCCTAGTTTACTTACAAAAGCTTTTTTTTTATCAATATCATTTGATAAAAAATCATTTAGGTCAACAGATGGGATATTTTTCATTAATTAAAAATTTAATTTTGTGTATTTCATGTTAAAGGCTTCAGCAACAGCTTTATAAACAACATTACCTCTAACAATATTTAATCCCTTTTTTAAAGGATTATTTTCAATACAAGCTTGTTTCCATCCTTTGTTTGCAATTTCTATTGCATAGTAAATAGTTGCATTTGTCAAACCGTCGGTTGAGGTCATAGGAACAGCACCAGGCATATTTGCTACAGAATAGTGAAGAACATCATCAATAATGTAGGTTGGATCACTGTGGGTGGTTGGCTTTGTTGTCTCAAAACATCCACCTTGATCAACTGCAACATCAACTAGAACAGTCCCTTTCTCAAGATCTTTTAACATCTCTTTAGTAATTAAATTTGGTGCTTTTGCACCAGGAAGCAACACCGCACCAATCACTAAATGTGCATTTTTGATACACTCTTTAATATTATAATGATTTGAAAATTTTGTTTTGACATTTTTTGGCATGATATCATCTAACTCCCGAAGTCTTTCTAAACTTATGTCTAATATTGTAACATCTGCACCTAAACCCGAAAGCATTTTTGCAGACTGTGTCCCAACAACTCCACCACCAATTACAACGGCTTTCGCAGGACTTACGCCAGGAATTCCTCCGAGAAGTATGCCACACCCGTTTTGATGCTTTTCGAGAAATTTTGCACCTTGTTGCGCAGCCATTCTTCCAGCTACTTCAGACATAGGCGTCAGTAGGGGGAGAGAACCATCCGAATTCTCAACAGTTTCGTAAGCAATACATATTGAATTACTGTCAATCATGGCCTGAGTTAATTCCTTCGATGAGGCAAAATGAAAAAAAGTGTAAATGATTTGACCCTCTTTAATTAGCGAATATTCTTTCTTCAAGGGTTCTTTAACTTTGATAATCATCTCAGAAATGTCATAAACTTCTTTGATCGTTTTTAAAATTTTAGCCCCAACGACTTTGTAATCATCATCTGAAAATCTGCTACCCAGTCCCGCACCAGACTGTACAAAAACATCATGCTTGTTTTCAACCAATGTTTGGACACCAGATGGTGTCATACCAACACGATGTTCACTGTCTTTAATCTCTTTGGGGATTCCGATTTTCATTTTTCAAAATTATGAATATTAATTAAATAGGGATTTATCAATTGATGGAAACATTTTTAATGCATTTTGAAAGTATATTTTCTTTAGGACATTATCTGGTAAATCCATTCCATACAATCTCCATAGACCATGTCTTTTTCGAAAATATTCGATATACTCATCGCTTGTTTCCAAAACTCTAAAATATATGTAATACTCATCCATTTTATAGATATCCTTGCCAAAAAGAATTCTGTCTTGATAATCGATAAAAAACTTTCTGGCGGTTTTTGGTTGTCGTCCAAGTTCATTTATCACCGCTCCAAATTCAACATATACATTTTGTAATTTATCAAGCAAATTTGATAATTTATTTAGGTCATTGGCATACCATCCAAAATGAGCATTTATAAAAGTTGTTTTTGGATGTTTTCTAAACATGTTATGTTGCTCCTTCATCACCTTTTCAAAGGAAGGATATTGATCACCAGAGCGAAAACTGTTTGGTTTTTCACGTGCATGAAGCCATCTCTCATTAAATTTATCAATTGGATCAAAAAAGGCCTTTGGTTCACCAGAATGTATAAGTACAGGAATTCCTAACTTTGCACATTCTTCCCAGATAAATGATAATCTTTCATCGTCTACAGAAACTCTATTTCCTTTTGAATCCTTCAAATTTAAACCTAGATTTTTATAAACTTTTAAGCCAATTGCACCTTTATTTACAGCTTCATTGATTAAAAGGGTAGTGCTATTTTTAAAATCATCACTATCAATTCTATTAAAATTGATGTTAAAAAAAACTCCAAATCTATTCGGATAATTATTCTTTACATTTCTAATTGAACTTTCAAGATTTTTTTCCATTAGATCTTGTTTTCCAAAAAATGTGGCCAATCCAGAACCACTAAGATTTATCAAGTATCCCATATTCAAACTATCCATTTCAGAAACTAGCTTAGATAAATCTTGAATGGGCATATCCCAGTGATGGCTATGGACATCAATAAATGGAAATTTTGATTTGTAAACTTTATTTTCTTCAACAACAAGAGTAGTTTTTGGAGAATAATCTCCAATATCCATTAAGTTATTTTTCTTTTGTAAAGAAATAATTACATAATAAGAAATTCCGGATACTATTAAAAAAAGAAGAAAAATTATTAGGATGTAACTAATTGTTTCTCTAAAAGATTTGAATCTCATATTACCTAAAAGGAATAATAACCTTGGAAAGATCCCATTTTATTGAAATGTAATTGAAAATGGAATCTTTTTCAAAATCAATTGTAAGCTGTTCAACTTCATTTAGTAGATTAATTACTGGAACTTTAATGGATATAATGTCATCTGAAATATCAGGTCTTACAGATCCAAAATAATTAATATTTGAATTAAAAAAAACTTCCCACTCGTTTTCTCCAGGAATAGAAAAAATTGAATATTCTCCGGAGGAAAGTAGTTTTCCGTTGATTTCAATATCTCCGTTGTTTTTAATAAATGTATGTTTATTTGCTCCAGTTCTCCAATACTTTCCATATGGAACCAACGCAGTGTCAGATTCTTTTCCGAAGATTAATCTATTTTTTTTAAAAGGTCTGCTGTAAGTAATTGAAATTGTTGAGTCATCATTTTGAACTGTTTCCAAGGGGCTTACAGGGTTATAAATTATATAAACAATATATAAAGTAGATATTATAATGAGAGAGAGTAGTATAATGCTAATTTTACGAATCATAGTTCTTTGAACGTAATTTAACATAATATATATTATGGTTCATTATAATTTACTTATTTTAACAGCATTCATCCCTTTTTCTCCTTTGGCAAGATCAAATTCAACTTTATCACCAACATCTAAAGGATCAGGACATTCACTAAAATGAAAAAAATAAGAATCCTGCGAGATGGAATTTTTGATAAATCCATAACCTTTATCAGGTTCATAAAAAGTTACTTTGCCAGAATATTTTTCATCAGTATCAATCTTCTTGTTGGTGCTTATCTGAATGGATTCAAGATTAATTTCTTCTCTTTCTTCAGGATCAGGCGGAGTGTCTCTAAAATTACCAAGATGATCAACATAAACAAATTCATCTTGTTTTAATTCACCTCTTGCACGAGCTTCTTTACGTGCTTGCATCTTTTTTCGTTTTTCCTCTCTCTTTTTAGCTTTATTTTTTTCCCTTTCTAACTTATTGAATGTTTGTTGAGATTTTGCCATAAGTGGGTGGAGTTTTTTATTCTGTTTTGAATGAGTAAATGTTTGAAAAACTACTGTTCGTACCATCAGAGGTTTTTACCCTCCAATAATATGTTGTAGAACCATCAACTGCAACACTAATTGTTTTAACATTTAAATCTGTTAAATCACTTGAGGGTGTTTGTTTACCATCTGTCTTGTCGAGATAAAGTGTATAATTCAACTGATCTCCTTGATCAGGATCAGATCCCTCCCATTCAAAATTTATTTTACCCTCAGAATTACGAGTTACAGTAGCGCCTGATTTTGGAGATTTTAATTCTGCTGGAAATGGTGCATAATTTTTAGTTCCTATTCCTGCTAGATAAAATTTCCATGTAGTGCTTGAGCCAGTTTGATTGCTTGTGTTGTTTTTCGAAATCACTTTCCAAGAATAAGGCTCTCCTTTATCTAATGCAATTGTTGATGTTGTTGTGGTAATTCCTGTAATGTTCTGAATTGAATTTGTATCTAAATTTTTAACTTCTAAATCATAAGAATCTGTAGCACTAGAAGCTTGCCATGAAAAAACAACATTGCTTTGAGTATCAGAAATACTTGTTCCTGTTTCACATACCGTATTATTAGCAGGACTCGTTAAGGACGGGTTTCCTGGAGGAGTTGGTGCGGGAGGAGGATCACCTCCACCACTATCTCCATCTCCACCTCCGCAAGAAATCATTAAAATAGAAAGGAAAAATATTTTTAAATTTTTTTTCATATGGTTATGTAAAT
>CACCAP010000008.1 GCA_902544085.1 uncultured Bacteroidota bacterium
CGCCAATAATTCTGTCAGTAGCAATAAAACTAAATTCATCTGTATCTGTACCGTCTACAGTACTTGTGTATTTAATTGTACTAGATTGTAATGTTTTTGGCAAGTCATCACTTGTAATTTGAGTCTCACCTTCTTTTAAATTTCCTTTTGTTGGAAGCGCAGTTATGATATAACTTAATTCATCTTCATCAGGATCACTTCCGGTTAGAGTGATGTCAGTTTCAATTTTTTCAGTTACCTCGATTTCAGCAGAATTTGCAACCGGAACATCATTAACGGATTCAATATTAATTGTTACAGTGGCAGATTGACTATCAATACTTCCATCATTTACTTTGAATTTAAATTCATCACTGGTTGCAGTATCTGAGGAACTTGTGTAGACAAGATCAGTAGAGGATAGAGTTTTTGGTAAATCATCTGCTGTAATGTTATCTCCATTATCACTTAGTAAACCCTGAGAAGGAAGCGTAGTTACAATGTAAGTAATGTCATCACCATCAGGATCGGAGGCTGTTAATGTAATTGTTTTTGCTGTTTGCTCAACAGCATCGACAGTTTGATCGTTTGCTGCTGGTCGTTGATTAACATTAATTGTAATTTTAGCTGTATCACTATCAACTATACCATCATTTACCTTAAAAGTAAATGAATCATTTTCTGGGTTGTCATTATTGTATGAAAAAATAACTGACCCGCTATTTATTGTTTTTGGTAATTCTGACTCTGTAATTTCTGCATCACCATATTTTAGGACACCTTGATTTGGAAGGCTTAGTATTATAAAATTTAATTCGTCTCCATCAGCATCGCTACCTTCCATAACAATTGTGATTTCTTCATTTAAAATTCCATCAATTGTTTTGTCATTTGCAATAGGCATGGTATTATCTAATTGAATTAGATTATAAATTTTAACAATACCTGAGCCTGTTCCTGTATTTCCTGAGTTGCTTGCATCAGGTGCGGAAACAATTAATTTTGTTCCATCACTGGTCAATAGTGCTTGCCAACCCAGCATACCGTTGCTGCCTTGGCTTGCATCAATGATTCCAATATTAACCCAATCATTATCAGACAATTCATATATTTTAACTTTTCCGTTTCTTTTGCCTGGATCTTTTGTTGATTGGGGAGAACCTATTGCTAGTAGATTGCCGTTGGAGGACAAAGACACCACTCCCGATTCATCATTCTCATTTTCACCTTTTATGTCTGATCCAATTTGATCCCAATTGTTTTGATTATCCTGTCTATAAACTCTGACAATTCCTTTATAATTATCATAGAGTGTTGACCCTACAGCTATGACATCTCCCTCAGATGTCATAGAATTGGAATACATTTGGCTGTTTGGAGGCCCCACTATACCTGAGTTAAGCTGGCTGTAGTTACTTCCATTCCAAATCTTCGTATCAATAAAACCAGTATCAGCACCATCCGTCTTCCTTCCAGGTGCACCCGAAGAGAAAGATTTACCATTTCTTGACAAAGAAATCTCCACACCATTAAAATCATTCACTGAGGATCCGCTTGGGAAAAAATCATCACTTATTTTTTGCCACTTATCATCAATCCATTTGTAGATTCTTAAAGCACCGGCATTTTCAATATTATCATTATCAATTCTGTAACCACTAACAGCTAATATGTTTCCATCGGCAGATAGTTTAACTCGCCATCCAAAATAGCCCAATTCATCTGAGCTAATAATTTCATTTCCAATTTTTTCCCAATTGGAACCGTCAAACTCATAGGTAATAACTTTACCTGCGTGAGTAGCTCCCTCACTATTTCCATAAGCCCCTACAGCAAGCCTATTTCCATTTGCTGAGAGAGAAACTGATATACCTAAGCGATCTTCTTTATTTGTACCATTTATATTTTGTCCCTTTTGGTTCCATGAATTATTTTCTAATGCAAATACTTTCACTTGTCCTGAATTGGTTTCTATGTCACTATTCCTGTAAGCACCAATTGCAAGGGTTTTATGATCTTCACTAACTGAGATTGATTGACCAAATTGTTCATTTGGAGTTTTTCCTTCCAGCACATGAGTAGGTTCGAATACTTTTTTAAACTGTTTAAAAACCGTAATGTAAACACTCTTAATTGAAGAGTCAGCAGTTCCATCATTAACTTTGAAAGTGAACGAGTCAAGACCAGTAAAATTACTATTTGGCGAATATGTAACAATATTATTATTAACCTGAATAGTTCCATTGTTTGGTTGAGATAGCACTTCGTATTTTAGCTCATCGTTGAAATCTAAATCAGAACCAATCAGTTTTAATTCTAACTGTGTGTTTATTTTGGTTGAATAGTAAAGATCAGTAGCAATCGGGTTGTTATTTTGTGCATTTAAAGAAAAGTTTATAAAAAAAGCAACTAAAAATACAATTACATGTTTGATGTTTCTAAACATTACATGAATGTAAGAAAACTATTTGACATTGATTAATTGTTCAATTTCATCAACGATTCTATGTGATCAATTTCAATTGGAATTTCACCCATAAGATTTGTTGGATTTCCTGAACTGTTTATTACAACATCATCTTCAAGCCTTACTCCAAACCCTTCTTCCATTATATAGATTCCTGGTTCTACTGTTAATACATTGTTTTTTTCAAAAGGAATTTTCAAATCACAATAATCATGAGTGTCTAAGCCCAAATGATGAGATGTGCCATGACTAAAGTATTTTTTATAAGCAGGTCTTTGTTTAGTTTCATTTTGAATATCCGATTTGTCGAGCAATCTAATTCTTAAAAGTTCCGATGTCATTATTTTGCCAACTTCTTTGTGATACTCAGCCCACAGAACACCTGGTCTGAGTAGTTTTGTAACTTCATTTTTAACATTTAAAACAGCATTATAAACTGTCTTTTGTCTTTCACTAAATCTTCCACTAACCGGAATAGTTCGAGTCATGTCACTAGAATAATTCGCATATTCAGCACCAACATCCATTAGGATAATTTCTCCGTCAAGACATTGCTTGTTGTTTTTTATATAGTGCAGATAATTAGAGTTTTTTCCAGATGCTATTATCGGTGTATAAGCAAATCTTTTTGATCTATTTTTTAAAAATTCGTGAGAGAATTCAGCTTCAATTTCATATTCCCAAACACCAGGTTTTACAAACCCTAGGACTCTTTCAAATCCTTTCTTAGTTATGTCACATGCCCTTTTAATAAGGCTTAATTCAATTTCATCTTTGACAGATCTTTGATATTGTAGAATTGGATTACTCTTTTTAAAACTTAAACCACCAAAATTTTTGAGTTTTTCAATAAAACGATCCTCTCTAGTTTGGGTTTCAACTTTCTGTCTATAGTGTTCGTTAGTATTTATGTAAACGTGGTCAGCTTCTTTCAATATTTTACTTAAAATTTCATCAAATTCCCCAAGCCAATGAACATTTTTTATACCAGAAATTTTAAAAGCGTCAGATTGGGTTAATTTCTCTCCTTCCCAATGCACAATATGATCATTTGTTTCTCTGATAAAAAGAATTTCCTTAAAATTCTCGTTTAACGAATCTGGAAATAATACTAATATACTTTCCTCTTGGTCGATTCCGCTTAAGTAAAATATATCTCTGTGTTGTTCGAAAGGAAGTGTTGAGTCTGCACTTACGGGATAAATGTCATTAGAATTAAAAAAAGCAACGCTATTTTGTTCTAGTTTATTTATAAAATTTTTGCGATTTTTAATAAAAAGATTGGTATCAATTTTATCGTATTTCATTGTAGTATGATATCAATCAAATTTAACAAATTAAAATGATGAAAAATTTAACACTAATCTTCTTTATATTTTCTTTACTTTCTTATTCTCAAAATAATTTTACATCAGCCAGATCAATTGAAATTTCTGAAAATAATTATGAAGAACAACTAAGAAGCTCAATTGTAAAAAATATTGAATTGACTAATATTGGTCCAAGTGTAATGAGCGGTAGGGTCACAGACTTGGAGGTTAACCCTAACAATCCCACTGAGTTTTATGTTGCTTATGCTTCGGGAGGTTTGTGGCACACAAAAAATAATGGTACCACTTTTAGCCCAATAATGGATAATAGTATGACACAAAACATTGGTGATTTTGCAATTGATTGGAAATCAAATTCTATTTACGTCGGTACTGGGGAGAGTAACTCATCAAGATCTTCTTACCCTGGAATAGGAATCATAAAATCTAATGATAATGGCAGTACTTGGTCTAATATAGGACTTAGAGACTCTCATCACATAAGCAGAGTTTTGGTAAATCCTAATAATGAAAACCATCTAGTTGTTGCTGTCATTGGACATTTGTATACAAAAAATAAACAGAGAGGAATTTTTACATCTTTTGATAATGGTAAAACCTGGGAAAAGTCATTATTTATCAATGATCACACAGGCGCCATAGATCTAGTTGTTGATCCAGAAAATTTTGACATTCAGTATGCAGCTTTTTGGGAAAGGGAAAGAAAAGCATGGAACTTTATTGGAAGTGGTGATAATTCGGGTATATATAAATCGATAGATGGTGGAAAAAACTGGGAGCTTATAACAACAAAAAGCTCTGGCTTTCCTACTGGCGATGGTGTTGGTAGAATCGGTTTATCAATTTTTAATTCATCTATTATTTATGCAGTTTTGGACAATCAGTTTAGAAGGCCAGCTGTTGAGAAAAAAACCAAATTGAGCAGATTGGATTTTAAAAATATGTCAAAATCAGACTTTTTGAAATTGGAGGATAACGAATTAAAAGCATTTATTAGTCAAAACAATTTTCCAAAGGAAAATGATTTGGAAAACATAAAAACAAGAATTCAAAAAGATGAGTTATATCCAAATGATATTTACAAATTTTTAACCGATGCAAATGCTGAGCTTTTTGATTCAGCTGTTATTGGTGCGGAAGTTTACAAGTCTGTAGATGCTGGAAAGACTTGGAAAAAAATGAATGAAGATTATTTGGATGGAGTATATAGTAGTTATGGATATTATTTTGGAAGAATTCATGTATCACCTGTTGACTCTGAACAAATTTATATTTATGGCGTTCCTTTATTAAAATCAAATGATTCAGGAAAAACCTTCTCTGATATTGGAGCAAGTAATGTTCATGTTGATCACCACGATTTATGGATAAACCCAAATGACAATAATCATCTTGTTTTAGGAAACGATGGTGGGGTTAACATTTCCTACGATCAGGGAGATAACTGGATTAAACTTAATCAACCATCTGTTGGCCAATTTTATTCTATTAATGTAGATAATTCAGAACCTTACAATGTGTACGGCGGATTGCAAGACAATGGCGTATGGATGGCAAGTAATAATTCAGTTGAGTCACCATATTGGTATGAATCAGGTCACAATAACTGGACTAAAATAATGGGAGGAGATGGAATGCAAATTCAGATTGACAAACGAAACAACAACATTGTTTATACTGGTCTTCAATTTGGAAATTATTATAGACTAGATTTAGAGAATGAGAGCAGAAAAAATATTAAACCTCGCCATAAACTTGGTCAGTCACCGCTTAGATTTAATTGGCAAACACCTATTCTTATTTCAAAGCACAACCAAGACATTATATATTTCGGAAGTAATAAATTGCATAGATCCCTGGACAAAGGAAATAATTGGGATGAGATTTCAGATGATTTAACTAATGGTGGATTAAAAGGAAACGTTCCTTATGGAACTATAACTACTTTAGATGAATCAACCCATGAGTTTGGAAAAATCGTTGTTGGAACTGATGATGGAAATATTATTTTAACTCAAGATTCTGGTACTAATTGGAAGCCAATTAATAATGGTCTACCATCAAGCTTGTGGGTTAGTAGAGTTATTTTTTCAAATCATAATGAAAACAGGATATATGCTTCTTTCAACGGATACAGGTTGAATAACTTTGAACCGCACTTATATGCAAGTGATGATAATGGAAACACCTGGAATAAAATCTCATCAAATCTTCCCTTGTCACCAATTAACGTCATTAGGGAAGATATAAAAGATGAAAGAATTTTATACGTGGGTACTGATAATGGGCTTTTTATTTCTTTTGATTTAGGCTTGAATTGGCATCCTTTTTCATCAAATTTACCAAGAGTTGCTATTCATGATCTTGTCATACAAAATGAAAAAAACGAATTGATTGTAGGAACTCATGGAAGATCTATCTATAAATTAAATCTCGAATTATTTTCAAAGTTCAATAAACTTCATAAATCATCAAGTTCATTTACAGTTTTAAAATTAGATGAACCAAAATATTCAAGCTTTTGGGGATCTAAAAGAAATTATACAACTGACATTTACAGTTCAGAGATAAGTGTTCATATTTACAGCTCGACTAGTCAAATTTTAAATTATCAAGTCTTAAATAAGAATTCCAAATTTTTAAATGGTGGTAAAATTGAACTTGACAAAGGTTTCAATACCATAAATTTACCCACTTTTATTGATTCAAATTTGAGTTTAAAACAAATCAAAAAAATAGGTTTTGAGGTAAAGAATTATGATGATGGAAAAACTTATTTAAACAAAGGAAAATATATTTTAAAAATTGAAAACAAAACTATAGACTTTTCAGTGAATTAGGGCATATTATTTGTTTGTAACAAATACGTAAATTAATTTTGTTATATGCTAAAAAAACTATTTAATTCATCCATAGGCCGTAAAATTGCTATGGCATTATCCGGTATTTTTTTAATTGTTTTTTTAACCCAACATTTTTTAATCAATATTACTTCTGTGTTTAGTGAAAGTTTATTCAATTGGCTTTCTCACTTTATGGGCACAAATCCATTGGTTCAATTTGTACTTCAGCCAATACTGATTGCCGGTGTCCTTTTTCATTTTGTTATGGGTTTTATTTTAGACTATCAAAACAGAAAAGCAAGACCAGTGAACTATGCTGTTTTTAAAGGATCCAAAAATTCATTGATGGTTTCAAGGTATATGATTTTATCTGGTACGGTTATCTTATCTTTTTTAGCATTACATTTTTATGATTTTTGGATCCCAGAAATGGAATACAAGTACATTGAGTTTAAGCCTGATGATCCAAATAGATATCACCACGAGTTAGTAGAGAAATTTCAAAACCCTTTAAAAGTAGGTTTTTATTGTGTCTCATTTATATTTTTAGCCTTGCATTTAGTCCATGGATTGGCATCATCAACCCAATCTTTAGGAACAAACAATAAATATTCCTCATTGATTAAAAGAATTAGTTATTCATTTGGTATAGTTGTTCCGCTTGGCTTTTGTTTCATTGCCATCTATCATTTTTTGTCCCATTAAAAAATTAAAATAATTTTTAATGTGTTATAATTTGTATATCTTTGACAGGTAAAAAGATGTGTTATAATAATTTTCATTTTTGTGAAAAAAGTTACTTATTCTCTTAATTATAGAAAACCAAAAAACCAATACACCAATAATGACGAATTGGTAGTCTGCTTGAGATATTATCACTCAATCGGCAATGGTAAATACAAAGTCACTAAAAAGAGTACTGGGATAAAGTGTAAGCTTGTTGATTGGGATTCAGATTGGCATAAATCTATAAATAGACACCCTATAAAATCATCTGATCCTGATTACCTTGAAAAGAATCGTTTACTTAAAAATCTATCTGTAGAGCTGCATGCTGATGCTAAAAATATAAAAATTTCTAATTCTGTTCTTAATTCAAAAATACCCCAAGGAAAACTCGAATTGAAATGGACAACACATAAGAATAATGTTCGTTTAGTTAGTCCAGCAAACAAAAGAAACATTGATGTAATTGTTGTAGGTACTGGTCTAGCTGGTGGATCCGCTTCAGCTACTTTAGCTGAACAAGGATACAATGTAAAAGCTTTTTGTTTTCAAGATTCATCGAGAAGGGCTCATTCAATTGCAGCCCAAGGTGGAATAAACGCAGCAAAAAACTATCAAGGTGACGGTGATTCTGTCTACAGATTATTTTATGATACAATAAAGGGGGGTGATTACAGGTCTAGAGAAGCCAATGTCTATAGACTGGCAGAGGTTTCTACTAGTATTATTGATCAGTGTGTAGCACAAGGAGTACCTTTTGCAAGAGAATACGGAGGATTGCTTGACAATAGATCATTTGGAGGAGTTTTAGTCTCTAGAACTTTTTATGCTAAGGGTCAAACAGGGCAGCAGTTGCTTTTGGGTGCTTATTCTGCTATGAATAGGCAAATAGCAAGAGGAAAAATAAAAATGTACAGTAGGCACGAAATGATGGATATTGTTATTGTTGATGGAAAAGCTAGGGGAATTATCACTAGAAACCTTATAACCGGTGAAATTGAAAGTCACTCTGCTCATGCTGTTGTTTTGGCATCAGGTGGTTATGGAAATTTATTTTATTTATCTACAAACGCAATGGGCAGTAATGTTTCAGCTGCTTGGAAGGTTCACCGAAAAGGAGCTTTTTTCGCCAACCCTTCTTTCACCCAAATACACCCAACCTGCATACCTGTTTCAGGTGATTATCAGTCCAAGTTAACCTTAATGTCTGAGTCATTAAGAAATGATGGAAGAATTTGGGTGCCAAAAAAATTAGACGATGCAAAAAAAGTTAGAAATAACACTTTAAAACCAACACAAATACCTGAAGAAGATCGAGATTATTACCTTGAAAGAAGGTATCCTGCATTTGGTAATTTGGTTCCTCGGGATGTTGCTTCACGAGCAGCTAAAGAAAGATGTGATTCGGGTTATGGAGTTAATAAAACTGGTGAAGCAGTTTTCTTAGATTTTTCTTCTTCAATAATTAGATATGGAAAAGAAAAAGCATTAGTAAAAGGTCTTGATGTTGATGATTTAAACTTGGTTAAATCCCTTGGTGAAGACGTAATAAGGGCTAAATATGGTAACCTCTTTCAAATGTATGAGAAGATTGTTGATCAAAACCCTTACAAAACTCCAATGATGATTTACCCCGCAGTTCATTATACTATGGGAGGATTATGGGTAGATTATAATTTGATGACTACAATTCCAGGATGTTATGCAATTGGGGAAGCTAATTTTTCTGATCATGGAGCCAACAGGCTAGGAGCTTCTGCACTCATGCAAGGTTTAGCTGATGGATATTTTGTTTTACCAAACACTATCAATGATTTTCTTGCAGATGATATTAAAACAGGACCAATAAATAATGAATCTCAAGAATTTGTCAAAGCAAAAAAGTCGGTAGAAAAAACTATTGATAAATTAATGAAAATAAACGGGACAAAAACAGTCGATTATTTTCATAAAAAGTTAGGTAAGATAATTTGGAACAATTGTGGGATGTCTAGAAATTCAGTTGATTTAAAATCAGCAATTAAAAAAATTCAAAAATTAAAGAAACAATTTTACTCTGATTTGTTGATTCCAGGGGATCAATTTTCTTTTAATGAACCACTTGCAAAAGCTTTAAGGGTTGCTGATTTTATGGAACTCGGTGAATTATTTGCCTTAGACGCACTAAAAAGAAACGAGTCTTGTGGGGGTCATTTTAGAGAGGAGTATCAAACTAAAGAAGGTGAAGCACTAAGAAATGATGATGACTACACCTTTGTATCTGCATGGGAATATGATAAGATTATTGAAAACTCGATACTTCACAAAGAAAAATTAGTATTTAATAATGTGGAATTAAAAAATAGATCTTACAAGTAATATGAAATTATTTTTAAAAATATGGAGACAGAAAAACTTTGAAAGTGAGGGTAAGATTATTAATTATGAAATTGATGGAATAACAGAAGACATGTCATTTCTTGAAATGATGGATGTTCTAAATGAAAAAATAATGCATGATGGAGGGGACCCTGTTGCATTTGACCATGATTGCAGAGAGGGAATTTGTGGATCATGCTCAATGTTTATAAACGGTGAACCACATGGGCCTGATCGTGGAGTGACCACTTGTCAATTGCATATGAGAAAGTTTAAAGATGGTGATACAATATATATAGAACCTTTCAGATCTAGAGCTTTCCCAATAATTAAAGATCTTGTTGTTGATAGAACAGCATTTGATAGAATTCAACAGGCTGGAGGATACATTTCAATTAATACGTCTGGTAATACTTTAGATGCAAATACAATTCCGATTGAAAAAGAAAGTGCCGACAAAGCGTTTGATGCAGCAACATGCATTGGATGTGGTGCTTGTGTAGCCACTTGTAAAAACTCTTCTGCAATGCTGTTTGTTTCGGCCAAAGTATCTCAATTTGCATTACTTCCACAGGGAAAAGTGGAAGCAACCGATAGGGTCTTAAATATGGTTAAACAAATGGACCTTGAAGGTTTTGGTAATTGTACAAATACTGGTGCATGTCACGTTGAATGTCCAAAAGGGATTTCACTGGACTATATAGCAAAATTAAATATGGAGTACGCAAAGGCAAGTTTGAAAAAATAATTAAAAACTTTCCCTTAATATCCAGTTTGCCCTCACTTTTATAATTTCATCATTAAAGTAAGTTTTTTCTGGCTGGATTTTAGCCAGGAAATTTCCTGGATCTCTTTTTTTATTTTCATTCTTATCTTCAATTACTCTTATGTTATATTCTCCCGGAAGTATATATTCAAAAACACAATTATCAGAGGCAGAGGCTAAATACTGAGAATCAACAACTTCATCTTTTGTATTAATTAAATCAATTATTAAGGGATACTTTTTTTGAATTGGATTAAAAAATATTTTTCCATACTCTGATATTTTTTTTGTTTTAAATGTAAAATTCAAACTATCTGTCGTTTTTTGAAATATATCAATAACAGCATTAGGTGTTATATGAATATAGTAAATATCATTTGGTAAAACTTCAAAATCCAAAATAAGATTTGTGTAATTTTCTAAAATTGCTTCAAAACTTATTGGTATCGAATCTCTATCATAAACTTCAATCTTTTTGTTATTAATTTTAATTAATGGTGTTGTTGACTCTAGGCTTAATTTATCAGATAACTCAAGAATTTGCGATTGTTGTTTTAACTGTAAAGAATCTTTTCCTAATTCCTTTTTTTGAGATTTAAAGACAAAACTTTTCTTATAATTTTTATTTATAATCTCAAAATTTAAAGAATCGTAATTAGAATTTTCAAGCCAAACATACAAAGTGTCTTTTTCCTCATCAAATGTTACAACGCTATTTAAATTATTTTCATTTTCAATCTTTATATCCAAATTTTCAGTATCGCCTTGAAAACCAAAATTTATTTTGTTCTCATCGTTTTGAAATGGTTTAAAAATTTTAAATTCTGGACTCTCTCTGAAAATGTTCAAATCGAATAATGAATCAGTTGGAATAGAAACTAAAGTTTGATTAAATGCAATCTTTTCTGTGAGAGGATCGTATTGATAGTTGTTATTATAATCTTTAATTGCGATTAAATTATAAACACCTTTTTTAAGATTTGTAAATTTAAAATTCGTGCTGTCCAAAGTGTTAGAAACATAGAGAGGCTTACCATTATAAATTATGGAATCATTATACAGGCTGTCAATTGGATATAGCATTGCAGTAATAAACTCGTCTGTATTTCTGTTGTAACTATCTTTTATATTTCCCATAATTTCAAGAGAATCTATATAATTACCAGTTGAAAAAACATATTTGAAAAAAGGGAGTGGATTGCCTTCATTATTATCTACTAAAGCTTGACCAAAATTGAATGAATATGTGGAGTTTTTCTTGAGACTATCTTTTAAATCTATATCAATAAACTTTGATGCGCCACTCTGCGGGAAGATGGAGTATCTGGATTTTTCAATGGGTGGAGATACAATTAATTGAGAATTTATTTTTTCCAACTTTATATATTCATCAAAGTAAATTCTGATATTTTCTGAATCAAAATTTGAAGAGTTGTTTGCAGGTTGAGATCTTATAAAAACAGGCGGGTCCTCATCCTTGGGTCCACCATTAGGTGTTCCTCTTTTTGCACATCCAATAATTGAAAAAGTAATAAAAAACAGAATAATTTTCTTCACCATATATTCTACAAAATAAAAAGTTTATTTTAAAAAATACTACCTTATCTTTTATTTAGATATACTATTTTTGTTTTATGTCCTCAGAGAATTTTAAAAAAATCATTTCTCATTCTAAAGAGTACGGATTTATTTTTCAATCAAGTGAAATCTATGATGGCTTAAGTGCTGTTTATGATTATGCTCAGAACGGTGTTTTATTGAAAAATAATTTAAAGGAATATTGGTGGAAATCAATGGTTCATTTACATGATAACATTGTCGGTATTGACTCCTCAATTTTTTCACATCCTACGACATGGAAAGCTAGTGGGCACATTGATGCTTTTAACGATCCCCTTATTGACAATAAAGATTCAAAAAAAAGATACAGAGCTGATAATTTGATTGAAGATTACATTACTAAATGTGAATCCAATATTCTAAAAGAACAAAAAAAACAAGAAAAAAGATTTGGAGATAAGTTTAATAAAGAAACCTTCTTAAAAACCAATCCCAAGGTTTTAAAAACAAGAGAGCATATAAACCAAATATCTTTAAGGTTTTCCAATGCACTAAAAAATGACGATTTAACTGAACTTGAGAAAATAATTGTTGATTGTGAGATAGTTTGTCCAATTTCAGGCACAAAAAACTGGACGGATGTAAAACAATTTAATCTTATGTTTAAAACTCAAATTGGAGCGACAGAGTCCGGCTCAACAGACCTTTTTTTAAGACCCGAAACGGCTCAAGGAATATTTTTAAATTATTTGAACGTACAAAAAACTGCTAGAATGAAAATACCTTTTGGTATTGCTCAAATTGGTAAAGCATTTAGAAATGAAATTGTAGCTAGACAATTTATTTTTAGGATGAGAGAATTTGAACAAATGGAAATGCAATTTTTTATTAAACCAGGAACTCAAAAGGACTGGTACAAGTATTGGAAAAAGAAGAGATTAGATTGGCACCTCTCATTAGGAATTGATGAGAGTTTTTTTAGGTTCCATGATCATGACAAGCTTGCACATTATGCTGATGCTGCTTGTGATATTGAATTTAATTTCCCTTTTGGATTCAAAGAACTTGAGGGTATCCATTCCAGAACTGACTTTGATTTGTCTAATCACGAAAAATATTCAAATAAGCAAATAAAATATTTTGACCCTACAGAAAATAAAAAATATACACCATATGTTTTAGAAACTTCAATTGGCGTTGATAGAATGTTTTTGGCTGTGTTTTCCTCATCACTAGTTTCTGAAAAAATTGATGATAATTCAGAGCGAGTAGTTTTAAAACTACCCAAAATTATAGCACCTTACAAATGTGCTTTTCTCCCTTTGTTAAAAAAAGATGGGTTGCCTGAAATGGCAAAAGAAATCAAAGAAAAATTAAAACTTAAGTTCAGCACAACTTATGATGATAAAGATGCTATAGGACGAAGATACAGAAGACAAGACGCAATAGGAACTCCATATTGTATTACTATTGATCATCAAACCTTAGATGACAATACTATTACAGTACGAGATCGTGATAGCATGGAGCAAGAAAGGATCAAAATTGAAAAACTAGAACATTTTTTAAATAACTCACTAGATATAAATAATTGGTTACTTAAAGGTGGTTAACATTCTTTCATACAACATTAACGGAATTCGTGCTGCTATAAGAAAAGATTTATTCTCTTGGTTAGAAAACTATAATCCAGACATAGTTTGTTTTCAAGAAATTAAGGCAAACGAAGAACAATTTGACTCATCAATTTTTACAGAATTAGGATATTATCATTACTGGTATCCTGCAAAAAAGAAAGGTTACAGTGGAGTTGGGATTATATCTAAGAAAGAGCCCAAAAATATTGTGTATGGAACTGGTATTGAGTATATGGATAATGAAGGAAGAAATCTGAGAATTGACTTTGACAATTTTTCTGTAATGAGTTTATATCTTCCATCAGGAACTAATATTGAAAGATTAGGTTTTAAATTTAAATATATGGACGATTTTGCCACATATATTAATGAATTAAAACAATCTTTCCCAAAATTAATAATAGGTGGAGATTATAATATTTGTCATAATGCCATTGATATTCATGATCCTATTAGAAATGCCAAAGTATCAGGATTTCTACCCGAGGAAAGAGAGTGGTTAGATAAATTTATTAATAATGGTTTTATAGATACGTTTAGACACTTTAATTCATCTCCCCATAAATATTCATGGTGGAGTTATAGAGCCAATTCAAGAGCAAATAATAAAGGATGGAGAATTGATTATTTATTAGCTTCTACTGGTTTAGAAAGTAACTTAAAGGAGTCTTTTATTTTACCAGATGTTTATCATTCCGATCATTGCCCAATTGGATTAAAAATAAAAATATAATGGAATATAAAAAATTGCCTAATACGGATATACAGGTCAGTAAGATTTGTTTAGGAACAATGACATGGGGAAGACAAAATAGTCAAGATGAAGCTTTTGAGCAAATGAATTATTCTATTGATAGAGGCGTTAATTTTTTTGATACTGCAGAATTATATCCTGTACCAGCAAGCCCTGACAAGTACGCACTCACGGAAAAAATAATTGGAAATTGGTTTCATAAATTTAAAAAAAGAGATGAAGTAATTTTAGCTACAAAAATTGCTGGTCCAGGTGATTATACTGCACATATTAGGAAATCGGGCTTTAAAGGTTCTTCAATTGAGGATGCTTTAGAAGGTAGTCTAAAACGTTTAAGAACAGACTACATTGACTTGTATCAACTTCATTGGCCAGAGAGAATTACAAATACATTTGGAAATAGAAACTTCCAGTATTTTAATGATTCGTGGGAAGATAATTTTGAATCTATATTGGAAAAACTTAAGAATTTGATAAAAAAGGGTAAAATTAGACATATTGGTTTATCAAATGAAAATCCTTGGGGAATTATGAAATTTCTTGAATACTCAAAAAGGGAACTTCCAAAAATGATTACCATTCAAAATCCTTATTCTTTACTTAACAGATTATTTGAGATTGGTAGCTCAGAGATATGTAAAAGAGAATCAATGGGTCTTTTGGCATACTCACCTCTTGCCTTTGGGGTTTTAACAGGGAAGTATTTTGATGGTAATATCCCAAAAAACAGTAGAATGGACCTTTTTCCAAGACTCAAAAGATACAATAATGAAAACTCTTTTAAGGCCGCAAAATTATATAATGAAATTGCTAAAAAAAATGATCTTTCATTAACTCAATTATCGCTTGCTTTTGTTAATGATCGCCCATTTGTAACAAGCAATATTATTGGAGCAACAACACTAGAGCAATTAAAAGAAAATATTGACAGCACATACGTTAAACTTTCAGACGAGATTGTTTCAGAAATAAACCAAGTAAATAATAAAATACCTAATCCTTCTCCCTAAAAATTTCTTTAACGACTTGTGAGAGATTTTTCAATTTGACAGTCTGAATTGACTTTGGAGTATATCCAATTTTTGAATTATTTGAAACAATAATTTTTTTATAACCCAATCTTTCCGCCTCTGAAATTCGTTTATCAATATTATTCACACTTCTTAACTCCCCAGAAAGGTCAATCTCTGCACAAAAACAAGTACCACTTGTAACAGAGACATTAATGTTTGATGATAATATTGCTGATACAACAGCTACATCAATAGCAGTATCTTCAATTTTTATTCCACCGGTAATGTTAATAAAAACATCTTTTACACCAATTTTAAACCCTGCCTTTTTTTCAAGAATTGCTAAAAGCATATTAAGTCTTTTAGAGTTAAATCCATTTGAGATTCTTTGTGGAGTTCCATAAACAGCACTACTGACAAGTGCCTGAATTTCTATCATAATTGATCTGTCACCGTCTAAAGTTACAGCTATCGCTGAACCAGGCTCAGTATTTTGTTTTTTTGAAACAAATAATTCACTAGGATTTGCTACAGTCTTTAGACCACTTTGATCCATTTCATAAATTCCTATTTCATTGGTTGATCCAAATCTATTTTTTTTTGAGCGTAGAATTCTAAATTGATGTTGTTTGTCTCCCTCAAAATGTAATACAGTGTCCACCATATGTTCCAAAATTTTTGGTCCAGCAATATTCCCATCTTTTGTTATGTGCCCTACAATTAAAATAGGTAGTCCAATATTTTTTGCAAGTTTGATAAGAATACTAGTACATTCCTTTATTTGAGTAGTACTACCCGGACTGTTATCAAACAAATCAGTTTGGACTGTTTGTACTGAGTCTAAAACAATTATACCAGGCTTAATTTTATTAATATTTTTTAAAATTAATTCAAGATTAGTTTCAGTCAATACATAGCAATTTTTTGGATTTTCTGAAATTCTTTCTGCTCTAAGTTTTAATTGTTCAGCACTTTCCTCACCAGAAACATATAGAACACTTTCTGGTGAATTAATAGAGTTTTGAAGTAAAATTGTTGATTTACCTATTCCCGGCTCTCCAGATATTAGTACAACAGAGCCACGAACTAATCCACCACCTAATACCCTATTAAATTCATCATCAGAAAATTTAATTCTTTCATTTTCCAGACTTTTTATTTCACTAATTTTCTTTACTTCTGATTTTGATTGTACCAAATCATTTTTGGAACCTTTTTTAATAATATCTTCCTCAACAGAATTCCAAGATCCACACTTTGCGCATTGACCCAACCACTTTGGGTATTGAGCTCCGCAAACTTTACATGAATAAATTTTTTGTTTAGATATCATTTAAATTGAGTTTTCATCTTTGGGGAAGATAATAGTGGGCCTAAAGCTTTTTGCATCTTCAAAGTTGATTAGCGCATAACTAACTATAATTACTTCATCACCCTTACTTATTTTCTTTGCTGCAGGACCATTTATAAAAATATCACCAGAATTTTTCTCTCCTTTTATTACATAAGTCTCCAGTCTTTCACCATTCGTTAAATTTAATACTTGTACTTTTTCACCAACAACTATATTAGAGGCTTCCATTAGACATTCATCAATAGAAATGCTTCCAATGTAATTTATATCTGCTCCAGTTACTTTGACTCTGTGAATTTTTGACTTTAATACTTCAATTTTCATGGTTTAATAACAAATTATCAATTAATCTAACACCATCAACTGTGACACAGATAAATGCCCTGCATTGGGAATTTTGGTTATTTCCTCTTTTATAAGTTTTTAAAGTTTTAGAACATCTTAATTCAAAATATTCAAGAAAAAACCCTGGATTTTTTTCAATATTAACCTTAATAATTTTTCCCATTTCTTTAACTGAAAATTTATAAAAATTTTGTTTTGCAAACAATAGGGAATCATATATAATCGAAATATTTTTATTTGCTTTTTTTGATAATAAAGAATTTCTTGAACTAAGTGCTAAACCATTTTCAGCTCTAATTGTTGGGCAAATAATCATTTTAATATTTTTAAAATAAGCGTCAATTATTTTTTGTACAATAATTGTTTGTTGAAAGTCTTTTTCACCAAAAAACACAAAGTTTGGGTTGAAAATTTCAAATAGCTTTTTCACAATTGTTCCTACTCCGTCAAAGTGGCCAGGTCTTTTAAGACCTTCTAACACTTTATCAATTCCATCAAAATTAAAGCTAATCTTATCAATATTTGATCCATACATTTCATAAACGCTTGGAAGAAATATCTTTATATTCGGAGCTAAGGACTCTATTTGATTAATATCTTTTTGTACATCTTTTGGGTATTTTTTATAGTCATTCACATCATTGAATTGAGTTGGATTAACAAATATTGATACCCAAACTTCATCAGATACTTTCAATGCCGTTTTAATTAATGAAATATGTCCTCTGTGTATAGAGCCCATGGTTGGAACCAGACCCAGTATCTTTTTTCTTTGAAATTTACTCAATATTATGTCTAAATCGTCTAATTTTTTTATTACTGTCATCTTTCACTAATGCGACTGCAAACTTAATACATTGATGTCAATCTTATATAAATTTTGTAATTTTGATAACCTAATATTGTTAGGATTTATGAAAGGAAAAAAAATCTTGTTTATTTCATCAGAGGTTATACCCTACATGCCTCAGACTGAGCTTTCCTCGATGACTTATAATCTACCTAAACTTGTTAATAATAATCAGGGTCAAACAAGAATTTTCATCCCTAAGTATGGTGTAATTAATGAAAGAAGACACCAATTGCATGAAGTTATAAGATTGTCAGGAATCAATCTGATTATTAACGATATGGATATGCCATTAATAATTAAAGTTGCATCAATTCCAAAAGAGAGAATGCAGGTCTATTTTATTGATAGCGAGGATTATTTTAAAGGGAGAAATATTTTTTTCAATGATAAAGGTGATTTATATGAGGACAACGATGAAAGAGCCATTTTTTATGCCAAGGGAGTAATTGAAACCATCAAAAAATTAAATTGGGCACCTAACTTAGTTCATGTTCATGGATGGATATCCTCTTTGATTCCATTATATATTAATCACTACTATAAAGACGATCCAATTTTTAATAATACCAAAACCATTGTCTCAATTTATGATAATAGGTTGAAAGGAAATTTAGATAAAAATTTCCTAAAGAAAATTGAGTTTGATGATATTGTAGATAAAAATTTACAGTTATTAAAAAAACCTACTTATGAAGAACTTTACAAGCTATCAATATCTCAAGCTGACGGAGTAATATTTACTTCCGGGTCCTCTAAAGATAAATTTAAAGACTTTGTTAGAAAAGATGCATCAATAATGGAATGCACGAGTAATGAGGATTATGAAAATAAATATTTACAGTTTTACAACTCTTTTTTTGATGAATAGAAAACTAATATTTCTCCCTTTATTATTAATTTTTTCATGTACAAAGGAGTATAATACAATTGGTACAGAAATTTTAAAGGATGATTCTTTCGAAACAAATGTTGAAAATGTTGAAGTTTTTGTTTCTCAAAACCTTATTCCACCTTTTAACACTATTAACCTCCCAATATATCAAATAGGTGAGTTAAATGATAATATTTTTGGAAAGACTTCGTCCTCATTTATTACCCAAATTCAACTTCAAGAGTATGATCCTCAGTTTGGAATTTCTTCACAAAATGAGGAAATCTCTGGTGATCCATTGAATGTAGCAATCATTGAAGAAGATGAAAAAGTTCAGGAAGTTTACCTAGATATACCTTTCTTTAACAATAGAAATGATAGAGATGGTGATGGTGTAATTGATGCATTTGATGTAGATGACAATGACGTTAATAGTGACAGTGATGGGGATGGTGTAAGTGATTCTCAGGAAAGGTTTAATGGAACAGATCCTTTAAATCCAGATACTGATGGAGATGGTATTCCTGATGGAGAAGATGACGACACAACTAATCCAAATCAAGGTGCAACAGTCTATGACGTTGATTCTCTAATTGGTAATTATAAAAATGCATTTAAGATTAAAATTCAAGAGATGAACTACTATTTGAGAGATTTTGATCCCAATGACAACTTTGAATCTCGTCAAAAATACTTCAACGATAATAACACTCTAAAAAATTTTGTTGGGGAAGTTCTGTTTGATGATGAAATTACAATCGATATAAATGAAATGGTTATATATAAAGAAGATGATCCAGAAACTAATGATGTTGATGAGTCTGAACAAGTTGATGAAAGACTTTCCCCAAGAATAAGGATCCCTCTGAGTAGTGACTTTTTTCAATCAAAGATAATTGACAAAGAAGGTTCAATTGATTTAAAAAATAGAGATAATTTTAACCTTTTTTTTAAAGGTATTTACATTGAGGCTTATAATTTTATTGATCCACTGATGATGATATTAGATCTTAATGCGGCTGAGTTGGTTATAAATTATGATTATAATAAATACAATAAAAATGGTACAGATGACGATTTAACCGATGACACTATAGATAGGGAATCAAAAAGTTTTAAACTAACTTTTAATGGCAACAGGATAAATTTGATAAAAAAAGATGAATTTTCTTCAGATATTATTTCAAATATAAACTCATCAGAAAATCTCAGTAAAATTTATTTGAAGGGAGGCCAAGGTCTTATGGCTGAAATAGATTTATTCCGAGACAGTCAGGGTAATGATTTATTGGATGATATTAAATCAAGACAATGGTTGATTAATGAAGCTAATCTAAAATTTTATGTTGATAGGGAGACTATAGAATTAAATGGCGGTCTAATTGAGCCTTATAGAATTTTCCTTTACGACTTAGAAACTAGAGAACCACTCGCTGATTATTTCATCGATAATACACAAGGTCCTTTAAATTCTGACAATAAAACTACTCATGGTGGATCATTAGAAATTGATTCTGATGGAAAAGGTGTTATGTACAAGATTAGGATTTCGGAGCATGTTAAAAACATTGTAAGAAACGACTCATTAAATAAAAAGCTTGGATTAGTTTTATCATCCAGTATTACAAATTTATTTTCAACCGAACTAAAATCTCCAACAGAATTCAATTATATACCCCAGTCATCTGCAGTTAATCCATTGGGTATAGTTATTCATGGCCCAAAACCTGAAGATCAAAATTATGATAAAAGGTTAAATTTAGAAATTTTCTACTCTCAAATTAAAAATTAGATTACGGAGAATCAGTCTTCTCTTTCTGGAAAATGGACATAATAATAGCAGTTCAACTAAGTTTGATCCAATAAACATGAATTTGAGAATTTTTTGATATAAACCACTATAATGTTTAATGATAAATATAAGTCCAGACTTAATTAACTGGGTTTTAGTTTTTACTGTAGTTTTTAAATCTATTCTAGATGATTTACCGTGATGGTGAGTGCAAAATATATTATTCAATAATACCACATCCATTCCAATATTTTTTGCTCTTCTGCAAAGATCCATATCTTCATAATACATCCAATAATCTTCATCCCACCCAGATAGATTATAGAAATTTTTTTTATCAATTAGTAAAAATGAACCAGAAACCCAATCTGGTTTTAGAAAAGGTTTTTTATAATCATTGTATCTACAATTACATTTTACAGATCTACTTAAAAATCTCAAAATTCCATTAAATGATTTGAGACTTAAAAATTCACCATATGGATACTTATTAATTCCATTTGAACCAATTTGCATTATTGAAATAATCGAGTTTGGAAAAGCACTGATCTTAGTTTTTAATTTAATTAAACAATCTTTTTCAAGTTCAGTATCAGGGTTCAAAAAAAGATAGTGTCCACTTTTAGCTATTTTTGCTCCTTGATTACAAGCCCTGGAAAACCCTATATTTTTAGTATTGCTAATCCAAGTAAATTTGGTATACTTTTTCTTGAATTTATTTAATTCTTTATCACCAGAATCATTATCAATGATTATAACCTCTAAGTCACTATTGTTTTGTGAAATGATACTTTCAAGACATTTTTCTAATACAATCCATGATTTATAGTTTACTATTATAATTGATAAAGCTGACATTAAAGCTTCTTCCTTAACCTAGCAACAGGGGCGCCAATCATTTCTCTATATTTCGCAACGGTTCTTCTTGCAATTGGATATCCTTTTGTATTTAACAATTTTGTTAGTTGGTCATCAGTATAGGGGGATTTTTTATTTTCATTTATTATAATTCCTTCCAAAGATTTTTTCACTTCTATAGTTGAAATCTCTTCACCTTTGGAGTTTTTTATTCCCTCGGAAAAAAAAGATTTAATAAGCTTAATCCCATACGGGGTATCAACGTATTTTGAATTTGCTACTCGTGAAATAGTAGATATATCCATGTTTATTTCTTCGGCAATATCTTTTAAAATCATTGGTTTAATTTTACTTTCATCACCAGTTAAAAAATATTTTTTTTGAAAATTCAATATTGCAGTCATGGTGTAGATTAAAGTTTGATTTCTTTGTTTTATTGCATCAATAAACCATTTTGCAGAATCTAACTTCTGTTTTATAAAAATCACTGCATCTTTTTGATTTTGATTTTTCGTTTTACTTTCACTATACCCAGCTAACATATTTTTATATTCGTTTGATACAAATAATTCAGGTGCATTTCTTGAATTAAGTTCTAATTTCAACTCACCATCAATTATTTTAATTGTAAAATCAGGAACAATCGATGAATTAACTTTATTATTTTCATTATGGGATGCTCCAGGTCTCGGATTTAGCTTCTCAATTTCTTTTACACATTTTTTTAAAACTTCATCATCAATATTTAATTTTATTTTAATTTTTTCAAAGTGTTTTTTTGAAAACTGATCAAAATGGTTTTGAATTATTCTAAGAGCTAAGTCAATAATTTGATTTTTTGGTTTTCTAATTAACTGTAATTCTAGACACTGCTGAAGGTTTTTGGCACCAACTCCAGCAGGATCTAACATATAAATTTTGTCAAGTATTTTTTGTATTTGTTTTTCTGAATAGTTGATTCCAAGAGTAAAAATTAAATCGTCTGAAATATCAATAATTGCTCTTCTCAAATATCCAAATGAATCTAAACTTCCAATTATAAATTCAGCCACCATTAAGTCTTCACCTTTTAATGAAAAAGAGTGTAATTGTTTTTTTAAATACTCATTGAAGGATTCACCTGATGTAAAAGGAATATCTTTTTCATTGTCTTCGCTATAATTATTTGTTTTTAGCTTATAATCAGGGGTATCATCATCAGACAAATAGTCATTTACATCAATTTCATCATAGTTAGATTCATCTGATGTTGTCGAATCATTTTCGAAACCAGGATTTTCTTCAATTTCATCTCGCGAGGTATCCAAAGCAGGATTTTCTTCAACTTCTCTAGAAAGCCGTTGTTCAAACTCTTGTGTAGACAATTGAATTAATTTCATCAATTGAATTTGCTGAGGTGATAGTTTCTGAGAAAGTTTTAATTGTAGTTTTTGATTAAGCATTATAATCAAAATTACAAAATATGGATTAAAATTTAGAAATCAGCATTCTTTGGTGTTCTTGGAAATGGAATTACATCTCTAATATTATTCATCCCGGTAATAAAAAGAATCAATCTTTCGAGCCCCAGACCAAAACCACTGTGTTTAACAGATCCATACTTTCGGAGGTCTAAATACCACCACAACTCTTTATCATCAATATCTAATTCTTCAATTCTCTTTTCAAGTATAGCTAGTCTTTCTTCTCTTTGGGATCCCCCTACAATCTCACCAATTCCAGGAAATAAAATATCCATTGCCCTAACAGTTTTACCATCATCATTAAGTCTCATATAAAATGCTTTGATTTTTGCAGGGTAGTCATAAACTACCACTGGGCACTTGAAGTGTTTTTCAACTAAAAATCTCTCGTGTTCACTTTGTAAATCACAACCCCAATTCTCAATTTTATAAGTAAACTTATTCTTTTTATTAGGCTTACAATTTCTCAGAATTTCAAACGCCTCACTATAGCTTAACTTTATGAAATCATTATTGATAACAAACTCTATTTTTTCTTTCAACGATAATTCACTTCTTTTGTCTCTAGGCAGACTCATTTCTTCTTTAATAAATCTTTCGTTGAGAAATTCAATATCATTTTTACACTTATCATATGTGTAACTTATTATATATTTAATAAACTTTTCAGCAAGGTTAATGTTATCTGTAAGATCACAAAAAGCCATCTCAGGTTCAATCATCCAGAATTCAGCAAGGTGTCTTGATGTATTTGAATTTTCAGCTCTAAAAGTAGGCCCAAAAGTATAAACTTTACTTAAGCCCAAAGCTAATGCCTCGGCCTCCAGTTGACCTGAAACAGTTAGGTGAGTTTCCTTACCAAAAAAATCTTTTGAAAAATCAATTGAACCATCATTATTAAGTGGAATTTTATTCTTATCTAGGGAACTTACACTAAACATCTCACCAGCACCTTCAGCATCAGATCCAGTTATAATTGGAGTATGTATATAAAAAAACCCATTATCATTAAAAAATTTATGTATAGCGTAAGAAATTTCAGATCTAATTCTCATTATAGAACTGATTGTTTTTGTTCGAACTCTTAAATGTGCATTCTCTCTGAGAAATTCAAAAGAGTGTTTTTTAGGTTGAATTGGATAGTTATCGGGATTTGATGATCCCAGTACATTTAGTTTGTCAACCAATATTTCAAACCTTTGCCCTTTTCCGAGGCTTTCAACTAGCTTTCCATAGATTTCTACTGAAGACCCTGTATTAATTTGATTTGTATCTACTTCACTATTTTGAAAATCAACTACGCATTGGATATCATTGATCGTTGAACCATCATTTAATGAAATAAATCTATTTGATCTAAATGTTTTTACCCAACCAAATACTTGTACAGGTTTATTAATAAGTTTACCGTCCTCTAAATCTTTTATTGAAACAGACTTTGACATTTTATAGTTTTAAAATTTCTGCTTCTTTTGATGAAAAAATGGAATCAATTTTTTTCACATATTTATCCGTAATCTCTTGAACATCTAACTCGTAGTTTGCTCGAATATCTTCAGAAAATTCTGATTTACGTATTTCATTATTAGCATCTTTTCTTGAATTTCTGACACTTACCTTTGCATTTTCAACTTCACTTTTTGCTAGTTTGACCAACTCAATTCTCCTTTCCTGTGTTAAGGGTGGGATATTAATTAAGATTGATTCGCCATTATTCATGGGGTTAAACCCTAAATTACTATCAATTATAGCTTTTTCAATATCCTGAAGTTTATCCTTTTCCCACGGTTGAATTGAGATTGTTTGAGAGTCTGGGGTATTTATATTTGAGATCTGATTTAGAGGTGTTAGAATGCCATAGTATTCCACTTTTATACTTGAAAGCATATTAGGGTTGGCCTTACCAGCTCGTATATTAAGAAGTTCCTTTTCCAGATATTTTACAGACTCGTCCATTAATTCTTTTGTGGTTTCAATTATAAAATCTAATTCTTCCATATCAGTTTACTTTTGTGCCTATAATTTTACCTTGTATTATTTTCATTAAGTTACCAGTTTTGTTCATATCAAAAACAATTATCGGTAATTTATTTTCCTTGCTAAGAGTAAATGCAGTAGAATCCATTATTTTAAGGTTTTTTGATATTGCGTCATCATATTTAAGTTCATGAAATTTTTTTGCTTTATTATTTTTTTCGGGGTCAGAATCATAAATTCCATCAACACGAGTTCCTTTTAAAATTACATCAGCTTCAATTTCAATAGCCCTAAGAACAGCGGCAGAATCCGTAGTGAAGAATGGATTTCCGGTTCCTGCACCGAAAATTACGATTCTTTTTTTCTCTAAGTGACGAACAGCCTTTCTTTTAATATAGGGTTCAGCAATAGCTTCCATATTTATTGCGGTTTGAAGTCTAGTTTGTAATCCAATTTTCTCTAGACTACTTTGTAGGGCAAGACCATTAATAACGGTAGCTAACATGCCCATATAATCGCCTTGAACACGATCAATTCCATTATTTGCTCCCGAAAGGCCTCTAAAAATATTACCCCCTCCAATTACAATTGAAACCTCAACTCCTAAATCTACTATTGATTTAATCTCCTTACTATATTTGTTAATAGTTTTTGGATCAATACCGTGACTTCTACCACCAAGAAGAGCTTCTCCACTAAGTTTTAGTAAGATTCTATTGTAAACCATGAAAATCTATGTAAATATAGGGATAGATAATAAATAAAATAATTTAGAATCTTAAGAATCAGTTTATACTAGTGATATCCTTTTAAAATTAGATATTGAGCAATTTTGATTTACAGAATGTAAGTAATTTATCACGCTAATTTTACTGTCTTTTATGTAAGCCTGATTAATTAAGGTATTCTCTTTGAAAAACTTTTTGAGTTTACCTTTTGCAATATTTTCAAGCATATTCTCAGGTTTCCCTTCTGACCTAAGTTGTTCTTTAGCTATCTCAATTTCTTTTTCAATTACTTCTTTTGAGACTCCATTTTCATCGAGGGCAATTGGATTCATAGCAGCGGCTTGCATTGCAATATTTTTAGCAACCTCACCACATCCTTCAAAACTCTCTGACAAACCAACTAGTGTAGCAATTTTATTACCAGCATGAATATATGAACCTACAAAATTTGATTTGATTTTTACAAAACTACCAATTTCAATTTTTTCACCAATTACACCGGTTTGCTCTGTTAATTTTTCTTTAACAGACATTGTATCATCAAAACTTGAATTAAAAAGTTGATCTAAATTATCACACTCTAAAGCAATTTCTGAAATTTCTTTTGCGAGACTTACAAATGATTCATTTTTACCTACGAAATCAGTTTCACAATTTAGAGATATAATTATTCCACAATCGTTTGTATTATTTACTGTTGCTATAACCGCACCCTCACTAGATTCTCTATCAGCTCTTTTCGCAGCAACTTTTTGACCTTTTTTTCTAAGGTTTTCGATTGCAAGATCAAAATCACCATTTGATTCAACTAATGCATTTTTGCAATCCATTATTCCAGCACCTGTCGCTTTTCTCAATTTATTAACTTCACCAGCAGTTATATTATTCATAGTTTATTTTTTCTCTACAATGTCCTCCTTTTCAGATTTAGCTTCTTCTTCTTGTTTTTCTTTATTTCTTAGTTCAATACCATCTTTTATTGAGCTGGTAACTTTATTTAAAATGATTTCTATTGATTTTGATGCATCATCATTTGCTGGAATTCCAAAATCAACTAACCGTGGGTCAGCATTTGTATCAACCATAGCAAAAATGGGAATGTTTAGTTTAAGGGCTTCTCTAACTGCAATGTGCTCTCTTCTAATGTCTACAACAAATAGAGCTCCTGGAAGCCTAGTCATAGAACTAACAGAGCCAAGATTTTTCTCCAATTTTGCCCTGGTCCTGTCAACGCTAAGTTTTTCTTTCTTAGAAAGTGATTCAAAAGTTCCATCTTCTTTTGTCCTGTCAATAGCCGACATTTTTTTTATGGCCTTACGTATGGTTACAAAATTGGTCAACATACCACCAGGCCAACGTTCTGTGATGTAGGGCATTTTAACTTCCTCTGCACATTTAGAAACAATATCTTTAGCTTGCTTTTTAGTTGCAACAAATAAAATTTTTCTTCCAGATGATGCAATTTTTTCTAGTGCTGAACATGACTCTTCAAGTTTTTGAAGTGTTTTGTAAAGATTTATGATGTGAATCCCATTTTTTTCAGAATATATATATGGGGACATATTCGGATTCCATTTTCTTGTAAGATGTCCGAAGTGTACTCCTGCTTTTACTAATTCTTTTATTTCCATTTTGTCATAATATATTTAGTTCACTTTCTTTAATTAGCAACAGTTTAAAACCGTTTAGATGCTAAACTAAATTTCGATAATCGAAATTTGACTGCGTAAAAACTCAAATTTCCCATGGGATAAAATAACATTTTATCTTTTCGAAAATTGGAATTTTTTTCTTGCCTTTTTCTGGCCAAACTTTTTTCTCTCAACCATTCTTGGATCACGAGTAAGCAATCCTTCACTTTTCAAAATACTTTTATTATCATCTGATATTTTTGATAATGCTCTACATATACCAAGTCTAATTGCTTCAACTTGGCCAGTGATACCACCTCCGTAAACATTAACCGAAATGTTATATTTCCCTAAATTATCAGTCAATTTGAAGGGTTGTAAAATTTTATATTGTAGTGATGTCGTTGGGAAATATTCTTTAAAATCTTTGCTATTGACCGTAAAAATATCTTTTCCACTTGATAAATAAACTCTAGCCACTGATGTCTTTCTTCTTCCTATTGTATGAATTGTTTCCAATGTTTAGTATTCTTTTAGGTTGATTAATTTTGGGTTTTGAGCTTCGTGCTTGTGTATTTCACCAGTGTAAACTTTCAAATTTGAAAAAATGGAAGACCCAAGCTTAGTCTTTGGTAACATACCTTTTATTGCCTTTTCAACGAGATTTGATGGATTTTTATCAAAAATTTGTTTAGCTGTCTTTATCCTTTGACCACCAGGGTATCCAGTGTGTGAAACGTACGCTTTAGTTTCAAATTTTTTACCAGTTAATTTAATTTTTTCTGCATTAATTACAACAACGTAGTCGCCACAATCAACATGTGGAGTGAAGGAAGGTTTATGTTTTCCCCTGAGTATTTTAGCTACTTTTGAAGAAAATCTTCCTAAAGTTTCATTTGTTGCATCAACCAAAAGCCACTGCTTTTTTGCATCCTCTTTTTTTAATGACTTTGTTTTAAAAATTTTTGAACTCAAAACATTTAATTTGGGCGACAAAACTACAATTTTTAATCAAAACAGCAAATGATTTAAAAAAATATAAATATATATTTTCAATGAGCAACTAACCAATTATCACCATGTCCGATATCTACTTTCAGCGGAACATCAATTTGAATAGCGTTTTCCATATTACTAGAAACAATTTGTTTAACAATATCTAGTTCTGTTAAATGGACATCAAAAACGAGCTCATCATGAACTTGAAGAAGTAATTTAGATTTTAAAGATTTTTTTTCAAATTCATTATCAATTTTAATCATGGATAATTTAATTATGTCAGCAGCACTTCCTTGGACAGGTGTATTGATTGCATTTCTTTCAGCGGATGATCTTAATATTGCATTCCTGGAATTAATCTCTGGTATGTATCTTTTTCTTCCTAAAATTGTTTCTACAAAGCCTTTTTCTCTTGCATATGATATTTGATTACTCATGTATTCTTTCAGCTTAGGATAAGATTTAAAATAGTTATCAATTATTTCTTTTGATTCACCCCTTGTCAAGTTAGTTTGATTGCTTAAACCAAAGGCTGAAACACCGTATATTATGCCAAAATTTACAATTTTGGCATTTCTTCTTTGTTCTTCATTAACTTCATCAATATTAATATTAAAAACACGAGCAGCTGTGCTTGTATGAATATCTTCATTATTAATAAATGCATTTTTCATGTTGGAATCTCCACTCAAAAAAGCAATAATTCTCAGTTCAATCTGAGAATAGTCTGCACACAACAGAGTATAATTTTCATCTCGTGGGATAAAACATTTTCTAATTAGTTTTCCCCTTTCAGTTCTTATTGGAATATTTTGTAGGTTTGGGTTAACACTACTTAATCTCCCTGTTGTGGTAAGAGTTTGATTAAATTCTGTATGAATTTTATTTGAATTTGGGTCAATTTGTTTTGGTAAACTGTAGACATATGTAGTTAATAGCTTTTGCAGAGACCTCCACTCAAGAATAAATTTAACAATCTCATGTTTTTTGGCAAGTTTTAGTAGGGTATCCTCAGATGTCGAATATTGTCCGGTTTTAGTTTTTTTTGGATTTGATTCTATAGTAAGCTTTTCAAATAAAATTTCGCCAAGTTGTTTTGGGGATGCAATGTTGAATTCAACTCTACTTAATTTAAAGATTTCAGTTTCAAGTTTTTGAATTTCATTTTCAAAAATCTTTTTTATATCAAGAATTAAATTAGAGTTCAACCTAATTCCTTCATGTTCCATTTTCATTAAAATACTAGATAATGGATTTTCAACCTCATTTAGAAGTGGAAGAAGATTTTTTTCTTTAAGTTCTTGATTGATCTTTAGAAATAGTCCCTCATAATAGTATACATTTTCTAAATTTAATTCATCATCATTAATATCAATATTTGAATTTAAACTTAAAATTGCTTTAAAATCATTTCTTGCACCTGGAGATATTAAATATGAACCAATTTTGATATCAAAAAAATTATTGATTTTAATATTATAATTATGAAGGATTTTTGAAGTTGCTTTGTGATCAAAAACTATCTTTTTTATTTCGCTTTCAAAAATATTTTGAAGTGATTTTAGTAGATCTTCACATTCTTCTCTTTCTACTTTGACGAAGTATGTTGATGAAGTACTCCAGCAGAAGCATAAATAAACGTAATTCTCATAAAACTTAATGTCAAAAGCAAATAATTTTGATTCTTTAATTTTTTGTTTTAAAATTGAAATCCCCTTTACACCACTGATTTGTTGAGTTATAAAATTAGTTGGATTTTGATCAATTATTTGAGCTTGTTTATTCTCGGTTTTCAAATTACTATCGTTGAACAATTTAAAATAACTTTCCTTGAGTCGTTTAAATTCCAGTTCATCAAAAATTGATATGATTTGTTCACTTAATGGTTTGGAAATTTTTAACTTTTCTAGCTCATATTCAATTGGCACATCTGTAATAATTGTGGCAAGTTTTTTTGATAACATTGCTAAATTGTGATTTTCCTGAACCTTTTCTTTTAATTTCCCTTTAAGCTCATGTGTGTTTTCATATAAACCTTCAATCGATCCGTAGTCTTTTATGAATTTTTTTGCTGTTTTATCTCCAACACCAGGTATACCTGGTATGTTATCTACTGAATCCCCCATCATGCCTAAATAATCTATCACTTTAATGGGCGAATCAATTTCAAATTTTTTATTTACCTCCTCAATACCCATTATCTCGATACCGTTTCCGAATCTTGCTGGTTTGTATAGAAAAATATTTTCTGTAACCAGCTGTGCAAAATCTTTGTCAGGAGTGACCATGTAAACTTCAAATCCATTTTTTTCTGCATTCTTTGCAACAGTTCCAATTATGTCATCAGCTTCATATCCTTCTAAATCTAAAGTTGTAATACCTAGCCCATTTAAAATGCTATATATGTACGGAACGGAGTCTAAAATCACTTCAGGTGTAGCAGATCTATTTGATTTGTATTCGCTGTAAATAGCAGATCTGTCTGTTGAGCCCCCTTTATCAAAAACTACAGATAAATACTCAGGTTTTTCTCTTCTTTTTATGTCAAAAATTGAATTAAAAAATCCTAAAATAGCACTTGTTTCAAAACCCTTTGAATTAACTACAGGGTTTTTGATAAAAGCATAATAAGCCCGAAAAATTAGTGCATAAGCATCAATTAAAAAAAGTTTTTTTTTTGACATAAAATATAATCTACAAAGTATTAAAAGAAATTGTGATTTTTTAAGAAATTGATTAAGAAAAATAGAATTTTATCTTAATGTTTAAAAAATGTTAATTTAGCCGTAAATTTTTAGGATGGCAAAATTTGGAGAATTAATAAATTCTGATTTACCAATACTGTTGGATTTTTACACTGAATGGAATGAAACATCCTCCTCAATGCATCCTGTTTTGAAAGATGTTGCTGCCGCTATTGGTGATAAAGGAAAAGTTGTAAAAATAAATGTTGATAAAAATAATGAGTTAGCCCAAGCTTTAAGAATAAAGGGTTTACCAACTTTTATGATTTATAAATCGGGCGAAATGATGTGGAGGCAAAGTGGTGAGCAAGATGCAGATACATTGATTAACTTAATTAATGAGTTCATTTAATTTGCTAATTTGTTGAACTAAGTAACTTTCATTTTCAAAATTAGAAATGGTTTTTATTAAATCATTAAAGTTGTAAATCTCATCATCAATAAGACTTTCAATATAGTCTTTATTTGTGCTATTTTCTGAAGACTTTAAAAGACTTAACCTGTTAAGTATTTCCGAAGAAATATTATTGTATAATGCCCTCCCTTTTTCCATATTTAATTTATACAAGGGTTCAATAAAGCTAGTTAAATAGTTGTAGTAGTCATAACTACCATATAAGTCTTTATATACGGTAGATAGTTTAATAAATCTTTCAATTGAGCTTTCAATTTCAACGAACTTGTACTTACTTTGAATTTGGTTCTCAATAAGACTTCTCAATCTTTCTGTGTAAGTAAATATATTTTCAGCATTTTCATTGATTCTAAAATTTTTATTGTTGTATGAATCAGAATAATATTCTACATATTCAAAATATTTATTTTCAATTTCTTTGTAAAGAGCATAGCCTTTATCAAATCTATTTAAAGAATAATACGTTTTTACGTAAGGTTCGCTAAGTGTGTAGTAACCAAAAAGATTCAGAGGCATTTTTTCAAAGGATAAATCCAATATTTCTTCGGCTTTTTCAACTTCACCAACTTCAATTAAAGACTCTGAAAGCCTTTGCAAGTTACTTCTAAATGATATACTGTTTTTTCTTGTTTCAGGATCATGATAAATTGTAGGGCTTTGACTATTACCCCAACCCCATTTTTTTACAATATTGTACATTCTGTTAGCTTCAATTTTTCCCATCTGGTAGGGATTTTTCTCATCAATTGGTGTTTTAATTGGGACTAGTTTGTAAACCAGCCCGTCAAGCTGAAGATAGTTCTTCATCCACATGTATTCCGACTCTTTGTAACTACCGCCAGTAAAGTAAATTGGTCTTTTCCAATCATTTTTTGAAAGGATGTCTAACATTAAAATTTGATTTTTGTATAAACCAGATTTTGGAAGATCAATATCTATGAACTCAACAATGTTGTCATAATCAGCAGATTCAATTATTCCACTATTTATAACATTTTCTTTGTTGACATAGAATCTAATTTTATTAGTAGGGTAGTAAACCATATTTTGTGTAAAGAGTGGTATATTCTTTAATTCCTCTTGCTCATAACCATATTGTTTTAATAAAAACTTGTACTTTGTTCTTTCATTATCGCTGCTAATCCAACTTATAAAATCTTTTAAATCCCATCTTGTAGAATCTATTATGCCTTCAAATTTTATATAGTCTCTATTTCCATATGCATATTGCCTATGTTCTAGAGTTGTCAGAACGGGATCACTTTTGTAAGCCTTTCTTTTCATTTGATCCATGTACCAGTCAGTTGCGAGTAAACTTGTATTAATAGTCCTTACATCTGTCCTATAGTTTTCTATTTCCTGTGCATACCAAAGTGCAAATGTATCATTGTCTCCAATTGTATAAATAATTGCTTGCTTATCCTCGTCAATTGAATCCAAGTATGCTTTTGCTAAACTTTGGGCAGTGTATCTATTTGATCGGTCATGGTCATCCCAATTGTTAGTAGCCAATATTAAGGGACAAGACAAACATAAAATTGAAGTTATGGCTAGTGATATGTAGCTACCAAATTTTTTTTCAATAAAATTGAAAATTGATAGAAAACTGTAGCCTATGAAAATACAAAATGTGTAAAAGGAGCCAACCAAAGCATAGTCGCGTTCTCTTGGCTCATAAATTCTTTCATTAAGGTAAAACTTAAGAGCAAGTCCTGTGAAAAGAAACAAAACAAATAATGGCCAAAAATTTTTGATATCTTTTTTATACAAAAGCATTAAGCCAATTAACCCCAAAATTAATGGAATAAAATAATACGTATTTCTAGCTTTATTTTCACTAAAATCTGTTGGTAAATTTTTTTGAGGACCTAGTCGATATTCATCAATCAAATCTACTCCACTAAGCCAATTGCCGTTTTCTGTACCTCCTCTCCATTGAATGTCGTTTTGACGTCCAACAAAATTCCATAAAAAGTATCTGACGTACATTTTGTTCACCTGAAACAATAAAAAATATTTTACATTAGCAATTAAAGAGGGTTTCTTAATGTCAAGATAAGATCCATAAGTACTTAAAAATTGATGATACTCCTCAGATGTAATATCATTTGAATCAACACTTGATTTAAATTGATTAACTATCTCAATGAGTTGATCTTGACCCTTAAATTCATTCTTAATTGAGAAATCTAAAAAGCCAGTAAAATCAAGATAATTCACTGCGTTTTCTGAACTCCACATTCTTGGAAAAAAACCTACATGCTTTTTGTTATTATTGAGCTTTCCTTTTTTCCAGTCATTAACAATTACGTATTTATTCTTTTTGTAATCACGCTCATACTTCGGCTTATCATCTTTGTAGGGCTCATCTTCATCTTGACCAGAATAAATATCAGAATACATTGGTCCTCTAAAAAGGTAAGTGTCTGGGTATTGTTCTAAATTATAATATGCTAAAAGAGATCTGGCGTCAGAGGGAGCATTTTCATTAATAACTGTATTTGCATTTGATCTTATTGGTATCATTAGCCATGATGAAAAACCAATAAAAATAAATGTTATACAAAGTGTAATGGTATTTAGCATATAGTTATTTTTATTAAAGCTTTTATTTAATAAGTAATAAACTGTAAGTATCAACAAGATTGCCGAAAAAATAGTTCCGTAATTGAATGGAAGCCCTATTTCATTTACGAAAAAAACCTCAACATATCCGAAGACTGAAAGTGTTGTAGGAAGTAACAGTTTGAATATGAAAAGTAAAATTGAAATTGAAATTATATTAGCTAGTAAAAATGACTTAGGATTAAAGTCATACTTTTTAAAATAATAAAGTAAACCCACAGCAGGTATTGCAAGAAGACCCATAAAGTGGACACCAAATGATAATCCTATTACAAAAGATATTAAAATTAACCACTTATCTCCTCTTGGTTTGTCTAAATCTTCAGTCCATTTTAATCCTAACCAAAAAAGTAATGATAGTATTAATGTTGCCATTGCATAAACTTCAGCTTCTACAGCATTATACCAAAAACTATCTGTGAAAGTAAAAGTTAAAGCACCTAAAGATGAACTTCCGAATATTTTAAAACATTCGGTCAATGAAATATTTTGATTTTTGGAAACAATTTGTTTTATCAAATGTGAAATAGACCAAAACAAGAACAAAATTGTTAATGCACTTGAGGATACTGACATCATATTTACAGCAAACGCAATTTGGTCAGATTCTAAAGCAAAAGTTGAAAAAATTGCTCCGAGCATTTGAAAAAGGGGAGCCCCTGGTGGATGGCCAACTTGTAATTTAGCGGATGTGGAAATGTATTCCGCACAATCCCAATAACTTGCCGTTGGCTCAACTGTCAATGTAAAAATAGTAAATGAAAAAAGGCAAACAATTATTCCTAATATTCTATTTATTTTATGGAACTGTATTCTTTTCATTTAAAACACGAAAATAAGCATAAGTAATTAATTTGGAATTAAACAAATTTAGTTTGTCCAAGCACGAAGTTTTATTAAATTTGACATCCAATTGGCCTATGGTGTAACTGGCAACACGTCTGGTTTTGGTCCAGAAGAGTCTAGGTTCGATCCCTAGTAGGCCAACTATTGTTGTTAATTTTTTATATTTGCACAGCAGTTTGAAAATTTGAGGGGACATTGTCCCCTTATTTATTACATATACTTAAAAAATTTGATATGGATAATTTATCACTAATTGAATCTTTTTCAGAGTTTAAAGATGAGAAGCTAATTGACAGGGTTACCCTTATGTCAATTCTGGAGGAAGTTTTTAGAAACACCCTTAAAAGAAAATTTGGCGATGACGAAAATTTTGATATAATAATAAATCCCGATAAAGGAGATTTAGAAATATGGAGAAATAGAATTGTTGTCAAAGATTCAGATTTAGAAGATGAAAATAGTCAGATAACACTGACTGAAGCGAGAAAGATAGAACCTGACTTTGAAGTTGGTGAGGATGTCTCGGAGGAGGTTAAGTTAATTGATCTTGGAAGAAGAGTGGTCTTATCACTAAGACAAAACCTTGTTGCTAAAATTCACGAGCACGATAATGGCATAGTGTATAAACAGTTTGTTGATTTAGTAGGTGAAATTTATTCTGCAGAAGTTCATCACATAAGACACAACGTTGTCATACTCCTAGACGATGATGGAAATGAAATTATAATGCCTAAAGATAGGCAAATTCCCTCTGATTTTTACAGAAAGGGTGATACAATCAGAGGTATAATAGAGGTTGTTGAATTAAAAGGGACAAAGCCAGTAATAATAATGTCAAGAACATCTCCTAAATTTCTTGAAAAATTATTTGAGCAAGATATTCCTGAAGTATTTGATGGTTTAATAACAATAAAAAAAGTGGTTAGAGTTCCTGGTGAAAAAGCCAAAGTTGCAGTTGACTCTTATGATGATAGAATTGATCCAGTTGGAGCTTGTGTAGGTATGAAAGGATCTAGAATACATGGCATTGTTAGGGAATTAGGTAATGAAAATATTGATGTAGTTAACTTTACAAATAATACACAATTGTACATTACGAGAGCTTTGAGTCCAGCCAAAATCACCTCTCTTAAAATTGATGATGAAAACAAAACTGTTCAAGTAATACTTGATGCAGATCAAGTTTCTAAAGCGATTGGAAGAGGAGGTTATAACATTAAATTAGCTGGACAGCTTACAGGATATGAAATTGATGTTTTTAGAGAAGGCTCTGAGGAAGATGTTGAATTAACTGAATTTTCAGATGAAATTGATTCATGGATTATAGAAGAATTCAAGAAAGTTGGACTAGATACAGCGAAAAGTATATTAGAACATGATATTTACGATTTGGCAAAAAGAACAGACCTTGAAGAGGAAACTATAATTGATGTCAGAAAAATTTTAAGTGAAGAGTTTGAGGATAATAAGTAAAAATAATTGTGGCTGAGAACAGAATAAGACTAAATAAGGTAATAAGAGAATTTAATATTTCTTTGGAACGTGTTGTTGAGTTTTTATCTAACAAAGGTCATGAGATAGATGCAAGACCTACATCCAAAATTTCCGATGATCAATATTTACTTCTTTCAAATGAATTTAGTTCAGATAGATCAAGTAAGGTCGAATCACATGATCTTAGTGAAGAAAAAAAGAAAGAAAAAGAAGAGTTCAGAATTAAATTTGAAAAAGAACAACTAGAAAAAGAAAAAAATAGAGTTATTACTTCTAGTTCCTCAGTTCCAAGCTTTAAAAAGGTAGGAGAAATTAATCTTGATTTTAAAAAGCCTAAACAAAAATTGGATGATAAAATCGGAGCAAATATAAATATTGATGAAAAAGTTGAAAATAAATCTGAAAATCAAAATAATAAGATTAAAACAAAATTTGAAAAACTTTCTGGTTTAAAAAAGACTGGTGAAAAAATAGACTTAGATAAGATTAAAAATAGTGAGGAAAAACTTGTAAAATCAAAAAGAAAAAGAAGAAGAATAGCAAAAGATGTTATAGTCAATAAAAATAAAATAAATGAAAAGAAAGAAAACGTAAAATTCAAGAAAAATATTAAGGAAAATCATCCACCTGACGATGAAATAGTACAAAAACAAATTAAGGAAACACTAGAAAAACTTCAATCATCTTCTAAATCAAAAGCTTCAAAATATAGAAAAGAAAAAAGAGATGTTCACAAGAAAAGGAACGAAGATGATTTGGAAAAAATAAATTCTGAGAAAAAGTCCATAAAAGTTACAGAATTTATTACTGTTGGTGAAATTGCCACCATGATGAATGTATCATTAAATGATATAATATCGACATGTATGTCATTAGGAATAATGGTTACTATGAATCAAAGACTTGATGCTGAAACCTTAACTGTTGTTGCTGATGAATTTGGTTACAATGTGGATTTTGTAACAGCTGAAATTGAGGAGGCAATAAAGGAGAAAGAAGATGATGAGCCAGAAAACCAAGAGATTAGGCCACCAATAGTGACAATCATGGGACATGTAGATCATGGTAAGACATCTTTGCTAGATTATATCAGAAAAGAAAATGTAGTAGCAGGAGAATCAGGTGGAATTACTCAACACATAGGTGCTTACAGTGTTAATTTAAAAAATGGTAAAAAAATAACTTTTTTAGATACACCTGGTCATGAAGCATTTACTGCTATGAGAGCCCGCGGAACTCAATTAACAGATATTGTTGTGATTGTAATTGCAGCTGATGATGATATTCAGCCACAAACAAAGGAGGCAATTAGTCATGCCCAAGCTGCTGGTGTTCCAATAATTATTGCAATAAATAAAATAGACAGAGATGTCTCTAACCCCGATAAAATTAAAGAAAAACTTTCGGGTATGAATCTATTAGTTGAAGATTGGGGGGGTAAGATTCAGAGTCAAGACATATCTGCATTAAAGGGAATAGGTATTGATGAACTCCTAGAAAAAGTTTTGTTAGAAGCAGAATTACTAGAATTAAAAGCAAATCCTAATAAATTATCTGCAGGATCCGTTATTGAAGCTAGATTAGATAAAGGTAAGGGATACATATCAACCCTACTTGTTCAGTCTGGAACTTTAAAAATTGGAGATTATGTTTTGGCTGGTAAGTATAGTGGAAAGGTAAAAGCGATGTATGACGAAAGAGGTAATCAAATTAATCAAGCTTTACCATCAACCCCAGTGTCTGTGTTAGGTCTTGATGGAGCGCCCCAGGCTGGTGATAAGTTCAATGTTTTTAATGATGAAAAAGAGGCTAAAAATATTGCTTCAAAAAGAACCCAACTAGTTAGAGAGCAAAGTGTTCGAACCCAAAAACAGTTAACATTGGATGAAATTGGAAGACGAATAGCTATCGGAGACTTTAAGGAATTAAATATTATTCTTAAGGGGGATGTTGATGGCTCTGTAGAAGCTCTTTCAGATTCTTTTCAAAAGCTTTCATCTGATGAAATACATATTAATATTGTACACAAAGCTGTTGGTGCAATCACAGAATCAGATGTCTTACTGGCATCTGCATCTGAAGCTATCATTGTTGGCTTCAATGTTAGACCTACTGGTAATGCTAGAATAATTTCAGAAAAAGAAGAAGTAGACATTAGAAATTACTCTATTATATATGACGCAATTAATGATATTAAAGATGCAATTGAGGGAATGCTGTCTCCTGTTCTTAAAGAAGAGGTAACTGGTCATGCTGAGATAAGAGAAACATTTAAGATATCAAAAATTGGTACTATTGCAGGATGTATGGTTACCAGTGGAAAAGTATTTAAAAAATCAAATGCGAGATTGGTTAGAGATGGTATTGTAGTTATTACAACTACTTTATCATCCTTAAAAAGATTTCAAGATGATGTAAAAGAAGTTTCAAAAGGCTACGATTGTGGGCTTCAGCTGAAAAACTACAATGATATTAAAATTGGCGACACCATAGAGTTCTTCACGGAACTTCAAGTCAAAAAAACCATAAAAAATTAAATTCCCTTTGGCCTTAATATAAAAGCAGATTTAAAACTTTTTTGAATTTGTCGGAGCTTATTTTGTGCCTTCAGCTTATCCCAAAACTTTCCTATTTGAACTTTATAGTTTGGAGTTTCGTAAAATAAAAATACAGAGTCAGAAGCAAAAAGCTCTTTTGTGTATTTAAATAGAGAGTCAGCATCTTTATAGTTACCATTATATATTTGAATTGAATAGTAGTCTGTATTATGTTTTTCTATACTAGCAGATTTATGTAAATTCAACAACTTTTTAAAAACTTCGCTTTGACTTATTTCAACTTCATTTTCTTGACAAAAAGTTAAAGTGCTGATTAACAGTAAAATTCTATACATTATTTTGTGCATTACACGTCTTTTTCACCAAATCAATATTAATAAAAATTATATCTGGTTTTTTTTCTCAAATTATAATTTGTTTAGTATCTTTATGCGATTAAAAAAATAACCTTTTTTTTTTAATTTTTGAAAGCTAGAAACTACAACAATTACAAAGGTAAAAATAACGTTCTTTTTGTTAAAAATGTTATAAAAAATCTTACTGCTCTTTTTCTACTGTTTTTTTTCTCGTTAAGTGCTCATTCTCAAGATGTTGATATTTCAAAAGGAAAATCTCTATTTAATGCAAATTGCGCCGCATGCCATAAATTAAACAAAAATTTGATTGGCCCAGCTCTAGCTGGAGTTTCTGAAAAATACGAAAGAGAATGGCTTTACAGTTGGATCAAAAATAGCTCTGCTATGATTAAATCCGGCGATGAAAGAGCTGTTGCAATCTGGGAAGAATGGAACAAAGCTGCAATGAATGCTTTCCCTCAACTATCCAATGAGGATATTGACAACATACTAGCTTACACTGATTACGTACCTGAACCAGTTGCTGTGGCAGTCAGTGCTACGGCTCCTCAAGCTACTGACACCAACAGTTCTTTTTCTCAGGATATAGTTCTTGTAATTCTTGTTATTGTTTTAGTTGTACTGGTTGTTATGTTGTTTTTGGTTAATAAAACCCTGAGAGCGATTGCTGCGAATAATGGAATTCATATAGAGAAAAAGGAAAATAAAATTTTCTCAGAGCCAGTTTGGAAACTTTTCTTAAAGAACCAATTCTTGGTTTTTTCAAGTGTTGTTTTTCTTCTTTTATCTAGTGCTTATTTTGCTTATGGTTGGCTGATGCAAATTGGAGTTGACCAAGGCTACATGCCTGTGCAACCCATACACTATTCACACAAAATACATTCAGGTGCCAATGAAATTGATTGTCAATATTGTCATTCGTCAGCAAGAGTTTCCAAGCATTCTGGTATTCCATCATTGAATGTTTGTATGAATTGCCATGAAAATATTGCAGAGTATAATGGGGATGAAGATTTAGAAAAGGGTTACACAAAAGAGTTTTATACTAATGAGATAAAAAAATTATATAAAGCTGTTGGATGGGATGAGGAAGCTAGACAGTACACTGGTGAAACCGAACCAGTTAAATGGGTCAGAATTCATAATCTCCCAGATCATGTTTATTTCAATCACTCTCAGCATGTTAATGTTGCAGGAATTGAGTGTCAGACATGTCATGGTCCTGTTGAGGAAATGGAAATTGCTTACCAACATTCATCATTAACAATGGGTTGGTGCATAAATTGCCACAGAGAATCTGAAGTAAAAGTCAAAGACAATGATTATTATACTAAGATTCATGAAGAGTTATCAAAAAAATACGGAGTTGAGAAGTTAACCATCGCGCAAATGGGAGGCCTAGAATGTGGTAAGTGTCATTATTAATTTTAAATGAGTAG
>CACCAP010000009.1 GCA_902544085.1 uncultured Bacteroidota bacterium
TTTTGAAGGACTCATATTTCAATATTGTATTCTACAATTTCGCAAACTAGGGTATTTGTAGAAGAGGTTACTTTAATTATGCCTTTTAAGTTTTTGCTTAACCCTCTAAAAGGCAAGCGAATTTAATATCAATAATTAGTTTTAACAAATCTTAAGACACTTTTTTATCGATAATGTCTTTTGTGTATTTTAACATTTGGTTTAAAACGTCATCAATTGTTCTATTGACATTATTAATTATCAATGAATTTTCAGGGATTACCAGAGGCGATTTTTTTCTTGTTTTGTCAGTATTATCTCTAATTAATAAATCATTCTCAACTTCTAAAATTGATATACCCTTTTCCTTATCTTTCAACTGATTATAACGTCTTTCAGATCTTGTTTTTAAAGAGGCATCAATATAAAACTTAACATGTGCATCTGGGAAGACAAATGAACCAATATCTCGTCCATCCATTACAATAGATTTATTTTTAGAAATTTCTCTTTGAATTTTTAAAACATAATTTCTGATTTCTTCATGCTTTGCTACTTCACTAACATATTTTGAAACCTTTAATCCTCTAATTTTATCCTCAACATCTTGGTCATTTATAAACATTTTAAAAATTCCATTACCGTTTTCTTTTAATGATATGTCAGAATATGATAAGCTACTAACTAATTTTTCAAGCATTAGTTTTTGATTTACTATAAAATTATTTTCAATAGCGTATAAAGTGACGGCTCTGTAGATAGATCCTGAATCGATATGTGAGATTGATAATTCTTTAGCTAATCTTTTAGCAAGCGTGCTCTTACCAGATGAAGAGGGACCATCAATTGTAACTATATAATTCAATTTTTACTATAATTATTTTTCCACTGAAAAATTAATGACTTCTATCATTTTTTCTACATATTTAAATCTCAAACCTTTAATGTATTTTTTTTCAATTTCGTCAACATTTTTTTTATTGGACAATGGAAGAACAATTTCTTTAATATTTGCTCTTTTAGCGGCCAATATCTTTTCTTTAATTCCACCGACAGGTAAAACCTTTCCTCTCAGTGTAATCTCTCCACTCATTGCTAGTTTAGATTTAACCTTCTTATTTTTAACTAAGGATACTAGTGAACATAAGATAGTAACCCCAGCGCTAGGACCATCTTTTGGTGTCGCTCCTTCAGGAACATGAATATGAAAGTTGTTTTCCAAAAAAACTTGATTCTCAATACCTAACAATCTGCTATTTGATTTTAAGTATTCCAGAGATATTGTAGCTGATTCTTTCATTACTTTACCTAAATTGCCAGTAATGGAAAGGTTACCTTTTCCCTTGGACATAGTCGACTCGACGAAAAGAATTTCGCCACCATACTGAGTCCATGCCAATCCATTAACGACTCCTGAAATATAATTCTTTTCTGAAATTGTTTGATCTAAGCCTACTCCAAGGATATTGTTCAAATCTGATATTTGAACTTGACTATTATAATCCTCATTTTTAACGATTGATTTTGCAACCCATCTTGATATCTTTGAGATTTTTTTCTCAAGTGATCTAACTCCAGACTCCCTAGTGTAGCTTTTAATTATAGCTTTTATGACTCTGCTATCTAATTCAAAAGTGTCTATATCAAGTCCGTGATTAATTTTTTGTTTTTTTATTAAATATTTTTTAGCAATTTGAACTTTTTCCTCTAAACTATAACCAGAAATACTAATTAACTCCATCCTATCAAGTAGAGCAGGTTGTATATTATTAATATTATTTGCAGTAGCAATAAATAATATTTTAGATAAATCAAATCCCAGTTCCAAAAAATTATCATAAAATGAGACATTTTGTTCAGGGTCTAAAACCTCAAGCATTGCAGATGATGGGTCTCCTTGGTTACCAACACTCAATTTGTCTATCTCATCTAAAACAAAAACCGGATTGGAAGTTTTTACTTTTTTTAAATTCTGAATAATTCTTCCTGGCATTGCTCCAATATATGTCTTCCTGTGTCCCCGTATTTCAGATTCATCTCTCAAACCACCAAGCGATATTCTGATATATTCTCTTCCTAAAGCTTTGGCTATGGATTTACCCAATGATGTTTTACCAACACCGGGTGGGCCATAAAAACATAAAATTGGTGCGCTCATGTCACCCTTCAATTTTAAAACAGCAATTTGCTCAATTATTCTTTCTTTAACTTTTTTTAACCCAAAATGATCTTTATTTAATATTCTCAATGCATTGTCAAGTTTGTAATTATCTTCGGAAAATTCATTCCAAGGCAAATCAAGTAGGAGATCAATATAATTCCTTTGAATGGAATACTCAGCCATTTGAGGGTTGATTCGTTGAAGCTTAACTAACTCTTTTTCAAAATGATCTTTAATCTCAAAATTCCATTTTTTAACACTCGCTTTTGACTTTATTTCTTCGATATCTTTTTGGTTTGATGAACTACCAAGTTCTTCTTGAATAGTTTTGAGTTGTTGATTTAGAAAATACTCGCGTTGTTGCTGGTCAAGGTCATTTCTAACTTTTGATTGTATATCATTTTTTAGTGAAAGTTTCTGAAACTCAATATTCATGTACTTTAAACACTCAATTGCCCGGTTTTGGTGATTATCAATTTGTAAAATTTTATATTTTTCAGAAACACTTATATTCATATTTGATGAAACAAAGTTTACCAAAAACGAATTACTGTGAATATTTTTAATTGCTATTGAGGCTTCTGAGGGAATATTAGGATTTTCATCAATTATTTTTAACGCTAGGTCTTTAATTGAATCAATAGTTGCATTGTACTTTTTATCGTTTTTAAGGGGCTTTATTTCATTAATTTCAGTAACATCAGCCTTAAGAAAGGGTTTTTCAGAAATAATTTTTTTTATTTCAAATCTCTTTTTTCCTTGTATAATAATTGTCAAATTACCATCAGGCATTTGTAAAACCCTCAAGATTTTAGCAACCGTTCCTATGTTATTAATATCCTCCAGTTTAGGATCTGAAACTTTATGGTTAATTTGTGATACTACTCCAACTAACTTATCACCCTTGTTCGAAGCCTTAATCAACTTGACAGATTTATTTCTTGTTGCAGTAATTGGGATAACGACACCTGGAAACAATACAGTATTCTTAAGAGGTAATATTGAAAGAGATTTTGGTAATTTTTCTTTATTTATGGCTTCTTCATCATCAGAGGTCATAAGTGGAATCAAATCTGACCCATCATCAATTATTTTTCCAGAAAACGAATTTAAATCGAATAAATTTTTCATTTTGATGACAAATTGTCTAATAGTTCAAAAAATAGTTGTCAATATGAATGAAGTCAAGTTTCATGCCAGGGTAAAAATAATTGACAAGGTTACAGTTTTTTCATTTTTATGTCTTTTAATAGTATTGCCCCTAAAATAAAAATGACGGCAAAAATAATTATTGAATTTCTCAAACTGCCAGTCAATTGATCAACAATTCCAGACATGAATGTTCCCAATGAAATACTTATAATCATACACATCTGATAAAAACTAAAATATGAACATGTATTTTCTGTTGCTGGGATTAATTTAGAATATGTAGACCTTGATAGTGCCTGAATTCCACCCATTACTAATCCAACTAGCGCTGCAACAACATAGAATTCATAAGAATACTTGATAAAATATCCACCTACGCACAATATGAACCAAAAAATATTAAGATAAATTAGGGTTTGAATATTACCAATTTTTTCGGAAAGTCTTGCAGTTAAAATTGCTCCAAGTATTGCAATTAACTGTATAAGAAGCATGCTTATTATTAATCCAATTTGCTTCTCGCCCTCTCTCCAAATGATTTCTTGCTCCCCAAAATAAGTTGCTATTAAAATGATTGTTTGTAAAGCACAACTAAAAACAAAAAAAGCAAGTAAAAACTTTTTAATTGATTCTTGTTTATTTATCATTTTCCAAACATTATTCAGCTCATAAAATCCACCAAATAATATTGACTTTTTTAAAATATCTTTTTTGGGAGATTGAATTTGGTTATTTGGTAAATAGTGAAAAGTATATTGGCTAAAACCAGCCCACCATAAACCGACCATAACAAAAGAAATTTTCATTGGCTCAATTGTATCCTCAAAACCAAATGTAGATGGAAACAAAACCATCAAAAGGTTAATCAATAAAAGCGATACACTTCCTACATATCCATAGGAGTAGCCTACAGCACTAATCCTATCTTGTTGGTGGGGAAAAGCAATTTCTGGTAAATATGAATTGTAGAACACCAGGCTAGCCCAAAAACTAAATAATGCAAAAAAATAGAAAAATAATCCTAAATATATATTTTCAATTGTAAAAAAATATAATCCAATACAACAAAGACTACCTGAATAACAAAAAAACTTTAAGAATGATACCTTATTTTTTTTGTAGTCCGCAATTCCAGAGAGAATAGGAATTAAAATTGCAAGGCAAATGAAAACTAATGTTGTTGTATGCTGAATCAATGCAGTATTTTTGTAATTAATTCCAAACACTTCAACATATTGATTATCCTCAAAAAGACTTCCAAAATATAATGGAAATATTGCTGTAGATATAACTAGTGCATAGACCGAATTAGCCCAATCATAAAAAGCCCAAGCTCTTAACACTTTTTTATCGCCTTTTTTATATTGAGTTTTTGGCATAGTTGCTGATTATGTTGAAAATATAAATTATTTTTGAACAAACTTTAAATGAAATACAAATATTTTTTCTTTCTACTCTTGTTGTTCTTAATGTCCTGTAAATCTCAACAAAACGAAATTAAGTATGAGGTTATCAAAACCGATAATGAGTGGAGAGAGCAACTTGATCAAATGTCATATCTAGTTTTAAGAAAAGCATATACTGAAAGGCCCTACACTGGAAAATACGATAATTTTTATGAAATAGGGACATATCATTGTGCTGGTTGTGATGAACCACTCTACAGCTCGAGTAATAAATACAACTCTTTTTGTGGATGGCCTAGCTTTGACAAGGAAATTAGCGATAAGTTAGTTTACGATGTTGATTATAAATTAGGATATCCAAGAACTGAAATCAAATGTAAAAAATGCGGTGGACATCTTGGTCATGTATTTAATGATGGTCCAAAAGAAACCACAGGAATAAGGCATTGTGTCAACTCAGCCGCCCTAGTTTTTAAAAAATCATGAAAGATAAAGATAACAATTACTGGAAAGCCAAATTAGATGATCAAAGCTATAAAGTTTTAAGGGAATCAGCAACTGAAATTCCATTTTCTGGGAAATATAATTTACATTTTAAAGATGGATATTACAGATGTAAAGGTTGTGATATAGTTTTATTTGACAGTAGTTCTAAATTTGATAGTGGTTGTGGCTGGCCAAGTTTTGACCGAGCTAAAAAAGGAACTATTAAATATAAAGAAGATAGATCTCTAATGCGAATTCGTACAGAAATTTTGTGCTCTAATTGTGATGGTCATTTAGGTCATGTTTTTAACGATGGTCCAACTGAGACTGGCATGAGATACTGTGTTAATTCTGCAAGCATTAATTTTGAAAATAAATAATATGGAAAAATATGATATTGTTATAATAGGAAGTGGACCTGGTGGATATGTAAGTGCTATCAGAGCTTCACAACTAGGTTTTAAAACTGCAATAGTTGAAAAGGAGAGCTTAGGTGGGATTTGCTTGAACTGGGGATGTATACCAACTAAAGCGCTAATCAAGTCTGCTGAGGTTTTTGACTATTTGAATAATGTTGATGACTATGGAATTAGTATAGAAAGCTACAATAAAAATTTTAACAAAATTATTAAAAGGAGTAGAGATGTTGCGTCAAAAATGAGCAAAGGAGTACATTTTCTAATGAAAAAAAATAAAATAAAAGTTTTTGATGGATTTGGAAGGATCAAACATGATAAAACTGTAGAAATCAATAATGATAAAGAATCATTTGAAATTTCTGCCAAAAATATAATTGTTTCAACTGGTGCAAGATCAAGAGATATTGAGTCTTTAAAAAAGGATGGGGAAAAAATATTTGGTTACAGAGATGCAATGACACTTGAGGAACAGCCTAATGAAATGGTTATTGTTGGTTCTGGTGCAATTGGAATTGAATTTGCATATTTTTATAATGCCCTTGGAACAAATGTTACTGTTGTCGAATTTCAAAATGGAATAGCTCCAAACGAAGATCATGATATTTCAAAAGAGTTAGAAAAAATTTTAAAGAAAAAAGGAATCAATATTTTGACTAATTCGAAGGTTGTATCCTCTAAAATAGTTGACAAAAAAGTAAAGGTTGATATTAAAAGTGATGATAAAAAATTTACAATTGATTGTGATGTAGTGTTGAGTGCCGTAGGGATAAAATCAAACATTGAAAATATTGGACTGGAGGAATTGGGTGTAAAAATAGAATCTGATAAAGTCATCGTGAATGAATACTATAAAACTAATATCGATGGTATCTATGCAATTGGTGATATAGTCTCTGGACCTGCTTTAGCACATGTTGCATCTGCAGAAGGGATTACATGTGTTGAGTACATAAAGGGCTTGAATCCAACACCAATTGACTACAACAATATTCCAGGATGTACTTACAGTAAGCCAGAAATAGCTTCTGTTGGATTAACTGAAAAAAAGGCTCTAGAAAAAGGGTACGAAATAAAAGTAGGTAAATTTCCTTTTTCCGCCTCTGGCAAAGCCCAAGCATCAGGTCATACAGATGGTTTTGTTAAAGTGATTTTTGACTCGAAATATGGTGAATGGCTAGGATGCCATATGATCGGAAGTAATGTTACTGAAATGATTTCGGAGGCTGTTGTTGGAAAAAAATTAGAAACTACAGGACACGAAATTTTAAAGTCTGTTCACCCTCATCCGACAATGAGCGAAGCAGTTATGGAAGCAGTTGCGGATGCATACGATGAAGTTATTCATCTCTGATATTATTTATAAAGCTAATAATAGCTAGTTCATAACTAAGTAAACCAAAACCTTGAATAATTCCAATAACGTGTGGACTTATAAATGATTTATGTCTATAATCTTCTCTGGATTTTGTATTAGAAATGTGAACTTCAATAACGGGCTTTTCAATTGCTCTGATCGCATCTGAAATTCCTACCGATGTATGAGTGTAAGCTGCTGCATTAAGAATAATTCCATTGTGTGAATACCCAACCTCCTGGATCTTATCAATTATTTCTCCTTCAATATTAGACTGAAAATAGTCAATGGTTAATTGAGGGTATTTCTTTAATAAATAATCCAAATAATCATCAAAACTTAAAACTCCGTATATATTTTTTTCCCTGTGTCCAATAAGGTTTAAGTTTGGACCGTTTATAATTTGTAACTTCATTTTTTGAATTTATAAATTTAAAAATTAAAAGATTTGAATCTAACTACTTATTTTAAAGATTTTGAAAATTTTTTAAAATTGGAGAGAAATCTTTCTGTCAACACTATCAAAAGCTATAGATCAGATTTAAAAAAGTTTGAATTTTATTTATCAAAAACAAGTACCAAAAAATTAAGTTTTATTGGTCCTGAGATAGTTCGTGAATTTTTGTACGAGCAATCAAAAAGAGTGAGTGCAAAAACTCAGGGAAGAATTATATCTACATTAAAAACTTTTTTCAATTTTTTAGTATTAGAGGAACTGATTAATGATAGTCCAATTGAAAACATTGATTACCCAAAAATTGATTCAAAAATTCCTTTAATTCTTTCAACTGATGAAATAGATAAAATCATAAGTTGTGCTTTTTCAAAAAAATTTGGATTAAGAAATCAGACAATAATTGAAATGATGTATAGTTGTGGTCTAAGAGTAAGTGAAGTAACTGAAATGAAAATATCGAATATATTTTTTGATGAATCTTTAATTAAGATTTTGGGAAAAGGCAATAAAGAGAGATTCATCCCACTTAGTAGTATAGCAAAAAAGTTATTATACAATTATATTACATATAATAGAAAAAACTTGAATCAAGATAAACAATTCATTGACATTGTTTTTTTAAACAACAGAGGTAGAAAATTAACCAGGGTAATGGTTTACAATATCATAAATGATGCTGCATTAGAGGCAAAAATTAATAAAAAGATTAGCCCACACACATTAAGACACTCCTTCGCAACACATCTAATCGAAAATGGTGCTGATATTATTAGTATTCAAAAAATGATGGGACATGAAAATGTCGTTACCACTGAAAAATACTTGCATGTAAATAAAAAATACCTTGTTGAAACTATGATTAAATTTCATCCAAGAAAATAGTTTTAAAGTGTAAGTTTGAATCCTTTTCCATGAATATTATCTATCCTGATTGATGGGTCCTTAGATAAATATTTTCTAATCTTAGTTATATAAACATCCATTGATCTTGATGTAAAATAATTGTCATCTTTCCAAATCTTTATCAATGCTTCCTCCCTTGGGGTTAAATCATTCATGTTCACAATAAGCAACTCTAATAAATCGGATTCTTTTGGTGATAAGGTAACAGGATTCTCTTTATTAAAACTTAACTGTCTTAGTTTTGAATCAAAAATGAATTTTGAAAACTTATATTCTGTTTTTTTATTTTTAACCGAATTTGATCTAAAATCTCTCTTAAATAGTGATTTGATTTTTAAAAGAAGTATGTCAGAATCAAAGGGTTTGATAATGTAGTCATCTGCTCCAATTTTAAATCCCTTTATTACATCATCTTTTTGTGATTTTGCAGTTAAAAAAATCATTGGAACAGAATCATTAATATTTCTAATTTCTTTTGCAAGTGTAAAACCATCTTTGAAAGGCATCATTACGTCTAAAATACACAAGTCAAAACTTTGAGACTTAAATTTTTTTAATCCATCTACTCCATTTTTTGACAATGTAACGTTGAAGGAATGTAGACGAAGAAAATCAGATAATATCGATCCAAAATTCAGATCATCCTCGACAATTAAAATTTTTTTACGACTAGTTGACATTAGTAAAAGTTATTGTAAATGTTGAACCAATTCCCTCTTTACTTTTAACAGAAATCATTCCACTATGCATCTCAACAATTTTTTTAACAAAAGCAAGACCTAAACCATGGCCTTTAATGTTATGAATGTTTCCACTACTTTCCCTGTAAAACTTTTCGAAAATTTTTGATTTAACTTTTTTATTCATTCCAATTCCATTGTCTTTGAAAAGTATAATTGTATTTAATTTTTCATTTTTAACAACTATTTCAATGATTGGATTTGATTTTGAGTATTTAAGTGAATTTTCAAGAATATTAACAAATACATTTATAATTTCTTCCTTTGCCAATAACATAGTATTTTTCTTTTTTTCAAATGTCTTTATAATTTTTGCATCAACACTTTTGGAAAGAAGTTCTACCCTACTTACAGCCAGCTCAACCAATTGATTTATATCATGCATCTTTTTTTGCAGTTCTATTTTTTCTTTTTCCAATTGAGAAATCATCAAAACGTTTTCTACCTGATTGTTCATTCTATTATTTTCATCCTTTATAATATTTAAATAACTTAATGACTTATTATCAACTTTTCCAATTAACTTCTTTTTTATTGCATCTATTGCTAAATTAATTGTAGCAATTGGCGTCTTAAATTCGTGAGTCATATTGTTAATAAAGTCAGATTTCATCTCTGAAATATTTTTTTGTTTTATTGAAATAATGATTGTCGAATAAAATGAAACAATTATGATAATGGTAAATACAAATAAAAATATAATTAGAACAATAATATTAGAATTTAAAAGGTTAATATCTTTAGGGAAACCAACAATTAATACATATTCTGACTCACCATTCTGATTAGTAAATAGAGGGACACTATACTTTGAGAGTTTTTCGAAATTTTCATATCGCTTTGTACCTAACTTAGTTTCCACATTATTATTTAGAATTCTGAAATCATAGTCAGTAGGCAACCCCCTTTCGTTGAACTCTTTTTGTAGGAGTAACTCCAATTCAATATTTGAGACTCTATTGGTTATTGGCTTTAAATTAGCAATATCAATAAATATTGACTTGTATTTTGCCTCATCCATCAGCGATATCTTTTCCATTTTTTGTAACTTTTCAAGTGAGGTCATACTATTCATTTCTTTTTCAAATGCATCATCAAAAATTATTGTTGATTTTAAACTTGTATAGTCTTTGATTGAAATACTGTCTATTGATCTCGAATCAAATAGATTTGAGTTAATATTGTAATCCTCCTCTAAAATGGCTGAGTAGTACAGATAAAAATTTTCATCATCTGTATTCTTATCAATGAACTGAAAAACATCTACTAGTTGGGACTCAACTGGCGCCCCAATACTATCTTTTAATTTTTGATAAGCTGACAGATAGTCTCTCATTTCCCTGTCTGAGATTGCATCTGCTACCGTAATTAGGGCATTGTTGGTGTTTTGAGAAAACTGTTTCTCATAAGTATCGATTGCATTTTTAATCCAATATCCTTGTAAAAGGATAATTCCTAGAAGAGATATTGAAATAAATACAATTAAAAGAACAATTCTATTTTTTTTCACTCAATGATTCAATTTTGGAAATTAAACTTAATATCTGAACTGAAGTTTCTGAAAAGTTGATGTTTTCAATGACAAAAGTTGCTAAACTTATTTTTTTTTTATCAGACCACTGAACTTTCATGATTTTTTCAATGTCACTTTTATTAATATTGTCTCTTTTAATTACCCTATTTATTCTTTGAGCTTTTGGGGAGATTAGAAGAATGTTGTAATCTAAGATTTTATGAAAATTACTTTCAAAAAGTATTGCCGATTCAACTAAAATTTTTGAATTTAAATTACTTTTTAAAACCTTTTCAAATTGGTGAAAAACCTTCGGATGAACTAAACTATTTAAATAATTCAACTTGTCTTCATCACTATAAATAATTTCTGAAATATATTTTGAGTTTAAATTATCGCCGATGTATGAATTTGTTCCAAAAAAATTAATGATGGAGTTTTTAACAGAGTGATCATTTCTGATAATCGTTTTTGCAATTTCATCTGAATTAAAAATTTTGAAACCTTTTTCAGCAAAAATTTTAGATATCTTGGTTTTGCCTGAACCAATTCCACCTGTTAATCCAATTTTTAACATTAAAATTACTTTTTTGTAATGGAATCGATAATTTCTTGACTTACACCCACATTACTAAAACCCCCGTCATGAAATAAATTTTGAAGTGTAACTTTTTTAGTAAGATCAGAAAAAAGAGAGACTGTGTAATTGGCGCACTCATCAGCAGTAGCATTTCCAAGTGGGGACATTTTTTCTGCATAATCAATAAAACCATCAAATCCTTTCACTCCTTTACCTGCTGTCGTAGGTGTTGGTGACTGGCTTATTGTATTTACCCGAACTTTTTTCTCTTTACCAAAAAAATAACCAAAACTTCTAGCTACTGACTCCAAATACGCTTTATTATCTGCCATATCATTATAATCAGGAAAAACTCTTTGTGCAGCCATGTATGATAACGCAACTATACTACCCCATTCATTCATAGCATCCTTGTTATAAAGGCATTGCATTAGCCTGTGAAAAGAGGCAGCAGAAATATTCCATCCTTTGGTTAACCAATCATGATTTAAATCCGTGTAATGTTTACCCTTTCTAACATTTATTGACATTCCAATAGAATGCAAAACAAAATCAATTTTACCATTAAAGTGTTTCATGGTCTCATCAATTAAATTATCTAGATCCGTATTTGAAGTAGCATCAGCAGGAACAACAATTGAATTGGTTTTTTTCGCTAACAAATCAATTGAACCCATTCTTACTGCTACTGGAGCATTAGTAAGAACGAAACTTCCACCTTGTTCATGAACTTTTTCAGCTGTTTTCCAAGCAATTGAATTTTCATCAAGAGCCCCGAAAATAATCCCTTTTTTATTTTTTAATAATTCGTTTGGCATTTTTACTTTAAATATAAGATTATTTAAGCAACTCAATCGCTTGATCTAGGGCTGGGTTGGTAATATTGTCAGCTGAAATCATAGCTGCAATTTCTTCAATTCTTTCTTCACGATTTAGCTTTCTTAAAATTGTTTTTGGTTTATTTGAGGACAAAATCTTGTAAACTTTATAGTGATTAGAGGCTTTTGCAGCAACTTGAGCGAGGTGTGAAATTACAATTAATTGAGATTTACATCCTATTTTTTTCATTAAATCACCGATTACATTTGCAACTTTACCAGATGTTCCAGAATCAATCTCATCAAAAATTAATGTAGGTAATCTCATTTTATCAGAGAATAACACATTAATTGCTAATAAAATTCTAGACTTTTCTCCGCCTGAAGCAATTTTAATTAATTTATTGTAATTTTTTCCTTTATCAGGAGAGTATAAAATATTTAGATTATCCATCCCATATTTATTTAATTGATCAGACTTCTCTAAATCAAATTTTATTCTCGATTCTTTCATGGAAAGATCGTTAAAAATTATTTGGATTTCTTTTTGAAGGTCAACAACTCTTTGTTTTCTTTTTATAAAAATTTTTTCAGCTAAGATTTGACATTTATTTTCTAGTTCCTGAGTTTGATTTTTCAGAAATTGAACCTCATTTTCTAAATCTTTTGAATTTGAAAATTTAGACGATAAATTTTCTTTAACCTTAATTAGGTCAATGGTAGTTTTGGCATTGTGTTTAGAAAGCAGATCTCTTATTTTAAAAATTCTATTTTGTACATACTCAAATCTTCTAGGATCATAAATTAGATTTTCAGATTTTTTGTTAATTGTAGCAATAATATCATCAAATTCGATTTTGATCTGATCATATCTGTTTTTCAAATTCATGAAATCGTTTGATGTGGATGATATTTTATTTATAATCGATGAGAGATTATTCATTAATGTAATTAGACTGTAATGCTCACCATAAACTATTTGGTGATATTCATTTAATTCATTTTTTAACTTGTCATAGTTTTTTAGATTAATAAATTCTTGCTCTAGGCCTTCCTCTTCATTGTTTTGTAAGTTAAGTTCGTTTATTTCACTAAATAAAAATTTATTGTAATCTGAATTAGATTTAATACTAATTAGTTGATTCTTTAGTTTTTCGTAAGTTTTTTGTTTGGAAATGTATTGATTGAAGACAGACAAAAAACTCTTGGTCATTAAATTAATTTCATCATCACTGTCAATCAGATTATAGTAAAAACTCTTTTGATTTAAAACCAAATCTTGATTTTGAGATTGAATATTTATTAAGTCCTGAGTAATACTTTTTAAAATTTCTAATTTGACAGGTGTGTCATTGATAAATGCTCTGGATTTTCCATTTGATAATATTTCCCTTCTAAAAAAAGATTCATTTTCAAAATCAACATCAAAGTTTAAAAATTTGTCTTTTAATTTGTCGTTAATTAAAAAAACTGCTTCGATGATGCATTTTTTATTTCTGGGACCAACAACTTTGTGATCTATTCTAGATCCTACTAATAAGTTTAATGCTCCGATTACAATTGACTTACCTGAACCAGTCTCCCCTGTTATAATATTGAAGTTTTTTTCAAAGTTTACTTTTATATCTTCAATTAATAAATAGTTTTTTATTTCAATAGTCCTTAACAATTGTATTATTATTTGATGCTATTCCACTTCTCAGAAAAAAAAGGTGCTATTCTATTAAGATTATTTTTAAGATCTATCAAATAACTTTCGTTATTATGATTTTTATACAAATTTATAATTTCATCATTTTTTGACTGAAAAAACATTTGTTGCATAATTGAGTTTGGTCTTAATCTATTTATCAAATTGAATTTTCCAATTGTCTGTGAAATCGCCTTTAAAGCATTTTCTTTATCGTCAATTAATAAATCCAGTCCCGTTCTGTGATAATCATAATATATTTCTTTTATGGTTGAATAATTGGACGAAACTAAATTTTCAACCAACCAATATTTATTAATCCTTCCATTGTTATAATTTTGACTCCACATGTTAGACTGAGAATTACTGGACGCAAAATCAAGAATTTTCTTTGAATTTAAAAAATTTGATTTACCAGAATTTAGGGCAAAACTGTCTTTGTCAAGTCCTATTATAATATTTGCATAAAATTCAAGAACTGATGCCAAATCGGATTCAAATCTGCTATCAGACCTCAAAATATATTGGTTTGATTCATAATTGAAGCTTACCCCATTATCCTTGAAGAGAAAAATATTTGTATTGTAATCAGTATTAAAAACTGGTCTAAAGGATTTTATTTCAAAGTTACAATTGAAAAAACTATCAGAATAACTTAAAACAGTTATGATTAATGTACAATCAATTTTTTCAAAGTTTTTAAGAGATTGATTGTCCCAGTCATTCGTATTTAAAAAATTTTCAATATTTCTTTCAAGATTACTAAAAATTTCCTTTTCTGTTTGATTAATAAAACCACTATTGACAACAACATCACAATTTAATTGCTGGCTAGATAATTTAAAAAAGAAAAGTAATAAGGAGCTATAAGTTATAAATCTCATGCAGAATATCTTTAGCGACCTCATTTTTGAACTTTAGTTTAAATTTTTTCGTTTTACTTTTGGTTATAAAATGTATCTTATTTTTATCAGAGTTAAAACAAGTATTTTCATCAGATATTGAATTCAAAACTATTGCATCAAGCTGTTTTTTATCAAGCTTATTTTTGGCGTTTGCAATCTCATTTTCAGTTTCTAATGCAAAACCGATAACTTTTTGATTATTTTTTTTTAGTTTGCTTAACTCAGAAATTATATCAATATTTTTAACCAATTCTAAGTTAAATGTTTTTTTTATATTCTTTTTAATTTTTGTTTTTGATATTTTTTTTGGTTTAAAGTCTGAAACTGCAGCTGCCATAATTAAATAATCCATTTTTTTTAATTCAGAAAAACACTTTTCAAACATTTCATCGGCAGAAGTTACATTGATAACTTTTATGTTATTATTTGTCAGATTGATTTGAGTTGGACCGCTGATCAATATAACATTAGCCCCCATGGCGGCTGCCTCTTTTGCAATTTCATACCCCATCTTTCCAGATGAGTGATTACTAATGAATCTTACTGGGTCAATCCTCTCAATTGTGGGTCCAGCAGTTACAAGTATATTTTTTTTGTTATATATAAGTTTTTCAGAAATATGATCAACCAAAATATCTAAGATATTTTGTGGTTCTTCAAGTCTTCCTTCCCCGCTCAAACCACTAGCTAAAAAGCCCTGTGCAGGTTTTATAAAAATATTTCCTCTTTTAACTAGGCTATTGATATTAATTTTAGTGGATTCAGAATTATACATTTCAAGATCCATAGCTGGTGCAAAAAAAACATCACATACAGTTGACATATATGTTGCCACAAGTAAATTATCAGCATTACCTGAAACTAACTTGGACAATGTTGATGAAGTAATTGGTGCAATTATCATATAGTCTGCCCAATCAGCGAGTTCTACATGATTCACCCATTCAACTTTATCATCATCTTCAAAAAAATCAGTCAAAACTTTTTTTTCTGAAAGTGTTGAAAAAGTTAGTTGAGTAACAAAATTGTTAGCACTATCTGAGAATATAACCTGAACATTAGCTCCTTCTCTCTTCAATAATCTTAAAAGAATAATTGATTTGTATGCAGCAATACTACCAGTTACCCCTAAAAGAATGTTTTTTCCTTCAAGGACAGACATATCAATTAATTTGTTTCAGGTTTCCTGTGATAGATTTTTTCGTTTAACCAATTATCAATTGCAATAGCGTGTGCTTTGGGGAGCTTTTCATAAAATTTAGAAACTTCGATCTGCTCTTTATTTTCAAAAATTTCTTCCAAACTATCGCTGGGAGTTGCAAATTCTTCAAGTTTACTAATAAGTTCTTTCTTTATATCTTCATTGATTTGGACTGTTCTTTTAGCAATTATCGAAATAGCTTTGTAAATATTTTCGGTCTTGTTTTCAATGGTTTCTCTGTTGTAAGTTACAGTGGATGTAGGGGCTTTAATTTTCTTAAAATCCATAAAAAATTTATTGATTGGCGGCAAATATAGCAATTTCTTTCTCTATATCTGAAATCATTGATTCAGTTTTATCATAAAATTGTGATTTTGGATATTCTCTCATTAATTCTTCATAAACTTTTTTTGCATCATTCAACCTTTCAAACTTTTTAGAAGGAATACTATTTATGGCCAATTTAAATGACGAGTCAAATAAATAATATAATGCATCCTCTCTGTATGGTGTACCGGGATAATCGACAATAAAACTGTTAAGCACAGTTATAGCAGATGTATAATCACGAATGGTATTATATTGCTTGGCTATTTCAAATGCTTTTTTTTCAAGTTTTAGCCTAAGTTCCTGAACATGTTCATTTGCAATATCTAAATTTTCTGAATATGGATAGAAATTTATAAAGTCTTGCAATTTGTCAATTGCTTCAAATGTCTGTGTTTGGTCCAAACTAAATCTGGGTGATTGTTTGTAAAAGCAAAATGCTTCCAAGTATGCAGCCTCCTCTACTTTTTGACTGATTGGATAAGCTTTTATAAAACTTTCAAATTGATAGGCTGCAAGAACATAATTTTTTATCTCAAGTAGCGACTTGGCATAAAAAAATGTAATTCTTTCAGCTTGTGGTTTTCCTCTGTACTTAGGTAATATTTGTTCAAATAGGCCACTTGCCCTTCTATATTCTTCATTTTCAAAATATTTCTCAGCCATTTGATATTTAACCTTTACATCTTCATTTCTTAAAAGTTTTTGATACTCATTACATGAAGTAAAAAGGAGTATAGTAAATAATAGGATAGAACAGTTTTTATTCATTATCGGGATAATTAAATAAAAACTTAGAAATTTTATTTTTCAATGGTCTTGAAATTTCAGTCAAAGGTAATCTAACTTTTTCTTTACACAAATTTAAACTACTCATTGCAAATTTTATTCCACTTGGATTCCCTTCATCAAAAATTAATTGGAAAAAGTTATTTAAAACAAACTCTTTGGGATTTAGTTTTGTTTTAGGAATATTTTGTGGTATTAATTTATCATTCTCCCATAATAATTGAATGTAAGTTGAATTCATGATGCTTGGATAAGCATTTGCAGCAACTGAAATTATACCATCAGCACCAGCTCTAACAGCATCAATCATTGTAAAATCATCCCCAGAAATGACCAAAAACTCATCATGAGTATTTTTTCTAAGATTGGCTATTCTGTTGGTTATTCCTGATGCTTCCTTAATTCCAATAATTTTTTTTGAGTAGGAACTTAATTTAATAATTGTTTCGTCGCTCATATCTGAGGATGTTCTGCCAGGTACATTGTAGAGTAATATTGGTAATGGTGAAATATCAACAGCATTTTTAAAATGTTGGAAAATTCCCTCTTGTGATGGCTTATTATAGTATGGACATACTGACATAATAGCCTCAAAACCTGTTGTATCAGTTTTGCAAATTAAGTCACAAAGTTCATTTGTGTTGTTTGAACTTATTCCTAATATTAACGGTAACTTATTTTTAAGACCACTTACGAATCTATGATTGACAATTTCTTTTTCTTCGTTGCTTAGTGTGGATGATTCTCCAGTAGTTCCTTGAACAACGACATAGGAAATACCTCCTAAAAAAAAATATTCACATAGTCTATCAATAGCATTTAAATCAATATTACCATTATTGTCAAAGGGTGTAACAGATGCTACTCCAACACCAGAAAAAAGTGATTTATTTTTTTCATAAATGAATGGATTGATTTTGTAATTTGACATTTGACTCATAATAAATTCAATTAAGAATTTTCAAATACTTTACCAGCTGGTTACTGAACTTTTCAAAATTATTATAAATATTTTTAAAAATTATGTCATTAAGCTTTTGATTTGAATTATCAAAACCAACCCTATATTTCGCATTGCTTTTTGAAGATATAAGAGATAATATTTTATTATGGCCAAAATAATTGATAAGCAAATCATAATTATAGGAAATAAATTCATTAGCATCCGCTGAATTTATATTACCAAAAAAACTTATTGAATCGTCCGAAACTCTCATTTTATAAAACGGATCATTAAAAATTGTTTTTGAGTAACTAACTACTTTAATATCTTTTTCTTTCAAACCAATATTTTCAGTTAAACTTACAATATCCAAATAATCAATATCAAGTTCAGAGTCTATAATGAATCCAACTTTTCTGATTGGCTTTTTAAATTCTCGATTTTGACTCAATAAGACATGCAGTGAATTATCAATTTTCTTTTGTAGGAACTTATCTTTGATCTTTAGAAATAACTTTTTCAACTATTATAATTTGAATTTAGTAATAAAACTGGAGTATGTTAATTTCTCAATTCCTAGATCATCTGCTTTTAAAATCTTTGAGGGTCCAGCATTTTCACCAACAATTAAAATTACATTTTTGGTAACTGAGCTGGAGATAGCTCCCCCATTCAATAAAATTTTTTGTTTTAAATCCTCTCTTGAAATTGTTTCAAAAGTTCCAGTAACAACAAACTTTAAATTACTTAGAGGAGTATTTTTGTTTTTATTATTATTTTGAAAAGAGAGCCCCAAATCTTTTAACCTTTGAATCTCAAGACGATTTGTATCATCACTAAAATACTCTAATAAGCTATCAGCTATTTTTTCTCCTATTTCGTTAATGGAGATGATTTCTTCAAAATTAGCATTCATCAAATTTTCAATAGTTTCAAAATGGTTCACTAAGTTTAATGCAACTGTTTCCCCAACATGTCTTATTCCCAGTGAAAAAAGCACTTTGTGAAAAGGTTGGGAGATTGAATTTTCAATGGCTATTAAAAGGTTACTAGCTGATTTTTCAGCCATTCTATCTAGTGAAACTAACTTTTGATCGTTCAAAGTATATATGTCTGAAAAAGTTTTCAATTCATTTACCTTTATTAACCTTTCAATGGTTTCAATTCCGAAACCATCAATATTCATAGCCTTCCTTGATATAAAATGCTTGAACCTACCTAAAATTTGAGGCGGACAATTTTTATGGTTAATGCAATAATGTTGAGCTTCACCAGCTACTTTAATCAAATTAGATTGAAAAGAGCAAGGACATTTTTCTTTGAATAATATAGGTTTTGCATTTAAGGCTCTTTTTTCTTTACTGACTCCAACAATTTTAGGAATTATTTCACCACCTTTTTCTACAAATACAAAATCATTTTCATGTAAGTTTAATTTATCAATTTGATCTTTATTGTGTAAAGATGCTCTTTTAACCTTAGTTCCATTTATTATAACGGGTTCAAGAATTGCAACCGGCGTCACTACTCCAGTCCGACCAATTTGGTATTCTATATTAAGTAATTTAGTTTCAACTCTCTCTGTTGCAAATTTGTAAGCAATAGACCACCTAGGAAATTTAGACGTGTAACCAAGTTCTTTTTGAAAGTCTAAGTTATTAACCTTGATTACAATTCCATCAATCTCAAAATTTAAATCATTTTTTCTTTTATCCCAAAAATCAATGTAGTCAAAGACATCCTTAATATTCTTACAAAATTTATTTGTTTTCAAGGTTTTAAAACCTAGTTCTTCTGCTAGATCAAGAGCTTCGGTCTGATTCAAAATACTTTTATCTTCACTTATAATTTGAAAAAAGTAGCATTTTAATGGTCTCTTTTTTACCTCAAGACTGTTTATTAATTTAATGCTTCCAGAGGCAGTATTTCGGGGGTTCATGTATTTTGCATCTCCATTTCTTTCACGAATTTGATTCATTTTTTCAAAATCCTTTTTTTCAATGATCACCTCCCCTCGAATTTCAAAATCATAATCTACATGACTATTGAGTTTTAAGGGAATTGAATTGATGGTTTTAATATTTTCTGTTACATCGTCACCTTGTATACCATCCCCCCTGGTTAGACCTCTTTTCAAGAACCCCTTTTCATATGATAAACTAACAGAAACACCGTCAAGTTTTAATTCACATGAAAATGATAAGTTTTTTTGGCTCAAATTTTTCTCAAGCCTTTCATTCCACTTCAAAATATCCTGTTTTGAATAAGAGTTTTCGAGCGAATACATCCTGTATTTATGATTATATGTTTCAAAAGAATTACTCAAAGAACTACCAACTCTTCGTGTTGGGGAGTTCAAATCAAAAAATTGTGGGTATTCCTTTTCAAGTAAAACCAATTCATTCAAAAGTTGATCAAACTCAAAATCTGAGATTTCAGGATTATCCTTTACGTAGTATAAGTAATTATGACGGTGCAATTTATCTCTCAGGTCGTTAATATACTTAAGCATCTCCATAATTATTTGCTTTGATCATTCTGTTAATTCCGAATGAGTCTTTTTTAATCTCTATATCAGTAAATTTATTAATAATTAACAAATTTTTTACTTGATTTATGGTTTCTTTATGACATTCAAAATAAATAATTCCTTTCTGTTTTAAATGTGATTTGGAAAAATTAATTATGGTCTTGTAAAATAACAGATCATCGTTGGAATTAACAAAAATTGCTTCACTTGGCTCATTTTTTAAAACCACATTTGAGATTAAATTCTTTTCTTTTTTGTGGACATATGGCGGATTAGAAACGATTATATCAAATTTAATTGTATAGTCATGTTTTTTTAGAATATCTACATTTTTAAAATTTATATCTAAATAATTTTGTTTTGCATTTTTTTTTGCAATTCTAAGTGCTTTTTCAGAATTATCCCAAGCATGGATTACACAATTATTAGAATTTTTTTTTAAAAACAATGCTATAAGACCAGAACCAGTACCAATATCAAGAATTACTTGATCATTAAGTTTTTTTTGTAATATCCAATTACAAAGATCAACTGTTTCTGGTCTAGGAATTAAAACTGATTTATTAACAAATATTTTTAATCCCTCTATCATTACATGTCCTATGACATATTGAACTGGTATTTCTTTCTCAATTAGAGAAATTTTCTCATTAAATAAATTGAATGAATCCAATGATATTTTTTTATCAACGTTTATATGAAAATTAATAACATCTATACCTAAAAATTCATTCAAGAGAAGGTGAAATATTGATCTAGACTCCTCAATTCCATAAATTTTTAAAAGCTTTGCTTGTGTTAATTCTTTTAGTTCTTTAAGCTTCATAATTTTTTTAACATCCAAACAGGACATGATATATGTCCCGTATTACCTAAAGGCCGATCTATATAACTAAAGTCATATTTTTTATATAGATTTTGCGCATCTTTCATATTATGCATAGTCTCTATGTAACAAAATTCATATCCCGTTGTTTTAGCAAATTTTATACATTTTTCAATTAATTTTTTTCCAATACCAAGATTTCTGATTTTTGGCTTAAAATACATTTTTTGTATTTCACAAATATTTTCATTTTCACCCTTTAATGCATTTACGCCAGCTCCTCCTAACACTTGATTTTCTACAATTACAACAAAATAAATACTGCGTGGATTTTGATATGATCCAAACATATCGTCTAATTCAGGGTCAGCAAGTGCAGTACCGTTTTCAGGAACATCGAATTCCCTCATCACACTAATTAGAACATCTTTAATTATGAAATTATCATTCTCATTAATCTTTCTAATTTCATATTTCATTTTCGTAAATTAGTATGGTATAAATATAATGATTTCTAAAGCCTATGAATGATGAAAAATTGATGAAAAGATGCATTGAAATTGGACATTCAGTTCTTGGGCTGACTTATCCAAATCCCAATGTAGGGTCATTACTTTTTTGTGATGGAAAAATTATCTCTGAGGGATTTACAAGCAGAGCTGGTGGAAATCATTCAGAAATAAACACAATAATAAATGTTAAAGACAAATCTTTGTTTATTAAGTCAACACTTTTTGTTACGTTAGAGCCATGTTGTCATTATGGCAAAACACCACCATGTACAAACGAAATTGTTCGTAGAGGAATAAAAAATGTAGTAATTGGATGTGAAGATCCAAATTCAATTGTAAAATCCAAAGGGATAAAATATCTTAAGGAAAATGGGGTAAATGTAAGATTTGGCATTTTAGAAAAAGAATGCAAAGACTTACACAAAAGGTTATTTGTATACTTTGAAAAAAACAGACCCTACATCATATTAAAATGGGCTGAATCAATTGATGGCTACATAGCTCCCAAAAGTAAAAGGGATAAAAGACCCTATTGGATATCAAACAAATTATCGCGTCAAATTTCTCACAAATGGAGAAGCCAAGAACACGCAATAATGATTGGTCACAACACTGTTAAATACGACACCCCTATTTTGAATACAAGAAATTGGAACAACATAAATAATAGAAAATTTATAATTGGAAATGATCAAATTGGACTAAATGGATTTGAAGAAATCGAAACAAAAGGAAAAACATTAAAGGCACTTAATATTTGTCAAAATTTACATGATAAAAAAATACAATCTGTCATTATTGAAGGAGGTAGATTCACGTTGAATAAATTTTTAGAGGAAGATGTTTGGGATGAAGTAAGGGTTTTTAAAGCGGATACAAAAATTATTGATGGTATCCACGCTCCGAAACTAAAATCAAAGTATTATAAAAAAACCAGAGTTGGGAAAGATACACTATACTATTTTAAGAATTATTGATAGCATTAGCGATGTCTTTTGGACATCTAATTGGTTTGTTATTTTTTTTATTAAAAAAGATTAATTTTGTGTATCCCTCATTAATTAGAATTTGATCTTTAAATATTTCGTATTGAAATTCAAGTGAGTATGAGGGTGGGTTTAAAAGAGTGGTTTTTATTTTAAGTTTATCCTCAAAATATGCTGGTTTTCTAAATATAATTTTGCTCTCCACAACGGGGAGAATTACATTATTTTTTTCCATTTTAAAATATGAGAATCCAATTTTTTTTAGCCAATCCAATCGGCCAACCTCATAATACTTTAGGTAGTTGCTATGATGTGAGTAAGACATTGCATCTGTTTCACAATACCTTACAATAATTGATGTAGAAAATGATTTTTTTTTATGCAAACCTTGAAGATTTAGTAGCAGTTATAATATCGATAAAAGATTTTTAAAATTCAATAGCAAAATGATTTTTTTTTAAAAAAAAAATGTACATATTTGTTGACCTAAGAAGTTTTAAAATCGTTCTCGGATTTTGAAATTTTTTTTTGAAAACAAGAATAAATTTTTTTATATGACCGCATTAACTGTATGGAATAATTGTCTCTCATTTGTGAAGGATAATATTCAATTACAGGCATATAAAACATGGTTTGAACCTATTATTCCAATAAAGTTACAAGACAATATTTTAAGCGTACAGGTTCCTAGTAAATTCTTTTATGAATGGCTGGAAGAACATTATGTCAAACTTCTTAAAGTTGTCTTGACAAAAGAATTGGGAAAAGATGCAAAACTTGTTTACATAATCAAAATGGAAAATAACTATGGAAATGATACAAGTTTTACTGAAAAAATTCCCAGTGAATACAAACCAAAGATAAAATCTCAAGATCTTGATAGCTCATCAAATTTCTTGAAAACAAATTTGACAAATCCATTTATTATCCCTGGTATTAAAAATCTTAAAATTGACTCTCAATTAAACTTAAATTATAATTTTGAAAATTTTTTAGAGGGTGATTCAAACCGGTTGGCAAGATCTGCTGGTTATGCAGTTTCAAAAAGACCTGGTGGTACGTCATTTAATCCATTACTAATATTTGGCGGTGTTGGTTTAGGAAAAACTCACTTGGCCAATGCAATTGGAATAAATGTTAAGCAAGCATTCCCAGATAAAACTGTATTATATATTTCTGCTGAAAAATTTACCCAGCAGTACGTAGATGCTGTTAAGAAAAATAACAGAAATGATTTTATTCATTTTTATCAACTAATTGATGTGTTAATTATTGACGATGTCCAATTCTTCTCTGGAAAGTCTGGAACCCAAGATGTTTTCTTTCACATATTCAACCATTTGCATCAAAATGGCAAACAAGTAGTATTAACATCTGATAAAGCGCCCGTTGACATGCAAGAAATTGAACAAAGACTATTGTCAAGATTTAAATGGGGACTTTCAGCTGAGCTTCAAATTCCTGACTATGAAACAAGAATTTCTATAATTAAAAATAAACTTTCGAGAGATGGTGTATTGATGGATGAAGAAATAATTTATTATGTTGCTAAACATATTAAAACCAATATCAGAGAACTTGAGGGGGCAATTATATCATTAATGGCTCAATCATCATTTAATAAAAAGCAAATAACTTTGGATCTAGCAAAAGTTGTTGTTGAAAAATTTGTAAAAAATACCAAAAAGGAAATTTCAATAGATCAGATTCAAAAAGTTGTTTCAGAGTATTTCCAGATGGATGTTACTACACTACAGTCGAAAACAAGGAAAAGACATATTGTTCAAGCAAGACAATTGGCTATGTTTTTCTCAAAAAAATTTACAAAAGCATCTCTAGCTAGTATAGGAACTAAAATTGGACATAGAGATCATGCAACAGTTCTTCATGCTTGTAAAACAGTTGATAACTTGGCGTTTACAGACAAGCAATTCAGAAAATATGTTGAAGATTTAGATAAAAAGTTTACTGATTAATTTTTGGTCGTCTTTCCTGGTTAATATTTCTAAGATTATAATTCTTAAAAATTCTAATATAATCACTTATTGAGGTTCCGTTTGCATCTTTCTTATTAAAACCTTTTGATGCTTTATTTCTCAGAAATTTCTTGACATTTCCAGGACCAGATAAATGGGCAGCAGCCAAAATTCCTGACTCTGAAATGTATAGATCACCTAAAAAAATGTTCGAATACTTTTTTATTTCTCGTCTCAATATCCATTTATTTCTTTTAACATTCATCAGGAAAACTTTTTCCTGAAGCTCAGGACTATTAATAAAATTATTTAAATCACTCACACCATAAATTTTTAGGGTTCCTTTTCCAAACTGATATTTTCCTAAATAACCAAATCGATTAATTTTATTGTAGTCTGAACCAGACTCAAAAAAACCTAAAAACTCCTTAAATCCGATGAAGTCCCTATCTATAAATGGTACAGTATGAATCTTACCTGTAAATTCAGACTTTTCTTTGACAGAATATATGTAGGATAATTCACTCAAAACGCTGGTGAAAACAGTTGAGTAAAAGATCACCAACACATAAAAGAAAAAAGCTCTTATACTTTTTATGGTATTTATGTTCAAAAATTTCATTTGTAAAAACTTACTTTTTACAACGATGCAAACATAAGGTTTTTTTTAATTATCTGTAAATCAGCATTTTATCTTTTTATTCTGTTTTCTTTCAACCACTTTGTGTATTGTCTCTTCTTTCTATTATGTTCAACTAAAGTTTTTGAAAATAAATGATATCCAGGGTTTGAAACATCAGCAACAAAAAATATAAAGTTGTGAGAACTTGGATTAAGAACAGCCTCAATAGCAGAAAGATCGGGAGTTACTATTGGACCTGGCGGCAGACCTTTGTTTAGATATGTATTATAAGCAGACTTTATCCTTAAATCTTTATACAAAACTCTTCGAATTTTCTTATCAAACCCCTCTTTCCTTTTAATAACATATACTATTGTTGGATCTGCCTGCAATTTCATTCTCTTGCTTAGACGATTTAAATAAACACCTGCGATTGTGGGTCTTTCATCAACTTTTGGGGTTTCTTTTTGTACTATGGAAGCTAAAACTGAAACTTCCACAGGGTTTAGACCAATTTTTTTAGCTTTCTCAATCCTATTTTCATTCCAGAAATTATTAAACTCTCTTACCATTTTTTCTCTAAAATTATCTGCAGATGTATTCCAAAAAAATTCATAAGTATTTGGTAAAAATAATGACAAAACCGACTCTTGTGATAAGTTCAAACTTTTTAAGAAATTTTCATCAGTAAAGGATTCAATTAAACTCATACTATCTGCTTCTATTTTTTTTGAAATATAACCACTAAACTCTTGGATAGTTTGAATGTTGTTAAATGTTATATTTAAAGGGATATTTTTAGATCTTAGCGAATTAATTATGTTGTTGTTTCCATCACCCTTGTATATAATAAATCTCCCTGCTTTTATATTTTCAAGATATTTTTTTGTTTTTGCTGCTTTTATGAATGATTCAACATCAATAATATAGCTTGAAATTGAATTAATCATCTCATCCTGGCTAGATCCTGAATTGACGTAGACATAAACAAAATCTTCACTAAATGATGTGTTGGATTTAAAAAATACTTTATAGCCAAACGTTGCGATGAGAGCAATAATTAAAAATGATATTATTGAAAAAATTCTAAAAATTGTTTTCATAAATTAAAATTACCGCTGTATACAAATTCAGCATTGCCAAAAAGTAAGATGTCAAAAAATTTATTTTCATTAAAATTGAAAGTTACTGACAACTTTCCTCCCCGAGTTATTATATGAGTTATTGGTTCTTCATGGTTATAATTTAATTTTGAACATAAAGCAATAGCTACTGCTCCAGTCCCACAAGATAATGTTTCAGCATTAACTCCTCGCTCATAAGTTCGTGCATGGTATGTGTTTTTATCTTTTTTTGACACAAAATTTACGTTAACACCTCCATCAATTAACTTACTTTCTTGAGCACGCTTAAATTCATCTTCAATATTCAATTTTTCTAAATTTTGATCAAATTTAATTAGATGTGGAGATCCTGTATCAATAAAAAAATCATCTCTAATTTTTTTAAAACTATCAACTTTGTTTATTGATATAGAAATTATATTTCCTTGAACATTGACAAAATGATAACCATCAAAAGCCTTAAACTTTGATACTTTTTTTAATAATTTATTTTTCAAAGTAAAGTGAGCTGCGCATCTTGCACCATTACCGCAAAAGGAACCAATTTTTCCATCGGAATTATAGTAGACCATTTCATAATCACATTGATCGTTTGATTTTATAATTATGAATCCATCAGATCCAATTCCTTTATTTCTATCACATAAACTTTTTATTTTTTCTTGAGTTATATGATTAAGAGAATTGTTAATACCATCAACAATTATAAAATCATTTCCGTTACCATGATATTTATCGAACGCTACTTTCATTTAACAAACCATAAAAATAGAGATAATGTTAAAAAGAAGTTAAATGTTAAATTAAAAATTGTAAATAAATTATTTTTGAAAAAAAATAGTGATGAAATTCTTAAAAATATTTTGCTTAACTGTATTTGTCGTGATGGTTACGCTAGGCGTAAATTTATTAATTAATGATACAAAAGAGAAAAATCAAACATACCAGACTTTACAAACGATAAACACATCGGCTGTTTCAAATAGAAATCAATTTCAAAATTTCAAAACATTCCAAAATCCTGATTTCACAATAGCTGCTGAAAAAACAATTAATTGTGTTGTGCATGTAAAAAATACTGCAACAGCGAGAAGCTCCAATTCTATATGGGATCTATTCTATGGAAATTCACAGCAAAAAAGAACCATTGGGACTGGCTCAGGTGTCATTGTGTCTAGAGATGGTTTTATTATAACTAATTATCATGTTATTGACAACGCAAGTTCAATTGAAGTAACAACTAATGACAATAAATCATTCAGCGCTGATTTAGTAGGTTATGATGAAAATAGTGATATTGCAATACTGAAAATCGACAGCAAGCGAAATTTTCCTTATATCATTTTTGCCGATTCAGATCAAACAAAAATAGGGGAATGGGTATTAGCTGTAGGAAATCCATTTAATCTTACATCCACAGTTACAGCAGGAATTATTAGTGCCAAGTCTAGGGACTTAAGTGATTTTGATTCAAAAAATCAATCATTTATTCAAACAGATGCTGCAGTTAACAGCGGAAATAGTGGAGGTGCTTTGGTTAATATCAATGGAGATCTTATAGGTATAAATACTGCAATTCAGAGTAATAATGCTGGTTTTATTGGCTACTCATTTGCAGTACCAAGCAATATTGCAAGAAAAATTTATGAGGACATTCTGGAATTTGGAGATGTACAAAGAGGACTTTTGGGTGTAACTGGTCAAAGTTTAAACTCCGAGTATGCAAAGGAATTGGGAATTAACAAAACAGAAGGGTTTTATGTTAATGAAACAGATCCAGATATGGGTGCACATATTGCCGGAATGAGAAATGGCGATATCATATTACAAATTGATGATGTTCAAATAAATAAGTTTTCTGATTTATCGGGTTACTTAAATACCAAAAGACCAGGGGATAATTTAGAGGTTACCATTGATAGAAATGGTAAAAAAATAATTTTAGATGTGTTACTTAAAGTAAGCACTTATGTGCAGTTTTATGGCATGCAACTTAAAAATTCAAATAAAGATGAATTGGATAATCTTGATATTGATAATGGCGTTACTGTGGTTGTCAATAGAAATTCAACACTCTATAGAATGGGTGTTAGGTCTGGCTACATTTTAACTGAAATTAACGAAAAAACTATATCATCAACAACTCAATTGAAATCATTTGAAAAAGAAAACATATACCAAATCACATTCATTGACCTCGAGGGAAATAAGGAGAGGTTAATTTTTGATTAACTCGAAATGATTAGAATTGATATTTTAAGCGCAACACCAGAATTGTTAGAAAGTCCATTTTCTGGCTCAATATTACGAAGAGCAATTGAAAAAAATATTGTAGAAGTTTATTTTCACAATCTCAGAGACTATAGCACTGATAAACATCAAAAAATTGATGATTATCAATTTGGTGGAGGTTCAGGAATGGTTTTAATGATAGAACCTATTGACAATTGTATACGAGAATTAAAAAAATCTAATAATTATGATGAAATCATATTAATGACACCTGATGCTAAATTATTGGACCAAAAAATTTCAAATAAGCTTTCTACATTACAAAATATTATGATAATTTGTGGACATTACAAAGGTGTTGATCAAAGAGTTAGAGATAATTTAATTACAATGGAATTATCAATTGGTGATTATGTATTATCTGGCGGGGAATTACCAGCGGCTGTCTTATGTGACTCAATAATACGATTGATCCCGGGTGTGTTAAATAATGAAACCAGTGCACTTACTGATTCATTTCAAGATAATCTACTTGCTCCACCTGTATATACCAGACCAGCTGATTATAATAACATAAAGGTACCTGACTTGCTCTTGTCTGGTAATAAAAGTAAAATTGAAGACTGGAGAGAAAAAAAATCAATTGAAAAAACAAAAAAGATTAGACCTGGATTGCTCAAATAATAATTTTATTTTTAATACAAATTGTGTATGTTTGTGCCCCTAATTAACCTCTGGAACGGTTTTGAATGTTGATTAGACTAATAAAAATCATAAATTATGGAATCTCTTATAAAATATGTTCAGGACGAATATATTGATCAAAAAAATTTTCCTGAGTTTAAAGCTGGAGATACAATAACTGTTTACTACGAAATTAAAGAAGGTGAAAAATCAAGAACACAGTTTTTTAAAGGTGTTGTCATTCAGATTAAAGGAAAGGGCAAAACAAAAACCTTTACAATTAGAAAAATGTCTGGTACATTTGGGATCGAAAGAATATTCCCGATAAATCTCCCATCTATTAAAAAAATAGAAATCAATAAGAAAGGTAAAGTTAGAAGATCTAGGATTTATTATTTCAAAAATCTTAGAGGTAAAAAAGCTAGGTTAAAAGAAGCCAAAACATAATTGAATGAGTAAGATTAAAGTAAATAATCCAGTTGTTGAGCTTGACGGCGATGAAATGACTAGGGTTATCTGGGATTTTATCAAACAAAAACTTATTCTTCCCTATCTAGACTTAGAAATTAAATACTTTGACCTTGGTATTAAGAATAGAGATTTTACTGACGACCAAATTACCGTAGACGCTGCTGAAGCAATTAAAAAATATAATGTTGGTATTAAATGTGCCACAATCACACCTGATGAGCAGCGAGTTAAGGAGTATACACTAAAAAAAATGTGGAAATCACCCAATGGTACCATAAGAAATATAATAGGAGGTACTGTTTTTAGGGAACCCATCATAATGAAAAATATTCCTCGTTACGTCCAAGGATGGGTCAAACCAATCTGTATAGGAAGACATGCGTTTGGTGATCAATACCGTGCAACAGACTTTTTAACTCATGGAAAAGGAAAACTAACAATGACTTTTACACCAGAAAATGGAGATAAGCCTAAAAGTTGGGAAATATATAATTTCCAAGAAGATGGAATTGCCATGGGTATGTATAATATAGAATCATCAATTTATGGCTTTGCCAGGTCCTGCATGAATAGGGCTGTTTCCAAGGGTTGGCCACTATACCTTTCCACAAAAAATACAATCTTAAAAGCATATGATGGCAGATTCAAGGACATATTTCATGAAGTATATGAAAATGAATTCAAGGATAAATTTAAAGAAGTTGGCATAACCTATGAACATCGACTAATTGATGATATGGTTGCTGCAGCAATGAAATGGGAAGGTGGCTTTGTTTGGGCCTGTAAAAATTACGATGGTGATGTACAATCCGATACAGTTGCTCAGGGATTTGGGTCACTTGGCTTAATGACATCCACTCTTCTAACACCTGACGGCAAAACAATGGAGGCAGAGGCAGCTCATGGAACAGTTACTAGGCATTATCGTCTTCACCAAAAGGGAAAAGAGACATCTACCAACCCTATTGCATCTATATTTGCTTGGACCAGAGGTTTAATTCACAGAGCAGAGTTGGATAAAAATAATGAGCTTCTAATTTTCTGTAATCTGCTAGAAAAAGTTTGTATTGAGACTGTTGAATCTGGAAAAATGACAAAAGATCTTGCAATTTTAATCCATAAGAGTAATTTGAAAAGACAACACTACCTTAATACACAAGAATTCCTTGATGAAATAAAGACAAGTCTAGACTCTAAGATGTCATAAAGGTGAGGAAAATTATTTTTCTATTTCTTCTACTGAATTTCAATTTTATTTATACCCAGAATTCATTCACAATAAGTGGATATGTTCAAGATAATAGCAATAATGAGCTTATTATAGGTGCAAGTGTAATAGTTAAAGAATTACAAATTGGTACAGTAACTAATAATTATGGTTTTTTTTCATTGACTCTGGTCGAGGGGGACTATGATTTAATTTTTCAAAGTCTTGGTTTTGAAGATCAATCATTGAATTTAAGCCTTAATAAAAATATTTCAGTCAATATCTTTCTCAATGAGAAAATTGAATCTCTTGATGAGGTTATTTTAAGTAAAAACATTGAAGATGTAGATGTAGAGCTACCACTACTTAGTATGAATATTTTATCAGGAAAAACAATTAGACAAACCCCAGTAGTTTTTGGTGAATCTGATCTTTTAAAAACAATTCAACTTTTACCTGGTGTTTCAAGTGCTGGAGAAGGAGCATCTGGATTCAACGTTCGTGGCGGAGCGGCAGATCAAAATTTAATTTTGTTTGATGAGGCAATTATATACAATTCATCACACCTGTTTGGATTATTCTCCGTATTTAATTCTGATGCAATAAAAGAAGTTAAACTTTACAAGGGTGGTATACCCTCTTCATATGGTGGAAGATTATCATCTGTCTTAGATGTTTACCAAAAAGATGGGAATAACCAAAAACTTCAAGCCAATGGTGGAATTGGCTCTATATCAAGCAGATTTTTGATTGAGGGTCCTATTCAAAAAAATAAGAGTTCATTTCTACTTGCATCAAGAGGTTCGTATGCACATTTATTTTTAAAGTTAACGGATATCGAAAATGTTGCATATTTCTATGATTTAAATACAAAATCAAATTTTGTTATTAATGATAAAAATAAAATTTTTGTATCAGGATATTTTGGCAGGGATGTATTTAAATTACAAGACACATTTTCTAACACTTACGGCAATAGTACAATCAATTTTAGATGGAATCATTTAATTAATGAGAAAACATTCAGTAATACATCAGTTATATACAGTAATTATTATTATGGATTAAAGCTTGATTTTGGTGGTTTTGATTGGAATTCAAGTATAAAAAACTTGAACCTTAAGTTTGACATCAAAAATTACTTTTCCAATGAGTTCCAATTTAATTATGGACTTAACATAATATATTTTGATTTTAATCCAGGTGAGATTAGTCCTCTTACAACTGATTCAGGAATAAATTATTCAAAATTGAATTCTAAGTACGCAATAGAGAGCTCTGCGTATTTCGATATTATTAATAAAATAAGCCCCAATCTTTCAGTTAGATACGGTTTTCGCTTCAATCAATTTTTGAGACTCAGACAACAAGGTTTGCAATCTTACATAGATGATGATCCCTTGGATTTTGACGAAAATTTAAAAATATATAATCCAGCAAATCCATTGATTTCTAGTTTTGACAACAATTCATCTGTTTTTAAAACTTTTAACAATGTAGAACCAAGAATAAATATTTCATATTCTTTCAAAGACCAAAGCTTGAAAGCAAGTTATAATAGACTTAACCAATATTTACATTTAATTTCCAATACTAGTTCACCAACACCCCTAGATATATGGGTTCCGAGTGGACCATATTTGAAACCTCAAAAACTAGATCAATTTGCAATGGGTTTTTACAAAAATGGCAAAAATCTCAGATTTGAATCTGAACTATTTTATAAGAAAATCAAAAATAGACTTGATTATGTCGACGGAGCTGATTTAGTCGGCAATGATAATATTGAAACCGTTGTTATTGCTGGTAATGCTAGAGCCTTCGGAATTGAATTTTTGTTAAAAAAAATTAGTGGAAGACATAAATATTGGATTGCTTATACCTTATCTAAGTCAGAACAAAAAACACCAGGACGGAATAGTATTGAAACAGGAATTAATTTTTCAAAATGGTACAATACACCATATGATAAAACACATGATTTAAGCATAAATTCCGAGTATAAGATAAATGATAAATTAAAGCTTGTAGGGAATTTTATTTACCAAACAGGTCAGCCAACAAATTATCCAAACTCTCAATACAATTACATGAATTTGAATATACCGAACTTCGGAGAACGTAATTCATCCAGGCTTCCACATTATCATCGTCTTGATATCAATTTAACTTTAAAACCTAAGAAAAATAACAGAAAAATTGAAAGCACATGGATCTTTGGTATTTATAATCTGTATAACAGAGATAATGCTAATTCAATTATTTTTAGAAGAAACAATGAAACGTTAAAAAATGAAGCGGTACAAATCTCAATT
>CACCAP010000010.1 GCA_902544085.1 uncultured Bacteroidota bacterium
ATCGATTATTAGATGGTCAAGATTTTTACAGAAAAAATAAGGATTTATCGATGGTTTTCTTAGTTGGATTTTATTTTTTGAATATTTTAGATGCCAATATTGATGCTCACTTGCTCGATTATAATGTTGATGAAAATATAAGTTTTCAACCATCAGTATTGGATTTTTCAAGTGATAACGGACCCTCAATTGGAATAAAAATAAATTATAATTTTTAATGAAAATCTGTATAATTGGATATGGTAAAATGGGAAAAATGGTTGAGAATATTGCCATATCAAAAGGACATTCAATTAATCAAATAATAGATTCACCAAGTGATGAGGTCAAGGGAAATTCTGATGTTGCAATTATATTTTCAACACCTGAAAGTGCACTTCCAAACATAATGAAATGTTTTGAAAAAAAACTACCAGTTATTTGTGGAACAACAGGTTGGCTCAACGACATCGAAAAAATTAAAAAGTATTGTGAAAAAAATAATAACACTTTCTTGTTTTCCCCAAATTTCAGTTTGGGTGTAAATCTTTTCTTTAAAATCAATAATTCAGTTAGTAAAATTATGAAAAATAGCGATGAGTTTGATTTAAGGATCAACGAAGTTCATCACACTTCAAAAATTGACTCACCAAGCGGAACTGCATTAAAAATCAAAAAAGATATTGACTCGGTGTTAAAAAAAGATACATTAATTGAATCTAAAAGAATTGGATCAAACAATGGAACTCATGAAGTAATTTATGAGTCATTTTCAGACTTAATTAAAATTTCTCATACTGCTAAGAACAGAGACAGTTTTGCACTTGGTTCGATTGTTTGTGCTCAATGGATAATCAGTCAAAATGGCTTTTTCGAAATGGATGACTTTTTAAATGATTTTCTATGAGTTGGTTAGGTTGGTTTTTGTTTTTTCTTTTTGTTCAATTAATTCATGGATTAGGTACGTATAGGTTATATAGTTCTGCAGGATTCAAATCCTTCGCTGCATTTATTCCAATTTACAATGCATTGGTCTTAATGAGGATAATTAACCGTCCGTGGTGGTGGGTAATTTTATTGTTCATTCCAATTGTAAATATTATGATGTTTCCAGTGATTTGGATTGAGATTTGTAAAAATTTTGGAAAAAAATCATGGACATCAATTTTTTTAGTGCTAATTACATTTGGTTTCTACATATATTCAATAAACTTTTCAAAATCAATAAAAAAAGAAACTATAACCAACCATGAGCGTAAAGAATCAACGGCAGGTTCAATAGTTTTTGCAATAATACTGGCAACCATTGTCCATACTTATTTTATTCAGCCCTTTATTATTCCAACCGGATCACTAGAGAAAACGCTACTAGTTGGTGACTTCTTATTTGTAAGTAAATATCACTATGGAGCCCGAGTACCAAAAACTGTAGCTGCTTTTCCAATGGTTCATGATACAATCGTCGGTACTGGGATTAGATCATATTTAAATAAACCTCAACTACCATACTTGAGAATCCCTCCTTTAAGAAAAATAAAAAGAAATGATTTGGTAACCTTTAACTGGCCAGCGGATACAGTTCGAAGGTTTTTTGTTAAGGAAGCAGGTGTGGTAAAACCTATTGATAAAAAATCAAACTATGTTAAAAGATGTGTTGCAATTCCTGGAGATAAACTTGAAATTATTGACGGGTTGTTGTACATCAATAATGAGCCTTCCAAATTACCCTACAGGGCAAAACCCCTATTCAACTTTAAAGCTACTAACAAGAATGGAATTTCAAGTAAAGAACTTTTGAAAATAAATGTTACAGGATTTAGTAGGAAATTTAAAATATCAGGGATAAATAGCAATCGACAATTCGAGGGGATTAGGCCTTACATCTCATCATTGATTAGCTCCGATATTGAGAATTTCATTGTAACAACCGGTCACAAAGGAATACCATCTAAAATAATAGCCGAAAACAGATTAAGAGTAACAGAAATTAAAGAATTAGAAAAAATTATTTCTTTAACAAATGAGGATTTTGAAAAATTAGAAAGTAAAAAAATTTTCGATTCAATTTACAGGATTTTTAAAACAACAAAATCTTACAATACTAGCTTTTTTCCTAACGATATAAAGTATGACTGGAATGAAGATAACTTTGGGCCAATCATTATCCCAAAGAAAGGACAAGAAATAGAATTAAATAAGCAAACACTACCCATTTACAAAAAAATCATAAGGGATTACGAAAAAAATAAATTAGAGTTAATTAATGACAAAATATTAATAAATGGTGTAGAAAGTAATTCCTATAAGTTTGAGATGGATTATTTTTGGATGATGGGAGACAATCGGTACAACAGCGAAGATAGCAGGGCATGGGGATATGTGCCTGAGAACCACATTGTAGGTCGTCCAATTTTTATTTGGATGAGTATTGATGGCATAAATGATGGTATCAGTAATTGGAAAATTAGGTGGGATAGGGTTTTCACCACTATTCACGAAGATGGTGAACCAAGATCTTATTTGATTCACTTTATCATTTTTTGTATTATTTCTTGGGTTGCTAATAAGTTTTTTATTTCACGCAATAAAAAATGAAATCAATTTTGTTACCTACATATTTTCCATCTATTTTTTTTTGGAAAATAATTATTGAAAATAATTTTCTTTGGATGAATAGATCCTATTATAAAAAACAAACACTTAGAAATAGAACTTACATACATGGTGCCAATGGAAAATTAATGCTGTCGATCCCAATAAAACACAGTGGGAAAAATTTGAAAAGATATTATGAAGACATTTCAATAGATTCATCATCAAATTGGAAAAAAAATCATTTTAAGTCCATAAAAATTGCATATCAATCATCTCCATATTTCGAATTTTATGAAGATGATTTGATGGAATTTTATGGAGATAATATCGATAATCTTTACGAACTAAATTTAAATTCTGTCAAATTGGTTTTAAAATGGTTGGAATTGGATTGCTTAAACAGTACCATAGATTTTAACTTTGAAGAATACACCAACAGTTTAACTATTAAACAAATTGATTCAAAGGAAATTAAAAACACTCAAAATATTAAGTATACTCAAACTTTTGAAGAGAAAAATGGATTTATTGATGGTTTAAGTATCCTTGATATGATTTTTAATTGTGGGCCAAAAACAAAAGATTATATAAAGGCAGGTCTGTAAGCCGGATTCTGTCATGCCTTATCATCTATCTTGGTTTAGTATTACTACTAAACTCTAGCCGCCTACCCTTCAACATCAGGCGAGCAACCCTCAAACGTTGATTTACTTGGCGTTACACCTTGTAGAGTTTACATGATTCCACTACAGCCTAACTGTACATACTTTCTGTTGCACTTTTCCTACTAAAAAATAGCGACGGGTGTTACCCGCTACAAAGCTCTTTGGTGTCCGGACTTTCCTCTTTAAAAAAGCGATAAGGAGACCTGCCACATCAAAATTAATATATTTTGAAAAAAATATTAAAAAATTAATCCTCTAATATATATTTGTAATAAGCATGGACTACAAAGTATCGGCATTAAAATATAGACCAAATGAGTTTAGTAAAGTTATTGGACAAAATCACATAACAGACACTTTAAAAAATTCAGTAAAGGAAAATAAAATTCCCTCTGCGATTTTATTTTGCGGACCAAAAGGAGTTGGTAAAACAACATGTGCAAGAATTTATGCTCGTGAAATCAATAAAGAATTTATACAATTAGAAAATTATGATTATGCTTTCAATATTTTTGAGCTTGATGCTGCATCAAACAGAAAGATTGATGACATAAGAGATCTTCTTGAAAAAGTAAAAATACCTCCACAACTTGGAAAATATAAGGTCTACATCATTGATGAGGTTCACATGCTTACTAAAGAAGCTGAAAATGCTTTTTTAAAGACACTTGAGGAGCCTCCACCACACATAGTGTTTATTCTTGCAACAACAGAAAAAAATAAGATATTACCTACAATTTTGTCAAGATGTCAAATCTATGACTTTAATAAAATATCAGATTTCGAAAGTAAACAATACCTAGAAGAAATTATTAAATCTGAAGGATATAATTACGAGCCGAAAGCTGTTTCAATTATTGCTAAAAAAGCTTTTGGTTCGCTTCGTGATTCACTTACAATTTTAGATAGGGTGATAAACTACACAAATGGTAATATAACATTAGATAAAACATCTCAAATTTTAAATATTCTAGATATTGACACATATTTAGAGCTCTCAGATTTCATATTAAAATCGGAACTCAACAATGCAATTCTAAAGTTTAATGAAATTTCTGACAAAGGTTTTGGTGAGAAAGATTTTTTGGAGGGTTTAGTAGAGCATTTTAGGAACCTTATTGTTGTAAAGGCTTCTAATTCACAATCATTAATTGACGATGAAAATAATTTTGAGAAAGTTATAGACCAATCTAAGCTCGCAGAACAAAGTAAACTTATTCATGCAATTGAAATTTTGGAAACTTCTATTATCAATTTATCAAAGTTTGAAAATAAAAAATTAGTGGTTGAAATATCATTAATGAAAATTTGTAAAAAAAATGTATCCTCAAATTTACTGGAGAAAAAAAAAAAAATTGAAAATACAGACTCCAAATCAACAATAAATCTTAAAAAAAATTCATTCGTGCAAAACAGTATTGATGAGGAAAAATTTCAAAAAAAAGAATTATTAAAAAAATCTACAATAGAGAATGTCCAAGAAGCGGAGAATATTTCTGCACTTTCTCTTTCTAGCTTAAAACTAAAAAAACAAGCTAAGCAGGAAAAAGATTTAATTGAATCTGAAAAAAAGAAATCAACTGACAACTTTAATTTAAATGCCCTAAAAAATAAGATTAAGAAGTATTCCAAAAAAATCAATGATTTGGGCAAAAAGAGTCTTTCCAGTCTTCTAGAAATGAATGAGCCAACAATTAATGAAAACTCAATTACATTTACCCTACCCTCTAAAGTAAGTTTAAGTGAATTTGAAAAAGAAAAAGAGGCATTTACTATTTTTTTGCAAACAGAACTAAATAATTATAAAATAAAAGTTTTATCGAAGATTGAGGAGAAAAAAAATGGAGATTATTTTTCATCTCCAACTGAAAAATTAACCAAGCTAATTGAAATTAATCCTTTGGTAGGAAAATTCAAAGAAGATTTAAAGTTGGATTTATAACTATTTTATAATTTCATTTACCATACCATCTGCTAATCCAATTTTTGGAACATATATCTCTTTAACACCTAGTGTTTTTAAAACAAAATGATAGATTTTACCTGCTGGAATAATGACATCTGCACGATCAGGGTTAAGTTTTAATTTAGTGAGTCTATCTGACAATGACATATCATCAATCTTTTTAAGAGTTTTTTTGAATCTTTTTCTGTTTAAAGGCTTTGAATATTTTGTTCCTGATATTTTGAAGATTTTATTTATATTTCCACCAATACCAATAATTTTAAGTTTTTTTAATTCTTTCGCGTTTTGTATAAGCCATTTTTCAAACTTATTCCAAATTTGATTATCCACACCATCATCTAAAAGCCTAACACAACCAATTTTAAAGGATTTTAATTTGAAAATCTTAAAATTTTTAAAAATAATAACCTCAGTACTTCCACCCCCAACGTCAACAAAACAATAATTTTTTGTTTTGCCAATATGATCAGAAATATCTTGTTGAGAGGTGATTTGTGCTTCTTTTTCACCAGAAATTAACTCCAACTTTATTCCAGTTTCATCAAAAATTCGTTTTAGAAGCATATCTGAATCTTTAATGTTTCTTAATGCCGAAGTTGCATAAGCTAAAAAAGAATCCACTTCATTAATATCCATTAATAACTTAAATGCCTTAAATGATTTTATTAATTTGTTTGTACTTGAATCAGATAATTTTGATTTTGAGAAGGAATCTTCACCTAATCTCAATGGAATTCTAACAATATTGTTTTTGGTACTTACTTTTTTACCGTTAATTTCATATACGTTTGAAATTAACATTCTAATCGCATTTGATCCAATATCAATTGTTGCAATCCTCTTGTAATTAATTTTATTTTTCAAGCTTTTTTTGATAATAATTATATATTGAATTTTGGGATTTTAATTGTTGATTCTTGTTTTTTGAATACTCATTTATTTTCAACGAATTAAGTTTTCGTGACTTTAAATTATCTAACCAATAAATGTTAAATATTTCTAGGATCTCTTTTTTATTATACGGGTCAAGAATTGGACATGTTACCTCAATTCTGTTATCTAAGTTTCTAGTCATCCAGTCTGCAGAAGAAATATAAGTTTTATTTTCACCTCCTGAGCAAAAAATAAAAAATCGAGTGTGCTCGAGGTATTTGTCAACTATACTTTTGGCCTCAATATTTTTACTGAATTCACTATTTCCTGGTATTAAACAGCATATTCCACGAACAATCATTTCAATTTTGACACCTGCAACACTTGCTTTATATAACTCCTCAATCATTTCATAATTAGTAATACTGTTTAGTTTAATTTTAATCCAACCAATTTGACCTTTTTTGACATTTCTAATTTCATTTCTAATTAATTTTTTGAAGGTAGATTTGGTTTTAAATGGGGATATAAAGAGTTTGTTGAATTTAATTTTTTTATAATTTATTTCAATAAAATCGAATATACTTGATACATCATCCAGGATTTCTTTATTAGCCGTGAATAATGTAATATCAGTATAAACCTTAGCTGTTGACTCATTAAAATTACCTGTACTTATAAAGCCATATTTATCATATTTTCTACCATTTTTCTTTTCCACAACACAAATTTTTGCATGTACTTTTAGATTGGGTAAGCCAAAAACTAACTTAACACCATTTTCCTCAAACAATTTTGCATATTTTATATTAGCTTTTTCATCAAATCTGGCTTGAAGCTCAATTTGAACTGTAACTAATTTTCCATTCTTTGAGGCATTAATAAGGGTGTTTGCAATCATCGACAATTTTGACAATCTGTAAATCGTTATTGAAATAGATTTCACATCTGGATCTATGGAAGCTTCAGACAAAAATCTTAATGTATAAATAAATTTGTGAAAAGGAGTGTGTTGTAAAACATCTCTATTTTTTATTGTTTGGAAAATACTTTCATTTTTATCAAAAAATTTGATGTTTAAAGGTTCAGATTTAGCATATGTAAGATTGTACTTTCCAAAATCAGGAAATTGCATAAAGTCTCTTCTATTGTGGTACCTTTCTGCTGGAATTATACTATCAGTGCTTTTATTAATACCAATTCTTTTTATTAAAAAATTTAATGTATCGTTATGAATTGAAGAATCATAGACCAACCTTACAGGCTTTCCTTTTTGCCTTTTTTTTAGACTCTGAGAAATCTTTTCAAGATAACTTTTCGATATATCATAAGCAAAATCCAGCTCAGCATCTCTAGTCATTTTTATATTAAAAGCAAATATTTTTTTTGGACTAAAAATTTTAAAAATATCTTTTAAATGGTATCTAATTATATCATCAATAAATATCACATATTTTTTTTCTGATTCATCAATGACAAAAAATCTATTAATTTGCTCAGGGATTTTTATCAAAGCATAAATCACAGATTCAATTTTTTTCTGAATCTTTACAATAAGAAATGAATTGGAATCTTTAAAAACGGGAAATGAATTTGATTTATCAAATATGATTACCTCCATTTGAGGTAAAATTTTTTCAGAGAAAAAAGAAAAAATTTTCTCTTTATGGATGTTTGGGATATTTTTCTCATTAATAAAAAAAATATTTTCATTCTTTAGCTCTGATTTTATGGATTTTAAAATTCTTGAGCTATTATTTTGAATTTTAATGGTTCTTTTTGTTATTTCATTTAATAAGTCTTTTGCAGTGAGTCCTTTATACAGTTTCTTGTTTTTTTGAGGAGAAACAGCAATTCTTTTAATGGTAGCGTATCTAACCTTAAAAAACTCATCTAAGTTGTTCGAGAAGATTCCAATGAATCTGATTCTCTCAACTATTGGAACTGTTCGATCACAGGCTTCTTGGAGGACTCTCTCGTTAAATTCAAGCCAACTTAACTCACGATTTTTAAATTCATATTTCACCTGTACTGTTTTGGGAAGAAAAAAGAAAAGCTTTTAGACTTCTCAATTTCAGCCCATAAAGATACATTAAATTCAAAAATTAACATTCCACAAGTAGGGACGTGTAAATTGAATCTATTCGCAAAATCAGTGACCAAAAAATTGCAAGAATTGTTGTGGGTAAAGATTAAAACTGTAGATAGCTTTTCATTTAAATTTTTAATAAATGATTTCACACGATTTCCACTAAAATCATATAATTCATCTACTTTCAAACAATCTAAATTGAATAAAAACTTTGATCTTTCTATAAAAATCTCAGAGGTTTCAATTGTTCTTTTTGCGATACTTGTATATATAATTTCTGGCCTTAAATTTTCAGAGTCTAAAATTTGGGAAATTATCTTAGCATCATTTACTCCTCTTTTTGAAATTGGTCTATCTAAATCAGAGGTAATATTTGACCAATCAGATTTTGCATGACGAATTACAATAAGTTTTTTCAAGGACTTAATCTCTTAATTTGCCAAGAATTATTTTTTGATTTAGAAAAAACAATTCTGTCATGTAATCTACTACTTCTACCCTGCCAGAATTCAAACTCATTAATTTCAACAAAAAAACCTCCCCAATTCATTGGTCTTTTTATTTTTACTTTACTTTTTTTTATTCTCTCAAACTTTTCTTCAATATATTGCCTGTTAGGAATTTCTTTGCTTTGATCTGAGCTTAACGCTCCAATTTGACTATTTCTAGGTCTAGAATAAAAATAGTCATCTGAATCTTCTTTAGAAATCTTTGAGCAAATACCATTTATAATTATTTGCTTTTCCAAAGAGGGCCAGAAAAATGACAAACAAACATTATTATTTGCTTCAATTGATTTACCCTTTTTACTATCATAATTTGTAAAAAAGACAATTCCATTTTGTTTAAGTTTTTTCATCAAAACAACTCTGTTTCTTGGTTCATTTTTTTGGTTCACAGTACCTAATGTAAAAGCATTAGGCTCATCAATTTGGTTATCATCCTCAGCCATCTTCAACCAAATTTTGAATAAATCAAAAGGATTTTTAACAATCTCATCTTCTAAAAGACTGTATTTTGAGTAATTTATTCTGTAATCCGAAAAATCTTTCACTTTGATTTAAAATTAATCAATTTCTCTTTCAATTTCTTCAATTTGGATGATGTCTTTTGCTTCTTGAATTGTTGGAGAAAAGGAAAATTTGTATTTATCTGAGTTTGAATGTTTGTCTGATAATATCACAATTGATTTATTTTTTAGATTCACATACGAGTTGAAAGAATTTTCGTGAAATAGATTAAAATCATTAAAGTCTTCGAATTCAACAATTATGTTGGTTGAAAATTTGGAAATCAAGTCTTTTAAGTTTTCCTTATCCAATCCTTTCTTTAAAACTAGTGTTGAATAGTTTATACTCACAATTTTGAAGCTAATAAATACAAAACTGCCATTCGAATAGCAACGCCATTTTCAACTTGATCTAAAATCACTGTCTTTCCTGAGTCAATCAAGTCAGTTGATAGTTCTACACCTCTATTGATCGGACCTGGGTGGGTTATTATTATGTCCTTGTCGCATTGACTTAACTTATCAAGGTTTAGTCCGAACTGTTTGGCATACTCGCGTGTTGTAGGAAAATAACTTTGATTCATTCTTTCGTTTTGAATTCTCAACATACTTGCAACGTGACACCATTTTAATCCATTTTCAAGTGAGGATTCATACTCAACACCCAATGTTTTGATATATTTTGGAATCAATGATAATGGCCCACAAACTTTAACATTAGCACCTAGCTTTTTAAAAACTAAAATATTGGATAGTGCTACCCTAGAATGTAGAATATCACCAACAATCAGGATATTTTTATTTGAAAAATCCTTAAGTTTTGATTTTAGTGTAAAAGCATCAAGTAGCGCTTGTGTTGGGTGTTCATGACAACCATCTCCAGCATTAATTATACATGAATTAACATTTTTTGATAAGAAAACACTTGCTCCAGGACTTGGATGTCTCATAACAATCATATCAACTTTCATGGAAAGAATATTGTTAACCGTATCAGCCAAGGTTTCCCCCTTTTTTATTGATGAGCCGCTAGAGCTGAAGTTTACTACATCAGCTGATAATCTTTTTTGTGCTAATTCAAATGAAATTTTAGTTCTAGTACTATTTTCAAAAAATAAATTTGCAATAGTTATATCTCTCAAACTAGGTACTTTTTTGATTTTTCTATTAATAACCTCCTTAAAATTTTCAGCTGCATCAAAAAAGGAGTAAATATCTTCAAGAGTAATGTATTTTATTCCCAATAAATTTGAAACCGACAATTTATTTTTCATTTTGTAAAATATTGACTGATCCCCCTTTATTATTTTTATCCCACTTTACTTCTACCCTTTGGTTATTGATTGAATCAACCTTTAGGCCATAATAATCAGGCTGAATTGGCAGGTGCCTGGAAAAACGCCTATCAACCAGACTTAATAACTCCACCTTTTTTGGCCTTCCAAATGATTGAAGTGCCGCCAAAGCTGCAGTAACACTTCTCCCTGTGTACAACACATCATCAATTAATATCACTGATTTATCCTCAATGAAGAAGTCAATTGATGTTTTATTTGGACTAAGAATTTTATTTTTTCTTCCGAAATCATCTCTGAAAAAAGTAATATCAAGAAAACCAAGGTCAATATCTTTTATTTTATATTCAGTAATTAAAATTTCTTTTAATTTTTCTGCAAGTATTTTTCCTCTTGGTTGTATACCAATAAGTACAGCATTTTCAAAATGATTATGATTTTCGTAAAGTTGACTAGCAAGACGCCTTAGAATTAAAGACAGTTTTGAGGTGTTTAAGATTTTTTTTGCATTAAATGCGCACATCAAAGCGCAAATGTAACAAAAATTTAAAAATATTAGTCAGCTTTAAATTTTTCTGAGATTTTTCTGTAATAACCATCAGTTAATTTTTCTCTAATTTCAGAAAATGAATCTAAGGTTTCATCAATATCCTGAACAGTGTGTGTAGCTGTTGGAATTAATCTCAAAAGAATTAAGCCTTTAGGTATAACGGGATAAACAACAATAGAGCAAAAAATATTGTATTTTTCTCTCAAATCTTTTACCAATACCATGGCCTCAGGAACATCACCTTTGAGAAAAACAGGGGTTACACAACTTTGCGTCTTACCAATATCAAACCCTCTTTTCTTCAAACCAGTTTGAAGCATTTTAACATTATCCCATAGTTTCTGTTTGTGAACGGGTTCATTTCTGAGTATTTCTAACCTTTTGATAGCTCCCACAACTAATTGCATCTGTAATGATTTTGCAAACATCTGAGAGCGCATATTATATTTTAAGAACTTTATAACCTGTTTTGAACCTGCTACAAAAGCTCCAGTTGAGGCCATAGACTTAGCAAATGTTGCAAAGTATACATCAATTTCATCCATAACACCTTGCTCCTCACCAACACCAGAACCTGTTTGACCTAAGGTTCCGAAGCCGTGAGCATCATCAACAAGGAGTCTAAAATGAAACTGCTTTTTTAGCTTCACTATTTCTTTTATTTTTCCCTGCTCACCTCTCATCCCAAAAACTCCTTCCGAAATGACCAAAATTCCACCACCAGTTTTTTCAACTATATTTTGAGCTCGTTTAAGGTTGGTTACTAAACTTTCTATATCATTGTGCTTAAAAGTGAATCTTTTACCAAGATGTAGTCTGACACCATCAACAATACATGCATGAGCATCGACATCGTAAACAATCACATCATTTTTTGATACCAAAGTATCGACTATGGATAAAATTCCTTGGTAACCAAAGTTGAGTACATATGCACTTTCTTTATTAACAAAATCAGCAAGTTGATTTTCTAATTTTTCATGCATTGAAGTGTGGCCTGACATCATTCTAGCTCCCATAGGGTATGCAGATCCGTACTTTTCTGCAGCCTCAGAATCTATTTTTCTAACCTCTGGGTGATTAGAAAGTCCAAGATAGTCATTGACACTCCACGTAATAACTTCTTTTCCGTTAAATTTCATTCTATTGGATATTTCACCCTCAAGTTTTGGGAAAACAAAATAACCTTCAGCGATACTAGCCCATTTACCAAGTGGGCCCATACTCTTATTAAATTTTTCAAATAAATCAGACATTTTTTACTTTATATATTCAATTGATGAAAATTGCTCCTTTGTTCTATTTATACTAAATCCTTGTTCCTCCATCCATTCATCACTATAAATTTTACTCATGTACCTAGATCCATGATCACAAAAAATTGATACAACAGTACTGTCACTTTCAAAAATATTATTCTCATTAAGTTGTTTCAAGGCCTGTAAACATGCTCCAGATGTATAACCAACAAATAAACCTTCTTTACACGCAATTTCTCTGGCACAATGTGCACTTTCTTTATCACCAACCTTTTCATAATGATCTATGACCTTAAAATCAGTTGATGTTGGAATTAAATTTTTTCCCATTCCCTCAATTCTGTAAGGATAAATCTCGGATTCATCAAACTCACCAGTTTCATGAAATTTTTTCAATACTGAACCATAAGCATCAACTCCAATAATTTTTATGTTTTTATTCTTTTCTTTCAAAAACCTACCTATTCCGGAAATTGTACCACCAGTTCCACTGCTGGCAACAAGATGAGTTATTTTACCATTTGTTTGTTCCCATATTTCTGGTCCGGTTGTTTGATAATGAGCGTCAATATTCAAATCATTGAAATATTGATTTACATAGAAAGAATCTTTTATCTCTTCATTTAACCTTTTAGCTACTTGATAATATGACCTACTATCATCTGCCGCTACATTGGCTGGGCAAACATAAACTTTTGCACCCATTGACTTTAACATGTCAATTTTATCAATTGATGATTTTGATGAAACTGCAACAATACATTTGTATCCTTTAACCATGGCAATCATTGAAAGACTGAAGCCTGTATTTCCAGAACTAGTCTCAATTATTGTTGAATTTTTATCAATTAAACCAGACTTCTCAGCCTTGTTGATTATATGTAAGGCAATTCTGTCCTTATTTGAGTGTCCTGGATTGTAAGCTTCATATTTACAAAAGTGAGTACCATTAAAGTCTTTGGTTATTTTGTTCAACCTTATTAGAGGCGTTTTTCCAATGAGGGAAAGTATATTGTCATGGGCATTAAAACCTTTTTTCATACAAACCGGAATAAGCTGCAAATTTAATTAAAAAAAGATTAGTTACTTCAAAAGATTATTTGAGTGAATTTTTGAAAGTAATTTCATGAATTTCTCATGATGATCAGATGTGTAATCTAAATGAGTAACAAGTCTTAATTTATTATCTCCCATACCAATCAATTTTACACCATTATGATTCATAAAATCAATAAAATCTTTTGTGGAAAATTTATCTTTATTTTTAAAAATAATGATATTGGTTTCAACAGGGTAAACCTCCTCAACAAAATATAGTTTTTCAAGTAAATTAGATATTTCCCTAGCTCTGATATGATCTTGCTGCAATTTCTGAATATTGTTATCTAGCGCATACAATCCACATGCTGCAAGATATCCTGATTGTCTCATTCCTCCTCCAAGGATTTTTCTAATTTTCATAGCTTTTTTTAAATACTTTTCCTTAAAAATTAAAACTGAACCAACAGGACATCCAAGTCCCTTACTCAAACAAACCGATATCGTATCAAATAATTTTCCAAAATCAGAATAATCATATCCTCTTTCGACACATGCATTCCATATTCTAGCCCCATCAAGATGAAAATTAAGATTGTTTTCAATGCAAGTTTCTTTTATTTTTTTTATTTCATCCAAGTCCCAACATGCTCCTCCTCCTTTGTTCGTAGTATTCTCAATACATACCAAAGATGTTTTTGGGCTGTGATAAAAGTCCGGGGGATTTATTGCAGCTTCAACATCAGAACAATTAAATAAACCTCTAGGTTTATCAATTAATTTACAAGATACACCAGAATTAAAGCTAACACCCCCACCCTCATAATTATAAACATGAGCATATTTGCTACAAATCAATTGATCTCCGGGGCTTGTTAGAATATTAATAGCAGTTTGATTGGCCATTGTTCCTGAGGGAAAAAATAAAGCATGATCCATCCCAAATAGCTCAGAAACTTTTTTTTCAAGTTTGTTTACTGTTGGATCTTCCTTAAAAACATCATCCCCAACTTTGCAGTTATTCATGAAATTAATCATTCCATCGGATGGTTTTGTAACAGTATCACTTATTAAATTTATTTGCATGATGGTAAATATAATTTATGATGATTTTAAAAACAATTAATTATTTAAATTTACCAAATGGTAACTGCAGATCAAATTAAAGATTTAATTGAACGCCTTGGTGCTTTAAGGAGGTATCTTTGACCTCGAAGAAAAAAACAAAATCATTTCAGAACTAGAAAGCCAAACCATTAAAGACGATTTTTGGAAAGATTCTAAAATAGCTCAACAGATTTTAAAAAAACTAAGTTTAACTAAAAATAAGGTTACAGAGTTTAAAGAAACAGCAGAACTTTGTGATGAGTTGGAGGTTCTTTTTGAATTTTTTAAAAATAAAGAAATTGAGGAAGATGAGATCAACAAGGCATTTAACAAGGCTAAAAACAGTTTAGAATCCCTCGAGTTTAAAAACATGCTTTCGGCCGAAGGTGATGAAATGTCTGCAGTTATTCAAATAACTGCAGGTGCAGGAGGAACTGAAAGTTGTGATTGGGCTCAAATGATTTCACGAATGTATTTGATGTGGTGTGAAAAAAGAAGCTTTAAAACCAAAGAATTAAATTGTATTGATGGTGATGTTGCTGGCATTAAAACAATTACTATTCAAATTGATGGGGAATATTGTTTTGGGTGGCTCAAAGGTGAAAATGGCGTGCACAGGCTTGTTCGTATCTCCCCTTTCGACAGCAACGCAAAAAGACATACATCATTTGCATCAGTCTATGTTTATCCTTTGGTTGATGACAGTATAGAAATCGAAATAAATAATTCTGATATTGTTTGGGAAACAATGAGATCAAGCGGAGCTGGTGGACAAAGTGTAAATAAAATTGAAACAGCCGTCAGACTGACTCATAAACCAACAGGTATTATAATTGAGAATTCAGAAACAAGATCACAACTTGATAACAAAAATAAAGCAATCTTACTCTTAAAATCTCAACTTTATGAAATTGAGTTAAATAAAAAACTTCAAGCTAGAAAGAAAATTGAGGAAAGTAAAAAGAAAATTGAGTGGGGGTCTCAAATAAGAAACTACGTTCTTCACCCATACAAGATGGTAAAAGATGTTAGAACAAATACTGAAACAACTGATGCATCAGGTGTTTTAGATGGTAATATTGAAGAATTTTTGAAATCTTATCTTTTGAGTTTGAACTAATATTATTTACTTTTTTTTCTTTCTTTAAGCCACTCAAAGAAAGAGCCTGTTACCCAATATGGAATTATAAAAGTTAGTAATAATATCATTAACCAAAATCCAATAGTTACAACCGTCATAAATAGTAAGAAACCAAGGTATTGATCAAATTCAAACATTACCATAAAGATATAAAATAAGGACCAAAGAATTCCTTCAAAAAAAAAATACTTTATCAACAATTCGTAAATTTGCATTATGGGGAAAAAATTTAGAGTTGAATCTGACACACTCGGTGAGGTAAAAATTCCAGAAAATTCTCTCTGGGGACCACAAACTCAAAGATCAATAAATAATTTTAAAATTGGCCAGCCCGGTTCAATGCCCACGGAAATTATTCATTCATTTGCAATTTTAAAAAAATCATGTGCAATCTCAAATTATGAGTTGATGAATCTTGAAAAAAAGAAAATGAAATTGATTATAGAAGTATGTGATGAAATTTTACAGAACAAACATAATGAAGAATTTCCACTCGTCATTTGGCAAACTGGATCAGGTACTCAAACTAACATGAACATCAATGAGGTCATATCTAACAGAGCGAATATACTGTCAGGTAAATCACTTATTGATTCAAAGTACATAAAAGCCAATGATGAGATAAATATGTCTCAATCCTCCAATGATACATTTCCAACTGCAACAAATATTGCTGTAACAAAGCTTATATATGAAAAACTGATACCGTCTACTGAATCGTTTATTAAAATTCTTAATAAAAAGGTAAAAGAATTTAGCAAGGACATTAAAATTGGTAGAACCCATATGATGGATGCAACTCCAATAAGCTTAGGTCAAGAATTTTCTGGCTACGAATCACAAATGAAACACGGCTTGAAAGCTTTGAAAAATACTTTAAAACACTTAAAACAATTAGCCATTGGCGGAACAGCTGTAGGTACTGGACTTAATGCACCTGATGGATTTGACGTTAGTGTCGTAAAAAACATTTCCGATTATACAAAAATCAATTTTGAAATTGCTGAAAATAAATTTGAGTCTATTGCATCAAATGATTCTTTGGTGGAAACTCATGGAGCTATAAAACAAATTGCTATCTCTCTTTTCAAAATTGCTAATGATATAAGACTTTTAGGAAGCGGACCTAGGTCTGGATTTGCAGAACTTATTCTACCTGCAAATGAACCAGGAAGTTCAATTATGCCTGGAAAAGTTAATCCAACTCAATGTGAAGCTGTTTCTATGGTTTGCGCTCAGGTTCTCGGAAATGATACAACTGTTAGTTTTGCTGGAAGTCAAGGTCACTTAGAACTAAATGTCTATAAACCTGTTATTGCACACAAACTAATTGAATCAATTCACTTATTATCTGATTCAATGGAGAGCTTTAATAAAAACTGCTTAGTTGGATTAAAGGCAAATAAGACAAAAATTGCCGAGCATCTAAACAACTCTTTAATGCTTGTAACAGCACTTAATAAAAAGATTGGTTACTACAGGGCTGCAGAGATCGCAAACAAGGCCCATGAAAACGGAACAACACTTGAGGAAGAGGCAATAAAATCCGGATACTTGACAAAGAAACAATTTAAAGATTGGGTGAAACCAGAGGATATGGTTTAAATCCTTCCTTTGAGAGCGTTGAAAGCCCAGCCAATAGCAATAAAACCAACACCAACAACTGAAAAACCAATTGCATAATCAGGATACTTTAATACGCCTAAAAATATCAGTGCTATGCCCAAAAGAGTTAGTATAAATGATGCCCATCCAAAAATAGTGTTCTTGTTCATAAAAAATTATTGTACCGATCCAAACAATTTTTCTCTCCAATTGACCCAATTGTATTTCTTAGAAAAATAAATAAGAATCAAAATTTGGAGAGGAATGGATGTAACAAACATCATTGACATATTGGGTTCGCCTACATATTTTAATACTGAATCTGTCTGCACGACAGTCCAATCTGCTGTCATAAGTAAGATCCCAACAAAATTATTTCCATAATGCATTCCAAGAGCAAGTTCCAAACCATCATCCATAAGTGTACATACTCCCCAAACTAGTCCCATAATGAAATATGCAACTAGATACCCATACCCCATTTTATCAACTTCAGGATTCGCTAAATGCAAAAGTGCAAACAAAAAAGTAGGAATTAAAAGTGCAAGAAATCGACTTTTAGTTGTAATTCCTATTCCCTGTAAAAGATACCCTCTTACCAAATACTCCTCGAAACTTGTTTGAAAAGGCAATAAAATAATAGCTATAAGTAAAAGATAAATAAAAGATTCAGGTTTAAAGTTAAACACGTACATACTTGGATCATACAAATAAGCAACTAGCATACCGATTGAGTTGATGATTGCAATAACAAAAAATCCAGTAAATATTCTTTTAAAATCTATACTTTCACGTGATGTAGTTAATGATTTAATTGTTTGTTTGTGAATAACTTTAACAGTGAAAAATATCCCTATTAAGCCAACTAAAAATGTTATACAAAATAGTGCTAAGCCAACATTGTAGTTCGGAAAAGCATTTAAAAAGTTTGATTCGTTTAAGGTTTGCAATTGGTCTAAATCAGCAACTGTGAATATACCGATCAGTAATGGGATGGCACCCAAAAACTGCCAAAAAACAACAATTACTAAAGGACCAACAAGTAAATATCTCCACCACTCATTTTGTGTATTTTTTATGTTTTCAATAAACATTATATAAAAAATAGATTAAAAACAACGACAGTGAACAAACCATAAAAAATTTGGAGGTAAATAGTCTTGAGATTGGAGTGAATAAGTTCTCTTTTATCATAATTTTTGTACAAGTTAATGAAAGCAATTAACCCATAAGCGAAAAGTACAATGTTTCCGATTATAAAAATGTTTTTATTAAATGAACTTATATTATTTTCTAAATAAGGAATTAATAAAATTGAGGAAATAAAAGCTGCGCTTAATATAAATAAATATCCCCAACGAGCATTTTTCTTTCCAAAGGTTACAATCAAATGATTTTTACCAGTACTTGCATCACTGATTGTATCAGGATATTGGTTTATGTATAATATATTGGTAGTCAATAATCCATGAGGAATACCTAGAAGTAGTGCAATGTAAAACTGATCAGAAAAAAGTTCAATTGTTGATGATGAAATTGCAAATAAAGCTCCAAGTGTCATTAACGGTCCAAACGATAGAAATATAGCTAATTCACCCAAGCCTCTCCTTGATACCAATCTTAATGGTCTAGCAGTATAAAAATATCCTAGTAACCCTCCCAAAAAGCCGACTGCAAGTGCACAGAGAGCATTTGAAAATTCACCTGTTACGTAAAAACTATTAATAAATAAAAGAGATGTTACCAATACAGTTACAATCAACATTTTTCTTGCTAATGAAAGAGTTCCAATATGCGTGATTAGACCTAGTTCTACTGCTCTACTGCCTCCAGATAATTGAGCACCCTCAAGCATTGTTGAATTCAAACCTGCATTAAAGTATTCGGTATTTGCGCCATCTGTACCATCTTTTACATCATAATAATCATTAAATAGATTTGATGCGACGTGCAAAAAGACAATTCCAAGTGAACACAAGATCAAAGAAAGTGGATTAAAAAGGTTATCCCCTGCACCAGCTAAAAAAGCTGCAACAGCAAAAATTGGAAATAGTGATGCACTCGTAAAGCCACCTCGAGTTATTGCAAAAGCCCACTTTATAAAAATTGTTGAAAACTTGATCGGTATTTTTACTTCCTCTTCAATTGGGACAGTAATACCACAATAACCAGTTTGAGGGTTATTTTTTCCATTAGCAAAGGTTGGAGTTATCTTAATTTGTGCGTTAAACTTTTTTCCTTTTTTATTAATGAAGTAAGTTTTGGTGGAATACTGGCCTTTTTTGTTTGCTTGGGACAACCACATGCCAACATTTTGTATAACAATTTCACCTGCTGAAAATAGAGACACTCTTTTTTTACCTATGAGTTCTTCCTTACTGTAACCAAACAATTTTTCTCCGTCAGAGTTGATGGTTTCAATCACACCCTCCATATCGCAAGTAATTACACTTTTCATAATATATTTTTAGAGTGCAAATTTATAATTTAAAATAGTATAACGAGATATATTTTAAATTATTTAACCTCCTCGAAATCTACATCTTGAACATCATCATCATCTTTTTTTGATGATTTTTTTCCGGCCTTAGGGTCAGATTCTGTCTTTTTTTGAGCTTCTGCTTGAGATTTGTAAAGTTCCTCAGAGGCATTTTTCCAAGCCTCATTAATTTTTTCTAAATCAGACTTTATCTTATCAACATCTTTGGACTCATGTGACTTTTTAAGAGCTTCTAAGGAATCTTCAATTGCCTTCTTTTTTTCATCAGGCAGCTTATCACCATGCTCCTTCAGTTGTGATTCAGTTTGAAATATCATTGCATCAGCGCTGTTTACAGTGTCTGCATCCTCTTTTAACTTTTTATCGGACTCCGCATTTGCTTCGGCTTCCTGTTTCATTTTTTCAATCTCATCCTCAGTTAAGCCCGATGATGCTTCAATTCTTATGTCTTGTGATTTGTTAGTAGCCTTATCAAGAGCGGTAACGTGTATCAAACCATTTGCATCAATGTCAAAGGTAACCTCAATTTGAGGTGTACCTCTCGGTGCAGGTGGTATACCATCTAAATGGAATCTACCTATTGTTTTGTTGTCTTTGGACATGGCTCTATCACCCTGCAATACATGAATTTCAACAGAGGGCTGATTGTCAGCTGCTGTAGAGAAAATTTGTGATTTTTTTGCAGGAATAGTTGTGTTTGATTCTATTAGTTTTGTCATAACTCCGCCCATTGTCTCAATTCCTAATGAAAGTGGGGTTACATCTAAAAGCAATACATCCTTAACATCGCCTGTAAGAACACCACCTTGAATAGCCGCACCTACTGCCACAACTTCATCTGGATTCACCCCCTTTGAGGGTTTTTTACCAAAAAACTTTTCAACTTCATTTTGGATGACAGGTATTCTAGTTGATCCTCCCACAAGTATAACTTCATCGATGTCACTTTTGCTTAGAGACGCATCCTTTAATGCTTTTTTAACAGGCTCCATGGATCTTTTTACAAGATCTGAACTTAATTGCTCGAATTTAGCTCTGGTTAATGTTTTTACAAGGTGTTTTGGACCAGAATCAGTGGCTGTAATATAAGGCAAATTAATTTCTGTTTGAGTCGACGATGATAGCTCTATTTTTGCTTTTTCAGCGGCTTCTTTCAGTCTTTGCAATGCCATAGGATCTTTTCTCAAATCAACACCTTCATCTTCCTCATATTCAAATGCCATCCACTGAATTATTGCATCATCAAAATCATCACCACCTAGTCTAGTATCACCATTAGTAGATAATACTTCGAAAACTCCATCACCAAGTTCTAAAATTGAAATATCAAAAGTACCACCACCAAGGTCGTAAACTGCAATTTTTTGATCTTTACCGGATTTATCTAATCCATAGGCTAATGCTGCAGCCGTAGGTTCATTAATAATTCTTTGTACTTTTAAGCCAGAAATTTCACCGGCTTCTTTAGTTGCTTGTCTTTGAGCATCATTAAAATAAGCTGGTACAGTTACAACTGCTTCACTCACGGATGAGCCAAGATAATCCTCTGCAGTTTTTTTCATTTTTTGTAAAATCATTGCAGAAAGCTCTTGAGGCGTATATAATCTTCCATCAATATCTACCCTTGAGGTGTCATTATCTCCTTTAACTACTTTATAGGGTGATCTTTTAGCATCTTCTTTTGACTCTGAAAATTTACTACCCATAAATCGTTTAATTGATGAAATCGTTTTAGTAGGATTTGTGACAGCTTGTCTTTTAGCTGGATCACCTACTTTAATCTCACCACCATCAACGAATCCAATTACAGATGGAGTTGTTCTTTTTCCCTCTGCGTTAGGAATTACCACAGGCTCATTTCCCTCCATTACAGAAACACAAGAATTTGTTGTTCCTAAATCGATACCAATTATTTTGCTCATAATTATATTTTTAAGTTTCTAGAACAATTCCTGTGCCATTGAAAATTAGTGACACTTTGACAGTCATTATGTTTTTTTATTTATTTTTACGACTGATTATTACTTATGATATACAAGAGAGTAACTACTAAGACATTATTGGAAATGAAAAACAATAATGAGAAAATTTCAATGTTGACGGCATATGACTACACTTTTGCAAAAATTATTGATCAATCAAATGTAGATATTATTCTTGTTGGCGATTCTGCATCAAATGTTATTGCAGGTAATGAAACAACTGTTCCAATCACTTTAGACGAGATGATTTACCACGCAAAATCTGTTGTTAAAGCAGTTAAAAGAGCCTTAGTTGTTGTTGATTTACCATTTGGAACCTATCAATCTGATGCAAAATTAGCACTCAGATCTGCAATTAGAATTATGAAAGAATCTGGCGCTCATGCGGTTAAATTGGAAGGAGGTAGTGAAATTAAAGACTCCGTCTCAAAAATAATTAAAGCTGGAATTCCTGTAATGGGTCATTTAGGGCTGACACCTCAATCAATTTATAAGTTTGGCAGCTACACGGTAAGAGCAAAAGAAAAGCAAGAAGCAGAAGAATTAATTAATGATGCAATTCTTCTTGAAAAAATTGGGTGTTTTGCTACTGTTTTAGAGAAAATACCTTCTAAGCTTGCAAAAAAAGTTTGCTCAAAAGTTAATTACCCTGTGATTGGAATAGGTGCTGGAAATCATGTAGATGGTCAAGTATTAGTTATGCATGACCTTTTAGGCTTAACAACTGAATTTAATCCTAGATTCATACGCAGATATTTGAACCTCAACAACCAGGTTTCAGATGCTGTAAAATCCTATGTTTCAGATATAAAAAAAATGGATTTTCCAAATAATGATGAAATGTACTAACCCATCATGGAAAACATAATTTTTGAGGATAATCATCTACTGATCGTAGATAAAAAACCGTCAATTCCAGTACAATCAGATATTTCAGGTGATAAGTGCTTACTTGAAATCGGCAAAGATTATTTGAAGAAAAGATATGATAAAAAAGGTAATGTTTTTTTAGGTTTAGTTAATAGAATTGATAGACCCACCAGTGGTTTAGTTATTATGGCCAAAACAAGTAAATGTCTAACTAGAATGAATGAAAAAATTAGGCTTAGAAAGATCAAAAAAAAATATTGGGCATTAATTGAAAAAAAAAACATAAAACATGAAGGCATTTTAAAGAATTATTTAAAAAAAAATTCAAAGAAAAATAAATCTTTTGTTGTTGATAAAATTTCTAAAAATGCTAAAGAAGCAATTCTTGAATATAAGATTGTGAAAACATTAAAAAATTACTTGCTTTTAGATGTTTTACTTGTCACTGGTAGACATCACCAAATAAGAGTTCAGTTGTCTAGGTTGGGAACACCAATTCGTGGTGATATAAAATATGGTGCAAAAAGACCATTACGCGATAAAAGTATTAGCTTACATTCAAAAGAAATAGAGTTTGAACATCCTGTAAACAAAGGAATATTGGTGCTAAAATGTGATCCGCCAGATGAATTCATTCCAAAAATTTAAATTTAAAAAATTTTTATTCTTACTTTTATCGGCTTACTTGAGATATGAGTAGAGAACTGGTTAAAATTTTTGATACCACTTTAAGAGATGGCGAACAAGTCCCAGGTTGTAAGCTTGAGACAAAAAAGAAAATTGAAATCGCCGAAAGGTTGGATGTATTGGGCGTTGACATAATTGAAGCTGGATTTCCAATTTCAAGTCCAGGAGATTATAAATCAGTAGAAGAAATTTCAAAGGTTGTAAAAAATTCATCTGTTTGTGGATTATCTAGAGCCGTAAAAAAAGATATAGAAGTTGCTGCAAGCGCACTAAAAAAAGCAAAAAAACCAAGAATACACACTGGCATTGGAACATCTGATAGCCATATTAAATACAAATTTAAATCGGACAGAGAATCAATTTCCGAAAGAGCTGTTAATGCAGTAAAATATGCAAAAAAATTTGTTGATGATGTCGAATTTTACGCAGAAGATGCTGGAAGGACCGATAATGATTTCCTAGCAAAAATTTGTGAAAAAGTTATTAATGCAGGTGCAACAGTTTTAAATATTCCAGACACCACTGGTTATTGTCTTCCTAACCAATACGCAAAAAAAATTGAATATTTGATTAATAATGTTCCAAACATTGATAAAGCAATTATTTCGTGTCATTGCCACAATGATTTAGGTTTAGCTACTGCAAATTCAATCCAAGGAGTAATAAGTGGTGCAAGGCAAATTGAGTGCACAATAAATGGAATAGGAGAAAGAGCCGGAAATACTTCACTTGAAGAGGTTGTTATGGTTATGAGACAACACAGTGAACTTGGTTATGATACCAAAATTAATTCGAAGTTACTTTACAGCACAAGCAGAATGGTATCAGAAATTATGGGAATGCCTGTTCAGCCAAATAAAGCAATAGTTGGAACTAATGCTTTTTCACATAGCTCAGGAATTCATCAAGATGGCGTAATTAAAAATAGAGAAACATACGAAATAATTGATCCAAATGATGTTGGCGTTAATGAATCATCCATTGTCTTAACTGCAAGAAGTGGAAGAGCTGCAATTGCATATAGATCAAAAAAAATTGGTTTTGATTTAAGCAAAATTGAATTAGATAAAGTTTACCAAGTTTTTTTAAAATTTGCTGATATGAAAAAAGAAGTTAAAGATCAGGATTTACCTGAAATAATTAAACAAGCACTAGTATAGACTATGTCTAAAACATTATTTGATAAAGTCTGGGATGCTCACGTTGTTAAAAGGATAAAGAATGGACCTGATGTTTTATTCATCGACAGGCACCTAGTTCATGAAGTTACAAGCCCTGTTGCATTTTTGGGTTTGCAAAATCGTAAACTTGATGTTTTGTTCCCTGAAAAAACGTTTGCAACAGCAGATCATAACACTCCAACAAAAAATCAAAATTTACCGATAAAGGATCCTTTATCAGCAAAGCAATTACAAACTTTAAAATTAAACTCTAAAAAACATAAAATTCCTTTCTGGGGACTAGGACATAAAAAAAATGGCATTGTTCATGTCATAGGGCCAGAAAATGGCATAACATTACCTGGCGCCACCATTGTTTGTGGTGACTCACATACATCAACTCATGGTGCATTTGGAGCAATTGCATTTGGGATTGGAACGTCCGAAGTCGAAATGGTTTTGACAACTCAGTGTATTTTACAACCAAAGCCAAAGAAAATGAGAATAATTATAAATGGGAAACTAAACAATTATGTCACGCCAAAAGATGTAGCACTTTATATCATATCTCAAATTTCAACATCGGGAGCAACAGGTCATTTTGTTGAATATTCTGGTGATGTTTTCGAAGCAATGAGTATGGAAGGCAGAATGACAGTTTGTAACTTATCCATAGAAATGGGTGCTAGAGGTGGCATGATTGCTCCTGACAAAAAAACAATAAATTACGTTAGAGACAGAGAATTTACACCCAAGGGTGATGAGTTCTTAAAACTATTAAAATACTGGAAAAGTCTCAAAACAGAAAATGATGCCACCTTTGATAGGGAATATGTATTTGAAGGGGATAAAATTGAACCGATGATAACTTATGGTACTAATCCAGGAATGGGTACTTCAATTAGCGATGGAATTCCATATTCCAAAGACATGAACGTAAACAAAGAAACATTTTTAAAGTCTTTAAATTATATGAACTATTCAGAGGGAGATGATTTAATTGGAAAGAAAATTGATTATGTTTTTTTAGGCAGTTGTACAAACGGACGAATTGAGGACTTTAGACAATTTGCCAACTTTGTAAAGGGAAAGAAAAAATGCCCAAGTGTGACTGCATGGCTAGTTCCTGGCTCTCATAATGTACATAATGAAATTGTTAAAGAAGGTATTTTTGACATACTAACCAATTCTGGTTTTGAAATTAGAGAACCTGGATGTTCAGCATGCCTAGCAATGAACGAAGATAAAATCCCAAGTGGAAAATATGTAGTTAGCACATCAAACAGGAATTTTGAGGGAAGACAAGGTCCAGGAGCAAGGACACTCCTAGCCAGCCCTATTGTTGCAGCAGCTGCAGCAATCACTGGAAAAATTACTGACCCAAGAATATTTTAAAATGAGTTACGATAAATTTATTAATTTAACAGGTACTGCGGTACCTTTACCAATTGAAAATGTTGATACTGACCAAATCATTCCTGCTAGATTTTTAAAAGCAACAGAAAGGATAGGTTTTGGAGATAATTTGTTTAGAGATTGGAGATACGATGAAAATAACAACATTAAGGAAAGCTTTGTACTAAACAATAAATCTTACTCTGGAAAAATTTTAGTTGCTGGTAAAAATTTTGGATCAGGATCATCACGTGAACATGCTGCCTGGGCAATATATGATTATGGTTTTAGATGTATTATTTCAAGTTTTTTTGCCGATATTTTCAGAAATAATTGTTTAAATGTTGGTGTTTTACCTGTTCAAGTTAGTCCAATATTTCTAGAAAAAATATTTCAGGCTGTACACGAAAACCCTCAAACATATATTAATGTTAATCTAAAAAAACAAAAGGTATCAATTGTAGATATTGAACTTTCAGAGAATTTTGAAATTAATGAATACAAAAAAAACAATATGTTAAATGGATTCGATGATATAGATTATTTATTAGAAATGAGGGATTCAATAATTGAATTTTCTAAAAATAGCCCAATATAAGTATGAAAGAAATTGAAGTAATGGATACAACCCTCAGGGATGGAGAACAAACCTCGGGAATGTCATTCTCAGAAAGTGAAAAACTAACCATTACGAAACTTCTTTTAAAAGAATTAAATGTAGATCGAATTGAAGTTGCATCAGCGCGTGTTTCCGCAGGTGAATTTAATGCTGTAAAATCCATAATTAATTGGGCAAATAATAATGATTTTATAAATAAAATTGAGGTTCTTTCGTTCATTGATAAAGGAGTTTCAATTGATTGGTTAAAAAAGTGTGGTGTAAAAGTTCAAAATATTCTAGCAAAGGGATCTTTACACCACCTAAAGCATCAGTTAAGAAAAACAAAAGAAAATCATTTTGATGATGTAAAAGAAATTATCGAACAAGGCGGTAAACATAATATCAGCTCAAACATTTATTTAGAGGACTGGAGCAACGGAATGAAAAATTCAATTGATTATGTTTTTGAATTTGTCCAAATGCTAAGTGAGACTAGTGTTAAGAGAGTTATGCTACCTGATACTTTGGGTATTTTAAACCCTCAAATGACATTTTCATACATTAATGATTTGTGTTCGGAGTTTCCTGACCTACATTTTGATTTTCATGGACACAATGATTATGATTTAAGCGTTGCTAATACACTCGAAGCGATAAAGGCTGGTTGTAATGGAATTCATTCAACAATAAACGGTATGGGTGAGAGAGCTGGAAATACTCCACTAGCAAGTATAATTGCTGCCAACAACGATTTTTTAAAAAATTATAAAATAAATATTAGTGAAAAGAATTTATACAACGTAAGTAAGTTGGTATCAACATTCAGTGGGTTTAGAATTCCCCCAAATAAACCAATTATTGGTGAAAATGTTTTTACACAAACGGCCGGTATTCATGCCGATGGAGATACAAAAAACAATTTATATCAGAACGAATTGCTACCAGAAAGATTTGGTAGAAAAAGAAAATATGCTTTGGGTAAAACATCTGGAAAAGCGAATATAAAAAAGAATATTGAAAATTTAGGATTGAACTTATCCGATGATGAGATAAAGAAAGTTACTGCTAGAGTAATTGAGCTTGGTGATAAAAAAGAAAAGGTATCAGCTGATGATTTACCATACATAATTTCAGATGTATTAAAGACAGATCATCAACAAAAGAAAATTAGTATCAGATCTTATTACCTCAAACATAAAAAAAATAATAAACCGTCTGCAAAGATAGAAGTCGATTGTCATGGAACTATACATAAAGAAGAGGGTACAGGTGATGGTCAATTTGATGCATTTATGTCAGCCATAAAGAAATTGTATAAAAAAATTGATTTAGAACTTCCATTATTAATCGATTACTCTGTTACAATACCCCCCGGAAGTAACTCAGATGCTTTGTGTGAAACTTTTATAACTTGGAAAAAATCAGACAATAAAGAGTTTATTACAAGAGGGCTAGATTCTGATCAAACAGTATCAGCTATAAAAGCAACTGAAAAAATGTTAAATGTAATTTAATGGATTTAAGAATTACAAAGTTACCAGGTGATGGAATTGGACCAGAAGTAGTCAATGAAGCAGTAAAAGTTTGTGATTCTATTGCCAAAAAATTTAATCATAATATTACTTGGGACAAAGGAATTGTAGGTGCAAATGCTATAGAGAAAGTTGGTAACCCCTATCCTGATGAGACACATGATAAATGTTTAAATTCAGATGCTGTTTTATTTGGAGCAATTGGTGACCCAAAATTTGATAATAATCCTAGTCTTAAAATTAGACCTGAGCAAGGACTTCTTTCAATGAGAAAAAAACTAGGTCTTTATGCTAATATACGACCAACATTTACCTTTGAAGAATTAATTGATAAGTCACCACTTAAGAGAGAGTTAATTCAGGGAACTGATATAGTCTTTGTGAGGGAACTTACTAGTGGAATTTACTTTGGTGAAAGGGGGAGATCAAATGATAAAAATTATGCTTTCGATACATGTTCTTACAAAAGAAGTGAAATTGAAAGATTAGCTAAAATTGGCTTTGATCTTTCGATGAAAAGGAACAAGAAACTATGCTGTGTTGATAAAGCTAATGTATTGGAGTCCTCAAGGTTATGGAGAGAGACAATTCAATCAATGGAATCAAAATACCCTGATGTGGATGTGAGTTATGAATTTGTTGATGCAGTGGCCATGAGACTTATTCAGAACCCGTCCTCATACGATGTTCTGGTGACAAGCAATCTATTTGGCGATATTTTAACGGACGAAGCATCTATAATTTCTGGTTCTATTGGATTGATGCCTTCAGCATCAATTGGCGATAAAACATCGGTGTTTGAGCCAATTCATGGTTCATATCCAGAAGCCGCAGGTATGAATATTGCAAATCCCATAGCTACAATACTATCAAGTTCAATGATGCTAAAACAATTAGGTTTAAGTGAAGAGTCTGATATGATTGATTATGCTGTTAAGGAATCAATAAGAACAGGTTATTTAACAAAAGATTTATCAAATAAAAATTTTGTATCAACAAGTGAGTTGGGAGATTGGATTGCTAATAAGATTTCAGAAGTTTAAATTTAAACTTCGTCATCCATTTTCTTTTTTAAATCTACCAAAACATCTAAATCACCCAATGTTGATTTATCTACTTTTTCTTTCTTGATTTTATTAATTATTTTTTTGTTCTTTGCATAGGTTACTAAATGCGAAACAACAATTCTTTTGAATTCACTATTACACTCAATAACATTGAAATTAGCAACATCGCCCTTTTTCAGTAGTGAACCATCCTCTTTTACCATATGTTTTTTTGGAACAAAAGCTGTTAAATCTTTGGTTAAAATTATATTAGCTCCCCTGTCTGTTAAAGAATCAATTTTTAATTCATGATTGGTTTCAACAGAATATGTTTTTTCGTATTCATCCCAGGGATTTTTGGTTGTTTGTTTATGACCCAAACTTAACTTTCGTTCATCAACATCAAGTTCCATCACAACAACTTCAATCTCATCTCCAATTTGAAAAAGCTCTGAGGGATGTTTAACTTTTTTTGTCCAAGATAAATCAGAAATATAAACAAGTCCATCAATACCCTCCTCAAGCTCAACAAAAACTCCAAAATTTGTGAAGTTTCTTATTTTTCCTTTGTGTTTTGATTTGGTTGGGTATTTTTCAGTAATGTCAGTCCATGGATCTGATGTCAATTGCTTAATTCCTAAAGACATTTTTCTCTCCTCTCGGTCAATCGAAAGAATAATAGCTTCTACTTCATCTCCAACATTTACAAAATCTTGCGCTGATCTTAAGTGAGTGGACCAAGACATTTCTGAAACATGAACTAGTCCCTCAACACCCTCTGCAATTTCAATAAATGCTCCATAATCTGCTAAAACAGAAACCTTTCCATTAACCTTGTCACCCTCTTTTAATTTAGAATCTAAATTTTCCCAAGGATGGGCACTAAGTTGCTTTACACCTAATTGTATTCTGGATTTGTCATCATCAAAATCTAGAATAACAACATTTAATTTTTGATCTAATTCTAATATTTCAGTAGGATGATTAATTCTATTCCATGATAAATCGGTAATATGTATTAACCCATCAACACCACCAAGATCAACAAAAACTCCGTAAGTTGTTATATTTTTTACAACTCCCTCTAAAACTTGACCTTTTTCAAGCTGTGAAATAATTTCCTTTTTTTGCTCTTCAATATCGGCTTCGATAAGAGCTTTATGTGATACTACAACATTCTTGAACTCATGATTTATTTTCACAATTCTGAATTCCATATTTTTATTTAAATACTGATCATAATCGCGAATTGGCTTAACATCAATTTGTGATCCTGGCAAAAATGCCTCCAACCCAAAAACATCAACGATCATTCCACCTTTTGTTCGACATTTAACAAATCCTGTTACAACGGTTTCCTTTTCATGAGCTTCTATAACTCTTTCCCAGGCCATAATTGTTCTTGCTTTTCTATGTGATAGAACAAGTTGACCAGTTTTATCTTCCTGAATATCAACAATTACCTCAACATTATCACCAACCTTAAGACCGGGGTTGTACCTAAATTCATTTAAAGAAATAACGCCTTCCGACTTAGCATTAATATCAATTATTGCTTCACGTTCAGTTATATTAATGACAACACCTTGAATTACATTATCGTTGTAGGTATCAACAAAATTCTCATCAATTAATTTTTCAAACTCTTTAATCTTAGTGTCTTCAATTATCTCAATACCTTCTTCAAACTTTGACCAATCAAAATTATCAGGTCCTTCAACTATTATTTTTTTTGGTGAAACAACTTTTTTTGAAGCTTTT
>CACCAP010000011.1 GCA_902544085.1 uncultured Bacteroidota bacterium
AAAGACTTCCAACCTAGAGATTTGATTTCAGCTTTAGAACCATTACCCAAATCCAAATATGTGTTTTTATCATTTGTTATATGGCCAATGACATATAAATCTAAATCACTATTTTCAATTTTTTTGTAATCATTTGGGTTAATGGTAAACATAATTTCATAATCCTCACCACCAGACATAATAACAGAAATTGGATCTAAATTAAATTCTTCGCATACCCTTAACAGGGTCTGATCTTTAAAGATTTTATCTGAATATAATTTACTTCCCTTACCTGAGCTATTGCATATATGAATTATCTCAGATGAGAGACCATCACTGATATCAATCATCGCTGTAGGCACAATTGAATTCTTTTCTAAAAAGTCAATTATATCAGTTCTAGCTTCAGGTTTTAATTGACGCTCAACTAGCTCCTTATACGGCTCTAAATCGGGTTTGCTATTTGGGTTAACTAAAAAAACTTGTTTTTCTCTTTCAAGAACTTGCAATCCGAGATAGGCTAAACCTAACTTACCAGAAACAACAATTAAGTCATTATTCTTAGCTCCAGATCTTTGACATATTTTTTTATTATCTACAATACCCATTGCAGTAACAGAAATTATTAAACCCTTTTGTGATGAAGTAGTGTCTCCACCTACCAAATCAACTTTATATCTTTTACAAGCAAGGTTAATTCCTTCATAAAGCTCATTTAAAGTTTCTAGTTTAAATCTGTTTGAAACTGCAATTGAAACAGTAATCTGTTTACAAGTTCCATTCATTGCACATATATCTGAAATATTACTAATAACAGCTTTATAACCTAAGTGTTTGAGAGGAAAATAAGACAAATCAAAATGTACACCCTCAACCAACATATCAGTAGAGATCAAAGAATACAAATTTGAATTTTTTATAACAGCGGAATCGTCTCCAATTCCAACTATTGTAGACTCGTTATATATCTTGACATTCTTTTTTATGTGTTCAATAAAGCCAAATTCACCAATTGATGAAAGATCAGTTAATTTTAAATTTTTTTTGTCAGTTTCTTTGTTTTTATGGCCCATATTTTGAATGAAGATTACTTCAAATTTAGATTAATAAATATTTTTTAAAGGATTATATTTGCAAAATATGATTAAGGTAGCTGAAACGGCAAGAGATGAAGTAAATAAACTAATGAAATTAGATGGTTTTAATCCATCAAAAGATTTTATTCGTGTTGGTGTTAAAAGCGGGGGTTGCTCTGGATTATCATATGAGATGAAGTTTGATAAGCTTTCAGGTGAAAATGATAAAGTTTTTGAAAATAATGGTATAAAAATTGCCGTGGATAAAAAAAGTTTTTTGTATTTGGTTGGAACAACACTTGAATACCACGGAGGATTAAACGGAAAAGGGTTTGTTTTTAATAATCCAAATGCAAATAGAACATGCGGCTGCGGAGAAAGCTTTTCATTATAAGTAATTAAAAATGGCGTACACAGAAGAAGAATTAAAAAAAGAGTTAGAAAGTCAAGAATATCAATATGGTTTTACAACCGATATTGACTCTGAAACCTTTCCAGTTGGATTAAACGAAGATATAGTCAAGGCTATTTCTAAAAAAAAGAATGAACCTGAATGGATGACTCAGTGGAGACTGGAAGCTTATTCTGCTTGGAAGGATATGGAGGAGCCAAACTGGCATAATGTAAAATATAAAAAGCCTGATTTTCAAGCTATTTCTTATTTCTCAGCACCAAAAACTAACAAGTATAAAAGCCTAGATGAAGTTGACCCAGAACTAATCAAAACCTTTAACAAACTTGGTATTTCAATTGAAGAACAAAAAAAATTAGCTGGAGTTGCTGTTGATATAGTGATGGACTCGGTCTCGGTTGCAACTACATTTAGAGAAACACTAGCAGAAAAGGGTATAATTTTTTGTTCGATTTCCGAAGCAATTAAAGATTACCCTGAATTAGTAAAAAAATATATTGGCAAAGTTATACCCAGAAAAGACAATTATTATGCGGCACTAAATTCTGCCGTTTTTTCTGATGGGTCATTTTGTTACATACCAAAAGGAGTTAAGTGCCCAATGGAATTATCAACTTACTTTAGAATTAATCAAGCAGGTACTGGTCAGTTTGAAAGAACTTTAGTGATTGCAGATGAAGGAAGTTATGTTAGTTATTTAGAAGGGTGTACTGCCCCAAGTAGAGATGAGAATCAGCTTCATGCAGCTGTGGTAGAACTAATTGCAATGGATAATGCTGAAATAAAATACTCAACCGTTCAAAATTGGTATCCTGGAAATAAACATGGAAAAGGAGGGGTTTACAATTTTGTAACCAAAAGGGGATTATGTAATACCAACTCAAAAATTTCTTGGACACAAGTAGAAACTGGCTCAGCTGTTACATGGAAATATCCATCTTGTATTTTAAGAGGTGATAATAGTATTGGAGAATTTTATTCAATCGCTGTGACCAATAACTATCAACAAGCAGACACGGGTACCAAGATGATTCACATTGGAAAAAACACAAAGAGTACCATTATTTCCAAAGGTATTTCTGCTGGAAAATCACAAAATAGCTACAGGGGACTTGTTCAAATCGGTAAAAGAGCATCTAATGCAAGGAACTTTTCACAATGTGATTCCCTTCTAATGGGGAATAATTGTGGAGCACACACGTTCCCATACATTGAAGCAAAAAATAAATCAGCTCAAATCGAACATGAAGCGACAACGAGTAAAATCGGTGAAGATCAAATCTTTTATTGTAACCAAAGAGGGATTGATACAGAGAAGGCTATCGCATTAATTGTTAATGGATTTAGTAAAGAAGTTCTAAACAAACTGCCAATGGAATTTGCTGTTGAAGCACAAAAATTATTAGAGATATCTTTGGAAGGTTCCGTTGGTTAAAAATTTTTTTTATGTTAAAAATCGAAAATTTACATGTTAGTATTGATGATAAAGAAATTCTTAAGGGATTATCATTAGATGTTAAGCCCGGTGAAATTCATGCTATAATGGGGCCAAATGGTTCCGGAAAGAGTACTCTTTCATCTGTCATCGCAGGTAGTGAAGACTATGAAATTGTTAAAGGAAATATTTTTTATAATGATGAAAATATTGAAGATCTTTCAGCAGAAGAAAGAGCAAATAAGGGAATTTTTATGTCATTTCAGTATCCTGTTGAAATACCAGGAATTACCGTAACAAACTTTATCAAAACAGCCATTAATTCAAACCTAAAAGCTAGAGGTGAAAAAGAAATGCCTGCTGGAGATATGTTAAGAAAAATTAGAGAAAAATCAAAGTTATTGGAAATTGATTCAAAATTTCTGTCTAGGTCTTTGAATGAAGGATTCTCAGGTGGAGAGAAGAAAAGAAATGAAATTTTCCAGATGGCAATGTTAGAGCCTAGTCTAGCAATACTTGATGAGACTGACTCTGGACTCGACATTGATGCTTTAAAAATTGTTGCAAATGGTGTGAATAAACTTAAAAATGACGATAATGCTATCATAATAATTACACATTATCAAAGACTTTTAGATTATATTCTGCCGGACTTCGTACATGTTCTTCAAGACGGAAAAATCACAAAATCTGGAGATAAATCTTTAGCTCTTGAGCTGGAAGAAAAAGGCTATGATTGGATTTAATTTTTAATATGTCACTAAAAGAAAAACTTGTTTCCTCATTTTTAGCATTTGAACTTGACACAAACATAATGTCAAATGTTCATAAAATAAGATCACAATCGATAAAAGAATTTGAAAAAATTGGATTTCCAAATTCAAAAGATGAATATTGGAAATATACTCCAGTCAAAAAAATTTTAAATGAAAAACTGACTTTATTTAATAAGAAAAGACACCTCATTGAATTTGATAAGGTAAAAGACTTCTTTTTAAATGGAATTGAATCCTACAAACTTGTTTTTATAGATGGAATGTTTGATCCTCTTTGGTCGGACACAACTCATGAAGAAGCCGATGTTTGTATTTTATCTTCTGTTCTAGAAAAAGAAAAATATAATGATGTTATTTCTAAATACTACAATAAGCTAGTAAATAGTAAAGAGTCATTCAGTCTTTTAAATAGTTCATTTTCAAAAGAAGGTGCATATGTTCACGTACCAAAAAATGTAGTTCTTGATAAACCTGTTGAAATTGTTCATATAAATTCAGGTGGTGAATCATCTTTAATGCTTCAGCCAAGAAGTTTAGTAGTTCTTGAAAAGAATTCAAAGGCCCAAATAATTGAGAGTCACTATTCTTTAAATGGGAAACAAGAATCATCTGTAAATAACGCAGATGACTTCATCGATCCCTTAACGAACTCTTTAACTGAAATTCATATCAATGAAAATTCAAACCTAGATTATTACAAAATCCAAAATGATGTTAAAACTTCATCGATTATTGATAACACTTACATTGATCAAAAAAGCAATAGTGAAGTAAGTTGTCATACATTTTCTTTTGGAGGTAATATTGTTCGTAATAATTTAAATTTTTATCAAAACGGAACTAATGTTAATTCCATTCTGAAGGGTGTTACAATCCTTGGCACTAATCAACATACAGATCATCATACATTGGTTCATCATGCAAACCCAAATTGTGAAAGCTATCAAGAGTATAAAGGAATTTATGATGATAAGTCTACTGGAGTATTCAATGGCCGAGTAGTGGTAGATAAAATTGCTCAAAAAATTAATGCTTTTCAACAAAATAACAATCTTATAATTGGTGACAACGCGACAGTAAATACTAAACCTCAACTTGAAATATTTGCTGACGATGTGAAATGCTCACACGGATGTACAATAGGACAACTTGATAAGGAGGCTCTATTTTATTTAAAAGCAAGGGGAATCAATGAAAATGATGCAAAAGGACTTCTTACATATGCGTTTGCAAATAATGTTTTGGAAAATGTCAAGATGCAAGTTTTAAAATCGAAAATAAAAAAGATTATCGCTGATAAGATTGGTGTTAATCTTGGCTTTGAGTTATGAATCTAAGTTTTGATGTCGAAAAAATTAGACAAGATTTTCCAATCTTGTCAAAGAAAATCAATAACAAGCCTTTGATCTATTTTGACAATGCTGCTACATCTCAAACCCCAATTTGTGTGATTGATTGCATCAAAGATTATTATGAAAAATATAACTCTAACATTCATAGAGGGGTACATTCATTAAGTGATGAGGCCACTAGTGCTTATGAAGATGCAAGGAATAAGGTAAAAGATCATTTTAATATAAAATACAGCGAGGAAGTAATTTTTACATCAGGCACAACTCATTCAATAAATATTGTTTCTAATGGGTTTAGTAAAATATTAACAAAAGATGATGAGATTATTGTCTCAGGACTTGAACATCATTCCAACATTGTCCCGTGGCAAATGATGATTGAATCTAGTGGAGCGAAATTAAAAGTTATTCCATTAATGGAAAATGGAGAATTAGATATGGATGAGTTTGCAAACATCCTTTCACTCAAAACAAAAATTGTTTTCTTAAACCATGTTTCTAATGCTTTGGGGCTAATTAATCCTATTGAGAAAATAATAAATATGTCTCATGAAAAAGGAGCATATGTTTTAATTGATGGTGCACAAAGTGCTGCTCATTTCAAAATTGATTTACAAAAACTAAATGTTGATTTTTTTACAGCTTCAGCTCACAAACTTTGTGGGCCAACTGGTGTTGGCTTTCTATATGGTAAAAAAGAATTATTACATAGGATGGATCCACTAATGGGTGGAGGGGAAATGATTTCAGATGTGACTTTTTCAAAAACAACGTATGCAGATCTTCCTCACAAATTTGAAGCAGGAACCCCGAATATTTCAGGTGTTATCGCATTTGGTAGAGCATTGGATTATTTGAACGAAATTGGATTAGAAAAAATAGAAAATTATGAAACTGATTTGCTTGATTACGCAAATTCTAAACTCAAGCAAATAGAGGGCCTAAAAATTTATGGTGAATCTAAAAATAAAACCTCTGTGATATCATTTAATATTGAAGGCATTCATTCATACGACATTGGGGCTCTATTAGATAAATTCGGTATTGCTGTTAGAACAGGACAGCATTGTGCTCAACCAATAATGGATCATTTTGGTGTAGATGGCACAGTAAGGGCATCTTTTTCGTTTATCAATACTTTTCAAGAGATAGATGACCTCTTCGAGGCATTGAAGAAAGTAAAATCTATGTTAAGTTAATTTATAACTTTATACCATGACCATTGAAAATGCTCAAAAAGATATAATTGATAATTTTTTATTTTTTGATGATTGGACCCAAAAGTATGAGTACATCATTGAGTTGTCCAAGGATTTAGAATTTATGAGCGAGAATCTAAAAAATGAAGATAATTTAATAAAGGGGTGTCAGAGCAAAGTATGGTTACATGCTGAAATGGTTAATGGAAAAATTAACTTTTTAGCTGATAGCGAGGCAATAATTACAAAAGGTATAATCTCTATTCTATTGAATGTATTTAATAATAGAGAGCCTCAGGAAATACTTGATTCCGATATGGGCTTTATTGAAAAAATAGGATTAAAAGAGCACCTATCACCAAATAGAGCAAATGGCTTGTCTTCAATGTATAAACAAATTAAATTTTATGCTCTTGCCTTTAGTAAATCCTAAATTATGACTGAAAAAATTGACCCAAAAAAACTAGGTGACCAAGTTGTAAAAGTTTTAAAAACTGTTTATGATCCCGAAATACCAGTTGATATATATGAACTTGGATTAATCTATGATGTATTTCTAAATGAGAATAATGATGTTAAGGTTTTAATGACATTAACAACTCCTAATTGCCCAGTTGCAGACTCACTTCCAGAGGAAGTAAAAAATAAGATTAAAGAAATTCCCCAAGTAAATGAAGTTGAGATTGAAATGACTTTTGATCCACCATGGTCTAAAGATCTGATGAGTGAAGAAGCAAAATTAGAACTTGGTTTTTTATAAATGACGTTCGAAATAAAAAATAGGGTTTCTGAAAGTAAGCTTATAACCATTGACTTTAATGACTTTATTACAGGTTTTTCATTTGAAAATTTCGATATTAAACCATGGCTAAAAGATGGCATAGTTCTAATTGAGAAAGATTTTAGAGAAAAAGTAAAAGGATTCGACTGGACTAATCTGAAAGGTAAAAAAGTATCAATTATCTGTTCAAATTCAGCCATTATTCCTGATTGGGCATTTATGCTAGTAAGTTCTGAATTGACAAAGGCGGGTGTAAATAACTTTATTGGTGATGAAAAATCACATAAAGAATATTTAATAAATGAAAAAATTACAAATTTTGATTTGGATTCTGTTTCTAATAAACCTTTAATAATTAAAGGTTGTGCTGATGAGCAGTTTAATAAATTTATTTATTCACAATTAATTCAAAAAATTCAAGGGGTTGTCTCAAGTATAATGTATGGTGAAGCCTGCTCATCAGTTCCAATTTATAAAAAAAAATGAGGGCTATAAGTTTTGTTTTACTAATTAGCTTAACAGTAAACTCCTATTCCCAAGAAAAAACAACTGACTCAATAAATACAAATTGGGAAAAATCAGGAAAATTTACATTTCTAGGCAACCAATCTAGCTATAGTTATTGGACGGCAGGTGGACAGACAAGTGTTTCAGGAACTATAAAAATTAATTATGATTTAAACTTTGAGAACAACGGGTGGAATTGGGATACAAAGATTATAACTGCATATGGACTAAACAGCAATGGAGGAAGTAAGTTTTTAAAAAAGACGGATGATAAGTTAGAAATTAACTCATTAGTTGGTAAAAAAATTTCATCGTCCAACATTGGTGACCTAAGCTATTCCAGCTTCATAAATTTTAAAACACAGTGGACAAAAGGTTATCGGTTTAGGACGGCCTCAAGCGGAGAAGAGGAAAGAATTGAAAGAACTAGATTTTTATCACCGGGTTATTTCCAAATTGGTGTTGGATTATACTGGGAAAAAAATAAAGATTTTTGGGTGAACTTTGCGCCAATAACGGGCAGGCTGATTGTGGTAAATAAATTTTTTACCGAAAAATTGAATGAAAATCAAGAATATTTTGGTGTAAAAAAAGGATCTACGAGTAGATTTGAACTTGGATCGTCAATTCGGTCTTATTACAAGTTTGAATTTCTTGAAAATGTATTTATAACAAACCGAATAAGTCTGTATTCAGATTATCTTGAAAATCCAGAAAATATTGACTTAGACTACACAATCAATACCTCACTCAAGGTAAATAAATATTTGACCACAGATTTAATATTACAATTTATTTATGATAATAATGCGGTGAAAAGACTTCAAGTTAGACAGGTAATGGGCATTGGTTTGAGCTTGAACTTTTAGCTCTCAATTTTTGGATAGAGGTAATTATTATATGGAAATCTTTTTTCATGAATTCTGCTGACTTTTTCATACAAAGTATTTTTTAAAAAATCAAAATTCAATTTTTCTATAGCAGAAATATAAATCTTGGTTTTACTATTTTTTAAACTCATATTTTTTAATTTATCAACTTTATTAAAGACAATAATAGTTTCTTTATCCCCACAACTGATTTCATTTAATATGATATCAACCGAATCAATATGTTGTTGATAGTTTGGGTGTGATATATCAACAATGTGTAATAATATATCTGACTCTTCAATTTCAGACAATGTACTTTTAAAAGACTCTATGAGCTGTGTTGGAAGCTTTCTTATGAAACCAACAGTATCCGAAAGTAAAAAAGGCAGATTTTCAATAACAACCTTCCGAACTGTTGTATCTAATGTTGCAAAAAGCTTATCCTCAGCAAAAACCTTTGACTTAGAAATTTGATTCATTATGGTTGATTTCCCAACATTCGTGTAACCTACTAACGCTACCCTAACCAATTTTCCTCTATTTCCTCTTTGCACAGACATCTGCTTATCGATAGTCGATAACTTTTTCTTTAATAGTGATACCTTATCGCGTACAATCCTTCTATCTGTTTCAATTTCTGTTTCACCTGGCCCCCTCATTCCTATACCACCTTTTTGTCTTTCTAAGTGTGTCCACAGACCTTTTAGTCGTGGCATTAAATATTCGTATTGGGCCAATTGAACTTGAGTTTTGGCGTAACTGGTTTTAGCTCTTTGAGCGAAAATATCAAGAATTAATCCTGTTCTATCTATTATTTTACAACGAAAAATCTTCTCTAAATTTAATTGCTGACTAGGTGATAACTCATCGTCAAAGATTACCGAACTAATATCATTATTTTTTATAAAAAACTGAATTTCTTGGATTTTCCCAGATCCAATAAATGTTTTTGGATTTGGTTTCTCTAACTTTTGAATAAACCTTCTTAAAACTTTTCCACCAGCTGTTTCAGCAAGAAAACACAACTCATCTAAAAATTCATTTACAATTATTGCAGAACCGTTATTAATGACAGCCCCAACAACAATTGAATTTTCATAAAAAATTTTCTTATTCTCTATCAAATTTCAGGGTTGAAGTACTTTAAAGTTAGCTCAGAGTTAGTAAAGTCTAAATAGGAATAATGATTGAACCAATCCCCACAATTATAATATTTTGAATTATTTCCAAGATTTATTTTTAATGGCAGGTGACGATGACCGAAGACAAAATAATTATAATGATCGGACTTTAATATTTTTTTACAATAATTAAAGAGTAATTCTTTTTCATTACTTTCAAATTTTATTTCCTTTCCAGAGATAACACTATTTTTTCTAGATAGGTATTCTCCAATTCTAATTGATATATCAGGATGTATACATGAAAAGAGAAATTTGAAAAATGAGTTTCTAAAAATCAATTTTAAAAATTTATAACCATAATCACCTGGCCCCAAACCATCTCCATGACCAATAAAAAATTTTTTTGAATTTATTTTAAACTTTTTGGGCTCAAAAAAAACATCGATACCAAGTTCCTTTTTAAAATAATTTCTCATCCATGCATCATGATTGCCAACAAAAAAATAAATTTTAACACCTGCGTCTGTTAGCTCTGCCAACTTTCCAAAGAGTCTGGTATAACCCTTTGGAACTACTTTTTTAAACTCAAACCAAAAATCAAATAAATCGCCAAGCAAGAAAATTACTTGTGCATCATTCTTTATAGTATCCAACCATTTAATAAATATTTTTTCTCTTTTTGAGGATTTTACTTTTCCAGGTAGTCCAAGGTGGTTGTCTGATGAAAAATAGATTTTTTTATTTTCTTGTAAGGTAATTGTCTCCATTTATATAGTACAAAAATAGAAAATCAGTTATAACAACTTTTCATAACAGTTAAACGGCATGTCACTTTGATCTCTAAAATAAATTTTACCTAATTTTTTATATCCAAGCTTAGAATACAAATAATTATTTTTTTTGTTTAAACTAAATGTATCGAGCCTTACAGACAAACAACCATTTTCTTTTGCAAAATTTTCAATATAATCCATAACATATTTTGCAAAACCTTGTCCTTGGTAGTCGGGGTGAATTGCAAGTCTGTGCAGATAAATATTTTTTTTTGATGAGGTTTCCCAAACAATCTGTTTGTAAAACTCGTCCATATCAAAAGAGGCGCAAACACAACCTATGATTTTATTTTCAAGTTTTAGCACAAATAGATCATTGTTATTTATATCATCAATAAATGATTGTTTTGTTGGATATTTATCGTTCCACTGAAAAATACCATTATCAATCATGTGTCTTGTGCAGGCCTTAATAATTTTCATTATCAAGTCAATTTGATCAATTGAAGCAAGTTCAATGTTTTTCATAATGTTAAGATACTTATTTGATTGCAGAAATTATTGGACTTCCTGTTGATAATGCAGTAAAATTGATTCCTAAAATTACAGACAAAGTGGGGGCAATATCTCTTACATAAATTTTTTTATTAGATGAACTATTTCTAATCCCTTTTCCATAGAATATTAGAGGAACATGTGTATCATAGGTCCTGCCAGTACCGTGATTGGAGGCGCTTGAAGACTTTTTGTGCCATAATGGTTTTAAAAAGAATGCTAAATCACCCCTCAGGTCTGGATGACTGTTGTAATATATCATATTTATGCCATAATCTTCTGAGTAAGAGACTGCTTCATCTAATTGAGCAAAATCATAAACATCATATACCCAAGGTTCTTTTTTTAGTTCATTTTTAATCAGTGTTTTAATTTCATCGTTTGAATACCCTGACTCATCAATTCTATCTTTATTTAAATACACATTGTAGTTTGAAACATCTTTAATATATTTTTTAAGCTCATCATTGAAAACATTCATTGAGTATAACTGATTAAATGGTACTTTATTTTCGGATAAATAAGACGGTACATGAGTAATGCCATGGTCAGATGTTAAGTAGACAATATAATTTTTTTCACCAACGTTTTTATCTAGGTAATTAAGGATATCTTCGATATTTTTATCAAGTCTAATGTACATATCCAACACCTCAACGGAATTTGATCCAAACCTGTGTCCAAGATGGTCTGTGGATGAAAATCCAACATGAAGAAAATCTGTTATTTCATCTTTGCCTAAATTTTCATACTCAATAGCATCTAATGCAAAATCCTTTACAATATCATTACCAAATGGTGAATACTTTATAACATCATAATCGATTTTACCACTCTTTGTTTTAGATTTTTTTTCTAGATCATAGGGAAATGTTGAGTTTTTTTTACCCAGATATTTTATTTCATGTTTGTTCAGATCTGGACCACTTTCAACATACAATTCAATATCATAATAAGTATCCCAATTCGAAATGTATTTTTGAATATTTTTTCTTTCATTAAATCGTTTAACCCATTCAGGAAGCTCATTCATATAATATGAGCTTGTAATAAACTTACCTTCATTTTTTGCATTAAACCAATAGGACATTTTTGAGGTATGCCCTCCAGACAATACAGCTGATCTATCTTTCAAGGCAACACTAAATGTTTTTGCTTTAAAGTTTGATGATATTCTATTTTCATCTGAGATCGTAGTAGTTTGTAAGTTTTTTGGAGATTTTTGACCTTCATCTGACAAAGTTCCAACCGACTTTTGTAAAAAATCATCGACACAATATATTTCTTTACTTAATGAGGGGTTGAACCACTCATTTCCTACAATTCCATGATAATTTGGTGTTGTCCCGGTGACTACTGTTGCATGTCCAGGAGCTGTAGATGTAACAGCATAACTGTAATGTGCGTTCTTAGCATTGAAACCTTGGGTTACAAGTCTTTTAAACCCCTTATCTCCGAATTTGTTCCAGAACTTTGGGATGTACTCATATTTCATCTGATCAACAACAATTCCTATAACAAGTCTTGGTTTTTCATTTATTTTATGTTCAGACTGCGCTGAAACACAGATAGAGAAAAGGAGAATAAATTTAAGATATGTGTTCAAGGTTATTTTTTGCATATATAGGAAAAATATGCATTAGATGGAACTTTTTTTCTTTATAAAAAAGTTAAATTAATCTCTTGAATTGATTTTCGCTAATAGTCTTAGAATCTCCAAATACAACCAAACAAGAGTAACCATAAGCCCAAAGGCTGCATACCACTCCATATACTTTGGAGCCCCATTTTCTGATGCCTCCTCAATAAAATCAAAGTCCAAAACCAAATTTAAGCTTGCAATTAAAATAACAATTAGAGAAAGAATAATACTAAACATTGAGCCATTGACGGGGTTTAGTAAAGCCAAATCCATTCCAAAAAAACTGCCTATGAAGGAAATTAAATATATCAAAAATATTCCTCCTGTAGCAGCAACAACACCGAGTTTAAAATTCTCCGTAGGTTTGATTAGACCTGATCTGTAAGCCATAAGCAATGACAATAATATTAAGGCTGTCAGACTAACTGCATTCAGAACAATACCTTCAAACTGTTGAGCATACATGTATGAAACACCCCCAAGTGCTAAACCCTCAAATATTGCATACAATGGAGCGGTGATTGGAGCAGACTTCTTATTAAATATTGTAATTAATGCTGTGATAAGACCTGCAATAAAACCTCCTATCATTAATATTGGAGATGTAATTGTATATGAATAATAACCTGCAATGATTAACAAAAACAAAGAAATAGCAGTCTTGTCAACGGTACCCTTAATGGTCATTGTCTGATTTTTAACAAAAGAATTTGTACTGGATCTTTCCAGATTTTTAAAGGTGTTTTTATTTAAAGCTGGATTTCCCGATCTAAAGGATAAATGTCTTGACATTTTTTAATTTTTTTTAGTTCTTTATTATGTTATAATTTTGGTAACAATGAAAAACTTTATTTTTATTTTTTTTCTAATAAATATCAACAACTATGCCCAAAACTCAAAAGATGTAAAAGAAACTTTACCAATATTTCCGGTTTGTGAATTGCTCCCTGAAAAATTTCATAAAAATTGCTTTAATGAAACTGTTGATGAACATATTCAAAACAACTTTAATTATCCAAAACAAGCATGGGACAATGACCTAGAAGCAATAGTAAAAGTAAGGTTTGATATTGACGTTGATGGTCGTATTACTAATGTGATTCCAAACTCAAGTGTTGTTGGAGTAAGTTTTTTCGAAAAAGAATCACTGAATCTTGCTAAAAAACTATTCAATGATTCTGCAAAAAAAGTTGTTGAATCACTTCCTAACGCAATTCCTGCAAAGAAGAATAATATTGCAATAAAGAAAACTTTTTTGGTTTCAGTTAAATACCAAATTCCAAGACAGCTGGGGTTAGATGAAGTTGAAATACCACCTCTATTCAAAGGTTGTGAAGATAAAGAAAATAAAAAATTATGCTTTACAAAATTTATTGAAGCTCACATCGTCAAAAACTTCAAATATCCAAAGCGTGCAATAAAAAAAAATGTTGAAGGAAATGTATTTATACAATTTGATATGACATCGAACGGATTATACACAAACTTCACAACAATTGGTGAAAGTAGAATTTTGGAGGATGAAGCCTACAGAATTATGATCAAACTTCCCTCTTTTGAGCCTGCTAAGTACAAGGAAAAATATGTAACCACAACATATGGTACAACAATTTCATTTAAATTAAATCAATGAAAAATTTAAGCAAAAGTGAAGTTGAAAATAAGCTTAATTTATTATCAGAAAATTGGGTAGTCAAGGATAATATGCTTTTTGCAAAATTTAAGTTTACAACTTTTGATGATGCCTTTGATTTTATGAAACTTGTTTCTGAAAAATGTAAAGATCTGAATCATCATCCAAAATGGACAAATGTTTATAACCAAATTGATGTTGAGTTGTTTACTCACGATATTGGGGGTTTATCCTATGTTGATTTTGAATTAGCAGCCTTCATGGATTTGAGTTTTTTACCTTATTCTCAATAATTGCCTATTTTTGTTTACCAAATGGAAAATCTAGAGTTTTTAAGTATAGAGTTTTTTGGAAATACCCTAAAGAATTACATTATATCAATTTCAATTATTGTATTTGGTCTTATCTTCAAAGGACTAATAAGTTCTTACTTAAGAAAATTCTTATTTAAAATTGTTGGTGACAGCAATAATAAAGAGGGCAAGTTTGAATTTGATAACCTTCTTAAAAAACCAATTACCTATTTTCTTTTTTTAATCATAATCTACATGGCATTTAATATGTTGAGCATTCCTGATTCATTGGTCCTTGTTAGTGCTGATGAATTTGGATTACGAATGATATTTGAAAAGGGTTTCTTACTTCTGTTAGTATCTAGTGTAATATATATAATCTTACAATCAGTGGAGTATGTTGGTTTAAGGTTAAGTCAAAGAGCAGCTAAAACTAAAAGTAAAGTTGATGATCAATTGATACCTTTTGCAATTGAGATCGGAAAAGTTTTGGTTGTAATATTTGGTGTTTTGATTATTCTGGGAAATATTTTTGGGATTGATATAACTGCACTAGCTGCTGGTCTTGGTATAGGTGGTGTTGCTGTAGCATTGGCATCTAAAGAAAGTCTTGAAAACTTACTTGGTTCCTTTACAATATTCTTTGACAAACCCTTCACCGTTGGAGACATTATAACAATTGGGGGGATTACTGGAGTTGTGGAAAAAGTAGGCTTTCGAAGTACGAGAATAAGGACGTTTGACAAAAGTTTGGTTACTGTTCCAAACAAGAATTTGATTAATACCGAACTTGATAATTTAAGCTTGAAGCCAGTTAGAAAAGTAAAAACTGATATTGGTTTGACTTATGATACAAGTGTAGATCAAATCAAAAATATTGTAGCGGATATTCAACAGTTAATTAATGATCACCCTAATACTAACCAAGATGGGGTTGTTAGGTTTTTAGAGTTTGGAGCAAGCTCTTTAGATGTAATGGTTCTTTATTTTGTTAATAGCCCTGATTGGAAATTATTGGTTGATACCAAACAGGATATCAATTATAAAATCATTGAAATTGTAAAAAAACATAACAGTGATTTTGCATATCCATCAACTTCTGTATACTTAGAAAAACAATAAGTTTAAACAGAACTGATTTTAAATTTTTTATAATTATCATACAAAAATACTGGCATAGCCAGTGAGAATCCAACCAGAAACATACAAGCAGTATATTTCAAAAGTTTTAAAGGTTGGTTTTTGAATGCATAAATGCTAAAAATAAAAAAAGACATAGCTGCAACACCCAAATCAGCTGAAAGCATAGACGATGCAAAATTTACATTTGCATCTGCAAAAAATTCAGATAACGACCATTCCCAATTTTTAAACTCTAAAAATTTAAACAAAAAATAATATGGGGCTGCAACCCCTAAAAAACACATTAGTAAAAAAATTTTCTTCATGATATTAAATTAAAAAATCCTGGTAAATACCAGGATTTTAGTAAGACCTATTTTGAATTTATTTTAGTTAAACCTATTCAGAAGCTGCCATAGCTGCAGCATACTCCTTGTTGAATTGTTCATCAGCAAAAAAACCTAATGCTTGAACAATTTTACCATCTTTCCATTCGTAATCAAAGTGTCCTTTTATAACCAGTCTTTCACCAGTAAAGTTTCCCGTACCGCTCCATGTGAACCAATAATTAGTCCATATTCTGCCATCTGTAAAGTAGTTTGTATGAGCATATTCGTCTGTTATCGTTATATCAGAAAATACCTCGTGCTCATATGTCCAACCTTCAAAGATTTTATCTTTACCAGCGACCTCTGTACTATTGAAAAACACTTTTGCATCATCTGCGTAATATTCTTTTGCATCTTCAAAATCTGCTTTTGTATAGTCTTGAGCTAATTCTAGTATTGTTTCTGTTAGTTCATCTTCAGCTTCTGTTTCAGAGTAATACTCAACATCATCATCTGACATAACAACTGCAACAACTCCAGTGGAACTCATATCACATGAAATGAACGGAAATAATAATAGTAGTAATAATTTTTTCATATTTTAAAATTTAAAGTTTATTCTACAGGTCTCATCCATTGGACAACCCTGTTTATTTTATCATCTGCATTAAATATCAGCCTTTCGAATAAAAGAACTGATTCTGTATCGCCAGTTTTTAAGTATCTATCTTCTCTAAAATGAGTTTCGATAATAGTTGAACTAGTTTCTTCAAGTTTTATTGGCAACAAAAACGTGTAATTTCTATTAATTGAGTCAATTGGAGCTTGTCTCGCAACAATGAAATCAGTATTAGTCATATCAACATCAAAAATGCCTCCTACATCAGCAGGATGAAACTTAACAGTGTCGGTTGTCATTTCAACCATGGTTGCTGGGTCCATATTTTCATATGCATCCATAAACTTTCTAGCCAAGTCAACATACTTGTCATCCGATAACTGGAATTTTTTTCCTTTCCAGCCTCCTCGGTACCATTCTCCAGCAGTTTTTTCTATTTCAACTGTGTTAGTTTCGCAACCAAAAAATGGTATAATTAAAATTAGTATAAATAGTTTTTTCATAATTATATATTTATTGAATTAATCTTCTTTTTCGTCAGTTCTAGCGTCAAATAAAAGACCCGTCATTACTCTGTGTCTAATTTCTCTCAAATCCGAACCGTGCTTTTCGTTATGTTTTTTCATAACATTTCTAGGAATTTCTGACCACCAATTTTGATTTGCTTTCTCCCAAGTATCGAATAAATCAATTGTAACCATATCCCATGCGCCCTCAGAATTTACAACCATTCCTTTTCTTTTCATTACATGCCACCCCTCAATTCCTTTTGCGTGCTTTTCAAAAATGTCTTTAGCGTCTTTTTCTTGTTCAATATATGCATTATATTTTTTTGATTTAATCAAATTGAAGATGGCTATATTAGGGATTGTTAAGGGATCTCTTAAAAACCCAGCAATATATTCACAATTAGCATTGTAAACAGTTGAGTATAATTCTTCACCTTTTCCATAAATCCACGACCTAGCATCTGCTGATAAATTAGGGTAAGCTTTTTCCCAAACTTGTGTCCAAGAAGGCTCAGGATTGGTGGCTACCCAAATGGCAATGTGAGAAAATCCTGCATTATATCTTGAATTTTTTGCAACTCTTCTTAAAAGCCAATTTTCCATTTTTCCCTCTGAAACTGCTGCTTTAGCTGCTGGTCCAACATATTCGATCATGTAAGACTCAAATTCTTCAACTTTATCCTCTTCTACTTTTATAAACTGTAATCTTACTGTGTTGCCCTCCTCAACCTGTGAATTCAAAAATGTAAAAGAAACACACAGTATTAAATAAATTATATTTTTCATAATATTAAGATTGATTTATAGCAAGTTAAATATTTTGACTTTCAATAAGCTTTTATTTTTAAATCATTGATGATATTTAACATATTAATAATATTGAATAGATTAAGACTGAAAAATTTTTAAAATATTGTGTTAAAATTTGCTGAATTTTCAAAAGACAAAAAACATAGATACTATTTATCTCGAAAATGGTCTAAAGACGAACAGGTACTTTATATATTATTAAATCCATCAAAAGCAAATCATATAAACAATGATCCTACAATCAACAGATTAATTACAATTTCTAAAAATCTAGGATACGGTGGTTTTAATGTTGTTAATTTATATACGCTAATAACACCAATTAGAAATAAATTATATGAAAGGAAAAGAAAAACTTCTGCAAAAAATAAAAAATTGATCGCAGAACTAGTTGCTGGGCATAAAACAATAATTTATGGGTGGGGAGCAACGGAAAATGAACCAAAGTGGCTCAACAATATTGTAAAAAGTCCATTGTGCTTTAACATCAATAAAAATGGCACACCAAAACATCCTCTCTACTTAAAAAAAGAGTCAACATTAAAAAAATTTAGAGAAGCAAAAAAAAATTAAATTTCTTCTGTTTTTTTATCAAGCACAATTATGGTAGCACATGAAATTAGCATTAATGCAGAAGGTAATGTTGGAACTAAAGGGTCACTAATACTTATATGAAAGTAGACAGCAGCTATCATAAATAGACCCATAATAAATGCAGCAGGTGTTACAAATCTTCTAACCTTTAAGCCGATCAAGAGTATGATTGCACATGTAACTTTAAATATTCCAACTACAACCATTGTTGTTTGGTTAAGACCATAAGCCTGAAACTCCTCAATCATATTTAAAGCATCTCCTCCTCTATACAATGAAGGCATATTTAACCTCCAAGTCCATGCACTTAAAACAGCTAGAGAAACAACCAAGATTAATATTTTGAAAATCGTTTTCATAATTATCTATTCTAACCTATATTTAGTTAAGTTAATTTAAAAAATTTATTTATGAAAAAAATATTTTTAATGTTGATTTTAGTTCTAATCTCATGTGAAACAACAAAACAGGAACCTACAACTCAGCTAGATTTTCCATTTGAGCCTAGCTACCAAAAAGATTGGAAAATGGGCAATCAAGAAAATGTACTGCTAGTTCAAAATTTACACAAAACACTTCTTGATGGTGAGTTTGAAAGAGTAACTGAATTCATTTCTGATACCATAGTAATGTATATGGGCGATGGTTCAACTGTTAGTGGAATTGATAACTTTAAAGAACTTCTTGCAGGTTATAAAGATGCCAATTTAAGAGATTACAATGTGGGTGTAAATTTTCCTATTATTTCTGAAGAAGGTCATGAATGGGTGATAAATTGGGATTCCGTTACTTACGATACAGCTGATGGACCTGTTAGAATGAGATATCAGGAAGCTTACAGAATTTCTGGAGGTAAAATTGTGAGAGTTAATCAATTTACGAAACCTGTTGTAGATTAATACATTAAAAATATTTAAAATGGACTTCAGAATTTTTCTGAATCTCTTTTTGGTTTTGTCATTAATCTCTGTTTATTCTCAAAATGATGGAAGCAAATTCTATGGAGAGGAATTTAGTTTTGATATTGAAAATGTTGGTGTTTCATTGAAGCCATCTTTAAGTAGAATTAAAGTTAAGGGGGAAATTATATCAACCTGTCCTATGAAAGGTTGCTGGATGAATATGCTGGTTGCAAATGATACTGTTCTTGTTAGGTTTAAGGATTACGGATTTTTTGTCCCTAAAAAAGGTGTAGAGGGTAGTTCAGCTATCGTTAATGGATTTCTTTCAGTTGACACTTTAAGTGTTGCTCAACTGCGACATTATGCCGAAGATGCGGGTAAAAAGAATGAGGAAATTATGAAAATCAAAAAGCCAAAAATCACATTATCATTTTTAGCTGATGGAGTAGCTATTCAAGAATGATTATGAAAAATATTTTACACAGACATAGATTTTTTATTTTGACGGTAGTGTTTTAATAAAAAATTATTATCTTGAATTTTCCACCTAATTTATGAGGCTAAGTAAAAGAGATAAAGCGCTAACAAAAATTGAGATACCGGCAGTACACTCTATTTACTTCCGCGGTAAAAGGTATAAGTATAGCGATTACTTGAAAATTAAAGGAGAGGTGAATAAAAATGAACTTCTTCCTTTCTAAAAATAAAAGATTTATCTATTACTAATTATCAAAATTAGGCCCGAATTAATCAACACCAAAGAAGCAGTCCCAATTAAAAACCAATCTCTAGATTCATGTTTATACATTATTGCCTCACCGAAAACACACAAACCAGAACTGAATAACATTATACCTAAAAATGCTAGTAAATTTTTTTTAAGATTTGATTTCATAAACAACTATTCTTTATCTCGTAAATTTACATTAAATCTATGAACAAAACTGTTGCTTTATTTGGATCAACCGGACTAATTGGAGGTGAAGTTTTAAAACTATTAATCAATGATGATGATTATGAAACAATAAATGTAATCACGAGAAAAAAAGTTACTGTAAAATCAAAAAAAATTAAGAATTACATCATTGATTTTACAAATCCAGATGGCTACAAAAAAGTTATAAAAAAAGGTGATGTGGTCATTGCATCAATTGGAACAACTCAATCAAAAGTAAATTTTAATAAAAAGAAATATCGAAAAGTTGATTATGATATTCTTCTAAATATAGCTAAGGTTTGCAAATCTAACCAAGCGTCTTCTTTTTGTTTTGTTTCATCTGCTGGTGCCAACGAAAAAAGCAAAAACTTTTATTTAGGACTTAAAGGCGAGATTGAAAATTCAATTATGCATCTTGCTTTAAAATCCTGCTTAATTTTTAGACCATCTCTTCTTCTTGGAAAAAGAAATGAATTTAGATTTGGTGAAATTATGGCTCAAAAAATTATGCCACTTTTCTCTTTTTTAATGAAATCAAACTATAAGCCTATTAAAGCAACTGATGTTGCCAAATCAATAGTTAGGGAATCAAAAAAAGTTAGTCAAGGGAATAAGGTTTATCACTATTCTGAAATGATAAACAATTAAAATACAAATTTGAGTAGATTTGGTTCTTATTCATATGATGTAAAGCAAGACCATAAAGTAGTGTGAAGCTGAACCTGTTAATACAAATAAATGCCATATTGAATGGAAATATTTTATGTTATCAAAAGCATAGAAAATGATCCCGAGAGTGTAAGAAAGTCCACCAAGAATCAGCAATAATTTAGCATTATAATCGATCAAATTAAATAAAGAGTTAATATCAAAAACAATTAACCATCCCATTGCCAAGTATAATATGAGGGAGAAAAATTCGTATTTACCAGTTAAAAATAACTTTTTTAAAGTCCCAATTATTGACAAAACTAACACGGAAATAAAGATTTTTATACCAGAGTGGTTGTACATTGTTATCAAGCATACTGGAGCGTAAGAACCTAAAATGAGGTAATATATACTAATATGGTCGACTACCTGAAACCTCTTTTTTAGTTTTGGGTTTAATACGTAATGATAAATAGATGAGGATGAATACACAAGCAATAAACCGAATGAAAATAATATAACTGAAATAGTACTGAGGCCAGTGATTTTACTGTCATAAAAGAATAAAAATGGTATGCCTATTACAGACATTATAAAACCTAAAAAATGCGTTAAAACATTCCACAATTGCTCGTTTCTAAAATCACTTATACTAATAACTTGCATGAGTAGTTTCTAAGGTTGTGTGGAGAAGATGGGACTCGAACCCACGACCTCTTGACTGCCAGTCAAGTATTCTAGCCAGCTGAACTACTCCCCCTCAACAGATAGGACTTACTTTCTGAAACTTTGTTTTCAATGCCAATGTCCATCATTTCGTTCACTATATGCCTATTTTCAGTATCATTTTCAAGCATTTTTGACCTTTTCAAAGTGTCCTTATCGTTGCCTAAATCTACAATTTTCGTTTGTATTTTTTT
>CACCAP010000012.1 GCA_902544085.1 uncultured Bacteroidota bacterium
AGGAATTATAATTGGAAGTGCTACTGATAATATTGGTTTATGGATTCCGTTAGGTTTATGTTTTGGTGCAGGCATTGGAACTACATTAGAAAAAAAAACTAAATGAAAAAAATACTACCAATACTATTAATTATTATAGCTCTACTGAACTTTCTTTATACTTTCGGTTATCAAGGAGAACCAATGAGTCAGGTTGAGTTTCTTTTTAGGACTTATGGAAGTTTAGTTTTAGCTGCGGTTGCAATAATTTTATTAAATAAGAAAAGCTGAGCTACATCCCCATTATTTCTATTAATTGAAAAAAGCAATCAATTGCTTTAAATCTTCTTCTTTTTTTAAGTTGATTTTATTTTCCTTCCTGAACTTTGTATAGTCCTTTTCATTAAATACTTTTAATCCAATCATTTTTTTATGGTTTTTAGGAACTTCAAAATATTTGTTTTTATAATAAATAATATAAGCAGATTGGTCAACCCATTCTGGATCAGCAGTTTTTCCATATCCTGAATTAGCTGCACTTCCAGTTACTTCAATGGGTTTTTTCAAATTTTTATTATAAAACTCATAAAGACTAATGTTTTCAAGTTTTAAACACTCTCTAAGAATCACAAAATTATTTGTTTCAATCAAATCCAATTCGTGAAAGCTATACTTTTTACCGCTAATAATTAATTCAAAAGTATTATCAATGCTTATTTCAAATATTTTTCCATCATTATTTTTGGTTTGGATTTTATGAGCATACAAATCCATCCTGAAATCTCCAACAATGTTTTTTCCAGATTCAAATACTATTTTACCCGTAACAAAATCTTCAAAAATAAAAGGAGTTCCTTTAATGTTGATATCATAAAATGAAAGTTTTTGAATCAACTGGAAATTTCCAGAGTTATGAAAGGAAATTAAATCTTGAGAATAATTAGTTAACGTAAATAAATAAAAAAGTAAAATAATTTGGTTACTTAGATGCCTCAAGATTTATTAAAGATATTTATTTTTTCCAAGATAATAACCACTCCATTTTTTCCTTATCTCTATAAATTAGATGCCATCCGCTATGATTCCAATTTTTAACATCCAAAACAATATTTTCATTAGTTTCTGAAAGCTTACTATACATTTTTTTTGCCAATGAAAATGATGATGTCGCGTCATTAGTACTGTGGTGCATAAATGTTGGGATATGATCAACTTTATCAGCAAGTGGTAAATAAGAGTATGGCCTATGATGTGGGCTTAATGGCATTATAGCAGCAAATAGATTTGGCAATTTAGAAGCAACTATGAATGTACCTCTTCCGCCCATACTTAAACCAGTCAAATAAATGCGATTATCATTAATTTTAATATTTCCTCTTATATCTTCAACTAAATCCTGAATTTTTTTTGGGCTCCAATCGATACCTAACTTAGTGGGTGCTGCAATTATATATTCATCATTTTCAGACATGTAGAAATTGTTCAAGCTCCATTTTCTTCCGGTTAATGAGTTTGCAGACTCTTGAACACTACCATGCAGATAAACTACCAATGGATATTTTTTGTTTTCATCAAAATTTTTAGGCAATCTCAATGTATATGAATATCCACATTTCCATCTAAGTTCATCATTTACACATTTATTAAAATTATGATCTGGTTTTTTGTAATTGTTCTTCCAATCGGTGGTTAACGACCATGGGTCTGAATTTTCATTTGTCCACCAATCTGTGTTATATATGTTTGATATTTTCCAAAGAGGCCAATATATATCCTCACCTTCATAATAAATATTGGTTAGGCTATTTATTCTAATAAGACCCCCTTTTTTTAATTCAGGCCATTTGCTTTTTGATTTTGTTATTTCTAAACCTGGATTTGCAATGATTTCGCAAGGTGGACAGTCATCCTGGCCGAAGGAACTGTTATATATTAGAATTAATAAAAGTAATTTTTTGAAAAAAGTATTCACATTGTATAATTTCAATTTGTAATTTAACTAAATCAAGTGAATTTTTTTGACAAATATTTTTTTGGATATCTTCCACAGAAAGCTGGTAACATAATTCGAATTATTTGCGGAATTATTCTTTTAATTCTAATTCTTGAGATAACTATAACTTTTTTTATTACCATATTACTAATTGGTTTAGCATCAAGATTATTGATGACTTTTTTTAAATAAATTTATTTCTCGCTGCATTAATCAAGAATTTTGTTTCATTTCCGAGTATAGGTATTTTCAGGTAGAAATAAGTATGAAAGTGGGGGTGTAAAATTAGAAGATTCATGGAGCTAATTTTTTTTCCATAATTAGTCTCAATAATGTATTTATAAAGGTTTAACTGTAGTGAATATCGATTATAGCTATTATCAGCAATATGAGACAACTCATCAAAGCCATAATCGAAATCACTCTCAATCAAATGGCCAGCTCCATTTACTATTTTAGTGCTTCTTTTCCAATCAAATAAAAAAAGTTCTCCATTATCTTTTTCATATACCATGTCAATAGATCCAGCTAGTGAAAGACTATCATCAAATATTCTCCATTCTGTTTTATAAGGTTTTAAATTGGGGTATTTACTTATAAATTGCTTAAAGTAAGTAAACTCTGGAGCGTCTATTGTGTCTTCAATATTATTATAAAAGTTTTCAATTTTTTCGTGGAGAATGGTGCCTTTATCAGCAGCATCTTTTCTGTTATTTTCCCATTCTAATAAAATTTCTTTCTTTACTTCGGATATGTTTTCCTGAGTTAACTTTCCGTCTTCCATTTGAATTCTTTCTATTGCTTTTTTATTGGACCAATACTCTGCATCAAATTTTGGAAAGAATTTTTCTATCAGTCCTGTTACGGAATACTTAATGCTTATTCCATCAACAAAGTACTCATGCTTTTGAGAATCAAAAGTTATGCGCGTATCGTTTGCATGTTTGTTTTTTAAATTGAGCAAAAGAAATATTTATTCATAAATTTACTCAAAGATTTTATGAAAAAATTTTTACTTCCCATTTTATTTATTTTGTTTTTTTCCTGCGATGATATTGATGAGTGTGGTGATATCACTCAAAAATATACACAAGATGGAAAATATTATTTTGTCATAATAGTTGATTCCGGAAGTAGTGGTGGAGCTGGAGAAAACCCTGGCGGAGGAGTCGCCTATGCTGATGCAGAAGTGAATCTAGAAACTTACAACTCTTTTAATGTTGGGGATGAATTTTGTAGAAATTAAATTATTATGAAAAAGCTAATACTATTTTTTTTTCTGTGCTGTTTCTACATGTATAGCCAGAATACTATAGAAGAGGTCCGAGTAGTTAAAGATGACAAACAAATAGATGACCTATTTAGCGAAATTGGTTCCAATGAATTAAAGTTGGATATCTTAGATATATTGAGTCAACCTGCATTGCAAATTACATATGAAAAAATTAACGATCCATACTCATCCTTTGGTGCTGATGTTTTTTTAAATTTTAATGATACCAATACATCTAGAAGCTGGTCAGACAATTTTGCTTTAACCCCTTTTTACAGGTTTTACTTTTTTGATAAAAGAGATTATGGAGGGAGTGGATTTTTTGCTGAAGTATTTTCGAAGTTTAGTTTTGGCGAAAGTGAGGTTCAGTATTACTATGGCCTTAACAACCCGAATATTGAACCATACATTGAAGTTGAGGAGGAAAATTTCTTTGATGTAGCTCTTGGCGCTGCGATAGGTCAAAAATGGGTAAATAAAAAAGGTTGGACCTTCGAGCTTTCTTTAGGCTTTGGAAGATATTTGTTTGTTAAGGATCCTGAACAATTATTAGGTGGGCCTCAAATTGATTCTTTTAGACCCACCGGAACTGGAAGAGGTGGTTTTTCAATTGGTAAAAGATTCTAGTAAAGCAAATGCTTTTTTGATTTGTCTTGCCAACCAGCTTGAGATTTGTAGTCAACAAAGAAAATTGTTAAATCACTATCTGACTTATAATCTGCAAAATAAATTCTTTTGTCAGCTTGCGATTTATACTCTTCAAAGTACCAGAGACCTTCATTTCCTTTTGCTTGAGATTTATAATCAACTTTATAAACGCATAAGTCTGCTTGCGACTTGTATTCCACAACAAAAATTTTTATATCTGCTTGTGATTTGTATTCAACCGAAAAAAATTTTTGTGAATAACTTGAATGAAGGTAAAGTAAAAAAAATATGTACAAGAGTTTTCTCATAATTACTAAATTAGAAAATAACTTATTAATAATATTAAACTTAAAAATATGAAAAGAAAAGTAACAGCAATATGGAAAGGTGATGGTGCTAATGGTAGTGGAGTTTTATCATCTCAAAGCGGTGCATTTAATAAAATGCCCTACACTTTTAAAACAAGATTTGAAAATGATAACGGAAAGCTTGGAACAAATCCAGAGGAACTTATAGCAGGTGCACTTTCTGGATGTTTCAATATGAAATTAGCTTTTGTTTTAAATGAATCAAATTTTAATCCAGATGAACTAAATACCGAAGCCGTACTAACTTTTGAAGATGGAAAAATAATTTCGATTGATTTAAATTTAAGTGCAAAAGTGCCTAGTATAAACAAAGAAGAATTTGATCTAATCGCTGAAGAAGCGAAAAATAATTGTCCAATATCTGGATCTTTAAACTGTGAAATTAATTTAAATGCATCTCTAGTCTAGAGATCTAATTTCATACCCTCTATAGCAACATTATAGCCACTTCCCTTAACAAATTTATATTGATCGCTTTCATTATCAAGTAAAGGGTTTGTGTGGTTTAGATGAATAAAAAATATTTTATTTTTTTCTTCATCTTGTATTGAATCGAAAAGTTCCATACTTTCTATAACAAATGGATGTGGGATTTCTGAAAGATCTCTATAATTTACTTCACTAGAATCATAAAAAGTTGCATCAATCAAAGCATAGTCAACCTTTTCAATCTCTTCAATGATAGATTTTTCCCACAAATACCATTTATCGATATCTGGAATAAAAAGAACTGTCTTGTTTGGTCCATAAATTTTGTAACCAACAGTTTCTGAGAATTCTGCTCTGTGAGGTACTTCAACGGGCTGAATAGTGACATTTGGGTCAATTACAATAATTGAGTTATTATTTAGTTCAATAATTGAAATGTTTTCCAATGAAACCAACTGACTCCATGGTCCATTTTGTTCTAGGAATTTTTTCATTCTTGGCATAGCATAAACCTTCATTAGCTTGGAATTTAAAGCTTCTCTTCCAAAGTACATTAAACCAGTATAGTGCCCAATGTGAGCATGAGTTAAGAAAATCCCTTTTAGGTTTTTCTTTATTCCTTTACCCATAAAATTTAATTGTTCATTAATGTCAGGTGAAGCGTCAAAAAGATACGACTCATTAGTTTCATTATTAATCAAAATAATGGATGTAACATATCTCTTTTTCTCATGATCTTCACAACAAATTCTATCAGATCCTAAATGTGGTAACCCTCCATCTTGGACGACTCCCAAAACTTTTAAAGTATATGTTGAATTGTCTTGATTATATACAGTTAATGGTATAGAAAAAATAAGTAATGTGAGGGAAATAATATTCTTCAAATCAGTCAAAAATTGCCTTTAGCTCAGATGCTTCTTTGGCTTTCATTTTACCAGCCAAAACAAGACTTAGTTGTCTTCTTCTTAGCGCAGAATCATATCTGTTTTTTTCCAAATCGGTTTCGGGCTTTAAATCAGGGACTTTAACAGGTCTTCCTCTTTTATTTACTGCAACAAAAGTGTAAATCGCTTCATTAACTTTTAATTTTTTCCTGTTTTTTTTATTTTGAATCCAAACATCAATAAAAACCTCCATTGAAGTTGAAAAAGCTCTTGATACCTTTGCTTCAATCGTTAAAATACTGCCAAGGGGAACAGGTTCTCCAAAGGATACATTGTTAATAGATGCTGTAACAACAATATTTTCAGAGTGTTTAACTGCAGAGATGCTTGCTGCCCTATCCATTCTAGCTAATAGCTCTCCACCAAAAAGGTGATTTAAGGCATTGGTATCACTTGGTAAAACTAGATCCGTCATTACAGTTTTCGATTGTTCAGGTGTTTTGAAACTCATCAATTACACTTTTATTAGTTGCTAATGGTCAAAATCCAAGCGTACTTGTTTTCATTTTCTCTAATTGATCTTAAAGCAATGACTGCATCCTCTTTGGAGTTAAATGAACCAAAAGTAACCCTGATGAGTCCGTCCTTATTTTTTGGAAATTTTGTTGATTTATATCCCTTATTTATAAGCCCAGAAACTAGTTTATCAGCATTGAGAGATGAGCTAAATGCACCTGCAATAATATGAAAATTTTCAGACGTTTTGCGCTCAATATTTACCGTCAATGGTGGAATTTCTCCTAAATTAAAAATTGCCTTTTCGAGCCGAGTAATTGAGTTTTCTCTTTCAATTTTATTTTGTTCAATTTCGTTTTTGAAAACTGACTCCTTATAATTTAAATTAACAAAATATGCGCCTGCCAAAAGAAAAATAAAAATTGCTGCATTTCTCAATGGAACTGGGAAGCTTAATGTTTTCTTCTGATTATTCAGAGAATTATATTTTTTCAAAGTATTTTGATTGTAAGTCAATTCACTGTTGCCAATTGTCTGAACATTTAACGGTCTCAATCCAAAACTTTCTTTTGAAAAATTTGAGTTTTTATCTGGGGTGAAAATGAGATTTTCCGAATCATTTAAAATGAACTCTCCGACCCCCTGTATGTATAGACTATCTTGATTCAAGATTTTTTTCCATTTTATAACTTTTAAACCAATCTTTCTTAGGGCTTCATTGTATGATATAGATTTTTTACTTGAAATGTAGTTTGCTAGTAATCCATCGTTTGATTTTATGATTGGATTAAATGAGATATATCTTCCCGGGGGATAAAACTTGTTTTCAGCTTCGACATATTTTGCAGACGACTCTTTGACTATGAAGCTTCCAAAGTCAGGAATTGTAACACAATCATGTTGATATAGTAAGCTTGTTATTGTTTTTGAAAGTTGCACAACTAAATTTAAAATTTTTTTGGATAAATGACTAGTTAAATCCCAAGTTTTGATTTAACTCTTTTAATTACTTGATCGGCAACTTTTTTTGCCTTTTTTGAACCCTCTTTCAGTATTTGGTCCATTTCATTTTTATTATCCATCAAGTAATTATATTTTTCTCTTTGCGTACTATAGGATTGTATTATTAGTTCAAATAGTTCTTTCTTAGCTTCTCCATAACCATAGCCACCATTCTTATACTTTTCTTTCATTTGTTTGACATCTTCCTCTTTTCCAATTAAACTGTAAAGCTTAAACACATTACATGTATCTGGATTTTTGGGGGATTCAACCGACAAACTATCTGTCTTAATTGACATTATTTGTTTTTTCAATTTATTGTTCGGAAGAAAAATATTTATCATATTATTTTTTGATTTACTCATTTTTTGACCATCAGTTCCCATAATTAATTTAGTATCCTCGTTAACTATAGCTTCAGGAATAATTAAAGTATCACCGTGTAAATTATTAAACTTTGATGCTACATTTCTAGTGATTTCTAAGTGTTGCATTTGATCTTTTCCTACAGGAACATAGTTGGCATCATACAGTAAAATGTCTGCTGCCATAAGCATTGGGTAAGTAAATAATGCTGCATTAACATTTTTTAAATCCTTTGATTTATCCTTAAAAGAATGTGCAAGAGTTAATCTCTGAAATGGGAAATAGGATGATAGAATCCAGGCAAGTTCAGTAGTTATTGGGATATCTGACTGTTTATAAAAAACTGTTTTTTTGGGATTTAATCCAAATGATAGCCATGTGGCTGCGGTCGAATATGTGTTTTGTTTCAACTCTGTTGCATTTTTAATTTGTGTGAGAGAATGGAGATCAGCTATAAATAAAAATGAATCACTGTGTTTTTTTGACAATTCAATTGCAGGGATAATGGCTCCTAAAATATTTCCAAGGTGAGGGGTACCTGTACTTTGAACACCTGTTAAAATTCTTGCCATTCATAACAAAAGTAATAGTTTTAAAAACATTAATTACAAATAGTTACATTTGAGATGTGCTAAAAATTATTAAGATAATCTTATTAAGTATATGGAATGTTTGGTTTTACATACTTGCCTTTATCGGAATATTAACCACATTTCCTCTATTGATATTATTTTCTTCAAGCGAAAGGTTTTACCCACAATTTTACTGGGTGGCTAGAAATATTTGGTCAAATATCATTCTTTTTGGTATGGGATTTTGGCCAGTTGTGGAAAACAAAAAGAAGCTTGAAAAAGGAAAAAGTTACATGGTGGTTGCAAATCACAAAAGCATGATTGATGTAATGCTAATGGTTTATTGTTGCAAACACCCAATTGTATTTGTTGGAAAAAAAGAGTTAGATAAAATCCCTGTTTTTGGTTATTTCTACAGCAAAGTATGTATACTAGTTGATCGTGATAATCCAGAAAGCAGAAAAGATGTATACAACAAATCGATTAAAAGACTTGAGAAAGGTGTATCCATTTGTATTTTTCCTGAAGGTGGTGTTCCTGAACCAGGGGTTGTCCTAAGAGAGTTTAAAAACGGTGCCTTTAACTTAGCTATTCAATTTCAAATCCCCATTGTTCCTTTATCTTTTTACGATTGCGAAAGACGATTTCCATATTTTTTTGCATACAACTATTTTGTTGGCGGACCTGGCAAACTGAGAGTAAAATTTCATGACTTTATAGAGACAAAAGGCCTTAAGCAAATAAACAGAGATGATCTGAAAAAAGATGTTTATACTATTTTAAAAAGAGATTTAGCTAAGAGTTATCAGAGCTGAGAATTTCAGATATTTTTTTCTCCAACTCCTCACAAAGTTCAGGGTTATCTTTCAATAATGTTTTTACTGCGTCCCTACCTTGACCTAATTTAGTGTCTCCATAGCTAAACCATGACCCACTTTTATCAATTATTCCGGACTGAGAGCCAATATCAATAATCTCCCCCATTTTTGAAATTCCTTCTCCATACATGATATCAAACTCACATACTCTAAAAGGAGGTGCAACTTTATTCTTAACAACTTTTACCCTAGTTTTATTTCCCAAAGGATTTCCTGAGGAATCCTTAAGTTGTGTAGATCTTCTGATGTCAAGACGAACAGATGCGTAAAACTTCAGAGCATTTCCACCTGTTGTAGTCTCAGGATTCCCAAACATTATTCCAATTTTTTCTCTTAGCTGATTTATAAAAAACACTGTACAGTTTGTTTTACTAATTGTTGAAGTTAATTTTCTCAAAGCTTGAGACATAAGTCTTGCATGCAATCCCATTTTTGAATCACCCATTTCACCCTCAATCTCACTTTTAGGAGTTAGTGCCGCAACAGAATCAATTACAATTATATCAACTGCACCTGACCTTATTAAGTTGTCTGTAATTTCTAGGGCTTGTTCTCCGTGATCAGGCTGGGATATTATCAAGTCATTTATGTTTACACCTAAATTTTGAGCATAAAATCTGTCAAACGCATGTTCAGCATCAATAAATGCTGCTATACCTCCAGCTTTTTGACACTCAGCAATTGCGTGCAAAGTCAAGGTTGTTTTTCCTGATGATTCAGGTCCGTATATTTCAATCACCCTACCTTTTGGATACCCTCCAACACCGAGAGCATAGTCTAATCCTAAGGAACCAGTTGATATGACTTCAATCTCTGATTCAGAAACATCTCCCATTTTCATAACAGTTCCTTTTCCGTATGTTTTATCTAATCTATCTAGAGTTAATTGTAATGCTTTTAATTTAGAGTCTTTGTCTGATGCCATAAGAGGAATATTAGTTATTAAAAGTACAATTTTATTTGTTAAAAAACATCATTTAAAAACTTACATTTGTATATAATTTGTTAGATAAAATGCAACTGTATAACAAGCTTAGTAATGAGGAAAGGGCAATGCTTATAAAAAAGGCCAATGAAAAAAGACTGACTTTGTCTTTTTATAAATACCACATGATAAAAAATGTTGAAGTTTTCCGAAATTACCTTTTCACAAACTTTAACAATCTTAATATTTTAGGCAGAATTTACGTTGCCAGTGAAGGTATTAATTCCCAACTTTCAATTCCTAGTAAAAAAATGGAAGAACTTAAAAATTTTTTAGATTCTATTTATTTTTTAAAAGATATTCGTTTGAACGTAGGTATAGAGCACCATAATGAATCATTTTTAAAGCTAAAAATTAAAATAAAAGATAAAATTGTAGCTGACGGATTAAATGCGAAAGATTATGATATGAATAATTCTGGAACTCATGTCAATGCTAAAGATTTTAATGAACTACTAGAAAAACCAGAGACAATCACAATTGATATGAGAAACCACTACGAAAGTGAGGTTGGTCATTTTAAAGGAGCTGTTTGCCCCGATGTTGACACCTTCAGAGATTCTCTTCCATTGATATATAAGAAGTTTAAACATGCAAAAGAAAATAATATACTGATGTATTGTACTGGAGGAATAAGGTGTGAAAAAGCAAGTTCCTATTTGAAAAAAAATGGCTTTAAAAATGTTTTTCAATTAAGTGGTGGTATTATTGAATATGCAAGACAGATTAAAGAGGTTGGTATAGAAAATAAATTTGTAGGTAAAAATTTTGTTTTTGATAACAGGCTTGGCGAAAGAATAAGTAATGAAATTATTGCCAAATGTCATATCTGCGGAGAAGAATGTGATAGACATGTCAACTGCAATAATGAAGCCTGTCATGTATTATTTATTCAGTGTGAAAAATGTTACAATGATCTAGATGGTTGCTGTAGCAATTCTTGTAAAGATATTTGCGCACTTCCAATAGATAAACAAAAAAAGATCAGAAAAGGCTACAAAAATAAAACTAGATTTTTTAAAAAAGGACGTTTAAGTGAGAGGGTTTAGTTTTGTTTTAATAACATTCTTTGTTCTAATTTTAAGCTGTAAGGACGAAGACACTTTGTATTCATCACATATTGAAACTAAGGGGGCTTGGTTAAAAAATGAACCTGTAAAGGCAAGTTTAGAAATTAATGAAAGTCCAATTGACATTTATTTAATTTTAAAATTGAATGAAGATTATCCTTTTTCAAATATTTATCTTTTGTCGAACATTAGTAATCCCGATTTGAAAATCACCGACACGATATCCTTCAAATTTGATTACTCAAAAAATAAGAGTTTATTATCTAGGCAAATGAGAATTAAAACATTTAAAATTCCAATTTATAAAAACATGAATCTCAATGAAAAAACATCAGTTGAAATTTCACATGCTGTAAGATTTATTGACAGCACCGAGCCTGTTATGAAATTAGAGGGTATCTTAGATGTAGGAATATTAGTTAATAAATCAAATGAAGAAATATAGGTTTCAGGTTTTTATTTTTTGGTTATTATTTGCCTCTGGTATAATATCCATTTATGGTGTCTTCTACTTAGCATCTATAGGCTACTTTGGTGAAATGCCTGATTTTCGTCAACTTGAAAACCCCAAAACAAATTTTGCTTCTGAGATTATTTCATCTGACAATAAAGTTCTTGGGAAGTATTATTTTAATGATAATAGGACTCCTATTGAATATGAAGATATTAACCCTGAGACCATTAATGCCTTAATAGCAATAGAGGATGAAAGATTTTACAGTCATCCTGGAATTGATTTAAAAGCTACATTGAGGGCTATAGTATTTTTAAATCAAAGAGGAGGTGCTAGTACAATTACACAGCAACTTGCAAGACAACTTTTTGTTGGGGTTAGGTCGAGGAATATTTTTCAAGCTATAACTCAAAAAATCAAAGAATGGGTAATTGCAGTTCGCTTAGAAAAACAATATACAAAAGAGGAGATATTGACAATGTATTTGAACATTTATGATTTTGGTTACTATGGCGATGGAATAAAATCAGCCTCAAACATTTATTTTTCAAAAGAGCCAATTGATTTAAAAGTAGAAGAATCAGCAATGCTAATTGGAATGTTACAAAACTCATCTCTATATGATCCAATTAGGAGGCCCGAAATTACAAAGAATAGAAGAAATTTAGTTCTTATGCAGATGAGTAAAAACAACTACATAACAAAAAAAGAAGAAGACTCACTGAGAACTCTGCCACTCACTTTAGATTATACGCCTCAATCTCATAGACAAGGTCTTGCTACATATTTTAGATCATACTTAAGAGGGTTTATGAAAGACTGGACAACAAAGAATTTTAAAAATGATAGTACAAAATATAATCTTTATGTGGATGGTTTGAAAATTTATACAACCATAAACTCCAAAATGCAGAAATACGCAGAAGAGTCTGTGGAGGAACACATGATAAACCTTCAAAAGGAGTTTTTTATTCAAAACGATACACTGTCAACAGCACCATTTTTGGATTTGGAAGAAGATGAGGAAGAAGCTATTATGAAAAGAGCCATGAGAAGGTCTGAAAGATGGAGGAAGTCTAAACTTTCAGGTATGACCAATGAAGAAATCGAGGAGTCATTTAATAAGGCTGTTGACATGACAGTTTTTTCATGGGATGGTGATGTTGATACAATAATGTCACCAATAGACTCAATTCGATATTACAAACATTTTCTTAGAGCAGGCATGATGTCCATGAATCCTAAAAATGGTCATGTCATGGCCTGGGTTGGTGGAATTAATTATAGGCATTTTCAGTATGATCATGTCATGCTAAGTAAAAGACAAATTGGTTCTACTTTTAAACCTTTTCTCTACGCTACTGCAATCGATCAATTAAAACTTTCACCTTGTGATATGTTGCCGGACTTAATTCACTGCATTGAGCCTAATAAATACGGAAACCCTGAGCCATGGTGTCCGACAAACTCAAGCGATAAGTATGGGGGAATGCGAACTTTGAGTAATGCTTTGGCAAACTCTAAAAACACAATAAGCGCTCAGTTGATTGATAAAGTTGGTCCAAGGCCAGTTGCTAATCTTGCTAGAAACTTGGGTGTCAGTTCTAATATCCCAAATGTTCCTGCAATTGCTTTAGGAACTCCCGACCTAAGTGTTTATGAAATGGTAGGTGCCTATGGTGCTTTTGCAAATAAAGGGATTTATGTAGAACCTGTAATGGTTACGAAAATTGAAGATAAAAATGGAACAATAATTTATCAGTCCAAACCTAACACAAAAGATGTAATTAGCGAAGAATCCTCCTATGTTACATTAAAGCTTTTGGAAGGTGTAACGAAGTTTGGATCTGGAGCTAGACTCCGACATAACATCGCTGAAGATGAAAGAAACCACGTTTACAATAATGTTGTTACTGGCTACCCATATGAATTTAAAAATGACATTGCGGGAAAGACTGGGACTACTCAAAATCAGAGTGATGGTTGGTTTATTGGAATGGTACCCAATCTTGTAACGGGCGTATGGGTTGGTGGTGAAGATAGATCCATTCACTTTAAGGAAATCGCGTACGGTCAGGGTGCAACAATGTCTCTTCCAATATGGGGCCTTTTTATGAATAAATGTTATGCAGATGAAGAACTAAATGTTTCCAAGGATCCTTTTCCAGAGCCCGAAGTGCTAAACATAGAGTTGGACTGCTCTAAAGTAATAACACCAGAAATTGAGAATGAGGAAAATGATGTGAAGGATCTTCTTGGAATTGGTTAAGAATTTTTAGACCTTCATAATCTCAAATTCAAAAATCTTATTATGAAAAAAATTATTTATTTAATAGCAGGACTTTTTATTTTTTCTGCTTGTCAAACAACACCTTGTGAATGTGAAAAGTCAACAAGTGGTTTTATTACGGGGTCTGATCAATCAGTTATGCTTGGGTCTGATGAATCAATTGAAATATTTAAAACAATTGATGCAGCTTGGCAAAGCAGAGATTACGAAACATTAAAGGGTTTAATTGCTGATGAAGCAACATTGCGTTTTGAAGACGGAACATTTGCTACAAATGGTGATGAATTTGTTGAAAAAATTGAAAGCGATTACCAAGAGTCAGTTGATAACGGAGAAGAGTGGGCTTGGGTAATAAATTATGCTTTTTCAGCAAAGCCAACCAAGACAGAGGAGGGAGCTCCAAATGAAAGAGGAGAATGGATAAGTGCTCAATTCACCTCTCCAAAAGACGAAGTATGGATTGAATGGTACCAAATTGAAGATGGCAAATTGATTAATTGGATTTCCGCAAAATCAGATCCAATTAAAGAATAAAAATTAAGGCTTAAATGGAATTGAGGAGTGGTGAAGGACTATTTTGATTTCACCCTCCTTATTCTTTTTATAGACAAAACTAAACTCAACCTTAGTCTTTTCCCCGCTAGGATCTGTAAAAAAATAATTCCCCATTGCTGTAGCAATATCATCGTATATGTTTATAGAGCAATTATTAAATTCTACTTGAGTCCAAGGGTTTAATGCAAATCCTTTGTCTTCAGTAAAATCATTGTCTGACCCAATAAAATATGAAAGTGCTGATTTATTATTACTTCTAAATTGTTTTTCAGATGCTTTTGTAGGCTTAAACTGAACATCCCCTGAATCAAAATCATAATGCTTACTGATAAAGTTCACGGTAAAAATTTTACATTCTTTAGGATTATCTTTTAATTTTCCAATTGTTATAATTCCATTGCCCCACGAATTTTGAGCTATTTCAATTTCTGTTTTGTTAATCATGTTCGTAAAATTAATTATAATTTAGATATTGAATGATTCAGAAGTTTAAAATCCAAACCACCAAAAGCGCTCGCTATTTTCAAATTGGTGAGTTAAGTAGTATAACAAAAAATATTTGGATTGTTTTACATGGTTATGGAATGTTACCTGAATATTTCATAAAAAAATTTGAATGTATTGCCAATAAAGAAACTGTTATTGTAGCGCCTGAAGGCCTCAACAAGTTTTATTTAAAAGATAATTATTCAAGGGTGGGGTCAAGCTGGATGACTAAAGTTGAAAGACATGATGATATTCAAGATAATATAAACTTTCTCAACTCAATTTATGCATCACTTAAATTAGACCAACTTGATTTTAAATTGAATGTACTTGGATTTTCACAAGGCGGTCCCACGGCTACTAGGTGGGTCATCAACAATAAGTTTAAACTAAATTCATTGATATTATGGGGGTGTGATTTACCAAATGATTGCCTTACCGAGGGTAATAAGTCAAGATGGAATGATTTCGGATTGAAATATGTGATGGGGAAAAATGATGAATATATAGACGAGGAGAAAATTTTAAATGAAAGAGAAAAATTAACCAATTATGGATTGGTTTACGACTTCCATTTATATGATGGTGGGCATAAGATAGAGAGTTCTACTTTGAAAAAATTAATTTAAATGTTTGAAAAGGATAGTTTCAAAATCATTAATAAAGATTTAGGTGATTTGTTAAGAAAACTTTCGGTATACACTGATGAGGATTTAAATAAAAAGATCAATAAAAATAAATGGTCAATCGCTGAAAACTTATATCATTTATGGCTAACTGAGCTTGTAACAATAAAATATATAAAAAAGAAAACAAGTTATCCTAAGTCTTTGGTTAATGTGAACTATTTTTCAAAATTTAAAATGAAGTTATTAGAGCTCATATTTTTCACAGGTTTAAAAATGAAAGCTCCTAAAATAACGTATGATTCAATGCCTAAAAATATTGAATTAAAAAAACTGAAAGAAACTTGGATAAAATCAAGAAAATCTTTCGAAGAATTGGTTAATACATTAGATGAATCGATTTTAAAAAAAGGAATTTTGAGACATCCAATCGCAGGTAGAATTGATATCAACATGACTCTTAAATTTGTAAAAATGCATTTCCATCACCACAGAAAAATTATTACTAAATTAGAAACCAAAATCAAAAGCAATTAAATGGATTGGTATGTAAAAAACAGGTGGTGGATATGGACAATCGTACTCACCTGGATTTTTTTGAGATTTATGACAGATCTATTTAGCTGATGTCCCGTCTCTATTTGGTTTTCTAGTTTGAGGCCATCCGCCCATCGATCTTCCTGTAAAAGGATTGATCCTGGTTTGAATGACTCTTTTTTCTCTTGATGCTTTCTCATCATCTTCACTAGCCATGTAAGCTAAAACTACTGAAAGAATTACATTATTTTTTAGGTCATCAAAAACAATCTTATCGTAAGTATCTAGGTTTGTGTGCCATGTATGATCCCAATAAGCCCAACTCAATGAGCTTAAGTTAAATGCAGGAGCACCTGCAGCAACAAAACTTGCATGATCTGTTCCCCCACTGCCAGGTGAGCCTGGAAATTCAGTTTCTATATGCTTACTCACATCTTTAGGCACAGGCGCAAGCCATCTAGATAAATAATCATAAGAATGTAAAAAACCTGAGCCGCTTAAATCAACGACCCTGCCCGTACCATTATCTTGATTGAATAATGCTTGAATATTATCTACTATTTCAGGGTAATCTTCTACAAAAGCACGTGAACCGTTTAAACCTTGTTCTTCAGATCCCCAATGACCCACCATTATGGTTCTTTTTGGATTGGGGTATAATTTCTTTAGTATTCTCATTGCTTCAAGCATAACGATTGAGCCAGTACCATTGTCTGTTGTTCCTTGGCCACCATCCCAAGAATCAAAATGCGCTGAAAGTATGACATATTCATCAGGATTCTCTACTCCTTTAATCATTCCAATTGTATTAAAGGTTGGAACATCTCCATGTTCTTTGGATGTAGCTACAACTTTAATAATTGGTTTTTGATTGTTTTCAACAAGCCTATACAGCATAGTATAGTCTTCAAGGTTTAAATCAACATTAGGAATTTTTTCAGTACCAGCACTGAAAACCTTATTTGCCCCGAATGCTTTAGACCATCTACTTGATATCAAACCGACGGCACCAGCTTTTTCAATGGCACTATTGATATCTCTATACCCATATCCTGTGTTTCGCAAACTATTATACCACTGATCTGTTAATTCATCTCTTGTTTTTTTCATTTTTTCAAATGATTCTTCTGTTGCATACTCTTCCCATTGTGAATCTGTCCTTCCAGTAATTTCTTTTTGACTAACCAAAACAAATTTTCCTTTAACTGTTTCTAGCCACTCGCTAAATTGTTCTTTATTTTCAACAATTGGTATTCTAGTAACTTCTGCTTGAATACCCTTTTTACCTGTGGAAGGACTCCATGCTAATTGTCTTCCAACCAAAGTTCGTAATCTAGGTTCAATCAAATCAACATGAGTAATTCCTCTTTCCCATCCTCTCCATTTACCCCACTCATGGTTGTATGCCTCTATTCCCCACGATTCATACTTATCAATTGCCCAGTCATGAGCTTGTTTCATCTGGGGCGTTCCGACCAGTCTTGGCCCAATAACATCAAATAATTCGTGGGCAAGTTGCTCTAATTTTGAATTTTTTTCTACCTCATTTACGACGTTATCTACAAACTCTATTGTAGTCTGAGAAAATGCGAGAAAACAGTTTAAAATCAGCGTAATTGTTATAATTTTTTTCATAAGTATTTAATTTATTTTAGAGTTTGTGATGAACATAACACCTCTGTTGTGATTTGGAATGTAGTAACTAAATTCATGCTTTCTTAAAACATTGTTAATTATTTTGTCTTGAAGCACTGGTGAGTTTCCTGTAATCAACTCCAAATCTAATGAATTATCAAAGGAATTTAATAAAAGGTAATCCTCTACCAATATTAAAGCTTCTTCATGAGATTTACCATGAAGATCAATACACTTTTTCATTAATCAATAGGTTCGAAATCTTGTGTTTCTCCTATTTTTGATTCCCTTGAATTAATAATGTACCTGTCTTCATAATCAGCAGCGAATGCTACTAGTTTTAAGTTTTCCAATTTCATATTTGGAGGAATTGAATATTGAAACTCTTTAGTGTACACTTTATCGTGTCCCACATTATTTCCAGAAACAACATCCCCAAAAATATTTGAAAATGTATGTCTTAA
>CACCAP010000013.1 GCA_902544085.1 uncultured Bacteroidota bacterium
TGGCGTAGGATAGTGATTCAAATGAGCTTTTTTTTATTTCATTTTGATTTGATTCTATGTAAACTAAAATACTCATATTAAATCACTTTTGCCTCATTGTGGAGATAGTCAATTAGTTCATCTAAATTGTCTGGTGACACTAATTTTATTTCCTTGTTGCCCTCAGGTTTTTCAAACCTAATTGTCTTTGTCTTAATTTCTTCAGTTTCGCCTTGAATAATTTCAAAAGGTTTTTGACGAGCTTGCATTATTCCTCTCATATTTGGAATCTTTAAATCAGATTCCTCAACAAGTCCTTTTTGAGCCCCTATTATCAATGGTAGTTTGCAGTTAAGTGTTTCGACTCCACCTTCAATTTCTCTTTTAATTTTTGCTGAGTTATTAGTTATTTCTAAGCTAACACAATTCGTAACATAATTAAAATTTAAAATTTCAGCAATAATTCCGGGGACCATACCACCATTATAATCGATTGATTCTCGGCCAGCTATTACTAAATCGTAATTGTTATTCGATATATGAGTTGATAATAATTTTGCAACTTGAAAACTATCAATAGCTTCTTGATTAATTCTAAAACCTCGATCTGCACCAATTGCCAAAGCCTTTCTCAAAATTTGGTCATTACTGTCTAATCCTACAGAAATAACATCAATTTCAGCACCGTCATTTTCTTTAAACCATATTGCTCTAGTGAGTCCAAACTCATCATTTGGATTTATAATGTATTGAATTTGACTATCATCAAATTCGGTGTCATTATTTTTGAAATTTATTTTTGAAGTTGTATCAGGAACACAACTTATACATACTAAAATCTTCATTTTTCCTCTAAATAAATATAATAAAAATGAATTTACTATGCACGCATAGTATTTGAATATTTTTAAAATAAATATTTATATTTTTGCAATTAAATGAGAGAAATTCAATTTAGAGAGGCTATATGCGAAGCCATGTCAGAAGAAATGAGAAGAGATGAAACTGTTTATCTCATGGGTGAGGAAGTTGCAGAATATAATGGAGCTTACAAAGCATCTAAAGGAATGCTTGACGAATTTGGAGATTCGAGAGTTATCGACACTCCAATCAGTGAATTGGGTTTTGCTGGAATTGGTGTAGGTTCTACAATGACTGGAAATAGACCAATTATTGAATTTATGACTTTCAACTTTTCACTCGTGGGTATTGATCAAATAATAAATAATGCTGCAAAAATAAGGCAGATGTCTGGTGGACAGTTCCCCTGTCCTATTGTTTTTAGAGGACCAACTGGTTCTGCAGGACAGCTTGCAGCAACACATTCACAAGCGTTTGATAATTGGTTTGCAAATTGTCCAGGTCTAAAGGTAATTGTTCCTTCAAATCCATATGATGCAAAAGGTTTATTAAAGTCGGCAATTCGGGACAATGACCCTATTATTTTTATGGAATCTGAACAAATGTATGGTGACAAAGGACAAGTACCCGAAGAAGAATACACTATACCAATAGGCCAGGCTGAGGTAAAAAAAACCGGCAGTGATGTAACAGTTGTGTCATTTGGAAAAATTATAAAAGAGGTTTTTAAAGCATCTGAAAAATTAAAAGAAAAAAATATTGATTTAGAGATTATTGATCTCAGAACAATCAGGCCTCTTGATATAGAAACAATTATTAAATCTGTCAAGAAAACAAATAGATTGGTTATCGTCGAGGAAGCTTGGCCGTTCGGAAATGTTTCAACAGAAATATCTCACCAAATACAAAATAAGTGTTTTGATTATTTGGATGCACCCATAGAAAAATTAAACACTGCTGATACACCAGCACCATATTCACCTGTCTTACTTGCAGAGTGGCTACCCAACCAAAGTGACGTAATTAAATCTGTTAAGAAAGTTTTATATCAAAAATAAATTCTATTTTTGAGCCCTAAAATTTAATAAAATGAATTTCAATCCAGTATTTGTTCCGATTCTTTTATCCTTAATAGGATTAATATTTATGTTTTTTAAAGCGAAATGGGTAAAAAAACAAGATCCAGGTAATGAAAAAATGGTATCAATTAGTTCTGCAATAAAGAAAGGAGCACTTGCATTTTTAAATGCAGAATATAGACTGTTGTTTATTTTTGTTATAGTGGCTTCCTTTGCATTGTTTGGTATTTCAATTATGGTTGAAACTACTAGCTGGATGATTATACCAGCATTTATTGTGGGAGCTATTTTCTCTGGTTTAGCTGGAAATATTGGTATGAGAATAGCAACAGATGCAAACAGTCGAACTACACAAGCCGCAAGATCTAGTTTGCCAAAAGCATTGAGTATTGCATTTGGAGGTGGAACTGTCATGGGGCTGGGTGTTGCAGGTCTCGCTGTGTTGGGCTTAAGCTTATTTTTCATGTTTTTTATGCATCAGTTTATGTCAGCCGATGGAGGAAATTTTTACAATGATATGACAGTAGTGCTTGAGGCATTAGCTGGTTTCTCACTAGGTGCTGAGTCAATTGCATTATTTGCTAGAGTTGGGGGTGGAATTTACACAAAAGCTGCTGATGTAGGTGCTGATTTAGTAGGTAAAGTTGAAGCTGGCATACCTGAGGATGATCCAAGAAATCCTGCCACGATTGCTGATAATGTAGGAGACAATGTTGGTGATGTTGCTGGAATGGGCGCTGATTTATTTGGAAGCTATGTTGCAACTGTTTTAGCATCCATGGTTTTGGGTAATTATATTATTAAGGACATGAGTGACTATGCGCAACAACAATTTGATGATCCATTTGGTGGTATAGGTCCTATTCTTCTGCCCTTATTCATTGCAGGGGTTGGAATTGTTGCTTCAATAATTGGAACATTATTTATCAGGATAAAAAATAATGAAGCGAAAGAGGCCCAAGTACAGAGCTCACTAAATTTAGGTAATTTAATATCTATAGTGATTACACTGATTTCATGTTGGTTCTTAATTGACCTATTGCTTCCAGATACAATTAACGGAATGAAGTTTTTTGGGGAAGATTCAAAAAATATTCCGAGTAAAAATATCTTCTTCTCAACAATTGTAGGATTAGCCGTTGGGTATTTAATTTCTGCATTTACTGAATACTATACAGCCCTTGGTAAGAAGCCCGTTTTAAATATTGTCCAAAACTCATCAACTGGTGCTGCTACTAACATAATTGCAGGCCTTGCAACAGGTATGAAATCAACATTTTCATCTGTAATATTATTTGCACTAGCAATTTGGGGTGCTTACGAACTTGGTGGTTTTTATGGAGTTGCCATTTCGGCATCTGCTATGATGGCTACAACTGCAATGCAATTAGCTATCGATGCCTTTGGCCCTATTTCTGATAACGCTGGTGGTGTTGCTGAAATGAGCGAGCTTCCAAAAGAAGTAAGGGAAAGAACTGATATTTTAGATTCGGTTGGTAATACAACAGCCGCAACTGGAAAGGGTTTTGCTATTGCTTCGGCTGCGCTTACTGCGCTTGCACTTTTTGCAGCATACGTGACATTTACTGGAATCGATGGAATCAATATTTTTAAAGCTGACGTACTTGCTGCACTCTTTATAGGTGGAATGATTCCCGTTATTTTTTCTGCACTAGCAATGGAATCAGTTGGAAAGGCAGCAATGAAAATGGTTCAAGAGGTTAGAAGACAGTTTAAAGAAATACCAGGTATTTTAGAGGGAAAATCCAAACCAGATTACGAAAAGTGTGTTGAAATATCAACCAATGCTGCCCTAAAAGAAATGCTTTTACCAGGCATTTTAACAATAGTAACGCCTGTTTTAGTTGGTTTCTTAATGGGTCCAGAGTCATTAGGAAGTTATATGGCTGGTGTTGCTGTTTCTGGTGTTTTATGGGCGATTTTCCAGAACAACGCTGGTGGTGCTTGGGACAACGCAAAAAAATCTTTTGAAGCTGGAGTTGAAATAAATGGTAAAATAGAAAAAAAGGGTTCAGATGCACACAAAGCAGCTGTGACTGGTGATACAGTTGGCGATCCTTTTAAGGATACATCTGGGCCATCAATGAATATTTTAATTAAACTCACTTGTTTGGTAGGTTTGGTCATTGCTCCAATTTTAGGAGATCACGGCAGTGACATGTTAGCATTCAGTGATTATAAAAACATCAATAAAAGTGTCGTTCTTGAAGTAAATGAAGAGAACCCAGATGAAAGCATATTAATTATCAAAACTAAGTCTAATGTGAATGGGGAAATAGTTGAGGATACTGAAAAATGTTATGGTTCAAAGGCCGAGCTTCTTTTAAAAGTTGCCGAAATTAGAGAGGATAATTAGAAATTAGAATATACTTTCTAGCTTTTTATCAATCATTTCTGTGATTAATTCAAAATCAGAGTTATTTTCTACAAAATCAATATCATCAACTTCGATGATAAGCAAATTACTACTATCATATTTTTCAATCCAAGCCTCATATCTTTCATTTAATCTACTTAAATATTCTATGCTAATTGAATTCTCATAATCTCTTCCTCTTTTGTGTATTTGATCAACAAGGTTTGGAATACCACTCCGCAAGTATATTAGTAGATCAGGATTTTTTATGTAAGACTTTAATGTCTTAAAAATTGATTCGTAATTTTTGTAATCACGATTTGTCATAAGTCCCATTGATAATAAATTGGGAGCAAAGATATTAGCATCTTCATAAATTGTTCGATCCTGAATTGTACTTTTTTTATTATTTGCACAATCAATCATTTGATTAAATCTACTATTCAAAAAATATATTTGCAGATTAAAGGACCATCTTTCCATTCTTTCATAAAAGTCATCTAGATATGGATTTTTTAATACATCCTCAAAATAAGGTTCCCAACCGTAATGCTTGGAAAGCATTTTAGTTAATGTTGTTTTTCCAGCTCCTATGTTTCCTGCTATTGCTAAATGCATGGTTTTTGATTATCAATAAATGTAAAATATAAAATTGAAAAATTTTAAACTTTTTAAATTTTTTTATGTCAAAAATTAATACAAAAAATATGAAAAAAATATTTTGTCTATTACTACTATATCCACTTCTAACGCTATCGCAAGATTTCCAAGGTAAGGCTTATTACATGTCAAAAATAGCTGTCGACAAATCATGGATGGAAAACCCTAGATATGCTTCACGTGCGAACTACATGAAAGAAATGATAAAAAGAAATACTGAGAAAGATTATGTTTTGGAATTTAATTCTATAGAATCCACATACAAGGAAATCGAAAAATTAGAAACTCAGGAACAAGGTTATAACTGGATGGCTAATTATGTTGGAGAAAATATTGGAAAAATATATAAGAATGCCCAAGACAAAATTTCAATCAATGAGACTGAGATGATGGGTAAATTCTTTTTGGTAACACAAGATCTTGAAAAAACAAAATGGAAAATGTCTGGCGAATCGAAAAAGATTGGACAATATACTTGTTACAAGGCTTCTTATATCAAGCAAGTAGAAGAAAAAGTATTTTCATTTGGCAGTTGGAATCAAACGACTGGAACTAATCAACCTAAAAAACCAAAAAAAATGAGAGATGTTGAAGTTGTTGCTTGGTTTACACCTGAAATACCTGTTTCTAGCGGCCCCTCTTGGTACCAAGGTTTACCTGGACTAATTCTAGAAGTTAGTGATGATGATACGACGATACTCTGTACAAAAATTGTAATGAATCCTAAAGAAAAAACAAAGATAAAAAGACCAAAAAAAGGAAAAGTTATTTCCAATCAAGATTTTGTTATACTACAAGATGAAAAAAGAGCAGAAAGACTTGAAATGTGGAGACAATCAAGGCAAAGAAGACAATCATCAACTACCAGACTTCGATAAATGAAATACCTTATAATATTTCTATTCCCTTATCTGATTTTTTCTCAAGTTAATATCAGTGGAGAAATTAAAGACCAGACTGGTTATTCAATTATGGGAGCTAACATTATTGCTGTCAATAATGAGACTCAAATTTTAGATGGATTCGGTATTTCAAATGACAATGGATATTATAGTCTTAATTTAAAAAAAGACACAGAATTTAACATCAAAATCACATTCATTGGATACAAGCCAATTGAATTGAATATTTCACTTAGTGAAGATATAGTCAAAGACTTTATTCTTGAGGAGCAGGCTGAGGCACTTGATGAAGTTGAGTTGGTCTATGAGATGCCCGTAGAAATCAAAGGCGATACAATTGTATACAGTGCCGATGCTTTTAATACAGGAACTGAAAAAAAATTATCGGATGTTTTAGCAAATATGCCAGGAATTGAAGTTAATGAAGATGGAAGAATTGAAGTCGAGGGACAAGAGGTTAGAAAAATACAAATTGAGGGTAAAGATTTTTTTGATGGTGATACAAAACTTGCTGCTCAAAACTTACCAGCCAAAGCAGTCGGAAAAGTTGAAGTATTGAGAAATTTTACAGAAGCTGGACAACTTAGAAGCGTTCAAAACAATGAAGACAACTTCGCAATTAACATAAGACTCAAGGATGGTAAAGATAAATTTTGGTTTGGTGAAATTTTAGCTGGAACAGGACCGGATGATATTCATTTGATTGCTCCAAAAATATTCTACTATGATAAAAAATTTAATTTTAGTGTACTTGGTAATTCAAATGATGTGGGTGCCCCTGCCCTAAGCAGAAGAGATTTTTACAGGTTTTCAGGTGGATTTAACAATCTCAACTCAAGAGCTGGAACATCAATAAATATCAGCTCAGATTTAGCAGGAATCGGAAGCCTGCAAAACAACAGGGCAAAGCTTATCGAATCTGAATTTGGTGCAGCAAATTTTTCTGTCACTAATGATAAAGGACTTGAAATTTCTGGTTTTAGTGTTTTTACAACAGTTACCAATGATATTGAGGAGCAAATTAAAAGAACTTACAACGCCACTGAGGTTGTTGAAAATACTAGTGAATATTCTCTTCAAAAAAGTACTCTCGAACTATACAAATTTAGTCTTGAGTACGAACCAAGTGAAATTTTTCAGCTGGAATACAATATATTATTCAATAGCTCTGACCAGTCTGAGGTTAATGATCTGACTTCGATTTATGGTAGATTGAATAATCGAGTAGAGGAAAACCTTGATTTAACAAGAACTCAAACCCCAAGTGCTTTAAACCAGGAATTAAAAGTTTATTATACCCTAAATGATGATCACATCTTTTCTTTTGAAGCACAGCACTTGGATCAAACTGAAGATCCTATCGGAAGAGCAGTAAGAGACAGAAACCCATTTTTATCATTAATCCCCTTTGACTCTAATGTACAGAGATTTGATATTTCTCAATACAGGTTTATTGAAACACAAAAACTTGAAGCAAAACTGGACTATTTCTATTTGATTAATGATCAATCAAATATTAACCTAAGTATTGGTTTTACTAATGTTGATCAGAATTACTTCTCAAATTTTAATCAGACTTTAGACGATGGCAGAACAAAGTCATTTGATGACGAGCAATTCAATAATGACGTAGATTTTAGTTTCAAGGATCTTTATTTTGCCCTTAACTACAGAATTAGAACAGGAATATTTACAATTGACCCAGGTTTAACACTTCATTTTTATGACAATAACAACACCCAACTAGGCCAAATACATACTAAAGATATTTCAGATATTAGACCAAACTTAAGAGTTAATATGCAGTTCAAAAAGAATGAAAATTTAAGGTTTACATACAGAAAAAATACTCAATTCACAGATGTAAATAATATTTCAGAGGGTTATGTATTTAATAATTATAACAGCATATTTAGAGGAAATAGAGAGTTGGAAGCGGCAATTGTCAATTCATACAACTTGAATTACAGAAGTATTAACCAATTTACTTTTACAAATGTATACTCAAACATATCCTATTCTAAAAGAGAAAACTCTATTCAATCAAGAGCTGCAATTGATGGTATTAACTCAGTTAGAACTGCTGATAATTCAATATTTCCAAGGGAAACTTATTCTGCGAGGGCAAGATTAGATAGGAGATTTAAAAATATCAAAATAAATTTGAGTGCCAATTTTAGATATAGTGAGTTTTCAAATATCATTAATGATGTGGTTAATAATGCTGAGAGCTTTAATCAAGATTATGAAGCAAGCTTGGAAACAAACTTTAGAGACAAGCCAAACTTTGAGATCGGATTAAAATATAACCTTAATAATTACAAGAATGCAAACATCGAGAATAAATTCGTCAGAGAAACACCTTTTATCAGGACTGACGCTTATTTCGGAAGAGGATTTGTATTCACAGCAGAGTACAGTTACAATAAATACAAAAATCAAGATCAAGTTTTGAATTACTTTAGGTTTCTTGATGCGGATATTTCTTACAATAAGGAAGGTTCGAAATGGGAGTATTCAGTCGGCATAACTAATTTGTTAAACGACACTTCCACTAACAGAGACTCTTTCAACCAGTTTTTTACTCAAACAAGAAGTTATATAATTCAACCCAGGTATATTCTTTTTAAACTTAAATATGATTTGACACTTTTTGGAGGCAAAGAGAAAAAAAATGACCGAAACCAACAAAAAAGTAGAAGAGGCAACTCTGGAGGAGGTCGTCTTAAATGATAATATTTTAGTTAATTAATTTTGTGATAACTAAATACTGTATTACATTTGGAGACATGTTAACTAAAATTTATTATCAAATTTTTTCTTTTTTCTTTTACTATCAGTATAAGTTCAGGATTTTTTGTTAATAAATGTAAAAATTTAAGCGAGGAGTCCTGATTATCAGGACTTTTTTTTTTGATTATGTTGGTATCTATTCAAGGTATAAAAGGTTCTTATCATCACGATGTTGCTTGTGAGTTATACGGTGACGATGTAAATATTTTAGAATGTCTTTCATTTGATAAAATGGCAGAAAGCGTTTTTGAATCTAAAGCACAAATAGGAATTATGGCAATTGAAAACTCAATAGCAGGTTCTATAATTCCAAACTATGCCATAATTGATAAACTAAATTTAAAGATTGTGGGTGAGTATTATATTAATATAAATCATAACTTGTTAGTTTACAAGGGAGTGAAAATTTCTGATGTTGAAAAAATATCCTCTCACCCTATGGCATTTTTACAGTGTAAGGATTACTTAAAACAAATTGATAAAATCCTAATTGAAGATGTTGATACTGCTCAAGTGGCAAAATTAATTTCGGAACAAAAACTAAAAAATCATGCTGCAATCGCAAGCGAAAATGCAGCAAAAATTTATGGATTGAAAATTTTGGAAAAAAACATACAATCTGTAAACTACAATCAAACACGTTTTGTAATAATATCAAAAAAAGTTGATCAAAAAACTAAAGAATTAGCAAATAAAGCTTCCATTAAATTTGTCTTGAGTCATAGAAATGGAAGTCTGGCAAAGGTTTTAAATATAATTGCTGATTACGATATAAATCTTACAAAAATTCAAAGCATTCCAATTGTTGAGTCACCATGGAAATATTCTTTTTTTGTTGATTTAACTTTTCCGAGTTTGAAGAATTATAAAAATTGCTTTAATGACCTAATGTCCGTTTCTGAGGATATTAAAGAATTTGGAGTTTATAATAATTTTAAAAAATGATAAAACCTGCGCAAAGATTAAATGATATTGAAGAGTACTACTTTTCAACAAAGCTGAGGGAGATTAGTAAACTTAATGCAAGTGGTAAAAATATAATTAATATGGGAATTGGTAATCCAGATTTATCACCACCAGAAAACGTAAGGAATGCACTAGAAAAAGCCACAAAAGATAACGGTTCGCACAAGTATCAGCCTTATAAGGGTATTAATCAACTAAGGACGAGTATCTCAGATTTTTACAAAAAAAATTACAACGTATCCCTGAATTCTGATGAAAACATTTTACCTCTGATTGGCTCAAAAGAAGGTATAATGCATATCTCATTGGCATTTCTTAACAAAGGAGATAAAGTTTTGATACCAAACCCAGGTTATCCAAGCTATCAATCAATAACAAAATTAGTCGGTGCAGAGCCATTATTTTATCCTCTTCTTGAGGAAAATAATTGGCTTCCTGATTTAGATTCACTCAAATTTTTAGTTTCAGATAACGTAAAATTGATGTGGATAAATTATCCTAATATGCCAACTGGTAAAAATTCAGATATTGAGTTTTTTAAAAAAATATATGATTTTGCAGTTTCTAACGATATTCTTGTTATTAATGATAATCCTTACAGCTTTATTTTAAATGATAACCCAGTGAGTTTTTTGTCTGTTGATTCCAGTTTTGATCATTGTTTGGAACTTAATTCATTGAGTAAGTCCCACAACATGGCAGGATGGAGAGTTGGTATGGTTGTCGGCTCCAAAAATAATATAGATTCAATTCTTAAGGTTAAATCAAATATCGATTCGGGTATGTATTACGGTATTCAAAAGGGTGCTATTGAGGCATTGTGTTTGAATAACTCATGGTACACATCATTGAATAAAATTTATAAAAAAAGAAGAGAAATTGTTTATGAAATTTGCGATAAGTTGAAGCTGACATATGACAAAAACTCAACTGGTATGTTTGTTTGGGCAAAAATTAATAGTCTAGATAAATCCTCTAAGGAATTTGTTGATAATCTTCTATACAATAAAGAAATTTTCATTACTCCAGGATCAATTTTCGGAACTAATGGGGAAGGGTACGTTAGGCTTTCGCTCTGTTTGAATCAAGACAAATTAAATGAGGCACTAAATAAATTATTATGAAGATTGGTATAATTGGTATTGGCTTAATGGGAGGGTCTTTTGCTCTTGATTTTCGATCAATATATAAAAATTCAAAAATTTATGGCTTTGATATTGATAAAAAAAATTTTCAATATTCAATTGATAATAAGATAATAGATGAATTATTAACTGAAACTAATTGTAAAGATTTAGATTTTCTTATTGTTTCAGTCCCTGTTCACATTATAACTGATGTTGTTATAAAGTATATGGATTTTGTTGGGTCTAATACATTAGTTATTGATTTGGGTTCAACTAAAAATAGTATTTGTAATTCTTTAAATAATCATCCAAAAAGAGATCAATTCTTAGCATCTCATCCAATTGCAGGTACTGAGAATAGTGGTCCAAAATCTGCTATCAAAGGTCTCTACACAAATATGATAAATATTATATGTGAGTCAGATAAGACTAGGTCAGAACTGCTTGAAAGAGCATTGGAATTATTTGAAAATTTAAGGATGAAAATTATTAATATGGACCCCTCAGAACACGATAAAAATATTGCGTATGTGTCACATTTATCTCACATCTCATCATTTATGTTAGCTAAAACCGTTCTTGAAAAGAAATTGGTTAGAAAAAATATTTTTGACTTAGCAGGTAGTGGTTTCGAGTCAACAGTTAGGTTAGCAAAAAGTTCCCCTGATACATGGGGTTCAATTTTCTCTGACAATAAATCCAATATTGTTGAAGCATTAAATGAATATATTGATAACTTAATTCACATTAAAAGTTTAATAGAAAAGAATCAAAATGATTTACTCTTTAATGAACTTAGTAAAATCAATTTAATAAGAAAAATATTATCAGGAATTAAAATTAAATAAATGAAAAATAACAGTAAACTTAGGAGTTGGTTAGACGATTTTAATCTTGAGCATCCATTGGTCATCGCAGGTCCATGTAGTGCTGAGACAGAATCCCAGGTCTTGCAAATTGCCCACGAACTAAAAAATAGTGATGTATCAATTTTTAGAGCAGGTATCTGGAAGCCTAGAACACGCCCTGGAAATTTTGAGGGTGTTGGATCCATTGGCTTGAAGTGGCTTCAGAAAGTGAAAAAAGAAACGGGACTCTTAATTACAACCGAGGTTGCAAATGCTAATCATGTTAAGATGGCCCTTGAACATGATGTAGATGTTTTATGGATTGGAGCCAGATCAACTGTTAGTCCTTTTATAGTTCAAGAAATTGCAGACGCACTACAAAATACTGATAAAATTGTTCTTTTGAAAAACCCTGTAAATCCTGATCTTTCACTGTGGTATGGTGGAATTGAAAGGTTGTATAGTGCAAATATCAAAAAACTGGGTGTTATTCACCGAGGGTTTTCAACTTACTCAAAAACCAAATTCAGAAATAATCCAGAATGGCAAATTCCAATTGAGTTGCAAAATAAGTTTCCTGATTTGCCTTTGATTTGTGATCCATCTCACATATGTGGCAGAAGAGATACTATTGAGGAAACATCACAAAAAGCATTGGACCTTAACTTTGATGGTTTAATGATAGAAACCCATAATGATCCTGATAACGCTTGGAGTGACGCCTCACAGCAAATAACACCAAAAACGTTAATTAAGCTCATGAAGGATTTGGTAATTAGAAAAGAGTCAGTTCAGGAAAGAAGTTTCATTAAAGAATTGGAAAACTTAAGGGTTAAAATTGATGATGCAGACTCTCAAATTTTGGAGATACTTGGAGATAGGATGAAGGTTTCTGATGAAATTGGTAAAATAAAGAAAAAACAAAATGTTGCAATTCTTCAATCATCGCGATGGAGTAACATATTAAAAAAAATGATCACTGATGGTAAAGAAAAGGGATTAAGTGAAGATTTTATTTTAAAAATATTTAAAGCTATTCATCAAGAATCAATTAATCATCAAGAAAAAATTTTGAAAAACTGATGCAAGGTTTAGTTTACAAGTCAACAGGGAGCTGGTACTTGGTAAAAGACAAAAAAAATAGTTTTATTGAATGTAAACTTGCTGGAAAACTGAGGAATTCAGATTCAAAGTCTACGAATCCTGTGTGCACTGGCGACATTGTAAATATAAAAATTGATAAAAATAAAACACCTGTAATAGAATCAGTCTTAAATAGAAAAAACTACATAATAAGAAAGTCAGTTAAACTGTCAAAACAATATCAAATAATAGCTTCTAATGTAGATTTATGTTTTTTGATAATAACAATTTCTAGACCCACGACTTCTACAATGTTCATTGATAGATTTTTGGCATCTAATTTTGCTTACGATCTTGAAACATCCCTTTTGTTTAATAAGATTGATGACTTGAATATTGAAGAACAATCCAAATTAGATGAATTATTTGATTTGTATAGTAGCATAGGCTACAAATGTTTTAAGATTTCAGGTAAAAAATTATTAAATCTTGATTCACTTAAATGTGAAATGAAAAATAAAACCTGTGTATTTACAGGTCACAGTGGTTCGGGTAAATCAACTTTATTGAACTCAATAGATAGTTCATTAAATATTAAGACATCTCCAATTTCAAGCTCAAATTTGACAGGTCAACATACCACTACATTTTCAAAAATGTATGATTTAAAAAATGGTTCAAAAATAATTGATACCCCTGGAATTAAAGGTTTTGGACTATATGATTTCGATGAGGCCCAGCTTAAAGATTGTTTTATGGAATTTTTGAAGTACAATGACTGTAAGTATAATGACTGTTTACACAAAGATGAACCAGGTTGTGATGTAAAGTTGGCAGTTGATAAGGGTTTTATATCAAAAAGCCGATATAAAAATTATTTGGAACTTTTATCTGATTTTAATAGTGTTTAATTAAAATGAAAGTAGTTATTCAGAGGGTAAAAGGTGCAGAACTTTTTGTTGAAAATAAACGTTACTCAAAAATTGGTTCAGGCTTATTGGTTTTAGTTGCTGTATCAATAGATGATAAACAGGAGGATATAAATTGGGTAGCCAATAAATTGGTGAAGTTGAGAATTTTTAATGATGAAAATAATCAAATGAACCGCTCAGTTGGTGAGGTTGACGGAGAAATAATGATTGTTAGTCAATTCACACTATACGCATCAACCAAAAAGGGTAACAGGCCATCATTTATTAAATCTGCTAGTGGTGATTTTGCAGAAAAATCATATTTAGATTTTGTGGATATGGTTAACAGAATTTATAAGTTTAAAGTAAAAACTGGTAAATTTGGTGCAAGTATGAATATTGTTTTAAATAATGATGGACCTGTAACTATCGTTATTGACTCTAAAGCAAAGGAATAGTATGGATTTGAAAAACTTACAAATAATTGTAGATAAATGGATTAAAGAACATGGAGTTAGATATTTTGATGAACTAACTAATATGGCTCAATTAACTGAGGAAGTTGGTGAAGTTGCTAGAATCATTTCTCGAAAATATGGTGAACAATCATGCAAAGAAAATGAAGAATTATCAGATTTGGGCGAGGAGCTTGCAGATGTTTTATTTGTTTTAATTTGTATTGCAAATCAAACTGGTATTGATTTAGAATCATCATTCAAAGAAAAATTAGTACAAAAAACAACGCGAGATAAATCAAGACACAAGGATAATCCTAAACTCAAGTGAATAGTCTAAAAATTTCAGGCTTTAATATAAATTCAAAGAAAAAGATTATTATATCTGGGTCAAAAAGTGAATCAAATAGAGCTCTGATTCTCAAATATTTATTTAATAGTGACATAACCATTGATAATTTATCAAGCTCAGACGACACAAAAATTTTATTAAAGGCTTTAGAAAATAAAACTGAAATAATTGACATTCATCATGCTGGTACTGCAATGAGGTTTCTAACATCACTTTTTGCTGTTACTAACAAAAAAAATATAACATTGACAGGCTCAGATAGAATGCAGCAAAGACCAATCGGAGAGCTTGTTGATTCATTACAAAATTTAGGTGCAGATATTATTTACGAGAAAGAAATTGGTTATCCTCCACTGAGATTTAATGGTTTTAATCAAAAGAACAGCTCAATTGAATTAAGATCTGATATCAGCAGTCAATTTGTCTCCTCATTAATGTTAGTTGCTCCCTTTCTTAAAGATGGTTTGAAAATAAAATTAGTTGGAAATATTTTTTCTAAACCTTACATATTATTGACATCTGAAGTAATGAACAGATTTGGTTTTATTTGCCTTATTAATAAAGATGAAATAGAGATAAAACCCACTAAAAAAATATTGATAAAAAATTATTTTGTAGAATCTGATTGGAGCTCTGCCTCTTATTTATATTCAATTGTTGCTCTTTCGGGTGTTGAGTTAAATCTATCCACATTTAAATCAAACAGCCTACAAGGCGATAGTAAATTATCTAAACTTTATGAAAATTTTGGAGTTAAAACCTACTTTGAAAATGATGAAATTATTTTAAAAAAAACAATATCTCATAAAAAGAAGAAATTCATTGAATTAAACCTAATTGAAAATCCTGACTTGGCACAAACAATAATAATTACTAGCCTTGGTTTATCCATTCATACAAAATTGACTGGATTAGACACTCTCAAAATAAAAGAAACCGACAGGTTACTTGCATTAAAAAATGAAATTTCTAAATTCAATACAGATGTATTAATTGATGATCACTCCATTGAAATTAAAAATTTTCCAAAAATACTTCCTGAAAATATTGAAATAGATACTTATGGAGATCATAGAATGGCATTAGCATTTTCACCATTATCTGTTTTGGTTAAATTAGTCATCAATGATTGTGGTGTTATATCCAAATCCTTTCCAGATTATTGGACTGTTTTACAAAAATTAAATTTTAATTTAGAATTTAATAATTAATTACTTTTTTTCTTGACAACCCCCATTTCCAAGATGTATATTTGCCCATTCAAATTTACATATGAAACTATCTAATTTTAATTATGAACTGCCTAAGGATTTATTGGCAGAATATCCATCAGATCAACGTGATGAATCTAAGTTGATGGTATTGGACAGAAAAAATCAAAAAATCGAACACAAAACATTTAAGGATTTAATTGACTACTTTGAAGACGGCGATGTTTTTGCTCTAAATAACACAAAAGTTTTTCCTGCTCGTTTAATGGGGAACAAAGAAAAAACAGGGGCCAGTATTGAGGTCTTTCTGTTGCGGGAGTTGAATCGTGAGCAGAGACTCTGGGATGTTCTAGTTGATCCAGCAAGAAAAATAAGAATAGGAAACAAATTATACTTTGGAGATGATGATAGTCTTGTAGCCGAAGTTATCGACAACACCACGTCTCGTGGAAGGACATTACGTTTTTTATTTGATGGTAATTATGAAGATTTCAGATCAAAACTTCTCGAGCTCGGTCAAACACCACTACCAAAATACATTAAGAGGAATGAAGAAGAGTTTGACAAGGAAAGATACCAAACAATATATGCCAAACATGAGGGTGCAGTAGCTGCTCCAACAGCTGGTTTACATTTTTCAAAGCATCTGTTAAAGAGATTGCAAATAAAAGGAATTGATTTGGCAGAAATAACATTACATGTCGGGTTAGGAACTTTTAACCCGGTAGAAGTTGAGGATTTATCAAAACACAAAATGGATTCTGAAGAGTTATTCATAAACAAGGAGGCATCAAATTGTATCAACAATGCGCTAAAAAATAAAAACAAAATATGTGCAGTTGGAACAACAGTCATGAGGGGTCTTGAATCTTCGGTCTCATCAATGGGTACTTTAAACCCATATAGTGGTTGGACACACAAATTTATATTCCCCCCATACAAGTTTAATATTGCAGACTGTCTTATTACCAATTTTCATATGCCTAAATCAACACTACTTATGATGGTTTCAGCATTTTGTGGCCATGATTTTTTGATGGAAGCCTATTCTGAGGCCATCAAAAAGAAATATAGATTTTATTCGTATGGTGATGCTATGTTGATAATTTAAGATGCAAGTTAGCTCTGACATAAGATCCTTAAGTATCAATAAGCTTGAAAAAATTTTGATAAAGAAAAATTTTGAAAAGTATAGAGCTACTCAAATTTTTGATTGGTTGATAAAGGGAAATATTAGCTCTTTTGAAGAAATGAAAAATTTACCTAAAGAATTGATTCATTTCTTAAATTCTAGATTTAAAATAAATAATGTTGTTATTCAATTGATTAAAAAAAGTAGAGACGGGACAGTTAAGTTTCTGCTTTCTTTGTCTGATAAGAATGTGATTGAGGCTGTACTGATACCAACTGAAAAAAGAATTACTGCATGTGTTTCTAGTCAGGTAGGTTGCAGTTTGGATTGTGATTTTTGTGCAACTGCAAAAATTAAGAGAATTAGAAATCTTGACTTTTATGAAATTTTCGATCAGTTGATGATTTTAAATTTGGAATCTCTTAAATTATTTGGTAGACCGATATCAAATATTGTTTTTA
>CACCAP010000014.1 GCA_902544085.1 uncultured Bacteroidota bacterium
GCGTTGGTGAAAATGCCGTTCTAATGTTTAGTTACATTGGATATATAACAATCGAACAAAATGTAACATCAGCATCAATGAGTGTAACTCTTGAGGAAGATGTAGCAAAATTAGATGAAGTCGTTGTTGTTGGTTATGGTTCTCAAACTAAGAAAACTTTGACAGGTGCCGTTGGTACTGTCTCAGCTGAGCAACTTACATTAAAACCTGCACAGAACACTTCTGAACTTCTATTTGGAACTGTTGCCGGTCTTTCTGTTAGACAAACAGGAGCATTGCCCGGCTCAGATTTTGCAACATTAAGAATTAGAAACTTTGGAGCACCACTTGTTCTTGTTGATGGTATTCAGGCAACCTTTGGTCAAGTTGATCCTAACGACATTCAATCAATTTCTGTTCTTAAAGATGGTGCCGCCTCTATATATGGTGCACGTGCAGGAAATGGTGTTGTTCTTATTACAACCAAAAGAGGATCTGATGCCGCAGAGGGTGCAAAATTTTCTTATCATGGAACAACAACGTGGTCAACTTTAACAGTTAGACCTGAGACTGTAGATGCTCATCAATTTGCACAACTTATGGAAGAAGTTGGATTAGGTGCTGAAAATGAAATGCCGGATTATCTTGATTATGATCCTCAGAGACAAAGAGTCTTTAACAGCATGACTGGTGAGGACTTTGATGGAATTGATTGGTATGATGCTGCTTACAGAGACTGGACGCCACAAACTCAGCATAACTTAAGTGCAAGAGGTAGAAGCAGTAAAATCGGATATTTCGTTTCATTAGGTTTTACAGATACTGAAAGTGCATTTAGAGCTGCTGATTTTAGACAAAATCGTTATAATATTAGAGCAAATCTAGACACTCAATTTAACGATAATTTGAGTGCTCAATTTGATATGTCATATTTTCAAACAACTCTAGACAGAGCAAATTTTGGAATTAATGAAATGTACAATAGACTATCAACCGGTAAGCCTACTAATCTTGCAATTTTTCCTGATCCATCGTTTGCTTCCCAAACTGGTGCAGCAACACCTTACTCTCCGATTTACATGATGAGAAAGGAATTTTCAGGAACTAGAGTGGATAGAGATAATAACTTAAGAGCTAGGCTTGCATTAACCTACGATGTTCCATTCGTTGATGGTCTCGAAGCTACTGTTAGTATTAATATGGAATCTCAAACCGAATGGAATAAAAATATTAACAAACAGTTTCCAATGTACACCTACGATCCATCAAGAGGAGAGGGTGATGCAGCTTACGAACTTTTTGGAACCTATGGAAGAGATTTTATTAATGTCAATTCTGACAGAGACATGGAACTATTACCACGACTAACTTTGAATTATGAGAAAGAGTGGGACGATCATAAACTTCTCGCGACTTTCGTTGCTGAATCAACAACATTTGAGAGAGATTTTATGTTCGCGTCAAGGACTGATCCATTATCATTTGAAGCTCCATACCTAAATTATTCTTCAGAAGCTGAAAAAGATAATGGTGAAATATTTTCCGAATCTGCAAGGTCTAGTTACGTTGGTAGAGTTAACTACTCATTAAAAGATAAATATTTGTTTGAAGCAATAGTCAGAGCTGATGCTTCCGCAAGATATTCTGTCGAGGGTAGATGGGGTTATTTCCCAAGTTTGAGTGCTGCATGGAGAATTTCTGAAGAAGATTTTATGGCAGATAATTCAGCCTGGAATAATTTAAAACTTAGAGCCTCATACGGAATAATGGGTAATGATGCTGTATCCAATTTTGACTTTTTAACTGGTTACAATATTGCTAATGGTTTTTATTTATTTAATGGAACGCCTTACCCAATTATCTCATCAGCTGGATTAGCAAATGCTTTGGTAACGTGGGAAACAATGAAGATTGCTAATATTGGTCTTGATGCAACACTTTGGGATGGAGCATTAGGTTTTGAATTGGATGTTTTCTATCGATTAAGAGAGGATATTCTTGCAATACCTCAATCTGATATTCCTTTTCACTTTGGTGCATCGCTTCCAAGAACAAATTTAAACTCGAGAGATAATCGTGGATTTGAGTTGATGTTGACGCACAAGGGAAAAATTGGTGCTGTTGAATATGAAATAAATCCAATGATTTCTTATACCAGAGGAAAATATGTTAGTTGGGAGGAAAATGTTAGACCAACGTCTGGCGATGACCTTACAGCAGAACAAATTGCTGAAAATATTTTGTGGAATGCAAGATACACTCGTACTGGAAAATGGGATGATGAGCAGTGGGGATTTCAAACAAATGGATTCTTCACCTCTCAAGCCCAAATTGATAATCACCCTGTAGACATAGATTTAGCTGGAAATCAGACTTTAATAGTTGGAAATCTGATTTTCGTTGATCAAAACGGCGATGGAATAATTGACTGGAAAGATCAAGTTGTAATTGGTCAGGCAGGAATGCCTAAGTGGAACTTTAGTACTTTCACAAACTTTAAATGGAAAAACTGGAGTATTGATGCACTATTTCAAGGTGCAACTGGTTACACAACAAACTTTACAGGACCTGCTGGATATGGTGGAATTTCAGGACACCAATCCATTGCAAAAAAGTTTCAGTTTGAAAACAGATCATTGCTAGGTGCTAACGGTGATATTGAGGTGTTGAGAAGATTTCCACCTGCTTTTACTACTGGAGGTGTGCCTCAGTCTGATCAAAGAGCCAATGATTTTACTCGTGTTGACACCTTTTATCTAAGGTTAAAGACATTGAACATAGCCTACATGCTTCCAAACTCAATAACTAGTTCTTTGGGTCTTGATTATATACAGGTTTATGGTTCAGGTTCTAATGTCATAACTTGGGATAATTTTGGAGTTTACTCGGGTTCTTATGACCCTGAAATTTTAACAGGTTACGACGATAGACCAGCTGGTCAGGGTACTGGAAATGTAGACAGGGCTTACCCTAACGTAAGAACCTGGACTGCAGGTGTTAAGATTGGATTTTAATTATAATATTATTAATTTTGAAAACTATGAAAAAACTTATTTTATTTTTATTTACGATCACATTTTTTGTAGGCTGTGCAGACCTTGATTTGCAGCCAACAAACATGATCGCAGAGGATGCTGTTAAAAAGGATCCAAAATTGGTTGAAGCATTCTTAACTAAGATATATGCCAACGCCGTTTTTGAGCCCAATGAAGTTGGTGGCGTTCCTCAACAAAACCGTCTTACAGATGCTGTTGTGGGTGGTGAATATACTTTAATGGCTCCGTGGCAAGGTGCTGTTCATGCATCCGCCAATATACCAACAGCTGCTGGGTCACACGGTTTAATAAACAGGTGGCATTATGGTAATATTCGCTCTGCCAATGAAATTATTGAAATTCTAGCTGAAGCAAGTTTTGATCCAGCAACTGTTGCTGCTCAGACTGCAGAAGCTAAATTTCTAAGAGCATGGATGTATCTCGACATGGCTAAACGATACGGTGGTATGGTAATCGAAGATAAACCAAAGTCTGTTGATGCAAGTTATGATGAGCTTATGATTCCAAGATCAACTTTAAAGGAAACATATGATTTTATCATTTCTGATTTAGATGCTGCGATTGCTGATTTACCTGGTGTAGCTCTAAACGGTAAAGCAACTAAGTGGGCTGCTCATGCATTGAAGAGCAGAGCTGCATTGTATGCTGCAAGAATTGCTAAGTATCATCCACAATCGTCAAATGGTTTAACATCAATTCCCTCAGGTGATGCCGCCGCTTATTACCAAATGGCACATGCATCAGCAAGTGCTGTTATTGATGGTGGAAAGCATCCCTTACACAGAGGGGGTGGTACCTTCCAAAAAACATTTGGTGAGATATTTTATCAAAAGACTAACTCAGAACATATTTTTGTTGAAGAATACGACCTTTCATTAGGAAAAACACACACTTGGAGTGGTTACGGAATGCCTGATGGATTCAAAGCAGGATGGGGTTCAAACATGCACCCTTATATTCACTCTGATGCGAGATTTGAGCATAAAGATGGATCACCTGGTGATAAATACCACAATCTTTTTGACAATAAAACGTTCTTTGATTTAGAAGAGGTAATTTATACCAAAGATCCTCGATATTTGGCAACATTTTTCACACCTGAAGAAGTATTTCAGGGTAGGGAAGTGTGGTTCCACGATAATTCAATTGGAGCTGGTACTGTAAAAGGTAGAGCAGGAAATGTTGCACCTCAAAGAGCACCGCCGAGAAACAGAAACAGAGGAGGACGATTGCTCCAAAAAAGAATTGATCCTGCAATTGAGTTTCCACCATTTGGAACAGATGAAACTCCTTACGTAGTTTTGAGAACTGGTGAAATGTATTTGAATGGCGCTGAAGCTGCGTTTGAAATGAATTTGCCTGTAAGAGCTAAAGAGTTAATCAACACTCTCAGAGGAAGGGTGGGTATGCCTGCAAAGGATAATCTAACACTTGACCTGATTAAAAATGAGCGTTTTGTTGAATTGTTTGCTGAAAATCATCACTACTGGGACTTAAGAACCTGGAGAGATGCAGAGGCTGCTATCCATATGAGAACAAAGATGGGAACAAAATGGTTTAGAAGAAAATCTGATGGTAAGTACAAAGCAAGAATGTGGAGGTGGAATTTTTCACAAAATACTCCATTCCTTGAAAGAATGTATTGGTTGCCTTACGGTCTTGGTAGAATCTCTGATAATCCAAATATTGTTGAAAACCCAGGCTACTAGGTTGGATCATTTTTAGAAAAAAAAAGGACCTAATTACATTAGGTCCTTTTTTGTTTTTATGAGATTACTGTTCATTTTTTCTCTTTTTATTTTCTCATGTAATGAAAAAAAAACTCAACCCAATCTTGTATTTATAATTGTTGATGATTTGGGTTGGAAGGATGTTGGTTATATGGGTTCAGATTTTTATGAAACACCTAACATCGATGAATTAAGCAACAATAGTACCGTATTCAATTCTGCATATTCTGCAAGTCCAGTATGTTCACCTACTAGAGCTTCCATTATGACTGGAAAACATCACGTTCGAGTCAATATAACCGATTGGATTCCAGGCGTGGATCCAAAAGATAGACTTTTAATTGGTCCTGAAGATATTCACCAACTTCCGTTAGAGGAATTCACTATTGCTGAATTATTGCAATCCAATGGATATTCAACAATGTACTCTGGTAAATGGCATTTGGGTAGCCAAGGATTTTATCCAGAGAATCAGGGATTTACAATTAATAAAGGAGGTTTTGAGAAAGGGAGTCCGATGGGTGGGTATTATTCACCATATAAAAACCCAAAACTTCAAGATGGTATTGAGGGAGAGTACTTAACAGACCGTCTGACTAACGAGTCAATTGAATTTATTGAAAAAAGGGATATTTCCAAACCATTTGCTGTCTTTTTATCTTTTTACAATGTTCATACCCCAATCCAAGCTAATTTGAATCATATCGATTATTATGAAAATAAGCTTAAAAAATACTCAGACAATACCATTCAAATAACAGATGAGGGTGAGGCAATCAGTGTTTTAAATCAAAGAAATCCTAAATATGCTTCAATGGTTCATTCAACGGATGAAAATATTGGTAGATTAATTTCATTTTTAAAAGAAAAAAATCTGTATGATAATACCCTAATTATTTTTACATCAGATAATGGTGGCTTATCAACTCAAGCTAGGGTAGCTCCCACATCAACAAAACCATTAAGAGCGGGTAAGGGTTGGCTTTACGAGGGGGGTATTAGAATCCCTCAGCTAATTAAATATGTTGACCAAAAACAACAATATCTAAACAATATTCCAGTTGTTTCTTATGATCTTTTTACAACGGTTGTAAGTCATTTGAAACTTAATTTCAGTGTTGATAAAATGGATGGTATTGACCTTTCAAATTTATCTAATGAAAAAAACAAAAGAGAGTATATTTTATGGCATTTTCCTCATTATCACGGAAGTCTTTGGAAACCAGGTTCAGCAATCAGAAATGGTGATTGGAAACTACTCAAATTTTATGAGGAAAATAAGTTAGAATTATATAACTTAAAGAATGATATGAGTGAGAAAAATGACCTTTCAAGTACTTATCCTCTGATTGTAAAAAAATTAAGCAATAAAATGGATGAAATGCTTATTGAAATGGATGGTAAAGTGCCGACTATTAACCAAAATTTAAAATAAAAATTATGAAAAAATATTATCTAATTCTTTTAATCACCATTTTCGCCTGTGATAGTACAGATGATCGACCAAATATTTTATTTATAATGTCTGACGATCATGCCTATCAAGCGATTAGTGCATATGATGACAAATTAATAAATACACCAAACATTGACAGACTAGCGGATGAGGGTATACTTTTCACCAATGCTTGTGTAACAAACAGTATTTGTGCCCCTTCACGAGCAACAATTCTGACAGGAAAATTCAGTCATCTAAACGGAAAAATTGACAATCATTCTCCTTTTGATACAACACAGGTAACCTTTCCTCAGCTCTTTCAAAAAGCTGGCTATCAAACAGCCATGTATGGAAAATTACATTTTGGTAATAACCCTAAAGGGGTTGATGACTTTATGATTTTACCTGGTCAAGGTGATTATATTAATCCAAAATTTTTAACTAAAGGATCCGATACAATTATCAAGGGATATGTGACAGATATTATTACTGACCTTACATTAGGTTGGTTAAAAGAGAAAAGAGACAAAACCAAACCTTTCATGATGATGTATTTGCACAAAGCTCCTCACAGGGCTTGGTGGCCCAGCGCTGAAAAGTTTGCCGAGTTTTATGAAAAAAAGTTTCCTGAACCTGAAACACTTTTTGATGATTATTCTAACAGGGGAACAGCGGCCAAAAGTGCTGAAATGAATTTGTTAACTCACATGCGATACATGGAGGACAGTAAAATTAGACCAAGTACACTAATTGAAATGGGAGGTGCCACGCCTGAAATTGCTTATGTCAGCGAAAGAAAACAGCTCATAAGAGAAAACCCAAATCAGTTCTTCAGTAGATATAATAGAGGTGATGAAGATCAGCGAGCAGCTTACGACGTTACCCTAGATAAGATTAATGAAGATTTCAAAAAAAATTGGCCAACAATGAATGATACTGAAAAAATGAAATGGAAATATCAGAGATACATGCAAGATTATCTCGCCACCATATCATCTGTTGATGACAATGTGGGAAGAGTACTTGATTATTTGGATGAGTCTGGACTTTCGGAAAATACAATAGTTATCTACACGTCTGACCAAGGTTTCTACTTGGGAGAACATGGTTGGTTTGATAAAAGATTTATCTATGATGAGTCATTCAAAACTCCTCTGCTCGTGAGGTGGCCAAATAAAATTAAAGCTGGAATCACCAATGATGAGATGGTTCAAAATTTGGATTTTGCTCAAACGTTTTTAGAAGCAGCTGGCATTGTCGCACCTAATGATATGCAAGGTGAAAGTTTAATTCCTTTACTAACTGAAAATGGAGAGGACTGGACCAGAGATGCAGTTTATTATCATTATTATGAATATCCATCGGTTCACATGGTAAAAAGACACTATGGTATCGTTAATAAAGACTATAAACTTGTTAGATTTTATTATGATGTCGATGAATGGGAACTTTATGATAGAAAGAAAGATCCTTACGAAATGAATAATGTTTATAATGATCCAGAGTACTCGGAAATTGTTGGTGACTTAAAGGCTCAACTGGCTGATCTGAGAAAAAAATATAAAGATTCAGAAGAACTAGATCAGAAATTTATTTATAAGAACTAAATTGAAAATTTATTTTTTATTATTAATTAGTTTTCTTAGTCTCAATTCGCAAATTGAGCCAAACCCATTATTCTCTGATAATATGATCCTTCAGAGAAATTCTGATGTTAATATTTGGGGAAAGGCGGATAAAGGGGAAGATCTTTCTGTTCAAGTAGCTTGGTCAGATAAAACCTACACAACCAAAGTTAATAGTGATGGCTCTTGGCATATAAACATTCCTACACCTGATGCAGGAGGTCCATATCAAATCGATATACTTTGCAATGATGCTGTACTTAAAATTAAAAATGTCATGATAGGTGAGGTTTGGGTTGCATCTGGTCAATCTAATATGGAAATGACTCTATCAGGTTTTAATAGAGAACCAGTTTTGAGATCTTTAGATATGATTGCAAAGGCCAATAATCCCAAAATTCGGTTATTAACGGTAAAGAAGACATTTAGTGATGTTAGACTCAACAGTTTTGAAGGCAATTGGGTTGAATCAAATCACAAAACAGCTTCTGAATTTAGTGCAGTTGCCTATTCTTTTGCCAATTACCTATATGAAGTTTTGGATATCCCGATTGGTATAATTCTTACTTCATGGGGAGGTACGCCTGCTGAGGCATGGACCCCATCAGAAACTCTTTCCAAAATATTAACAAAAAAAGAGTTAAGTTATAATCGAAAACAATCTGATGATGAGCCATCTGTCCTTTTTAATGCAATGATTAATCCCCTAATTCCATTCAATATTCGTGGTGCAATTTGGTATCAGGGAGAGGGGAATGTTGGTAGAGCACATAATTACACAATGCTAATGAACAGCATGATACAATCATGGAGAGATGAGTGGAATATTGGAGATTTCCCATTTTATTTTGTTCAAATAGCTCCAAATGGATGTTGTGGTAACATTGGGAGGTCACAGCAAGCATTTTTGAGAGAAGCTCAATTAAAAACTATGCAAACAATGAAAAATACTGGTATGGTTGTGACTCTTGATATTGGGAGTACATTAACAATTCACCCACCAGAAAAGTTACTGATTGGAAAGAGATTAGCTTATTGGGCTTTGGCTAAAGATTATGGATTTGATGGTCTTCCACACTCGGGTCCTGTATTTAAATCCTTAACAATTGAAGGTAATAAAGCATATGTCGATTTTGAATATGCCGAAAGGGGAGTTACAAGTTATGGTAAAAAATTGTCAGGATTTGAGATTGCGGGTGAGGATAAAAAATTTTACAAGGCTCAAGCTAACATAGATCCTCACTGGGGAGCAGGTTGGAAGCGAAGTACTTTAGTTCTAATGAGTGAAAAAGTAAGTAATCCAAAATATGTCAGATATGGTTGGACAAATTATATTGATGGTATGCTTTACAACATACAAGGCTTGCCTGCATCATCATTCAGATCTCACGAATTAAATTAATATTCATTTCAATTAAATTATCTGATTTAAAATTTATTCGTAAATTCTTGATCTTAAATTTTAATCTATGAAAAATATAATTACTATAATTTTTTGCATGATGATATTCAATCTTAGCGGACAACAATGGATTGATGATTCATGCAATAAAAAAGCTTCTAAAATTGCTAATAAAGCAATTGACCATTTAGCCAATCTCGAATATATGATGGCATATGCAATGGCAAATGCTGCTTTAATTGTTGATGAAGACTGTCAGTGTGCAAAGCTGGTCAAGGCTGGTGCTACGTCTGCAGCTGCAAATTGGGGGTCCAGAAAACAAAAACTTGATGATGTTGATGTAAGTAAGCTTGGTGGAGAGGAGAAAGTTTGGTATTCAACTTTGACTGCAACCCTTACAGGAGATTCAGCTAAATATCAAAAAAGCTTAAAAGATGGGTTGGCTGATTACCCTGATAGCCCTATTTTAAATTGGTTAAATACTGGAACAGACTTTGATGCAAATAAAAAATTTGCTAAGAAATTCCCAACTATTGCCTCAGGCTCGTATAATTTTATGGCCTATCAATACGCAAGGGGTAATTATGATGGAGAACCAGACCTGGATATGGCATATGAAATGATTGATAAAAGTATGGCATTACACGATGGCCCGAATATTTTAGATAGTAAAGCCGAAATAGCTGCTGAAAATGGAGATTATGAAACAGCTTTGAGCTCACAACTAAAAGCCCATGACTATTCTTCTATAGGTTCTCAATACTGGCAGAATGCGGTTATGTATTGGCACAAACTAAATAAAGAAACAGTTGCAGATAATCTTAAAAAAGCTCAGGTTAATATGCAAAATGCTATCCTTGAAAAAAATGAAGAGGAATTTAAAAAATACGTTTCAGATGATGAAAGCTTAGTAGTAGGAGATTCCAATTTGGGTAAATTTTACAACTATACCTTAGATAACCTTAATCAAGAGGCTCTAATTGATTGGGATAGTTTCGATATTAGAGATATTGATGTTCATTTTTCATCAGATATGACAATGGCATATCTGACTTTTTATGCTGATGGAGCATACACTTTTAAGGAATCTGGCGAGTCTGTTGATTATAATACAAGAGCATCTGCTGTTTGGATTAGAACAGCTAATGGATGGAAATCAATTCATGCAAATTGGGCACCAACTGCTGACGGAACTGGAATTCCACAACAATAGAGAATTATTCTTACTAAAAAACTCAGCCTAAGTGCTGAGTTTTTTTTTACTTTTTATTTTTATCAAAAAAAACAACCCTGGCGCTGTGGATATAAGTGCTGAAAATGTAAAAATTAATCCAACACTTGTAGCAATATCTGGACTAACGGCCGTGTTTGAGGCAAGGGTGAAAAACACATATTCTCTTATTCCAATTCCACCAAAAGAGAAAATTGATAAGACAGATGAAATCAAGAAAATGTATAAAAAAGTGAAGTAATTATTTGTAACACCAAGAGAAAATAATATCAAAATAATTGATCCAAACTGAAGGATTTGTATGATATGTGAAATAAAAAATGTTTTTGTATAAATGATTTCATTATTAAAAATTTTTTGTACTAAAACCCTGCCAACAAAAAATAATAAAGCATATAGAGGAGCTAAAACAAAATTGAATTCTGATATAAATTCAAGATCCAAAATAAAACCACTAAAAACTATAATTAAACATACAATAACTCCAAAACCAATCAATCTATCCAAGATTAATAGTTTGTAGATCTTTTTTAAACTCCATTGAAATTTATTATTCATTAACACTCCCTTGTAAGCAACACCTCCGACACCACCGGGTATGAAAAAATTATAAAAAATTCCAATCATATAAAGTTTGATATTTTCCTTTGAGGATATGATGAGATTATTTTTTTTCAAAATGAATCTTAATCTTTCAGATGAAATTATCTGAGATAAAAAATATAATATTGATGCAATTAGAATGAATAATAAATCAGCACTTTTAATCACTTCAAGAATTTTATTTAAGCCGATTTTGCTTAGGGTGTAGTATATAAAAAATACAGTTACTATGATTTGAAAAATTCCTAACAACTTATTTTTCATTGAAAAATTAATTGGAGTTTAAATATTTTTTTGGTGTTGTACCAAATTTCTTTTTGAATGCATTTATGAAGTGGCTGGCTGTGCTGTATCCCAGGTGAAGTGCGACTTCATTAACATTGTAGTTTTTTGAAGATAGCATGTTTGAAGCAACATTCATTTTATGTTCAAATAAAAATCCAAATACTGTATTTCCATAAACCTGTTTAAATCCTTCCTTCAGGTTTTTCAAAGAAATATCAACTTCTTTTGCCAATTCTTTTAGTGTGGGTGGCTCAGCCATTTTTAAAATTATGATTTCTTTAGCTTGTTTTATTTTTTTTACATTTTTATCATCTGCTAAAAATGGACATTGATCTATGTCCATTTCTTTTGAAATATTAAAATACAAGCTGAGTAATTCAAAAATTTTTCCTTTGTGATAAAGTTTTCTTACATTTTTACTGATATTCTCAGTCATCATTTGTGTAAGGATTGCAGTTATTTTAGGGCTCAATAAATTCTCTTTGTAATATTTCTTATTTATGTGTTCATCGCTTAAAAACGGAATAGTTTCAGCATCCTCAGAAAATAATCCATGAAGTTTTTCAATTTTAACAAGAATACTAACCAATTTCGTATTAATATCTAGAATTGCATTTACTGGGAGATTCATTATTGGGTTATAAAGTAAAATCGAATTGCCTTTTCCTACAGGGAAACTATAAGCCCCATTATTGTATTGAAAACTCACATGTCCGCCAATACAAAAGTGAAATTGTATGTAATTATTTTCAGTTTCATAAAAAACTTTTTGTTTGGATTTATCCAAATTATGGAAGTTATAATAGATTAAATCAGGATCTATTACAAGTTTATTTTCGGAACTTATTTTGATATTTTTCAATTTTATATTGAGTATGAAAAACTAATTTGTTGAGTATGCTAAAGTATGCGAATATAATCAAATAGTGTGCCTATTTTGCTATTTTCTGTCCAGAGCCTCCAATCTTTTAAGTAGTGGAGGATGAGAGTAATGAACAAATACATAAAGAGGGTGTGGGTATAAGTTTGTTAATGAGTCAGATGAAAGTTTTTTCAAAGCATTTTTTAAACTTTCACCATTATAAGTTTCCTTTGCATATTTGTCAGCTTCATACTCATTTTTTCTACTAAAAATATTCATTCCAATTCCAATAATTATACTTAATGGACTAAATAAAAAACTGAAAGCAATAAGGCTTAAATGAAACGAACTTTCAAGACCACCAAGTGCAAATGATAAGTTTGGTTCATTTAGGCATAATTGAAGTATATAACAAATTATTCCAACCTGTAAAATGGACAAAAGTAAACCTTGTTTTATATGATTTTTTTTGTAGTGACCTACTTCGTGGGCAAGAACTGCAACAAGTTCGTCTTCTTCGTGTTTATCAATCAGTGTATCGAAAAGTGCTATTGTTTTCTTAGGGCCTAAGCCAGAAAAAAATGCATTTGCTTTTGAGGATCTTTTTGAGCCATCAATTACGAATATTTTATCAAGAGAATATCCAATTTTTTTTGAATATTTCTCTATTTTGTTTTTCAAAGTCCCTTCCTCAAGTGGACTTAATTTGTTAAAAATTGGAACAATTAGGGTCGTATAAAACATATTTGTAAAAATGATAATTGCTGATAAAAATACCCAGAGCCATAACCAAAAATTAGCTTCAAAAAAACTGTACAGTTGTATACTTATATAAAGAATAAAACCACCAATTAATAGTGAAATTATTAAGCCCTTTATCTTGTCTTTTATAAAAGTGGACAATGTAGATTTGTTAAAACCGTACTTTTCCTCAATGGTAAAAATTGAGTAATAACTAATTGGAAGATTAATGATTGTGCTTATCATTAAAAAGAAAAGAAAAAAACCAGCTGATTGGAGAAATGGACTGTCAAAATAATAAAGTGAGTAATCGCTTACCTTTCCATAGACCCCAGAAAAGATAAAAATAATTGTTAGAATGGTTGAAATCAGGGATGAAATTAAAGAAACTCTGTCCCTATCAAGCTTATAACTCTTGGCTTTTTTGTAATCACTTTCTTTATAAAAATCTTTTAATGAGTCAGGAACGGAATCTTTCCA
>CACCAP010000015.1 GCA_902544085.1 uncultured Bacteroidota bacterium
TTAACCTTAAAATATGAACCCCTTTACCAATTACATTACTTGTGTTTTTTGTAACTGTAGTCCAACTTTGCCAATCGTTAGTTACTGGGAGAGTGAGATTATCCATAACCTCTATATAACGGCCAGTCGATTCATCAACAAGATCAAGCGAAATTTCACCAGCATCCGAGTTTGCAGCAACCCTAAAATCAATAGTGAATTTTCTATTTTGACTGTTGTATATTTTATATTCGACATAGTCATTTTTATCTGTATATCCGATGTTGGAACCACCACCATCATCAGTTGTGCTTTCGACAGAAATCCCTAACATATTAACATAATCTTCAGCCTGAATCTTTGCCGGTAAGACATATCTAGCCTCCAAATCATTAAGTACTGACAAATTTGTGAATTTTTGTAATGGTTTGTTGGTTTTTGACAGGACACTTTCTCCTGAATAAGAAATTAGAATTTCCTGATCAAATAAAAGGTTATCCACAAGATTTATAATTAGTGTTCTTGATTTTTCGTCATCGTATGAAAGTGAATTAATACTCACACTCTCTCCGTCTACTGTAATTGTGAACCCATCTTTGCTGTTTGCAATAGAATTTTCGTCCAAGCTTTGATTCAAGTACAATTCAATAGATTTTTCGTCAGAACCTGTTTTTGCAGAAACCGAACTGAAATTAGCTTGACTAATCTCTCCAACTTTAACAAAATCAATTGAAGAGATATTTACCTCACTGTTTGAGTCAAAATGTATTTTTATTTCTTGCAATCCAGCATTCAAAACCAATCCACTCATAGAAGTTGTTATAAAATTAAACCAGCCACCGGTGTTGTTTGTGGTCAGAACAGACGTTAAGTTTTGATTGTTATTTGTTAAGTAAAATCGAGCACCATCTGCTGCAGATGCATGACGAAAATCTGCTCGATATAGGCCAGCATCCTTTACGTTGACAGTATATTTTATCCATTCTCCTTTACCAACAAAACCTATGTGATAACCATTGCTTTTGGAATCATTGTTAGTCTCTATATCAACACCATCATTTCTGTATCTCCAACCCCTGTTCCAAGCCTGAAAAGAGCCAGTTGATAAATTGTAATCGGCAGAATCTAAATCATAATAAGCATAGCCACTTTTTCCTAGATCATAGTCAGACAAATAAACCATACCAGGTATTTCTTGAGCTTTGTTATATGGTATTGTTTCATTGGTGTGTGGTTGTCTAAGAAGAGCATCTTTTATTCCTTTTCTGTAGAGACAGTTTTTAATTAAAAGGTTGTCGGCTAATTTCATCATGGCAGCAAAGGCATCATCTTCGCTAGGCTTGTCACCCTCTCCTTTCCAATAATTGATAATGTCTTGATAACCTGGATTTTTAACAACAGAGAATGCACTATCGATATCACCAAGTTTTTTTATTGCCCACCAAGCCCAACCAACATTGTTGGACTCAAATAAATGAACGGCATCCGTATACCATTTATTAGAATTTTCACCAGACTCACCCATCCAAAGAGGAATATCATAATTTTCTCTAAGTGGCAATATCCAATCAAGGTCATCTTCATTTGTATTGTTCCAGTATTTGTGAAAACTATAAACCATGTTATCATCCCACGGCGGAGTTAAGCCTGCATGATTGTTTCCATAGTCATTTCCTTCAATGTATAAAATATGATTGTCACCTACAGACCTGATTGCGGTAGTAATTCTTTCATACAACTCTCTGAGGGCTACTCCTCCGGGTAAATCCCAATTGGTTTCGTTAATTAAGTCATAACCACCAATCCACTTGTTGTCTTTATATCTTTCTGCAATTTTTTTCCAAAGCTCAACTAGTTTTGTTTTATTTCTTTCACTTTCCCAAAGGGAGGGTTTGGATGGATCATAATCAGAGATTTCAGAATTTCTTCCCTGTCCACCTGGCGCGGCATGCATATCCAAAATAACGTACATTTTGTGAGGCTCAGCCCATGAGAGAACATTGTCTATGATCTCGAAACCTGTTTCAAGCCATGTGTGTTGATCAGCATTTGGCTCCTCTTGAATTGGTAGGGTAAATAAATTATAGTGTAAGGGGACCCTGATGCTGTTAAATCCCCAAGAGGCTAAAGAATCAACATCTTCCTGCATGAAGTGATTTTCTCTCCATTTTGCAAAAAATTGATTGGTTCTATCCTCACCAACTAGATCAGTAAACCTCTCAACAAACTCATGTTGTGCTCCAGCTGTACCTTCCGATTGCATCATATAACCCTCCATGACAAGCCAGCCACCTGGAGTATAACCTCTCAGTAAAACCTCGTTACCATTTTCGTCCACAATGATTTTTCCACTGGTTTTTAAACCCTGAGAAAATATGAATGAAGTGAAAAGAACAAGAATTATTGTTAGTTGTTTTCGCACTGCTCAAAATTAAGAAAAATTACTGTGCGTGCATAGCAATATACATCATAATATTTTAAAAAAATTCTTGATTTTTAGTATTGGTACAGAAATTGTAATATTGTAATTATGAGCGAAAAAGAAAAAAATAAAAGAAGAGAATTTTTAAATCATGTTTGTCCTGCTGTAGCCATGGCTTTTTTAGGTGTACCTGCTATTCAATCGTGTTCATCTGGTGATGATGATACTGATATGGGAACTGGCAACAACAACGGAGGAAACACAGGAGGAAATACTGATGCTGGATATACAAAAAGTGGAAATACAATTACAATTGATTTGAATAATTCTAACTTCTCAGACCTTCAGTCAAACAGCTGGAAACAGTTTACTGCTGAAAAATTATTAATATTAAAGGTAAGCTCAACTTTATACAGGGTTTTTGATGGAGTGTGTCCACACAAAGGCACTCACACTGCATGGAGTTACAATTCATCCAATGGACAATTCACATGTGGTCAACACACAAAATCGTTTAAGTCAGATTGTGCTACACCTGCTGCCCAACCAAACTCAAACCACCAAGGTGGTGGATCTTTAAAATGCTATGCAGCCACTGTAAGTGGTTCTAATTTGGTGATTACTCTTTAGTAAAACTTTGAAGCAAAATATAAATGTATTTTGGTTCAAAAGAGATCTCAGGCTGATTGATAACATTGCATTAAGCGATGCTATTGAATCCAAACATCCTCTATTGCTGATTTATTTATTTGAGCCCATAATCATTAATGATCAGCACATCTCAAAAAAACACATAAATTTCATAAAAGAATCCATTTCAGACCTCAATAACAGTTTGAAAAAATTTGATACTCGAATTCATGTCTATGAATGTGAATTGACCAATTTTTTTCAAAAATTATCAAAAAAATACAATGTGAAATCCGTTTTTTCAACGGAGGAAATAGGTCTTGATGTGACTTACAAGAGAGATATTGCCTTCAAATCTTTTTGTAAAAGAAATAAAATTGAATGGATTGAAAAACCAAGGACTGGTGTTTTTAGAGGAAGAAAAAATAGAGACAAATGGATTGAAAACTGGAAAACTCAAATGATGCAGCCAATTAAAGCTGCCAATGCAAGTTGTGAAAGTTTTATTAATGTAAGTATTGACAAGCTTGATGAAATTAAAATTAAAGGAGTTAGATCAAATCACACTCAAAAAGGTGGGCCAACAGAAGCTCACAAATACTTGAAAAGCTTTTTAAATGACAGATATAAAAAGTATCATTTTAAAATTAGTAAACCTGAGCTTTCAAGATATCACTGCTCAAGATTATCTCCATACTTTTCATGGGGAAATTTATCAACAAGATATGTTTGGCAATTGGCAAAAAAAGAAGTTGAAAAAGGCAAATCAAGATTACACTTCAATTCCTTTACATCTAGATTAAGGTGGCAATCGCATTTTATACAAAAATTTGAAATGGAACCAGAAATGGAATTTAGAAGCATTAACAAAGGATATAAAAACAATAAGACAGTCAACAAAAAAAATTTAAATGCTTGGAAAAAAGGAAAGACCGGATTCCCTCTAGTCGATGCCAGTATGAGATGTGTTGTAAAGACTGGTTATCTAAATTTTAGAATGAGAGCATTGCTTGTTTCATTTTTAACCCACCATTTATGGCAGAATTGGCAAGATGGAGTGGTTCATTTGGCAAAAAACTTTTTGGATTTTGAACCTGGAATTCATTACCCACAATTTCAGATGCAAGCTGGGGAAACTGGAATCAATATGATTAGAATTTATAATCCTGTGAAGAATTCTCTAGAACATGACCCTGATGCAACTTTTATTAAAAAATGGGTTCCAGAACTAGAGCATTTACCACTGAAATTGATCCATGAGCCTTGGAAAATTAATACAATTGAAGAAAAACTTTACAGTTTTAAACTGGATAAAAACTATCCAAAGCCAATTGTTGATATTAAGGAAACCTATAAACATGCATCTCAATCATTATGGAAACTAAAATCAGATTCCATAGTAAAGAAAGAATCAAAAAGGATTTTAAAAAAACATACCAATGCCAATCGATCTGCTTTTGATGATTAAAAATCCTATTTTTGAAATCTATGAAAAAATTTTACTTAGTAATCTTAGTTCTGTTAATTGGTTGTAGTACCGACAGTGATGATAATTCTAATGAAACACCCACAGTTACAGAAACTGGACTGAAAGACATAGCCATTTCAAAAGGAAAATTTATTGGAAATTTGATGAGAGATGGTTTTTTTGATGATCATGCCATCTACAATGGAGCAATAGATAATATTTTAAAAACAGAGTATAATGCACTTGTCACTGGGAATAAATTAAAAATGGTAAATCTACTTAGGGACAGACCTGAGGATCCTTTTAACATAAAAATCAGTGACCTAAATACATACAATATTGACAGGTTTGTTAATTATGCCAACAAACATAATATGAAAAAGAGAGGTCATGTTATGATATGGTACAAACAAATTCCAAATTGGTTAAATGAAGAATCTAAAACTTGGACCTCACAGCAAATCTATGATTTCACAGAGTCATACATAAGAGCTCTAAGTAGGTATACAAATGGTAAAATCGATGAGTGGGATGTATTAAATGAAGCTATTATCTTTAACGGCTACAGGCCCAATACATGGTATGAAAAGGTCAACATTGAGGAAAATGATAATGGTGAAATTGGATATTTATCTTATTTTTCAAAGCTTTTTAAATGGGCTAGAGAAGAGAATCCAGATGTTAAACTATTCTACAATGATTATGGAATTGAAGAATATGGAACATCCAAGAATAACCTAATGAGAACAATGGTTAAAAATTTAAAAACACAATTCAATGCACCAATTGATGGAGTTGGACTTCAATCACACTTCAGGCTTGAAGATATGACTAGCTCATTCATTGAAAAGTTTGGAAACACGATTGATGATTTAGGAAATAATGGGTTTATTGCAAACTTAACTGAATTGGATATTAGAATTTGTGATGGGATTTCCCAAGGTGTTGAGGATCAAAAAAATGCATATAAGGAAATAATTTCCACTGCATTCTCTAAATCAAATTGCAACACCATACTTATATGGGGCTCGTCTGATATTGATAGTTGGATTCCTGCACATTTCCCTAGTTGTGGACAAGCAACTCCACATAATGAAAATTTTGAAAAAAAACCTGCATACTTTGGTATTGAGGAGGCTCTGAAACAGTTGTAGTAGCCCC
>CACCAP010000016.1 GCA_902544085.1 uncultured Bacteroidota bacterium
TCACCTCAAATTGTACCTCTTCACTAAATAATGAGCCAACATATGAGGCGTCAATAGCCTGAATTGCACAGTAATAAGTCCCTGGTGATAAAGCTAATTTCCATTTTAAATTATGTTCTGCGTTACCTTTAGTAGGTATACTTCTAAAACCTGATTCATTAGAATTTGTAGATAAAATGTCAGAACTACCGGGCTGGGTACCAATTCTTATAGCATACGAAAGACCTTCAGAAATGGTAAGGTCATCATCAGATTTTAGCCATGAAAATTCTACTGCTACTTTTCCATCAATTACATTTTCAAAGGGTAGCGACTCTATACTTTTAACTTGTGGTGGAGACGGTGGGTTATTTTTAGTGTAGATATTCCCTGTTGAACTAGCAGAAACTAGAGAACTTCTTTTATTTGAATTGGAGACTGAGTTAGATTGTGCTAAACCGATTCCTGATTCAGCAATTGATGATTCAGTCCTCACATTTAAGAACGTATTAATTGTATGAAAATTTTCATTGTTTTTATTTGTCCCAGAGAGAACAAAATCAAGGTCTCCATCACCGTCAATATCACCAAATTCAACGTCAGCATCAATGATTTCACCAATATTAAAATCACTTTTAACATAATTTTTTTGGTTGGGATCATATTCTCTAAGCTCAGAAATTTTCCCTGAACCAGATTGGACTCCAGAATAAAGTAAATCATTATAACCATCTCCATTAAAATCTCCATAATCAATTTTACTATCTCTTAAACCAGGAATATTTAATGTCTCTAATTCCGTCCATTCTGATGATCCATCTTTTTTATTATTCTCATAAATTTTGAAAATGTCGCCGGATGTTCCAGTACCTGTTAGCAAAATGTCCAAGTCTCCGTCAGTATCAAAATCAAAAAAGTCAATTGACCCATCTCTTGTTGCTCCAAATGTATCTTGGCTAACTTCTAATTTTAATTCACCACCAACTTCACTAACATTACTATACAAGAAGGATTTTAAGCCATCTGATTGATCAAAACCAGTTATAACAAAATCTATGTCTTGATCGTTATCAAAATCACCTAAATCAAATGACGAGTTTGTTAATGATGCAATTTGATCAGAATAATCTTTCTCATTGAACGAATTATTAGATTCGTCAAAATTGTAAACATAAATTTTTGGCAACCCAGATGTGGTATTTTCCGATGTGAGTCCTGCTAGAATAATTTCCAATTGACCATCGTTGTTTAAATCCGATAGTTTAATTTTTCCTTCAAATAAACCATTTCCTATTTTAAACTCATTGTAGACCAAAACATTTTTATCAATATTATTGGTTGTATTTTCTTTACCTAGGTAAATATTAAATCCATTATCATTGGCAGAAGCATATCGATTTATTATTACATCCAAATATTGATCATCATTTATTAATCCAACTTGAATATTCGTTATGTTACCCAGGGCAAAATTAGAAAGCGATCCTTCTGTTTCCGCTTCACGATCTACTCTAATCATTCTTTTTTCTTCAGAATTATATCTGTGAGCTGTAAGTTTAGAGAATTTTATAACCTCATGCTGAGTAAAACCTAGACTATTATCAAAATCTGCCTGAGATCCATAAAGTAAATCTAAATCATCATCCCCGTCCAAATCAACTAACTTAACAATAGGACTTTTCTTTCCATCAATATATTTATCTACGATTCCACCTTGATTAAGAATTTTCCAATCGTAGAGAAGTTTTAATTCAATCTCATCAGAAAAAGTACTTGATTTTGCACCTGGATCAATTGATTGAACAGCCATGTAGTAGGTGCCTGGGTACAAATCAGTTGAAAATTCATTATTTAAAATTTTTGGTGGAGTAGAAACTAATCTTGTTCCTGTCTCCAAATCACTAAGGGTGTTGGTTAGTTCTGAGCCTCCTGGTGTTGTACCTATTCGTAAACCATAACCAACTAAATTCGAATAATCATCTATTGAGGGATCCCAGTTTAATTTTACTTGCCCAAATCCGAGATTTGTTATTTGTAAGTTTTCAGGTACAGATGGTTTTTGATTTACTTTGTTGTTTAGATTTGTTTCGTATAATATTGATTCAGCACCATTATCACTTAGGCCAGTAATAAAAATATCTAGGTCACCATCTAAATCATAATCTACAAATTCGACCGTAGATTCCCTTAACTCTACAAATTCAAATGTAGATTCTATGAAGGTGCAATCCTGAATATTTTCATCACCACAAGGTGTTCCAAAAAATAACTTTGTAACAGGATTACCTGTTATATTTTCACCTGTAAAGATAAAATCATTAGAACCGTCATTGTTGATATCTCCTACAGAAATGTCTCCATCTTCTAAACTCATTGATGGGGCAGATTGAGATCTGTCTAGTTCTCCAACCGTCCTAGTAAAAGAGGTCAGATTATCATTTTCATCTCTTCCCATCATGATATATGACAACTCTTTGTCAATTTGATTAAAATAAGTTGTTATTGATGCATTTTTTAATGGAGTAGGAATATTTTCTTCTTTGTCTCTTCCGAAATACAGTGGAAGATCAACAAAATCTCGGTCAAGTGGAGATATAAATGAATTTAATCTAATCTGTGCTCTGATTTGTCCCCAATCTCTTTCTCCTGTAAAAATTAAGTCATTGTCTGAATCTTGATCAAAATCTCCAATTTCAATATCTCCAAATTTAGACCCTCCACCAGAAAAGTAACTCAAATCTTGGACTATAAATCTATTCTCTCCATTAACTCGTAAATACAAATATGAAAACCCTCGATTGGAATCATCTATTCCAACAAACGCTAGATCCAAGTCCCCATCATTATCCAGATCTCCCCACGACATTTTTGAATTGTAGGCCATAGGAATATCCCAGCTATTTGTTTCAGAAGTGAAAGATTCTCCATTTTGATTCAAATAAATTTTAGTAATAGCCCCATCATTATAACCAGAGACAACAAGATCTAACCAACCATCTTTGTTTAAATCAACCCATGACAATGATCCATCATAAACTTTGGTTAAATTGGATTCTATATCAACAAAAGATCCATTATCATTCTTGTATATAGCTGTTACGGCGCCAACCGCATTACTTTGCCCCATAAGTGCTACATCAAGATCACCATCTCTGTCAAAATCTCCCCAGGAGAAAGAACTTTTGGAAAGTCCAATAAAGGGATTATCCTTTCTTATGAATTCAAGTGAATTATTTTTTATTGTAATTGTCTTTGAATAGCTTTCTTCAATTTCAATATCATTTGATAAGGGTTTAATTACAATCGTTTCATCACTTTCATTATTTTCAGGAACTTCTTCAATTCCAGATATTTCTATGGAACCGCTAAGTTCACCTGCTTTAATTATTAATTCAGGGAATTGCAATATTTTTTCAATTCTCGCATTGTCTTTATCAGCGACATAAATGTCTCCTTTAGCATCAATAAACACATCTGAAGGATCATTGAATGTGCTATTTTCTCTGCCTGAGCTTATTACAACTCCTTCAGTATAGTTTTCTTTCCATTTTATAACTCTATCATTTTCTCTGTCAGCAATGTAAATAACCTTATCCTCGGTTACGTGAAACCCTCTAGGAACTGCCAGATTTTTAGCTACAACAATTCCTTCGCTATCACCGTTGCCCCACTTTATAATTCTACCGTTTGATTCATCCGTTATATATATATCACCTAAACGATGAACATATAACTCCATTGGATAGTGAAGTTGATTTAGTGCAGAACCTGCACCATTTCCGCCTGCAACTAGTACACCCTCGCTGGCATTAGGTGCCCATTTCATCACCCGATGGTTTTGACCATCTGACACATAGATATTTTGAGACTCATCTACAAAAACACCGAAAGGTTCATTTAACTGATTATTACCAGATCCTGATCCATTTCCACCTGCGACTACCGTTCCATCCCCTGAGTAAGGTGGCGTCCACTTTGTCACTCTATGGGATAGATGTTCTGCAACGTATATGTTTAAATTAGAATCAATAAAAAAGCCTGAAAGTTCATCAATTTCTAAGTTGGTAATTAAAGACTCACCGACAGTCGAGTCTTTAGTCCATTTGACTATTCTCTTATTGTTAGCATCCAGAACATATACATCTCCATTACTGTGTACATGTACAGATGACGGTGCATTAAGTTGATTTAGTTCAGACCCATTACTATTGCCACCCGCAACAGTGTTTATTCTACCCTTACTGTCAAAATTTGATCTGTAATCTGAATTGTAGGTTGCTTGACCAGCAAAATCGAAATTCACCTTAACATCAAATGAGTGTGCTGATTCAATTGATGCTGAAACAATTATCGATTCATTTTCATAAAATTCATCTTTTTCAGATTCAACTTTACTGAATGTAGGTTTATCATCACTCAACAGATTAAATACAAACTCTTTTTGTTCAGAAACACCGTTAATAATTTCACCTATGCTAATGATTATGGATTCAATTGGTTCAACTTCATCATCATCAATATCCTTTGTTGATATTTCAATATTCTGGGATGTTGTTGATCCGGCAGAAATTGTGAAAGGACTTTGGGTAATTGAATATTCATCTTGTTTTGCAGATCCGGATACTGCGAATGGAATGCTAATGTTTTTATTAGATGAGCCCTCAATTCTTGCAGTAAGAATTATCTTATTTTCAGAGTTTTCTGCTATTTGATCAGAATTGTAATTGAACGAAACAGTTTTTATGAAATTGATTGATATTGTAGCATCTTCACTGTCTACAATACCATCATTAACTTTAAACTTAAAGCTATCCCCACTAGCTGATTGATTTGTGTTGTTATATATAACTTTGGTTCCCGATATAGTTTTTGGTAAATCATCAGTTGCAATCTCGGATCCATTTTCAATTAAAGTTCCTTCACTTGGGAGAGAAACAATTATATATTTCAAAGGATCATTATTTTCATCAGACCCACTTAATGTAATCGTTTTATTCTCCCCAGGTAAGATGTTTAGATCTTGGTTATCCGCAACTGGAGCCTCATTATCAATGAGGATTGAAA
>CACCAP010000017.1 GCA_902544085.1 uncultured Bacteroidota bacterium
TCAGCCAATGTCAATAAATTGGCATCTGAAGGAATAAGGTTTACAAATTTCCACACAGCCTCTGCAATCTGCACACCGAGTAGATCGCAATTGTATACAGGTTTATACCCTCTCAAAAATGGTAGCTATACAAACCATACCCATGTAAAAAAAGATACAAAAACAATTGTTCAACATTTATCTGCGATAGGTTATGAAGTTGTTTTAGCTGGAAAAAGTCACGTTGGGCCCTACAACACTTTTGCCTGGGACTATTACATTCAAAACAAGCAAAATAAGCAATTAGATCTTGAATCAATCGATAGCTATTTAAAAAATGCGGAAAAACCATTTTGTCTTGTGCTTGCAAGTGATTTTCCTCATGGACCATACCCTAATGAAACTGATTATACATTAGATGATATTAAAATCCATCCCTACAATAATAGAGTAACACCAGAAAAGCCTGGGTATTATCAAAATATAAAATATGATGATATTCAGCTAGGGGAAATCCTAAATATGATTGATCGTAATGATTTAAAAAACAATACCATGTTTATTTATGCTTCAGATCATGGAATTTCAGGAAAGTTTACATTATATCAAAAGGGACTTAAAATTCCTGTTGTAGTGAGATGGCCAGGAAAAATTAAAAAAAATATTGAGTCAAACAGACTACTAGCAATGGTTGATATATTACCAACAATCGTCGATATTGCTGGAGGTGAACTGGATGAGTTTGACGGAAAAAGTTTTAGTGATCTATTAGTTGGAAATGACAAAAAAGTGAATGATTTTGTTTATGGTGTTTCTACAAGACAAAACGTTAGAAATGGATTTATTTTTCCATCTAGAATGATTAGCAATGGAAAGTACAAAATGATTAAAAATTTCAATTCTATTGAAATTTATAAAGAAAACTTGAATAAAGGAAGAGTGTTAAATAAATTCATTGAAATTGGAGCTAAAAAAATGCCAAATGTTCCTTATGTGGAGTTATACGACTTAGAATTAGATCCTTATGAGAAAAAAAATATTTCAAAAAAACCTGGCTCAAAACATATTATTAGTGAATTGAGTAAAAGTCTCGAGGAGTGGATGGTCTCTCAAAATGACATTGTATCATTAGGAAATATTCCTCTGATAAAGCCTACTCAACATCCGCTTGATGAACCTTCAAAGTGGATGAATGTTAAAAAAAATTTAATTGGTAAAATAAAAGACTCTGATTACATAAAAACCCATTACTAAAATGAAATATTTATTCTATTTAATATTCCCTCTGTTAATTTTTGCTCAAGATCCAAGTTTTCACGAACCATGGAAATTGGAAGGGGCTAATGAGAGGATTGAAAAATACAGAAAAACCAATACTATTTTAAACTTTAATTTCCCCACTGACATCAAAAAAAAGAATGGTAAACTAAAAATTAGACTAATTAATCATGATTTTAAATTTGGAGTTGGGTTTACTCAGTTGAGAAAGATGCGAGGTAACATGTTTGATTTATACCTTGAAAGATTTAATGAAGTTTTTAATTATGCAACCGTTGGTATGTATTGGGCCCTTACTGATGAAAGAAGTGCTAGAAAACAAACAGATAAATTTTATGATGATATAATTCAATGGTCAAAAAAAAATAATGTCCGATTAAAAGGTCATCCATTGATGTGGCATGAGGCTATGCCTGATTGGGTAAGATATTCTAAAGATTTGGATGAGCTTGAGGTCGCTATGAAAATACACATGAGGAGATTAATTGAAACTTATCCAGAAATTAATGACTGGGACGTATACAATGAACCAGTTGGACCATTTAAACCTCACATTCCATACAGTGCTATTCAAGATTGGATCAATTACAAAGGTGGAATATATCCAGCAATGGTAGAAATCTATCAGTTTGTCAACAGCGTTAATCCAGATAAGAATTATTCAAATAATCACTACCACGCAAAGGACCCCGAATATTTTAAAATAAATGAATATTACGTACAGAAAAATTTAAATTTCAGTTCAATTGGGATGCAAGCTCATATGCAGTCGAATGATAATGTCATGACTGAAAGTCAAGTTTGGGATCAGATTGAGGACTATGCAGTTTTGGGAAAAAACATTCAGTTTACAGAAATCACTGTGACAAGTTCTAAAAGATTTAATAATTGGAAAGATCACCAAGAGTTTTTAGCCAAGAGAGATGAATCACTACGAAATGGGAAAGAAATGGACTTACCAAGCCTTCCTGAATATGAAGATTTCCAAGCATCTTATTTAAAAGACTTTTACACACTTGTTTTCAGTCATCCGAGTGTTAGTTCCATTACTTTTTGGAACCTAACTGATAAAAATGCATGGAGAGGACATGCCGGGGGATTGCTTTACAAAGACTTATCTCCAAAAAAATCATTTTTGACTTTGAAAAAGTTAATAAAAGAAACTTGGACAACTGAAATAAGTGAAAAAATAAACATTAGCGATTCCTTTGAATTCAGGGGATTCTATGGAGATTATGAGGGCGAAATGCTAGTAGATAAAAAAATCTATAAATTCAGTTTCTCTGTTGACAAAGAAACAGATGGGCCAATTGATTTGGTTTTAAAATAATTTCGGAGTTTTTTTAATGTAATCCTGATATTCTTTTAAATGCCCCCATTTTTCTTGACCACTTTTCTCTAACATACTCACCCCACTTATATAAACAATTAACCAATAGGTAAAAATTGGTGATATCAGAGTGATGTATTGTAATCCCTCTAGATTTGAAAATGACATTACAGAAATACCCAACCAAAGAATAATTTCTCCTAAATAGTTTGGATGCCTTGATTTTGACCACAAGCCTGACGTTATGAATTTATTCTTGTTTTCACTGATTGATCTAAATTTCGTTTTCTGATAATCTGCTATAATCTCTATAGAAAATCCAATTATAAATAGAACAAGACCCGTAAAAAAAGCGATATTTAGCTCAATAATATTTTCCGATGCGACTGCTGTCATTGCACATGCTGAGCATATTGTTACCCACATTCCTGATGTTGTCCATGCAACCAAAAATTTTGACCATGACTTTTTATATTCTCTAAATCTTTTATCCTCACCGTCTTTTTTTATTCTTAAAAATAAAAATGTACCTAATCTACCAGACCATATTATTATTGCTAAGGAAATAACAATTTCTCCTATTCCTGACCCAAAGCTTAGTGTTTTTGAGTAAAGTATGTAAGAAATCACAGAAATGTAAGCTAGACTACCTGTTAGATCATAAAATTTTTCGGTTTTAAAAATATTTGCAGGAATGTACAATACCCAGTGGATAATAAAAACCAAAATGATACCATTAATTACAATTTTATTTTGAGTTGCAAATCCTAAACCCATGCATAATAAAAAAACAATTACAATATTTGATAAATTCTTGATGTGATGTTTCATAGCTAAAATCTTTGAAAGAAGTTCCAAATCTCATTGATTAAAAAAGGATTTAAAACATTGTGTTCCCCATTTTCAATCCTTAAATACCTAATCTCTTTTCCATCATCACAGTTTTTAAATTCATAGAGAGTGTCTTCTCCAATCATTCTAATTTGAGGTTCAAAACAATTAAATTTATTTGCCCACAATTTTGCACTTTGCAGAGCATCTAAAAAAATATGTGTTCCTGGTCCAGGTCCTCCGTTGATTGGGATTATTGGATCCAAAGCTCCATTAACTTGGAAAACTGATATGGGTTGAGTTGTTGACTTTAACGGCATACTTTCCATTAATTGACTTACAATGGGTGCGATCGCTTTAAAATGATTTGTTTCTACACCCAACTTGTTAGCCATTCCAGAGCCATTTGAATTTCCAATGACATATACCTTGTTCATATTAAGGTTTTGATATTTTTTTAATTCCTCAATGATTAAATTAATAAATTGAACATCATCAGCCTTCGAGGCTTCCGAGCCCAAATTCCAAGATCTTTGAATTCCTTGAGGATATATACCAACAAATTCTCCATCGTCAGTAAACCTTTTCAGTCTATTTAAAAAACCTGTATTTGTTCCACCATTACCATGTAAT
>CACCAP010000018.1 GCA_902544085.1 uncultured Bacteroidota bacterium
AACATAGAATAATTATTGCTTCAATGATTATTTGAAACTTTAGAAGCTAAGTGATGATTGTGTAGTTTTCAGCAAGATCATCATCGAAAAACAAATGAAAACTAAGTTTGTAGAAAGCTGATGTTTCAGTCGTTTGGACGAGGGTTCGAATCCCTCCGGCTCCACCATCTGAACTGTGAATATTAATTTAAAATTGGCAATGATGGGAATTTTGAAACTTCTTTTGACAATTTTTCTTTAATTAATTTTTCATTCACATCAAGATCTTTTTCTTTTAATGGATTTTCCTCCAAAATATCATTTTTCATATCAAAAAATTCTCCATTTTTATACAACTTATACCTTTTATCCTGGCTAAAAATATTTCTGTGCCTGTCAACATTAATTGACCACTTGGGGTCATAGTAAATAGTTACCGTTTCACGTACATTTTTTTTACTCCCATAAAAAATGTGCGTTAAGCTTTTGCCATCCGAATCATTTGACAAATTCAATATGTCAGAAAATGTAGCATAGAAATCTGTCAAATCAACAACACCATCATAAATAATTGGGTTCTTAATTTTTGAAGGCCAACTAGCAATCATCGGAACATGTACACCATGTGTTATAGTATTTCCTTTTGCACCCTTGACATCTCCAAAATTAGTTTTGGTCACTAAGTTTCTATTGGTTCCATTATCTCCAACAAACATTATTAATGTATTATCCTCTATTCCCTGGGCCTTTAATTCTTGGGCTATTTTACCAACTATTTTGTCCATATATTCGACCATATCTTTAAAAAAAATATTGCTCTTTTTGTACCTTAAATCTGGATTATTCCATTCCTCTGAATCTGGTGTAGGAACAAATGGGTCATGAACAAGAAGCATTGGATAATAAAGAAAAAAAGGTTTTTCTTTATTTCTTTGAATAAAATCTATTGCGTAGTCTGATACTATGTCAGGACCATACAAATCGTTATTACGTTCTAAAAATTTTCCGTTTTGTTCAATTAATGGATTTGCAAATCTTTCTCCAAAATCTTTTGTTTTTGTTAGTTGCCACAAGCAATATTCATCAAAACCAAATTTGTAAGGTCTAGTGTTGTCGTCCTTTATTTTTTGATCTATTTCTTTAATTTTTAATCCATTCAATTGCCATTTTCCAACTATCGCTGTTTGATAACCATTCTCTTGAAATAAATTTCCAAATGTTTTTTCGCTTGCATTGAGATGAGTGAAATAATCGTAATTTTTGTAATTATATTTTCCAGTCATTATTTTGACTCTAGATGGTGTACAAAGGGGATTTGCAATTGCATTGGTAAAATTTACACCATTTGAGGCTAATGCATCTAAATTTGGAGTATTGTATGACAAACTCCCATTAATTCCTAATCCTTCATAACCAATATCATCAGCCATGATCAAGATTACATTAGGTTTTCTTATTTCATTTTCGGTTTGCTTGCATCCAATTGAAATAAAAATCAAAAAGATTATAAAGGATTTTATTAGTGTACTAATCTTTATCATTTAAATTAAAAACATCCGTTGGTTAAATGGCAAATATTCTTAAATTTAACATCTTAATTTTAAAAATATGAAAAAAATAATTTTACTTTTTACAATCTTTTTTTCGTCTTTTTCATTTTCACAATACTGTGCTTTTTTTGATTTTAAAACAGATGAACCAGAAATGGTTGTTTCAGCGCTTAAAGGTATGATGGAAACTGAATGGGCAAAAAATATTAATGGAACAAAATCTCTGTTTGCTTATCAATTCAATGGAAATACAGAAGCAACCCACTCGGTTCAATTTTGCTTCCCTGACGAAGCATCTTTTGCAAATTGGTCATTATCGTGGTTTGCATCACCAGTTGCTCAAGTTTTTGGCGAAAAACTTAATAAGTACATAACCCCAGTAAAGACCGCTTTGAATACGCCTGCATGGTTTAAAAATGACTGGACACCAGATCAAGTATTTATGATTTGGGAAATGGAAGTTTCAGACCCAGGTAAGTATGTGAAAGAATTTGCTTCTTTTTCTCAAGAAATGGCTGTAACTCAGGGATATGAGGAAAACTCATATGGTCTAGGATACCCAATTAGTGGAAAAAATGGTGGTTTTTCTCATTTTGTATGGGTTGGTGCACCTGATTTAGAATCAGCATTAAAAAGAACAAAAGATATGTATAATAGCCCTGAATTTGCAGAGTACTCTAAAAAAGTCAGTGGCGTTAGGAAAGTTGTAAACTCTTACATGATGGTAAGGTTGGCTGACTTCTAAATATTAATTTATCTAAATTAAAAAGCCCTTTTTAGGGCTTTTTTTATTTCAATTTTAAAAATCCAAATTCACCATTATCAACAGCAATAATTGGTTTACCATCCAAAGATAAATCAATATCCTCTCCTGCCCAATCCTCACTCTCTCTTCCATAAATTCCTTCCCATTCTATTGAGCCATTGGATGAAAACTTAATAGAATAGACTTTCCATTGATCAGAAGATTCTGATGAATTATCACATATTGCAGAATACTCATCATATTCGTCTCCAGTTCCTGCAATAATTATACAACCACCATCATCAGTGGATATTACACCCCAAACTTCATCATGTATGTAATTTTCATTAAAACCTCTCGGATTACCTCTTTTTGATTCCCATAACTTATTTCCATTAGAATCAATTTTCATCGTATAAGTATCCCAGTTTGCAGTTTTTGATGTTGTATGACCACTCAGGAAAATTTCATTTTCATCATTTACATCCATAGCAAAGCAATGATCAGATTCATTCCCTCCATAAACATTGGACCAAATTAATTCCCCTGATGGATTCATTTTAATTAAGGCATAATCTTCAGCACCATCTGTAAGACCTGAAATATAAATATCATTATTTATAGACTTAATTCTGTAAGCATGAGACATGTAACTTTTAATATCTATATTTTTTATGATATTGCCCTTTAAGTCTAATATATGTAGGCTTGATTCACCTTCTGAATAAAAGTTGTTGTATTTATCTTCAGAATTTGTGTAGCCAACTGCAAAAATTTGATTATCTATCAATAATAATTGCTCAAATGCGTCACTTCCTCCATTGTCGTAGGTTTTTGAAAATAAAATGTCTCCATTTTCTTTATTTACTTTAACTAAAAAACTATCATCATTGTTAACACCGCACAGTAAATATCCATCATCCAATTCAATAATTGAATTTCCAAAATTGTGACCCGCATCAGTATATTCTTTTTTCCAAATTAATTGACCGTTTTGATTAATCTTAACCACCAATATTTTAGCATTATTTGGTAAAAAACCTGTTTCACCTATTTGAATATAGCCTCCATCATTAGTTGAAAGAATAAAATGTCCATGAGATTCCTCACCGCTCC
>CACCAP010000019.1 GCA_902544085.1 uncultured Bacteroidota bacterium
GCCCAGTTCACAAATCTGTACCATACGTTATTCAACCTGAGAGAATTAGGCCTGGAATTGCAAACTATTATGCAACAACAATGTTTGATGGTTATGACGCCGCTAACATTCTTGTAAAAACGCGTGAAGGAAGGCCGATTAAAATCGAAAGTAATAAGTTATCTAAATATCATGGATTCGGAAATGCAAGAGTTCATTCATCAGTCTTGTCAATGTATGATAGTGGAAGGCTTCAAGGTCCAATTTTTAATGGAGAAAATATTTCTTGGCAAAATTTAGATGATCAACTTGTTTCGCATTTAAATAAATCTGAAGATGCTGGTAAGAATGTATACCTTCTAACTAACACAATTGTAAGTCCGACATCAAAAAAAGTAATTGAATCTTTTACTAAAAAATTCAAGAATGTAAAACACTTAGAGTATGATGCGGTTTCTGAATCCGCGGTGCTAGATGCGCATGAGATCGTTTACGGAGTAAGAGGACTTCCCTTTTACAATCTTGATAAAGCTAACTTTATTTTTTCCTTAGGAGCGGATTTTCTTGGTGATTGGATGGGTTCAAATTATGATAAAGACTACGTTAAAAATAGAGTACCAAAGAAAAATAACAACGGTAAAGCTAAAATGTCAAGACATATTCAGATCGAATCTAACATGTCCATTACTGGATCGAGTGCGGATGTTAGAATTCCTTTGAAGCCTACAAGACAAAAACATGTTTTAGCCTACATATACAGCAAGCTGGAATCCAATAGTTTTTCTGTTCCTGATTTTGAAGATTCATTAAAGCAAAAGTTGGATCTTTTGATTGATGAATTGGTTTCAAATGGTAAAAACTCTGTTGTACTTTGTGGTCACGATGATATCGATTCTCAAATAATTTCTTTTAGAATAAATGAAATCCTAAAAAGTGAAGTCAAAAATAAGTCCAAGATTTCTTTGCTTAGAAAAGGTGATGACAAAAAGCTTGATAATATTATTAAAGATCACGAAAATGGTACGCTCGGAGGAATCATAATGAGTGGTGTTAATCCAGTTTACTCTCTACCTGAAACAATGGACTTTAAATCTTTGTTATCCAATGTTGATTTTTCGATCAATTTTTCAATGAAGATGGATGAGACATCTGTTGAATCAAAGTACGTTGCCGCATGTCCTCACTACCTTGAATCCTGGGGAGATTTTGAATTTATCAATGGTGAATACAGTCTATGTCAACCAACCATAAAACCACTTTTCGACACTCGACAATTTGAAGAATGTTTGATGAAATGGTCAGGCTCTGAAAATTCGTATTATGATGAAATTAGAACCAATTGGGAATCAAATATTTTAAACGATGGAACAATATGGAACAAAGTTCTACACGATGGAGTTTATTCAAAGGATAATAAAATTCAGCTCAAGCAAAACAGTAATTTGAATTTTTCTACAAATATCAAAGGTCTGATTTTAGATAACTCAGATGGATTTGAATTAATTATCTACTCAAAACCTGGAATGGGCGATGGTCAGCAGGCAAATAATCCTTGGCTACAAGAATTTCCAGATCCAATTTCTAGAGTTTCATGGGATAATTATTTAACGGTATCCAAATTTGATGCTGATAACATTGGATTGAAGAATTACAACGAATCGGATGGTGCCTTAAATAGCAATTATGCATTGGTCAGTTGTGCGCAAACTGAGATAAAAATTCCAGTTGTTATTCAACCTGGGCAAGCCAAGGGAACTGTTGGGATATCATTCGGATACGGCCGAACTCAAGGCCTAAAAAGTGAAATGATGACAGGTCAAAATGCCTTTAGATTGTATAATAATTTTTCTAAACTTCAATTTGTTAACATCAAACCAGTTTATGAAATTCATGAATTTGCATGTGTACAGTTACAAAATACTTTGATGGGTCGAGGAGATATTATCAAAGAAACCACTCTTGAAACATACAACACAAAACCAAAAAATTATTGGAATGCAATTCCTGTAGTTTCTAAGAATCATATTGAAACCGCTGTGAATAAAAAGGAGGTGAACATTTGGGAAGAGTTCGACCGATCAATTGGTCATCACTTCAAATTATCAGTTGATTTGAACGCATGTACTGGCTGCGGTGCATGTGTTATTGCCTGTCATGCTGAAAACAATGTGCCTGTTGTTGGTAAAAGAGAAATAAGAAAATCAAGAGACATGCATTGGCTTAGGATAGATAGGTATTATTCATCTGATATTTCTTTTGAAAAGGATAAAGAAAATAAAGAGAATATTGATGGATTATCAGAATCATTGAATGTTTTTGGAGAATTAGAAGATCCAAATGAAAATCCACAAGTTGTTTTTCAGCCTGTAATGTGTCAACATTGTAATCAAGCACCTTGTGAAACTGTTTGTCCTGTTGCCGCTACTTCTCATGGAAGACAGGGGCAAAATCACATGGCTTATAACAGATGTGTAGGAACAAGATATTGTGCAAACAACTGCCCTTATAAGGTCAGAAGATTTAACTGGTTTTTATACAACAATAATGAAGAGTTTGATTTCCATATGAATGATGATTTAGGTAAAATGGTCTTAAATCCAGACGTAGTTGTTCGTTCGAGGGGAGTAATGGAAAAATGTTCGTTCTGTATTCAATCAACTCAAGCTATAATTTTAAAAGCTAAAAATGAGGGAAGAGAGGCTAATGCAAATGAATTTAATGACGCTGTTGCATGTTCTGCTGCATGCTCAACAGGTGCTTTAAAATTTGGAGATATTAATAATGAAGAAAGTGAAGTTTTTGAAAGAAGTAAAGACGATAGAGTCTATCATTTACTTGAGTATGTAGGTACAAAACCGAATGTTT